>NZ_MJAP01000029.1 GCF_001884735.1 Natronohydrobacter thiooxidans | reverse complement strand
AGTGAGTATCCGTCTTGATCAAGGGTGTTTTTCGACCCAAAGGCGGTTTGCCTTGACGAGCGCGTTCGCCGTTTCGAGCAACTTGCGCATGAGGGTCACGATGGCGACCTTGGCGGGCTTTCCGGCCTCGCGGAGTTCGGCATATTTTGCCCTGAGGTCCGGGTTGAACCGCATGGCGACGAGGGCGGGCATGTAGAGCGCATCGCGCAGGGGCTTTCGGCCTCCGCTGATGAAGGATTTGCCCTTCCATTGACCGGACTCGCGGTTGTGGGGCACCAGCCCGGCGAGGCTTCCGGCCTGCTTTCGCTCAAGCGTGCCGATTTCCGGCAGGAAGGTGAGGATCAGAGCTGCCGCGATCTGGCCGATACCGGGGATCGAACACAGGATCTCGCGCTTGCGCCCCAGGTCCTCGTCATGGGTGATATGTTTTGCAATCTCGGCATCCAACTCGGCGATCTGGCGCTCGACGAGTGTCAGGCGCACCTTGATCTGGCGCTTCAAGACCGGATTGAGCTGCACATGGCTGCGGTTGCGCAGACGGACGCGCTCCTTGACCAGCCCGGCGCGGGCCACCTGCAAGTCTTTGAGAGCAAACAGGGTTTCCGAAACAGGCGCATCCGGCTCCAGCTTCAACGCAACCCCCATGCGGGCGAGGATGCGCGCATCGACAGCATCCGTCTTGGCCCGCGTTCCGCAAGCTTCGGCGAAGCGGCGCGCCTGCAGCGGATTGACCTTGACCAGCGGGAACTTGCCCGACAGTGCCGTCTCGAAGGCCCGATGATAGGGGCCTGTCGGTTCGAAGACAATCCGGGCAACAGGCTTCTGGCAGAGCCATTTGATGAGGGCCCGAAAGCCCCGCACCGAGTTTTCAAACTGCCGCGCCGCCTGATCTTCCAGCCGGAATGCGTCGAGATGGGTTTTCGAAATGTCGATACCGATGGTATGCTCTGTCATCTTCGCCAGTCCTATCCTTGTCATGCGTGGCGCAAACACGCGTATCCGTTCAGGCCCTTGGTGAAGACGGCGGCCGATCTTACTCACTTACGGTCCCGAATGACCCAGGCGGACACGATCCGACCGCCGCCGCTGCCCGCCATAAATGGCGTGGCGGGCAGCGGCTCCCTTCTAACCTGGGAGCCGGAGAAAATCATAAGACAAGGC
>NZ_MJAP01000028.1 GCF_001884735.1 Natronohydrobacter thiooxidans | reverse complement strand
CCAATAAAGGGCTACGCGACAGCGGGCCAGATCGCGCATTGCTTCGATCATGATATCCTCGGCGTCGTCGGTCATGACCTGATATGTCTGGCTATTGCGTTCGACGCTGATATCCATGCAATACTCGTGGTAATAATGGCCGCGATGGCTGATTGCTGCGTGCAACTGGTAGAAATTACGCTTCTGCACGTCCTGTAAACGGTCTGCGATGCTGTGAAGGGTCTTGTCCTGGGGGGCATAATCGCGGATCGCGCGCGCGGCTCCCTTGGCATATGAGGCCACGCCCTCAAAGCACGCCCCGTCCCCTTGGCTGCTGAATCCGCGAAACCAGACACAAAGCTGCTTTCCGGTGCTGCCGTTCATCCGGCGTGTTGCGCGGGTCTTGAGGTCAACGCCAAGGATTTCGCAGATGCGGGCAAAGTCGTCATAGACGCCCTCCCACCAGTCATAATCCATGCCCCCCGCGCGCCACCAGTCGCGGGCCTTGTCTTTGGCGGCGTCTGACAGTTCTTCAAACTGATAGACGGTTACACATACCTGTTCGGGCATCTCGAAAATCCTCTCTTGCGATGTGGGCGGCCACGATTTCTTGGCTGAGGCGCGCGGGCGTCGCGGCGACATCGATGATAATGGCGTGCTTGTCAGCTGCGTCTTTCGATGTTCCGGGCTTCTTGTTCATCGCTCCTTAAAGGCTACGATGAACCAGAAACCCTTCGTTGTTCAAATTATCAAATCTTTCCCACAGGTGCTGACGTCAGACAGTTAAGCCCGAGGATTGACAATCTGGGAGGCCAGAAATAATCATTGCAATGTTCCGGCAGGCAGAACTTTGATCTGAACCATGAAACAAGCGTCGAGAAGATAGCGCATCGGGAGAAAACTCATGACAGAAGTTGAAACGATCGAGCGCCATCAGGCCGACCGAATCAGTGAGATCCTACAGGGTGCCGTGGATCCTCATGTGCACAGCGGTCCATCCATTGCTCAGCGTGCAATCGATCATCTGGATCTAGCCAAGGTTCTGTCGGATGCGGGGTTTGCGGCGGCGGTGACAAAGGATCACGATTATGCTGGGACAATGACCGCTGCGCTGATCCGTGCTCATTATCCCGACCTGAAAACGCAGGTCCTGTCCAGCATCGTACTTAACAACGTGATCGGGGGCTTCAATCCTTATGCGGTCGAACATTGCGCTGCGACAGATGGGCGGATCGTCTGGCTGCCAACCCTCGCGGCGGAGAATCACCTAAACTGGGCGAACGCAACGGAGAGTGTGCATCCAGCAACCACGCAGAAGATCCGCCCAGCACAAGCGATCCCGCTGTTCGAGGACGGTAAGTTGCGCCCCGAGGTCCTAGACGTGCTGGATGTGGTGGCGAGTTCGGGAATGGCGCTTGCCAGCGGGCACATCCATGCCTCAGAAACCCGGGTAGTTTTCGAGGAGGCCCGCAAACGCGGCATTGAAAGGCTGATTTTCACCCATCCGGAGGATATTGTGGGTGCTACGATCGACGACATGGAGGCGATCGCGGCCATGGGCGCGTATCTGGAGCATTCACTTGCATATTTTATCGAAGGATCGAAGTTCCGTAACCGGACCAACGAAGAGCTTCGGATGTTCATTGATCATGTCGGACCGGAGCGTACGATCCTATGTTCCGATCTTGGGCAAGTCGGAAACATCCTGCCACTAGCGGGAATGCGTCGCGGCGTCGCCACGTGCATTGAACAGGGTTACTCAGACGCCCAGATACACGCGATGGTCGCGACCAATGCAGCCAACGTGATCGGCCTGAACGACTAAGATAGTCCAAACTTTTCGGTCAGCGCCAAGTACCGGGTAGCTGGCCGTAGTAACCAAGCACGTTTGAAATCTGCTCTGCAGCCGTCCCGACAGCCCTGATCTGATCTTCTGCCGGTGGTGACTTGATGAACTGGGTCAATCCAACAATCGCCAGGCTGCCCAAGAGTTCCCCTGAGGGGCCCAGAACTGGGAAAGCGAGAGCGTTCAAGCCTATGGCAGCCTCATTCGGTGCTTCCGCCCAGCCGCGTGCCCGGATGTCCTGTAGGTGCTTTTTAAGAACATTGAGATCCGTAATGGAATACGGGGTCGCCTCAGGCAGCGGACGGGCAAAGACCCGTTCGCGATGTTTTTCGGACATGAAGGCTAACGCCATCTTGCCCTGTGCTGATGTTGAAAAGTCGAGGACTGAACCGGGCCGAACGCCAACTTCAACCGCCGCCTTGCCGCTAAGCGTTGTTAGGATGCGAATCCCTTCCTCTTCTATTTGCCCCAAGATAACGGCTTGGTCACATTGGTCTCTAAGGGCGCGCATCGGTTGAGATGCGATACCGACTATGTCCGACGAACTAATGGCGGCATTGCCGAGTTCAATCAGTTTTGACCCCAGTCGGTAGCGCTCCGTTAGCGGGGACTGCACGATATACCCTTGCTGAACAAGGGTCTGAAGGTGCCGGTGGATCCTGCTTTTCGTGGTCCCGAGCGACTCAGCAAGAGATGTTACACCAAGGTGGCCTCGCGCATCTCCTAAGGTTTCAAGAATTGAGAGTGCGAGGACAACGCTCTGAACGCCTTCAGTTTTTTCAGATGATATTTTCGGCATGACAGACAACCTGAGTAGTGGACAGTGGGGGTTGACTTTATGATTTGCGTAACCCATGTTTCGTATAGGAGGATAGCGTTCTTATACGCGAAACACAAGGGGGATTCTGTATGGCTCACAAACGCAACTTCCGTGCCAGGTTTCTCTTGGGGGAAGTGATGTATGGAACCTTTCTGAAGGTACCCGCAACCATGCCAGCTGAAGTTATGGGGAGCATTGGCTACGACTTTGTTGTCATTGACGAAGAGCATTCCCCTTTCAATCGTGAGACTACTGACCGGATCGTGCTGGCCTGCAGGGCTTGGGGAATTGGCGCAATCGTGCGTGTACAAAGCCCCGACCCGGCCACCATTTTGTCTGTCTTGGATTGTGGCGCAGATGGCATCCTAGTTCCACACGTTACAGACGCCGCAACTGCGCGGGCCATCGTCGCTGCCGGACGGTATCACGGTGGCAATCGAGGCTTCGCGCCTACTACGCGGGCTGGGGGGTTCGGTCAGACCGGGCAGGACGAGCATATACGCTCAGAAGATCAACGGGTGGCGATCATCGCGATGATCGAGGATCCAGAAGCCCTCGAAAATATTGACGAGATCTTGGAAGTCGAGGGATTGGACGGCGTTTTCATTGGTCGTGGCGATCTTAGCGCAGCCTTTTCTCGGGAGACAGATTCGGCAGCCAAGGTACGGGAGGCGACCGAAATAGTTCAAGCCGCTGCGACGAAGGCTGGGCGAACTGTCGCAGTACTGCCTGGATCGTGTGATGACGCGGCGATGCTGGCCAAAGCGGGTGCGAGCGTATTCATACTTTCGTCAGACCAAGGTTTTATCAGAAGTGCCGCTATGCGGGCACACTCGATAATGTCGGATGCGATCAAGCAAGCAAGGAAATACTGAGAAATGTACGACAAGTCAGACCCCCGTTCTGCACTGGCTTCAGAAGGGTTCCCAAGAGCGTCTGAGACGGGACTCGTTGCTGAACCGCAAGAGGCGTATTTCTATCGTGAGGTACCCCAAATAGATGATGCATCCGGAAAAATCTGGATGGTGCGCGGACACAATTTTATTCTGACTTGGACCGAAGCGGTTGAAGGCGGAAGCTTCTCACGCAAGGATCAGCCGGACGAATATGCGGTGATGCTGCCTAAGTCAGGTGCAGTGATCGACTGGAATGGCACAACAACCGAGGTGCCGGGCTGGTCCATTGCCTTTGTTCCCGCCGGTGAAAGTACAATTACATTACCGGGCGGCGGGCGGATGATACGGCTGTTTTCGATTCGATCGGCGGATCTGGCCGAGGCCTGTTCGAATTCCCGGGGATACGATACGCCGCGCAGCCACATCCCTCCGCTTGAGGCTTGGCCGGATCCCGTTGGCGGCTGGAAAGTGCGGCACTACAGTCTGGACGTGCCAAAGGAAGAAGGTCGTTTCGGGCGTATCTTCCGGTGTACCACAATGATGATCAACGTGCTGGACCCATTCGAAGGGCCGCGCGATCCATCCAAGATGTCACCACACCATCACGACGATTTTGAGCAATGCTCGCTCGCCATTGAAGGTCAGTTCGATCACCATCTGCGCTGGCCTTGGACCACGGACATGGCTGATTGGCAAAGCGACCGGACTGTGTCGATGGCTTCGCCGTCGGCGCTGGTGATCCCGCCGCCGCTGATCCACACCACCCGCGCGACAGGAGAGGGGCACAACCAACTGGTCGACATTTTCTGCCCACCCCGCCGGGACTTTTCCGAGAAACTGGGCTGGGTACTGAACGCCGCAGATTACCCGATGCCAGACTGATCGACTGACAAGACTTCAGGTCGGCGATTGCCGATCAAACACAGGGGAGGAGACTTACTATGATCACGAGAAGACTGCTGTTGCAAACTAGTGCCGCTATTGGGGCAACCCTCGCCGCACCGCACATTGCCCGCGCGGCGGGCAAGATGATCCGGCTGGCCCATGCTTCGAACGAAATCCATCCGGGCCATAAGCTGGCTTCCAGCTTTGCGCAGGCGCTCGAGGAGCAAATGCCTGGCGCGTTTAATGTCCAAATCTTTCCAAACAGGCAACTTGGCGACGACAGGCAGAACCTCGAGTCCGCCGTGGCGGGCGCTGTCGAGATGGCGATGGTCTCCGGGGTGTTGATTCCGTTGGTAACCGGGCGCCCCGCCTTCGATGCCTGGCAGCTTCCGTTCCTGGTTAAGGACTATAATCACTTCAAGAAGCTGGCGCTGAGCCCAATCAGTACGAAAATGCAGGACGATCTGGAGCAAGCGGGTATTGTCGGGCTGAGCACTGCGGACATCGGCCAGCGGCACTTCCTTTCTGTCAGGTCGAAGGTCAGGACCGTTGCAGACATGAGTGGTCTCAAGACCCGTATTGTTCCGGTGCCACTGCATAAGGCGATCTGGGAAACTCTGGGTGCGGCTCCGGTCGGGCTGCCGTATGGCGAGATATATGGTGCGCTCGAGACCGGAGTGATTGACGCAGTTGAGATCAACGTGTCCTCAATGCTGGGCGAAAACCTCTGGGAGGTCGGAAAAAATTTCACTCTTACCGGGCATTATCCGTGGCACGCGGTCAACGTTGTCTCGACAAGGTTCTGGAATACCCTCTCTGACGAAGAGAAGACCGCAATGCGCGAAGCCGGCAAGAAGGCTGTCGTGGCGACGCTGGCCTATGCTGAAGAGCAGGATTTGACCAGTCGCGAAGAACTGAAGGATAAGGGCGTGGAGATCATCCCACTCGATGACCTCAACGAAATGCAGGCCAAGATGGCACCGCTGACCGATGAGTGGGCCCAGAAAGACCCGCTGATCGCCGAATTTGTCGAAGCCGCCCGCGCTACTGCCTGAACTTTGCGGTCCTCCACCCAGATAGGTGGTGGCCGCACCTTCAGAAGGAAAGTCGCACTATGCGAACTCCCACAGCCCTTTCAAGACTCGTCGGTGCTTATTTCGCTGTCGTGCGGTTTCTTGCGGGAACTTCGATGGCAATCATTGTCGTCGTCATGCTTGCCCAGGTTTGGACGCGCTATGTGATGGGCGGGTCGCTCATCTGGGCCGAAGAGCTTTGTCGTTACCTTCTCATCTGGCAGACTTTTCTGGTTCTCGGACTGGCCTATTCAAAGGGTGAGTTCGTGTCTTTGGACTTTCTGCCCTCCGCCTTGTCGGACCGCGGCAAATGGTTGCTAAAGGCAGTTGGCGCAATTCCAATCGTCGCATTTCTGGTCATTATTACGTTCTATGGCGCCGACTATGCGTCACGGTTTTCCAACCAAACAATCCCGGCCCTTGATTTCATCTGGAGCTCACTGACGGGCAATTCCCTAGGGATGTCGATCAAGTATGTCTATTTTTCCGTCGCCGTAGGATCGGCACTCATGATCCTGCATATCATCGCCGATGTCGTTTCTGGGTACGCTTCCATGACCGGCGCTACAAAAAAAGACGAACGTAACGAAATGCAAAAGGTTCGCTCGAACGGAGGACAACAGAGCTAATGGGTGCGTTTTTCCTGATATTTGCTGGGCTCCTGGCGTCCGGAGTTCCGATTGCACTGACTCTCGGTATCGCTGGTACGGCCTATCTTTACCTCTCGGGCAACGGCGCGATGGTGCTAATGCTACCGCAACGGATGATGGCCGGGATCGACCAGTTCGTCCTTCTGACCATTCCGCTGTTCCTTCTAGCGGGCGCGCTGATGAACGTCGGAGGGGTGACGGATCGTATCGTGCATTTCGCCCGCGCGATGGTGGGTCACCGTCGGGGTGGCATGTCCTCGGTCTCGGTCCTGTCCTCGGGTTTTTTCGCTGGTATATCGGGCAGTGCTACAGCCGAAGCTTCCGCTCTTGGTTCCATCCTCATTCCGACCATGTCTAAGCAGGGCACACCCCCAGCCTATGCCGCTGCGCTCATTGCGGTTTCATCGGTGATGGGGCCGATCATTCCACCATCCATCACAATGATCATTTATGGCGTTCTGTCCGGCACGTCGATCGGGCAGTTATTCCTGGCGGGGATCGTTCCAGGTATCGCTATCGCCTTGGGTCTCTTGACCTACGCGTCTTGGCGCGCAAAGCGTGACGGTTTTCCGGTGACCGAACGGATGATGGGACGTGAGCGTTGGAAGGCAACCGGGCGGACTCTGCCCGCGCTGTTCCTTCCCGCGATCATACTTGTCGGCATCAAGGCGGGCATCTTCACTCCAACCGAGGCCGCCGCCGTCGCCGTCGCATATGCTCTCGTTATCGGTTTTGCTTACCGCGACTTGACCATGCGTCGTGTGTGGGAGGCGATGATTGCCACCACGCTTGTCTCGGCGTCAATCCTGTTCATCACCTCAATGGCATCCATTGTGTCCTTTGTTTTTACGCTGGAACAGGTCCCCCAGCACATCGCCGAGCTCGTTCTCACCATCACGGACAACCCGTGGCTGATCCTGCTCATGCTGAACCTGTTTCTCCTCGCTCTGGGTATGTTTCTGGAACCAATCTCGATCCTGATCCTTACGATGCCTATCTTATTGCAGTTTCAGGCGATGATAGGCATGGACCCGGTCCAGTTCGGCACTGTCGTGGTCTTGAACGTCGTCATCGGCATGGCAACACCACCTGTTGGTATTCTGTTGTTCATTGCCTCGGCCATTTCGGGCGAACCCGTCACGCGCGTCATCCGCGAGGCACTCCCCTTAGTAGGAATTTGCATCGCCGTTCTCGCCCTGATTGCCCTAGTCCCGGCGCTGTCTCTCCTTATTCCGAATTTCATGTTCTGAGGTTGTGAATGTCCCGTAAAATCATCATCACCTGCGCGGTTACTGGGTCGATCCATACCCCATCCATGTCACCGCATCTACCAATCACTCCGTCTGAGATCGCCGAGGCCGCGCTTGGCGCGCGCAAGGCCGGTGCGGCCATCGTGCATCTGCACGCGCGCAATCCAAAGACCGGGGCCCCGGACCAAACTCCAGAAGCCTACGAACCGTTTCTCAAAGTAATCAAACAGCGCTCGGACACCGTGGTGAACATAACAACGGGTGGGGCTCCTACTATGACCGTCGAAGAAAGACTACGACCCGCGTCTGTATTCAAACCTGAGATCGCGTCTCTCAACATGGGATCTATGAACTTTGGTTTCTACCCGATCCTCGACAAGATGACGGAGTTTCAGCACGACTGGGAAAAGCCATATATCGAAGGGTCTCGGGATCGAGTGTTCCGCAATACCTTTGCCGATATTGAAGGTATCCTGACAACTTGTTCCGGCAACGGGACCCGGTTCGAGATTGAATGCTACGACATTGGGCACCTCTACACGCTGGATCATTTCGTCCGACGCGGGATCGTAACGCCACCGTTCTTTGTGCAGTCAGTGCTCGGCATTTTGGGAGGCATCGGTGCGCACCCCGAGGACGTAATGCATATGCGTAGAACGGCAGACCGGCTCTTTGGTGAGAACTACCGGTGGTCGGTACTCGGCGCGGGACGTCACCAAATGCCGATGGCTATGCAGTCTCTCTTGCTGGGCGGGCATCTGCGGGTGGGCCTCGAGGATTCACTTTACGCCCGGCGGGGCCAACTTGCCGTCAGTAACGCGGAGCAGGTGACACAGGCCCGCGAGATAATCGAAAACATGGGGTACGAGGTCGCGACACCTGACGAGGCGCGGGAAATCCTTGCCCTCAAGGGCGGCGACAAAGTGGATTTCTAATCATGGCCGACAAGACTGTCTTGATCGTTGTTGCCCACCCTGAACCGAAGTCGTTCACCCATGCGATGGCGTGCGCGGCGGCTGAGGCGCTTATCGCATCTGGGCATTCGGTTCAGGTCTCTGATCTTTACAACGAAGGTTTCCGACCCGATATAGGTCGGCATGACATGACCAGTGTTGCCGATGCGGACCGATTTCAGGTGCAATCCGAACAGGCACATGCGGCCCGGGTTGGGGCCTTCGCGAAGGATATCGCCCGCGAACAGGCCCGCATCGTGGATGCCGATAATCTGATTCTGCAATTTCCATTGTGGTGGGGAGCACCACCCGCGATTCTCAAAGGATGGATCGACAGGGTTCTGGCCTACGGTTTCGGCTACGTGGACGGACGCCGGTTTGACACGGGCGTTTTCAAGGGGCGGCGTGCAATGATCGGAGTGACAACAGGTGGTAGCGTTGAGCGGTTTTCCGATGATGGGGTCTATGGACCGATCGGACCGATCCTGATGCCCGTCCGGCGCCTGACCTTGGAGTATATGGGCTATGATGTAGCACCCGACTATGTTGCGCACGGTGTGCCCCGATCGGATGATACGGCCCGCAAGGCACATCTTGCTGCTTTCGCGAAGGCGGTGGTGGCAATGGCGGCACTACCGGTAGTCCGAACCGACGACTGGCGCACGGCGCTTGACACGACCCCCGACGCCGCATGGAACAGGCCGATCTAGAACCAGCATTCCGACGGAACCGGCCCAAGGGAGACTAACATGAGCACGGATTTCACAGGAAAGGTTGCGGTCATCACAGGGGGGTCGCGCGGAATCGGAGCAGCTGTCGCCCGGCGGCTCGCCGCCGGGGGCGCACGCGTATTCGTTGTCTGCCGGAACGGCATGGTGGAGGCCGAGGCGCTGTCGGCCACTCTTGGGCACGCCGCACAAGCGATGGCCGCCGATATCTCGGTTCCCGCTGATTGTGATCGTCTGATCGGTGACTGTGTCCGGATCACCGGCCGTCTCGACATACTGGTCAACGCAGCGGGTCTTGGGCACTACCGCCCGTTAGAAAAGGCTGACCCGGATCATTATGAGGCTATTTTCGGAACCAACGTGCGCGGCATGCTGTGCCTGACGCGAGCGGCAGCAGAGGTTATGGAGACCGGCGGTCGGATCGTACACTTCAGCTCCCGCCTCGCTGAGACGCCGCTGTCCGGGTCGTCAGTCTATGCCGCGTCTAAGGCCGCAGTGTCAACGATGGTCCTCGCGCTCAGTCAGGAACTCGGCCCGCGCGGCATCACGATCAACGCCGTGGCGCCTGGACTGATTGAGACGGACATGACCGCCGATGTCCTTAAAGCCCGCCGCGCGGAAATCGAGATCAGCACACCCTTGCGCCGGATCGGTCAAACTGGTGACATTTCGGGAGTGGTGGCGTTCCTTGCCTCAGATGACGCCGCGTGGATCACGGGCCGCACCATACGGGCGGACGGTGGGTTGCTCTGAGCATGAATGGGTGTTGATTGTCACTTCTGTAACAGGGCGTTTCGAGTCAAGTTGGTTTCTTCACAAAAGCAAGCCCCGCTAAATTACGTATCTGCGAGGTGAGGTTCGCATCTCACATCTATTGTGGGATAACGGCGTTGCCGTTTGTTCAGGGTGCTGAGGGGTTTCCCGCGCCGGGATATGCTTCTGTCCGTAGTTAGCGCTGAGGCTGCCACTCTATGCCAAGTTCAGGAACGGTGTCGCGTAGCCCTTTATTGG
>NZ_MJAP01000027.1 GCF_001884735.1 Natronohydrobacter thiooxidans | reverse complement strand
AGAATATTAGGATATCCTTGTCCTTGATGGTTGGCAGTCCTAACCCGGATGGAATGATTTCGAGGCTATTCTCCCCGCTCTGATAAACCAAGTGGCGCATGTCAGGCTGCGTTGCCAGCGAGAACAACGGGTGTTCCATCGACGCCATGTCGTCCTTTGGCACGACATCAGCGATGTCGAGGATGAAGAAGTCTTTCTGAGGGTGTCGATCTGGAAGTAGGGCCATGGATAATTCTTAGCTTATGTTCGTGCTTTCGGGAACCGGAATTCGTGCTATTGGGAACCGATGTTGCAGGCAGCATGCTAAACGCATTCGTTCGTGCTTTCGGGAACCAACTCTTGTGCCAAAATCGTTCGTGCCTTTCGGAACCAAAATTCGTGCCTTTCGGAACCAAAATTCGTGCCTTTCGGAACTGTCCACAGGGTTAAACATTTGTTTTAGATGGGGTTCTGGCATCCGTAACACTACTCCGTAGGTAACACTAATAACACTAGGGCTTTTCGCCCGTATCGAGCCCAGAACACCACCACCTGCTCTGGTGGCAAGCAGTAGATTGCCATGAAGAGGATAGGACAGCCGTGAGGTCAGCCCCCAGACTGGGACGGGCGGTCAATCCAGATGGCGCAGAACCTACGGCCTTCCGGGTTGGTGATGACCTGGCCACCCGCAGTGGTGCAATAGACGCCCGGATATTGGCCGAACTCGCGCGCGTCCCCCCGGCCTATGATGAGAAACGCCGCAAGAAGCCCCAGAACGGCCCCTCCAGCGCCGATGGAGGCCAACCACACCCAGAACCCGCCAAAGTAGCGCCATGCCTCTCTGCGGGCCTCTCCGGCGGCCTTGGAGTAGTTCTGAGCGGCGGCGAGGCTTTCAGCATGACTTTTCTCTATAGCCATGTTGGCCACTTCTGTGGCCGCAATGATCGCTTCCAAGCGTAACTTGTCCAGTCCGAGAGACATTTGCTTAGAAAGGGCGCTGTGAACTGTCCGCCCGGCCTCGCTCATTTGTTCCACGCCCTCAACGATTTTCTGGTTCAGGGCATCGGCCTCATTCTTGTTGAGGCTGGTGCGTTGGAGATGTGCAATCTGCTGCCCCATGCGGGCCAGCTCGTCGGCCAGAATTTCGAAGGAATCTTTGCCACCGCTCATGCTTGACCTGCCCCGGCGCTTTGCGCCTTTGCATCGAGGTCAGTCAGAAGACTGCTCAGCTCCTTCTGATCTACGTCCCGTGTCGCATTCTTGCGGAGGGCCGCAGCCAGCCACTTTGCGATCTTCGGGTCTTTCAGAGCTTCGGTTGTGACGATGGCCCCGACAATGATCTTGCGGCGTGTTTCCTGAGCCTTTGCCCGCGTTCTAAGCCGCGCAAGTTTTGCCTCAGCTTCAGCCACCTGCTGTTCAATCGTCCGTGCCATTTCAATACTATCCCTCTCGCTATGGTTGTGCTTTTGGCCGGAATGCAGAAAGGTTGCAAGGCACGAAGTGCCCACTTATACAAACGTTTTACGTTTGTGTGGGCAAGGGGCGTTGCACTCCCCTTTGAACCCCTGCTAAGGCACCGCGCGAAAATGGCGATCTATCACCTTCGGGCCACGATGATTTCGCGATCCGCTGGCCGCAGCGCCACGGCAGCTGCGGCCTATCGTAGTGCGTCCCACATCGAGGATCACCGCACCGGGCTTTCGTTCGATTATCGCGCCCGGGGTGGCGTCGATCACGTCGAAATCCTCGCCCCTGCCCATGCGCCGGAATGGACGCAGGATCGGGCGGCACTGTGGAACGCGGTCGAAGCGGCCGAGACCCGGAAGAATTCGCAGGTGGCCCGCGAAATCCGGGTGGCCTTGCCTGCCGAGCTGGACCACGGGCAGCGCGTCGAGCTGGTGCGCGACTTCTGCCAGCGGCAGTTCGTGGACCGGGGCATGGTGGCTGACATCGCCCTTCATGCGCCTGGGCGCGAAGGTGATGACCGCAATCATCATGCCCACATCCTGCTGACCACCCGCGAGATCGCCGCCGAGGGCTTCACCACCAAGAACCGCGACTGGAACGCCGTCGAGGTTCTGGATGGGTGGCGCGAGGCATGGGCGCAGGATGCTAACCTTGCCTTAGAACTGGCCGGCCACGGCGAGCGTATCGACCACCGCACCCTTGAGGCGCAGCGCATCGAGGCGCTGGAGCTGGCCCATCTCGCCCAAGAGCGGGGCCACGAGGCCGAGGCGCTGGAACACACCGTCCGGGCCGTTGCGCTGGATCGCCCGCCCCTGCCCCAGTTGTCGGTGGGCGCGTGGCAGCTGAAGGAACGCGGACAGGAGGTTGCCGCCGTCCGCGTCTGGCATGAGGTCAAAGCCCATGCCGCCGAGGTGGCGCGTGTTGCCCAAGAGCTGGCCGGACATGTTCGGACATGGCTTGAGCGGGCGGCAGATCACGCCCTAGACAGGTTGCCGCCGTCTGCGTCCGGGCTTGCCTATGAAGGCGGCGGGCATGAGCGTGATCGCCCGCAGGATGATCTTGCCGCCCGGATGCGCGAGGCTTGGGCATTGCGCGATGCGCAGTCAGGTATCGGGGGTAAGCGCTCAACGATCAGCGAAGAGATATCAGACAAACCTGAAACTCCGCCGCAAAGCTTGGCTGATCGTCTGCGGCTTGCGGCCCGTGGTATAGACAGTGCGGATCTGGCCGACCGTGCCGCTGCCTTGCAACGTGACAGGGAAACGGAGCGGGAGCATGAGGCCCAAGAGGTCGAGCGGCTACATGCTGAAGAGCTAGAGCAGGAGCAGCTGCGCGAAAAGGAGTCGGAGGCAAGACATGGCGATAAAGGTATAGTAATGGAGTGACTATTAGCTTAAAATTTACTCTACTCTGATAAATATCTATACACAGAAATTCTGATTTCAGAAGATTCGAATAATAAAGGAGCGCACGGTGTCCAAAGCCCAAAAATGCAAATGTGGTGGTTTTTACGTATTATCCATTTACGGAATGTCATGTCCCGGTGGCAAAGAACGTGAGAAAGAATTTTGTCCACACTGCAACAGGCTGGTTTTCTCTGAGATGACTTCGGCTTGTACCTCGATTAGGAGTGCAACAGTGCATGAGATTTCTCAATGGGAGAAAAAAATATAATTTAAAAGACAGACAGACAACCAAAACTGCAACAGATCTTTCTGATATATTGGAAAGTTGATATTAATTAACCTTAAGCATTCATGAAATGAAGAGTGGCATTCACATAATAAAGTAAAAGTCAGCGTGCAAAGTCAGGAATACAATCAGTGATCGCGGAGCTTGATCCTTTTAGAGTGAAACGAGCGGAATCACTATTCTCAAACAAAACATGTACTGAATTATGAATCTTTAGTTTTTCGATCACACGCTCATAGTTATCAGCACATGCGCGACAGTCCGATGTTATTTTACCATCTGTGATCCAAATATTTTCTGGGTCTTCGTTGTCAAACGTAAGAGTCACGTGTCCTCCAGTTGGTGCGCGCCCGGCAAGCGTGAACGATATAGCCGTTTGAGCAAATGAGCTTCCGCCATCGTTGCAAGTGACATATATCCTGTTTCCAGGGCCATGAGTTACTATCGCTTCAGAAACTCCCTGCCCCCACCCTGATTGCCATTGTTCATCTTGTCCGAAGGAAAGCGCTGGTGACGCAAGGACAACTGTCGCAAACGCGACATAGGGGAAAGAGTGTTGAATTCTTGAGATAAATTTCACAATTTACTCCATGTCTTATGGTTGTCGCAAAGAGAACACGCCGCCTTCGAACAAGTACCAAGCAGATTGTCGAGTTTCGTTCGTGACAAAGGGATAGATTACACGTCGCTGGTCGGCATCTGTGTCCCCTTCACATGTAATTCGGTGCACAAACAGCGTCTCGCTACTAAGCGTCATCTCTTCTTTTATTGGCTTGAAGAGGGTGAATTCAGGATTTATGAAAAATTCATCGTTGTCGTAATAAGTATATGATGATGATTGACCGGCGTAGTTGCACCTATAGAAGATGCCATCCCCATACCCGCGATTAAAGGTCTGTGTCTTACCTATTATGCTTTGTGCGTCAACAAACCAAGCTTCACCAGTGAACTCTACCACTGTCCACTGAGCGTCAATAAAGTCAGCTTTTCCTGAGGTGCTTATTGAGGAGATTAACGTTGCTATTATCACAATTTTTTTTACAAACATTATATTTCAGTACTCAAATGAGTTTAATGTATTTGCGGCGTTAGTTTCAAGTTCAATGCATCCTTCGAGTATATTGTATGATCCACCACTTATTACTGCCACTTCATTGCAGTAATATCTAGATTTAGATGAAATTTGTGCCCAGTCAGCTTTCAAAGTGTTATATGACTGCTGCTCTATATTTATACAGCCATTATAGATCATAGCAGACCCGCCACTGATTTCTGAGACATCTACGCAGTATTTTTCAACGTTGTATCTTGGAATACCATCAGCTTGGGCTGGTAGTGTTAAGCCATAGAGCATAGAGGCTATTATCAGGATTGGCCGAGACATATTACCCTCACTGAAAAGGTATTGTTTGGTTTGCAACGTGACACTTCCCTATCAGGATAGAAGGGCGCGTTTCACCAGTTCTGGTTCCTTTTGAATCAGTCGCAGCAAGGTCGCTGCCGGTCCATTGACTCTGCGCTGTCCTTGCTCCCACTTCCGGTATCCTGACAGGCTCATGCCCATCAGAGGGGCCATTTGTGCCTGTGTCAGCTTGGCCTGTTCTCGCACTTTCCGCGGTGCGATGGGGGCATGGACAACGGCAGGTCCTTCGCCGTTCGCATGGGCAAGGGCTTCAGCCATTGCTTGGATCAGATCGTCTCCGAAGGAGCTCATTTCTTATCCTTCCTAGTTGCCTTAAGGGCGGCCGCTAATGCGGAAACAGTGCGTTTTTCGTCCGGTGTCATGTCGCCCTGATTTTTCTTCGTATAAGCAAGAAGTGCGTACAGCGGCATCGTGTCATCCAGATAGTAGTAGATGATCCGAGCTCCCCCCCTTTTGCCGCGCCCGGAGGCCGCGAAGCGAACCTTGCGTACTCCGCCTGTTCCCGGAATCTCATCCCCTGCCAGCGGATTTTCTGCCAGAAAATCGATCAGCTCACGTTTTTCGTCTTCGGTGAAGAGCTTTTCAGTCTGGCGAGTGAAGATCGGGGTTTCTGCTACCGATTGCATGTTAGGATATACCCCAATGGGTTACATATTTCAAGTGTCATGTGCCGGTTGATTTCTCTGGCACAGGGGGCTTAACCGAAAAGGCGTTTCCAGAAACCTTTTGGCCTCTGATCGTTCAGTAGCGTCAGAACGCGACCTTCTGAGCTGTCGAGGCGCTTGCGCAAGTCTTCTACAGTGTCCGACAAATGGCGTTTCTGCTCCTCCAGCCCGTTCTTTCGTTCCTCCATCACGGCAAGTTCTTTTTCCAGATCAGCTATCCGCTGTAGAGTGTTGAAATCTGGGGGAAAACCATCTGATTGCGCGCTGTTTCGTGTCGTTGCGTTTTGGCGTTGTACGACGCGTTGCGCGACGGGCTGGAAAACTCTGTGAAGTTCTGATGGATCTATCTCATATGACCCGTTGTCACCCTTTGGCGCAGAAATTTTCCCACTTTTTATAGCCCTCTGGATGGTCGCTTTGTTCTTGCCGGTGGCCGCAGCGGCTTCTGAGAGTGTGTACTTCATGGTGTTGTGGGTCCGTTGCGCATCGTTGCATGGCTATGCTGTGCGACGCGTTGCGTCGTTGCAAGGTTTTTTATCACCGTAGGCGACCCTGTTTCTTGCAGTATGCCACAAAGGCCGCACCGGCATTTTTGGGCGGGTTCCCTTTTGCAGATTCCGCCTTAGCGAAGGCCATCCAGTCCGACCGTAGGACGTGGTAGTCCCTGCCCTTCTCCCGGGCGACCTCGCGGGCTTTCTCCTCGGACCATTCCGGCAGCCGGATATTAGATGCCAGCGCTGTAGAGGCTGACCGTGGCCGGAAGATTACCAAGTCGTCAGCCATCAGCTCGATCTTGTAGAACGGCGTGCAGTCATCTTCGATGATCTGTCTCAGGTTCAGTCGGAACTTCTTGAGAGGGGCGCTGCTGCCCGTCTTGTTCTGAAGATTGGCCAGCCCGATTTGCCACTTTGGCTGCGCACCGCAGTGCTTGCGAGCAATCTCATAGATGCGGCGTTCTAAGGGGCGGCGAAGGCGGAAATAGTCTTCCGAGATGCTGATTACCTCGTTGGCCTCGATCGCGCGCATCAACCAGTCAGACAGAACGACCTCGCAGTAGTCGAGGCGCCATTTTCCTTCTTCCCGCATTACGAAGCCGCCTTCGTCGATCAGTCCAAAGATGCGGACTTCTTTTCGATTCCCAGTCCTGATGTTGGTCTTGAACTGGGTGCCCTGAAGGCGCTGGAAGGCATGTTCTAGGCGCTTGTATTCCCTTCCG
Organism: Natronohydrobacter thiooxidans; assembly: GCF_001884735.1. Lineage (GTDB taxonomy): Bacteria > Pseudomonadota > Alphaproteobacteria > Rhodobacterales > Rhodobacteraceae > Roseinatronobacter > Roseinatronobacter thiooxidans_A. Next base: position 103 of record NZ_MJAP01000027.1, on the reverse strand, counting down.
TCCGTGTTGCGGTTCGTTCCGATCATCAGTTCGCGTGCGCTGAACCTGACCCGCTTTCCGATGGGTTCGCCCCGGTTTTTTCTGTCCATCAGCTGGCTGATGC
>NZ_MJAP01000026.1 GCF_001884735.1 Natronohydrobacter thiooxidans | reverse complement strand
GGTCCGGGACCCGGAAACGGGGCATGCGATTTCCCCGGTTATCGCGGCCGCACTCTGCATCAAACCAAGAGGAAAATTCACCTTGGAACAAGCGAGAAAAGTCGAAGTTCTCAAGGAAGGCTCGCCAGCCTTCACAACAATGCGGCGCCTCGCCATGCGTTTCAATGGCATCTTGCGTGGTCGAAAAGCAGACCCGCTGCCCGCCTGGATCGACGATGCGATCGAAACGGACCTGGCGCCCATCGTGCGGTTCGCCCGAACCTTGAACAGAGACATTGATGCGGTCAGGAATGCGATCGAAATGGAGTGGAGCAATGGTCAAGCCGAAGGCCAGATCAACCGATTGAAGACCTTGAAGCGCGCGATGTATGGGCGAGCCGGCCCGAACTTGCTCAGGGCCCGAATGCTTCCTCTGCACCACACAAATTGAGGATGACCCTTTAAATCCGGCACAGTGCGCGTTGAGCGGGAGTGGGCAAAAGCTGGTGGTCAAGCGGCCCGCTTTGAGACGCCTAGCCTTCCGTCAAGCACAGCGGCCCGAGTGACGGCAACCCGATGCGCGCCCCGCGGTGACCATCTCATGCGCCGCTTGCCCATGCGGGTGTTGCCGATGTCACCAACACAGCCTTCTGCCCGGGACGACGAAACTGCGAGGCCATTCCGGTGTCGATGGCCGTAGTCTACGAGCGCGTCGAAGTTGTTCGCAAGGTAGGAATACAGGTCCTGGCACCGCGCTCTGACGCGCTTGGCCGCTTCTTGTAGTTCTCGGCCTTCGGCGTGCAGACGGTCGCAATCGATCTGAAGAACTTTGAGGATTGTCGCGGCGGTCATCACTTTGCCGTGCCAAAGGTACCAACGCAGTGTATCGGCAGGTCGCTCGAAGAGTAGCGGCAACCCTGAAAATCCCTTCAATTGCAGAAGTCCCCGCACCGCATTTTCAATGTGCTTGACCCGCATCGAGATATGCCACCAGTCCAGTATGTGGGTGACGGGACCTCGAACGGCACACCTGACCAAATTCGGCAGTGCAGGTTCGCCGTCTGATATCACGGTCACTTTGCTCTGACCGTCTCAACCCTGCGCGATCAGGTCATGTCGGAGTTTCTTTGCAGGAGAACTGGCGGCTTGCTGCACGAGGCCAAACCGCCGACTCATATTGGGGCTTTCAGCTTTGCCGACCACGACATCCAGATGGCGTTTCTGGTATTCAGGCCGACATCGTATGTGCACACCATTCAGGAAAACGGTTAGTGGTGAGCGCGGCGCGATTGTATCCGTGTTTCCTTGGCTTGCGTCGTCGTGGCCTAGCTCGTCGGCGATGCGACCCAAGCGATTTCGAACGGTCGTGTTCGACTGAGCCGAACAGGGCAGGAACATTTCGATCAATCGAGCGGCTTCCCGAAACAAGTGCCTGGCGCCCAATTCAGCCTGCAGGCGCCGAAGTTCGGGAGTCGCACGGTCAGAGAACAGCCCGGCAAGTGGTGATTGCGGCCCAGATTTCGCGACCCCCGCCGGTTGGCACAAGCAGCGTCGAAGCCTTGGCCACTTCACCCGAACTCACCCGAAAAGAGTGTCGAGAATACGGCCTCGATCATCGTGGATCGCGCGTTGTTTGGCACAGCCATCGCATTTCCGGCGAGCCTCTATTGCTTCACCGACCTGATTTTGCACAATCGCTTCCTGCAAGCGCCTCAACAAGGTCTTTGCTTCGTCGAGGAGAAGGCCCAAATTCTCGGAACCAAACTCGTCCGGCGCACGGCGAAGTTGACCGATATTGCGCCTCTTGGTTTCTCCATCGTCAAACGTCGTCTCGACAAAAATGCTTACATCCATGGTGGGTCCCGCCTTGTTCCGAGACCTTACCCTACCACGTCGACCACCAGGTTTTGCCCACTCCCGACCGGTGCAATGGTGCCCAGAAAAAGGAACCGACAAGACGCAGGCCAGATGATCCAAGATCGATATCAATTTACGTCATGGTCGTACTGCCTTTATGCCGCGGCAACACTTTGGGACTCGCGCAGAAGCGATTTGCCTGTTTTTTGATCAAACAAGTGAGCTGCCCCCTCCCTAATAGCGAAATTCACCTGTTCACCCTCAAAAGGGCGCTTTCGTGCGGCGACCAGAGCATGAAGCGAACTAGTACCAACTTTAAAGCTGACCAGCGCATGATCGCCATGGTACTCGATAAGATCGCACTGCCCCGACAACGGTGGGGTCACGGTGGCGTCTTGCACCAGATCGCTTGGCCGCACCCCGAGGACGACTTGCTGACCCGGCTCAACATTGAAGCTCGTCCCATCAAGGGCAAGCATGATCTCGTTGTTCACGACGCAGCATTGTCCGTGCTCACTCATGACAGTCGCATCAATAAAGTTCATGGCCGGTGTGCCGATGAAGCCAGCAACAAAACGAGAAACCGGGCGTTCATAAATCTCTTCCGGCGATCCGATTTGTTCGATCCGTCCGGCCTTCATCAGAACAATACGATCAGCCAACGTCATGGCTTCCATCTGATCATGTGTCACATACACAGTCGTTGTCTTGAGTTTCTTGTGGAGGCGCGCAATCTCTTCGCGCATGGTCGCGCGCAGTTTTGCGTCGAGATTGGACAGCGGCTCGTCAAACAAGAACACGTCCGGTGTCTTGATCATGGCACGCGCAATCGCCACGCGCTGTTGCTGGCCCCCGGATAATTCCGTTGGCTTGCGGTCAAGATAGGGTTCTAGGCCAAGAACAGAAGTCACCTCGGCAGTACGCGCGGTGATCTCGGCTTCAGAAACCTTCAGGCGACGCAGCCCGAAGGCGATATTGTCGCGGATTGTCATATGCGGGTACAGCGCGTAGTTCTGAAACACCATCGCGATACCACGATCACGCGGTTCCAGATCATTCACAACCTTGTCGCCGATCATCAACTCACCGCTTGTGATGTTCTCCAGCCCCGCCATCATGCGCAGCATGGTCGATTTCCCGCAGCCGGAAGGGCCAAGAAAAACAACGAATTCATGGTCACGGACATGCAGGTTGAAATCCGGTACGACCTCAATAGCGCCATAGGTCTTCCTGATGTTTCGGCAGATGATCTCAGCCATTTCCATGCCCTCCGCCTGTGATCTTGATTTGAAGTTTTATGTCCTTGTGGTGGCCCTGCGCGGCTCTTTCGAAAGCCTCAACCCCCTGATCGAAGGCGTAGGTATCCGAAATCAGAGGTTTCAAATCGACCTTGCCAGAAGCAATCAGTTCGAGCGCGCGGTCGAAGACATTGGCATAGCGAAATACTGTTTCGATCCGTATCTCGCGCATCACGGCTGCATTCACATCGAATGGCACTTCGCTGGGTGGCATCCCGACGATCACCAGACAGCCCCCCGGCCTGACACAGCGCACGGCGTCATTGAGCACCTTTGGCGCACCGCTGGCTTCAAAAGCAACGTCGGCGCCCCAATCCTGGGTGCGTTCATGAACGAAAGCCACAAGGTCGGACTGCGAAACATCAACTGTGATGATCCCATCATATCCTTGGGCGACTGACAGCTTTTCTGCGCTGACATCCGACATGATAACTTTGCTGCAACCGCCCGCAAGGGCTGCAAGCGCGGTCATGATGCCGATGGTGCCACAGCCCGTGACAATTGCCACATCCCCGGGCTTTATCCGCGCCTTGACGGCCGCCTGCATGCCAATTGCAAACGGTTCCACCATTGCGCCTTCGGCGAAAGACACTGTGTCGGGAAGCTTGTAGGTGAAGGCCGCCGGGTGGACGACCGACGATCTCAGGATCCCGTGATCCGGCGGCGTTGCCCAGAACGTGACAGCGGGGTCAACATTATACAGCCCAAGCTTTGATGCCCGCGACATCGGATCGGGAATGCCCGGCTCCATGCAGACCCTGTCACCCGCTTTCAGACCTGTGACAGCATTACCCACTTCAGAAACAATGCCAGACCCTTCGTGGCCCAGAACCAACGGTTGGGTCACAACGAAATCGCCGATCTTGCCATGCTTGAAGTAATGAACGTCGCTGCCGCAGATGCCGACGGTATCTACTGCGATCCGGACGTCATTCGGGCCGAGGACTTGCGGAAGCTCGATGTCACGAATGGCAAGCTTGCCGACATGCTCGAGTACGATTGCTTTCATGCGTTGATCTTTCTATCTGCGCTTCTGGGCGAAGGCGCGGTTCAGGAAATTGCCTAGAAGCCCCAAAAGCAAAAGCGGAGGAATGCTGAGCAATACGACCGCTGCATTGAGAATACCCCACGGCACATTCAGACCCTGTTGCGACATTTCAGACGCGACGAGGGGAAGCGTTTTAGCGTTGCTGGCCGTCAGCATCAGCGCCAGCATGAATTCATTCCAGACAAGGACGAAGCTGAAAGCGAGTGCCCCCATAAGCGCTTTCATCGCAACCGGAAGGGCGACGCGGAAAAAGACTGCGTAGGGACCATAGCCATCCACGCGGGCGGCTTCCTCTACCTCTTTGGGAACCGATTGAAAGCCGGGGATCGACAACCAGATTGCGATTGACGTGGTGATCAGGCTGTATGTCACGATCATTGACAAGCGCGTGTCGTAGAAACCCAGGTTCAGCCAGATCACCATGAACGGGATCGCTATCGCAACCGGCGGCAGGAAGCGCAGCGACAGCACAAAGAACTGTATCTCGCGCGTGATCCTGTTGGGATACCTCGCAATCGCATAGGCCGCTGGAAGGCCAAGCACGAGGCCGATACCAACCGCAGAGAGGCAGATAATCAGAGAATTGTAGAGCGCCCCGAACACGCTTCTTCGGCTCAGGACGTAGGCAATATTGTCAAATGTCGGCTCGAAGACAAATTTGGGCACAGGTGTTAGAAGATCTGCATTGACCTTGAAGGCGTTCATCAATGTCCAAAGCAACGGCATCAGAACGCAGGCTGCGCAGAAAACGAGTGTGGCTTTGCCAATAACGCGCGCAATCATTTGTTCACCTTCTTCCAGATGATCGTAAAGGCGACGATTGTGAGAATGAGCATGAAGACTGCGATACTGGAGGCGTAGCCAATCTTCCCCGACTCGATGAAGCCCTGCGAAAAGGCATACATATCCAGCGTTTCAGTGCTGATGCCGGGGCCACCGCGCGTCATCACATAGATCAGATCAAAAGAACGCAGCGACTCGATTGCCTTGACCAAAGCCAGACTGATAAGGGGCGCTCGCAGCATCGGGATCGTAATGTAGAAGTGGATTTGCCAGGGCCTAGCATAATCCAAACGGCTGGCCTCGATCGGCTGTGGCGGCAGGGATTCCAACAGCTTCACGATGATCACAGCAAAAAAGAAGCCCCATTGCCAGATATCGACGAAAGCCACGACCATCAGCGCCGAAGTCGGGTCTGCCAGCAGGTCAAGCGGCTTGCCCGTTATGGCCCGGTAAGGATAGGTCACGATCCCATAAAGCGGATGGAACGCGAATTTCCAGACAAAGGCCGCACAGACCCTTGGCAGCAGGACCGGGATCAGAAAGATCAGGCAATAGATGTTGCGCGCACGCGGGGACGCACATTCAAACATCAGGACACCCAGCCCCACCGCAAGGATCATGGTTCCGGTGACGGTGATGACTTCCCACTTGACCGAAACCACTGCGGAATTGAGGAAGCGTCTGTCGGACCAAAGCTGCAGATAGTTCTCAAAGCCAATGTAGTTGAAATCGGGCGAGAAAAGCGAACGATCCGTGAAAGACATACTCAGAGCGTAAAGCGTTGGCGTAAGGGCGAGGATAGCAAGCAATGCAATCGTCGGCACCAGAAAGACAAAGGGCAACGAGCTTTGACGATTCATCTGTCACCTTCCTTGTGGGCATTTAACGAGGCATAATGCCCGGTCTGAGACCAGCGCATTGACCTGGGCAACCTTGATTGCCTAGGTCAGGGATACGGAAAATTGCAGCGAGAGTTAGTTCGCCGTGATCTGGATGGCGTAGGCTTCCAGTTCATCGAGAGCGTCCTGAATGTCGGTACGCTGACCCGTGATCAACTCTTCCAGAATGATGCCCCAGCGGTTCCCCAAATCCGGCCATTTTTCATTCTGCCAGAAATTCACCTTGGTGACAGCGGATGTCGCTTCAAGAGCCGCCGGGAGCGCTTCGCCAAAGGCTTCCGAGAATTCAGGGCTGTTGAACACACTGGTTCGGTTCAACTCGCCGGACTGCCCGGCTGCAAGGCGACGAAGCTCGTTTTCCTTGGACGTTGCCCATGCGATCCACAGCCCCGCGCAATCACGATCAGCGGCCGATGCATTGCCGCGCGTCCCAATTGCAAAACCATGGGCATAACCACCGCCGGTCAGAGGTTCAGGCGGAATGCCAAATGCCACCTTGTCCGACACGTTCGATGCATCGGCATTCAGCGACATGCCACCCAGCGGCGCGGATTCGACGATCAGCGCGACCTGACCGGAATTGAACGCGCCGGTGGACTCGTCCCAACTGCCTGTGCGGGTGCCGGGGGGCGAGTATTCGAACAGTCTCAGATAGGTTTCGGTCGCCCGCACCGCAGCGTCGCTGTTGAATGCGGGCGTCCCATCGACATTGAACCATTCGCCACCGAATCCACGGAAATACGGCATCCAACGCCAGACATTCGCACCAGACCCACGTTGGCCGCGGAGTGCAAAACCATAAATGCCATTGCTGGGGTCATGAATGGCTTCCACAACCGCAAAGAGTTCTTCCAGAGTTTTCGGCGGTTCCACGCCGGCGGCCGAGAAAATATCGGTGCGATAGACCATGAGATCGCCACCGCCGGTAATCGGCGCAAACCAGACCTGCCCGTCATAGGTCGCTGTGGCCCGGCGACCGGGGTCGAAATCGTCGAAATCATACTCCGCCGGATAATGATCCAGCAGCGGTGTAATCCAACCTGACGACGCGAATTGCGCGAGGTTTGCTTCGTCAACATAATAGACATTGTAGCTGCCGATGATCGATGCATCGGCCTGCGACCTGGCGCGACGGTCGTTTTCGTTCAGGTAATCGACCTGAAAGCCCACGCCGGAGAGTCCTCGAAACTCCTGCGCGAATGACTCGGTTGTTGCCAGCCCCGTTTGCGGCTGAGCTAGGATTTTCAGGTCGCTGGTGCAGACCTGTTGCGCCGCCGCCGACTGCGCTGCGATGATCACAGCTGCGGATGCAGCGGACAACATAAGGCATGTGTTCCGTTTCACGAGATATTCCTCCCTGTGTTTGACCAAGCCACGTCTCCTCAACGCAAGCTCTGTGCAAATTCTTATCTCGTGACCGGGCAAAGGCTATCGCGTCAGATGCAGAGAATCTGTACTATTCTGCAAAGATCGCGCTAGTGTAGCTTTCACAGAACACGTCAGCATGGACCGAACAAATGAAGCTTGATTCTATAGAACCTACTGAATCTCATGCGTATTTTGAACAGATCGAGATTCCGCCCGGCCATAGCTTTCTGTGGCGTATTGACGACTACCCATGGGCCAGAAACGTATGGAACTATCACCCCGAGTTTGAGATTCACCTGATTCGGCACTCTTCCGGGCTGACCTATGTCGGGGATCATATCGGTCAGTTTGATGCCGGGGATCTGTTTCTGGTTGGCTCTGACCTTCCGCATAACTGGATCACACCGCAAACCGGCGACCGCCTCCTCAAGGCAAGAGACATCGTTTTGCAGTTCGATCCGTCGATCTTACTTTCAAAGAGCAACGCATTGGAGGAACTTTCAAGCGTTCAGGGTCTGTTCGAGAAGTCTTCCCGTGGGTTGGAGTTCTTCGGCGCGGCAAGACAGGAAGGCCGTCGCATTCTCGAAAGCATGGACGGGTCCGGAAGCCTGCGGGATCTTTCGAGAATGCTGGAGTTGCTGGCGATCCTGTCATCTACGGATGAGTACAAAATCCTGTCTTCACAGGCTTTCCTTGATGGGGATCATGTGACCGGGATCAAAGAGCACAAGCTGATCGAGCAGGCGTTGGAGTATTTGCAGACAAATTTCCTGCACGCACCATCACTCAAGGATGTCGCAGATCTTCTGGGAATGTCCGAGACTTCGTTCTCGCGCTTCTTCAAGAAGAAAACAGGCAACACATTCTCCTATCACCTGGCCTCTTTGCGGCTATGGATGGCGGAAAAGCTGTTGGTTGAAACTGACATGCCGATCACGGATATCTGTTTCGAAGCAGGTTTCAACAATATCGCCAACTTCAACCGGACGTTCCTGAAACGGAATGGAATGCCTCCGTCGCTCTATCGCAAAGCCTCAAAGCAACGGAATCTGTCAAGGACGCAAGAACGTGCACTGTCAAGGCCCCAAGGCTCTGACCTGCCCCCCGAGAGTTCCCTCGAACTAATGTAGAGTCTGCCCACACCAACCGGGCTCCGGTTCCGGCTGGATGAAAGTTCAGCGGCAGGTCATGATGGCAACCGCTACACGGACTTGCTAGAGCTATCCGCCGAGGCCTCAAAAACATGAAAATCCAAGCCCTCCTGACTGCCAACGCCATAAACCTGAAGAAGTTGGCGACAGCCATCATGATGCTACTCTGTTCGATCATAATATTACGCCCAGCCCAACCACACCCAGAAGCAGCCTGAAGTGGCTTTCTCAACGGCCCCCACGGTATCGTTTTCTGACCCTCCTCACTCCCGTAGCGCTTGGACAGTGCTCTCAGGCTCTTTTGACTATGCTGTATCGCTCGACGGATTGCCTCTGTCGTGGTGGCACTCCTGTGCGGTACCTGCACCCATAACGCATCCCTCCATGCTGGCGAAAATATTGCACCATCAAAGTCTGGGATCAAACAACTATAGGTAGCAAACGCAGCTCATTGCTCCCCCTCCGCCTGGATGGCTGCGATCATGCTGCTGGACAGCATTCGCTCAAGTATCTCTGTCACCCTGTTCAGGAACAGGGTGTCGCGGCACAGCCCATCGGGCATCAGGCCGGGCAAAGACGACAGGGCGTGGGCGATGTCGATGGCTGTCGCGGCATTGGCCAGGGCCCGGCCGATGTCGCTCGCGCGCGGATCGCGCAACTCATAGGGCGGGCAATCATGTGCGGCGCGGGACGCATGGCGCATCCAGGCGGCGGTGGCAAAAGCGAAGGGTCGCAAATCCGCCCCGCGCTTGCGTGCGTCATCGGCCGGGGAAAAAATGCGCTGCGGCATTTTCTCGGTCCCGTCCATCGCGATCTGAAATGTTTCATGCGCTATCGCAGGGTTTGCGAAACGCTCGCAGAGTTGCGAGGCATAGTTGTCGAGATCGATGCCGCTCAAAGGCGGTAGCGTCGCGGCAGCCGCCTGCATATGGCGCGACACAAGCGCAGCAAGATCCCGATGCGCCATGACATCGCGCACCAGTGCGAGACCCGCATGAAAGCCAGCATAGGCGAGCATCGAATGGCTGCCATTCAGCATCCGGAGCTTCATCGATTCATAGGGCGCGACATCCGTCACGAAGAGCGCCCTGGCACTGGCCCAGTCAGGGCGGCCCTGAGGGAAGTTGTCCTCAATCACCCATTGCCGGAAATCCTCTGTGTCGGTTGCGGCTGCGTCGGCATAGCCCGTCTGGCGCGCGGCCTCTGCCCGCGTTGCGGCGGTTGCGGCGGGCGTGATGCGGTCGACCATGCAGCAGGGAAAGACCAGCTCGCGCGCCATATACTCCGCCAGATCCGGGTCGATGCGCCACGCGAAATCGATGACTGCGCCGCGCAAGAGCAGCCCGTTTTCCGGCAGGTTGTCGCAGCACAGCACAGTGAAGGGCGCCAGTCCGGCCTGCCGACGCAGCGCGGCGGCGCGCGCGATCAGCCCCAGCACGCCCTGCGGATGCTCGGGTGTGGCAAGGTCGGCCTTCACGGCGGGATGTGTCGGGTCGCAGCCAGTGTTGGTACGATCCAGGCCATAGGCTTTCTCGGTGACCGTCAGGCTCACGATCCGACAAGTGGGGTCTGCCATGGCTGCCAGCGCGCGGTCAGACCCGTTTGCGGCACAAACCGCGCCCGCGATCGCTCCGATGACGCGGGCCCGACTGCCCGCGGCGCTGTGTTCGATCAGCGTATAGCGCCCATCTTGCGGACCCAGTTGCTCCAGCGCCTGCGTCGAGCGAAGGGATACCCCCAGAATTCGCCAGTCCCCGCCCGACACGGCCAGGGCAGTATCGGTATAGGCGGCCTGATGTGCCTTGTGAAAGGCGCCGAGCCCGATATGGACGATGCCAATGCCATGGTCTTCGGGCCGATAGGCGGGTGCAATGGTCTTTGGCAGCAGGGCGCGGGCGGACAGACGTGGGGTCATGGCAACGAGACCTGCGGGTGTTGCAGCGCAGTCATGATGCCGCGCAATTCTGCAAGTCCCTTCAGTCGCCCGATCGACGGATAGCCCGGCTGCGCCTTGCGGCCAAGATCATCCAGAATATCCTGCCCATGGTCAGGACGCATGGGAATGTTGCAATCTGTCCGTCCGATCTGCTTGCGGCGCGCTTCCTCGCGCAGAACCGCAGCGATGAAGGCCACCATATCCGTGCCGCCGCGCAGATGTTCTGCCTCGTGAAAGCTGCCCGCAATCGCGTCGCTTTCGCGCAACACGTTGCGCATGTGCAGGAAATGCACGCGCGCGCCCAGCCGGTCCATTATCCCCGGAATGTCATTGTCCGGCCGTGCCCCGAGAGAGCCGGAACAAAGGGTGATCCCGTTCGCAGACAGATCAACGGCCTCCATCACTGCGCGGTAGTCGGATTCGGTGGACATGATGCGCGGCAGTCCCATCAGCGCAAAGGGAGGATCATCAGGATGGCAACACAGACGCAGGCCAAGCTCTTGCGCCACGGGCGCCACCTCTGACAGGAAATCGACCAGATGCCCCCGCAAGCTCTCGGGGGTGATCTGCTTGTATTCGGCAAGATGCGCGCGCACATCTTCCAGCGTGAGGTGCTCGGCGGCACCCGGCAGGCCAAAGACCACATTGCGGGCCAGCGCCGCGCGGTCGCTGTCGGACATGTCCGCGGCGCGCTCGCGCGCTTCCTCCAGGACGTCGGGCGGATAGTCGTCATCTGCGCCGGGGCGGGCCAGAATGTGAATGTCGAACACCGCAAAGTCGGTCAGGTCAAAGCGCATGCAGGTGGCGCCATTCGGAAGACGCCATGCGAGATCGGTCCGCGTCCAGTCCAGCACCGGCATGAAATTGTAGCAGATGACTTCCAGCCCGGCCGCATGCAGATTGCGCAGGGACTGCTTGTAGGCGTCGAGATGCGCGCGCCAATCGCCGCGCTGTTTCTTGATGTCCTCCGACACCGGCAAGCTCTCCACAACTTCCCAGCACAGGCCGGATGCGGAGCCGTCACGCATGACCGCAATTTCGCGCTGCCGCCTCGCGATGTCCTCGGGCGTCCAGACAGCCCCCGTGGGGACATGATGCAGGGCCGAGACAACCCCCTCAACCCCTGCCTGCATCATGTCATCAACGCAAACCAGATCCTGAGGCCCGAACCATCTCCACGTCTGACGCATTGCCGCTCTCCCTCTCAGTTGTCGCCCTCTTTCTTCTCGATAGCACTGATGCTGGATGCTGACTAGTATGGAAGTACGATCGTGTTGGCAGATTCCAGGCGGGAAAAGCCAGATGCCCCGGCCCAGAGGGTGGCGCGTCGAGCCTGCACCGGGTGCCACGGTCGGCCAGCAAGCGTCACGGATCCTGCTCGACCGCACCCTGTGCCGCAATTCGCCATCCGCCGCGCTGCCAGCGCTATTTCTCCGCAAAACTGTCGCGGCGGAAATGGGCATTGCGGGTTCACTGGAAGATATGGATATCCGAGCCAGACAGTTTCGTCCCATACGCGATCCAGAATATGCCGGGCCGGAAGACATTGCTTCGCCGAACCAAGGGAGTCAGACTCCGATCGGTTCAACGCCAGCCATTGACATGTATGGTAGTATTTAGTTAGCTTTTGAGCGTCGCGGGAATGGATGCTTCGGGACGATAACCTGCGGCCCGTTCAGTCAGACAGAAGATGCCAATAAAGAGCAAGAAGCGGAATTGGGTGCGATGATCGAGGCCAAGAAAGATGCCGAGATGTCAGCAGAGCTTGGGATCATCTGTTGATAATACCTTTTCGTGACGCTCACACCGAGAGCAGGAATTTGCTGGCACGCGTTCTCTCCAAGGTGGTTTCAAACGCGCCAGCTTGTGCAAATAGTCAATGTGAGTCCTGATGAGCAATCCGATACGCAATGAGCAGATTGATCCCGAAGATGCCATCGGTCGCCAACTTGTCGGGATTCTTCGCAAACGTATCATAGAGAACAAGACAACACCCGGTCAGCGGTTTTCCGAGGCCGAGATCAGCGCCAGCTTCGGTGTCAGCCGTCAGCCTGTCCGCGAGGCATTCATCAAACTGGCCGAAGAAGGCCTTGTTCAGGTCCGCCCGCAGCGCGGCACCTTCGTGCGCCGCATCTCGCTGCGCGCCGTCGAGGACGCGCGGTTTATCCGCGAAGCCATCGAAGGCGATCTGGTGCGGATCCTCGCGGATAAGCCGCACCCAGCATTGTCGGAGGAACTCAGACAGCAACTGAAGGCGCAAAGTGAGTTGAGTCTGGGTCAGCATACGCAGCTGGAGCGAACCGAGTTTCTACGACTGGACGATCTTTTCCATCGCACTCTGGCCGATGCCGCAGGACGTCAGGATCTGTGGCAGCTCCTGGACGGAATGAAATCGCAGATGGATCGGGTCAGATACCTGACAACGCAAACGCTGGATATCAGACGCCTTGTGGATCAGCACACGGCGATTGTGGACGCGATCGAGGCTGGCGATGCCTCTCTGGCCGAGTTTGCGATGCGCCAACATCTGCGCACCATCCTGCAGGATCTTGACATCCATCGTGTGCGGACACCGGATTTGTTCGAGGAGGCGCATCTTGATTTGCAGGATATGCCGCGCGTCAGGCTGGATCAGGGCGAATAACCGCGGGGCCGGACCAGACGGCCCGCCCCCGCGCGCCCCACTCAGTTCCGCATCGCGTCGATGGCTTCCAGTTTTTCAGCGCCGCCGAATTCGGAAATGAAGCGTTCGCGGACCGGAAGGGTCGCCTCGACAAAAGGTGACTGATCAAATTCTTCGGTCACGGTCTTGCCCAAGGACCGCAATTCCTCGACCTGTGACGCGAGCGCGTCGCTATTCAACGCACGCTGGAATGATGCAGTTTCGACAGCCGTGTCGATCAGGATTTGCTGATGTTCCGGCGACAGCGCATCAAACTTCGCCTTGTTCATGGCCACCACCAGCGGGCTGTAGGCATGGCGTGACAGTGTGATATTGTCCTGCACCTCATAGAAGCTTGCCGACATGAACACGCCCAGAGGGTGTTCCTGCGCATCCACCGTGCCCATTTCGAGCGCGGTATACAACTCTCCGATAGCCATCGGCACCGGGTTTGACCCCAGCAATTCGAAGGCGTGGATATGCACTGGCGCCCCCGTCGTGCGGATTGTCAGGCCAACCATGTCATCGGGCGTTTCAACCACACGATTCCTGGTCGAGATTTGGCGCCAGCCATTGTCCCAGAAGGCAAGCCCCTTCAGGCCGACATCTTCCAGTTGATCCAGCAATTCGCGGCCCACCTCTCCGTCAAGGACGCGGAAGACATGGTCGTCGTCCTGAAACAGGAACGGGATATCCAGCATCCCCATTTCGGGCTTCAACCCGCTGAGGTTTGAAGATCCGGTGACGAACATGTCCACGGTATTCCCGCGTGTCCCGGTGATGACGGCCTGCGCATTGCCAAGTGTGCCGCCTGCGAATATCCGCAGGGCAAGATCCCCACCGGTGCGCTCGGCCAGCAATTCATTCATATGCTCGGCGGCCTTCACCTGCGAATCCGCGGCCGGAGCCTCGGCGGCGAAACGAAAGGTCTGGGCCTGTGCGGTTGCGCTGCCGATGGCCAGTGCAGCCCCCGCGGCAATCAGCATCTTGTGATACGTCATTGGTTTTCTCCTCCTCTGGGTTTATGGAACATCTGGGTTTTCCTCCTGCTGGTGAATGTCTGACCTGGCCCTATCGCAGCCATTGCAGTGGCGTGATGATCAGAGCTGGAAAGACAACAAAGAGTGCGAGCAGCGCTAGCATCGCGGCCAGATATGGCAGCACGCCGATGGCACATCGGTCAAAGGGCAGTCGCGAAACCCCCGCGATGACGTTCAGCACATTCCCGACCGGTGGCGTGATCAGCCCGATCGAGCAGTTCAGGATGAACATGACACCGAAATAGACCGGATCGATCCCGGCGGCGATGACAATGGGCATCAGCACCGGTCCCAGAATCAGCACAGTCGGCGTCAGGTCCATCACCATTCCGACGGCCATGACCACCAGCATTATCATCGCCATCAGCAGGATCGGGTTGGCGATCAACGGCTCTGTCAGCGCCACGATCTGCGCCGGGAAATCCGCAATCGTGATCAGCCAGGCCGAGACGGCAGCAGCTGCGACCAGCAGCATTACAATCGCCGTGGTTTCAGCGGCGTTGTAGAATACCTTGAACAGGTCCTTGAACGACAATTCGCGGTATATGACTGTGCCGATAAAGATTGCATAGGCTGCAGCGACGACACCCGCTTCTGTCGGGGTGAAGATGCCGGACCGGAACCCACCGATAATGATGACCGGCAGCATCAACGCCCATATCCCCTCGCGAAACGAGGCAAAAACCTCGCGGCGCGTGGCCTTGGGCATCGGTGTCAGGTCCAGCGACTGACACTGCCACCACCACACCAGCCCCAGCGCGACCCCCATCATGATCCCCGGCGCGATCCCCGCAAGGAACAGCTGCGAGATCGAAACGCCTGTCGTCGCCCCGAAAATGATAAATGGAATCGAGGGTGGTATGATCGGGGCAATGATCCCGCCGGTAGCGATCAGCCCGGCTGACCTGCCTTCGGGATATCCGGCCTGTCGCATCATCGGCAGCAGCACCATCGCCAGCGCGGCAGTGTCCGCCGCGGCTGAGCCCGACATGCTGGCCATCAGCACGGCGGCGATAATGGCGACAAACCCAAGTCCGCCCCGCCGGTGGCCGACCGCCTTCATGGGCAGATCAATGATCCGGCGCGAGACGCCGCCAGCATTCATCGCTTCACCTGCAAGAATGAAGAAAGGGATGGCCAGCAGCGTATAGCTGTCCGCACCATTCATCAGGTTCTGAGCCATGATCTGCGGGGCAAACAGACCAAGATGCAGCATCAGGCCGACAGCGGCGACCAGAAGAGCCATTGCAATTGGAATGCCCATCGCAATCGCAAGAAACAGTCCGGCGAGAAAGATAATGATGCTCATGAGGTTTGCCCGTCATCTTTGCCGGACAGGCGTCGGACCATCTGCCGCAGTACAAGCCCGGCGACGGCAGTTCCGAAGGGAATGCCGGCTGCATACAGCCATGCAACTGATATGCCGGTGACTGGCAGGCGATTGACCAGATTCAGGGTCGCCAGTTCATAGCAGCCCCGGACAATCAGGTAGCAGCATACCAGCACCACAACGTCGCCCAACAGATACACGACGGTTCGTGGCCGCTTTGGCAGCATTTTCACAAACAGATCCATGCGGACATGCCTGTTGCGCGCATAGGCAAGAATGCCCCCAAGAAAGGTAAGCCAGACAAAGGCATAGCGCGCGATCTCTTCAGTCATGATCAGGCTGGTATTGAAGCCGTAGCGCAGCACAACATTGGTGAACACGAGCAGGGTCATGGTCAGAATGCAGATCACCATGAGTGACTTCAGCGTCTGTTCTGCCAGGCGCGTCAACAAGCCGGAGCCTTGATCCGTCATGGGTGTTCTCCTCCCCTAGCGAGTAGTGATCTGCCCCTGGCCCAATGGGCCGGGCAGGCGCGTAGCCTCATGCTTTGGGTTCTCGTTCTGCAAGTGCCTCAACTTCCTGCCATATGCCGTCGTCGACGATGACACCGTTCGCCAGGTGCTCCTGCCGCGTGTGGTATGTGTTCTGACCGGGATAGGTGACCTTGCGTGACGGGTCAGCCGGAGTGGAGCCGTTCACATATCTGGCCATACCATCGACGATCTCCTGCATATGGGCTGCAGACCCAAGACGGTCAGGATCGAAGGCCAGAAAAATCTGCGAGCAACCCGTGCAGCTGCCTTGATCCACTTGGTCGATCTGATGCGTCGCAAGCCCTTCGGACAGGACAGCCGCGAGCACGTCCAGCAGGATGGTAAGCCCTGACCCCTTCCAGAAGCCGGTCGGCAGGATGCGGCGCGACGCCTCGATTGCCGCAGGATCCGCGGTCAGATTGCCGTCATTGTCAAAACCACCCGGATAGGGGAGTTGCGCATTCTTCAAGCGCGTGGTCTGCAGCTTGCCATAGGAATACTGCGACATGGCCATGTCCAGAACCAAATGCCCCTCGGCGCGCGGCACCGCCATGACCAGCGGGTTGTTTCCCAGCCGGGTGTCAGTAGCGCCCCAGGCGGGCATGCAGGATTCGGTATTGGTCCAAGCCATCAGGATCTTGCCACGATCCGCGGCGTGCCAGCCGAATGCACCACCGCGCATCCAATGGGTTGTGTTGCGCAATGCCACGATGCCAGTGCCATGCTCTGCCGCAAGTTCAATCGCCCGGTCGGTTGCGTACAACGCATTCAGAATGCCGGGGCCGCGCTGACCGTCCAGAACCTCGATAGGCCCCGTCTGTCGCACCAATACCGGCTCGGCATCCGCATCAACCCAGCCGAGGGTCAGATACTCGATGAAGCGGGGCACGCGATTCAGGCCGTGAGAATAAACACCGTCTCTGCTTGCTTCGGCGTGGAAACGCGCGCTGATCCGCGCCTTTTCCTCGGTCATGCCTGCGCGCAGGAAGGCCTGCGCGATCGTATCCTCAAGCTGCTGATAGGGAACCCTCGTCATCATAGTCTCCACCCCTCGCCGCAACTCCTCATTGCGGGCTGTCTTTCCGATACGATAAATATACTACCATACTTGTCAACACAAATAGCAAGCTTTATACAGTCAACTGGATCGGTGGAGGGATTGGGGAATGCGTGACTCAGCAGGGAAAGGCTTCAACAATGCACCGATGGCGACTCTGCCTGTTCTGAGGCTGATATCGCAAATTCCCGCCCAGACGACCCAATTCCATCAGGCCGAGAGCATCTGTCAGCCGACCGCCCCCGCTTTGCCCCGATGCCAACCGAGTGCAGGTCGGCCTCATCCTTTCCTTCTACCTGCGCAACCGGATTGGCGGCGCTGACCAACAAGCAGGAGAAGCTCTTGCGAGCCAGCGTCCTGACACATCGCAACTTAGCAGAGATGTAGTTAACCGAAATGACCGACCTGACCTGCCGACTCTACGCTGCTCATGACCTGCGTATTGAGGAACTCCCCGAACCTCAGGCCGCCCCGGAAAGCGCCATTATCCGCGTTCAAAGAGGGGGGATCTGCGGGTCGGATCTGCATTATTATCACAAGGGTGGCTTCGGCCCGGTTCGGGTGCGCGAGCCGATCATCCTGGGGCACGAAGCAGCGGGTCTGGTCGAATCGGCACCCGAAAACTGCGGCCTGCGGCCGGGCCAGCTGGTTGCCTTGTGCCCGTCGCGCCCTTGCAATACTTGCGCATTCTGCCTGTCCGGCAAGCAGCGGCACTGTCTGAACATGCGCTTCAACGGGTCCGCAATGCGGCTCCCGCATGAGGATGGTTTTTTCCGCAGCCGCATCGCCCATCCTGTCGTGCAATGCCTTCCGATAGAAGATGGAACCGATGCCCAAGCCGCTGCCTGGGCCGAGCCTTTGGCGGTTTGCTTGCATGCATTGCGCCTCGCGCCGTCACTGGAAGGGCAGAAAGTGCTGGTGACCGGCACAGGGCCCATCGGGGCAATCTGCATCGCCCTTGCACGCCTGAAAGGGGCTGATGAAATAGTTGCCACGGATGTTCAAGATTTCACCCTTGGCCTCGCGCGGCAGATGGGCGCCGATCGTATCGTGAATGTCATCTCGGAAACGAATGCCTTGAATGAATATGCGGCGGGCAAAGGTCAGTTCGATGTGGTGTTGGAGTGCTCGGCCAATCCGCAGGCCATTGCTCATGCCATCGATCTGGTCCGACCGCAGGGAACTATCCTGCAGATTGGCGTAGGGGGCAGCACGGACATGCCATTGAATCTGATCGTGGGCAAAGAGCTTCGATTCCTTGGCACCCACCGCTTTGATGCCGAATTCGCTGATGCTGTCCGGATGATTGGTGCAAAAGAGATTGATCTGAGTCCTTTGGTCACACATGTTCTGCCCGTTACGGATGGTGTCCGCGCTTTCGACATTGCTGGCGACCGCACGAGGGCCGTGAAGGTGCAAATAGATTTTGAATTGTGATGCAGGAATGACTGCGTGTTCAAGAAGGCAAGTACCGCGACCTGTGCGAGACGAAATGACACGCGTATGCACTTATGTCATCGCCGCCATCGGATGTCGATAATCTTCCTGTTTCGTTGCTCTGCCTCACTTCGCGTGGCGCAACTATCCTGAAACTGGAAAATTCAGGAGGGATAGTTGTAAGTTCGAAGCACCATTGGTCGCCCGGGGGCGAAGTTTCGGTTCAAAGCGTAGAGCGAAGTGGTAATCTCCCCCCTTTTAGCGGGGTGCATAGGTAGAACTTACGCGGCCATTTTGAGTTACATGGCGGGTGACCCCAACGCCAAAGAAACCAACAATCTTTGAACCGCGATCGCAAAGGAAGAAGTCGCCTGCGGTCTGAGGGATACAGAATGCCGCCAGTAGGCAGTTCGCTCGGTTCATGTCAGCCCAGCCGGCTGGCTTTGGCCACCTACCTTCACGCAATAGGAGGTGGATGCCCCACATAGCTGCGTCGCGAAGGACAAGCATTTCACGCACAGTATACGGCGGTTAATATCGAATAAACTGCTCATAACCGCCGCCCCCTGCCCTGCGTCATCATGTCCAGTAAGTTTGCATTATCGG
>NZ_MJAP01000025.1 GCF_001884735.1 Natronohydrobacter thiooxidans | reverse complement strand
AGTATCTAGATAGCGCTTCACCGGCGGCGGGGACGTTGCTGGAAGGCGGAACGGAGGGTGCTGCGTGAGTGGTACTGGAAGTGAGGCCGGGAAATATCGAGGCAGGGTTGCAGGGGTTGCGCCGGATGGTAGGGCGCTGCGCTTGTGATTTTTTGTCTTGTGCTGTTTGACAGAATTGGAAACTTGAAGAGATATGTGGGCGGTTTGGTTCATTTCGATGGATCGGCCTGACACATATCGGCTCGCTAGGGTGGCGTAAGCTATCCGATGATGTGAGTGTCAGCTTCACTGTTTTGCGGCTTTCGGTTCTCTTTGGAGACGAGAGCACAGAACAGAGGTAACGCGATCGGGGTTCAGTTCCTGATCGTGTGATATGTGCTTGGGTTTGACGTCAAGGATAGTGCTTCGGCACTTTCAACTTGAGAGTTTGATCCTGGCTCAGAACGAACGCTGGCGGCAGGCTTAACACATGCAAGTCGAACGAAGGCTTCGGCCTTAGTGGCGGACGGGTGAGTAACGCGTGGGAACGTGCCCTTTGCTACGGAACAGTCCTGGGAAACTGGGTTTAATACCGTATGTGCCCTTCGGGGGAAAGAATTTCGGCAAAGGATCGGCCCGCGTTGGATTAGGTAGTTGGTGGGGTAAAGGCCTACCAAGCCGACGATCCATAGCTGGTTTGAGAGGATGATCAGCCACACTGGGACTGAGACACGGCCCAGACTCCTACGGGAGGCAGCAGTGGGGAATCTTAGACAATGGGGGCAACCCTGATCTAGCCATGCCGCGTGATCGATGAAGGCCTTAGGGTTGTAAAGATCTTTCGCTGGGGAAGATAATGACGGTACCCAGTAAAGAAGCCCCGGCTAACTCCGTGCCAGCAGCCGCGGTAATACGGAGGGGGCTAGCGTTGTTCGGAATTACTGGGCGTAAAGCGCGCGTAGGCGGATTGGAAAGTTGGGGGTGAAATCCCGGGGCTCAACCCCGGAACTGCCTCCAAAACTATCAGTCTGGAGTTCGAGAGAGGTGAGTGGAATTGCGAGTGTAGAGGTGAAATTCGTAGATATTCGCAGGAACACCAGTGGCGAAGGCGGCTCACTGGCTCGATACTGACGCTGAGGTGCGAAAGTGTGGGGAGCAAACAGGATTAGATACCCTGGTAGTCCACACCGTAAACGATGAATGCCAGACGTCGGCAGGCATGCCTGTCGGTGTCACACCTAACGGATTAAGCATTCCGCCTGGGGAGTACGGCCGCAAGGTTAAAACTCAAAGGAATTGACGGGGGCCCGCACAAGCGGTGGAGCATGTGGTTTAATTCGAAGCAACGCGCAGAACCTTACCAACCCTTGACATGGATATCGCGGCTCTGGAGACAGGGCTTTCAGTTCGGCTGGATATCACACAGGTGCTGCATGGCTGTCGTCAGCTCGTGTCGTGAGATGTTCGGTTAAGTCCGGCAACGAGCGCAACCCACGTCCTTAGTTGCCAGCATTGAGTTGGGCACTCTAAGGAAACTGCCGATGATAAGTCGGAGGAAGGTGTGGATGACGTCAAGTCCTCATGGCCCTTACGGGTTGGGCTACACACGTGCTACAATGGTGGTGACAGTGGGATAATCCCCAAAAGCCATCTCAGTTCGGATTGGGGTCTGCAACTCGACCCCATGAAGTCGGAATCGCTAGTAATCGCGGAACAGCATGCCGCGGTGAATACGTTCCCGGGCCTTGTACACACCGCCCGTCACACCATGGGAGTTGGGTCTACCCGAAGATGGTGCGCTAACTCAGCAATGAGAGGCAGCCAGCCACGGTAGGCTCAGCGACTGGGGTGAAGTCGTAACAAGGTAGCCGTAGGGGAACCTGCGGCTGGATCACCTCCTTTCTAAGGATGATCCTGGCAGATGAGCTTGCTCATCTCGTGGATCACTTAGCAGCAGCAAACAAAGCTGCATATCGGACCGGACCGTCCTCATATCTCTTCAAGGAACAAGTAGGTGGAACATGAGCGCTGTCGGCGTGTCATGTCATCCTGATCGGGGCCTTAGCTCAGCTGGGAGAGCGCCTGATTTGCATTCAGGAGGTCAGGAGTTCGATCCTCCTAGGCTCCACCATCGGGCTTGTCCCGGTGCCAGCAGGATCAGCCTGAGATTTGCAGCCGCGATCACGCCACTGGCATTGGGGTCGGTAGCTCAGGTGGTTAGAGCGCACGCCTGATAAGCGTGAGGTCGGAGGTTCAAGTCCTCCTCGACCCACCATTGCCAAGGTGCTCAAGCAGCCCGTCCCGGGCGGTAGCACAACTCAATACTATCAACATGATCATCAAGCACATGAGCTTATGTGTTTGATCGTCCTGTTGGACGCGTGAAGGGTTCGCCCTTCATTTTACATCGTTTAGAGAGATACACATCAGTGTCATGTCGGCCATCCCGAGTGGGGGAGGGCCTGCAGCGCATCTTGCGTTGCGAGACATGAGACTATCCAAGTCAAGTACACTAACCAAATGTTCTGAGTGCCAACACACTCAGAGCGGGAAACGTACAATGCTTTTGGTTCAGATTGTGGAGCAGGGGA
This sequence comes from Natronohydrobacter thiooxidans, assembly GCF_001884735.1. Classification (GTDB taxonomy): domain Bacteria; phylum Pseudomonadota; class Alphaproteobacteria; order Rhodobacterales; family Rhodobacteraceae; genus Roseinatronobacter; species Roseinatronobacter thiooxidans_A. The sequence goes on along the minus strand of NZ_MJAP01000025.1, from coordinate 3,411 downwards.
GACAAAAGGCCCTGCTTTGTTGGACATATGCAAAACCGTCGCGCTCAAGTGGCGAAGCGGTAGCGCAAATATAACGCGCTCAAGTAGCCCTCCGGGCGGTAGCGCACTATCAAATGTCTGGCTCTTTCTGGATCAAATCAAGCGCGATAAGGGCGTTTGGTGGATGCCTTGGCAGCAAGAGGCGATGAAGGACGTGATAACCTGCGATAAGCGAGGGGGAGCCGGTAATAGGCTTTGATCCCTCGATCTCCGAATGGGGCAACCCACCTGATATTCTGTTGTTGTTGCTTCGCAACAACGCACACTCCGTGACTGAGTGAGTTTGATTGTCTGTGACAATCGGGCCTTGCTCGGTTCGGCAATGCGTTGCAGCGTGGTGCTCATCAATAGGGTAAAACAGGTACTTTTAGGCTGAATATATAGGCTTAAAAGAGCAAACCCGGGGAACTGAAACATCTAAGTACCCGGAGGAAAGGAAATCAACAGAGACTCCGTTAGTAGTGGCGAGCGAACGCGGACCAGCCGAGCCGAGATTGTGACCAGAATGGCCTGGAAAGGCCAGCCATAGCGGGTGACAGCCCCGTATGGGAAGCATGATCGGACGTATCAAGTAGGGCGGGACACGTGAAATCCTGTCTGAAGATCGGGGGACCACCCCCGAAGGCTAAGTACTCCTTGCTGACCGATAGCGAACCAGTACCGTGAGGGAAAGGTGAAAAGCACCCCGACGAGGGGAGTGAAACAGACCTGAAACCGGACGCCTACAAGCAGTCGGAGGGGCCTTGAGCCCTGACGGCGTACCTTTTGTATAATGGGTCAACGACTTGGTCTGTCTAGCAAGCTTAAGCCGTTAGGTGTAGGCGCAGCGAAAGCGAGTCTTAAATGGGCGCATGAGTTAGACGGATCAGACCCGAAACCGAGTGATCTAGGCATGGTCAGGCTGAAGGTTGGGTAACACCAACTGGAGGGCCGAACCCACATCCGTTGAAAAGGATCGGGATGAACTGTGCCTAGGGGTGAAAGGCCAATCAAACTCGGAGATAGCTGGTTCTCCGCGAAATCTATTTAGGTAGAGCGTCGCACGAATACCCCGGGGGGTAGAGCACTGGATGGGTAATGGGGCCCCACAGGCTTACTGATCCTAACCAAACTCCGAATACCCGGGAGTACTATGCGGCAGACACACGGCGGGTGCTAACGTCCGTCGTGAAGAGGGAAACAACCCTGACCTACAGCTAAGGCCCCCAATTCGTGGCTAAGTGGGAAAGCAGGTGGGACGACCAAAACAACCAGGAGGTTGGCTTAGAAGCAGCCATCCTTTAAAGATAGCGTAACAGCTCACTGGTCTAATCAAGTTGTCCTGCGGCGAAGATGTAACGGGGCTCAAGCCACGAGCCGAAGCTTAGGACGCAGTAATGCGTGGTAGCGGAGCGTTCTGTTCTGTACTTCTTGCGTCTTGCGTACCCTCCGGGGTGCGACGGACGCATCAGAAGTCTGCTGAGAAGCTGGGCCGTAAGGCACCAGTGGAGCGTTCAGAAGTGAGAATGTTGACATGAGTAGCGACAAAGAGGGTGAGAGACCCTCTCGCCGAAAGTCCAAGGGTTCCTGCTTAAAGCTAATCTGAGCAGGGTAAGCCGGCCCCTAAGGCGAGGCCGAAAGGCGTAGTCGATGGGAACCAGGTTAATATTCCTGGGCCAGTGGGATGTGACGGATCTCGAAGGTCGTTCTTCCTTATCGGATTGGGAGGGCGGCTCAGAGGTTCCTGGAAATAGCCCCACATCAGACCGTACCCGAAACCGACACAGGTGGACTGGTAGAGAATACCAAGGCGCTTGAGAGAACCATGTTTAAGGAACTCGGCAAAATACCTCCGTAAGTTCGCGAGAAGGAGGCCCCGTTATTGCGCAAGCAGTGGCGGGGGGCACAGACCAGGGGGTGGCGACTGTTTATTAAAAACACAGGGCTCTGCGAAGCCGTAAGGCGACGTATAGGGTCTGACGCCTGCCCGGTGCCGGAAGGTTAAATGGAGGGGTGCAAGCTCCGAAATGAAGCCCCGGTAAACGGCGGCCGTAACTATAACGGTCCTAAGGTAGCGAAATTCCTTGTCGGGTAAGTTCCGACCTGCACGAATGGCGTAACGACTTCCCCGCTGTCTCGAACATGGACTCAGCGAAATTGAATTGCCTGTCAAGATGCAGGCTTCCCGCGGTTAGACGGAAAGACCCCGTGCACCTTTACTACAGCTTCACACTGGCATCAGGATTGCGATGTGCAGGATAGGTGGTAGGCTTTGAAGTGGAAACGCCAGTTTCCATGGAGCCTCCCTTGAGATACCACCCTTCGCACTCTTGATGTCTAACCGCGGTCCGTCATCCGGATCCGGGACCCTGTGTGGCGGGTAGTTTGACTGGGGCGGTCGCCTCCCAAACAGTAACGGAGGCGTGCGAAGGTTGGCTCAGAGCGGTCGGAAATCGCTCGTTGAGTGCAATGGCAGAAGCCAGCCTGACTGCAAGACTGACAAGTCGAGCAGAGACGAAAGTCGGCCATAGTGATCCGGTGGTCCCGAGTGGAAGGGCCATCGCTCAACGGATAAAAGGTACGCCGGGGATAACAGGCTGATGATGCCCAAGAGTCCATATCGACGGCATCGTTTGGCACCTCGATGTCGGCTCATCTCATCCTGGGGCTGGAGTAGGTCCCAAGGGTACGGCTGTTCGCCGTTTAAAGAGGTACGTGAGCTGGGTTTAGAACGTCGTGAGACAGTTCGGTCCCTATCTGCCGTGGGTGTTGGAGACTTGAGAGGAGTTGCCCCTAGTACGAGAGGACCGGGGTGAACGTTCCACTGGTGGACCTGTTGTGGCGCCAGCCGCAGTGCAGGGTAGCTATGAACGGACAGGATAACCGCTGAAAGCATCTAAGCGGGAAGCCCCCCTCAAAACAAGGTCTCCCTTGAGAGCCGTGGTAGACCACCACGTCGATAGGCCGGAGATGTACGTGCAGCAATGCACTCAGTTGACCGGTACTAATGGCTCGATAGGCTTGATTTGATCCAGTAACAACCAGACGGATCACAATCACAAAGCAACCAAAAGCAATGACCAGGATAGTTCGGCGCAACCCGCGCCCACTGATGTGGCCTCTGAACGATCACCATCGTCCAGAGACAATGTGTTCCTTCTCAGGTCTGGTGGCCACAGCGCGAGCAAAACACCCGATCCCGTCCCGATCTCGGAAGTTAAGTGCCGCAGCGGCAATGGTACTGCGTCAAAAGACGTGGGAGAGTAGCTCACCGCCAGACCTGACAAGAAACACACACATCTCTCAAAACAACCAGCGCGGGGTGGAGCAGCCAGGTAGCTCGTCAGGCTCATAACCTGAAGGTCACAGGTTCAAATCCTGTCCCCGCAACCA
>NZ_MJAP01000024.1 GCF_001884735.1 Natronohydrobacter thiooxidans | reverse complement strand
GAGAAAATCATAAGACAAGGCAGTGGTGGGTCAAGGACGACCGCATCTGCATTCATGGAAACGCTTTGCGGGAATTATCGCGCTCTACGGTTTGCTCGGTCCTCTGATTGGCGCCATGGGAGTCAACGGGCTCTTCACGGTCTACGTCGTGAGCGTTGAGGTCGCGAACGGCAAATTCGGGGACATCGCCCGGTTGTTCTGGGGCGGCCTCGTGGTCGGCACCATTGTCTCGGGGATCATCGCCTACATATTCGGAATCGTATCGGCGGCAGGCGTCGGCCTTGTCGCTGCGCTCCGCGATCGACGCAAGGGCAGAATCACCTGGCGGGGCGCACTGGTCGCCGCGCTCGCATTCTGGCTGCTGACGTCGCTGGCGGCCACTGCGGTCGTGCCACCGCAAGGATTGGTGCAATGGATCGGCGCGCTGCTTGCCGCGCACGTGCTGGCGGCGGCCGTCTGCACCTGGATCGCGCGCCGACTGTTCACGCCGATCAGGTCGTCAAAAGATACAAGAGGCTGAGAAGGACACCGAGCAGCACTGCGCCCGCCATCATGGCGATGGTGATATTGCGATCCCTTTGCGCTTGCCGCTTGTACTTCATCGCCAGGGGCGGAAGTTCCGGCCGATGGCCCCGGCGGGCGTTCTTCTCAGGGATGCCTTCGGCGATGAAGGTTTCGGCATCGCGGACCAGCCCCTCGACCCAAGCCCAGACGCTGATCGAGACCTGGCTGACCTTTCCCGTATCCGTATCGAACAAAAAGACCGGGCTATCCGCGCGGGGATGGTCGGCGCGGGGTTCGGCAAGGATGAACCAGGGCGACATGCCATAGCGTGCACCGATGAAGATGGCGTCGTCGGGAACCGGGTCACCGCCCTCCGCCACCCATTCCGCGCGCCTTTCGCGCCCCATCCGGTTTACCTCGGGCAACTGATCGGCGTAGATCTGGAACTCGCGGTCGTCCACCAGCCGGCCGGCGCGGTGGCCGATCAGGGCGAGCACCTGCCGGTAACTCTGCGGCATGGGGCCGGTCGTGAATTCGAGCTGACGGATGTCCTCGCCGCTCAGGCCCGCAATGTCCTCTGGCCGGGCGATACCGTGCTCGATCAGCGTCTGGCGCAGATTGTCCGCATTGAGCGTGATGGCAGCACGGCCTGCGTTGAGCCTGTGCGCGCCAATCCATTCGGGCCATTGACGCAGGGACAATGTGCCGGGATGCGGCACCATGTCGAGTCTGTCCCACAGAAAGCCGCTGCGGTCATAGTCGGTATGGGCCTGGCCCATGGCGATCTCGATATGGTCGTGCGGCACACCGAGATCGAGCACGTGGACGATCCTCAGTCCCGCTCCCAAAGCGCTCGGCTCGGTCCTGGCCCAGAGCGGCGATTGCAGCCACAGGCAAAAGGGGTCGCAGGGTCGGATTTCGATGCCGAAAGCGCGCCCGCAATAATCTTGCCAATCCTCACCGGGAAGTGCCGCGATTCCGGCGAGCGGACCATAGGCCAGCGGCGGCATGGCGGCGGGGGGATCGGCGGCCACACCCTCGGGCATCGGCTCGAAATCGAGCATATAGGCGTGATCGAACAGCAGACCGCCAGCGGCGTCGATCTTTTCGGCATTGACGACCAGATAGCGCGCCAGCGTCAGCAGATTGTCGTACTGCTCAACCCTGTGCTCCTGGAAATGATGCTCGTAGCGATCGCTCACCGCTGCCACCGCTCAAAAGCCGCCCTCAACGGTCCCGTCGGACGGTGGAGCGCCGCACGCGGCCCGCAGTCCCTTGCGATATGGTTCTGGCAGGTGTCGCAGATCCGCGAGGCAATCGTGCAGCGTGAAGGGCAGTCGGGCATGCGCGGGCACCGCGACGACGGCGGCGGGGACGATGCCCGACATGAACTCCGCAAGCGTGCCCCCGAGCCGACGCCCCGACACGCGCCTCATCAGTTGAAGCATGTCTGATGCGTGCGCGATGTCTGGTAGCATCTGGGGGGCCCGGAGGTGCGAACAGAGGTGGACGCGCCGTAGGAGGTGCCGTTCGACCAGACGCCCGGACCGCCGGAATTGAAATGGGCCATATCCTCTGCGCTGCAGGCGGCTACGAGAGCGGTGACGGACAGGGCCAGGGCGAGTTTGAGCGGGCGCTTCATCGGGGTTTTCCTTTCGATGGGTTTCGATGTCATCTTGTCGGGGATGCGCGGTTGGTTCTCCCCCCTGTTCAGGGGGGATGGAGCGCCGAATCACCAGTCCACCCGCTCGGGAGGTGGAGCGGCGTTGTGCAGGGTTTCGGGATCGAACGGCATTGGGCCGCCGGAACGGATGATCGGCCAGAGCATGGGCACGTAGGTGGCCGCAAGCGCCATGAAAGCAGCGGCAGCAGGCTCGAACCTGCGGTGAACGACTATCAGTACGAACCCTCCGATGACAATGGCGGCGGCAAGCAGGGCCACGACGCAGGTAGCGAGCCATTCGGCTCGGCTCGGCCCTGTCTGGAGAACAGCGTCAGGGTTGGCCTTCTTCAGTCGGCGCGCCAAGGTGAAGGTCAGGCCTCGGAAGGTCGCATCGCGCCGCTGGAGCCGGCCCCAGTAGCGGCGCTCGTCCTTCGTCCAGCGCGGCCAGTAGATGTCCGAGAGCTTGTGAGTCCGGCCTGTTCGTTCGACGAGCAAACAGCGCGACGCCGCGCCGGTCCCTTCAGCCAGGTTGAGGCGCATGGAGGCGATATCTGTAAGCGCCACATGACCCTCGCTGGAGCCGATACGCCATTGCAGCACGGCCCCGTCCAGCCAATAGGCCCGCCGCCGGTGAAACGGACCGGGGCGGAAGACATGGCCATGCTGGCTCTGTTCGCGGGCGTTGGTCATCGCGCCAATCCGTCGCCGCTTACGGCAGGAATCGCGTAGCGATCAGATCGGAGCAGTATTCCGACGTCGGCCCGGCCAGAGGCGTTCCGGCGATCCGCCACAACCCGTCACCGCGCCGGGTCAACTGGCCGCGGAAACTTGCTGAAGCGTACCCTTCCGGTTCGAGAAGCCACTCGTCGCGCTGGAACTGGAGATGGCCGGCATTGTTGACGCCGCGTGGCTCTGTCAGGATGAAACCGGAGATCGTGAAGCTGCCCGCGACATCCGCAAATTCACCATCCGCCCCGGCGAGAACGGGAACAAAGCCCAGCGTCCCATGGACGCGCAATTCCGTTCGGCCCTCGATTTCGCTGACCGCGATATCGAGCACGACGCCGTGTTCGCCATCTTCGCACAGATAGCTCCCGGCATAGATGCCGCCGACGCCTTCGCCGGAGGCGGGGATCTGCGCCCAGGCGGGAAGGGCGGACATCGCGGAAATGGCGAGTGCGAGAATGATGGAACTCACTTTCATGGGGCTATCTTTCTGTTGCGGCCGGGTGGCGCGTTTCTTTGCCGGGAGCGTCAATCCTAGCGGCAGGATCGGGCAGGCACGGCCCCGCCCCCCCCCTGAAGAGGGGGGATCAATCCCGCCAGGGGATTGGGGTCGGGGTAAGGCCGTAGCGGGCGTCGCAGGTGCGAATCTCGGCAAGGAAGGCGTCGGTTTCGCGCATGATATCCTCGTCGGTTTCCGCGTCGGTAAGTTGCCTCCCACGCGTCCGCATCCGCGCACGGGTCTCGGCCTCGATCTCGTCGCCGGTCAGCGGCATGGGCACGGGCGAGGGAACGGGCAGATCGCGGAAATAGCTTTGCCGGGCGTAGCCCATGCGTTCGGTGGCGAAGTCGGCGAAGTTCGGCGCCGCCATCCTGAGCAGGGCATAGAGGCCGAGGCAGTTGAGATGGGTCTCGGTGCGTTCGAGTGCATTCGCAGGCCCTGAGGTGAAGCCGATGGACATTGCTATGATGATCGGGAGCGCCTTCATGATCATTCCGGCGTGCCTACTGTCCGACCGTCTGGCCAAAGCCGTATTTCGCCTCACAGGCGGCAAGGTCGCTCCTCAGCCCATCTACGGATTCCTGACCCTCCTGGATTCGCTGACCGCGGGCCTGCCCCGCTGTCATCACCTGTTGGCCGATAGCGGCGGCTTCTTCCAGGGGATTGTCAATGTGGTAAAGGCCGCCGGCAAACTCTGACCGCTCCAGTGCAGTCTGCCGATGACCGACCTCGAAAGCGCCAAGCAGCCAATAGGCGACAGCGCAGTCAAAATCGCTGACTTGGTTTGTGAGGGCGACGACGGGTGTGAATCCATAGAGGCGGTCGCACTCGGCGAGGGCTGAAACCGCGGTCACTCTATCGCCGGAACTGGGATCTTCAGAGTCGAGTTTATCCTGAACGAGCAACTCTGCCGCTGTCGAGCCCACACCGTATATCGCCGCCGCCACAGTATTGTCCTGATCGAGGCCAAACGACTGGATCAGAGTGAGCCAGCGGTTCTGCTCGTTGATCTGCTGAAAATCTGCAATGATCTCGGGCGCTCGTGTTGATCGGGTCATCTGGTAATAGAAGACCGCGCAGGACTCTGCGTAGACTTCGCGATGATCCGCCCGTGCCTCTCCCGGTGCGGCGAGCGTCAACGCGGCCAACACCGTCGCGAACGCCGCTAATCTGTTCAGTACCATCGCCTCCACCAGTGGTTTGCGCCCGTGACGACAGGACTAGGCGCGCGCACGCACGACAGCACCCCCCTGTTCAGGGGGGTTATGGCAAAGCGGGGCGGCAATAGGTTATGCAGGAATACGAACCAGCCGGGCGCTGCCTGTCGGCCCGGAGGTTCCAACCCTTGAATTTCGTCTGTTGCCAGTGGAGGCATTTAGCCTTTGTCCGCCCGCTTCACGCCCAATGTCCTGCTTTCAGCCGCGGTTGCGCTCAGCGTCATTCTGGCGGCGATCATGCTGGGCGTGGCGATGGAGCAGCGCTGGCTGGGGCTTGGGGTCACGTCTCAGGCTGAACTCGACCTGGCCTGGATCGATCACGTCAATCCGAATGGTCCTGCGCAAGCGATTGCGCCCTCCAGCGTTCTGGTCGCGATCACGGGTCGCGGGGGCGAGAGGATCGAGATCGGGCCGGGGGACCTTATCGAGGAACCAGATGCCCTCGGCAGCTACGCGGCCATGCGAGCCTTCTTTGCCCGGCAGGACGCCATCGCCGAGGCGCTCGGCATGAAGCCGGTGGAGATCGAGACGGAACATCTTTCGGTCCTGCGGCGGGATGATGTGCTGCCCCCGAGCCAGCGCCCCATCACCAGCCTGCCCCCGTCCTTCTGGATGCAAATCGGCGTCGGGCTGGCCGGGTTCTGGATCGGGGCCTGGATCTGGGCCTTGCGGCGCGGCGAGTGGGCAACGCGCTTCCTGCTGCTCGCCGGCGCAGGGCTGATGGTCTCGGCTTTCCCTGCCGCCGTCTATTCCACGCGGGAGCTTGCGCTTCCGGGCGGGCTGTTCCGGGTTCTTTCCGCCCTCAACCATTTCGGGGCGACCACTTTCGGCGTCGGCATGATCGGGTTGTTTCTCGTCTATCCCCGCAGGTTGGTATCACCCCGTTGGCTGGCGTTTCCCGCCGTGGTCTTCGGCGCCTGGCAGATGGTGGACATCCTGCAACTGGCGGACGGGCCCGGATCAGGCTTTCATCTTGCGGTCGTCATGGCCCTGCTGAGCATCGTGGTTCTGGTCGCCCTCCAGTTTCGCCTGACACGCGGCAACCCGCGTGACCGCGCGGCGCTTGCCTGGCTCGGGCTGGCGGTGATCGTGGGCGCGGGCGCTTTCGTCGCCACGGTCATCGCGCCCAATGCCTTGGGGGTCGGCGCCGTCGTCTCACAGGGCGAAGCGTTCCTTTTCTTCCTGCTGGTCTATGTGGGCGTTGCGCTAGGAGTCGCCCGCTATCGCCTGTTTCAGCTTGATGAATGGGCATTCCGCATCCTGTTTTACGTTGTCGGGGTGCTCCTGCTTCTGGTCCTTGATGCAATCCTGATCGTGACCATCATCGATGAACGCGCCCCGGCCTTCGCGTTGTCGCTGCTGATCGTGGCTCTGGTCTGGTTGCCCCTGCGCGACATGCTGGCGGGTCTCGTGCTGCGCCGCACCAAGCCTGCGCGCGGGAACCTGTTCCGCCAGGTAATGGATGTGGCGCTCACCCCGCCGGGCCGCGACCAGCAGGCCCGCTGGCGGGCGCTGCTGGAGGATGCTTTTCGCCCGCTGTCCATCGCACCCGGCAAGCTGGAGGCCGCCGCGTTGATCGATGACGGTCTTGCGCTCGCCGTGCCCAGTATCGGCGGCCTGCCAGGCTATCGATTGGACCATGCACAAGGCGGGCGAAAGCTGTTTTCATTGAACGATGCAGACTTGGCAGCTGAACTTGTGACCATGCTGGCCAATGCGATGGAAAGCCGGGAAGCCTATGAAAAGGGTGTCGCCGAGGAGCGCGACCGCATAGCCCGCGACATCCACGACAATATCGGCGTGCAGTTGATGGGGGCGCTGCACAGCCGGGGGCTGGCCCGCAAGGACATGATGATCCGAGAGACGCTGACCGATCTGCGCGACATCATCAACAACGCCTCCAATCCCGACCTCTCCTTCGACGAGATGCTGGCCGATCTGCGCGCGCAAATCTCCGAGCATCTATTCGCCGCAGGCGTGAAAATGAAATGGGAAGCGGAGAATGCCGGTCCTGCGATCCTGCCGCTTGCCGCCGCCCATACGGTGCGCTCGGTCGTCCGCGAGGCGGTGCAGAACGCGCTCAAGCATGGACAGCCTGAAATGATCGACATCGCTATTCGTCTTGATGGTAAGTCCATAATCCTGTCCGTCGCCGACGATGGCGGCGGTTTCGATCCCGGCAGCGTCCAGGCCGGCAATGGCCTGGCCAACATGCAGGTGCGCGTGACGGGCCTGGGCGGTCAATTCGATGTCACGAGCGGGGCCGAGGGCACCCGTATCGAGGCGCGGTTCGTGATAGATAGTGTACGGTATACCCAATGACGAAAATACTCATCGTCGAGGATGTGAGCGAAACCCGCCGCTGGCTGACAGAGATCGTCAGCGCGGCCTTTCCCGATTGCGATATCCATGAGGCGGCGAGCATGCGCGCCGGCATCGAACAGGTGGCGGCGCGCGATTATGACATTGCGCTCATCGATCTCGGCCTGCCGGATGGGTCCGGTCTCGACGTGTTGCGCAATCTGCGCCTCATCCGCCCCCAGACGGTCTGCGTCGTGACCACGGTGATGGGCGATGACGCTTCAATCGTCGGTGCGCTCTCGGCCGGCGCGCAGGGCTATCTTCTCAAGGAGCAGCCTCAAGATCTGCTTGTCCGCCAACTCAAGCAAGTGTCGGAAGGCATTCCCGCACTCTCACCTTCGGTCGCGCGTCGGATCATGGAGCATTTCAAGCGAACAGGCCCGGCCGCCCCGGACGATGATCTGACAGGGCGTGAGCGAGAGGTGCTGGGTCTGATCGGGCGGGGTCTGCGAAACGGCGAGGTCGCCGAAACGCTGGGAATCTCAGTGAACACCGTGGCGGGCTATATCAAGGATATCTATCGCAAGCTCGGCATTTCCTCGCGTGCGGAAGCCTCCTGGCATGCAGCGAGGCTTGGCCTTGGTGATGCCTCCGCTACGAACAGGAAGAGCAAGTAACGTCCTGATCCAGGTGCTGTCTGTTCTGCCGAGTTCAGGATCCATTGGAAATTTCCGACATGAACGCCTACTCAAACAGCGTCGAATCTCTCCATCATTGCACATCGATGCCGCAGGGGGTGTCCATTCCATAACTCCCAATGGATATCCATTGTGTTTTACTCCTGCGCCCGTTTTTGGGAACCGCCGATGCGCGCGGAGCGTCCGAATTGTCTAAGGTTTGTGGCTGCTGTCAGCGTGAGCTGCAGCGGCCACAAACCTGGCCGGCCGGAGCGGCGGGCCTGCCACATCGTCAGCGCGGATCGCACGATGACACCTCGATAGCAGCGCGCCGAGTCGCGCGTGAACTGAGGGCCCTGATCGAGCGCTGCGGAAAGCCTGGCATGATTGTCAGCGACACCGGGACCGAACTGACCAGTAACGCGATCCTGCGATGGTGCTCCGAACACCAGGTCGAATGGCATTACATCGCACCGGGCAAGCCGATGCAGAATGGCTTCGTCGAGCGCTTCAACGGCAGCATGCGCGACGAGTTGCTCAACGAGACCATCTTCCGCAACTTGGCTCCCCCTGCCCTGCGCGACTCTGCGGTGGATTATTTTCACTGCCAACACGGACACTGCGCGGAGACGGGCTGCGGACATGCGAAAGCCCCGCTGGGTGGCGGGGCGTAGTGTATTGATTGTATGGTGGATTTTGGTTGCGGGGACAGG
>NZ_MJAP01000023.1 GCF_001884735.1 Natronohydrobacter thiooxidans | reverse complement strand
TCCTGAAAATCCTCGACGCCGTCGGGTAGGGGCGAGGGTTCCCGATGGGATGATCCTCTACCCCTCCCACGGAACCGGACGTGATAGTTTCCCATCATCCGGCTCCTACGTTTGCACATTTATCCAGTCTTTCCTGCAATCGCCCGGCGTGATGCGCGACATGACAGTCGCGGCAGAGCACGACACGCTTACGCGTCCGGGCCGCCTTGACTTGGGTCCACAGTGTGGTGCCCTTCATGTCGCTCATCTTCCGAACGTGATGCACCTCCAGCGACACATCCACCGAACCGCAGGTCTGGCACACCCTCGCGCGCAGCCGGTCGACAATGTCGTTCCGACCCGCGAAGTAAAGATGCGGCAGTGCTTCCCGGTCGACATGCGAAAGTGCCGGTGTTGGCCGAACATCTTTCAGGCGGAACATCGGCATGAAACGTCGCTTGTTGCGACCCTCATACCACAGGCCGAGGCTATCCCCATTCCGAAGCCTCTCCGCTGTCACCTTGACCGAACATTTATGCTTGCGGGACAGGGTCTTCATGAAACTCCACCACCAGAGATGGTGAAGCCGTCCGACCTGCCGTTTCCAGAGCGTGCCGAGCTTGTAGTATTCGGCCACCCCCCGAAGCATGGCATTGTATCCGGTCAGGATTGCAACGTCCGAGTTATTGATCACCTCACAACGCGCCTCGCCCCGATTGGTATTGAGATTCCCGAGACGATTGCGCTCTGCAAAGCGGGCAAGCCTGTCCACCGGCACATGAAGCTGCATGCGATCATCCGCGATCCGCATGGTTACGGCACGTCCGCCTTTCACCATCCGTTTCGTCCGGCCATCGCCGTAGGTCTTCAATTGATAGCCGAGGAACAAAGCCCCCTCATCGGCCTTCCTGATCCCGCTTTTCTCCGCAGACACCTCAAGTTTCAGCGTTTCAGCCAGATAAGCGCTGACTTCTGCCAAAATCTTGCGGGCATCCTCTTTGCTGCCGATCACACCGATGACAAAATCATCGGCATAACGACAGTAACGAAGTCGACGGTAAGTCGGGTCGAGTTGATCAAGCGACGGCTTTTCAAGCCGCCGTCGCTCCCATTCCCTGATTTCTGCGATCAGCCGGGGAATTTCTTCCTCGTTGCCATTGGCACGCCGACGCTCGATCATTCTGCGGCGGATCTGGATCTGCTTGGAGGTTTCCAGATAGGTGGCGCTACGCCGCCTTGCCTGTCCCCGGTCGAACCGCGCCTTCACCCCCACCATGAACTGATCCAGCTCATGAAGATAGATGTTGGCAAGGATCGGCGAGATCACTCCGCCCTGCGGGGCACCGCTGAAAGTCCTGTGGAACTTCCAGTCTTCGAGGTAGCCGACCTTGAGCATCCGCCGGATCAACCGCAACAAGCGCTCGTCATCGATACGCTTGCGCAGCAAATCCAGCAGGATGTCGTGATCGATATTGTCATAATAGCCAACGATATCGACCTCGACCAACCACTTCATGCCGTGCCATGTGCGCCTGATTTCGGTCAGGGCCGTGTGACACGACCGCCCCCGGCGAAAACCGTGCGATTGGTCAGAGAATACCGGCTCATATACATGTTCGAGCACGATCTTCACTGCCGCCTGCACCAGCTTGTCATCCGCAGTGGGAATGCCCAACGGGCGTTTCTTCCCGTTGGCCTTGGGGATATATTGCCTTCGCGCCGGAGAAAAACGATAGGTCCCATCCAGCACCGCGCCCATCACCCTCTGCATCCTTTCCAGCGAGAAGCCGTCCAGAGTGTTTTCAGGGTCAGAGCCCGGTGTCAGTGCCCCTTTGTTGGGGGCGATCTGCTCATATGCCCGTTCCCAGAGGGTCGGGGCCGCAAGCAGCCTGAACAGGCCGTTGATACGTTTTCCTTGGCGAGACAGGTCAATGATTGAGTCCAGTCTCTTCTCTACGGTGTGCGGTTGCATCAGCATACCTCCGTCATGAAGTTGAAAGACCCGGCAAACGCGCCGCCCTTCACCCGCGCAGAGAGGATTCCCCATCCGGTTGCCCGATTGGTTTCACCCGTGCCCGTCCACCCGAAGATGGCTGTCCCGGGCATTACCCCGGGCGTTTGGCTAATATGGCGGCTCCGTCGCCCTACGGGTCATCGTGACGATGCCCGCTTAGGCGATCCCGTGTTTACACGATCAGTGAGAGACGACGTGGTTAGGTGACCCGTTCGATCATTGGCCCTTCGACGAAGGGTGGGCCGTGCGACCAAGCTTAGGCGGGTCTCATGGGGTACCCCGCCCTTCACACGGCATGACGCGTCAACCACTGCTGCGTCACGACCCGCGATAAAGTCCCTGATCTGGGTTTCACGCAATCCAGCATTCACCATACACGTCTTGCCCTGACGTCCCGATAGCCCACAGTGGTTTCGGCCCGGATGACGCCTTTTCCCGACATGCTATTGTCCCCCGCCGGTTTCCCGGTCGCAGCCATTTCTGGCCAAGGTAAGTCGGGTGGGCATCAGGCTATTCTTGGTTTCCTGAGAAGTCTCCTTCACTCAATTGATCGCGCCGACACGGCGCACCCACAGATTGCGATTCTGACACACTGCGCGCAGATAAAAGCTTGCCATGCCGAGGGTTTTGGCGCCCACCTCGGAGTTCCAGCAATAGAAGCCCCGGAAGTAGAGATCGGGGGAGCCATCGGGCAGCTTGCCCGCCTCGATCGGGTTGCGATCATCGACCAGGAACAGAAAGACATCGCGGTCCGAGGCGTAGAGCGTGGTCGTGTCGCGGCTGATCTCGACATCGGGGTTGTAGACCCCGGTCGACCAGTCGAGCACGCCCGGCACTTTCCAGCGCGTGTCGCCCGTGCCATTGCCCGCGATGCACTGCACCGCCTCGACCAGCTCGAAATCGTGGATGCGGCCATAGTCGGGTCCGGTCACAGCGCGCAATTCGGTGCGGCCATCTTCGGTCTCGAAGGTTTTCACCTGCTCGGCGCGGTGGTTGGTCAGGCCGTATTGCAGGTTGATCCCCGCCAGCGGCGCGGGCAGCTGCCGCAGATAGGACGCCGGGGCGCCGACGATGCTGGCAAGCTGGCCGAACGCCCAGTGCGTGGGCGCAACAGGTTCATGCGCTTTCGGCAGCATCAGGTGTAGCCGCTCGGGGTTGTCGCGCGCGGCCTCGACCCGGATATCCGCCATTTGCACGACCCGGCTCCGGCTGCGCTCAGAGCGGCCCTTCACATTGGCCCAAAGATCATCGAGCGACAGATACCGCTCATCATCCGGCCGGTTAAACCATTCGGACGACACCCGCCCGTTCCGCTCACCCCGGCTCACATCCACTTTCCAGCCACCTGCCCGCGCCGGTGCAACCGGATCCAGAACTTCCACAACGCCCATCGGTATTCCTCCGTGACAGGCGCCGGGAGCCACTCTCCCAGCCCTCAACCTGTCGCGAAAGCAACCAACCTTTCTCTCACTCTCAAAACCTTGGTATGAAAGACAGCAGTGCGGGACCTTCTTGCCGTTCATCAACGGTTTTCCAGCGCCTGCTTTCCATGAAATTCTGAGGCGATCCACTCCACAACCCGGTGCACTTCCGGTTGTCTCACATGCTCTCGCGACCAGGAAATGAAGAGCTGTTCGCTCGGCAGTTCAGGGCTGACCCATACCTCTACCAGACGGTTCCGCAAAACATCGTTTTCGACAATGTAGGTTGGGGCGATGGCGATGCCGTGCCCCTCTATTGCTGCGTTCAGGGCCAATGCAGACCTGTCGAAATTCAGCAGCTTGTGCCGAGCACGATGCCCGGTTGCCGCGATCAAAGCTTCCCATGTGCGATGCGCGTCTTGAAGCAGCGGCAAGCTCAGGACTGTCTCCAACTCCATCGGCCAATTGGGCCTGGGGAAGTCCGGGCTGCATACGGCAACAAGGCGGATGTCGGTCAATCGCCGCGCATTCTGAAACGGCCTTGGATCGGATGCTTTGCCCGGCCATATCGCTATCTCGTTGCGGGCGAGGTCGCGTGACAACTGCTGAGTGTGAACCTCGGTCCTGAGCGAGATACGAGGAAATCGGGTGGCAAAGGTTTCCATGCGCGGCATCAGCCATTTTGCCGCTGTTGAGGACCCGAGGTGAAGCGTGACCTGCCTTCGTTCCTGCCCAAGCTCGGCAAACATTGTTTCGAGCGTGGCCATGGCTTTATCGACGGCCTTTTGACAGCGCACACCTTCGGGGGTGAGCTTTACGCCCCGGGATTGACGTTCCAGGAGAATCACGCCGAGGTCGATTTCGAGTTGCTTGATCCTTTGGGAAACAGCGCCCCGCGTCAGGTTCAGTTCTTCCGAAGCGCGCTGAAGGTTGCAGTGTCGCGCCACGCAAGCGAACGCCCTGAGCGAATTGAGGTTCATCTGCTTCATCAACGACGTCCAAGGCGTTAGGTTTTCTAAATGCTCTCGCACATATCCTGTTTTGTCAAACGAGCGGACTGTCGCGATACAGGGTTGCGGCCCCACGCCATGCCATGAGGATGAGTTAGATGTCACACACCGTTCGCACCGCCACCACCGCTGATATTCCCCGTCTTGTCGATCTTCTTCTGTTGGACGCCGAGGAGCGTCATGCCATCGACCCGATCCTGTGGAGGATGGCTGCGGATGCCCCGGCACAGATTGAAAAGGCGCTGACATTCGCGCTGACAGCCGAACAGCAGCCGTTCCGCCAGATATGGCAAGTATCCGAGCATGAAGGAGCGATCACTGGTGTGATTCACTCGATGCTTCTTCCGGTGCCGCCGATCTATGCTGGCAGACAGGGCGAACCGGGGCTACTCCTACCCGACAGTGCTGTCGCGCCTGGCGCGCCTGAGGGCACGATCGATGTCTTGGTGGCAGCGGCAGAACGTGCGCTGAAGGAGGCAGGCGCAAAGATACTCCTGTCCACCTATGTAGCTGGCGAGCCTTGGCGAGACGTTTTTCGGGGACGCAACTACGCCCCGCTGACGCTCTACCTGTCCCGAACCGATCTGGGCAATGCCGGACGCCCCTCCGAAGTCCGTCTGGCCACCGAGGCTGACGTTCCGGGCATCGTAACGCGGGCAGCAGAGAACAAGCGGATCCTCTTCGGGATAGACCCCTTTTGGGAACAGCATTCCGATGCGGACACCAGATTCTCCGGCTGGATGAAGCGAAGCTTGACGTTGCGTGACCGGGACATGATGGTTTTGGGAGCACCGGAAGAGCTGAGTGGATACGTGATCGCGCAGCCTGCGTCACGGCTTCATTTTCCACCTGCGCACGACATCACCGGAACAGGTGTCATTGACGACTATTACCACCCGGACCTGGCCGATGCTGCAGTTCTTGCAAACGATGGTGAGGGCGCAACCACGCTTCTGCGCGCAGCCGAGGCTGCCTTTGCGGACCGAGGCATGGCGGCCGCATTTGTGGTATGCCCTGCCGGGTGGCGGTCCAAGATCGAGATGCTTGAAGCTGCGGGATACGAAACAGCCATGGTTTGGTCCATCAAGCGGTAACGCGCGACAAGATATCCCGCTGAATAGCCGCCGTTCATGCGCGCCGCAGCATTTGTCAGCATGGGCTCCACGCGACCTGGCAGCAATGTAGCGAACCCGGCGGGTTTCCCCGCCGGGCCCGAGGGGGAGTCCCCGTTCTCTTCAGAACGGGATCTCGTCGTCGCGGTCGACCAACTCGGGGTTTTCGCTCTCGGCCGACTTCGGGCGGCTCAGGAAGTCGACTTTTTCGGCGATGATCTCGCAGCCGTAGCGGTCGTTCCCCATGCTGTCGATCCACTTGGTGTAGTGGATGCGGCCATGGACGAGGACCTTCATGCCCTTTTCGCAATGCTCCGCGACCGTCTTACCGAGACCGTTGAAGCAGGTGATGCGGTGCCATTCCGTGTCCATGACACGGTAGCCGTTCTCGTCGCGCAGGAC
>NZ_MJAP01000022.1 GCF_001884735.1 Natronohydrobacter thiooxidans | reverse complement strand
AGAGGCAGGCATAGCCGATCAGGGGCATCAAATCCTGTCTTTTGCAGTTACGGATACCACCAATAAACGACCGTTTGCATTGATGGATAAGCCTTAGATGTCGGTCTTACGCTGCATCACAGGGTCAGATGATGCGAATAGCCTCGTCATTCCCATCATCCTGCGCTGGAATATGAGGAGAATATCTGACATATTCCCCTCATGGATATCTGGCAAACACCGGCCTGGCCAAACTTTCGACATGATGCGGCGGCAACCGAAGGCCCGCTTGCAGAATTTTCCGCGCGTTTGGGATCCATCACAGGGTTGCAGATGGCTTTGAGCGCGGAAGAGCGGCGTGAAACCTTTCTGCGGGCGGTGACCAACGAAGCCGTCGCCAGCTTCGCAATCGAGGGGGCGGCTCTTCGTGCGGAGGATATCGAAGCATCCGTCGTGGCATCTTTGGCCCATCGGGGCGTAGAGCCACAGCGGCGCTCAGACGCGATTGCCACCCTGATGCTGGAAGCCAGGGAAGGGCAGGGGGCACTCTCGGAAGACCGTCTGTTTCGTTGGCACCAACTTTTGTTTCATGGTGTCGATCTGGAAGATAAGGGGCGGTGGCGCAGCTTCCCTATTGTAATTGTGCGAGGGGCGTGGGCTGGCAAGGAGAAGGTTCTGTACTCGGCCCCGCCACATGATCGCATTGCTTTCATGATGCAGGAGTTTTTGACCAGCCTTGAATCTGACAGTCGCCCGGTACCGGTTCGTGCGGCATTGGCCCATCTTTGGTTTGAATCCATTCACCCGTTCAGCGATGGCAATGGACGGATAGGTCGGGCGCTTGTTGAATATATCTTCGCGCAGGATGCCGCTTTGCCGTTTTCGCTGTCGCGCCAGATCGAGGCTGACAAAAAGGGCTACTACCGGGCACTACAGGCTGGGCGAAAGGCGGTTGGTGAGTACATTGATGGCACAGCATTTGTTCTGTGGTTCCTTGAGCGGCTGACGGCCGGGATCGTCGAGGCCGAGGCCGAAGCTCGGTTTCTGGTCCTGCGCAATGGGTATTTCATGCGCTTTGCGAACCTTCCCCAAAGGGGTGAAAAGGTATTGCGCCGTCTCTTCGCCGAAGGGCCGCGGCGCGTGGCAGAGGGTATCAGTGCTGGCCCCTATGCACGGATTGCTGGCGTCTCTCTGGCGACAGCGACACGTGACCTGGCTGAATTGGAAGCAATCGGCGCAGTGCGTCGAGGGACCGAAGGTGGCAGATCAACGCGGTATCTCCTGAGTATTTCCTGAAAACAGGTGTCAATGAGGGCATGTCCCGGCCGTAGTCAGTCTGTGGGCGCAGGGGCAGGCATAAATTCACAACCCTGCCGCCTTGGTCAGGTTCACACGGAATCGGTCGCGGCGGCGCTGGTAGCGGCGGGTCATCTCGGCGCTGGCATGGCCGAGCTGTTTCTGGACATAGCGCTCATCCACTTCCGCGCTGCTGGCCAGGCCCGCGCGCAAGCTGTGGCCGGAATAGAGCTTCACCCGCTCGGCATCGGGCAGGTCGGGGCGCAGGCCCGCTTTCAGCACGCAGGTCTTGATCAGCCGCGCGACATGCTTGTCATTGAGCCGTGTGCCCCGCGCGCGTTTGCCGTCGCGGGTGACGCCCGTGAACACTGGCCCGAACGTGATCCGCCCGAAATGCAGCCA
>NZ_MJAP01000021.1 GCF_001884735.1 Natronohydrobacter thiooxidans | reverse complement strand
TGATCGGCTATGCCTGCCTCTCGACCAAAGATCACACCCCCCTGCCCCAGTCGCAGGCCCTGAAACCCGCAGCCTGCGTTGAGATTCATGAAGAACAGGCCTCGGGCGGAAATCGCGCGCGGTCGGTGCTGGCGCGGGTATTGGAACGGATCGGCAAGGGCGATACGCTGGTGGTGATGCGCATTGACCGTCTTGCCCGCTCATTATCGCATCTGCTGGAGGTGATCGAGCGGCTGGAGGCGAAGGGCGCCTTCTTTCGTTCCATTCAGGACCCGATCGACACCGCATCCCCGCAAGGCAAGTTCACGCTGCAGGTCCTGGGTGCCGCAGCCGAGTTCGAGCGCGCCCTGATCCGCGAACGCACCAAGGCAGGCTTGACAAGTGCCCGGACGAAGGGCCGCATCGGCGGCAATCCGGGCCTGCGGGCCCGGGATCCGGCGGCGCTGCGCAAGGTGCGCTTGGCACGGCAGAACAGCTACATGGAGCGACTGAACGAGACGGCGCAGGACTGGGTGCCCCATGTCCGCCGCCTGCGGCCCGAGTTGGCTTGGGAAGATGTGGTGCGCATCATCAATGGTCCCTTGCCCGATGATCGGCGCTGGACGCAAAGCCGCTTGCTGCGCGCCGTGAAGGCTTATGTACGCGATGGGTTCCTGGAGGAAACCGTGCTGGGCCGCGCCGGTCGCCGCGAGACGGACGACCGCCTGCCAGCCATCGTCGCCGGAATCAAGGGAGCGAACCCGGAGATCACGCTGCAGGAGATCTGCGCCAGGCTCGAGAAGATGCGGGAGCGGACGCCGCGTGGGCGGACAAGCTGGCAGCCGTCATCTGTGAAGATGTTGTTGGAGCGGGCTGAGCGGCTTGGGCTGCTTGAGTAGCCGAGCTACCTTGCAAATGCTCCACGACATGGAAGGATTACAAGGCTTTGGTCAGCGCCATGCTCAGAATCTGTCCGCTCACGCAAAGGGGTTGATGATGCGAAGCTGGCCTTCCACCAGCAGGCCATCTTGCATGTCCTCGCTCCACAGCGTGGTGCAGCCCGCTACCAAAGCGCTGGCCACGATCATCGCATCGTAGATCGAGAAGCCGTAACGTTCCGCCAAGGCGCGGCCCACGTCATGGGTCTGAAGGGTCAGATCTTCGACGGGGCACAAGGCGCGAACGCCCTCGAGAAACGCCCCTGCTTCCTCCCAACTGAGGCCAGCCTTGCGGCGACAGTTCACCAGCGTCTCGTTCAGGACCTGAACGCTGATCCGGGGCCCCTGCCCCAGGATAACCTCGGCGCGATCAGCCTTCGGGCTGTCTTCGAGCAGGTAAAGGACAACATTGGTGTCCGCGAATTCAGCGCTCATGCGCTTCGTCGCGGCTCAGGCGGTCTGCGGCAGGAAGTTTACCCCGGAAGCGGCGAAGACCCGTGAGCACTTCATCCGCACGCGCCAGCCGACGGACTCTTACATGGCCGTCATCCTTGACCAAGTCGATCTGATCGCCTTCCTTGAGGCCAAGCTCCCGAACAAGCTCAGCGGGCAAGCGGACGGCCAGCGAGTTGCCCCATTTTGCGACCTGCATTGTAGCCTCCTGAGCGGATATACGTCTTTCTATGTATATCAGACTGCTTGCATGGGCAAGCCCGCGCTCGCACTTAAGCTCTTCTTGTGAGTCACAAAGCGGCTGACACCAGATTTAGAAAGTGCTTGCACGAATCTAGTTGGTCAGGCAATAGTCACGGAAAAGGGCGACTAAACGCCGAAATCCGTGAACACGCCCCAGATAGAAAACAGGGTGGCGCGAGGACAGATGAGCAGAACCGATACACATGAAGACCTGAACGCCGTGATCCGTCAGCACTCTGAGTTGCTGGCGGCGCAACTGCATTCGCAGCGTGAGAGCCTGTTTCCGCCTGATGCGTCCAAGACTATGCGCAAATTCACCTCTGGGGAAGCTGCATCTCTGTTGGGCGTCAACGACTCATATCTCAGAAAGCTCCACTTGGATGGCAAGGGGCCATCCCCAGAAATCTCATCGGGGAACCGGCGGCACTACTCTGCTGACGACATCCATAGCCTGCGGGTTCTGCTAGAGAAAACCGCGCGCAAACCCGGAGACTACTTGCCTGGTCGACGCGCAGGCGATCATCTGCAGATCATCGGCGTGATGAACTTCAAGGGCGGATCCGGAAAGACGACCTCCTCGGCGCATCTCGCGCAACGGTTGGCCCTCAAGGGGTACCGTGTCCTGGCGATCGACCTTGATCCGCAGGCTTCGATGACGGCCCTACATGGGGTTCAGCCGGAGTTCGACTTGATGAATGGTGGCACGCTCTACGACGCGATTCGTTATGAAGAGCCGGTCCCGATCGCAGAGGTTATCCGAAAGACTTATATCCCGAATCTCGACCTGATTCCCGGCAACCTTGAACTCATGGAGTTCGAGCACGAGACACCGCGGGCACTTTCTCGCGGCAACGCGGGGTTGTTCTTCTTTCGCGTAAAGGAGGCGCTAGCGCAGGTCGATGAGCGTTACGATGTGGTCGTGATTGACTGCCCGCCACAGCTTGGCTTTCTGACCATGTCCGCGCTGTCTGCTGCGACGGGGGTTCTCGTGACGATCCATCCGGAGATGCTCGACGTGATGTCGATGAGCCAGTTTCTCCGAATGACCGCTGACCTGATGGACGTCATCGCCGATAGTGGGGCCGACATGTCGCATGACTGGATGCGCTATCTCTTGACCCGCTACGAGCCGACGGACGCGCCACAGAACCGCATCGTCGCCTTCCTGCGGACGATGTATGGCGACAAGGTCCTGAACGCGCCGATGCTCAAGTCGACGGCCATCTCGGATGCCGGTCTGACCAAGCAGACCCTGTACGAGGTCGAACGGAGTGCCTTCACAAGGACGACCTATGATCGGGCAATCGAAAGCTTGAATGCTGTCAACGACGAGATTGCCCAGCTCATCCAGAAGACTTGGGGGCGTTGATGAGCGACAGCAAGAAAAAGCGCATGACCATGCTCGACAGCCTCGCAGCGGCGGGCACACCCCCTGCCCCGGGCAACATGATGTCCAGCAATCGGGCGCTTCGCTCGGCGCGCGACGCTGTGGATGCTCACCATGTATGGGAACTTGATCCGGTCGAGATCCAGGACGAGAGGTATTCAGATCGCCTCGATCCCAAGGATGTGAATGATCTGCGCGCGTCGATCGAGCAGAACGGCCAGACCGTCCCTATTCTTGTAAGGCGCCACCCGACCGAGACCAATCGCTATCTCCTCGTATATGGACGCCGCCGTCTCGAGGCCATTCGTGCCTCCGACAAGGTCAATAAGGTGCGAGCGCTTATCGCGAACCTGGACGATACAGCTGCGCTGCGCGCCCAAGTTTCCGAAAACACTGGAAGGCGCGACCTTAGCTACATCGAACGCGCCCTTTTCGCGCTGGAGCTTCTCGACAGCGGCTTTGGCTCGCAGGCTCAGATTGCGGAAGTGCTGAATGCGACCCGTTCTGCGGTGTCGATGTCGATCTCGGTTGCCAAGGCGATCGGGACTGCTTTGGCGCAAGCGATCGGATCGGCTCACGGCATCGGGCGCCCCAGATGGGAATCGCTGGCAAAGGAACTCTCCGACGCCGGCATGGATGTGGAGGAGCTTTGCCGGGTTGCGAGTGATGCCCGTGGCAAAGCGGCTGCACGCGAACAGGCCGAAGAGGAGCCCCAGGTTGACCCTTCGGTCGCGGCGTTTGAAGCCGTTGCTCGCCATGTGAAAAAGACCAAAGGTCCTTCTCTTGGCAAGAAACCAAGATCGAAAACGACGCCCTTATTGATCAATGGTGCGCCTGCGGGCGCCATCAAGAGGTCAGCCCGAGCACTCAGGCTGGATCTTACGGATGTGGACGATGCCTTTGCGCAGTGGCTCAACGCCCATGCGCAGGACGTCCTCGAAGAGCTTCATGATCGCTGGAAACGCGAGCCATGAAGAGAGGCAGAGCAGCAACAAAAAGGAGGCACGGTACAGGCTAAAGAAAAGGTCCCGCAAAGCTTGCGCTCCACGAGACCCCAACTTTGATCTTAGCACTTTCAAGGTAGTGGGCCAGCGCGCAAACCGCAAGTCATATCTGATTCGCGGAACAGATTTTCTATGCCTTCGTGAATGAAATCATGGAGTACACACCAATTTCGCCGTTTATGCGGCCGATATCGCATGCCCATCTACGCGTGATTGAGCGTGCTGAGGCGTCTGTTCCCGGCAAGCCCGTCAACAAGTGGCAGCTCTTGCGCGAGCTGTCCAAGGCACAGGCCGCCTTTGGGGTTTCCGAGCGCGATCTGACGGTTCTGCAGGGGCTTCTCAGCTTCTTTCCGGACGATGCGCTTGGCGGGAATGCCGAGATGGTCGTCTTCCCGTCCAACAAGGCGATCTGCGAGCGGCTGAACGGTATGCCCTGCTCTACCATGCGTCGCCATCTTGCCCGTCTGGTGGACGCTGGCTTGCTTATCCGGCGCGATAGTCCCAATGGGAAGCGCTATGTCCGCAAGCATGGTGAAGATCGCGTAGCCTTCGGCTTCGACCTCTCGCCACTCTATTGCCGGTCCGAGGAGGTCGCGCGGGCTGCAGAGGTTGTGCGCGCGGCAGAAGACCGTGTTCGGCGACTGCGGGAGGTCGTGAGCCTCATGCGGCGCGATCTCGCGGCCCTGGCGGAGTTCGGCGAGGAAATCCAGCCAGGCCTTGGGCTCTGGGATCAGCTCCGCCACACTGCCGCCGTGATAGCACGGGCCCTTCGCCGTAAGCTCACCCTTGAGGACCTCTCGGCCCACCGTGCCAACCTTGAAGCCTGTCTCGATCAGGCACGCAACGTCATTGATGGTCCTGAAACAGAAGAAATGAACACCAATGATGCCCGTTTTGAGCGTCACCATCATAATTCAAATAAGGACTCTATAGATTTTGAACCTGCCTTAGAAAAAGGCAAGGGCGCGGCCGATGTGCGAGAAAATGATATGGAAGCACCTGTTGCCGACGTAGAGGAGGCGGGCACAAGACCCTTACCAAAGATCCCGCTCCATCTGGTGATCGCAAGCTGCCCGTCGCTTAAAACCTTCTACCAAGGCGAGGTCAGGCACTGGCATCAACTCTTCGACGCTGCATGCCATGTTCGCCCTGCGATGGGGATCAGTGCATCCGCCTGGGAAGAAGCGCAGTGCTTCATGGGACCCGAGCAAGCCTCGATTGTTGTCGTCGCAATGCTGGAACGCTTTGCCGACATCAGATCGCCCGGCGGATACCTCCGTGCGCTGACTTCCAAGGCGGCTGCGGGCGAGTTCTCTTGCGGGCCGATGGTCATGGCGCTGATGTCTCAGCGGACTGCGGCATGATGTTCACAGCTGTGAACATTCTCTTTGTCGGCTGTCCGATCAACGAAGTTCACAGCTGTGAACTCCCCGCACCGCCCGATGATCAAGCGACAGATAGAGTGAAAGGAGTGTTGGTTTGAGGGTGACGGGAAGTGAGATCGGGAGAGTGGCTTCCGACGCCCGTCGTGGAGAAGACCTGATGGCGAAATCTGCCTCGAAAATCACCCTGTCCGTATCCAAGGACATCCCTTTCGACAAGCTGATGCTCAGCCAGTCCAATGTGCGGCGCATCAAGGCTGGCGTGTCGGTTGAAGAACTGGCCGAGGATATCGCGCGGCGCGGCCTGTTGCAGGGCTTGAGCGTACGAGCGGTGTTGAATGACGATGGCTCTGAGACCGGCCTGTATGAAATCCCCGCGGGCGGGCGGCGGTTTCAGGCCCTGGCTTTGCTGGTGAAGCAGAAGCGGCTGGCCAAGACAGCACCCATTCCCTGCATTCTGCGCGAAGCTGGCTCTGACATCCTGGCGGAAGACGATTCACTGGCTGAGAATATGCAGCGCGTCGCGTTGCATCCGCTTGATCAGTTCCGTGCCTTCGTGGCTTTGCGCGAGAAGGGTCAAGGCGATGAAGCGATTGCCGCGGCCTTCTTCGTGACGCCGCAAGTCGTGAAGCAGCGGTTGAAACTTGCAGCCGTGGCCCCTACCCTGTTGGATGTCTATGCCGAAGATGGCATGACCCTTGAGCAGCTCATGGCATTT
>NZ_MJAP01000020.1 GCF_001884735.1 Natronohydrobacter thiooxidans | reverse complement strand
TCCACTTCGTTCTTTTCGCTTTGAATTCGTATGAGCAGGTTTCTGCGGACCTGATCATGATCGCTTTCAAGCGCTCCCAGACGACGGATTTCTTCACCCAGCAGTCTCACCATCCCGGCCTGCGCATTCACGGACGCTGCGAAGGTTCCCTTGATATGCGTGTTGATCTGGTCTGCAAACATCTCCGGATCGGTCTGAGCACGGGCAGCGAAAGCCGCCTGCCGGGTTTCAGCGGCGGTTTTGGCCATGCGGTCTATGGCCTGTGTCTGGCTGTCCATACGGTCCGAGACGCTGGCAACGACAGTGCTGAGAAGATCAAGGGTTTCGCGCAGATCGGTGTCTGAGAGGGCAGGGGCAGTGTGCTGGTCCGGCATTGTGTTTTATCTGTCCTGTGTCTGGTCAGCGGGGCTGAGGCGTGTAGAGGGTGTTGAATTCACGGTCTGCGAAGAAGCGCAGCTTGTGGGCCGCGATCATGGGCTGGCCCTGTATCCGGAGAAGCTGCATGTCAGCGGGGATCTGCATGATCTCATCGGGGGTCATCAGATCGCGCGCAGTGACATTGCTGGTGACGGACGGCATATCGCCCGGCTTGTAGCTCTGGCTCTGATATCCGGTGGTTTCCTGCCCGATCATCTGGCTGAGCCATTTCGCCGTCTCGAAATCATTCACCCCGAAGGTCTGCAGCACCCCGGCATTGGCGATGAAGGTATTGGCCCGCGCGCCGTAGAGGTCTCTGAGCTGGCTCATATCCTGCAGGATCGGCCAGAGTTGCAGCCCATAGCCTGCCATCAGCCCCATAGCGCGCTCCACAGCCTCCAGACGGCCAAGGGCGGCGAATTCATCGAGCAGGAACAGCGTGGGGGCTGACAGGCGCTCAGCGGCGCTCTGAGCGGCCTCTGCGTCGCGGGCAATGTCCTGCAATGCCTGCGCCACCAGCAGCCTCAGCCAGCGGCTATAGGCGTCGAGACGATTGGGCGGCAGCACCAGAAACACGGATGTGACTTCATGGCGGAGTGTCGCGAAGCGGAAATCTGAGCGCGCCGTCACTGTCGCGATCCGGGGACTATCCAGAAAATGCGTGTGGCGCTGCGCCGAGGACATGACCGAGGCGGCTTCCCGGTCGGCCTTGCCAAGGAAACGGTTGGCCGCGCGCGCGATCAGACCGCCCGCCGCGTCACTGTCCTGCATCAGTTCCAGCAGCGCGCGGAATTTCTCGGGCGGCAGGGTCAGATATTCCCGCACAGTGGCCAGTGTCCTGCGCCCGTGATCCTCATGGGCGACTGCGAACATGATCAGCCCGGAGAGCAGGGCTTTGGCTTCTTCATTCCAATGCGCTTCCGAGACCTGTCCGGGCGGGTCCATGACCAGCGCTTCTGCCAGAGAGGCCGCATCCTCGCCCAGATCGGGGCTGGTGGCAGAGAGAAGATCGAGCGGGTTGTAGGCCGCAGAGGGCAGGCCGGTGACGCCGAACGGGTCGAGGATATGAACACGGCCAAAGCGCTGGCGTGCCGCGCCTGCGATCCGGGCATTCTCGCCTTTGGGATCGATCACCAGAACCGAGCGTTCAGCCGTCAGCAGGTTGGGGATGACAGTGCCCACGCCTTTCCCGGCCCGTGTGGGGGCGAGGGTCAGAAGATGCGCAGGCCCGTCATAGCGCAGCAGCTTGCCGGTGTCGGTATCGCGCCCGATCAGCAGCCCGTCGCCACGTTGCCAGATGGCGCGCTCGCGTCGGGAGGCAAAGCGCGCCGATCCATGGCTGTCCGGGGGGCTCCGCTGCCACCAGAGGCTGATCCCGGTGCGTTCTGCCCAGTCGCGCAGGGCCAGCAAAGCGCCCAGCACCATCAGCGGGATCAGCACCAGCGAATGCGATCCGCGTGTGCCGGGCGGCTCATTCCAGATCCCGAAAATCAGAAAGGTCGAAACGGTCGTGCTGATGATCAGGCTGATAAAGATCCAGACCAGCAGCCAGGCAGTGAGATAGGGCGCGGCCAGCAACAGCTGGACAGCCCACAGACCCCACCTGCAGAGGGAGATAAGTTTTTGCACGGGGGGAAACTCCGGCGGCAATGAAGTGTGCGGGGGAATCAGCCGGGCCGGAGCGACCTGGCTGCGATATCAGGAAGGCAGCTGG
Source organism: Natronohydrobacter thiooxidans (assembly GCF_001884735.1). GTDB lineage: Bacteria > Pseudomonadota > Alphaproteobacteria > Rhodobacterales > Rhodobacteraceae > Roseinatronobacter > Roseinatronobacter thiooxidans_A. Next base: position 10,306 of record NZ_MJAP01000020.1, on the reverse strand, counting down.
GCTGTCAGGTCGTGCTGGTACCCGTATCCGGGGCAGGGGAGACGGATGCTGTTCTGACATCCCATCCCTCAAATGCTTTCCGGTCCTGATCGCGGGGAAGGTTGCGCAGCAGCCGTTCGATCATCGCAGCGGCATTGGAATCCCGTTCTGCCAGATCGACCAGTGCGCCCCCGAGGATGACCTTGCGTCTTGTATCGAGTTTGCGCGCCTTGGTGGCTTCGCGGTTCTTCAGTGCGAGAAGGCGGGCTTTGGCCTGAGCGTAGCGCTTCTCGGCCCGTTCCAGTTCAGTCTCGGGGGCTTTGGCGGTGTTGGTATCTGGAGAGGTCACAAAATATTCCGGGGGTTAGAGCAATGCTGAAATACAACCGATAGTTGCTAAGCACTCGTTTAGCGTGTACCCGTAGGACTGTAAAGGACAAGGGCGCACTTATGCAAACTTCCGCTCACCTTCGGTTCGGCTCCAGTTTGCGTGCGGTCTCACCGGGGGCAAAGCCCCCCGCCGACGGCGTCCCCGTCCGGCGCGTTGCACCGGAATGGAAGGGCGCTCTGCCCCTTCCAGACCTTCCCAAGCCAACCTGCGCAGTTGGATGGCGTGCCGGATCTGCCGCTGGTCTTATGGGAACCTGCCCCCGATGCGGGGCGGGTCCGCGAGACCAGCGGCAGATCCGGGTTTGCCGCGGTGCCCTTGTCCGGCAAACAGCAGCCCCGTTTCCGCAGTCTGCGCGTTGCCTCCCTGGCGTGCGGCATGCGGGCGGTGCGGCTGCAAAGCGCAGGACGGGGTCTCTGGCCGACGCCCACGTCCCTGCGCTTTCCCTTCCCGGTCTGACCTCTCCGCGTGATGCGGGCTATCGGTCGGACCGGGAAGGGTGTGACGCGCTCTATTGCGAGGGCGCGCGTGGCGTTTGTCTGTCTTCGCGGCGGTGACTGCGTGGCTTCGTATCACCTCTCGGTCAAGACGATCAAACGCAGTGCAGGACGCTCTGCCACGGCAGCGTCCGCTTATCGCAGCGCCTCGACTGTGTCCTGCGAGCGCGAGGGGCGGGTGCATGACTACACCGCGAAGCAAGGTGTGCGTGAGAGCTTCATTCTGACCCCGCCTGATGCGCCGGACTGGGCGCAGGACAGATCAGCGCTCTGGAACGCGGCCGAGGCGCGCGAGACCCGCAGCAATTCTGTCACCGCCCGTGAATGGGAGGTGGCCCTGCCGTCAGAGATTTCTGATCATGCGCGGGCTGAGATTGTGCGGGAGTTTGCGCAGGTGCTGGTGGATCGTTACCGCGTGGCAGTGGATGTGGCGATCCATGCGCCGCATCGTGAGGGCGATCAGCGCAATCATCATGCGCATATCATGACCACGACCCGCAAGCTGGAAGCCACAGGCCTGACCGACAAGACCCGCGTGCTCGATGTCGCGAAAACTGGCGGCGTCGAGATCGAGCAGATGCGCGGGGTCTGGGCCGAGCTGCAGAACCGGGCGCTGGAGCGGGCAGGGGAGGTGGAGCGGGTTGATCATCGCTCGCTTGAGGTGCAGCGCAGCGCGGCTTTGTCGCGCGGGGAAGCGCAGCGGGCCGAAGAGCTGGACCGTGCGCCGGAGGTGAAGCTCGGGCCTGCTGCCAATGCCATCGAGCGCCGGGCGATGCGTGAGGCGCACGCTGAGCAGCGGGAGTATGTGCCCCGGACAGAACGCGGGGCCGTGGTGCATGCTGCCCGCCAGGCGCGGGCAGCGTTTGCGGAAATGCGCGAGCGGCTGGGCGCTGTGCGCGATGCCTACAGCGCTGCCCGCGATCAGGGGCAGGACCGGGTCACTGCCGGGCTGGCTGCGCTCAGAGCAGCGGCAGAGCGCCAACGTGGTGGCGTGGCAGAGGACGAGGGCAGGGACAGCGTGAAGGACCGGCTGGCGCAGATCGTCGGGCGGGGCGGCTCAGAGCGCGACATCGGGGACGGGACCGGGGCAGACCGGCAAGCCAGCCGGGATATCCGCGACCGGCTCAGCGAGGCGCTCGGGCGCGTCAAGCCAGCTGCGCGGGAGGAAATGGACCGCAGCGAAGGGGTTGAGCAGGACGCGGCCAAGGAGCGCGACCGGGACCGGGGCACGGATCATGGCGAAGGCTGGGGGTGGTAGAGTCTTCTGTTGAGCCAACCATTATAGCTCGCCAGCGCTGCTGCCGGTTAGCAGAATGTTTCTTTCGCAAGAATCTGATCGAAGCAATTTGCCTTGAAAATAGCGATAAATCTTAGCATGTTGACCGTAAGACTTCTCTTTATTCCTTACTCGGTTTGGTCTTTCGCACACACTCCCAGAAAAATTCTATTGCCTTTGGGCCGTTCCGAAAAGATCTTGTCTTTTTTGCAGCGTCCCATTTAACTGTCCAAGGGTATGGGCGAAGTTTCCACTCGCCTTTCGCATTACTTTCAGACGACATCACAAAAGGTGGCAAGTCTCCGCTAGACCAATCCCATTCTTCCTGATGGAATTCCTCTGTGGCCTTAATCAGGGAGATACTAGGGCTAACGTAAATTAAAGTTTTTCTTCCGCGCCGATAACTCCCATGAAGGCCAAGTGTGTACCCTTTACGAGGAAAGTTCAGCGGTTCTACACGGACATCCCACCCTGCGCGACTCAATTCGATGCCATGCGCTTCATATACAGCCTCAATTGTGTCTAATCCATCGTGGCGGCTCTCAGCTTTGGCCATCTTCTGCCTTGCGAGATTTCTGTCTATAACAGAGCTTGCGGCGCGTAACTGCATTGAGTTCGCGCTAAGGACACGCAGGCGCGCCATTGCACCGGCTGGACTACAACTGACCATATTTGTAACGTCGCCTTGCAATAGAAAAGCAATATGCTTGCAGATAACCTTGCTTCGACCAGCAGGGCATGAGCAATTGAGCTGGAAGTCAGTACCACTTCCAACGGTCGTAATCTTGTAGGGGTCTTTTCCTGATCCCTGAACATAAAATGTTAAGCTTTCCAAAATATGTCCTGCTATTGCCTTCGGCAGGCAGCATAGTGCCATTGCATTCAGTTGTCGCTATCTATTTAAGTTTTTTAATCAAGTGGTTAGGGTTGCCCGCACTGCTCGGCTGGCAAAATTTCGTTGCAGGGATCGACCAAATTCTAAGCGACAAGGAGACGGTCTCCAGAATGCGCGCTGCTGAGTCAATACATACACAGATTTTAATATTTTAGAGTGTTGCGTTGGTGCAGAGATCCGATATAATCAGGTTCTGAATCAGTGTGGCTTATATGGGTGGAGTATTTTTATATGGAAAGTTTTAAGCCGAATGACATCGTTTGTATGAGAAATAGTACCGATAAATTAATGACTGTTATCAGTCAGAAAGGTACATTAGTGAGGTGCATGGTTGTAGAAGGTAACTCTGCGGTAGAGGTCGATGCAAGGGATTTGGTACTTGTTTCTAAGCGTAAACCTATTCTGCCAATTCGTCCTATTTTCGGTTAGTGTGATCACGTCAAAATCCTCCTGAGGTGCCGGGAGGTGCTAATGGATTGTAAATAACATCACATGAAACGTAAGTGTTTTCTAAACGATTAATTATCCCCATGAATGATATGAAATTTTGGGAATCCAGTACTCTCCAAGAGGTAATTTCAAGAAGCCCACTGCCATCATGTAGATCGGGATTTCCATATGTTCTACGAAGTATTCCAGTAACTGAAGCGCAATCGCTTGGGGCGAAATCAGACAATCTGACTTCAATAAGTCCCAGATCAATATCAGACTTTCTGAAGTAAAAGTAAGCGACTGATTTAATTCCGGATGCAACATATTTCGCTTTTAGAAGTGCTAACATAGTATCAGTATGCTTTTCATTTTTTGCATTTTGTGTGACGCCTTGCATTGACTGCAATTCAGAGAATGACATTCCCCACCTGGTATACTGCCAGTCAGCACTTGCAGGGTGAGGTGCCAAGAATAATACAAGTGCTTTAGTTAAAATAAATAGCCGCATAGTAAGAAATCCATTCTTTATGCTTGTCTCCCACCTTTTCCGATCCTGCACAGTTCGGCAAGGTAGGCAAGAAATAAACGTACAGACAGGCCTCAGGATTGAATTGTTCGACAACGATTCCGACGAGGGATTGTCACGTCTTGCCTGCCCCCACTGGGATGAAGTTGAGCGGTTGACGAACATGATCGGACACTGAACATCCGATCCAGCCGAAACGCCCACACGCACCAGAGTTTGTTCGGGTCGCACGACGAGATAGATTGCGGTCAGGATCAGCGGAGGTGACCTCACACCATGACTAAGCTTTTCATCATCGGTAACGGCTTCGATGTCCACCATGGAATAAGTTCTAGATACACAGACTTTGGGAGCTGGTTAGAAACAGTTGATCGCGAAGTGCACTGGGCAGTTGAGAAATTCTTACCAAGCTGGGTCGACTCTGAAGGCAATGTCCAGAACGCTTGGTCAGATCTGGAGAGCAACCTAGAGCACTTAGGCACCGACCAACTCTTGGATTATGGATTAAACTTTCTGCCTAGCTATGGAGCTGATGACTGGAGCGACTCAGGCCACCACGACTTCGAGTACGAACTTGACCGAGTGATCCGTGCCCTGTCAGTGGGGCTTCATAGCAATTTTGTGCGCTGGCTGGGTACGCTCATCATACCAACCCAGACGCTTTTGCCTGTCCGCGCCATTGATCCACAGGCTCAGTTCCTAAACTTCAACTACACGCCTACGCTTCAGTCGCTCTACGGTGCGGCGAATGTCTTGCACATCCACGGCACCTTGGCAGATCCCGCTTCTCAGATTGTGCTTGGTCACGGTTGGACCCCGGCAGCCAACGACCGCTTGGGAGACCGCATTGACGAAGATACGGACATACGCGTGGCCGGCGGCTATCTACTGATCGACGAATACTTCCGTGAAACCTTCAAGCCAACTGCAGAGATTATCCAGCGAAATAAGGCATTTTTTACGGGCCTTATTGATGTAAGTGAGGTCTATGTCTTCGGGCATGGGCTAGCCGAAGTCGACGCCCCCTACTTCGCGGAGATGCTGAAACATCTGTCCAAGGATGTGGATTGGATAATCTCCTACCATGGGGGCGACCGTGAGCGCGAGAAGATCGAGACGGCCGCTATCAAGATCGGCATACCCATAAAGCGGGCACGCTTCGCCTTCTTGCGCGACCTCTAGGCCCGGCCTCCACCTTGCCGCAAATTCGATATTGATGTTTGCGCATGAAAATACGTGGGATATCTGATTCCTCTTTAGGCCTAGGTTGAAATCCTGTGATGATGCTGGTCGCCCTTGAACATGTAGAGAACAGCTGGAATGTCCTGTATAGCTGCCGGGCAGCGTGGATAGGAACGCTTGGTCACAATGTGAGAGACTAAAACGGTCGTTTCTGTCCTTTCCTTGTTTCACACGCGCAACCAACCACTTGCACTGGGCAAAAACTACGGACAAAACCTTTGCGGTTTTGGGAGGTTTTTGGCACGCTATTGGCATGATCTTAGGCTATGCCCGCGTATCGACCGATGACCAGAACCTTGATGCGCAGACGGATGCCCTGAGCGCGGCGGGTGCGCAGCGCATTTTTGCCGAGCGCATCAGCGGATCGAAGCGGCAGCGGCCGGAATTGGACAGGCTGCTCGATCAGCTGCGCGACGGTGACGTGGTGGTGGTCACGAAATATGACCGCCTAGCACGGTCATTGCGCGACCTGCTGGAAATCGTCGAGCTGATCGATGCGCGCGGCGCGGGCTTCCGCTCCTTGGCGGAAGACATCGACACGACAACACCGGCTGGACGGCTCATCTTCCACGTCTTCGCTTCCATAGCTCAGTTCGAGCGTGAGCGTATTTCCGAGCGCACCCGCGAGGGGTTGGAGGCGGCGAAGAAGCGCGGCCGTGTAGGGGGTCGACCCCCTGCTCTGTCCGAAGCGCAGAAGGCCGAGGTGCGGCATATGCGCGACACGGAACTTCGCCCCATCGCTGACATCGCCGCTTTGTTCAGGGTCAGTGCCAAGACCGTGCATCGGGCGTAGCGAGTGTGTCTTACCAGTCTCCTATCGCGTTATTTAGCATCTGTTCTTGGGCTTCGCGCAGCTCCTCAATTGTCTGGATCGTCGGCGTAATTTGAAGCTCATACATGGGGAGCTGCCAAAGCTCATATAGTGTTACTAGATCCGCATTTTCCGCGCTATCGGGGATCAGTCCGGCCGCTTCCATCTGTTCCAGCGTTGCAGCCGTCAGTGTTTCTGCCGTGTCCTGGGTCTGGTTGCCAGAAAACCGTGTTCCATTCCAGACGGCAGCGACGATTCGCAGGCTATCTAGGCTGAGGATTCCCAACCTTTGCATGGTGTTGGCAAGCTGCAACGCATCGGATTCTTCCGGCCCAAACAGTGACGGCCGCATACGTGGTTCGTGCCAAGCCAGTTCGCCGTCATCGTGCGACTGAATATCCGCGTACAGTGCGCTTTCTCGCTCGTAGACCGGCCCGCCGGGCAGGATGTACTCTCCCGCGAAGCCTTCCAGAGTATGCTCTTGGCATTCTTGGATGACGTAGCGCTGAAGCTGTTCAACGTTTATCGGTTTCCAACTCGTCGCTTTCGCATATATCAGCCGCGCCAAGTGATTGTAAAACCAGCTCATGAGCTTTCCGATATGCTGGTTTATCTGGGCAGGAGGACAGCGAACGATGTCCAAGAGGATTAGAATTTTCGCGGCCTCCTCGTCCGCGAAGCTGACAAGCACGTCCTCTTCTCTGGGACTGTCGTGGAGGCGGGCCGCTGCATTCTGAAAGCCTTGTGCGCTGGCCAAAAGAATGGGAAAGCCTTCGGCGATGAATGCCAGCCGGTCTTCTTGCCGCATCTGGCACAGTCTGCGCCCCTGTCGGAGGCCAATGTCGGGTTTCTTCGCCATGAGACTTGCATAGCAGGATAGTGAAACTACCAGCGAGATGATTTTACACGAGGAGATTGCGGCTGCTGTTTCTCGTCAGCTCCATGATCGCGCAATGTGCATTGTCGCACATTGAACCCTTCTACGTTGCTGTGTCAGTGTAGTCGATTACTGCTTCCCAGATGAGTGTCAGGATACAGGTGCGTAAGCCGGTAAGAATGCGACACGCCTAACCGGACTGCATCCTGTCATGCAGCGCTTTTGCGAGATTACGGGAGGTGTGAAATACCGCCAGTAGCGTCACCGTTTCAGAGCCAACCTCGTACACGATCAGGTAGGGCAAATCCGCGACACTGAGTTCCCGTGTCTCGGGATGACGACCGGGCCGACCCAAGGCAGGAAACTCAGGTAGCCTTTCCGCTGCACTTACGATTCCCCGATACACCCTTTCAGCGGCGACTGGATTATCCAGAGCGACGTAATCCACGATCCTTTCTAGATCGCGGGCCGCAGGTTCAGTAATGACCAGCTGCTTCAACGTGACCAGCCATGCTTGGCGGCTATCTCGGCAAAGACCTCACCCGCAGGCTTGACCTTGCCATCGTGGGCGGCTGCGATGCCGTCTCTGATCCGTTCCATCTGCCAAGTGTTGGATTCAAGATACTGCTCAATAGCCTGATTAACGATGTAGTTGCGCGAACGGTCCATCGCACCCGCCAGGGCGTCGATCTCGGCCACTTTGGCTGTGCGGATGGTGATTGGTTCGGATGCTACGCGCTGAGGCATGGTGTGCTCCATTGTAATCATTTGTGATCATAGCATCGTCTGTTGCGTAATCCAAGCTGTGAGCTGCGCCGGGACAGTTCGCCCCTCCCTTCCCTGCCGTCCCTAGTTGATCAGACACTTATTGATTAATCGGATTTTTTAGTTTATCCGGTTATATTAAATACCAGATAATTTTAAGGAACGACCATGCCCACAGTTGTCATAGCGTCGCCCAAAGGTGGGGCCGGGAAGTCCACCACGGCGATCCTATTGGGAACAGAACTTGCTTACGCGGGCGCAAATGTTGTCATGCTCGACTGCGACCCGAACCAGTCTCTGACCCTGTGGGCAGACCGTGGGCCGCTGCCCGACCGCATCAGTGTTCTGTCGAGCGTTAGCGAGTCCGACATAGTTAAGACCATCAAGCGGCACGATACAGACGGCCAGATCGTGATTGTTGATCTTGAAGGCGTGGCATCCCGTCTTGTTTCGCGCGCGATTTCGCAAGCTGATCTTGTCATTACGCCTATGCGTGCCACCACTCTGGACGCAACTATCGGTGTCCGCGCTCTGCAACTCATCTCGGAAGAGGAAGAGGCACTGGATCGGAAGATCCCGCATGCTGTGGTCTTCACCATGACAAAGGCAATCAAGTCAAAGCAGCATAGCGGCATTGCCGGGTCGCTAACGGAACAAGGTGTGGATCTGATCAATCCTTCGCTAATGGAGCGCGCGGCATTCTCAGCGCTTTTTGAGTTCGGAGGTGATCTGCATACCATGCCCGCACAAGGCAACATGGAAGGCGCAATCGAAAACGCAGCGCAATTTGCGCAGGCCGTCTATCAACGACTGGCCGGGGAGGTGGAAGAATGACCGACAAGCCGTTCAACATCGACCTTGGTCGTCTGAAGACACGCGAAAAAGACAGAAGCGCACAGGCCGTTGAGAAGACTGACAGGGCAGGTGAAGAGCTTGGCTTTGTTGCGCGTGAGCCTCAGAAGAAGCGCGGACGTAAGCCAAGCCCCCGGACCGGCCAAGTGCATGCGAAGGTCATGCCAGGCATTCCAGAGCAAATTGCCAACGAGGCAAGGCGAAGGGGTGTTCAGCAAGGGGTCATTATCGAAGAGGCTTGGGCACTGTACAAAATCAAATCCGGTATTTAAAATTATCCGGTATTTTTTCTATTCTGCATCCACTTCCGACAGAAACCCAAGAAAGCGGATTCAGCATTGCGCGGGGTCTCGGGTAGCCATTGCCGCCATTCCCGTTCAAGGTAGTGAACATCATGGCCGGGCGCGAGCATACGTGCGGTCTCATACACATCCGGGTCCAGTTGCGGTGCCACCGCTTGCGGCAGGATCACTTTGACGTTCTGCCGATTCGTGAAAATAACCGTATCCTCTTGCTCATCCATTTCTATGGAGTAGTCGGGCATGTGGTCGTGCGACCTGTCTTCCCGGATAATATTCATGACAAGCCGCCGGAACTCCCGCAGCGTTGAGTTTGATCCACATTTCTTCTGAAGAAGTGACAGGCCGATCCGCCATTCCTTTTGTGCGCCACAATGCTTTCGGGCAATTTCGTAGATGCGACGTTCGAGAGGTTTGCGAAGACGGAAATAGTCACGATGAAGAGTCAGAACTTCTTTGGACCGGATCGCATTGAACACCCAATCCGAGAGCTTGACCTCGACTTCCTGCATCCGCCCGTCACGCGTTTCCCGGACAACCTCGGCGCTTTCGATCAGCCCAAATGTCCGGAACACTTCCTGACCGCCTGTCACGATATTGGTGCTGATCCGAGTACCAGCCAGCCGCTCCAAAGCCGCTTTGAGCTGAGCATACCCCGAACCAGCCGTATTCCGGTTGGTTGCCACAAGCATGTCAAACGCGCGGAAACGAACCGCTTGCGACACTTCCTTGCCTTCGTTGATAGCGGTCATGAGCTGACTGATACAGTAGATCAGAATATCCCTGTCATGAACCGTCGCCAACCCGTCCACAGAAGGCTTGATCGCAATCTTGATACCATTGTGCTCGTACTCACGAACGCGCGTATCCGGCTTGGTCGAAAGCGAAAATATCGGATGCTCCATCGAGGCCATATCAGCCTTAGGAACAGCATCAAAAATATCGCAGACGAAGAAATCGCCTTGCGGATACCTGTCGGGCAGGAGGGGGGAGCGGTTGATCGCGCTCTCGTCAGACAAAGCAAATTCCTTTCGTACTTTCACACACAGTAGGGCTGGATTAGAAAGAAGTCACGGTGATTCGTACTTTCACACACAGCGGAGGAGTTTCGTACTTTTACACACATTGTTTCGTACTTTTACACACGCACTTTCGTACTTTTACACACGGGGGTCATGAAATAAACTTTTTTTATCAGTACCTTACAGGCCATTTTTTTGGCGTAACACATACTTTAACACCTATTTAACACTCAGGCCTGTGGATAACTCCGGATTCCATGCCTGTTTTCCTCATCACCGGAACAGAACACAGGCAGGGCTGCCGGAGGCAGGCGTCAGCATCTGACCACTGATGATGCGACATGCCGGAGTGTTGTGAGCCGCGACGCGGGGCAGGGCAACACCCAGAGCAAGCGCCAGGACCAGCCCGAAGATTGCTATGAACTGAAGGCGCCTCTTCCAGCGT
>NZ_MJAP01000002.1 GCF_001884735.1 Natronohydrobacter thiooxidans | reverse complement strand
AGGAAAAAAATCACGCAGGGGCTCTGAGGAGCGATCAATGCGCAGTCTCCAGAGATTTGATCTGCATCAGGGAAAGCCATAGACCATCAAGTTATGCTATATTGGCGATCTTTGAATATACCGCATGGAGGAGACAACATGAGACAGCTGATCTGGGCAACGCTTGGGGCGGGACTGCTGGCCGGGCCCGCGTTTGCAGAGGGATTCTTTACAATCGAACTGGCTGCAGAGTTCGAGGATGTAGCGCTGGATGTCGAGGACGCGATCACGAATCGCGGGCTGGTCATCGACAGTGTCAGTCATGTCGGGCCGATGCTGGCGCGCACCGGTGCCGATCTTGGGGCAGAGACCGAACTCTTTGCGGATGCGCGAATCTATTCCTTCTGCTCGGCCACATTGTCCCGCGAAGCGATGGAGGCTGACCTGCGCAATCTGCAATATTGCCCCTATAACGTCTATGTCTTTCAGGCAGCCGAGGAAGGGGCCCCTGTCATCGTGGGGTATCGCGAGGCCGATGTGCCCTCGATGCGCAATGTGAACGGATTGCTTCAGCAGATCGTCGCGGCGGCAGCCGGAGCGAACTGACGAATGGCGAAAGTGGTCCCGCTTTACCGCGCGATCCGCACATCATCGTGACTTGAACAACGAAGGAACGCGGGCTTAGCACCGGCCTGCGGTCTTTCAACAGCTTTCCCGGATTTTTGAGACTCATCCGCCTCAGGACATGCGCCGTATTCTCCGCGGTATCAATGACGATACATCAAAGGAGATCTTCCATGTACACATCACCTCTCAAGGCACTCGCCATCTCGACGGCATTGATGGTTCCCGCAGCAGCCTATGCGGATAGCCACGCGCCGAGCGGGGATATTGTCGACATTGCTGCGGGCAACGAAGCTTTTTCGACACTCGTGGCTGCGGTAACGGCGGCCGGGCTGGTGGACACACTGAAAGGCGACGGGCCCTTCACGGTCTTCGCCCCCACAGATGAGGCTTTCGCGGCCCTCCCCGAAGGCACTGTCGAGGCGCTGCTGGAGGATATTCCGGCACTGACCGCGATCCTCACCTATCATGTGGTGTCCGGCGCGGTCATGTCCGGGGATCTGGCGGCAGGCTGCAATGAGGTCGAAACCGTCAATGGCGCCAGCGCGACCATCTGCGCGGGCGAGAGCGTGACCATTGATGGCGCCAATGTCGTGCAGGCAGACATCGCGGCGAGCAATGGCGTGATCCATGTCATCGATGCGGTGATCATGCCGGAATAAGGCGGCACTTCCGCACCGATACTTTGCTACAGACCATCAGGCTGGCCGGGAAACGCACCGGCCAGCTTTTTCATACCCGCAGGCAGGTCGTGGCTTGCCATCCCCGCACCGCACTGCCTAAGGTTGCGCACACCACGGCACCGGGGGGCGCATGTCAGAAAGCCGCAAACGCATCTGGGGATGGTGGATGTTCGACTGGGCCAACCAGCCCTATAACACCCTTCTTCTGACCTTCATCTTCGCGCCCTATTTCACCTCTTTCGTGGCCCCCGACCCGGTAACGGGACAGGCCATGTGGGGCTGGATGCTGGCGATCTCGGGCATATTGATCGCGATCTGTGCGCCCATACTCGGCGCAATCGCAGACAGTTCGGGATACAAGCGGCGCTGGCTCTTGCTCTGGTCGGCGCTCTATCTGTCAGGCTCTGCAACGCTCTGGTTTGCCGTGCCGGACGCAGACAGCGCGACGGTTCTGTTCATTCTGGTCGCTTTCGCCATCGGGCTGGTCGGACTGGAATACGGGATTGTCTTCACCAACTCGCTCCTGCCCAGCCTTGCCCCGCGCGAGGAGCTGGGGCGCATTTCCGGCAATGGCTGGGCCCTGGGCTATCTGGGCGGGCTTGCCTCCCTCGCGATCATGCTGCTTCTGCTGGCCGAGAACGAAGCGGGCGTGACCTTCCTCGGAATCGCCCCGATCTTCGGACTGGATGCCGAGGCACGGGAAGGAACCCGCGCTGTCGGCCCCTTCACCGCGCTCTGGTTCGCGGTCTTCGTGATCCCCTTCTTTCTCTGGGTCAAGGAGCCACCTGCCGTCAAAGCACCACGCGGGGCTGTCAGGCGCGGGCTGGCCGAACTCGGCGCCAGCCTGCGCGCCCTGCCGCATCGCCGCAGCCTCTTTGCCTATCTCGGATCCTCGATGATCTACCGCGACGCGCTGAACGGCATCTATGCCTTTGGCGGCATCTATGCCGCGGGCGTTCTGGGCTGGTCGGTGGTTCAGATCGGGGTTTTCGGCATCGTCGCCGCAGCCATCGGCGCGGGGGCCTGCATTCTGGCCGGAAGGATCGATTCGCGCTTCGGGCCGAAACCGGTGATTCTGGGCGCGATCAGCTTGCTGATTCTGGTCTGCATCATTGTCGTCGGAACAGATCGCAGCATGGTGCTGTTCATTCCCATCCCCGAGGGTTCCAGCCTGCCCGATATCGTCTTCTATATCTGCGGCGGGCTGATTGGTGCGGGCGGCGGCAGCCTGCAATCCTCATCGCGCACCATGATGGTGCGCCAGGCCGATCCCGAACGCATGACCGAAGGGTTCGGGCTCTATGCCCTGTCGGGCAAGGCGCTGTCTTTCGTGGCCCCGGCGCTGATCGCCCTGACGACCACATTGACCCAAAGCCAGCGTCTGGGCGTTGCGCCCCTGATAGGGCTTTTCGTTCTGGGGTTGATCCTGCTACTCTGGGTGAAACCCGAAGGTGAGCCCGAGTTCCAATGCGTATCCCCCTCTTCGCCCTGATCCTAGCCATATTGCCTGCGACTGCCTCGGCACAGCAACTTGCCAATCGTCTGTTTGGCGCGCATCCCATGCCCTCGCTGCAAGGGCCCGAGGCCATCGGTTCCTACGCCAAAGGCTGTGCCGCGGGCCTGGTGCGCCTGCCGGAAACCGGGCCGACATGGCAGGCGATGCGCCTGTCGCGCAATCGCAACTGGGGCCATCCCGAAGCGATTTCCTATGTTCAGGATCTATCGCGCAAGGCGGTGCAGATCGGCTGGAACGGCCTTTATATCGGCGATATCAGCCAGCCTCGGGGCGGTCCGATGACCTCGGGCCATGCCAGTCACCAGATCGGGCTGGATATCGATATCTGGATGCTGCCGCCGCGCCGCCTGAATCTTTCCGCCGCTGAACGCGAATCGATCAGCTCGATTTCCGTGCGCACCGAGGATCAGCGCAGCGTCAACAGCAACTGGTCGCGCCAGCACCATGAATTGCTGCGCCAGGCTGCGCTTGACCCGCGCGTCGACCGGATCTTCGTCGCGGCTGCGGTCAAGATCGAGATGTGCAAAACCGCCACCCGCGCCGACACGCCCTGGCTGCAGAAAATTCGCCCCGCAGTGGGCCACAACTATCATTTCCATGTCCGTCTGCGCTGCCCGCAAGGCAATCGCAACTGCGTAACGCAGTCACCAACCGTTGCCGAACTGAGCAATGGCGGCAATGGTTGTGACGAAACCTTGCAATGGTGGGTCACGGATTTCCTGAACCCGCCCCGGCGCGAGCGCACGGAAGAACCGGCACCGCGCCAACGCCATCCGCGCGAATACACAATGGCCGATCTTCCGGCACAATGTCAGCAGGTTCTGGCATCGAACTGACGCGCGCGCCGAAATTCCTTGCGCGAAAGGGCAGGCTGCCTAAGCTTGTCATCATTGTGTTGCATTGTCCGGGCAGTTGCTCGGTATCCGGAAGCAGCACTGACTTTCAACAGAGGATGGCAGATATGGCACATAACAAGCTTACCCCCGCGCTCAGTCGGCGCGGTTTCCTATCGGTCGCGGGCGCAAGCCTTGCGCTTGCGGGCGCGGGGCGCTTCACAATCGCCACTGCGCAGGCAGGAACGGGTTTCAGCCTTGCGATCCTGCATATCAACGACATGCATAGCCGCGTCGACGAGATCAGCCGGTTCAACTCGAATTGTTCGCCCGCAGATGCAGAGGAATCCAATTGCTTCGGCGGCTCATCCCGCCTTGCCACGGCGATTCGCCAGCACCGCGCCGCGCATGAAGAGGCTGGCCGCGCGACTGTAACACTGGATGCGGGCGATCAGTCGCAAGGCACGCTCTACTACACCACCTATGGCGGGCGCGCGGAAATCCAGATGATGAATGCCATCGGCTTTGACGCCATGACCATCGGCAATCATGAATTCAACCGCGGCCCCGAGAATCTGGCGCGGATGATCGACGAGGCCGATTTCCCCTTCGTCGCGGGGAATATCAAACTCACAGAGGACTCCCCCCTTGCAGGCAAGATCGCGCCGCATCTGATCGTCGAGCGCGATGGCGAGCAGATCGGCATTCTGGGCATCACGACCCCGGATACGGTGTTTCTGTCCTCGCCGGGCGATACTGTCAGCTTTCAGGACGAGATCGAGCACCTGCGCGAAGGCGTGGCCGAATTGCAGGCGCAGGGCGTTTCCAAAATTCTTGTCCTCAGCCATGTGGGCTTCGTGCGCGACCAGCAGATCGCCGCAGAAGTCGATGGTATCTCGGCGATAATCGGCGGGCATAGTCACACACTGATGTCGAATACCGAAGAGGGCGCCGTGGAATATGCCACGCTGGTCTCAAGCCCTTCGGGCCGCGCGGTTCCCATCGTGCAGGCTTTTGCATTCTCGCGCTATCTGGGCGATCTGACGCTGGAATTTGCCGAAGATGGTGCAGTGATTTCCGCGACGGGCGACACGATTCTTCTGGATGCGAGCTTCGCACCCGCCGAGGATATCGAGGCGCTGATCGAGCCCCTGCGCGCGCCCATCGAGGAACTGACACGCCGCCCCGTGGCAGAACTGGCCGCTGACATTGATGGCAGCCGCGAGACCTGCCGCGCGCAGGAATGCGAGATGGGCAATACGGTCGCTGATTCGATGCTGGCCGAAGTCGCCCATCAGGGCATTCGCGTGGCGCTGGCGAATGGCGGCGGTTTGCGTGCCTCGCTGGGCGCGGGCACAGCCACGCTGGGCGATGTGTTGACCGTCCTTCCCTTTCAGAACACGCTCTACACGCTCGAAGTCTCTGGCGAGACACTGCTTGCCGCGCTGGAGCATGGCGTGAACGGCGTCGAGGAAGGCGCTGGTCGTTTCCCGCAGGTCGCCGGTGTCCGCTTCAGGCTCGACCTCTCCGTCGCGCCGAATGAAGGGCGCGTCTCGGAGGTTGAAGTCATGGGTTCGGACGGATGGGAGTCATTGGACCCAGGCGCCACCTATGGTCTTGTGACCAACAACTTCATGGCGGGCGGCGGCGATGGCTATGCGATGCTGCGCGACGGCGGCATGAATGGCTATGACACGGCGATTGACCTCGCCGAAGTACTGGCGCGGCATCTGTCCGAGAACGAACCCTACGCTCCGAGCCTCGACGGGCGCATCATCCAGTAAACCTTTGGCCCCGGCGGCAACGCCGGGGCCTTGCCTGAAGCCGCACAAGTCGCTATCTGCGCGACGTCCATCGGGCACAAGTCTCCGCAACCTTGCCAAAACGGAAACCATATCCATGACCCGCAGCTACCTGCCCGGCATTCTTGCCATGGCGGCCATCGTCGTCGCCTCGAATATCCTCGTTCAGTTCCTGTTCGGAAACTGGCTCACCTGGGGGGCCTTTACCTATCCGCTGGCCTTCCTCGTCAATGACGTGATGAATCGTGTCTATGGTCCCGCTGCTGCGCGTCGCGTGGTCTGGGTCGGCTTTGGCGTCGGTGTCGCCTGCTCGCTGATCGGCACGCAGATCATCGGCGAATTCGGGCCGCTTGTGACCCTGCGCATCGCCCTTGGCTCGGGCATCGCCTTCCTGACCGCGCAGATGCTCAACATCTTTGTCTTCGACCGGCTTCGCGAAGGGCGCTGGTGGCGCGCGCCGCTGGGCTCCACCCTGATCGGGTCGGCGGTGGATACTGCCCTTTTTTTCAGCATCGCCTTTTCGGCAAGTTTGAGCGTCATCGCACCCGGTGATGACGTGTCCTGGGCGGGGGAGATCCTGCCAATGCTGGGTTTTGGCCCGGAATTGCCGCTCTGGGTCAGTCTTGCAGTCGCCGATTGGGGTGTGAAGCTGTCACTGGCCCTGCTGGCACTGGTGCCGTTTCGCCTGATCGTGAGGAAATTAACGCAACCTGTCGCATAATTTCTTTTGACAAACACCAAATATGTGCCACCATCCCCTTATCGGCAACTTATTGAAAGGAGGTGATCCAGTGTCTAGAGTGATGTTGGAGAGAGGTGCAAAGACAGTCAGAGGGGGCAGAACCTGACGGCAGCCCAGATGGGAAAGCCACTCTGATTGGGCCAAGACTCTAACTTGGACCATCTCCTTAAACTCGCTTAGGGCCGCCTCGTTACCAAGGCGGCCCTTTCGATTCAGAACCCGGTAAGTGCCGATGCGTATCAATGACCAGATCACCTTGCAGGACTGGGAACTATCCGAAAGCTTCACCCGCGCCACCGGGCCGGGCGGGCAGAATGTCAACAAGGTCTCGACGGCTGTGGAGCTGCGCTTTGAGGCCGAGCGCAGCCCGAACCTGCCCGCCGCTGTCAAGGCACGGCTGAAGCGACTGGCCGGGCGGCGCTGGACACAGGATGGCGCGCTGATCCTGCGGGTCGAGGAAACGCGCAGTCAGGCACGCAACCGTGACATCGCACGAAAGCGGCTTGCAGAACTGATCACACAGGCGCTGGAGCGCCCCAAGCCGCGCATCGCGACACGCCCGACCCTTGCAAGCAAACGCCGCAGACTTGAAACCAAGGCACATCGCGCCACAGTAAAGGCAATGCGCGCACCACCGAAGAACGGCCTTTGACCGTCATCAAATTGTAATTCACGCGTGCCACCGCGTGTAACAAACGAGACTCATAGCCGATGAATGTCCTGACATCACCAATGGAAAAAATAGGGGCTTTCCTGAACCTCATCCGGCCCAGTTTCGTCCAGACTGGGTCGCTGTGCTGGCGCGCAGGCCCCGAAGGGCCAGAGGTGCTTCTCGTCAAGACGTTGCGACGCGGCCATTGGATCATTCCCAAGGGCTGGCCGATGGCGCGCAAGACACTCGCAGAAGCAGCCGCAATCGAGGCATGGGAAGAAGCTGGCGTGATCGGAACTGTCGCTGCCGAGCCGATTGGCGCGTTTACATATACCAAGATCAAGAAGAGTGGACTTCCGGTCCAATGCAGGCCGCAGGTCTATCTGCTAGCAGTCGCGCAAACCGAAGATGTCTATCCCGAATCCGGCAAGCGCATCCGCAAATGGTTCGCCCTGTCCGAGGCGTCGCAGGCCGTCCAGAATACGGGACTGAAGACCCTGCTCGCCTCTCCGCACCTGGGGAAGGCGCTCACGCCCGCGAAATGATTGCTCATCGCGGCACGCTCTGATACTGCGCCGTGTAACAATTTTATGACACACCCCAGCGTCAGAAAGGCCCCGCGTGAGCAATACTCCCGAACGGTCGTGGAAGACCCTCAACAAGGATCTTGAGCGCATAACCGCGCTCGAACAGGCGACCAGCCACATATCCCGTCCGCTGGTGGCGCCTGGGCTTGCGCTGGCCTTCATGGCCCTGACCGGGCTGATCACAGCCGTGCTGATCGGCTTCGACCCGCTGGGGCTGATCGTTGTCGCCGCGGCGATCATCGGCGCCTATATGGCGATCAATATCGGCGCGAATGATGTCGCCAACAATATGGGCCCCGCAGTTGGCGCGCGCGCGCTGACGATCGGCACCGCCCTGATCATCGCGGCCATCTGTGAAACCGCGGGCGCATTGATCGCGGGCGGCGATGTGGTGGGCACGGTGTCGCGCGGGATCATCGCCCCCGAGGCCGTCGCCGAAACGCAGGTCTTCATCTGGGCGATGATGGCCGCGCTGCTGGCCGGCGCGCTCTGGGTGAATCTCGCCACCTGGATCGGGGCGCCGGTCTCGACCACGCATTCCATTGTCGGCGGGGTCATGGGCGCGGGCATCGCCGCGGCCGGATTTGCGGCTGTGAACTGGCCGATGATGGGCCGGATCGCGGCAAGCTGGGTGATTTCACCACTTCTCGGCGGGGTATTCGCGGCCATCTTCCTGGCCATCATCAAATCGCGCATCATCTACCGCCCCAATATGATCGAGGCGGCCCGCACCTGGGTGCCGATCCTGATCGGCATCATGGGCGGGTGCTTCGCCACCTATCTCGCAATCAAGGGGCTGGACAAGATCTACAAGGTCAGCTTCGGCAATGCGGTGATGCTCGGTGTCGTGATCGGTGTCGTGCTGACATTGCTGATGCGGCCCGTGATCCGCCGCCAGTCGGCGGGACTGGACAACCGCAAGAAATCGCTGAAGGTACTTTTCAACATCCCGCTGATCTTCTCGGCCGCGCTTCTGTCCTTCGCGCATGGGGCGAATGATGTGGCCAATGCCATCGGCCCGGTCGCGGCCATCGTGCATGCGGTGCAGGATGGCGGGGCGTCTGATCGCGTGGGCATCCCGCTCTGGGTCATGCTGATCGGCGCGGTCGGCCTGTCGGTCGGGCTGCTTCTCTTTGGTCCGAAACTGATCAATATCGTCGGCAACGAGATCACGCGCCTGAATGCCATGCGCGCCTATTGTGTTGCGCTGGCGGCGGCCATCACGGTGATTTTCGCATCCTGGCTTGGCCTGCCGGTCAGTTCCACGCATATCGCCATCGGCGCGATCTTTGGTGTGGGCTTCTTCCGCGAATGGTATCACGAGCGGGTTCTGCGCGAGAACCGGCTCGATACGACCAGCCCGCCCGAAGTGCGCAAGCGCAAGAAAGTCGTCCGCCGGGGGCATTTTGCGACGATCCTCGCAGCCTGGATCATAACAGTCCCCTCGGCGGCCCTGCTTTCCGCCATCCTCTTCTATCTGCTCAATCTGATCGTGATCTGAACCGGACCAGAATCAATGAAAAAAGGCGCGAAGGTCATTCCCCTCGCGCCTTTTCTCTTTTGTCTTCCTGGTACTTACTCGGCCGGAACTGCCTCTGCTTCATGGCTCAGCGGCTGAGGCAGATGGATCAGCATCTCTTTCGGACAGACCTGTACGAAATGCGCTTTCTCACGATCCCAGTTGCGCAGGATCTCACGGGCGCGCTGCGATTCCGTCTCGGCAGCGTGGCGCTCGATCAGCGAATGCAACTGCTCTTCCCAATGCGCCACCGTGACAGGGCATGTGACCAGGGTTTCCGTATTGATCAGCGGGGCCACTTCACCTGCAGGATCATAAAGATAGGCCATGCCCCCGGTCATACCCGCGCCGAAATTGGCGCCGATGGAACCAAGGATCACCGCGACCCCGCCGGTCATGTATTCGCACCCGTTGGAGCCACAGCCCTCGATCACGACCTTCGCGCCGGAGTTGCGCACAGCAAAACGCTCGCCTGCCCGGCCCGCAGCAAAGAGATAGCCATCCGTCGCACCGTAAAGCACCGTGTTGCCGATGATCGTATTCTCATGCGCCACAAGCGGAGAGGACATGCGCGGACGCACCACAATCAACCCACCCGAGAGACCCTTGCCAACATAGTCATTGGCGTCACCAAAAACCTCGATCTTCAGGCCCGGTGCGGCAAAGGCCCCGAGCGCCTGCCCGGCACTGCCCGCAAGCTTCACGGTCAGGTGATCGGGTTGCAGATTGTTGCGCATCCCGAAGCGCTGAACAATATGGCTGGAGGCGCGCGTGCCGACCGTGCGGTGGGTATTCTCGACCGCATAGGAAAGCTGCATCTTCTCGCCATCCTCGAAGAACCGTGCGGCATCGCGGATGATTTCAGCATCCAGCGTATCCGGCACAGCATTGCGCGGCTTGGCGCGGTCATAGCGGATCTGATCCGCGCCATCGACCGTCAGCAGCAGCGGGTTCAGGTCCAGATCATCGAGATGCGCGGCGCCGCGGCTGACCTGTGCCAGAAGATCGGCACGGCCAATCACCTCGTCCAGACTGCGCGCCCCGATCGAGGCGAGGATCTCGCGAACCTCCTGAGCGTAGAAGGTGATCAGATTCACCACCTTATCCGCATTACCGGTGAATTTCGCGCGCAGCGATTCATCCTGCGTGCAGACGCCCACCGGGCAGGTATTCGACTGGCATTGCCGGACCATGATGCAGCCCATCGCGATCAGCGCAGCGGTGCCGATCCCGTATTCCTCGGCCCCCATCATCGCCGCCATAACGATATCGCGGCCCGTGCGCAGCCCGCCATCGGTGCGCAGCGTCACCCGCTCGCGCAACCGGTTCATCGCCAGAACCTGATGCGCCTCCGACAGGCCCATTTCCCAGGGCAGACCAACATATTTGATCGAGGTGCCGGGGCTTGCGCCCGTGCCCCCATTATGGCCCGAAATCAGGATAACATCGGCCTTGGCCTTGGCCACACCGGCGGCAATCGTGCCCACACCGGATTGCGCCACCAGTTTCACGGTGACTTTGGCGCGCGGGTTGATCTGTTTCAGATCATAGATCAGCTGCGCCAGGTCCTCGATAGAGTAGATATCGTGATGCGGTGGCGGCGAGATCAGCGTCACACCCGGCGTCGAATGCCGCAGCCGTGCGATCAGCTTTGTCACCTTCATCCCCGGAAGCTGACCGCCTTCGCCGGGCTTTGCGCCCTGGGCGATCTTGATTTCCAGCTCCTCGCAGGCGTTCAGATATTCCGCCGTCACCCCGAACCGCCCCGAGGCCACCTGCTTGATCTTGGCGCAGGGATTGTCGCCATTGGGCAGCGGATGCGCATGCGCCGGGTCTTCCCCACCCTCGCCCGAATCCGATTTCGCGCCGATCCGGTTCATCGCGATGTTCAGCGTCATATGCGCTTCGGGCGAAAGCGCCCCCAGCGACATGCCGGGCGTGACGAAACGCTTGCGGATCGCGGTGATCGATTCGACCTCCTCGATGGGGATCGCCTTGCCCAGAGGCTTGATATCCAGCAGATCACGCAGATGGATCGGCGGATTGGCCTGCATCGCGCTCGAATACTGCTTCCACATCGCATAGCTGGAACTGTTGCACGCCTGTTGCAGCATATGCATGGTCTGGGCTTCCCAGGCGTGTTTCTCGCCCGAGCGCCGCGCCTTGTAGAACCCACCGATGGGCAGAATATCCTGACCCTGACGCCAGCCTTTCGCGTGGATCTCTTCCAACTTCATCTGGATGCCGTGCAGACCGATCCCCGAGATCCGGCTCTGCATGCCGGGGAAATACTCGGCGACCAAGGCGCGCGACAGCCCGACAGCTTCGAAATTCAGCCCGCCACGATAGGAAGAGAGAACCGAAATCCCCATCTTCGACATGATCTTGAGCAGACCCAGATTGATCGCTTCGCGATAACGGCGCATTGCGTCGATCAGGCTGCCTTCGATCAGCCCGCGATCAATCCGGTCGGCGATGGTTTCCTGCGCCAGATAGGCATTGACGGTCGTGGCACCGCAGCCGATCAGGACGGCGAAGTAATGCGGGTCAACACATTCTGCCGAACGCACATTCAAGGAACAGAAAGTGCGCAGCCCCTTGCGCGTCAGCCAGCTATGCACCGCGCTCGTGGCAAGGATCATCGGCATGGAAACCTTGTCCGGTCCCTGATGCACATCGGTCAGCACCAGATGCCCGGCCCCTGAACGCACCGCATCCTCGGCCTCGGCGCGAATACGCTCCAGCCCGTCGCGAAGCGCATCTTCGCCAGCATCAGCCGGGAAGGTACAGTCGATGAAAGCCACCTGATCGCCGAATTCGCGCACCATCTCGGCAAATTCGCCATTCGCCACAAAAGGCGATTCCAGCACCAGAATTTCCGTCTGGCTGCTGTCCTCATCCAGCACGTTCTTCAGGTTGCCGAAGCGCGTGTTCAGGCTCATCACCCGGTATTCGCGCAGGCTGTCAATCGCAGGGTTGGTCACCTGGCTGAAGTTCTGACGGAAGAAATGCGACAGCGGGCGATAGATCTTTGACAGCACCGCTGCGGGCGTATCATCGCCCATCGAGGCGACCATTTCCTTGCCGTCCTCGGCCATCGGCGCGAGAACCTGCTCGATTTCCTCGATGGTGAAGCCCGCCGCGACCTGCCGCTTGCGCAGTTCAGATGCCTCCATCTGCCGCGTCTCGGGAATGTCGCGCAGCTTTTCGTTCAGATCAACGATCTTGTCGTTCCACTCACCAAAGGGCTGGGATTTGGCCAGCTTGTCCTTGATTTCAGTGTCGTGATAGAGCTTGCCCTCTTTCAGATCGACCGCAATCATCTGACCCGGACCGAGCGCACCCTTTTCGCGCACGGCCAGTTCGTCAACCGTGACCATCCCTGCCTCGGAACCGGCAATCAACAACCCGTCACCGGTGACAACATAGCGCATCGGGCGCAGGCCATTGCGGTCAAGCCCGGCGCAGACCCAGCGGCCATCCGTCATGGCCAGCGCGGCAGGGCCGTCCCATGGCTCCATCACCGAGTTGCAATAGGAATACATGTCGCGCCAGGCGCTGGGCATCTCAACCGCCTGTCTGGACCAGGCTTCGGGCACCAGCATGGTCTTGGCCATCGGCGCATTGCGCCCTGCGCGCACCAAGACCTCGAATACCGCATCCAGCGCCGCCGAATCCGACGCGCCAGAGGCGACGATGGGCTTGATATCCTCCGCCATCTCGCCAAACGCCCCAGAGGCCATCCGGATCTCATGGCTTTTCAGCCAGTTCAGATTGCCCTTGAGCGTGTTGATCTCACCGTTATGCGCCAGCATCCGGAAGGGTTGCGCCAGCCACCATTGCGGGAAAGTATTGGTCGAATAGCGCTGGTGATAGATCGCAAAAGCCGATTCAAACCGCTCATCTTTCAGATCCGGGTAGAACTCGGCCACCTCTTCAGCCAGCATCATCCCCTTGTAGATGATCGAACGGCAGGAAAGCGAGCAGATGTAGAACCCTGCGATCCCGGCGGAGGTTATGGCTTTCTCGATCCGGCGACGGATCACATAGAGTTCGCGCTCGAAAGTCTCTTCATCCGTCCCCTTGGAGTTGCGGATCAGAATCTGTTCGATCTCGGGGCGGGTCGCATTGGCCTTTTCGCCCAGCACGGCCACATTCACCGGCACATGCCGCCAGCCATAGATTGCATAGCCCATGCGCAGAACTTCGGTTTCCACAATCGTGCGCGACCGCTCCTGCGCACCGAAATCAGTGCGCGGCAGGAAAACCTGACCCACGGCCATAAGCTGATCCAGCTGCGGATGATGGCCCGTGCGCTGGATCTTGTCGTAGAAGAAATTGACCGGAATCTGCACATGGATCCCGGCCCCGTCGCCGGTCTTGCCATCAGCATCCACAGCGCCGCGATGCCAGATCGCTTTCAGCGCGTCGATCCCGTTCTGAACGACCTGCCGCGACGGCTTGCCGTCCAGCGCTGCGACCAGCCCGACGCCGCAGGACGAATGCTCGTCCTCGGCCTTGTAGAGACCATGTTCCGCCATATAGGCGCGGCGGGCTTCTTCGGCGGCGGCCCAGGCTTCATCATATGTCGTCATGTCAGTTATCCTCTTCCGAGATACCGAATCCTGCCAGCGTTTCCTTGCGTGTCAGCCGGGGATGATCCCCCGAATACGCAAATGCCTGTGGCTTGTGGTCGATAAAGATTTCCTTGCTCAGCGTCAGGCCCGACGGATCGTCAAACAGACCAAGCGACAGTTCGAGCGAGGCGCTGAACGGCCCCTCTGTGGTCACATGATAGTAAAGCGGTGCGCCGCATTCCTTGCAATTCGCGCGCTCTGCCCAATCCGAACTCTGATAACGCCGGATCGCCTCGCTGCCCGTCCATGTGATCTCGCGCACCGGTACGGTAACCGCGAGGAACGCACTACCGGTCCAGCGTCGGCACATCTCGCAATGGCAGCCATGCACCTCGCGCGTGCTGACCTTTGCCGAGAACCGGACAGCCCCGCAAAGGCAGCCCCCTTCCCGGATTGTGGCTTCCGCGCTCATTCTGCGGCCACCCGTGCCGGAGCAGCCAGATAGCTCAGGATCGCATCCGCCGCCTCGCGCCCGTCGCGGATCGCCCAGACCACCAGCGACGCGCCGCGCACGATATCACCCACGGCCCAGACGCCCGGCAGATCGGTTTCATGCGTGTTGAACTTCGCCTTGATCGTACCCCAACGGGTGACAGCCAGTTCCGGCACGCCCCAAAGCATCGGCAGATCTTCCGGTTCAAACCCCAGCGCCATGATCGCCAGATCGGCCTCTTCAGTGTAATCCGCCCCCTCGATCAGTTCCGGCGCGCGGCGTCCCGTAGCATCGGGCTGCCCCAGACGCATCTTCTGAACCCGCACCCCCGTCAGCGTGCCGTCCGCATCCGTCACAAAACCCGAGGGCGCGGTCAGCCAGACAAACTCGACGCCCTCTTCTTCGGCATTCTGGGTTTCACGGCGCGACCCCGGCATATTGTCCCGGTCACGCCGATACAGACACCGCACCGAGGTCGCCCCCTGACGCACCGCCGTGCGCACGCAATCCATCGCCGTATCGCCCCCGCCGATCACGACCACGCGCTTGCCGCGCGCATCCAGATCGCCATTGTCGAATTCCGGCACCTCATCGCCAAAACTCTTGCGGTTCGAGGCGGTCAGGAATTCCAGCGCCTTGACCACACCCGGAGCCCCGGAATTGGGCGCGACCAGATCCCGCGCCTTGTAAACTCCGGTCGCGATCAGAACGGCGTCATGCTTGCCGCGGATAGCGTCAAAGGTAATGTCCTCGCCAACAGTGCAGTTCAGCACGAATTCGACGCCACCGGCCTCAAGCTGCTCGATCCGGCGCATCACCACGGGCTTTTCCAGCTTGAAACCCGGAATGCCATAGGTCAGCAGCCCGCCTGCGCGGTCATAGCGGTCATAGACCGTGACCTGCACCCCGGCGCGGCGCAGCACATCCGCCGCAGCGAGCCCGCCGGGCCCGGCACCGATGATCGCGACCGATTCCGGGCGCTCCTGCGCGGGCGCAATGGGTTTGACCCAGCCCTTTTCCCAGGCGGTGTCAGTAATGTACTTTTCGACCGACCCGATGGTCACAGTTCCATGCCCGGATTGCTCGATGACGCAATTGCCCTCGCAGAGACGGTCCTGCGGACAGATACGACCGCAAATCTCCGGGAACGTATTGGTCGCCTGTGACAGTTCATAGGCTTCCTGCAAGCGCCCCGAGGCGGTCATCAACAGCCAGTCGGGAATGTTATTGTGCAACGGGCAATGGCTCTGACAATAGGGAACGCCGCACTGGCTGCACCGGCCCGCCTGTTCGGTGGCCTTCTCGTCCGAATACTCGCTATAGATCTCGTCGAAGTCTTCCGCGCGCAGAGCGGGCGGGCGCTTCTCGGGCATTTCGCGACCGATCTTTACGAAACGGAGCATTGGCTGTTTGGCCATTGGCTGATCCTCCAGAATTTTCCAGTCTTCTAGCCTGAGTTGCGCGACATGAAAAGTCATAATTGCTGACCTAAAACCAGAAAAATGTCACGCACAGCGCCTCATCTACCAGAAGAAGGCGGTTTTTAGGTCATCTTTGCTGACATATATTCGCGATTCCCCTGCCCCCTCAGAGACTTTAGGTTCTGCGCGACTCATCATAAAGGCCCACC
Source organism: Natronohydrobacter thiooxidans (assembly GCF_001884735.1). Taxonomy (GTDB): domain Bacteria; phylum Pseudomonadota; class Alphaproteobacteria; order Rhodobacterales; family Rhodobacteraceae; genus Roseinatronobacter; species Roseinatronobacter thiooxidans_A. The sequence continues at coordinate 324,276 of NZ_MJAP01000002.1, read as the reverse complement.
ATGACGCTCTTTCACATCTTCCTGCTCGCCGCGATTCAAGGCGTCACCGAGTTTCTACCCGTCTCCTCTTCCGGCCATCTTATCCTGTTGCCAGCGCTGACCCCGCTCGAAGATCAGGGGCTGGCATTGGATGTGGCCGTGCATATCGGCACACTTTTCGCGGTCTGCTGGTATTTCAGAACCGATGTGGCCCTGGCGGTGCGGGGCGTCCCCGAATTGCTGCGCGGACGGGTGGAAACGCAGGCTGGCTTTCTGGCGCTCTGCCTGATCATCGCCACCATCCCCGTGATCATCCTCGGGCTGATCTTCAAGCTTCTGGGCGTGATGGAAATGCTGCGCTCGATCGCGGTGATCGGCTGGATGATGATCCTCTTCGGCATCGTGCTCTATCTGACAGACCGGATGGGACCGCAGACCCGCACGGCACAGGGCTGGACGATGAAACATGCGCTCTATCTGGGGCTGTGGCAGGCCATCGCCCTGATCCCCGGCACATCACGCTCGGGCATCGTGATTTCGGGCGCCCGCGCCCTGGGCTATGCGCGCCATGACGCCGCGAAACTCTCGATGCTCATGTCGATCCCGACCATCATCGCCTCGGGCACTCTGATGACCTTCGATGTGATCCGGGTCGCCGACTGGGACGTCGCCCGCGACGGCGCCATCGCCGCCGTGATTTCCTTTTTCGCAGCCTGGGCCGCGCTCGTCTTCATGATGAAACTGCTGCGCTCGGTCAGCTTCACCCCCTATGTGATCTATCGTCTCGTGCTTGGCGTGATCCTGCTCTTCATCGCCTATACCTGATCTGGCTTCATCTTGCCCAAAATACTCAAACTCACCGCTTCACCGAAGCGGTGACATAGTTCACGGACAGATCTTGCGCGGAAAGCGACCATGACCATGTGATCTTGTTGAACACAAACCCCTTGCGATCCACAGGCTCCAGCCCGGCCTTGCCGATCAGATCGTATAGCTCGTCAGGGGTGATGAATTTCGACCAGTCATGCGTGCCTCTGGGCAGCCAGCGCATGACATATTCCGCGCCGATGATCGCCATGAGATAGCTCTTGGGGTTGCGGTTGAGCGTAGAGCAGATCATCAGCCCGCCGGGCCGTAGAAGCTGCTGGCAAGCGGTCAGATAGGCCAGCGGATCGGCGACATGCTCGACCACTTCCATATTCAGCACCACATCGAACTGCTCGCCCGCCGCCGCCAGATCCTCGGCGGTGGTATGGCGATAGTCGATCTCCAGCCCTTCCTGCTTGGCATGAAGCCGGGCCACGGGAATATTCCGCGCCGCCGCATCCGCCCCCACCACCGTCGCCCCGAGCCGCGCCATCGGCTCTGACAGCAACCCGCCACCGCAGCCGATATCCAGCAGCCGCAACCCTTCGAACGGACGCGCGTGCGCCAGATCCCGGTCGAACTCGGCCGCGATCTGCTGGGTGATATAGTCCAGCCTGCACGGATTAAGCATGTGCAGTGGCTTGAATTTGCCATGCGGATCCCACCACTCAGCGGCCATGGCCTCGAATTTCGCAACTTCGCTGGGGTCGATGGTCGAGACGCTCATGCTTCCTCCGGTTTTTCCCTTCTCGCCCATGGCAGGGCGGCGCAACACGCTATATAGTCTGCGGGATGGACAAGTCTGCAGGACATGACAGCGCAGCCCCGGCACTTTATCCCGTGGCAGAGCCGTTCGACCAGCGCCTTCTGGACGTAGGCGACGGGCATCGCGTCTATGTCGAGCAGATCGGCCATCCCGACGGGGTTCCGGTGGTCGTCCTGCATGGCGGCCCCGGCGGAGGATGCAGCCCGACAATGCGCCGCTTCTTCGATCCCAAAACCTACCGCGTGATCCTGTTTGACCAGCGCGGCTGCGGGCGCTCGAAACCCGCCGCCTCGATCACCGCGAATACGACCCAACACCTGATCGCCGATATCGAGTTGATTCGCGAAACGCTGGGCATTGCGCGCTGGATGGTATTCGGCGGAAGCTGGGGCGCAACGCTGGCATTGGCCTATGCTCAGGCCCATCCCGACCGCGCCGCCTATCTGATCCTGCGCGGCGTGTTCATGGGAACACGCGCCGAACTCGACTGGTTCTACGGGGGCGGCGCGGCGCGGTTCTTTCCCGAAATCTGGGCGCAATTCATCCGCCCCATTCCGGCCGATGAACAAGGCGACCTGATCGCCGCCTACGCAAGGCGCCTGTTCAGCGGCGATCCGCATGAAGAAAACCGATTCGCGCGCAACTGGACCCGCTGGGAAAATGCGCTGGCCTCGATCGAAACCCGCGGGCTGGGTGTCGGCGATGCGCCCTCGGACTATGCCCGCGCCTTCGCCCGGCTGGAGAATCACTATTTCACCAATAGCTGCTTTCTGGGCGAGGATGGCGCGCTGATGCACGGCCTGAACCGGATGCAAGATGTTCCGGGCACCATCGTGCAGGGGCGCTATGACATGATCTGCCCACCGCAAACCGCCTGGAACCTGCATGCAGGCTGGGGGCGGTCGCGGCTGGAAATGGTGCCTGTCGCGGGCCATGCGCTGTCGGAGCCGGGCATCAGTGCCGAACTTCTGCGGGTGATGAACCATCTGCGCCATGAGGCCGCGCGCCTGAAGCTGTGACTGAACGCTTGCAATACACGCGCGACTTGCCTATACGGCGCTCAACAGCGGTGCCTGTGTGACAGGCTCCACCGGAAATCACAACGGGCCGCGCGGCCCGTTTTTTTGTTTTGCCCGAAGGAGGGCGTGCATGAGCGATCTGATCGCCAAGACCTCCATTGACCAGCGCCTCGCCGAAATCGTGACCCCGGTCATCGAAGGCCTGGGCTTTGAACTGGTGCGCCTGCGGCTCATGGCCGGCAAGACGCGCACGCTGCAGATCATGGCCGACCGGCCCGAGGGCGGGATCGAAGTGCAGGATTGCGCCGATATCTCCACTGCGGTCTCTGCCGTGCTCGATGTCGATGACCCGCTTGAAGACGCCTATACGCTCGAAGTTTCCAGCCCCGGCATCGACCGCCCCCTGACCCGGCTGAAGGATTTCGCCACATGGGAAGGCTATGAGGCGCGGATCGAGACCTCGGAACTGATCGACGGGCGGCGGCGCTTCAAGGGCGTTCTGGCGGGCGTTGAAGAAAATGAAGTGCTGATCGAGATCGAGGAAGGCAGCGAGACGCTGACCATCGGCCTGCAATTCGACTGGCTGTCGGACGCGAAGCTGATCCTGACCGATGAGTTGATCGCCGAGATGCTGCGCGCCCGCAAGGCGAGTGGCGCCATCGACGAAAGCCAGTTTGACGAGATTGAGACGGAAACAGAGGAGGGCGCGGAATCCGCGACCCGTCAGGAGGACTGAGACATGGCAATCACCTCTGCCAACCAGCTTGAACTGCTGCAGACCGCCGAAGCGGTCGCCCGCGAGAAGATGATCGACCCCGATCTGGTCATTCAGGCGATGGAAGACAGCCTCGCCCGCGCGGCCAAGTCGCGCTACGGCGCGGATATGGATATCCGCGTCAAGATCGACCGCAAGACCGGCGTCGCAAAATTCACGCGCGTGCGCACCGTGGTCGCGGACGAAGAGCTGGAAAACTATCATGCGCAACTGACCGTTGCCCAGGCCGCGCCCTATCTTGATGACCCGCAGATCGGCGACGAGATCATCGATCAGGTGCCGCCGGTGGAACTGGGCCGGATCGCCGCGCAATCGGCCAAGCAGGTGATCCTGCAGCGCGTGCGCGAAGCCGAGCGTGACCGCCAGTATGAGGAATTCAAGGACCGCGCGCAGACGATCATCAATGGCGTGGTCAAGCGCGAGGAATACGGCAATATCATCGTCGATATCGGCCGCGGCGAAGCCGTGCTGCGCCGCAACGAGAAGATCGGCCGCGAAAGCTATCGCCCCGGCGACCGCATCCGCTGCTTTGTCAAGGATGTGCGCCGCGAAGCGCGCGGGCCGCAAATTTTCCTCTCGCGCACCGCGCCCGAATTCATGGCCGAACTGTTCAAGATGGAAGTGCCGGAAATCTATGACGGCATCATCGAGATCAAGGCCGTCGCCCGCGACCCCGGCTCGCGCGCCAAGATCGGCGTGATCAGCTACGACAATTCCATAGACCCTGTGGGCGCTTGCGTCGGTATGCGCGGCAGCCGCGTGCAGGCCGTGGTCAACGAACTTCAGGGAGAGAAAATCGACATCATCCCCTGGACCGAGGATCAGGCCACCTTCCTCGTGAACGCGCTGCAGCCCGCCGAGGTCAGCAAGGTCGTGATCGATGACGAGGCCGGCAAGATCGAAGTTGTGGTGCCGGATGAACAGCTTTCGCTGGCCATCGGTCGGCGTGGACAGAATGTGCGTCTGGCCAGCCAGCTTACTGGTCTGGACATCGACATTCTGACGGAATCCGAAGAATCGACCCGCCGTCAGGCCGAGTTCGCCGAGCGCACCAGATTGTTCATGGATGAACTCGATATCGATGAAATGATGGCACAGCTTCTGGTTGCCGAGGAGTTCACCTCGCTTGAGGAAGTGGCCTATGTCGATATGGACGAGTTGCTGACCATCGACGGCTTTGACGAGGAAACCGCTGCAGAACTGCAGACCCGTGCGCGCGAGCGGCTGGAAGCGATTGCCGCGGCAGCGCTGGAAAATGCCCGCGCTTTGGGGGCAGAGGACAGCCTCATCGATTTCGACGGTCTTTCCCCACAAATGGTCGAGGCGCTGGCCAAAGACGGCATCAAGACGCTTGAGGATTTCGCAACCTGCGCAGACTGGGAACTGGCGGGCGGCTGGACGACCGAAAACGGCCAGCGCATCAAGGATGAAGGGTTGCTCGAATCCTTTGACGTCAGCCTGGAAGAGGCGCAGACTCTGGTGATGACCGCGCGGGTCATGCTGGGTTGGGTAGACCCGACCGAGCTTGAGGCCGAAGAGGATGCCGAAACGGAAGACGAGGAAGCGGCGCACTGAGGCATTCGGAGACAAGACATGGCGCGCGGCGGCAGGCAGGTTGAGAAGGACGGGCCAGAGCGGCGTTGCATCGTCACTGGCACATCCGGCGGGAAACGTGGCCTGATCCGCTTCGTGGTCGGGCCGGAGAACGGAATCGTGCCCGATATTGCCGCGCGCCTGCCGGGCCGGGGCATATGGGTCAGCGCCGACCGCGCGGCGCTGGACAAGGCCGAAGCAAAGAAGCTCTTTGCCCGCGCAGCCCGGCAGGCCGTCACCGTGCCTCAGGGGCTGGCCGATCTGGTCGAGACGCTCCTGCGACAGCGGGTGATCGAATTGCTGTCACTCGCCCGAAAAAGCGGGCAGGCGGTGGCAGGATATGAAAAATGCCGCGATGTCGCGCTCAGGGGCGAGATGGCGGTGCTGGTTCAGGCCCATGACGGCTCGGAACGCGGCAAGACGAAACTGCGCCCGCCCGAAGGGGCGGACAGCTATGTCGGTTGTCTGAGCGCACAGGAATTGGGTTTGGCATTCGGGCGCGATCATGTGATACATGCCGCGCTTCGTGCTGGTGGACTCAGTCAAGCTGTTGTAGAGGAAGCGGCAAGACTGCAAGGTTTGCGCTTGAATATCGGTGGATACGCCACCGGAGAGGATTAGACGGACGCATGAGCGATACAGACGGTAAGAAAACACTCGGACTTGGCGGCAAGGGCGGCCATGTGAAGCAGAGCTTCAGCCATGGGCGCACAAAATCTGTGGTCGTCGAGAAGAAACGCAAGCGCGTCGTGGTGCCGAAGCCCGGTGCCGCACCAGCTTCCGGTGCGCAAGGCTCTGCGCCCGCGAAACCCGATCCCGCACGCCGTCCGGCAGGTATTTCCGACGCGGAAATGGAGCGCCGTCTCAAGGCCCTCGCGGCTGCGAAAGCGCGCGAGACCGAGGAAGCCGCGACACGCGCCCGCGAAGAGCGCGAGCGCGAGGAAGAGCGCCAGCGCCGCCGCGATGAGGCCGAGGCCCGCGAGCGCGAGGAACGCGAGCGCGAAGCGGCCCTGCGCGCCAAGGAAGAAGAAGACGCACGTCAGGCTGCCGAAGCAGAGGCGCGCAAGGCCCGCAAGGCGGCAGAGCAGGCCCCTGCCGCGACGCCCGAACCGGTCGCCCCGCTCTCCGAGCGCGCCAAGCCCGTAACGCCTTCGGATGTGCGTAAACCGGTCAAGCAACGTGCCGAAGACGACCGTCAGGCGCGGGCGAAACCGCGCGATGATGCAGGCGGCCGCCGCGCCGGGAAACTGACCCTGAATGACGCGCTCTCGGGTGAAGGCGGGCGCCAGCGCTCGCTTGCCGCCATGAAGCGCAAGCAGGAACGCGCACGGCAGAAAGCCATGGGCATGAACCAGTCGCGCGAGAAAGTCGTGCGCGAGGTCCAGTTGCCGGAAACCATCGTGGTGCAGGAACTGGCCAACCGCATGGCCGAACGCGTCGCGGATGTGGTCAAGGCGCTGATGAAAATGGGCGTCATGGCGACCATGAATCAGACCATCGACGCCGATACCGCCGAACTGGTGATCGACGAATTCGGCCACAAGGTCGTCCGCGTCTCGGATTCGGATGTCGAACAGGTCATCACTCAGACGCCTGATGACGAAGCCGACCTGCAGTCCAGACCCCCGATCATCACGATCATGGGCCATGTCGACCACGGCAAGACCTCGCTTCTGGACGCGATCCGCAAGACCAATGTGGTTTCCGGCGAAGCAGGCGGGATCACGCAGCATATCGGGGCCTATCAGGTCACGACCGATAGCGGTGCGGTGCTCAGCTTCCTCGACACACCCGGTCACGCGGCCTTCACCAGCATGCGCGCCCGCGGCGCGAATGTGACCGATATCGTGGTTCTGGTGGTCGCAGCCGATGATTCGGTCATGCCGCAGACGATCGAGGCGATCAACCACGCCAAAGCGGCCAAAGTGCCGATGATCGTCGCGATCAACAAATGCGACAAGCCCGCCGCCGAGCCGAACAAGGTGCGCACCGAACTTCTGCAACACGAAGTCGTGGTCGAGGCCATGTCCGGCGATGTGCAGGATGTCGAAGTCTCTGCAGTCACCGGTGCGGGGCTGGATCAGCTTCTGGAAGCCATTGCGCTGCAGGCCGAGATTCTGGAACTCAAGGCCAATCCCGACCGCGCCGCAATGGGCGCCGTGATCGAGGCCCAGCTTGATGTCGGTCGCGGGCCCGTGGCCACGGTTCTGGTGCAGAACGGCACCTTGCGGCAGGGCGATATCTTTGTCGTCGGCGAGCAATGGGGCAAGGTGCGTGCGCTGGTCAATGACAAGGGCGAACGCGTCAAGGAAGCCGGTCCCTCGGTCCCGGTCGAGGTTCTGGGCCTGAATGGCACGCCAGAGGCCGGGGATGTGCTGAACGTCGTCGCCACCGAAGCGCAGGCGCGCGAGATCGCCGAATACCGTGCGCAATCGGCGAAAGACAAGCGCGCGGCAGCGGGTGCTGCGACCACGCTGGAACAGCTCATGGCCAAGGCCAAGGCGGATAAGGATGTGGCCGAACTGCCCGTGCTGGTCAAAGCGGATGTGCAGGGCTCTGCCGAAGCCATTGTGCAGGCGCTGGAAAAGATCGGCAATGATGAGGTGCGCGTGCGTGTCCTGCATTACGGCGTGGGCGCGATCACCGATACGGATGTCGGTCTGGCCGAAGCCTCCGGTGCGCCGATCATCGGCTTCAACGTCCGCGCCAATGCCACGGCCCGCGCCTCCGCGCAGCAAAAAGGGGTCGAGGTGCGCTATTACTCGATCATCTATGATCTGGTCGATGACATCAAGGCAGCGGCCTCCGGCCTGCTCTCTGCGGAAGTGCGCGAGAATTTCATCGGCTATGCCGAGATTCGCGAAGTCTTCAAGGTCTCGGGCGTCGGCAAGGTCGCAGGCTGTCTGGTCACCGAAGGGGTGGCACGCCGCTCCGCCGGTGTGCGTCTGCTGCGCGACAATGTTGTCGTGCACGAGGGCACGCTCAAGACGCTCAAGCGCTTCAAGGACGAGGTCAAGGAAGTGCAATCCGGTCAGGAATGCGGCATGGCCTTCGAGAATTACGACGATATCCGCGCCAAGGATGTGATCGAGATTTTCGAGCGCGAAGAAGTCGAGCGCAGCCTGGCCTGAGGCGCAAACGCGACAGGTAGGGTGCGTGCTGAGCACGCACCCTACGGCAACGCGCCCGCCCCAAGGCATCGGCAGTTTTCAAAACCCTGTGCCGGAGGGCACTCATGTCCCAAAGTCAGGCTTCCGCCTCAGGTCGCAATTTCTATGGCCGGATCAAGGGCAAGACACTTCGCCCTGTCCAGAAACTCTATCTGCGCGAAGATCTTGACACCTTGCGCCTGCATGGCGTCGCAGAAGCAGAGAACCCCGCGCGCAACCCTGTCGACCCGACCGCTTTTTTCGGCGACGACCGCCCGCTCTGGCTGGAAATCGGCTTTGGCGGGGGCGAGCATCTGGTGCATCAATGCACGCAGAACCCGGAGATCGGCTTCATCGGCTGTGAGCCCTTCATCAATGGCGTCGCGATGCTGCTGGGCAAGCTGCGCCGCCAGCAGGTCACGAATCTGCGCCTGCATCCCTGGGATGTCCGCGAGCTTTTCGACGTTCTGCCCGATGCCTGTCTGGACCGCGCCTTCCTGCTCTATCCCGACCCCTGGCCCAAGGCGCGCCATCATCGCCGCCGCTTTGTCACGCCGGACCATCTGGATCCGCTGGCGCGCGTGCTCAAACCCGGTGCGATTTTCCGGGTTGCAACCGATATTCCCGATTACGTCCGCCAGACGCTGGAAGAGGTGCCGCCTGCTGGGTTTGACTGTCTGTCTCCCACACCGGAGGATTGGTCAACCCCTTGGGACGACTGGCTTTCCACCCGTTACGAGCAGAAAGCCCTGCGCGAGGGCCGCCGCCCGCATTACCTGACCTTCCGGCGCACCGCGCAACCTGCACGCGCATAAGCCCATCGGGCGCACACGTCATGGAACTGTTACCCCCCTGTCGCGCCGCTGACACGCGACTCGATTAGCTGACCTCGCAGGAGCGCTCACAGCGCCCTTGATCCAGCCGAAGGGGAGCAAGATCATGAAAGACTATCAGAACGATTACCCGGACCACACCCAGAGCCCGGATTACGAGCATGGCGACGAAGCACCGTCGAACCGCTCCAACAACCCGACCTTCTTTGACGTGATCGAAGCCCGCGCCTCGCGCCGTGGCTTCCTGATGGGCGGTCTGGCCGCAGCGATCACCGGATTGGTCGGGGTTGGTGTCTCGACCCGCGGCGCGCTCGCCGCCTCTACGTCGCCGCTTCTGGGCTTCAACGCGGTTCCCGTGACCGAAGACGACATGATTCATGTCCCCGAAGGCTACAAAACCCAGATCCTCGCGCGCTGGGGCGATGCCATCAGCGGCGACATGCCCGCCTATCACGGTGCCAATACGGGCGAAGAGCAGGGCCATCAGGTCGGCATGCATCATGACGGCCAGCATTTCTTCCCGATCGAGGGCGAAAGCCCCTATGAAGGATCCTCGACCGACGGTCTCTATGTGCTCAACCACGAATATATCGAACCGCGCTTCCTGCATGCCGAGAAATATGCCGGGCAGGAACTGGATTCGGGCGCGGTCGTCTATCACGATGGCAAGCGCGACGACGACGAAGTGCTCAAGGAAATCAACGCCCACGGGGTCGCAGTGTTCCGCGTGCAGAAGCAGGAAAATGGCGACTGGGAAATCATCGCCGATCCGCGCAACCGCCGCATTACCGGCAATACGCCGATGGAAATCGGCGGGCCTGTCCGCGGCTCGCATCATGTCGTCACCAAATATTCGCCTGACGGCACCATGACTCGCGGCACGCTGAACAACTGCGCCCATGGGGTGACGCCCTGGAACACCTATCTGGCGGCAGAAGAAAACTGGGCAGGCTATTTCTCGAATACCGATCAGGAAGACCAGAAACCCAACCTGCCCCGCGAACATGCGCGCTATGGTGTCTCGACCAATCCCAACGCGCGCTACGGCTGGCACCATGCCATGTCGGGCGCAGATGAATACCTGCGTTTTGATGCCTCGACCAAAGGCGCATCTGCAGCCGAAGACTACCGCAACGAGCCCAATGGCTTCGGCTGGGTTGTCGAAATCGATCCGTTCAACCCCGACAGCACGCCGGTCAAGCGCACGCATCTGGGCCGGTTTGCGCATGAGGGTGTCGTCTTTGCCAAGGCTGAAGCCGGCAAACCGATCGTGGCCTATGCAGGCGACGATGCGCGGTTTGAATACATCTACAAGTTCGTGTCGCGCGATGTCTACACCCCCGGCGAAACAGACGGCGCGATCCTGGATGAAGGCACGCTCTATGTGGCGAAGTTCAATGCCGACGGCACCGGCGAGTGGCTTGCCCTGGCGCCGGGTCGCAATGGCCTGACCCGCGACAACGGCTTTGCCGATCTGGCGGATATTCTGGTCAATACCCGTCTGGCTGCCGACACGGCAGGCGCGACCAAGATGGACCGCCCGGAATGGGGCGCAGTCGATCCGGCGACGGGCGAGGTGTATTTCACGCTGACCAACAACACCCGCCGCACCGAAGCACAGGTCGATCCGGCCAACCCGCGTGCGGGCAACCAGTTCGGCCATATCATCCGCTGGCGCGAAGGGCGCGACGATCCGGCAGCGACGAGCTTCACTTGGGATCTGTTTGTGATCGCGGGCGATGTCGGCACTTCGCGCACCTTGAGCGGCGACTCTCTGGACGAAGACAACATCTTCGCCTGCCCCGATGGTCTGTGGTTCGATGCGGATTCGCGCCTCTGGATCCAGACCGATATCGGCGAAAGCGCGCAGAACAAGGGCGATCTTGCCCCGGTCGGCAACAATGCCATGCTGGCCGCAGACCCGCGCACAGGCGAGATCCGGCGCTTCCTGACCGGCCCGATGGGGCAGGAGATCACCGGCGTCTGCACCACCCCCGATCAGCGCACCATGTTTGTCGGCGTGCAGCATCCGGGTGCCACCACAACGCCCGAAGATTTCGCGGCGGGCACTCTCGCCTCGCATTGGCCCGATGGCGGCGACGCCGTCCCGCGCTCCGCGCTCGTCGTGATCACCCGCGAAGATGGCGGCGTGATCGGCGCCTGATCTGGCTGACAGAATCGGAAAGAGCGGGCCCAGCGCCCGCTCTTTTCAGTTTGCGCGCCCCTTGAACCAACACGAGCCAGGCAAACAGCCGGAATATGGCCCCGGATCACCTCCGGGGCCGTATTTCTGTCAGTGCACCAGCTTCACACGCGGCGCATCCTCATCCCCGAAGCTCTTGCCTCCGATGATCAGCCCCTCCGGGCCGGTCGTGACCGGAACAGAGGCACCGTCCAGCACCTCACCCGCCAACAGCATCTGCGCCAGCGGATCCTGCAGATAGCGCTGGATCACCCGCTTCAGGGGCCGTGCGCCATAGACCGGATCATAGCCCTTATCCGCAAGCCATATGCGGGCGTCGGCATCCATCTCCAGCGTGATCTTGCGCGCCAGCAGCCGTTTCAGCAACCGCGCCATCTGGATATCGACAATCGCATCCATATCGTCGCGCGACAGCCTGTCAAAGATCACCGTCTCATCCAGCCGGTTCAGGAATTCGGGCCGGAAATGCGCGCGCACCGCCTCCATCACTTCGGCCTTGACGCTGGCACGGTCAGCCCCTTCCGCCATCCGGCTCAGGGCGTGGCTACCAAGGTTTGAAGTCAGGATGATCAGCGTCTGCTTGAAATCCACCGTCCGGCCGTGACTGTCGGTCAGTTGCCCGTCATCCAGCACCTGCAACAACACGTTGAACACCTCGGGATGCGCTTTCTCGACCTCATCGAACAGCACGACCTGATAGGGCCTGCGCCGCACGGCTTCGGTCAGGACACCCCCTTCTTCATAGCCAACATAGCCCGGAGGTGCCCCGATCAGCCGCGCCACCGAATGCTTTTCCATGAACTCGGACATGTCGATCCGCACCATCGCCTGATCATCGTCGAACAGATATTGCGCCACCGCCTTGGTGAGTTCGGTCTTGCCCACGCCGGTCGGCCCAAGGAACAGGAAACTGCCCAAGGGGCGGTTCTCGTCATTCAGCCCCGCCCGCGCCCGGCGCACCGCATTGGCGACCGCGCGAATGGCCTCATCCTGACCGACAACGCGCTTGTGCAGCTCTGCTTCCATGCGCAGAAGCTTCTCGCGCTCGCCTTCCAGCATTTTCGAGGTCGGAATTCCCGTCCAGCGCTCGACCACTTCCGCGATCTGCTCGGGGCGCACGGCATCGGCCACCAGCTTTTCCGCCTCGCGCGCCTCAGCCTCGGCCAGCTTGCGCTCCAGTTCCGGGATCACCCCATATTGCAGTCGCCCGGCATTGGCGAAATCGCCGCTGCGCTTGGCGGTTTCCAGATCGATCCGCGCGCGGTCCAGCTCTTCCTTGATCTGGCGCGCAGCTTCCAGCATGTCGCGCTCGGACTGCCAGGAAGCGGTCATCTCGGCACTACGCTGCATCAGGTCCGACAGTTCCTTTTCCAGCGTCGCCAGCCGGTCCTTGCTGGCCGCATCATCTTCCTTCTTCAGCGCTTCGGCCTCGATCTGCTTTTGCAGAATATCGCGGTCCAGCGCATCCAGCTCCTCAGGCTTGCTGTCCACTTCCATCCGCAGGCGCGAGGCCGCCTCGTCCATCAGGTCGATGGCCTTGTCGGGCAGGAACCGGTCCGTGATGTAGCGATGCGAGAGCGTGGCCGCCGCGACCAGCGCGCTGTCGCTGATCCGCACGCCATGATGCAACTCATATTTTTCCTTGATCCCGCGCAGGATCGAGATCGTATCCTCGACTGTCGGTTCTTCCACGACAACGGGCTGGAAGCGCCGCGCAAGGGCTGCGTCCTTCTCCACATGCTTGCGATATTCGTCCAGCGTGGTCGCCCCCACGCAATGCAACTCGCCCCGTGCAAGCGCAGGCTTGATCAGGTTCGCGGCATCCATCGCGCCCTCGGATTTGCCCGCACCGACCAGCGTGTGCATCTCGTCAATGAAGAGAATGATCTCACCATCCGCTGCCGTCACCTCTGACAGGATCGCTTTCAGCCGTTCCTCGAACTCGCCGCGATATTTCGCCCCGGCGATCAGCGCGCCCATATCCAGCGCCATCAGCTTCTTGTCGCGCAGGCTCTCCGGCACATCGCCATTGACGATACGCAGCGCCAGGCCTTCCGCAATCGCGGTCTTGCCCACGCCGGGCTCGCCGATCAGGACGGGGTTATTCTTGGTGCGCCGCGACAGCACCTGCATCGCGCGGCGGATTTCATCATCGCGCCCGATGATCGGGTCGATCTTGCCATCGCGCGCCGCCTGCGTCAGGTCGCGGGCGTATTTCTTCAGCGCGTCATAACCTTCCTCGGCCGAGGCACTGTCCGCCGTGCGCCCCTTGCGAATGTCATTGATCGCGGTATTGAGTTTCTGCGCCGTCACCGCGCCTGCATCCAGCGCGTCCTTGGCGTCGGATTTCACCAGCGCCAGCGCGGTCAGCAACCGCTCGACCGGCACGAAACTGTCCCCGGCTTTCTTGGCAAGCTGTTCGGCCTGATCCAGCAGCTTGGCGGTCTGCGGATCGAGATAGATCTGACCTTCGCCGCCCGAAACCTTCGGCATTTTCGCAAGCGCGATTTCGGTTGCCTGCACCACGCGTTCCGGCGATCCACCTGCGCTGCGGATCAGATTTGCGGCCATGCCCTGATCATCGTCCAGAAGCGCCTTAAGCACATGGACAGGCGTCACGCGCTGATGATCCTCGCGCAAGGCAATTGTCTGGGCGGCCTGAATAAATCCGCGCGCCCGCTCGGTGAATTTGTCTAGTGTCATGGCATCTTCTCCTACATAAGCGCCCGGAAATCCGGCCATGCCTGACACGCAGCACATGGCCCTGTCGGGCCTTCAAACTCATGTGGGAAAGGCAGCGGCCTGTTGCAAGATGGGCACAGCCGCCGCGTGCAAGATTTTCACTCAGCCCGGCAGCGTGACGGGCTTGTTCAGGCTCGCCCAGTCGGTCACATGCTGGCGCTGCATCCGGAATTCCTGCCAATCGCCCTCAATACCGACCCGTGTCCAGCCCAGACGCTCCAACACACGCTGCGAGGCCATGTTCTCGCGATGCACCCGCGCATTGATCATCGAGAGCGCGGGAAAGATGCTGAAGCAGCGCCAGGAAAACAGCGCGATCATCGGCGCGGCCAGCCCCAGCCCCCAATAGTCGCGCCCCAGCCAGTAGCTGATCTCGCCCGATTGCGGCGGCGTGACATCGGTCTTCCACTGCATGCGCATCTGGCCGATCACCCGGCCCTGATATTCGACCGCACGAACCTTGTGATGACTGGCCTGCCGCGACAGTTCAATCAGCGTACCCGCCATATCCGGGGAGATCTCGCCCGGATACGCCTCGGGCATATAGCGCCAGAGTTCCGCATCATCGAGCATGCGCTGATAGACCGGGGCGTCATCGGCCTCCCACGGGCGAAAGCAGTAACGCGCCATCACCTGCGCGGGCGGCTGACGCAATTTCGCCAAGGATAGCTGCTTGCCGCGCAAGGTCTCCAGCGGCCCAACGGTTCCGGCCTCGGAAACGAAGTGACGGTCAGTCCTTTCAGACATGATCTCCCTCCTGCAAACACGCAAATGACGTCAATTATCGTTAAGATAGCGTGAAAAAGCCGGTTTTCCTAGGCAAAACGTCGCTGCGTCACGCGACCGCACCACTCCAGCAAAGCGTGCGGCGCGGGGTCAAGCGCTTCGGCCATTCCTTCGGCAAACTGCTGGAACCCGGCCAGATTGGCCTTGTTCACAGCGGTCAGCACCGGCACATCCGCTGACAGCGCCTTCCCGATGACGTTGCGGAACCCGCGCCCGTCCAGTTCGGATTTGCCGAATTTGTTCAGGATCAGCAGCGCCGGTTTGCGGTCCAGATCGGCCTCGACCAGCCCCACGGCGGTTTCCAGCCCAAGCGGGTCCAGACGACAGCCACGCGCATGCGGCCCGAGGCTCTGGCTGATCCGGACAGTGTGGTCATGGCCCAGCACCTGCAAATCCATGTCGCACAGCCGGTCCGGGCGGGTTTCACGATTGATCTGGATGACCCCGGCCAGATCGACACCGCGCGCGCTCAGATCATGCGCCAGATCGGCCAGCACCCTGTCCGATGCCCCGCGCCCTTCAAGCGTGATAAAGCCCAACATTGCCCTGCCCTTTGCCTTCGCAGATGTTATATCCATCTAGATTGAAACAGGCCGCAGGACCAGAGCGCAATGGTGCAAGCCCCCCGCTATCTGCCCGACACCGACAACCCGAGGCTGACCCGCGCAGTCGAAGGACATGACCAGACCGGGCAACGCCAGACCATCCGCGTCGTCGAAGAGCGCCCGCTGACGATCTTTCTGAATGCACAGGAAATCGTCACCGCCATGACGATCGGCGATTACCCGGAATATCTGGCGCTGGGCTTCCTGCGCAATCAGGGGATGCTGCGGGCGGATGATCAGGTCACAGCCATCGAATATGACGAAGATCTGGAAGTCGTCGTCGTGCGCACAACCCGCCAGACCAGCTATGAAGAGAAGGTGAAGAAAAAGACCCGCACCTCGGGCTGCGCCGTGGGCACGGTCTTTGGCGATATGATGGAAGGGCTTGAGGGTCTGACCCTGCCCGAGGCAGAGATCCGCACAAGCTGGCTCTATGCGCTGGCAAAGACGATCAACACCGTGCCATCGCTCTATCTGGCGGCAGGGGCGATCCATGGCACTGTCCTGTGCCAGCGCGACGAGGTTCTGGTCTATATGGAAGATGTCGGCCGCCACAATGCCGTGGACAAGATCTCGGGCTATATGTTCCGGCATGGCGTGACCGGGGCAGACAAGATCCTCTACACCACCGGACGCCTGACCTCGGAAATGGTGATCAAGACCGCGCAGATGGGCATTCCGGTGCTCGCCTCGCGCTCGGGCTTCACCGCTTGGGGCGTTGAAATCGCGCGGCAGGTCGGCCTGACCCTGATCGGGCGCATGCGCGGGCAGCGTTTCATCTGCCTGTCCGGCGAAGAGCGTCTGATCCGCGATGCCGACCTCAGCGCGGTGCCCGAAGAGGATCGCAAGCACCGCCGCAAAGGGGCCGGGGCATGAGCCTGCCGCTCGGGGTGATCCTTGCGGGCGGGCAGGCCACGCGCATGGGGGGCGGCGACAAGGGGTTGCGCCAAGTCGCAGGCAGGCCACTTCTGGATCACGTCATCGTGCGTCTGGCGCCGCAGGTGGGGGGTATCGCGCTCAATGCCAATGGCAATCCCTCGCGATTTGCTGAATATCGCCTGCCGGTCATCGCCGATAGCCTGCCCGATTGGCCCGGCCCGCTTGCGGGCGTGCTGGCCGGGATGGACTGGGCCGCGAAACAAGGGGCGGATTCCGTGGTCTCTGTCGCCGCCGACACGCCGTTTTTCCCGCATGATCTGGTCGCGCAGCTTCAGGCCGCTGCCGGGCCAAGTGGCCTCGCGCTCGCTGCCACGCGCGAAGGCGGCAAGCTCTGGCGTCAGCCGACCTTCGGCCTCTGGCCGGTTGCCCTGCGCGATGATCTGCGCGCAGCCCTGATCGGCGGGTTGCGCAAGGTCGTGCTCTGGACCGATCAGCATGGCGCGGGCACCGCAGAGTTCGGCACAGACCCTTTCGATCCCTTCTTCAATATCAACACGCCAGAGGATATTGCTGTTGCCGAACAGATCGCAGGGCAGGCATGAAAATCTACGGCGTTACCGGCTGGAAGAACACGGGCAAGACCACCTTGATGGAACGGCTGGTCGCTGAATTCGTGTCGCGGGGCTTGCGTGTCTCGACCGTAAAACATGCCCATCACGACACCGAAATTGACCATGAAGGGCGCGATTCCTACCGTCACCGCATTGCAGGTGCGCGCGAGGTCGTCCTGTCCTCGCCCCGGCGCTGGGCGGTCATGCATGAGTTGCGCGATGCGCCGGAGCCACCCCTTGCCGATCTTCTCACGAAGCTCTCACCCGTCGATCTGGTGCTGATCGAGGGCTATAAACGCTCTGATCACCCCAAGATCGAAGCCTATCGCCTTGCGGCCGGACGCGATCTGCTGGCGCGCAGGAATGCCAGCATCCGCGCCGTAGCGACCGACACGGCCATAGACGATATCGACCTGCCCCAGCTTGATCTGAACAACACGCGCGCCATCGCGGATTTCATCCTCGCCGATCTGGGGATGCAGGCATGAGCCGGTTTGACCGCATCCTTGTGGTGGATTGGTCGGCCAATTCCACCCCGAAACGCGGCGCAGATTCCATCTGGATCGGCATGGCAGGGGCGCAGGCCGACCCCCCGCAGAATTTCGCGACCCGTGCCGAGACAATGGCCTATCTGCGCAACCAGATGCGCGCGGCGCTGGCGGAAAATCAGCGCATGCTGGTCAGTTTCGACATCGGCTTCGGTTTTCCCAAAGGCTTTGCCAAACATCTGACCGGCCGGGCCGAAGCGCTGGCCGTCTGGGACTGGCTGGCGGCACGGATCGAAGATGACGCGACGAACCGCAACAACCGGTTTCATGTCGCAGCCGAGATCAACCGCCGGTTTCCGGGGCTGGGGCCCTTCTGGGGCAGGCCAGATCATCTTGATCTGCCCGACCTGCCAGCCAAGGGCAAGGAACGCAGCGGGCACGGGCTGGCAGACCTGCGCGCGACCGAAGCGCTCTGCGCCGGGTCGCATCCGATGTGGAAGCTCTACACCACCGGCTCTGTCGGCTCGCAAAGCCTGCTCGGTCAGGCCCATCTGGCGCAGTTGCGCGCGGAATTCGGCGACGCTCTCGCAGTCTGGCCGATGCAGGATACCCCTGCGCCGCTGGTCCTGACCGAAACCTATCTCTCGCTGATCGACAGCGCTGTGCGCGCGGCCCAAGGCTATGCCTGCAAGGATGCCGCGCAGGTCGATCTGCTGGCGCGCGCCTTTCACGCGGCGGATTTGGCCCCCATGATGCGCCCGGAGGCCCCGCGCGATATCCTGCGCGAGGAAGGCTGGATACTGGGTGCCGGACACGGCGCAGAGCTGCTCTCGGCGCTGGGCCAGCCAGCCCTGACCCCGCCGCGCCTGCGCAATGACTGTTTCGCCATGCCGCAGGGCGTGGACTGGGTGCCGGTGGAGGCCGCCCTGACCCGGCTGCGCGACGCGCTGCACCCTGTCACCACCACTGAAGACCTCGCCACGGCACAGTCCGGCGGGCGCGTACTGGCGCAAGACCTTATCGCCCGCCGCGCCAACCCGCCTGCTGCCAATTCCGCCGTGGATGGCTATGGCTTCGCCCATGCCGCGCTTGCAGGCGACGGCCCCTACACCTTGCCGCTGGTGGCGGGCCGCGCCGCCGCAGGTCAGCCCTATGACGGCCCCCTGCCCGCAGGCCATGCCATCCGCATCCTGACCGGCGCCATCCTGCCGCAAGGGGTCGATACCGTCGTGCTGGAGGAAGACTGCGCAACCGACGGCGCCCGCGTAGCCTTTGACGGCCCGGTCAAACCGCGCATCAACACCCGCAAGGCCGGCGAGGATGTGCAGGCCGGCGCGGTTTTCCTGCGCACCGGGCGCATCCTGACGCCGCCCGATCTGGCGCTGGCCTCGGCACTCGGGGTCGCGCGCATCCCGGTGCATCGCCCGCTGCGGGTGGGCGTGCTCTCCACCGGCGACGAAATCCTGTCGGATCCAGCGGCACCGGCAGCCCTGCACCAGATCTATGACGCCAACCGCCCCATGCTCTTGGAGATCGCCCGCAAATGGGGCTATCAGCCGGTCGACCTGGGACATTGGCCCGACAACGAGACCGCCATTGCGGGCGCGCTCGATCAGGGCGCGCAGAGTTGCGATGTGATCCTGACCTCGGGCGGGGCCTCTGCCGGGGATGAGGATCATGTCTCGCGCCTGCTGCGCGCGCGCGGCACGCTCAGCAGTTGGCGCATCGCCCTGAAACCCGGTCGCCCGCTCGCCTTGGCGCTCTGGCAGGGCGTCCCGGTTCTGGGCCTGCCCGGAAATCCGGTCGCGGCCCTTGTCTGCACCCTGATCTTCGGCCGCCCCGCCCTGTCACTGCTGGCGGGAAGCGGCTGGATCACACCGCAGGGCTTCGAGCTTCCGGCAGCCTTCAGCAAATCCAAGAAACCGGGGCGGCGCGAATATCTGCGCGCAAGGATCAATGAGCAGGGCGCGGTCGAGGTCTTTGCCTCGGAAGGATCGGGCCGCATCAGCGGGTTGAGCTGGGCCGAAGGACTGGTCGAATTACCCGACGCGGCAATCCAGATCACGCCGGGCACTCCGGTCCGATACATCCCCTTCGCCAGCTTCGGCCTGTAGGGCGCGGCCCCATAGCCCGCCGCGCAGGATTGTCGCGAAACCGCGACCAGTCCCGCCGCCGCTGTTTACCGTTTTCGCAGAAATCCGCCCATTCGCTGTGCATTGTCCCAGTGCTGACCAGTCACGACCGTATTCTTGCCCGAATTGAACCCGAAAGTGAAACCCGACACGAATGTTTTGCGTAGGGCAGAGTAATGGACAGATTGACCGAGATGGAAGCATTCGCCACGGTGGTAGACCAGGGCGGCTTCACAGATGCAGCGCGGAAGATGGGGATCTCGAAATCCGCCGTCTCCAAACATGTCTCTGCACTCGAAGCCCGGCTTGGCGCGCGCCTGCTGAACCGCACGACACGCCGCGTCAGCCCCACGGATATCGGTCTGGCCTATTACGACCGCGCGCGCCGCGTGCTGAACGACGCGGGCGAAGCGGATAATCTCGTCGCCTCGATGCAATCCGCGCCTTCGGGGATTCTGCGCCTCGCCGTGCCCACGGATTTCGGCGCCACGCATCTGTCGCCGGTCCTCGGCGAATTTCTGAACCGCTACCCGGATGTGTCGGTCAATATGGTCCTGAAAAACCGCTATGTCGAACTGATCTCGGAAGGGTTCGATCTCGCCATCCGCATGGGCGAGATGGACGATTCCAGCCTGCGCGCCCGCAAGATCTGCGAAGCCACCCAGCGGCTGATCGCCGCTCCAGCCTATCTGGCAGAGCATGGCCGCCCGCAACGCATCGATGATCTGAACGATCACCGCCTGCTCTATTACTCGCATAACGCGGCCAGTTCGGTCTGGAAGATCACCGCACCTTCGGGCGAGGTCCGGCAGGTCCGTTCATCCTCGTGGTTTTCGGTCAATGACGGCCAGTCACTGTTGAACGCGGCGATCAACGGGCTTGGCATCGCCTATCTGCCCAGCTTTCTCTATGCCCCCGCGATGAAAGCAGGGCTGATCGAAGATGTCATGCCCGACCTGCCGCGCGATGTGCAAAGCCTCTATGCCGTCTATCCCGCCGGGCGCTACACCCAGCCCAAGGTCCGCGCCCTGATCGATTTTCTGGTCGAGAAATTCGGCACCCGCGCCGCAGACGGCTGGTAGCCGCCGCCGCAGTCTTTCCCTCCGGGCAGGTTCTCCCTCCCCTGTCTTGCCAACTGGCCAGAGCCTTGGTGCTCTGGCTTTTTTCATGGATCAGTCGCGGTGATAGGGGCTGCCGGACAGGATGGTCGCGGCCCGGTAAATCTGCTCGGCCAGCATCACGCGCACCAGCATATGCGGCCAAACCATCACCCCGAAGGACAAACGCCTGTGCGCCGCGTCGCGCAATTCGGGTTCCAGCCCATCCGCCCCGCCGATGAGAAAGGCCATCTCGCCTGCCCCCGAATCGCGGGTTGTTTCCAGCAATCGCGCGAAACCGCGCGAATCCAGATTGTCGCCGCGCTCATCCATGGCGACCACAACAGCACCGTCGGGAATCACCCTCTCCAGCCCGCGCGCCTGTTCCCGCATCGACACGGCCTTGCGCTCATCGAGCTCATGCTCAAGGCAAGGCCCAAGCGACAGGGCGCGGCCTGCGCGGTCAAACCGTGTGATATAGTCGCTGATCAGATCGCGTTCCGGCCCCTTCCGAAGCCGACCCACTGCACAGATATGCAGGCGCATCAGGCCGCTGACGGCCCGCCCGCGCCCTGCCACATCTTTTCAAGCTGGTAGAACTCGCGCACTTCCGGGCGGAAAACATGCACCACGACATCGCCGGTGTCGATCAGCACCCAGTCGCCCACATCCTTGCCCTCGGACCGGGCCGACAGACGAAAGGTCTCTTTCAGCCGGTCAAGCAATTTCTGGGCAATCGCGGCCACCTGCCGCGTTGAGCGCCCGGAGCACACGACCATGTGATCGGCCATGGCCGTCTTGCCACGCAGATCAATGGTGACGATATCCTCGGCCTTGTCGTCATCCAGCGACGACAGGACCAGATCAAGGATGGCCTCGCTGGAAATGGGCAGGACAGGCTGTGTCTCTGTCTGATCGGCGAAAGCAGTTGTATCGGTGTAAGACAGAGACCTGTCCTCCTATGGGTAAGTTACCCCTCCAGTATAGCATCTCGCATGGGCCTTCTCAATATTCTGCGCCAGAATCCGGCGCATTGATGCAAACTTGCGCAGCACATCGCCGTTACCCGCCGCGCGCATGCCCGTTGCCTTGCACAGCGTTTCAGCGTATCCACCCATGCATGACTCGTTTTTTCGACATGACCGACCATGCACGCCTGCCCCAGCGCTTCCAGCGCGAGGCCCGGTCGGTTCTGGCCCGACTGCCGCTGATCTGATCACATGGCCCATTGCGGCCACTCTCAGCAGACAAGTTTTCCTTCCAGCCAAGAGTTATAACCATGGCCAAGACCCTCTATGACAAGATCTGGGACGCCCATGTCGTCCATGAAGACGCGGATGGCACCTGCCTTCTCTATATCGACCGCCATCTGGTGCATGAAGTGACCAGCCCGCAGGCCTTTGAAGGGTTGCGCATGACCGGTCGCAAAGTCCGCGCCCCGGAAAAAACCATCGCGGTGCCCGACCATAACGTGCCGACCACACCTGATCGTGAAGAGGGCATCAAGAACGAGGAATCGCGCATTCAGGTCGATGCGCTCGACCGCAATGCGCGTGAATTCGGTGTGCATTACTACCCTGTGTCGGATATCCGTCAGGGGATCGTGCATATCGTCGGGCCCGAACAGGGCTGGACCCTGCCCGGCATGACCGTTGTCTGCGGTGACAGCCATACCGCTACGCATGGGGCGTTTGGGGCGCTTGCCCATGGCATCGGCACCTCCGAGGTCGAGCATGTTCTGGCCACCCAGACGCTGATCCAGAAGAAATCGAAGAACATGAAGGTCGAGATCACCGGCTCGCTGCGCCCCGGTGTGACCGCCAAGGACATCACGCTCTCGGTGATCGGCGCGACCGGCACCGCGGGCGGCACCGGCTATGTGATCGAATATTGCGGTCAGGCCATCGAAGATCTGTCGATGGAAGGGCGGATGACCGTGTGCAACATGGCCATCGAGGGCGGCGCCCGCGCCGGTCTTATTGCGCCAGATGAAAAAACCTTTCAATATGTGCAGGGTCGCCCCCATGCGCCCAAAGGCGCACAATGGGACGCCGCACTGGCCTGGTGGAAGACGCTGAAATCGGACCCGGACGCGCATTGGGACAAGGTGATCACGCTGAAGGGTGAAGATATCGCCCCGGTCGTGACCTGGGGTACCTCGCCCGAAGACGTGCTGCCGATCACCGCAACGGTACCGGCCCCCGAGAGCTTTACCGGTGGCAAGGTCGAGGCCGCACGCCGCGCGCTCGATTATATGGGGCTGCAAGCCGGTCAGAAACTGACCGATATCGAGATCGACACCGTGTTCATCGGCTCCTGCACCAATGGCCGGATCGAGGATCTGCGCGCTGCGGCCGAGATTCTCAAAGGCCGGAAAATCGCGGTCAAACGCGCGATGGTCGTGCCGGGCTCGGGCCTTGTGCGCGCGCAGGCCGAGGAAGAGGGGCTCGCCCAGATCTTCATCGATGCGGGCTTTGAATGGCGCCTTGCGGGCTGCTCGATGTGCCTTGCCATGAACCCCGACCAGCTCTCTCCGGGCGAGCGCTGCGCTGCGACCTCGAACCGGAATTTCGAGGGCCGTCAGGGCCGCGGCGGACGCACGCATCTCATGTCCCCCGCCATGGCCGCCGCTGCCGCCATCACCGGCCGGCTGACCGACATCCGCGAGATGATGACAGAGACTGTCTGATTTTCTTGCCCGAAATACTCTGGGGTCCGGGGCAAAGCCCCGGCGCTCCGGATCAGGAGAACCCAATGGACAAATTCACCACGCTTTCCGGTGTCGCAGCGCCCATGCCGCTTGTGAATATCGACACGGACATGATCATCCCGAAACAGTTCCTGAAGACGATCCAGCGCTCTGGTCTCGGCAAGAATCTGTTCGACGAGATGCGCTATGACGACAATGGCCATGAAATCCCGGATTTCGTGCTCAATCAGCCTGCCTATCGCAAAGCCCAGATTCTGGTAGCAGGCGATAATTTCGGCTGTGGCTCGTCGCGCGAACATGCGCCCTGGGCGCTCGCGGATTTCGGGATCCGCGCGATCATCTCGACCAGCTTCGCCGATATCTTTTACAATAACTGCTTCAAGAACGGGATGCTGCCGATCGTCCTGCCAGAGGCGCAGGTCGAGATCCTGATGGAGGATGCGCGCAAAGGCGAGAATGCGCGTATCGCGATCGATCTCGAGTCGCAGACCGTAACTAGCGCCGACGGGCAGGAATTTTCCTTCCAGATCGACCCGTTCAAGAAGCATTGCCTGCTCAACGGCCTTGATGACATCGGGCTGACGCTTGAAAAAGTATCTTCAATTGATGCTTTCGAGGCCGCAGCTTCGCAAGCACGCCCTTGGGTCTGAGCCTTTATTTGAACCACCGGCGCGGCAACCCCCTCGGGTTGCCGCATTTTTTCCATCAATTTGATGCAAAGGCGCGACAGTTTCTTCTCGAAATCGCCTCACCACTGCCTGATCCTGTTCTCGACTATTGCGAGGGTGGCAAGAAATGGGCAACATTGTGTCAAGAATGAGGCACGCGCTGCCGGTGTGGCAGGGTGACACAAGATTAGCGCGATCAGCTTGGTCCGGCAGAACGGCGCGAAGGCGAGGCAACGGTTTTTCAATGTCACATGTGGCACAATGCCTATTGCGCGGCGTTTGTATTGCGCTTCTGGTGCTTTTTCCTGCATTGCTTCTGCCCGCTATCTCGCAGGATGTCGCACAAGGCATCACTTTGCTTGCATTGATGGCCGCGGTCGTGATTGTCACCGAGTATTCGGCTTCCTATCCCGGACTCGTCGAATTCCGGGATGCACGGCCCTATAATCGCTGGCGTTTCCTCATTCTCGCGGCCGTTGTTCTGGCCGTGACCATGCTTCAGCGTGACCTTCTGCTTGACCCGCAGACCACAAGCTTTGTCACCACCGCCGCCTTTGCCCTCGGAAATGTTCTGGATTTCCCGTTCAGCCCGGTTCGGCTGCTGGTCTTCTCGCTCCCGCAGGGGTTGCCGGACGCGCATATCGCCAATGTCACTGCTGCGGCGGGGCTGGCTTATATCCTGTCCCTCATGGGCGCGATCTTCGTTCTGGGATCCATGCTGCTGGGCTATTGGCCCCGCAATGAAGTGGCCTTCAACGTCTGGGTCAATCTGCCCAATTTCGACCCGACCAAAGGGGTTGATGTCGTCCAGCGCCTCGAACGTGATGCCCAGGTTAACATCTTGTTAGGAATCATTCTGCCATTCTCCCTGCCGGTGCTGCTGCATATTTCGACGCTGCTGGTTCAGCCGATGACCTTGCAGACGCCGCTGGCGCTTGTTTGGGGGATCTCGCTCTGGGCCTTTATTCCGGTCAATCTGATCATGCGCGGCGTTGCCATGCATCGGATCGCGCAACTGGTGCGCGCCCAGCGGCGACGCATTGCAGAAGCAGAAGATGCCCTGCCCTTGCCGGTCCGCTCTGCCTATTCCTGATCCTGAGCCTCGCCTTTGCCGGGGCCAGCGCCGCGAATGACGCGACCGTGCTGCGGCTGGCCTTCTGGCGGGTCGATCTAAGCGGGCGTGGACCGGGCTACGCGTTGCGGGACATCGAGGCGCAAAGTGCAGCCCCGCTGCTCAAGGCACAGGTGATTGCGCATATCGCGCCGGATGTGCTGGTCCTGTCGGGAATTGACTACGATCACGGGCTGGCAACCCTCGGGGCATTCAGAGACCTGATCGCAACGCAGGGGTAGGATTTCCCGTTCCTCTATGCCTTGCCCTCGAATGCGGGGCTGCAGGTCACCGGCCAACCGGTCTGGTCCGCATATGGCGGAACCGCCGATGACGCGCAGGGCTACGGGCCGTATCGCGGCGCGCGCGCCCTCGCGCTCTTGTCGCGCCTGCCGATTGACCCGGATGCCGTTCGCGACTTCTCCAGCTTTCTGTGGCGCGACCTGCCGGGGGCGCTGTTGCCACAGATGCCCCCCGAACGCCTTGAAATCCAGCGCCTCTCCAGCACCGGGCATTGGGATATCCCGCTCCTGCTCTCCCCCGAGCGCCGCTTGCATCTGCTGATCTATCAGGCTGGCCCGCCGGTTTTCGGCCCGGATGCCCAGTTCAATCGCAATCGCAACCATGACGAAACCGCCTTCTGGCTGGCCTATCTGGACCATCGCCTGCCCCTGCCCCCGCCCACGGCACCTGTTATCCTGCTCGGCGGCAGCAATCTCGATCCCTACGATGGCGACGGGCTGCACAGCGCGATGCGCGATCTGCTGGCGCACCCGCGCCTGCAAGACCCTGCACCCGCCAGCACGGGCGCAAGGCGGGCGGCCATGACAGAGCAGGATCTATCGCATCGCGGCCCGCCGGAACGGGACACGGTGCATTGGCCGCAAGAGAACGGGCCGGGCAACCTGCGCGTCAGCTATATCCTGCCGGACGCGAGGCTCCGCCTGCGCGCCTCCGGGGTTTTCTGGCCGGAACCGGGCAGCCCGGAGGCCCGGCTGATGGGCGATCCGCTAGCGCCGCCGACACCGCACCGCATGGTCTGGGTGGATCTCGACCTGAGCGGGCTTAATTGATCAGCCCGGCATGACGCATGGCCGCATCCATCTGCGCCTTGGCGCCCTCGGTCAAGCCCAGCAACGGCAAGCGCACCTCTTCGCGGCATCTGCCCAGACGGGACAGCCCATATTTCGCCCCGACCAGCCCCGGCTCGGCAAAGATCGCGACATGCAGCGGCATCAGCTTGTCATGGATTTCCAGCGCGCGCTTCGCGTCACCGGCAAGGCTGGCTTCCTGAAACTCGGCACAAAGACGCGGCGCAACATTCGCCGTGACCGAGATACAGCCCACCCCACCCTGCGCATTGAACCCCGGCGCCGTGGCGTCCTCGCCCGAAAGCTGGATGAACTCCGGCCCGCAGGTCATGCGTTGCAGGCTGACGCGCTCCAACTTGCCGGTCGCATCCTTCACACCGATGATGCGCGGCAGTTCCGCCAGCCGCCCCATGGTTTCCGGCGTCATGTCCACGACCGAACGACCGGGGATGTTATAGATGATGATCGGCAACTCGCAGCAATCATGCAGCGCGGTGAAATGCGCGATCAACCCCGCCTGCGTGGGCTTGTTGTAATAGGGGGTGACAACCAGCGCCGCATCTGCGCCGACGCGCTCGGCATGGCGCATGAAGCCCATCGCCTCGACCGTGTTATTCGACCCCGCCCCCGCGATGACCGGCACACGCCCTGCGGCGGCCTTGACCACCTCTTCGATAACCCGCTCATGTTCGGCATGGCTCAGGGTCGGACTTTCGCCCGTGGTGCCCACGGGGACCAGACCATGCGATCCCTCAGTGATCTGCCACTCGACCAGATCATGCAGCGCATCAAGATCCAATGCGCCATCCTTCAGAGGCGTGACCATTGCCGGAAGGGATCCTTTGAATGTCATCTGCGCCTCCTGATGTCGTTAAGCACTGGCCTTGGGCTGCTTTCGGAATTGTGTCTTGCTGCCCCGCCCGTGGCGGTTAGAACTATCCCGGATGATTTTCAAGGTGAAAAGAAGGCCCGTCATGCGCCATACTCCTCTCTCGGCGACGCTCCGGGGCGCTGCCATATTGGGGCTGTCCTGGCTTCTTGGTCAGCCCGCTTTCGCGCAGGGCACCGCGCCCCCGCCCCGCGCCGCCGGCTTGCTGGGCACCGCCATGGTCGCCGCGCAGGCCGGGCATCTGACCGAAGCGCTGGCGCAAGTCACCCCGATCCCGCCGGTTGCCGCCGACCTTGTACGCTGGCAGGCTCTGCGCGCCGGTCATGGCACGCTGAACGACTATATCCAGTTCCTTGATCACAATGCGCATTGGCCATTGATCAATCCGGTCCAGCGCAACGCGGAAAAGCTGATCGCCAACCAGCCCCCCGAGGCGATTCTGCAGTTCTTCGCCAAGCATGCCCCCATATCAGAAGAGGGGCTGCTTGCGCAGGTCTTTGCCTTGCGCGACAGCGGACAATCCGCCGAGGCCGAGGCCATCGCCCAGCGCCTGTGGCGTGAAGAGGGGCTGAGCGCCGAAGGCGAGTTGCGCCTGTTGCGGGCATTCGAGACCGCGCTGGCTGCAGAGCATGTCGCGCGCGTGGATATGCTCTTGTGGCGCGGCGAGCGCAACGCCGCGCTGCGCCATCTTGACCGGATAGACGAGGGCCAGCGCAGCCTCGCACGCGCGCGCATCGCCCTGCAGGAACGTGCCAATGGTGTGAATGCGCTGATCGACGCCGTGCCTGCCGGCCTGCAGACACATCCGGGCCTGATGCATGACCGCTTCGCGTTCCGGATGCGCGCGGGCAATACCGAAGGTGCTGCCGAGTTGCTCCTTGCCCAGTCGCGCCATGCAGATGGGCTTGGCGATCCCGAAGCCTGGGGCCGCAGTCGCGTCTTTCTGGTGCGCAATGCCCTGTCCGAGGGCGAATTTCAGCGCGCCTATGATCTGGCCACGCCCAACGGGCTGGAGGATGGTCTCTTCTTCGTCGATCTGGAATTTCTGGCAGGCTTTATCGCGCTGGAATATCTGGATGAGCCCGAGAAAGCGCTCAATCATTTCCGCGCGCTGCGCGTGCGCAGTTCCAGCCCGATCAGTCTGGGCCGCGCCGGTTTCTGGGAAGGGCGCACATATGAGCGGTTGGGCGATGCGATCTCTGCACAGGCAGCCTATGAATTCGGGGCCGAGCATCAGAGCGGTTATTACGGCCAGCTGGCGGCAGACCAGTTGGGCCAGTCCCTCGATCCCGCACTGATCGACGGGCCGGATTACCCGGACTGGCGCGAAACTTCGCTGGCAAACTCTGATCTTTTGCAGGCGGCCTTGTTGCTGCGCGAGGCCGGACAATGGCACGAAGCGCGCCGCTTCGTGATCTTTCTCGCCCGCCAACTGGAAACCGAAGCCGAACTCGGCGCGCTGGCAGATCTGATGCTGGCCCTGAATGAGCCGAATTTCGCGCTGAATGTAGCCAAGATCGCGGTGCAGTCCGAAATCGTGCTGCCGCGGGCCTATTTCCCGCTGACCGAACTGACGCAGGCAGAATTGCCCGCGCCGATGGATCTGGTCAAGGCCATCGCGCGGCGCGAAAGCGAGTTCGATCCCATCGTCGTCAGCCCGGCGGATGCGCGCGGGCTGATGCAGGTGCTGCCGGGCACAGGCCAGATGATGGCGCAAAAGCTTGGCCTGCCGTTTCAGGCCACCGATCTGACGACCAATCCGGCGCTGAATGCGCGACTTGGTGCCGCCTATCTGGCAGAGCTGCGCGAGGAATTCGGCCCCTCGCTGGCGCTGGTCGCAGCAGGCTACAATGCCGGGCCGGGACGGCCGCGCCAATGGATCCCGCGCCTTGGCGATCCGCGCGACACATCGGTGGATTTCATCACCTGGGTCGAAAGCGTGCCTTTCGCCGAGACGCGCAATTACATCATGCGTGTCGCGGAATCGCTGGTGGTCTACCGCTCAAAGCTGGC
Source organism: Natronohydrobacter thiooxidans (assembly GCF_001884735.1). Classification (GTDB taxonomy): domain Bacteria; phylum Pseudomonadota; class Alphaproteobacteria; order Rhodobacterales; family Rhodobacteraceae; genus Roseinatronobacter; species Roseinatronobacter thiooxidans_A. The sequence continues at coordinate 295,270 of NZ_MJAP01000002.1, read as the reverse complement.
AGGCAGCCCGCAACCCATTGCGATGGAATCCCTTCTGCGCGGGCGCTGATCACGTCACGGCAATCACACCGCCGACGGCGATCAGCAAACCGCCTGCGATCCGGTTCGTGCGCGCAATGGCACGCCCCGATTTCAGCAGCGCGCGCGCTTTGTCGATCAGCAGCGCCAGCCCCAGATTGCCCAGCATCGGGATCGAGGCAGAGACCAGCAGGATCGCCATGATATCGGCCCATGTCAGCCGTGTCAGATCGAAGAAGCCCGGCAGCACCCCCATATAGAACAGGATTGCCTTGGGATTGGCCAGAATGACCGTCACCCCCGCCGCAAAACCCGCCGCCGCACCGGGGCGGGTCAGGCGGCTGTCGGCAGACAGATCCCGCGCGGCATGGCGGATCAGTTGCAGCCCCATGATCACGAACATCGCGACAGCGATCCATTTCATCGCCCCCAGCAGATCGCCATAGATCGACAGGATCCATGTCAGTCCGAATATCGCCGCCAAGGGCCAGAACATATCGCCCATGGCCACGCCGACCGCCAGAGGTGCCGCAGAAGCGAACCCGCCCGACATCGCCCGCGCGGTCAGCGCCACCCAGACCGGACCGGGGGTCAGAAACAGGATCAGGATAGCCCCGGCATAGAATGCCAGTTCCAGAAATGTGATTGTCATGTTGCCTCGGGCAAGGTCAGGCTGCCATCTTCGGCAAGCGGCCAGAACGGATTATGCGCCAGTTCCCAGACATGGCCATCAGAATCGGCGTAATAGCCGGAATAGCCGCCCCAGAACACCGCCTCCGGGGCTTTCAGTTCCTTGGCCCCGGCGGCCAGCGCCTTGGCAAAAGCCGCATCCACATCCTCACGCGTCGCGAAATTCTGCGCCAGCGTCATCGCACCGGTGCCAAGCGCAGCCCCCTCCCGGCCCTGATCCTTGGCCAGATCGGCCAGTCCGAACAGCCCCAGAACCTGCCCCTGCATCTGATAGAAGGCAACGCCTTCGCTTTCCCCGGCGACCTTCCAGCCCAGTTGCGCATAGAAGCGACGCGCGCGGTCCAGATCGGCAACGCCCAGAGTGATCAGACTGACGCGCTGGCATGGCAGGCTCATGGTGTTGTCTCCTTCAGTTGCGAGAGGCCCTCGACCTCGGTCACGTCGAAATGCTGTGCACGGGCCCCCAGTTCGGAAAACAGTTCAGCCCCGGTGCCGGTCAGAAAAGCCTGCGCGCCAAGACCGCAGATCGCGTCATAAAGCGCCGCGCGCCGCGCCGCGTCAAGATGCGCCGCCACTTCATCCAAGAGCAGGATCGGCGGAGCGCCGCGCATCCGGCTCAGCGCGCGCGCATTGGCCAGCAGGATGGAAATCAGCATCGCCTTCTGTTCGCCGGTGGAACACTGCGCGGCCTGCATGCCTTTTGCCGTCCAGATCGCCCCCAGATCGGCGCGGTGCGGGCCGGTCAGACTGCGCCCGGCGGCCATGTCGCGCCGTCGCCCCTCGGCCAGTGCCGTCGCCAGATCATCGGGGTCGGCGGGCGCCTCGCAATTCAGCGTCAGCTCCGCCTCGGGAAAAGGTCCGTCCGGGTCGCCATGCTCGGCCAGCGCCGCGAGCGCATGCGCCCGGTTCGCCGTCAGTTGCGCCCCGGCCTGCGCCATCTGCGCCTCAAGCGCCGCGTACCAGCCCGAATCCGTCACCCCCTCGCGCAGCAGGCGGTTGCGCTCGCGCATGGCTTTCTCATAGGCAAGGGTGCGCCCCGCATGATCAGGACGGAAACTCAGAACGATCCGGTCCAGAAACCGCCTGCGCCCTTCCGGGGCCTCCAGCCAGAGCCGGTCCATCGCCGGCGTCAGCCACAGCATCGCGGCAAGTTCGCCCAGCGCGGTCTGCGGCGCGAGTTTCTCGTCAATCCGCACCATGCGGCTTTGTCCGGGTTCGGCCCATGTCTCGATCAGGCGCGGCCCGTCCGGCATGGCCATTTCGGCGCGGATTTTCCACCCCAGCGCTTGCGGGCGCCGGGCGATTTCATCCTGCGCCGCGCGGCGCAACCCGCGTCCGGGCGAGAGCAGCGAGACCGCTTCCAGAAGATTGGTCTTGCCCGCACCATTGCGGCCCGACAGCACCACAGGCCGCCCGTCGAACTGCGCCCGCATGCGCAGATGCGAGCGGAAATGCGAGAGCAGGAGTGAGGCGACATGAACCGGCATGGACAAGCGGTAGAAAGTTTCGCGCCAAACTTCCAGCAACAAAAAGCCCCGCGCGCGGGCGGGGCTCTGAAACGACGCATAGACCGGGGATTACACCCGCATCGGCATCACCACATAAACCGCGCTGGTATCATTGCCTTCCCGCATCAGGGTCGGATCACCGGAAGAGTTGAACATGAAGACCGCATTCTCGCGATCCACCTGGCTGGCGATTTCCAGCAGGTATTTCGCGTTGAAGCCGATCTCCAGCCGCTCATCGCCATAGGCCACGATCAGTTCTTCCTCGGCCGCGCCGGAATCGGGCGCGTTGACGGAAAGCACCAGCTTGTCATCTTCCAGCGCAAGCTTCACCGCGCGCGAGCGCTCCGACGAGACCGTTGCCACACGGTCCACGGCCTTGGCAAATTCGGCGGCATCCACTTCCAGCCGCTTGGCATTCTGGGTGGGAATGACGCGGGTGTAATCGGGGAAAGTCCCGTCAATCACTTTCGAGGTCAGGGTGATATCCGGCGTCGCAAAACGTACCTTGGTTTCCGACACGGACACCGCGATTTCCATGTCATCCTCTTCCAGCAGCTTGCGCAACTCGCCCACCGTCTTGCGCGGGACGATCACACCGGCCATGGACTCGGCCCCTTCAGGCAAGGCCGCATCAATCCGGGCCAGCCGGTGCCCGTCGGTCGCAACGCAGCGCAGAACCCGCCCCCCCTCGCCCTCGGCCACATGCATATAGACGCCGTTCAGATAATAGCGCGTCTCTTCGGTCGAAATCGCGAATTTCGCCTTGTCGAACAGGCGGCGCAGCACCTTTGCCGGGGCCGAGAAATTGGCGCTGTACTCGCTCGACGCCATCACCGGGAAATCCTCTTTCGGCAAGGTCGCCAGCGAAAACACCGACCGCCCGGCAGAGACCTGCAACCGCCCGGTGCGCGGGTCATTGATCAGTTCGACCAGCGCGCCATCCGGCAGCTTGCGGATAATCTCATGCAGCAACACCGCAGAGACTGTCGTGGCGCCAGCGTTTTCCACCATCGCGGGCGCGCGATCCACCACCTCGATATCCAGATCGGTCGCGCGCAGCCGGACATTGCCCTCATCAGCCTCGATCAGGACATTCGCAAGGATCGGGATCGTGTTGCGACGCTCGACAACAGATTGAGCCTGTGACACGGCCTTGAGCAAAACGGCCCGTTCAATGCTGATCTTCATGTCATAAGTCCTATTGTCTGACAGGCCGCTACGGCCCCATCGGGGACCGCGAGCCTAGTCAATTTTGCACTGGCGACAAGAGGGAATCTCACAATGTCGCGTGCAGCATCAGTTTTCCAGAAGCCTGCGCAGCAGTTCGATATCTTCGTTCAGCTGGCTGTCCGCCGCGCGCATTTCCTCGACCTTGCGCACGCCATGCAGGATCGTGGTGTGGTCGCGCCCGCCAAACCGACGCCCGATTTCCGGCAGCGACCGCGAGGTCAGTTCCTTCGACAGATACATCGCGATCTGGCGCGGGCGCGCGATGGTGCGGGTGCGCTTCGGCCCCAGCATGTCGGATAGGCGAATATTGAAATGCTCCGCCACCTTGCGCTGGATCTCCTCGACCGTCACCCGCCGCTCCGAGGTGCGCAGGATATCGGACAGGCAATCCTGCACCATATCCATGGTGATTTCCTGCCCGATCAGGCTGGAAAACGCGAAAAGACGCTGCAGCGCCCCCTCAAGCACGCGCACATTGTTGCTGATGCGATGCGCCAGAAACTCGAAGATCCCGTCGCTGATGGTCACGCTGCCATAGGATTGGGCAAAATGCGCGGCCTTGCGCTGCAGGATGCCCAGGCGCAATTCGTAATTCGTCGGGTGCAGGTCCACGACCAGACCGCATTGCATCCGCGACGAGATCCGTGCTTCCAGATCCTTGATCTCACCGGGCGCGCGATCGGCAGAGATCACGATCTGCTTGTTCTGATCCACCAGCGCGTTGAAGGTGTGGAAGAATTCTTCCTGCGTGCTGTCCTTGCCTGCGATGAACTGCACATCATCGACCATCAGGACATCCACCGAGCGGAAGATATTCTTGAAATCCATGATCTCGCGGTCCCGCAGCGCCTGCACGAAGCGATACATGAATTTCTCTGCGGACAGATACAGCACCTGCAGATCGGGGCGCTTCTCGGTCAGTTCCCAGGCAATCGCCTGCATCAGATGGGTCTTGCCCAAGCCCACGCCACCATAGAGGAAAAGCGGATTGAAGGTCACCGCCCCGCCTTCGGCGACACGTCGCGCGGCAGCATGGGCCAGTTCATTCGGCTTGCCGACAACGAAATTGTCGAAATTCAGCTTGGGGTCCAGGACGGTGCCTTGCAGCACGTCATCGCCGGATACGGGCGCGCGCGCGGCCTCGGCCTTTGGCCGCGCGGCAACTGCGCCGCTGACCACGAAATCAAGCCGTGTGACATCGGTGCCGGAATTGCGGATCAGGGTCAGGATCTGATCGTGATAGTTGCGCTTGACCCAATCACCCACAAAACGCGACGGCGCCCGGAAATGCGCAACCCCTTCCTTGATCGCAAGGCATTCAAGTGGTTCTATCCAGCTCTTGTGATTGCTCTCCCCGACTTCCCGCCGCAATTCATTCGATATCCCTGCCCAGCTATCTGTCACTTCGCACCCCAGCCTGTTTTCTTCGTTCCACGCAAAGCGCATCGAAACGTTTTTTGGCAGCGCCGAATCGGACAACGGCGCCTGCAGACATACTTGTCCAAGACATGGCTGATCGCCCGCAACAGGGATCAGAATGTTCTTACAGTAGTGTCATGCCCCGACGCTCTTCACCGCACCCAGCACCCAAGATCACATTGTCGTATCGCAGACGACGATATCTGGCCGCATGGACCAGATAGCCACTGTTCAGTCCCCCCAAGGCCTTCCCGAGTCGCTGAGTGACATTACCAACCGACACAGAATAACCGCAACCGAACAACAGACTTGACTGTCACTCCGGTGACAAAGAATCGGATCGATGCGGCAAATCTGCATCTTGAGCAGGCATGAAAAAAGGTGCCCGAAGGCACCCTTTATTCCGCATATCATGCGAAAAATTACTGCGCGCTCAATGCCTTGACGCGCGACGAGAGGCGCGACATCTTCCGGGCAACAGTGTTCTTGTGCAGCACACCCTTGGTCACACCGCGCGCCAGTTCCGGCTGCGCCTGACGCAGGGCTTCCTTTGCGTCATCTGCATTGCCCGATGCGAGCGCTTCCTCGACCTTGCGCAGGAAGGTGCGGATACGCGAGCGGCGTGCTTTGTTGACTTCGGTGCGGCGCTCGATCTGACGCGCGCGTTTCTTCGACTGGGGCGTATTTGCCATGGGTTCTCGTCTTTCGGTTCCGTTTCAAAACTGTCGCACAACGGCCCCGCGACTGGTCTGACCGACCAGTTCCGACTCATGCCTTTAGCGGGCCCACGCGCATGTGGCGCTGCACATACGCCAGATACAGGCGAAAGAAAAGCGCGAATCGCAGATCAGCTGTCGCGGAATTGCGGCTGGCGCTTTTCCAGAAAGGCCGACATGCCCTCTTTCTGATCGTCAGTGCCGAACAGGCTGTGGAATACCCGCCGCTCGAAGAGCAACCCTTCGCGCAGCGTGGTCTCATAGCTGCGATTGACGGCTTCCTTGACCACCTTGACCGTGATCTGCGATTTCTCGGCGATCTTGGCCGCTGCGGCCATCGCCTCTTCCATCAGTTTCTTGGCGGGCACGACCCGGCTGACCAGCCCCGAGCGCTCGGCTTCCTCGGCATCCATGAACCGGCCTGTCAGATGCATGTCCATCGCCTTTGACTTGCCCACAAAGCGCGTCAGGCGCTGCGTCCCCCCGATTCCCGCCACGACACCAAGGTTGATCTCGGGCTGGCCGAACTTGGCCGTATCGGCGGCGATGATGAAGTCGCACATCATCGCCAGCTCGCAGCCTCCGCCCAGCGCATAGCCTGCCACAGCGGCAATGATCGGCTTGCGGATACGCAGGAATGCCTCGGTCTCGGGTCCGAACATGTCCTGCTCGAACATGTCCACAAAGCCCTTCTCGGACATTTCCTTTATATCGGCGCCAGCGGCGAAAGCCTTGTCAGACCCGGTGATGACGATGCAGCGCACCTTGTCATTCTTGTCGGCGGCGCTCAGGGCCTCGACCAACTCACCCAGAAGGGTGCTGTTGAGCGCGTTGAGGGCATCGGGGCGGTTGAGGCGGATCAGTGCGACATGATTCTCGATATCGACGATCAGCGTTTCATAGGCCATGTGGCGGCACCTTGGTTGTGGCTGTCAGGCCCCTTGGCATAACAGCTTGGCGCATGGGTTCAAGTCATCTCTGGCAGGACGGGCAGTAGAAGGTCGAGCGCCCGGATTGCACGATACGGCGCACGGTATCCCGGCAATCCGGCGTCACACAGGGCGCGGCCTCGCGTCCATAGACGCGGAAGGAATGCTGGAAATACCCAAGCTCGCCATTGGCTTGACGGTAGTCGCGCAGCGAAGACCCCCCTGCCTCGATCGCCTCCAGAAGAGTCGCGCGGATCGTATCGGTCAGGGTCGAAATCCGCGCGGCGCTGATCCGTCCGGCCGGGCGCTCCGGGCGAATGCCTGCCCGGAAAAGCGCCTCGCAGACATAGATATTGCCCAGACCCGCAACGATTCGCTGATCCAGCAGCGCCGCCTTGATCGGGGTTTTTCGACCTGCCAGACGGCTGGCCAGATATCCCGCGTGAAAGCCGTTGCCCAGCGGTTCCGGCCCGATACTGGCCAGCAGCGGATGCGCCTCCAGCCGGTCGGTCGCGCAAAGATCCATCGCCCCGAACCGGCGCGGATCGTTGAACGTCACGCGCGCGCCCTGCCCCATGTGAAAGATCACATGATCATGTTTTTCAATCGCCGGATGGTCAAAATGGAACTGCCCCGGCACATGCGGCGCGCTCAGCCCCGAAATCACTATCCGCCCCGACATGCCCAGATGAATGATCAGGCTCTCGCCCCGGTCCAGATCGGCAAGGATGTATTTCGACCGCCGCCGCAACTGCGACACGCGCGCCCCGGTCAGCCGCGCCGCCATATCCGGCGGAAACGGCCAGCGCAGATCGCCCCGGCGCAACTCGGCCCTTGCGATCACCTGCCCCTCCATCGCGGGGGCAAGACCGCGCCGCACGGTTTCGACTTCGGGCAATTCGGGCATGATCGCGGTCCTGACTGTCACGGGGTCGCATTGTATCGCCCCCCAAACACCCTATAAGGAAGCACAAAGCGCCCCGGCAAGGGGCAGAACGTGGAGCATGGCCGCGATGACCGGGACAGACAGAACCACCCATTTCGGCTTTCAGACCGTGGATGAAGACCAGAAAGCCGGTCTGGTGCAGGGGGTATTCACCTCGGTTGCCTCGAAATACGATGTGATGAATGACCTGATGTCCGTGGGTATTCACCGCATCTGGAAAGACGCGATGATGGACTGGCTCGCCCCGCGCCCCGGTCAGAAATTGCTGGATGTGGCGGGCGGCACCGGCGATGTGGCCTTCCGCTTCCTTGGCCGCGCGGGCGAGAGCGCGCAGGCCACGGTTCTGGACCTGACCGAATCCATGCTGATCGCAGGGCAGCAACGCGCCGAAGCCGCGAATATGGCCCATCAGCTTGACTGGATTGTGGGCGATGCGATGGCGCTGCCCTTCGCGGCCAATACATTCGATGTCTACACAATCAGCTTCGGCATCCGCAACGTGACCCGGATCGAGGAGGCGCTGTCAGAGGCGTTCCGCGTCCTGCGTCCCGGCGGGCGCCTGATGGTGCTGGAATTCAGCCAGATCCCGAATGAGTTGCTGCAGAAAGCCTATGATCTCTATTCCTTCAATGTGATTCCGGCGATGGGCCAGATCGTGACCGGCGACCGCGACAGCTATCAGTATCTGGTCGAATCGATCCGCCGCTTCCCCGATCAGGACCGCTTCGCCGAAATGATCCGCGCGGCAGGGTTCGAGCAGGTCAAATACCGCAACCTGTCGATGGGCATCGCGGCTTTGCATTCGGGCTGGAAGATCTGAGATGGTCTCGGGCGTCTTCAATCTCTGGCGGCTGATCCGCACCGGCGCCACATTCGAGCGCACGGGCGCCATGGCCGTGGTGCTGGAAAAGATGAATGTGCCGCCCCGCCTGCGCGTCGCCGCGCGGATTCTGGGCTGGCCGTTCAAATGGCTGGGGTTGAGGGGCGATCCGGCCCTGCCACCCCTGACCCGCGCGCTGACCGCCCTTGGCCCGGCCTATATCAAATTCGGCCAGACCCTTGCGACCCGCCCCGATGTGGTGGGGCAGGAACTGGCCGATCAGCTGCGCTATCTGCAGGACCAGTTGCCCCCCTTCCCCCGCGCCGTCGCCCTCGACGTCATCGCCGAGGAACTCGAACGCCCGGTAGCGGAACTGTTCCGCGATATCTCCGAGCCGGTCGCCGCCGCCTCGATCGCGCAGGTCCATTCGGCCTGTCTGGCCGATACCGGCGCGCGGGTGGCGATCAAGGTGCTGCGCCCCGGTGTCGAACGCGCCTTTCGCACCGATATCTCCGCCTTCTATTTCGCCGCGCGGATGATCGCGATTCTTCTGCCCAAAACCCGCCGCCTGCGCCCGCTGGACGTGATCGCGCATTTCGAATCCGTGGTCGAAGCCGAACTGGACCTGCGCCTAGAAGCCGCCTCTGCCGCCGAGTTTGCCAAGAACACGACCGATGATACCGGATTCCGCGTACCCCTTCCGCATTGGAACCTCTCGTCGCGCCGGGTAATGACGCTCGATTGGGCCGAGGGTGTGTCACTGGGCGACAATGCCGCGCTCGACCGGCTGGGCCTGGACCGCGCGGAACTGGGCACCCGCGTCCTGACCCTGTTTCTCAGCCATGCGCTGCGCGACGGGCTGTTTCACGGCGACATGCATCAGGGCAATATGAAGGTCACGCCGACCGGCGAGATCATCGCCTTCGATTTCGGCATCATGGGGCGCATCGACATGCTGACCCGCCGCGCCTATGCCGAAATCCTCTATGGGTTCATCCAGAAGGATTACCGCCGCGTGGCGGAAGTCCATTTCGAGATGGGCTATGTCCCGGCGGATCGCGATATCGACGAATTCGCCCGCGCGCTGAGCGCCGTGGGAGAGCCCATTTTCGGCATGGATGCGCGCCATATCTCGATGGCCCGCCTGCTGGCCTATCTGTTCGAAGTCACCGAGCGCTTCGGCATGGAAACCCGCACCGAACTGATCCTGCTGCAACGCACCATGGTCGTGGTCGAAGGGGTCGCGCGCTCGCTTCATCCCGAAATCAACATGTGGCAGACCGCGCGCCCTGTGGTCGGGGATTACATCCGCGACAGTATCGGCCCCAAAGCACTCGCGCGCGATCTGGCCCAGACCCTGCGCATCCTGACCCGGTTCGGACCACATCTGCCGCGCCTTGCCGAAGAGGCGCTGATCGCACAGGCACAGGGCGGCAAATCTGCAACGCCCCCGCGCCTGATCGGCCCTGTCACCGGCGCCATGATTGGTGCGGCGCTTGTTGCGCTGGGTGTCGGGCTGGGCGCGCTGCTATAGCCTCACAGCCAGTCCGGCCCCTCGGGCAGTCGCCGGACGATCTGTTCCAGACAGTCGCGCTCCAGCAGCACCAGCATACCGGGCCTGTCAAACTCCAGATCCACCCGCGCCTGATCCGCATGGTTTGATGTGCCGATCGTCTCTGCCGGAGAAAAATGCAGGCCCTCTATCGGCCAGTGCAACCCCGCAGAGCGGCCCGTGACCGCCGCCATGGGAAAGAGCGAGACACGCGCGCCGGGGTCCAGATCAAGGCTGATCCGTGGCGGGGCGAGAAAGCAGATATCTTCGGCGCAAAGCAGCACGACCCGCGCCCGCCCGTGCCAGACCAGCGATGTCATCGCCGCCAGAGTATGATCCAGCCGCGCCCCGTCGAAGCCCAGACCAATGATGACCGGGGCCGAAATCCGGCTCAGGCATTTATCGAAATCCGTGCTGTCCTGATCGGGAACATGCAGGACACGCGCCCCCAGCCGGTCGCGCAAGGCGGGATCAAGCGAGTCCAGATCACCGATAACACGCTCCGGCACCCTGCCAGCGGCGCACAGCCCGTTGGCCCCGCCATCGGCGGCCACCAGCACGGGGGCCAGCAAAAGCGCCCGCTCCAGATCGGCTTTTGCATAGCGCCCACCCCCGACTAGGGTCACACCATTGAGAGTATCGACAGACAAATTCATCGCTATAGACTCATGATTCAGGCGAATCGCCACAGTTTTGGCCACATTCAGATCATTAAAAAACCTAAGTCTGAACATGTAATCGCTCATCTGCTCTGAGAGTGTTGCCGGGTATAAGTTAGGAAAGCGAGCACAGTATGGTTGGTCCCAACAAGATACTTACAGTATCCTACGGCACGTTTTCGTGCACGCTGGAAGGGTTCGACGAGCCTTTCGGCACAATGAAAGCCATTGCCGAGTATTTCCGCGACCTCGCCTCCGAGGATCGCTATTTCGGCGCCGAACCCCCGACGCCGGACGCGGAAATGCTGCATCGGATCGCCGAGCGCGAGATCCAGCGCCGTGTCGAAGCGCGCGTTCAGGAGAATGGAATCCTGCTGCGACAGGCCGCCGAGGTCATGCCCGCCGCTGCAGTACCTGCAACGGCAGTCACGGCGCCCGCCGCGATTTCCGCTGGCCAAACCGCCGCCGTCACGACCGAAGCCGCAGAAGACACAGACCAAGGCAACGCCCCGGCAGTGCCCGAGATGGAAACGCCCGTAACGGAAACGCCTGTCGCGGCCGAACCCGCTGGTGATGTCGACACGGCACCAGAAATCGGGATGGCGCCGCAGGAACCGGAAGCCGCAGAGGCTGACACCCCGGTTGCGGACACCGCCGAAACACCGCAAGCCACGGACACAGATGCCGCAGCGCCCCAGATCAGCGCAGTCGCGCCTTCCTCGCCTGCGGCGCAGGAACTTGGCGACAAACTGGCACGAATCCGCGAGGCTGTTGCCAGATCGGCAGTCGCTCCGCTCGCTGAAGCCGTGGTGGCTGAAGCTGCAACCGCAGAGCCTGAGCCTGTCGAAGCCGACGCCGAATCGCTGACGGAAACCGCGCTCGATACGCAGGCACCCGTCACAGATCTGACCGATCCGGAGCTTTCCGAAACTGATCTCGTCGCGGAAACGCTTTCGACCAGTCCGGATGCGGCAGAGGGCAGCGAAGATGACAGCGCCATCGCCGATGATTCGCATCACGAAGATGCCCCACTTGGCCTCGATGAATTGCCCGAGGACGTGGCGGAAACTGCGACCGTTAAAGCTGCGCACGCTCACCCGCAGCCAGAGGCCCAGGTCTGGGACTTCGAAGACGATGCCGCCGAGGAAACGGAACTCTATGATGAAGAGAGCGAGGATTCGAGCCTTGCTGCGCATTTCGCCAAGGTCGATGCCGATGAAGAAGATGATGATGACGATTATCTGACCGACGAGACAGCCAACACCACGGCCCTCGAAGCAGAGCCCGATCTGGCCCCTTACGAGGAAGCCGTGCATGGCGATGATTTTCTCGACGAATCGCTATCGCCTGCCCCGGAGTCCGAATCGGAGCTTGATGAAGAGACCGCACTTGAGTCGGATACAGAGACAGAACATGCTGCGCCGGTTGCACAGGGCGACGCGACTGACGAGACGGCAGATGCCGCCAGCACTGCGGCGCTGCGGTCGCAAATCCAGGGCATTCTCGGCAATACAGGTCTGCGCGCAGAGGACGAAGCGGAACTGATCGGTGAGCTGGCCGAGATCGAGCGGACGGCACAAAAGCAGCGCGGCTCGAAAGCCAAGATGGTCTTCGGTGCGCTGGCCGATGACACGGATGACACGGCGAACCGGCTCATGGAAACCGCCCATGCCGAGCTTGGTCAACATGATGCGCTGCGCCGCCGCGACACATTCGAGCACATGCGCGTTGCTGTGGATGCCGCCCGCGCGGAAGAAGAAGCCAGCGGTCCGCGCCGCCGTGAGCTTGTCCATGAGCGCGAGGTGGAACGCTACAAAGGCGATATGGACACGCCCGAACTGCTGGAACCCGCGATTGCGCGCGCGAAGGAAACCGCGCAACGCCGCGACATGACGGCGACCGACACAGCGGATCTGGTGAAATCCGCGCCTGAGTCGGCCCCTGAGGTGGCTGAAGACGCGTCTGCTGACACCGGTCCCGTCATCGCGGAACCGGTCGAATCGTGCGCGACGCCCAGCCAGAGTGCTGCTGTGACCAAAGCCTTACCACGCCGTCCGGCCCCGATCAGCAAGGAACGTTCGGTCCGGCCGGAAGCGGCGCGCGCGCCGCTGGTGCTGGTATCGGAACAGCGCATCGACGCGCTTGAGCGCCGTGGCCCGGTGCGACCGCGCCGCGTCCAGTCAGCGGGCGCCATCGGCATTGACGTCGCGAACATGAATTTCGATGCGGCGTCATCATCGGCCGATCATCAGGCTTTTCGGGATTTCGCAAAGGAAGTCGACGCCTGGCTGCTCGACGAACAGATCGAAGCCGCCGCCGCCTTCGCCACGCATATCAAGGGGCAGGCGACCTTCTCGCGAATCGAGCTGATGACCTATGTCGTTGCTTTCAATGACGGAAAAACAATCTCGCGCGACGACATGCTACGCGGATTCGGCACCCTGCTGCGCGAAGGGCGGTTGGAGCGGGGGGTGGGGGGGTTTTGTCTTTCGGCAGGGTCCGAATTCGAGGAACCCGCCCGCAGACGCGCCGCCCGCTGAGAGAAAAAACACAGGCCCCGGATCACCTTGGGGCCTGTTCTTCATGTAGCCCGGCCCCGGATTCCTCGGGTCGGGCTTTTTTCATGATGTGAAAAACGATTTCATAATCTAGGGGTGTGCGGCGATCCGCACCCGGCCCAACCCGCGCACCAGAATGCACCTCCACCAGCTTGGGCAGGCTGCGCCGCAAGCGCTGCCCACGGGGGGACGGGCCTTGCGGCCCGTTGCCTTCGGCGAGAGTATTTTTCGGCAAGATGAAGTCAGGGGGGCGTGAAAGCGGGCTGTGGCGCAAGCTGATCGGGAAGGGCGCGTGGGCCTGTTCTTCATGTGCCCCGGCCCCGGAATCCTCGGGTCGGGATGTCCTCATGATACGAAAACCGATTTCATAATCTCTCGGAGCGAGCGGCGATCCGCAAAGCACCTGCACTGCCGATCCCGGACGGCGATCCTTGCCCCGCTCCAACCTGCGAGCGCCAGTAGTATTGATTTCGGCGCGAACCGCGTTGATGTCAGTAAGCGATTTAGAGCAATACCGAAAGCACTCAAAGGCAAACACCCCATCCAATAGGGCATTATGCAATCTGAACGGCAGCAAATGACAAGCGAAGAACAAGGCAAGCGGCTTGCAAAGCAAAAGGAGCGCGAAAAGCGGAGAAATGCGCAATCGGCAGCAGTTTTCGCTTGCCGCCTCTGTCCTTCTGTGTTTAGCTGATGAAATGAGAAGAGCCACACAATGCTGTGTGGCCCCCTCTGGGGTAGGACTGCAATCCAATGACCCCCGCTAGATATGGAGATGACTATGCCGGAACATGTCGATTCCGTCAACAGGGTAGCTGCGTTTTTTCGCGAGCAAGCGAACACTTCCTCGGCTCAATGGAGGGAGAAGTTTACGACTTTCGCTGCGCAGCTTGAGGGTGCAAGCCAAGAGTTGGTTAAGCTCTATGGGTTAACCAGCGCCCTTCCTCCAGACCTTGGAAACATACACGACCTCCCGCCTGATCTTCTTGAGGAACTTGCCATCACAAAAGGTGATGAGCTTGACGACCAACTCGTCACGGTCATCAATGCGTATGGTGGAGAGGCCTCTTTGGATCAGATACTGGTGGGCCTTTACCGAAAATTTCAGGTCAAGCAAAAGCGCAGGTTTTTGCAGAATAAGCTGTATCGCATGACTACGGTGTGGAGCGTTGAGGGTCGAAAGGGCATCTACACCACTACCCAGCCTCAGGCGGGGTTGCTGACCCCGGTTTCAAGTGAGCATAGCCAAGCGGGCCTAAGCGAAGTCAAGGTGCAAGCGGTAGAGGAAGAAACGGATATCCCATTTTGAAGAACGCCCCGCACAAGGCGGGGCGTCATTGATTGCGGGCGGCAGGCGCTAGGGCGGGTTTCCCATCCATCCCCTAGGGGGTTCGACTCCCCTCGTCCGCTCCCTGACCCCCTTCCACAAGGGGTCATGCAGAACTCCCCTTCCACAAGGGAGTGATTAGCCAGAGGCAACAACGGGTCCAACCTTGTCCGCCTCTGGCTAATTCATCTATTCACGCGATGCTGCTTAGTCAACTTTAGACTGCAGTGAGTCGATGACGGAAAAAGACACTTCATCACTCGGAAAGTCCAAGGAAGCCCCCCGTGAACTCGCGCGTGAACAACGACGAAACCGCATTCAACGCGACGCTGCGAAAGCAGCGTGAAGCAGAAGCCGGGCGATAAGAAGCCGTCAGACCACAAATAAGGTGCAACAACACCGCAATTCGCGGAGTTTTCCGATACCATGACAAACGTTGAAACCCGAACGCAGTAACCTGTATCACGCCCCTCGGCCAAGGGCTTTCAGTATCGCGTTCACCGTGTCAGTCCTTACCGCAATCGGATCAACCTCGACAGACAGAACAGTGTCGCAAAGAGGGCAGCAGTGCGCGATTGAGTTGAGCTTGATGTTCCCGAAGCTCTGCCTGCTCTCAACCCCTTTGAAACGAACATAAGTGATGACCTTTTCGCACTTCGGGCACTTAGCCATGTCATGAATCCCCGAGTATAAAAGATCGAGTCTGCCGTGCAGGTACTGGTTTGTCAAAATACAATCGCTCATCTTCCGCCGGACGAAAACCACTTCACGACCCCTCGCCTCGCGCACAAACCACCAGCCCCCCGCCCGCTTCGCGCGCGCCCACCACAGGCCACACCCTCCCCCTACCGCCCCCGCGCCTCGACCAGCGCGTCGATGCGCTCTTGCGGCCAGTCCGGCAAGTCCAGCAGCATGGCCCATGCGCGGGCATAGGTGGCGAAATCATAGGTATGCCCGAAACCCGCAGGCGGCTTGACCGCTGTCATCGTATCGACCGCCAGTTGCAGCACCGTGACCACCGGCAGCCAGCGAAACTCGGGCGAGACATCCGGGCCGCGCGGCGCGCTCATCCAGGGCGGGCGGCGCCATGTGGCGCGCGGATCGAAGAACACCACCGCATCGCTTGCATGCTGCAGATAGAGGATGCGAAACCCGCCCCAGCGCGCCGAGACCCGCGATGTCAGACCCGTCTGGTTCATGAAGCGCACCGCACTGCCATCGCGGTAATCCGGCAGCCATGCGGGGCTGCCACGGTTGCGGTTGCGCGTCACTTCCTGCCATGTGGGGCTGCTGAAGGGCGGGCCGACCCATAGCGCCCCGTTGAAAGGATCGCTCACAACCTGATGCAGGTCATGGCTCAGGTCGGAATTGAGCGCGCCGAGGCTCAGCCCGTTGAGATAGAGCGCGGGACGTTCGGCGCGTGGCAGGCTGCGCCAGTGATCATAGACCGCCGAGAAGACCTCGCGCGCGGTCTCCATGCCATATTCGGAATCGGTCAGCAGCGCGATCCAGCTTGCAACATAGGAATATTGCACCGAGACCGTGGCCACATCGCCGCCCAGCAGATATTCCAGCGCCTGCTGGCCCGCCGGGTCCACCCGGCCGGTGCCGGTGGGGGTCGCGATCACCAGCGTGCTGCGCGAAAAGGCGTCGATGCGCCGGAGTTCCGCCAGCGCCAGTTGCGCGCGCTCTGCCGGATCGGGGGCTGAGTTCAGACCGACATAGACGCGCAGGGGCTCCATCGCCTCTGCCCCGGTCAGCGCCGTGATGCGGGCCTGATCCGGGGCAGCGGCGATCATGGCGCGGCCCATGCGACCCAGACTTTCCCATTCGATCAGCGATCCTTCCGCCCCGGTCTTGAGCGGATCCTGCGGGCGGGGGCTTGCCTCGTCGAAGAGCTCATCGAGCCCGGCATAGACGCGATCGAAAAAGCCCAGCGTGTTGCGGATGATCACGCCATTGCCGATATTCCAGAACAGGATCGCTGTGAGCAGGATCGAGATCAGCGCCGCCTGCGGGCCGGGCAGCACCCGCGCGATCCCGGCGGCGAGCCGTTGCATGAACAGGCCCGCGAGCCGCAGGACCCACAGGACGAGGAGGAACACAGCGAGGGCGCCCAGGGCGATGGAGAAGGGGCGCGCGGTCTCGACCGGGGGCATGGCGAGAAGCGCGCGCAATCCGTTCTGCCAGTCCGACGCCAGCCAGAGCGCGATACCTGCCGCAAGCAGGCATAAGAGCCCGGTCAGCAGGCGCAGGCGCATCTGCCACTTCGCGCGCGCCACCGGCAGCTCAAGCCTGTGCCACAGGAAGGAGATCGCCAGCCCCACCGCATAGCCTGCCAGAAGCGAGACGCCACTGAGCAGCGCCTGCACCAGCGTCTCGCGCGGCACGAGGCTGGGGGTCAGCGAGGCGATGAAGAACAGCGCCGCAATCGGCACAGCGGGGAGAACGGGCTTTGGCAACAGGGCTGTCAGGGTTTTTTGCATGCACATTCACCGGTTTCGGGGCGCGGCGTGGGGCGGCGCGGCTGCGCCGGGCCAGTAGCTCGACCGCATATGCCATGCCTGACCCCGCGCGGTGCCAAGACCTAGGGCAGGCCCCCCCGCAAGGCAAGTCATCGTGCCGATTGGCCTGTTTTTGCTGCGCGTTGCGGTCAGGTCTCCGGGCGCTTTGTCGCCGGACTCGCGACCGGAGAGAACAGGGGCAGGCCGGTTCGTTTCAGTCGGTCAGGGCGAGCAGGGCAATCTCGCCCGGCCAGCGCTGTTGCAGGTTTTGGCCCGCATTATGGGCGCGCAGGCCCGTGGCGCAGGCGAGCACGACGCGGGCGTTCTCTGGCGGGGACAGGCTGGCTATCGCTTCGGGCGGGATATGGCGGGCTTGCGGGGAGAAGGGCGGGGCTTCGCTGCGCAGGTCGATCAGCATGTCCTGCGCGCGGATCTGGCTGCGGGCGATGAAGGGCAAGGGGGCGGCGGGCTCTGGGGCGTTGTCGAAGCGAAAGCCCGCCATGCGCCATGTGGCGGCGTCGAGACGGAGAAGCTGGCCAAGGGCCGAGGGGGTCAGATCCAGCAGCACCGAGAGCGCCATCTGCGCCTGCAGGGCCCCCAGCGCGCCGACCACTGGCCCCATGACGCCTGCGGTGGCGCAGGTAGCCCCGCGCTCGGGCAGATCGGGGAAGATGGCGCGCAGGCTGGGGGCATGGCCGCAGCATCCGGCGACATAGCCCGCCCGCGCCAGTGCAGAGGCGGTGATCAGGGGCTTGCGCTGCGCGTGGCAGAGATCCGAGAGCGTCAGGCTGGCGGCGAAAGTGTCGGCGCAATCGAGCGTGATATCGGCGGCGGCGATCAGGGCGGGGGCATTGGCCGGGTCAAGCATGTGGCAGAGGGGGGTCACGCGGACCTCGGGGTTCAGGGCCGCGAGCGCACTTGCGGCGGCCTGCGCTTTCGGCTGGCCGATCTGGTCCATGCGGTAGAGGGGCTGGCGGTGCAGGTTGTGCGCGGCCACCGTATCGCCATCGACCAGCGTGATCTGCCCGATCCCGGCCCCGGCCAGATACTGCAGCACCGGCACGCCCAGACCCCCTGCCCCCACGACCAGCACATGCGCGCGGGAAAGCCGTTTCTGCCCCTCTGCGCCGATTTCGGGCAGGATGGTCTGGCGGGCGTAGCGGGTCATGCGCAGACCTTGAGCCAGTCGCGCATCCGCGCTTCGGGATCGGGGTTCAGGGTGATGTCGGTGACGGCAGCGACGATATCCGCGCCTGCGTCAAAAGCGCCCGGCGCGCGCTCGACGCTCATGCCGCCGATGGCGCAAAGCGGGGTCTGGCCCACCAGCCGTTTCCATTCTGTCACCCGCTCCAGCCCCTGTTGGTGCCATTTCATCTGTTTCAGGATGGTCGGGTAGACCGGCCCCAGCGCGATATAATCGGGGGCGAGCGCCAGGGCGCGGTCGAGTTCCGCGTGGTCATGGGTGGAGATGCCAAGCTTCAGGCCCGCGCGGCGGATGGCGGGGAGGTCGGCGGCATCCAGATCCTCTTGCCCCAGATGCAGCCAGTCGGCGCCTTCCTCGATCGCCAGTTGCCAATGATCGTTGATCACCAGCGCGGCCCCGTATTGTCGCGCGAGGGCAAGGCCGAGGCGGATATCGAGGCGCAGCGCATCCGGGTCGCGATGCTTGATGCGCAACTGCACCAGCTTCACGCCCAGAGGCAAGGCGCGTTCCAGCCAGTCGACCGAGTCGAAGATCGGGTAGAAGCGGGGCAAACTCATAGCCATGCCTTTCCAAGCACCGGGGTCGAGGGCTGGGCCATGTCGCGCGGGGCCATCGGGTCGGCCTGTCGCGCCAAGGCCCCGGCCTGCACGGCCAGCGCGAAGGCGCGCGCCATGGCAACCGGATCACCCGCCTGCGCAACGGCGGTGTTCAGCAGCACCGCGTCAAACCCCATTTCCAGCGCATCGGCGGCATGGCTGGGCAGGCCAAGCCCCGCGTCGATCACCATGGGCACATCGGGGAAGGCCGCGCGCAGGCTGCGCAGCCCGTAGCGGTTGTTCAGCCCCAGCCCCGAGCCGATGGGGGCGCCCCAGGGCATGAGCACCTTGGCGCCTGCGTCCAGAAGGCGCGCGGCGAGGATCTGGTCTTCGGTGGTGTAGGGAAAGACCTCGAACCCGTCGGCGGCCAGCGTCTCGGTGGCCTCTAACAGGCCGAAAGGGTCGGGTTGCAGCGTGTCGGCATGGCCGATGACTTCGAGCTTGATCCAGTTGGTTTCAAAGAGTTCGCGCGCCATCTGGGCGGTGGTGATCGCTTCGCGGGCAGAATGGCAGCCGGCGGTATTGGGCAGGAGCGGCACGCCAAGGCCCTTGAGGATCTGCCAGAAGCCCTGCCCCTGCCCGGCCTCGCGCCGGAGCGAGACTGTGGCCACCGCAGCACCCGAGGCGCGAAAGGCGGCTTCGAGCACGGCAGGCGAGGGATATTGCGCTGTGCCCAGCATCAGCGGGTTGGCGAGGGTGACACCGTAGAAATCGCGCATGCGCTCAGCCCCCCTGCATGGGGGCCAGCACTTCCAGCCGGTCGCCCGGTTTCAGTCGGGTCTGGCTGCGGGCGGTTTTGGGGATGAAATCGCCGTTCAGCGCCGTGGCGACGCGGGCTTGCGTCCAGCCCAGTTCTGCGAGCGCATCGGCCAGTGTCGGGCCGGTTATGTCTTGCGCCGCGCCGTTTACCTCAATCCTCATGGAGCAGATCCCCTTTGATGCCTTGTGTCAGATACGCAACCGCCTGCGCGGCCAGCGCGGGGGCCATCAGATAGCCGTGGCGGAACAATCCGTTCAGATGCAGCACCCGCCCGCGCCGGGTGATGCGGGGCAGGTTGTCGGCATAGGCCGGGCGCAGATCGGCGCCGGTTTCCACGAGTTCGGCCTCTGCAAAGCGCGGATCGAGCGCATAGGCGGCGCTGAGAAGTTCCAGCACGGCGCGGGCGGTCGCGCCACGGCGGTCGGTGCTTTCGAGTTGGGTCGCGCCCAGCATGAACAGACCATCCGGGCGCGGCACGATATAGAGCGGGTGGCGCGGATGCAGCAGGCGCAGGGGGCGCGAGAGGCGGATTTCGGGGGCGCGCAGCACGACCATTTCGCCGCGCACCCCGCGCAAGCCGGGAAGGGCGGCAGCCATGCCGCGCGCGTCGATCACCGGGCCTTGGGTGTCTTCGGGCGTGGCCTCGGCCCGTTCGATCTGCACCCCGGCTGCGGCCAGCGCGGCCACCAGATCCGAGAGCGCGCGGCGGGGGTCGAGATGCGCCTCTTTCTTGAAATACAGTGCGGGTTTGTGATGCGCGAGGTCGGGTTCCAGTGCTGCGATATCGTCGATAAGGGCATGACCGGTTGTGCGCCGCGCGAAACGCGCCAGTTCGCCACGGTCGCGTTCAAGCGCCACGACCAGCGAGCCGTGATGAGTGACATCCGTCACCCCGGCCCAGAAGGCGGCGGCGTGCTGGCCATGGGTGACCACGGCAGGTTCGGCCACGGCCCCTTCGCAGAAGGGGGCGAGCATGCCGCCCGCCCACCATGAACAGCCATGCGGGCCCGGCGGGCCGTTACGGTCGATCACGCGGACCTCAAGCCCCGCTTTGCGGGCGGAAAGGGCGGCCCATAGCCCTGCGACACCGGCGCCGATGATGGTGAGATCAGCCATGGCGCCAGACCTTGTGGAAATGATGCACCGGGCCGTGACCTGAGCCGACCGTCAGTTGATCGGCCGCCGCGATCGCGGCTTGCAGATAGGCATGGGCGCGGGTGACGGCCTCTGGCAGCGCCCTGCCCTGCGCCAGACCGGCGGCGATGGCGGCCGAAAGCGTGCAGCCGGTGCCATGGGTGTTGCGCGTGTTCTGGCGGGGCGCGGGCAGGCGGGTGACGCCCGCTTGCGTGACCAACAGATCGACGCATTCCGCCCCCGCGGCATGGCCGCCCTTCATCAGCACCGCCTGCGCCCCCATGGCGCGCAGGGCCTGCCCTTGCCGGATCATCGCGTCCTCGTCATGGGCCACGGGTTCGCCCAGCAGGTCAGCCGCTTCGGGCAGGTTCGGGGTCAGGAGCGTGGCGAGGGGCAGCAGGCGGTCGCGCAGCGCATCCAGCGCGTCGGCTGGCAGCAGCCGGTCGCCGGATTTCGCGACCATGACGGGATCGAGCACGACCGGGACTGCGCGCCCGGCCAGCCCTTGCGCCACAGTCGCAATCGCCTCTGGCCCGCCCAGCATGCCGAGTTTGACCGCGCGCAGGTCGAGATCATCGAAGACGGCGGCGATCTGGGCGGCGATCATGGCGGGGCTGGCCGGTTCCACCATGCTCACAGCGCGGGTGTTCTGCGCGGTCAGCGCGGTGATGACGCTCGCGCCATAGACGCCCAGCGCCGAAAAGGTCTTGATATCGGCCTGAATGCCCGCGCCGCCGCCGGAATCCGAGCCTGCGATGGTCAATGCTATCGGGATCATCTTCGCCCCCTTGCTGCAACACCCAAGGCAAGGGAAACGGGATCTGCGCAGTAAGCGCATGCATGCACCGTTCCCTCCGCCGGTATGATCCGGATCAGGTTCGATGGGTTGGCTTGCGCCTCTCAGCCCCATGACAGGGCACCCCAACGGTTCTGGGGCGGAAGCTAGTCCAAGCCGGTCGTGCTGGCAAGGTGTCGCGCGCGAGAAAAGCCTGACCGGCGCGGGCGGGTCAGGTCGGGCGAAGCCGTGCTTCGAACCGGGCCATTTCGCTGTGACCGGGCGCGAGGCCGGTGAAGGTTTTGACATAGCCCGGCACGCGCGTGAGACGGGTGGCCATGTCTTCGCGTACCTGCATCGAGATATAGCCGATCTGGGTCAGATAGACCGTGCGGGCGCGGACATCGGCCTCTGTCGGGTCAAAACCGAAGCGCAGGAACATCGCGCGGATGGCCGCGAGGCGCGCGTCATCGGCGGCACTCACGCGCGCTTTGACCGCATCGGCCCCCTGCCCCCAGGCGCGCACCGCGAAATCCAAGTCGGGATCGAAGAGATCGGGGTCATAGAAAACGGCGATCAGGTTCAGGATCGCCTCGGCGATGGTTTCGGCATAGGCGTCGCGCGCCAGCACGAAGGCGCCGGTATTGCGCGCTTCCCAATCGTCCAGCAGGGCGTCGAGCAGGGCCTGCCGGTCCTTGAAAAACCAGTAGAAACTGGTGCGCGACAGGTTCAGCTGGCTGGCGAGGGGCTGGATTTTCACGGCCTCCAGCCCGCTCTCCAGCAAGGCGCGGCGGGCGGCATCCAGCCAGAGCGCGCGCGAGCCGCGCCAGCCTGTGGTTTTCTCGGTCTCGGTGTCAGTCATTGATGCGGTTTCCATGGGCGGCAGCATAGGCTGGGCGGCGGGTTGCGCAAGATAAATATACAGGGGTGATCTTTTTCTTGACATAAGTGTACATTTCTTGTGAGCCTTGGGGGCAGCCAAGGAGTTTCCCCATGTCGAGCGACCCTCTCCTCCAGCCCTATCGCCTGAAACATCTGACGCTGAAGAACCGGCTGATGATCACCAGCCATGAACCGGCCTATCCCGAGGACGGGATGCCGAAGGAGCGCTACCGCGCCTATCATGTCGAACGGGCGCGGGCGGGGGTGGCGCTGACCATGACCGCCGGATCTGCGAGCGTCGCGCGCGACAGCCCGCCGGTGTTCAACAATATTCTGGCCTGGAAAGACGAGGTGGTGGGCTGGATGCGCCAGTTGACCGATGAGTGCCACGAACACGGCTGCGCGGTGATGATCCAGCTGACCCATCTGGGCCGCCGCACGCGCTGGGACAAGGCGGATTGGCTGCCGGTGGTGTCGCCGGGATTCGAGCGCGAAGCCGCGCATCGGGCATTCCCGAAAAAGGCCGAGGATTGGGATATTGCGCGGATTATCGAAGATTATGCGGCGGCGGCGGAACGGATGCAGGCGGCGGGGCTCGATGGGATCGAATTGCAGGCCTACGGGCATCTGATGGATCAGTTCTGGTCGCCGCTGACCAATGATCTGGATGGGCCCTATGGCGGGTCGCTCGAGAACCGGCTGCGCTTTACCTTCGACGTGCTGCGCGCGATCCGCAGGCGCTGTGGCGATGCGTTCATCGTGGGGGTGCGCTATACCGGGGATGAAGCACTGCCGGGCGGGTTGACGCGCGAAGACGGGCTGGAGATCTCGCGCCAGCTGAAAGCCAGCGGCATGGTCGATTTCCTGAATGTCATTCGCGGGCATATCGACACGGATGCGGCGCTGACCGATGTGATTCCGGTGCAGGGCATGGCCTCTGCCCCGCATCTGGATTTCGCGGGGGAAATTCGTGCGGCGACTGATTTCCCGACCTTCCATGCGGCCAAGATTCAGGATGTGGCGACGGCGCGTCATGCGATTGCCAGCGGCAAGCTGGATATGGTGGGGATGACGCGGGCGCATATGGCGGATCCCCATATCGTGGCCAAGATCCTGCGCGGCGAGGAGGATCGCATCCGGCCTTGCGTGGGGGCGAATTACTGTCTGGACCGGATTTATCAGGGCGGGATGGCGCTGTGCCTGCACAACCCCTCGACCGGGCGGGAGTTGGAACAGCCGCATGCGATTGCGCGGGGTGAGGTGCCGCGGCGCGTGGTGATCGTGGGCGCGGGCCCTGCGGGGCTGGAAGCGGCGCGGGTGGCGGCGGAACGCGGGCATGCCGTGGTCGTGCATGAGGCGGCGAATGATCCCGGCGGGCAGATCCGGCTGACTGCGCAGACCCCGCGCCGGGCCGAGATGATGCAGATCATCCAGTGGCGCCTTGCCGAATGTGAACGGCTGGGGGTGGAGTTCCGGTTCAATTCCTATGCGGATGCCGCAACGGTGGAAGCGGAGAGCCCTGATGTGGTGATCATTGCCACAGGTGGCTTGCCGCATACCGAGGTTCTGGGCGCGGGCAATGATCTCGTGGTGTCGAGCTGGGATATTCTGTCGGGCGATGTGAAGCCGGGCGCGGATGTGCTGATCTATGATGATGCGGGCGATTATCCGGCGCTGCAGGCAGCGGAGAAGATCGCGGCCACGGGCGCGAAGGTCGAGATCATGACCCGTGACCGCAGCTTCGCGCCCGAGGTCATGGGGATGTCGCTGACGCCTGCGATGCGCGACTTGCAGCAGCGGGATGTGACATTCACGGTGACATGGAAGCTGGATGCCGTGGCGCGCGCGGGCAACCGGCTGATCGCGCGGATCGGCAGCGATTATGGCGGGGTGACACGGATGCGTGAGGTCGATCAGGTCGTGGTCAATCACGGCACCCGCCCGCTGGACGAGTTGTATTTCGAGCTGCGTGAGGGATCGGTCAATCTGGGCGAGGTGGATTACGAGGCGCTTGTCGCGGGTGGCGCCCAGAGCCTGTGCACCAACGCTGCGGGCCGCTATCAGCTCTTCCGTATCGGCGATGCTGTTGCCGCCCGAAACACCCATGCCGCGATCTATGATGCGCTGCGGCTGATGCGGACGCTGTGATGCGCTTCGTGATAGAATATCCCGAATCGCAGCCATGGCGCGAGTGGACCATATTGCGCCGCTTCCGTGCGCGCCTCGCGCGCTGCGCGGGGCGAGAAATTGGCTGAAACAACGCAACCGGATTCTATCAGGAAACCCCTGATCTCTTGCCACGAAAGTCCCCTCCGATGATCAGCAATTCTGACCTGCTGTACCTGCTCATGTCGCGCAAGCCGTGGCATTCGCTGCCGCAAGCTTTCTACAATGACCCCGATGTCTATGACGCCGATCTGCGCGAGATCTGGCAGCGGGACTGGATCTTCGCCGCCCCTGCTGCGGAACTGCCGAAACCCGGCGCCTATATCACGCTGGATGTGGGCACGGCCTCGGTGATCATCGTGCGCGGGGCGGATCGCGTGATCCGGGCCTTTCACAATTCCTGCCGCCACCGGGGCAGCCGGATCTGTTCTGCCGAGAAGGGCAATGCCCCCAAGCTGGTCTGCCCCTATCACCAATGGACCTATGATCTGGATGGCAAACTGCTCTGGGCGCGCGAGATGGGCGCGGATTTCGACCCGTCGCAGCATGGGCTGGGGCTGGTCCATTGTCGCGAGATCGCAGGCATGGTGTTCATCTGTCTGGGGCAGGAGGCGCCCGATACCAGCGCACTGGAGGCACAGGCCGCGCGCTATCTTGGCCCGCATGATCTGGCCAATCTGAAAGTCGCGCATCAGTCCAGCATCATCGAGCAGGCCAACTGGAAACTGGTGCTGGAGAATAACCGCGAATGCTATCATTGCGCGGGCTCGCACCCCTCGCTTTGTGTGACCTTCCCGGATGATCCGAACCTGGTCGGGGCGGATGACAGCACCAGCAGCAATGCGGGCCGCGCCCATGTGGAGCGCTGCGAGGCTGCCGGGCTGCCCGCGAAATATGTGATCGACCCGTCCGAGCGCTGGCGCTTCGTGCGCATCCCGTTTCTGGGCAAGGGGGTCAGCTACACGCTGGATGGCAAGGCGGCGGTGTCGAAACGTGTAGGCAAGGTGCCGTTTGATGATGCCGGGTCGTGCCTGTTCTTCCATTATCCGAACACCTGGAACCATTTTCTGTCGGATCAGGTGCTGACCTTCCGCGTGCTGCCGGTCGGCCCGCAGCAGACGCAGGTCACGACGACATGGCTCGTGCATAAGGATGCCGAGGAAGGGCGCGATTATGATCTGAAACGCCTGACCGAGGTCTGGATCAGCACCAATGACGAGGACCGGCGCATCGTCGAGGAGAACCAGCGCGGGATCAACTCGCCCGGTTATCTGCCCGGCCCCTATAGTCAGGTGCAGGAAGGTGGCGTCAACCAGTTCGTGGACTGGTATTGCCGCAGCTTGCAATCGGCCCTGATGGGCCCACGGCGGATCGCAGCGGAGTAAGCACCATGATTCCGATGCCGACCAAGGACAGCCCCATCTGGCGCGATGATGAGGAACTGGAATGCGTGGCGATCCTGCCCGAAGCGCCGGGGGTCAAGACCTTTGTCTTTCGCCCGCCCTCTGCCTCGATCTTCGTCTATCGCGCCGGGCAGTTCCTGACGCTGGATGTGCCTGCCCCCGGCGGCAATGTGCAGCGGACCTTCACGATTTCATCGTCGCCCGTGACCGCGGCCTATGTCAGCATCACCGCCAAGGTGCAGCCTGGATCGGTGGCCACCCGCTGGATGCATGATCATCTGCAGGTTGGCATGCGGCTGCGCGCCTTTGGCCCGGCGGGATTGTTCCATCTGCCGCCGCAGCCGGACGGGAAATACCTGTTCATCTCGGCGGGATCGGGTGTCACGCCGATGATGTCGATGGCAACCACGCTCTTTGAGCGCGGCGAAGACCCGGATATCTGTTTCATTCAATGCGCCCGCAAGCCCAGCGACCTGATCTTCCGGCGCAGGCTGGAATATATGGCCTCGCGCATCTCGGGGCTGGCGCTGCATTTCGTGGTCAGCCGCCCCGAATCCTACGAGGTCTGGACCGGCTATCGGGGTCAGTTCAACCAGCTGATGCTGGGTCTGATGTGCAGCGATTATCTGGAGCGCGATGTCTATTGCTGCGGGCCGGAAAGCTTCATGACTTCGGTGCGCGAGATCCTGATCTCGCTGGGCTATGACATGGGCCGCTATCATCAGGAATCCTTTCACGCGCCCGCCGAGACCGTGGCCGAGATCAAGGAATTTGATGATCCTGTGCCCGATGACACGGCGCAGGCCGAGATCGTTTTCACGCGCTCTGGTCTGTCTGTCACCTGCACCGAAGGCGACACGATCATGCAGATCGCGCGGGCGCAGGGGTTGCCGGTCGCATCCGGGTGCAATTTCGGGCTGTGCGGCACCTGCAAGACCCGCAAGATCGCGGGCGATGTGCATATGGTCCATAATGGCGGGATCAGCGAGGACGATATCGAGCAGGGCTATATCCTTGCCTGCTGCTCGAAGCCGCTGGGACGGGTCGAAATCGACGCCTGAGCGGGGGGGGTCAAGTGTTTTGTTTTGTGGCGCGCGCGCCCTCGAAGGGGCGCAGCGCGATCCCTTCGGCAGTGAGCCTTGCCCGCAGCGCCTGCGCCAGCGACACTGCGCCGCTGGTATCGCCATGCAGGCAGATCGTGTCGATCCGGGCGGGCAGATGCGTGCCCTCTGCGGTGATGATCGCGCCTGCGCGCAGCATGGCGAGGATCCGGGCGCTGACCTGATCGGCGTCATGAATGACCGCACCGGGCAGGCGGCGATCCATCAGCAGCCCGTCTTCGGTATAGGCGCGGTCGGCGAAGATTTCCTGCGCCATGCGCGCGTTCAGCGCCTGCGCCGCGCGGGCCTGTGCGGTGCCGGAAATGACCATCAGGATGATTTCCGGGTCCACCGCGAGCGCGCCCTGATAGCAGGCGCGGGCCAGTGTCTCGTCTTCAGCCGCCATATTCGCCAGCGCGCCATGCAGTTTCAGATGCCGCACCCTGCCGCCTGCGAGCCGCGCCATGGCCTGCGCCGCGCCCAGTTGATAGGCGACGAGATGGCGGGCCTCATCGGGGGCGATCTGCATCCGCCGCCGCCCGAAGCCCTGCAGGTCGGGCAGGCCCGGATGCGCGCCGATGCCCACCCCCTGCGCCACTGCCTGCGCCATGGCGCGGGCCATCACATCCGGGTCGCCCGCATGGAAGCCGCAGGCGATATTGGCCGAGGTGATCACCCTGAGCAGGTCTGCATCCGCGCCCATGGGCCATGGGCCGAAGCTTTCGCCCATATCGGCATTCAGGTCGATCTGTGTGATCATCCTTCGGTCCTTTCCAGATCATCGCCGCGGGTCACGCCGCTGATCAATTGATAGGCCAGAAGATCGGCCATGTCATGCGGGTCGCGGATCAGGGGGCGCAGATCCGCGCGCAGATCGGCGCGGCGCGCGGTCTCGGCGCGTTCCAGCGCGATGGCCTCTTGCAGCGGGATGAAGCGGAAGCGCAGATCCGCGCCCGCCGGGGCCTGCACCAGTCGCGGCAGGTCCGAGGGCAGCACGGTGGCGATGCGCGGATATCCCCCGGTGGTCTGGCATTCGGCGAGCAGCACGAAGGGCATGCCGTCGCCGGTGATCTGGATATCGCCGGGGGCGATGGCTTCGGACAGGATCGTGAGCCCGGTTTTCAGCCCGAAACCCGGCCCATCAAGGATCAGGCGCTGGCCCATGCGGTTGCCGCGTGTATCCTTGCGAAAGCGGGTTTCGGTGAAGCGCTGGCGGTCGGGTTCGGGGAAGAGGCGCGTTTGCGGGGTTGCCACGATCCGCAGCACCCCGCCGTCAAACCGCGCCTGCGGCGTGATCGCCTGTCCGACCCGCTGGCCCGGATCCGCGCCGAGGGGCAGGCTGTCGCCAGCCGCCAGCATCCGCCCGATGCCCGCTGCCAGATGCGCGGAACGTGCGCCCAGCAGTTTTTCGCACTCCAGCCCGCCGCCGAAACTCAGGTAGCTGTAGCCGCCGGGGCTGCCCGCGAGATCCAGCGTGGCGCCTGCGGGCAGCAGATGGCTGGCCTGCCATGCGAGCGCCGCGCCGTCGCAGCGCGCGCGCATGGGCGCACCGGTCAGGGCGATGCGAACCGGGTTATCCGCGCGCAGGCTGAGATAGCTTCCGGCAATCTCGATCCCGGCCAGCGTGGGGTCCTGGCCGAGAAGCGCCGCCCCCTCGATCAGCGCCAGCCGGTCCATGGCCCCGCCGCGCGACAGGCCCTGCGCCAGATAGCCATTGCGGCCCATATCCTGAAGCGTGACGCCCGGCCCGGCGCGCTGCACTTGAATCGCGGCCATCAGCCCGCCCTTTCCGAGACCGCGCCGCCATTCGGCGCGTCGCGGCGGATCGTCTCGAACTCCGCGCGCGAGACGGGCTGGAACAGCACCTCGTCGCCGGGGCGCAGCAGGAACGGGTCCGGGCGGTCGGGCTGAAACAGGCGCAGCGCGGTCTGGCCGACATGCCGCCAGCCGGTGGGGGTGCTGACCGAGAAAAGCACCATCTGCCGGATCGCCACGGCAAGCGCCCCTTCGGGCACGCGCGGGGTGAGGTCGGTCTGACGGGGCAGGTTCCAGTTTTCGGGCAATTGGCCAAGATAGGGTTGGCCGGGGGCGAAACCGATGGTCTGAACGCGCAAGGGGGCAGCGCAGAGTTCGGCAATCGCGTCCTGGGGGGGAAGCCCTGCCAGTGCTGCGGCCTCTTCCAGTTGCGGTGCAAGTTCTGTGCCAAAGAGGGCAGGCACGCGCCAGAGCCTGCGGGTTGCGGGCAAGGGCGCGTCATACCAGTCGCGGCTTTGCAGCAGTGTTGCGAGGGCGGGGCGCAGGGTTTCGAGATCGCAGGCCGAGAGATCAAGGCGCAGATAGACCGAGGTGAGCGAGGTCGCGGCTTCCTTGAGCCCCGGCAGATCGGCGCCGGACAGGGCCGCATGAAAGGCGAGTGCCGCGCGATTGGCCGGTTCCGTCAGCTCGGAGCCGAAGCTGATCAGCACGCCATCGACGCCAAGCGCATGGATCGTCGGCGCGTCGCCCGTCGCGGATGTGTTCTGCGAGATTGCTGTCACGCGCCCGCCCCTGCCTGCCTAAGCCCTCATTGCATGGCTGGTTATTTATCGACAGAATGTCAACGATTGTCGCGCAGGCGCTGGTGACGGGGGACGGGCCTTGCGGCCCGTGGCCTTTGGCGGGAGTATTTGGGGCAAGATGAAGTCGGGGGGGAGCGCCCTTGCGGGGCTGGCTGTGATCGGCCTAGACTGGACGGGCCAAATGCGAGATGAGAAACCGGATGCGCCTGATTGACCCCAACCACCCGTTCTATCGCCCGAAATGGCGCCGCTACCTGCTGGTGGCGCTGCCCTTTGTCTGGGCGGGGATGGAATGGGCCTATGGCAATGTGATCTGGGGCTATCTGGCGGCAGCGGTCGGCGGCTATATGGCCTGGCATCTGGTGCTGAACTGGCGCTCTGACGGCGCGGATTAATCCGCCGCCAGATCAACCGGTTGGCCGGTCTCGCGCGACTGCGTGGCGGCATCGGCCAGTATCTGCGCCCTGAGCCCGTCCACGATCCCCGGACCGAGCCGCGCCTCGCCTTTTGCAGCGGCGATGAAGGCGCGCATTTCGGCGAGATAGGCGGCTTCATAGCGTTCCAGAAAGAAATGCTGCGCCGGGTCGCGGCGGAAACCTGTTTCGGTGGCGATCTCGACGGTGCTTTCCAGCTGGTTTTCGGCGCGCAGCATGCCGCGCTGGCCATGCACCTCGATGCGCTGGTCATAGCCATAGGCGGCGCGGCGCGAGTTCGAGATCTGGCAGATGCGCCCGCTGGCTGTGGTCAGGATCACCGCCGCCGTATCGACATCGCCCGCAGCACCGATTTCGGGATCGACCAGCGCGCTGCCCATGGCATGCAGGCGGATAAATTC
Organism: Natronohydrobacter thiooxidans; assembly: GCF_001884735.1. Classification (GTDB taxonomy): domain Bacteria; phylum Pseudomonadota; class Alphaproteobacteria; order Rhodobacterales; family Rhodobacteraceae; genus Roseinatronobacter; species Roseinatronobacter thiooxidans_A. The sequence continues at coordinate 264,981 of NZ_MJAP01000002.1, read as the reverse complement.
TTCGCCCATCAGGAAGCGGGCCATGTCGAAATCATGGATCATCATGTCCCGGAACAGCCCGCCCGAGCGCGCGATATAGGAGACGGGCGGCGGCGAAGGGTCGCGCGAGGTGATGCTGACCAGTTCCACCGCGCCGATATCACCAGCGCGCAGACGCGCGCGCAGGGCGGCGAAATTGGGGTCGAACCGGCGGTTGAAGCCGGTCATGAAGGGCAGATCTGCCGCCTGAACGGCCTGCATGCATTTGCGGATATTTGCGACCGACATATCGACGGGTTTTTCGCAGAAGATCGCCTTGCCCGCCTTGGCGGCGCCCATGATCTGCTCGAAATGGCTGTCGGTGGGGGTGCCGATGATCACCGCATCGACGTCGCGGGCCGCGAGGATCGCGTCCACATCGGAGACGCGCGCGCCGGTTGAGGCGGCCAGCGCCTCTGCGGCCTCGGGGATCGCATCGGCGACCGCCACCAGTTGCGCGCCACCCAGTGCCCCAATGCTGCGGGCATGGACCTGTCCGATCCGCCCGCAGCCCAGTATTGCCATTCTCAGCATGTCACGCCTTTCCTGATGCACCAAGGCCCCGGATGACCGCGCGGGCGGCTTGCAGGACCGGATCATGGGTTTCTTTCAGTATCGCCACCCTGTCAAACCGCGCGGGATCTGCGTTGACCGCATCGCGCAGCGCCTTGCCGAAAGCCATGCGCAATTCCGTGCCGATATTGAATTTCGCAATGCGCGATCCGGCGGCGAGGGCGGCGCGCTGGGCATAGGGCACGCCAGAGCCGCCGTGAATGACCAGCGGCACCTCGGTCACGGCCTCGATCGCGCGGATGCGGGCTTCATCCAGCCCGCCCCCGTGATCGGTTTGCAGATGCAGATTGCCGACGGATATGGCCATCGCGTCGACGCCGCTGTCGCGGGCGAAAATGGCGGCGTCTTCGGGGTCGGTTCCGGCAGAGCCTTCGCCGCCCGAATAGCCGACAAAGCCGATTTCACCTTCGCAGGAGATACCGGCGGCATGGGCCATTTCCGCCACCTGTGCGGTCTCTGCGATATTCTGCGAAACCGGTTTGCGCGAGCCGTCATACATGAGCGAGGTGAAGCCCGCCTCCAGCGCTTCGCGGCAGTCGTCCAGCGTATAGCCGTGGTCGAGATGCACCACGACGGGCACATCGACGCTTGCGGCCAGATGGCGCATCATGGCGCCCAGCACCGGCAGGGGCGTATGCGCGCGACAGCTTGGTCCGGCCTGCAGGATGACGGGGGCGCGTTCGGCCTGCGCGGCCATGGCATAGGCGCGCATATCCTCCCAGCCGAGGCAGACAAGGCCGGGGACGGCATAGCCGCCACTCAGCGCGGGGTGCAGGACATCTGAAAGCGTTGCGAGGGTCATTTGAACTTGGCCACCATATCCATGATTCCGGGGATCGTGTGCAGTTGTGCCGCGTGCGTGGGCTGGAAATACTGTTTCAGGCTGCGCTGCGACTGGCCGCCAAGGATGGTGAAATAATACATCTCATAGCCCGGCAGCACACAGCAGGGGTGATAGCCCTTGTCGATCAGCACGGTGGAGCCATTGACGATGTGAAAGGCGTCGCCCGGTTCGTTATCGACCCGTTGCAGCATTTGCAGCCCCGAGCCGTAATCGGGCTTGAAGCGGAAATTGTAGCATTCGTCATGGCGGGTTTCGTCCGGCAGGCGGTCAGTGTCGTGCTTGTGGCTGGGAAAGCCGGACCAGCCCCCTGCCCCCACAGTAAAGAGTTCCGAGACCAGAAGCCGGCCTACCCTGTCGTGATGCGCGGCACCGAGGATATGCTTGATCTTGCGATGGGTCTTGGTGTCGTCGCTGCCATATTGCACCACATCCAGATCCGGCGCGCGCACGGCGAAGGGGGTGAGGGTCTCTGCGAAGCGCGCGCCTGCGATGAAGGTTTCGGCGTCGGTCTGGGCGGTGATCCGGGCGGCGGTGTCGGTGGGGATATAGACGCCTTCGGGATCGCCATCCCAGACATCGGCACGGCGCTGGCCGATGTCTTTGAAGATCTCGCCGCCGGTTTCGACCGTGACCGTGCCGGTTGCGGGGACGATGCAGGTTTCATAGCCCTGCACGCGGTAGTCGAAGCTCTCGCCTGCGCGCAGTTTCACGATGTTGAAATAGACCAGAGGCACATGGGCATTGTGCCTGTCCACGATGGGCCGGTTCTGGTTGTCGAAAGGGGCGATATGCATGGGCGGATCCTGTCAGGCGGCGCTGGGGTCGGCGTGACGTTGCAGGAAATCGTCGAGTTCCGCGCGCGTGGGCATGGCGGGCGCGCAGCCGACGCGGGCGACGACCATCGCCGCATTGGCAGAGCCTTGCAGGACGGCCTCGCGCACCGGCAGGCCATCGGCCAGCCCCGCGACCAGCCCGCCCATGAAACTGTCGCCCGCGCCGGTGGGTTTGAGCGCGGTTGTGGGGAAAATGCCGGTGGTGATCTCGGCGTCGCGCGTGATGGTGATCGCGCCTTTCTCGCCCATCTTGTAGACGGCGAGGGTTGCGCCATCCGCGACCAGCGCGCGCGCCTTGTCGAGCCCCTTGGCGTAATCCCCGGCCATGAAGCCGAATTCCACGTCATTGCCGACGATCACATCACAAAGCGCACCGGCGCGGGAATAGACCTCGGCGGCGGTCCGGGGTGAGGGCCAGCTATAGGGGCGGTAGTCGATGTCGAAGATCAGCGGCAGGCCCGCCGATTTGGCCAGTTCAAACCCCCGGAAGGCCGCGGAGCGCGAGGGTTCGGCGGCGAAAACCGTGCCAGTGGTGATGAGCGCGTCATAGCGGCTGTAATCCACGGCCTCGACATCGGCGGTCGTCATCTCGAAATCGGCGGCACCATTGCGGTAGATGACGGATTGATGATCCTCGATCCGGCTCTCGACCACGGCGAGCGAATTGCGCGCCTCGCCGCCGACAGAGCGGACATGGGCGCGGCCGATGCCGTATTTGTCCAGCTCGTTGAGCGCGAAGCGCCCGATGGCGTCGTCCGAGACGCAGGTGACAAGATCGGCGCTGCCGCCCAGCCTGCGGATGGCCACCCCGATATTGGCCGAAGAGCCGCCCAGACAGGCGAAGAAGCGGCTGGCCTCTTCGGTTCTGGTGCCGGGCGGGTCGGGGTAGAAATCCATGCCCGCGCGGCCGATGATGACGAAGCGGTTGCCGGTGAGGCGCATCTTACACCCCCTGCCGCTGGCGGGTGCGGGTGGCCTCGATCTCGGCATGTTTCTCGCGCACATCGGGGTTGTCAGAGATCTGCGGCGTGCCGACTTCCCACCAGGCATGGCCCTGACTGGTCCAGCCTTCGTAGGGGTCCACCTGCATGACGATGACTGTGGTCTTGTCGGAGGCTTTGGCGCGGGTGAATGCCTCGCCCAGTTCCGCCGGGTTGGCGACGCTCACGGCATCGGCGCCCATGGCGCGGGCATGGGCTTCGAAATCGACGGTGAAGGGGGCGGGCACGGTCGGGCAATCTGCGATCAGGTTGTTGAAGCTCTCTTGCCCGGTATTGTTCTGCAGCTTGTTGATGACGGCGAAACCGCCATTGTCGAGGACGAGGATGATCAGCTTCTTTTGCGTCAAGACACTGGAATATATGTCGGAATTCATCAAGAGATAGCTGCCGTCGCCGACGAATACGATCGTGTCGGCCTCTGGCTCGACCTCGGCCTGTGCGATGCGCGCGCCCCAGCCGCCTGCGATTTCATAGCCCATGCAGGAAAAGCCGAATTCGACATCGACCGTGCCGATATCCAATGTGCGCCAGTTGGCGGTGACTTCGGCGGGCAGGCCCCCGGCGGCTGTCACCACGCGGTCGCGCGGGTCGCAAAGCGCATTCACCACGCCGATGGCCTGCGCGTAGGAATTGGGGCGGTTGCCGTGGCTGATATTCTGCGCGACATAGGCGTCCCATTTGCGGCGCTCGCCTTGGGCGCGGGCGGTCCAGTCCGTGGGGGCGGTATAGCTGCCCAAGGCTTTGCCCAGCAGCGGCAGGGCCAGTTTCGCGTCGCCCACCACGGGCAGGGACAGGTGTTTCATCGCATCATGCCGCCCGACATTCAGGCCGATCAGGCGGGCGTCGCGCGCAAATGCCGTCCATGACCCGGTGGTGAAATCCTGCAGCCGCGTGCCCACGGCAAGGATCACATCGGCGGATTCGGCAATCGCATTGGCACTGTCAGAGCCGGTGACGCCGATGGGGCCGATATTGAGCGGGTGCGTCGCGAGCATATTGGCACGGCCTGCGATGGTTTCGACGACGGGGATGCCATGGGCTTCGGCGAAAGCGGTGAGTTCGGCCACGGCGCCGGAATATTGCACGCCGCCACCGGCGATGATCATCGGGCGCTTCGCCTGTGCGAGCGCGGCGGCGGCATCGGTGATTTCGGCCTGATCCGGCGGCTGGCGGCGGATGCGGTGGAGACGGCGGGCGAAAAACTCTTCCGGGTAGTCATAGACCCAGCCCTGCACATCCTGCGGCAGACCGATGAAAGCCGGGCCGCAATCGGCGGGGTCGAGCATGGTGGCGAGGGCTGCGGGCAGCGACTGGATGACCTGCGCGGGATGGGTGATGCGGTCCCAGAAGCGGGTCACGGGTTTGAAAGCGTCATTGACGCCAAGGGTGGGATTGCCGAAATGTTCGAGTTGCTGCAGCACCGGGTCCGGCAGGCGCGTGAGAAACGTATCACCGCAGAGCATCAGCAGCGGCAGGCGGTTGGCATGGGCGAGCGCGGAGGCCGTCAGCAGATTGGCGGTGCCCGGCCCGGCGCTGGCGGTGCAGAACATGAAGCGCCGCCGCAGGTGATATTTCGCATAGGCGGCTGCGGCGAGGCCCATGCTTTGTTCGTTCTGGCCCCGGTAGAGCGGCATCTCGGCATGATGGGGATAGAGCGCCTCGCCCAGACAGGGGACATTGCCATGGCCGAAAATGCCGAAACCGCCGCCGCAGATGCGGGTTTCTGCGCCGTCGATCCGGGTGAACTGAGCCAGCAGATAGCGCGTGATCGCCTGTGCGGTGGTCAGCCGGATGGTGCCGCCTGTCTGTGTCATTGTCCCCTCCCCTCGTTTCGCCCCGACACCGGCAATCGGTGAATTGCCAGTTGCGTCTGCGTCCGTGTGAGGATATCAATTTTGCAACCGGTTGCAACCCATCTTGACCGCGAGGGAGGAAGAAAACATGTGCCGCACAGGAATCGGCCCCTTTGGCGGGGGATTTATCGGCAAGGCGCGCGGCGGTGCCGGTGCCGCGCTGGGTTTGGTCAACATCTTTGTCTGAAAGGCAGATCGCATGACGATTCGCATTGGCAATGCCCCCTGTAGCTGGGGTGTCGAGTTTCCCGATGACCCGCGCAATCCGCCCTGGCGCGAGGTGCTGCGCCAATGCGCGGAGGCCGGATATACCGGGATCGAGCTGGGGCCAGTGGGCTACATGCCCGAGGATCCTTCCCTGCTGGGGGATGCGTTGGCCGAGAACGGGCTGGAGCTGATCGGGGGCGTGGTGTTCCGCGCGTTTCATGATCCGGATCAGTGGGAGAATGTGCTGGACGGCGCGGTGCGGACCTGCAAGGCGCTTGTCGCGCATGGGGCGCAGCATCTGGTGCTGATCGATTCGATCTCGCCGCGCCGGGCACCGACCGCCGGGCGGGCGAATGCCGCCGAGCAGATGGACGCGCAAGAATGGGCCGCGTTCCGCGACCGGATCGCCCATGTCGCGCGGATGGGGGCCGAGGACTATGGGCTGACCGTGGGCATTCATGCCCATGCGGCGGGATTCATGGATTTCGAGCCGGAACTGGAGCGGCTGCTGGAGGAAGTGCCCGAAGATATTCTGAAAATCTGCTTTGATACCGGCCATCATTCCTATGCGGGATTTGATCCGGTGGCGTTCATGCGCCGCCATATGGGCCGGATTTCCTATATGCATTTCAAGGATATCGACCCGGTGGTGAAGGCCGATGTGATCGCCAAAGGCACCGGGTTTTATGACGCTTGCGGGCAGGGGATTTTCTGCAATCTGGGCAAGGGGGATGTGGATCTCCCTGCGGTACGGCAATTGCTGCTGGATCACGGATTCGCGGGCTGGTGCACGGTCGAGCAAGATTGCGACCCGACGCTGGATGTCTCGCCCGTCAGCGACGCGCGGGCCAATCGCGCCTATCTGCAAAGCATCGGGTTCTGAGGGGGCGGGGCATGAAGCTGAACTGGGGAATGATCGGCGGCGGAGAGGGCAGCCAGATCGGCCCCGCGCATCGTCTGGGCGCGCAGGCGGACGGGCTGTTCACGCTGGCCGCTGCTGCGCTGGATGCCGATGGCGCCAAGGGCCGCGCCTATGCGCAGCGGCTGGGCGTGGCCCCGGCGCGCGCCTATGGCGACTGGCGCGAGATGCTGGCGGGCGAGCGCGGGCGCGCGGAGCGGGTGGATCTGGTGACGGTCGCCACGCCGAATGCCACGCATTTCGAGATCACCAAGGCATTTCTTGAGGCCGGGTTTCATGTGCTTTGTGAAAAGCCGATGACGATGAGCGTGGAGGAAGGCGAGGAGATTGTGAGGATCGCGCGGGCCTCGGGGCGGATTTGTGCGGTGAATTACTGTTATTCCGCCTATCCGATGGTGCGCGAGATGCGTGAGATGGTTGCGCGCGGCGATCTGGGGCGGATCCGGCTGGTGGTCACGAATTTCAGCCATGGCCATCATGGCAATGCCGCGGATGCCGACAATCCGCGTGTGCGCTGGCGCTATGATCCGGCGATGGCGGGGGTATCGGGGCAGTTTGCCGATTGCGGGATTCATGCGCTGCATATGGCGAGTTTCATCACCGGCGATCAGGTGGAGAAGCTCTCGGCGGATTTCGCCTCGACCATTGCGGGCCGGGCGCTGGAAGATGATGCGATGGTGAATTTCCGCATGATCGGCGGCGCGGTGGGGCGGCTCTGGACCAGTTCGGTCGCGATCGGGCGCCAGCACGGGTTCGATATTCAGGTCTTTGGCGAGGCGGGCGGGCTGGCCTGGGCCTCGGAACAGCCCGATCAGGTCTATTACACGCCGGTTGGCGGGCGCAAGCAGATCATCGAGAAGGGCGAGGCGGGGTTGTCGGACGAGGCTGCGCGCCTGAGCCGGGTGCCGGTTGCGCATCCTGAGGGCTTTCCCTTGGCGGTGGCGAATATCTATGTCGATCTGGCCGCCGCGATCCGGGGCGAGGCGCGGGACGGGCTGCCCTTGGCAGAGGATGGGTTGCGGTCGATGGCGGCGGTTGCTGCGGCGGTGGACTCGGCACGGGCCAAGGGCGCATGGGTGGATGCGCGCCCGCCGATGCTGCGCTGATCCTTGGCGGCATAGCGCCCTCTCAGCGCCCCGCCCGCCCTCCCATGGCACTTCGCGGGCGCTGGCCCTATGGGCCGGGGGGCACGGGCCGCAGCGTGCCGCGTTCGATCACGCGGCAGGGGAAGAGGCGGGTTTCCGGGTGGCGGTCGGGGCGTTCGATTGTGCCGATCACCAGATCAATCGAGGCGGCGATGATCTCGGGGATGGGCTGGCGGATCGTGGTCAGGTTGATGTTTTCCCAGCGCGCCATCGCCATATCGTTCAATCCGATGATCCCGATATCCTGCGGCACGCGCAGCCCCTTGTCGGCCATGGCCGAAAGCGCGCCGATGGAAAGCACATCATCGCCGCCGAAATAGGCCTCAGCCGGGTCGGATTGCAGGAGACGGGCCATTTCCGCGCGCCCTGCCTCGAAAGAATAGGCGCTGGCATAGCTGACGCTCGCCGTGATGCCGGGATGCGCGGCGATAGCGTCGAGAAAGCCGCGCGCGCGGTCCTGGGTCGAGGTGGCCGCTTCCGGGCCGCCCATGAAGGCCACGCGCCTGTGGCCGCGCGCGATCAGCGCCTCTGCCGCCATGCGCCCGCAGGCGATATTGTCGATGCCGACGACATGCACATGCGGGCTGGTGGTGTAGCGCCCGAAGGAATGGACGACCGGCACGCCCGCGTCGCGGAAGGCTTCGGCGAAGCTGGGCGGCAGGGTTGAGGAGGCGACGATCACCCCGTCCACCGAATATTGCCGCAGCATTCTGACCGAATTTGCGGGATCGGTTTCATGGCTGAGATTGACCAGAAGCGGGCGTAATCCGCGATCCTGCAAGCCGCGGGTGAAGAGGTCGAACACTTCGAGAAAGAGCGGGTTGTGAAAGTTGTTCGAGACCAGCCCGATCAGTTTGGTGCGGCCTGTGGTCAGGGAGGAGGCCAGCGCATTCGGGCTGTATCCGAGCGCATGCGCCGCCGCTTCGACCTTGGCGCGGGTCTTGGCAGAGACGGAGGCGCCTTCGGTGAAGGTGCGCGAGACCGCAGAGCGTGACACGCCCGCCCGTTCCGCCACATCTTTGAGCGTGACCGCCATGACACTCCGTCCTGCAGATTTTGCGCAGCTGTTATCGCAAAGCCGTGATCAAAGAAATAGTGCCCGGTGCGAAAGATATTTGCAACCGGTTGCAAAAATTTTGATTCGGGGCTACAGTCCTGACAGGGCGCCTCGGGAACAGCCCGGACCCGCCCGCAACATGTTTGGGAGGACATCATGAAGGCAACCTTGAAAAAGCTCGCAGTCAGCGCCGTTGCGGCCTCTGCGATGATGGGCGGGACCGCCGCCCTCGCGGAGGGCGAGCGCTATATTCTGGTCAGCCATGCGCCGGACAGTGACAGCTGGTGGAACACGATCAAGAACGGTGTCGCATTGGCGGGCGCGCAGATGGATGTGACGGTCGAATATCGCAACCCGCCGACCGGCGATCTGGCGGATATGGCGCGGATCATCGAGCAGGCCGCTGCCAGCAATCCGAACGGGATCATCACCACGCTGGCGGATGCGGATGTGCTGTCCGGCCCGATCAGTGCGGCTGTGGATGCGGGGATCGACGTGATCATCATCAATTCCGGGACCCCCGAGCAGGCACGCGCCTTGGGCGCGCTGATGTATGTGGGCCAGCCCGAATATGATGCGGGTTTTGCCGCCGGTCAGCGCGCGGCGGGGGATGGTGTTGCAAGCTTTCTGTGTGTGAATCACTATATCTCGTCGCCCTCCTCGACCGAGCGCTGTCAGGGCTTTGCCGATGGTCTGGGGGTTGATCTGGGCAATCAGATGATCGACAGCGGGCAGGATCCGAGCGAGATTCAGAACCGGGTCATGGCCTATCTGAATGCCAACCCGGACACGGATGCGGTGCTGACGCTTGGGCCGACCTCGGCGGATCCGACGATCCTTGCGCTGCAGCAGATGGGGCTGGCAGGGGATATCTATTTCGGCACTTTCGATCTGGGCGGCGATATCGTGCAGGCGATCCGTGATGGCGTGATCCAGTGGGGGATTGATCAGCAGCCCTTCCTGCAAGCCTATCTGCCGGTGATCGTGCTGACCAATTACCATCGTTTCGGCGTGCTGCCGGGCAATAACATCAATTCCGGCCCCGGCTTCGTGACCGCCGATGCGCTGGATCTGGTGGCGCAACTGGCGGGCGAATATCGCTGACGGCCTGAGATGCAGAGGCGGGGTCTGCGGGCGCCGCCTCGATCTGTTTCATGACATTCCGGGGAGGAGAACCGATGTCCAGCACGGGCGCGGCCATTGACGAACGCATCAAGGAAACATCGAGACTGCGCAAGGCGCTGATCCGCCCGGAACTGGGCGCGATTGTGGGCACCATCGCGGTATTCCTGTTTTTCATCATCTTCGCCGGTGACAGCGGCATGTTCAACGCGCAGGGCGTGCTGAACTGGTCGACCGTCTCGGCGCAGTTCGTGATCATCGCGGTCGGGGCCTGCATGCTGATGATCGCGGGCGAATTTGACCTGAGCGTGGGGTCAATGATCGGTTTCGCGGGCATGTCGATTGCCATTCTGTCGGTGACGCTGGGCTGGCCGGTCTGGCTGGCGATTCTGCTGACCTTTGCGCTTTGCATCGCCATTGGCGCGCTGAACGGGGTAATCGTGGTGCGTACGGGGTTGCCAAGTTTCATCGTGACGCTGGCCTTTCTGTTCATCCTGCGCGGATTCACCATCTTCTTTCCGCAACTGATCGAGCGGCGCACGATCATCGGCGGCATTGCGGAACGCGCCGCCGGGGACTGGCTGGCGCCAGTGTTCGGCGGCAAGGTCGGCGGGTTTTTCTTCGACTGGCTGGCCAGTCAGGGGCTGATCGCGGTTTTCGAGCGCGGCACGCGGGCGGGCGAGCCGATTGTGAACGGGATTCCGATGCTGATTATCTGGGCGCTGGGGCTGATGGTCGTGGCGCATGTGGTGCTGACGCGCACCCGTTTCGGCAACTGGATCTTCGCCGCAGGGGGCGATGCACAGGCCGCGCGCTATGTCGGTGTGCCGGTCGCGCGGGTGAAGATCCTGATGTTCATGTTCACCGCCTTCTGCGCCACGGTTTTTGCCACTTGTCAGGTGATGGAATTCGGCTCGGCGGGCGCAGACCGGGGTTTGCTGAAAGAGTTTGAAGCGATCATCGCCGTGGTGATCGGGGGCGCGCTACTGACCGGGGGGTATGGGTCGGTCATTGGTGCGGCACTGGGGGCGCTGATCTTCGGGGTGGTCCAGCAGGGGCTGTTCTTTGCGGGGGTCGAATCGAGCCTGTTCCGGGTGTTTCTGGGGGTGATCCTGCTCTTTGCGGTGATCCTGAACACCTATATCCGCCGCATCATCACCGGGGAGCGCTGAGATGAGCAGTTTTGACCACGACCCGATTGTCGAGATGCGCGATATCGAGAAGCATTTCGGCCCGGTCATCGCGCTGAACGGGGTCAGTTTCGACATCCGCCCCGGGGAATGCCACTGCCTGCTGGGCGATAATGGCGCGGGGAAATCGACCTTCATCAAAACCATGTCGGGGGTGCATAAGCCCACGCGCGGGGAAATCCTGTTTGAGGGCAGGCGCATGGATTTCGCAAGCCCGCGCGATGCGATGGAGGCGGGGATCGCGACGGTCTATCAGGATCTGGCGATGATCCCGCTGATGTCGGTGACGCGCAATTTCTGGATGGGGCGCGAGCCGCTGAAGCGCGTGGGCCCCCTCAGCTTCATGGATTTCGCCAGGGCCAATGAGGTGACCATGGAGGAAATGCGCAAGATGGGGATCAATCTGCGCTCGCCCGATCAGGCGGTGGGCACGCTGTCGGGCGGCGAGCGGCAGACTGTGGCGATTGCGCGGGCGGTCTATTTCGGGGCCAAGGTGCTGATTCTGGACGAGCCGACCTCGGCCTTGGGGGTGCGGCAGACGGCGAATGTGCTGGCGACCATCGACAAGGTGCGCAAATCGGGGATCGGGGTGGTCTTCATCACGCATAATGTGCGCCATGCGATGGCGGTGGGCGACCGGTTCACGGTGCTGAACCGGGGCAAGACGCTGGGCACGGCGCAGCGCGGGCAGATCACGCCCGAGGAATTGCAGGATCTGATGGCAGGCGGGCAGGAGCTGGTCGCGCTTGAAGGCTCGCTTGGCGGAACAGTGTGATGGGAAGCTTGCTGCGCAGACCGACAGGCCGGAGCGGGCTGGTTCATGCGATCACCCCCGAGGATGCGGGCTGGCGCTATGTCGGGTTTGATCTGTGGCGGTTGTCGCCGGGGGAGATGGCGGCGGGCGAACTGGAGGGGCGCGAGGCGATCCTTGTGCTGGTCGAGGGCCGTGCCGAGGTGACTGCCGGGGGGGAGCACTTGGGCGAATTGGGCGGACGGATGAGTGTTTTCGAGCGCAGCCCCCCGCATTGCGTCTATATCCCGCCGGGCACGGCATGGCAGGCGCGGGCCACGACGCCCTGTGTGATTGCCGTCTGCAGCGCCCCCAGCCCCGGCGGGCGGCCGGTGCAACTGCTTGGCCCGGACGGGATTGTGTTGGAACAGCGCGGCACGGGCACGAATGCGCGCCATATCAACAATATCGCGATGGAAGGGCGGGATGTGGCCGACAGTCTGCTGGTGACGGAAGTGTTCACGCCTGCGGGGCATTGGTCATCCTACCCGCCGCACCGGCATGACGAGGATTGCTTTCCCGATCTGACCTATCTGGAAGAGACCTATTATCACCGGCTGGACCCCTCCGGCTGTTTCGGGTTTCAGCGGGTCTTCACCGATGATCTGAGCCTTGATGAAACCATGGCGCCCGCGGATCATGATGTGGTGCTGGTGCCGAAAGGACATCACCCCTGCGCCGCGCCGCATGGGGTTGAGATGTATTACCTGAATGTCATGGCGGGGCCGCGCCGGGCCTGGCGGTTTCAGACGCATCCGGCTTTTGCGCATATGGTGGGGCCGCGTAGCGGCTAGATGCCCGCGCATGGGCTGGAATGCGCGCTGATGACGGGGGACGGGCCTTGCGGCCCGTGGCCACTCTGTGAGAGTATTTTTCGGCAAGATGAAGTCAGCGGGGCTCTGGCGCTAGATACCCGGAACGGTGGGGTCCGGCTGCGGGAGGGCGGGCGCGTCTTCGGCATCGAAGAGCGCGCCAAGGCGCTGGGTCACGCTCAGGATCAGGGTTTGTTCCCAATCGGCCAGCGCGTCGAACCGGTCGGTGAAGCGGGTCTGCAGCGGGTCGGGGATATCGTCGAGCAGGGCGCGGCCCGCATCGGTCAGGATCACCCAGATCGCGCGCCGGTCCGCCTGCCGCCGCTCGCGCCGCACCAGCCCGCGCGCTTCCAGCTTGTCGATCTGCAGGCTGATGGTCGCCTGCCCCACACCCAGCGCGCGCGCGATATCGCGCGGCATTTCCTGACCGTGGCGCGCGATTTCGAACAGGACCAGCAACTGCGCCTGCGTGAGATTGGAGGCGCGCGCCATGGAACGGGCATTGGTGTCGAGCGCATGCACGACCCGGCGCAATGCGATCAATGTCTCGGCGGAACGGTCAATCACGGGAACCTCGCATAGGGAAAAGCACTGAAGTTTGCCCGTTTGCGCGGTGCAGCACAAGGTCAGGGCAACAAACAGGGGCGAGTTGCTTCGCCTTCCAAATATTTTGCTTACTAATATAAATTTTACGCCAGATGCGCCGTAGCTTCTGTGATTATCGTCTAAATTACTATTTTATCATAGTTTTTTAGTCAACCGATACAGTTTTTTGCTTCATGTTGAAAATTAACTCAAGGTCGCTATATACATGCATTGACCAAAGAAGCAGCATAATCGGGACACATGTCGAAACATTTCCTCGTATCGAAAACGCAAGAGGGCAGCCAGATCAGCTTCCGGCGCCCTGTCAAGGCAGATGGATCTGACGTCTGGAAGCTTGTCGCCGCCTGCCCGCCGCTGGATCAGAATTCGATGTATATGAATGTCGTGCAATGCGACCACTTCGCGGAAACATGCATCATCGCGGAACGTGACGGAAAAATCATCGGCTGGATTTCCGGGCATATTCCGCCAGAAAGCCCGCAGAGCCTGTTTGTATGGCAGGTTGCCGTGCATGGCGATGCGCGCGGTCTGGGCTTGGGCAAGCGTATGCTGAAGCAGCTTCTCGGCCGTCCGGCCTGCCGCAGCCTGCGCAGGCTGGAGACCACGATCACGCGCAGCAATGACGCCTCCTGGGGGCTGTTCCGCAGCTTCGCCCGCGATCTGGGCGGAACCCTGAGTGATGCGCCGCATTATGAGCGTGAGGCCCATCTGGATGGACGGCACGCGACCGAGCATCTGGTCACCATCAGCCTGCCGCGCCATGCCATGCGCATCGCGGCCTGACAGACCTGAGACAGAAAGGTTTTCCCCAATGACAGATATTTACACACGCCGCGAGTCGCAGGCGCGCAGCTATTGCCGTGCCTTCCCGGTCACGTTCACCAAAGCCGCGAATGCGACACTGACCGATGATCAGGGGCGCGACTATACCGATTTTCTCGCGGGCTGTTCCTCGCTGAATTACGGGCATAACGATGCCGACATGAAAGCCGCGCTGATCGCGCATCTGGAGGCGGATGGCGTGACCCATGGTCTGGACATGCACACGAGCGCCAAGGAAGCGTTTCTGGAGAGCTTCGAGCGGCTGATCCTTGCCCCGCGCGGGATGGATCACAAGGTCATGTTCACCGGTCCCACCGGCACGAATGCTGTCGAGGCGGCGATGAAACTCGCGCGCAAGACGACGGGGCGCGAGACGATCATCGCCTTTACCAACGGATTTCATGGCATGACCATGGGTGCCTTGGCCGCGACCGGCAATGCGGGCAAGCGCGCGGGCGCGGGCACCAGCCTGAGCGGTGTGGTGCGCATGCCCTATGAGGGCGCGCTGGCGGGTGTCGATTCGCTGGCGATGATCCGTGCCATGCTTGAAAACCCGTCGAGCGGCATTGATGCGCCTGCTGCGTTTCTGATCGAGCCGGTGCAGGGGGAAGGTGGTCTGAACGCGGCCTCCAAGGAATTCCTGCAAGGGATCGAGGCGCTGGCGCGCGAACAGGGTGCGCTGGTGATCATGGATGATATTCAGGCCGGGATCGGGCGCACGGGGCCGTTTTTCAGCTTCGAGGAGATGGGCGTGAGCCCTGATCTGATCCCGCTGGCGAAATCGCTGTCGGGCATGGGGCTGCCGATGGCGGCGCTGCTGATCCGCCCGGATTTGGATATCTGGAAACCGGCCGAGCATAACGGCACCTTCCGGGGCAATAACCATGCCTTTGTGACGGCGCGGGTGGCGCTGGAGAAATTCTGGGCCGATGACAGCTTTCAGCGTCGGGTCGGGGAAAAATCGGCTTTCCTGACCCGGCGTCTGCGCGAGATCGCGGCGCTGGTGCCCGGTGCGCAACTGAAGGGCCGGGGCATGATGCAGGGGATTGATCTTGGCTCGGGCGATATGGCGGCCAGTGTCTGCGCAAGTTGTTTCGCGCAGGGGCTGATCATCGAGACCTCTGGCGCGCATGATGAGGTGGTCAAGGTGCTGGCGCCGCTGACCATCCCGCAGGCGCAATTCGCGCGCGGTCTGGACATTCTTGAGGCCGCAGTGAAGGCTGAGATCCGGACACAGAAAATCGCAGCGGAGTAAGCAGATGATCATTCGCGACTTTCATGAGGCCAAATCCACAGAACGACGTGTGGCCGACCAGCAATGGGAATCGGTGCGGATGCTCCTGGCCGATGACGGGATGGGGTTTTCCTTCCATATCACGACCATCGCGGCGGGCAGCGAGCACACGTTCCATTACAAGAACCATTTCGAGAGCGTCTATTGCATCGCAGGGACCGGCAGTATCGAGGACCTGGCCACTGGCGAAGTGCATGCAATCCGTCCCGGCGTGATGTATGCGCTGAACCTGCATGATCAGCACACGCTGCGCTGCGAGACCGAATGTGTCTTTGCCTGCTGCTTCAACCCGCCTGTCTCGGGCAAGGAAGTGCATCAGGCCGATGGCTCTTACGCGCTGGAAATTTCCTGAACAAAGGCTGGCAGGGGTGAAAAGCCACCTGCCGCAAGACCCATGACCCATACAGTCGAGAAAATCGGCGGCACCTCGATGAGCCGTGCGCCGGAATTGGTGGAAAAGCTTTTTCTGGGGGGGCGCAAGAAGGCGGATCTCTATCACCGCGTCTTTGTCGTCTCTGCCTTTGGCGGCATCACGAATATGCTGCTGGAGCATAAGAAAACCGGCTCGCCCGGTGTCTATGCAAGGTTTGCCGCCGATGACAGCGGCGCGGGCTGGCAGGACAGCCTGCGCGAGACCGCCGCGCGGATGGTCGCCATTCATGGCGAGATCCTGACCCATGCGGCGGATCGCGAGCGGGCGGATGCCTTCGTGCGCGACCGGATGGAGGGCGCGCGCGCCTGTCTGATGGATTTGCAGCGACTGGGCAGCTACGGGCATTTCCGCATCGCGCAGCAGATGCATACGGTGCGCGAATTGCTGTCGGGGCTGGGCGAGGCGCATTCCGCCTTTGTGCTGACACTGCTGTTGCAGCGTCATCAGGTCAATGCGCGGTTTGTCGATCTGTCGGGCTGGCGCGACAGCGAGAATCCGGACCTGAGCGCGCGGCTGGATCAGGCCATGGAGGGGGTGGATCTGAGTTCCGAGATGCCCGTGGTCACTGGCTATGCGCATTGCGCGGAAGGGTTGATGCGCGAATATGACCGGGGCTATTCCGAGGTCGTCTTTGCGCATCTGGCGGCCCGGACCGGCGCGCGCGAGGCGCTGATCCACAAGGAATTTCATCTGTCCAGTGCGGATCCGAAGATTGTCGGTGTGGAGAATACCGTCAAGATCGGGCGCACCAGCTATGATGTGGCGGACCAGCTTTCCAATCTGGGGATGGAAGCGATCCATCCCAATGCCGCGCGGGTATTGCGCCGGGCCGATGTGCCCTTGCGCGTGACCAATGCCTTTGAGCCACATGATCCCGGTACGCTGATCGGGCCGGAAGGCGGCGAAGGGGGGCGCGTCGAGATGGTGACGGGGCTGGAAGTGCAGGCTTTCGAGCTGCATGAGCCGGATATGGTGGGGCTGAAAGGCTATGATGCCTGCGCGCTGGAGGCGCTGACGCGGCACCGGCTCTGGATCGTGTCGAAACATTCCAATGCCAATACGATCACGCATTATCTTTCGGGCTCGCTCAAGGCGATCAAGCGGGCCGAGGCGGATGTGCTCAAGACCTATCCCAATGCGACGGTGACCGCGCGCAGTCTGGCGCTTGTTTCGGCCATCGGCTCGGATCTGGGGGAGGTTCAGGTGCTGTTGCGCGGGTTGCAGGCGTTGCAGGAGGCCGGGATCGAGGTGCAGGCCGCGCAGCAGGGGCTGCGGCGGGTCGAGGTGCAGTTTCTTGTCGCGCGCAAGGATCTGACCGCTGCGATCAAGGCGCTGCATGCGGCTTTCATCACGCCAGCACGGGCGATCACGCGCGCCGCTGCCTGATTGCCGGGCCGGATCAGCCGGGACTGAAGGCACAAAGGCGGCAGGTATGGGAGCCTGCCGCCTTTGGTGATGTTCATGTCCTGCGCGGTCAGGCCGCCTCGGGTACTTTCGCGCCGGTCATATAGGCGACGGCATCGGACATCGAATGCTCTTTCGGGTCGATGACGCACAGCCGCTTGCCCAGCCGGTGCACATGGATGCGATCTGCCACTTCAAAGACATGCGGCATGTTGTGGCTGATCAGGATGATGGGAATCCCGCGCGATTTCACATCGAGGATCAGTTCCAGCACCTTGCGGCTTTCCTTGACGCCCAGCGCGGCTGTCGGCTCGTCGAGGATGACCACTTTGGAACCGAAGGCCGCCGCCCGCGCCACGGCCACACCCTGCCGCTGCCCGCCGGAGAGGGTTTCAACGGGCTGGTCGATGTTCTGGATCGTCATCAGACCCAGTTCATTGAGCTTCTCGCGGGCAAAGGCCCGCATCGCGCCCATATCGAGCATGCGAAGCCACTCGCCCACCGGACCCGGTTTGCGCAGCTCGCGCCCCATGAACATGTTTTCCACGATCGAGAGCGCGGGCGAGAGGGCGAGCGTCTGATAGACCGTCTCGATCCCCGCATCCCGTGCCTGCAAGGGCGAGGTGAAGGCAATGGGTTTGCCTTCCAGCGTGATATCGCCCTCGTCGATGGTGACGGCGCCGGAGATGGCCTTGATCAGGCTGGACTTGCCCGCACCATTATCGCCGATCACGGCCAGAATCTCGCCCGGCATCAGGTCGAAATCGCAGTGATCGAGGGCGGTGACGCGCCCGTAGCGCTTGACCAGACCGCGTGCTTTCAGAATGGGTTCCTGTGTCATGCCGAGACCTTTCTGATCCATTGGTCGATTGCGACCGCGATGATGATAAGCCAGCCGATGGCGAAGACCTGCCAGAGAACATCGACCCCGGCCAGACGCAGCCCGGACTGGAACACGCCCACGATCAGCGCGCCGAAGAGCGCCCCCATGATCGAGCCGCGCCCGCCGAAGAGGCTGATGCCACCGATCACCACAGCGGTGATGGATTGCAGGTTGCCCTCGTAGAAGGATTGCGGCGAGATCGAACCGACGCGCCCGATACTGGCCCAGGCGGCAAGCGCACAGATGAACCCGGCCAGCGCATAGACCGAAATCAGCATGCGGTCGGTGCGGATCCCGGCAAGTTCGGCGGCTTCCTTGTCATCGCCGATGGCATAGACATGTCGCCCCCACGCGGTTCGGGTCAGCATGTACCACAGCACCACGAAGACCAGCACCATCAGGATCGAGCCATAGGTGATATTGGCCCCGCCCAGGCGGAAGGAATTGCCGAAGAATTTCAGGAGCGGCGCCATCTGGTCGATATCCTGACTGCGGATCGACTGCGCGCCCGAGAGCCAGAGGTTCAGCGCGAAGAAGATATTCCAGGTGCCCAGCGTCACGATGAAGGGCGGCAGGCGCAGCCGTGTGACCAGAATCCCGTTGAGCATGCCCGCAAGCGTGCCGATCACGAAAGAGGCCGTCAGCGCCAGCGAGGGCGGCACGCCCATGGTGATGGCAAGCTTGCCCGAGATGACCGACATCAGCACCATGATCGCGGCGACCGAGAGGTCGATGCCCGCCGTCAGGATGATCAGCGATTGCGCGGCGGCGAGAATGCCGATGATCGAGACCTGTTGCAGGATCAGCGACAGGTTGAAGGGGGTGAAGAAGCGATCCCCGGCAAGGATACCGAAGACGATCAGGCTGAGCACCAGAACGATCACTGGCACCATGGTTGGATGGGAATGCAGGAAATGCTGGATATGACCGAGCGGCGTGCGTTTCGGCCCGTCGAACTGCGCGACGCGCGTATCGGCACCGGTCAGGGTCTGTTCATATTCTGCGGAACTGCGGGGTGTATCGGACATCAGCAACCTCCGGCTGAGCGGGACATGGGTTATCCTGCCGCCAGCATGACGCTGGCGGCAAGATCTTTCACGATTTCAGAGGGGTTTTTTGGTCAGGTCAGCCCCAGCAGCGGGCCAGACCTTCTTCAGAGGTGATCGACGGGATGCCGTCGACCGGATTGTCAGTGACGAGTTCCACGCCGGTATTGACGAAATCGAGCCCTTCGGTGTTCTCGGGCTTCTCGCCGGTTTCGGCATAGGCCTTGATGGCCTCAATGCCTTGCGACGCCATCAGGAGCGGGAATTGCATCGAGGTTGCGCCGATGATGCCTTCGGCGACGTTCTGCACGCCGGGGCAGCCGCCATCGACCGAGACGATGATCACATCATCCTGACGCCCGACCGAGCGCAGGGCTTCATAAGCCCCGGCGGCGGCGGGTTCGTTGATGGTATAGACCAGATTGATGCCCGGATCGCGCTGGAGCAGGTTCTCCATCGCGGTGCGCCCGCCCTCTTCATTGCCGTTGGTCACGTCATGGCCGACAATGCGCGGGTCATCTTCGTCGCCGATCACGGTGGGGTCTTTGACGTCAATGCCGAAGCCGGTCATGAAGCCCTGATTGCGCAGGTAATCGACCGAGATCTGGCTGGGGTTCAGGTCCAGCGTGGCGATCTTGGCATTGGCGGCCTCGTCACCCATCTGCGCCAGCGCCCATTCACCGATCAGCACACCTGCCAGAAAATTGTCGGTGGCGAAGGTGGAATCTGCGGCCTCTGGCGGTTCCAGCGGCGTGTCGAGCATGATCACCAGCACGCCATTGTCGCGCGCCTGGGTCACGGCCGGCACCAGCGCGCGGCTGTCATTGGGGGTCAGCAGGATACCACTGACGCCCGACGCGATGCAGCTTTCAATCGCTGCGATCTGGGTTTCGACATCGCCGTCAAGGCGACCGGCATGGGTCTGCAGCGCGATGCCATGTTCCGCCGCAGCGGCCTGCGCACCTTCGCGCATCTTGACGAAGAACGGGTTCGTGTCCGTTTTCGTGATGAGGCAGGCGCCGGTTTCGGCAATAGCGGGGCTCGCCAGAAGCGCGGCACCGGCGACCGCACCCATCAGAGACAATTTCAGTCCGTGTCTCAGTTCCATCTCATTCCTCCCTGAGTCTGCGCACGGCACGTCACTGGCCGCGATATGGCATAGAAACTCCAGAATCGGCGCTCTGTCAATAATTAAATCACTTTTATTTAGTATTGACAGAATGCCGATTTACCCCTCCTTCTGTCAGCGGCAGAAAGGCACATCATGGCTGAGCATCAGACGCAACTTCCAGCGGCGCAGAACATGCGCGGAACAAATCAATCGGGCCTGCGCGCCTGGAATGAGCGGCTTATCTTCACGCTGCTGCATAATAATGGCGCCATGCCCAAGGCCGAGATCGCGCGGGTCACGGGTCTGTCGGCGCAAACCGTGTCGGTGATCATCCGCGCGCTGGAACAGGAAGGATTTCTGGAAAAAGGCGAGCCGGTCCGGGGGCGGATCGGTCAGCCCTCGGTGCCGATGTCGCTGGCGGCGCGGGGGGCTTATTTCCTTGGGCTGAAGATCGGCAGGCGGTCCAGTGAAATGATCCTGACCGATTTTCACGGCACGATCCGCGACCGGGAGGTGCTGCGCCATGACTGGCCGGAGCCCGAATCGGCGCGCGCTTTTGCCCTGCGCGCGGCGCATGATCTGGTGATGCGCCTGCCCAAATCGCATCGCGAGCGGGTGGCCGGGCTGGGGATTGCGCAGCCCTTCCAGCTCTGGGGCTGGTCGCAGGCGCTGAACGCGCCGCAGGATGTCATGGATCGCTGGCGCAATGCTGATCTGTGCACCGAAATCGGGCAGCATCTGCCCTATCCGGTCTTCATGCGCAATGATGCCAGCGCCGCCTGCGGTGCCGAACTGGTCTTTGGCCGCTCAAACCTGCCGCGGGATTTCGTCTATTTCTATATCGGGTTTTTCATCGGCGGCGGCGTGGTGCTGAACGGCGCGCTGCACACTGGCGAGGGCGGGAATTCCGGGGCGCTGGGGTCAATGCCGGTGCGCGCGCCGGGGGGCGAGACGGTGCAGTTGATCGAGCTGTCCTCGATCTACGGGCTGGAAAAACTGCTTGTCCAAGAAGGGCTTGACCCGGATCTGCTCTGGCAGGATCCGAATCTCTGGCCGGTTCCGGACAGCATCATGACCGCCTGGGTCGAGTTGGCCGCAGATGCGATTGCGCAGGCCATCGTGGCCTGCCTTGCGGTCATTGATTTCAAGGCAGTGGTGATTGATGGCTGGTTCCCGCCCGCGATCCGCGAGAAGCTGCGGGCGCGCGTGTTTGAGGCGCTGGTGCGGCGCGATCTGGCGGGGCTGAATATTCCCCAGATTCATGAGGGCAGTCTGGGCGGGGATGCGCGGGCGCTGGGTGCGGCGGCGCTGCCACTGACGGACCGGTTTCTGGTCGCGGCGGATGCCGGGCTGGGCACCAGTCTGTCGCAATCCGACCTGCCCTGAACCCGCGCTGGCGCCCTACGCGGGGTTACTCAGGCCACCATGGTTCGGGCTCTGCGTCGCGACGCAGGGTCAGGAAGCCGTTGGCCAGCACATCGTGCCA
Organism: Natronohydrobacter thiooxidans; assembly: GCF_001884735.1. Classification (GTDB taxonomy): domain Bacteria; phylum Pseudomonadota; class Alphaproteobacteria; order Rhodobacterales; family Rhodobacteraceae; genus Roseinatronobacter; species Roseinatronobacter thiooxidans_A. The sequence continues at coordinate 243,532 of NZ_MJAP01000002.1, read as the reverse complement.
TGCGCCAGCCGCGCCATCGGGCCAGATCACGCGCAGATCGACGGTCTCTGCCGCGCCAAGACCGAAATGCAGCCAGCCCAGCGCGCCGCTGACATGGCCGCCGCCGGATGTGACCTCGTGGCTCTCCAGCCGACCATCGCGCAGAATCTCGATGATGGCCCCGATCGCATTGCGATTGGCGCCCTCCTGCTCCAGCCGGATCTGCAGCCAGTTCCCCGAAGGTGCGCCGGTCTGGCGCCAGATTTCGGGTTCTGTCCAGCGATTGACGACCACCAGATCAAGCTGGCCGTCGAGATTGAGATCCACAAGCTGCGCGCCGCGCGCGATGCCCATGCTGGCCACGCCTGCGCCCTCGCCCGCCTCGATGAACAGCCCGTCGCTGGTCTGCAGCAGGAGATTGTTCGGATCATCGGCGGCGAAATCCGGCATCTCGGCCACATTGCCCTTGGCGATGAAGAGATCCAGCCGCCCGTCATTGTTCACATCGGCAAATTGCGGGTGCCATGCGGTGGAGGGCCGGATATCACCGCCGGTATAGGGCCGGTGCGCGGTCACGCCCGCCTGAAAGGCCAGATTGGCGTAATCCGGCCTGCCGCTTGCCGGGTCACGCAGCACCTGAAGCCAGTTATCGGCCATGCTGGTCAGGAAGAACTCGGGCAGGCCGTTCCCGGTCAGATCTGCCGCCGCAATGCCCATGCCCCAGATGCGCAGGCGCTGCCAGCCTTCCTCCTCGGTATAGAGACGCGGCGGCTGGCCGGGGTCGATATGCCAGAGTTGTTCTTGTCCGCCCTTGTAATATTCGCGGTCATTCGAGACGCGCAGGCTGGGCCTGCCGGAGCGGTTCCAGTCGGTGAAGAGCATCGACAGCGCGCAATGCGAGGGGGTCAGCGCGTGGGGCGGGGCAAAGCGCCGCCCGTCGGGGCGGTGGAGCCAGTTCTCGGTGCATGAGCCCCAGGGGAAGGCATCCTCGTTGCGGTCGATATAATTGCCGATGGCCAGCGTCGGCCAGTCCGCGCCCGTTTCCCATGTCGCGGAAAAGGCGGTGGACCAGGCATCGCCGCCGTCAAAGCCCCAGGCTTCTGTCGCATCTTCGAACTGGCAATCGCCCAGCCCGCGCAACAGCCGGTTCGCGCCCTGCCGCAGCACGACCAGATCGGTCACGCCATCGCCGTCGATATCGAGCGGATAGGCCCCGGTGACGGCATCGAGGGTGATCGCATCGGTTTTCTCGAAGACGAGTCGGCCGCCTTCGCTGCTGCGGTTGAGATAGAGTGCCGAAGGCCCGGCGCCGCCAGCAAGAAACAGGTCGGGAAAGCCATTGCCGGAACAGTCGAAAGCCGCGACGCCGCCGCCCACCATATAGTCCCAGTCGCCCTGATAGGCGGTCGAGAGACCGGCGGTCGCGGTCTCATTGGTGAATTCGGGGATGACCGGATCCGCGAGTGCGGGGACGGCGATCAGCGCCGCAGCGATGGCAAGGGATCTCATGCGTCTGTTCTCAGTGCTTTGGCATAGGCCCCGACGCAGCGTCCCTGTTCGGTGCCCGCCTCATTGCCGAAACGGAAATGGATCCCGCCATAGAGCCGCGACAGGGCGGCCTCTTCAGCGGCGGCCCAGAAAGAGGGGAAGCTGCGCACCGGCAGCCCTTCATCGACATGGGTATGGTCGTCGAAGGCGAAATCCTCGCCGAAAATCGCGGTCAGCACTTCGGCAGAGGCGGCCGATTGCGTGCTATGGCCGGAAGGATACTCCGGGAAGGGTGGCGTGTTCAGAAGCGGGGTCCAGTCCGGGTCGATATGGCGGCGGATATAGGTGAGCGGGCGCAACAGGTTATAGGCGTATTTCGCCTCCCAGCAGGCGATGAAGGAATCGGCCTGCGCCGCGCCCAGCTTGGCCAGCGCGGAGCCGAGGCGTTCGACACTCAGGCTGTCGCGTTCGGCAATGTCGAGCAGGATCGACAGCCAGTGTCCCGGCGGGGTCGGTGTCAGCATCGGATCATCCGACCAGAAGCGCGCGATCAGCTTCTGTTCCTCGGTCAGATTGGCCTTGATCTCGACCACTTCCTGCGCGGCGAGATGGAAGGGCGATCCGGGGCTGGGGTCATAGGCCGGATGGGCAGGGATGGCGCAGGCGGCGCCTGTGGGCATGGCGAAGGGCCGGATCTTGCCCCAATCGGGCAGAAGCGGCATTTGTTGCTGGCGCACAAGGCTGGTAGGCAGCCAGTCTGCGGGCCGGGCGGCGGCGGGATAGGTGAGCGGGAAGCCCATATTCTCGATCACCGCCCCGCCATCGGTCGCGGCCCATGCCAGCACATGTTCGGCCACGCGGCGGCCCAGCGCCGCGCTGCGCGACTGGATCCCGGCGTCAAGCCCGTCTTCCGCCCGCGCGCCCAGCCGGGCCGACAGCGCCCCATGCGCGCGCTGGCCAATCGGGCCGGTATTGCCGAAAAGATCGAGCACCGCGACCGAAAGCGCGTGATGCAGGGCCACCGATTTGTCGATCTGCCCGGCCTCGGGTGCGGGGGCGGTGAAGCCGTTCAACTGCCCGCCAAGGCTGCGAAGGGCCGGATCCGTGGCGGCGAGGGTTTCATGCGTCACCACGCCCAGATAGCCGAAGGCCCGCGCAGCGACGGGGGGCGAATAGGTTGCGGTATGCCGCACCAGTTCCAGCACCAGACGGTGCCATGTGATCACGATATCGCGGGCGATATCGGCGCGATCACGGGCGAAGGCGGGCCGTGCGGCAAAAGCCAGCCCCATGCCAAGGACATGCCGACGATGCAGGTTCATGAGCAGCCCCTCCCGATCTCGAAAAAGTTATGGCATGTGATCGGTTCCGGGGCAAGCAGCGCGGGCAAGAGAGCGATGGGCCGCTGGCTCAGGCCCTTCGGTGAGGGGGGAGCGGCTGTGCACTTTGGAGCATGGGCGTTGAGGCTGGCGGCACGGCCCGGACCTCCCCCTGATAGGTAAAGAACACTTTACTTTATGTTAGAATTACATTACTCTGTGTACAGTCTATTTTACCTATCAATTGTCGCGAGACCGTCGCATGTCGCATGAAGAACGCAATGTCCTGACCGAGATCCTCGCCAATCTGGTGATTATCGGTCTGTTCCTGTGGTTTCTTGTGGCGGGTCAGGCGGCGGGCCGGTTTGACGGGCCGGACGGGGTGCAGGTCTGGGCGGTGCTGGTGCTGAAGCTGATCGGGGTCAGCATCGTGATCGGGATCGCGCTGGCCGTGATCATGGCTGTGATCTGGCGGGTGATCACGGGCGAGAGTTCGGAACTGACCCGTGATGAACGGGACCGGGCGATTTCTGGCATTGGCTGGAAGGTGCAGGGGCTTGCGACGGCTTTCGGGATCGTGACGGCCATAGGCGCACTGGCACTGGGGCATCAGATCATCACAGCGATGAACCTGATCCTTGCGGGCTGCGCGCTCGGCGACACGGCGGGCAATCTGGCCAAGCTGCACGCCTATCGCCGGGGGCTTTGATGCCCCGGATCGAAAACACCATTCGCCGCCTGCGCTTCGACGCAGGCGAGATGACGCAGAAAGATCTGGCCGCGCATGTGGGCGTGACGCGGCAGACGATCCTTGCGATCGAGAACGGGAAATACGCGCCCACGCTGGAGCTTGCATTCCGCATCGCACGGCATTTCGGCGTGGGGGTCGAGGATGTGTTCATCTATCACGACGACTGACTGTCGTCCCGACGAAGGGTTTGCCATGATCCGCCTGTTTGCGCGGCCGATGCCGTTTGCCCTGCTGCTGATCTTCGCGAGTTTCATCCCGGTCATGATGGCTGCGGTCCGTGTGCTGCAGATCCCGGCGGGATGGCTGCCCGAGGACAGTCTGCGCCTGAGCGCCGCCCCCGCCGCGCATTGGCTGCACGCGCTTGCCGGGGTCTGGTTCGGGCTGCTGGGGCCGGTGCAATTCGTGCGGGCCCTGCGCCTGCGCTTCGGCAGGCTGCACCGTGTCGCGGGACGGGTCTTTGTGCTGGCGGGCATTGTCATGGGGTTGTCGGGGCTGGGATTGCTGATGCGGGTCGAGAGCATCGCCACGCCGCTTCTGGATATCGCGCGCGCGGTGTTCAGCGCCGCGCTGATCGCGGTGCTTCTGCTGGGGCTGCGCGCGGGGCGCACGGGCCAGCGGGGTGCGCATCGCGCATGGATGATCCGCGCCTATGCGCTGGGGATGGGCGGGGCCACGGTCGCGCTGGTGATGCTGCCGCTCTATCTGATCACCGGCGAGGCGCTCAGCGGGTTGCCCTCTGATCTGGTGTTCCTTGCGTGGTGGGTGATCATGATCGCACTTGGGGAATGGGTCATCAGGATGGTGTCGATCAGGGAGTTCAGAATATGAAAGCCGCGCTGTGCCGCCGTTACGGCGCCCCCGAAACGGTTGTGATCGAGGATTTGCCCCGGCCCCGGCCCGGGTCGGGCGAGGTGCTGATCGCGGTTGCGGCAGCGGGGCTGACCAGTGGCGATGCGCGCATACGCGCGGCGCAGGCGCCGAAAGGGATGGGGCCGCTCATTCGTCTGGCCTTTGGCCTGACCGGGCCGCGCCACCCGGTTCTGGGGCGGGAATATGCGGGCCGGGTTGTCGAAACCGGTGCCGACGCAGGTCGCTTCGCGCCGGGGGATGCGGTCTTTGGCATCACTGATGGCCTGCGGCTGGGCGCGCATGCCGAATATCTGGTGGTGAAGGAAAGCGGGCTGATCCTGCCCCGCCCGGACAACCTGGACGAGATCCACGCCGCTGCCTTTTTCTTCGGCGGGCTGACCGCTGCGGATTTCCTGATTGATCAATGCGCTTTGCAGCCGGGGGAGCGGCTGCTGATTGTGGGCGCGACCGGGGCGGTCGGCTCTGCGGCGCTGCAGCTTGCGCGCCATATCGGCGCAGAGGTTACGGCACTGACCAGCGGGGCAAATCTGGCACTGGCGCGGGATCTGGGGGCGGATGTCGCGCTGGACTATCGCAGCGGGCCGGTCCTGGGGCAGTATGATGTGATTCTGGATGTGCCGGGCCTGTTGCCCGGTGCCATGGCGCAGCTTGCGCCGGGGGGGCGTCTGGGATTGGTGACAGCCGATCTGCGCGGGATGCTGGCGGCGATGCTGCACCCGCGCCGGAGCGGGGGGCGCCGCCTCTGTGCAGGGATCGTCAAGGAAACCCCGCAGGCGATGAACCGGCTGTTGGCGTATTTTCACGCTGGCGCCTATCGCCCGGTGATCGGCGGTGAATTTCCCTTGCAGGAGATTGCGGTGGCCCATGCCATCGCCGCGAGCGGCCATAAATGCGGCAATCTGGTCATCACCCTTGCGCAGGACCGGGCATCAGTGGAACAGGATCTGCGATCCTGCCAGCCATAGGGGGATCTTTCCACCGGGCGCGGCGCTTGACAGTCATGCCATCTTGCCGCGACAGTCCTGCGGATGCGGATATGAAAGCGATGCAGTTGTACAAGCTTACCCCGGTTCGATGGATTGGCGCTGTGCTGACGGTGCTGGCGCTGGCGCATGTCCCGACGCGCGCGGGCGCACAGGATGTGCTTGTCTTTGCGGCGGCCAGTCTGACCGATGCGCTGAGCCGCGTCGCCGAAGCCTGGACGGCGGAGACAGGTCAGGTGGCGGTGATATCCTTTGCGGGCGCTTCGGCGCTGGCCCGGCAGATACAGGAGGGTGCGCCTGCCGATATCTTCATCTCGGCAAGCCCCGACTGGATGGACGCGCTGGAGGCCTCGGGGGATCTGCGCGAGGGCACGCGGCGCGACATTCTGGGCAATACTCTCGTGCTGATCGCCCATGGGCATGAGGCGGCGCCGGTGATCCTCGACGCGGATCTGGATCTGGCGGGTATGCTGGGGGATGAGCGGCTGGCCATGGCGCTGGTCGATGCGGTTCCGGCGGGGATCTATGGCCGGACGGCGCTTGCGACATTGGGGCTGTGGGAGAGCGTCGCACCGCGTGTCGCGCAAACCGACAATGTGCGCGCGGCGCTTGCCCTGGTTGCGCGGAATGAGGCGCCTCTGGGCATCGTCTATGCGAGCGATGCGGTGGCGGAAGATGCGGTCAGCGTGATCGGCACCTTTCCGGCCGACAGCCACGCGCCGATCACCTATCCGGCCGCGATCACCGCTGAGAGCGACAGCGCTGCGGCGGAGAGCTTTCTCGATTTTCTGACCTCCGGGCCTGCCCGTGCGATCTGGCTGGCGCACGGATTCAGTATCGTGGACTGATGGGGGGAGAGTGGGCAAACTGGCTCGGCCCCGCCGAGTGGCAGGCGGTGCGGCTGTCGCTGCGGGTCTCGCTCTGGGCGACGCTTGCGAGCCTGCCACTGGGCATATTCGTGGCCTATGTTCTGGCGCGCTGGGAGTTTCCGGGCAAGCAGGTGCTGAACGGGATCGTGCATCTGCCGCTGATCCTGCCGCCAGTGGTCACGGGATATCTGCTGCTGATCGTGCTGGGACGGCGCGGCATGATCGGGCAGTTTCTGGATCAATGGTTCGGGATCGTGTTTTCCTTTCGCTGGACCGGGGCTGCGGTGGCGGCGGCGATCATGGCTTTTCCGCTGATGGTGCGCGCGATCCGGCTGGCGATTGAAGCGGTTGACCCGAAGCTGGAGGCGGCGGCGAGCACGCTCGGGGCCTCGCGTTTCTGGGTGTTTGTGACGGTCACGTTGCCGCTGATCCTGCCCGGCATCATCGCCGGGGCGATCCTTGCCTTTGCCAAGGCGATCGGCGAATTCGGCGCGACCATCACTTTCGTGTCGAATATTCCCGGCCAGACCCAGACCATCCCCTCGGCGATCTATGCTTTCCTGCAGGTGCCGGGCGGGCAGGAAGCGGCAACACGGCTGGTCATTGTCGCGGTGATCATTGCCATGGCCGCCCTTCTGCTGTCCGAGATCATCGCGCGCCGGGTGGCGCGGCTGGTAGGTGGCACATGAGGCTGGCCTTGCAGGTGCGGCACCGCTTCGCGGGGCTGGAGCTGGATGTGGATGTCCTGGCGCCGCCGGGGGTGACGGTGCTGTTCGGCCCCTCGGGGTCGGGCAAGACCACGCTGGTCAATGCGGTGGCGGGATTGCTGCGGCCCGATCAGGGGCGGATCGCCGCCGGAGACTGGGTGCTGATGGACAGCGCCACACGGCACTGGCTGCCGCCAAGCAAGCGGCGGCTGGGATATATCTTTCAGGAAGGGCGGTTGTTTCCGCATCTGACCGTGCGCCAGAACCTGCTCTATGGGCGCTGGTTCGCCCCTCGGGATGCACCGGCGGAAAGCCTGGAGCGGGTGGTGGATCTGCTGGGGATCGACCGTCTGCTCTCGCGCCGCCCCGGTGCGCTGTCGGGCGGGGAAAAGCAGCGGGTCGCCATTGGCCGCGCGCTCTTGGCCGCGCCCAGACTGATCCTTGCCGACGAGCCGCTGGCCGCACTGGACGAGGCCCGCAAGGCCGAGATCCTGCCCTATTTCGAGCGTCTGCGCGATGCGGTTTCGGTGCCGATCCTCTATGTCAGCCATTCCTCTGCCGAAGTCGCGCGGCTAGCCACAACGGTCATCGCGCTGCGCGAGGGCAAGGTGGCCGCTTTCGGGCCACCTGCGCAGGTGCTGGGTGATCCGGCAACGATGGGCGCGCGCGGGCTGGTCTCGGTTCTGTCGGCGCAGGTGGTCGCGCATCATGGCGACGGGTTGAGCGAATTGCAGGTGGCGGGCGGCACGATCTGGCCCCCGCGCCTGCCCGAGGAGGCCGGGCGCGACTTGCGTATCCGGGTCGCGGCCAAGGATGTCATCCTGTCGCGCGTGGCGCCGCAGGGGCTGTCGGCGCTGAATATCCTGCGCGGCACGATCCGCGAGATCCGCGCGGCAGAGGCGCCGAATGTGCTGGTCACGGTGGCGCTTGGCGACGGTGCTGAGGCGCAGATGCTGATGGCGCAGATCACGAGGCGGTCGCTTGACGCTCTGGCGCTGGAGCCGGGGCAGAGCTGTTACGCGATTCTGAAATCCATCGCGGTTTCGCCCTGAGGCGAGCTCTGTGCCCGAAGGCCACGCCGCCCCGGCAGGGCGGCGTGGCGCTCAGCCATCAGCCGGGAAAAGATGCGCCTCTGCCGGGTTGAACCGCAGCGAGACCGCCTCATCCGGCGGGAAGACGCGATCTTCCGAGAAGGTGGCGATCAGATTGGTGCCGTCGCGCAGCACCAGATCGGCCACGGTTTCGCTGCCCAGACGCTCGGCGACAACCACCTTGCCCTCGACCAGCCCCGAACCCGTGCCCCCGGCGGACAGATATTGCGGACGCAGCCCCATCACGGCGCGGCTGCCCTTGATTATCGCGCGCCCCCTGGTGTTCAGGACAACCGGGTCCATGGCGGGGTGCGTGACTTTGGCTTCCTGCCCTTGCACCTCCAGCACATCGACATTCAGGAAATTCATCGAGGGCGCGCCGAGAAAGCCCGCCACGAACAGGTTTTCCGGATTGTGATAGAGATCCATCGGTGCGCCCATCTGCATGACGCGGCCTTCCTTCAGCACCACGATCTTGTCAGCCAAGGTCATCGCCTCGACCTGATCATGGGTCACATAGATCATGGTCGCGTCCAACTGGCGGTGCAGTTTGCCGATCTCCATGCGCATATCCATGCGCAGCGCCGCATCGAGATTGGAGAGCGGTTCATCGAAGAGAAACACATTGGGCTTGCGCACGATGGCGCGACCGATGGCCACGCGCTGACGCTGCCCGCCCGATAACTGGCTGGGGCGGCGGTCCAAGAGATGTTCCATCTGCAGGATGCGCGCGGCTTCCTGCACCTTGGCGTTCTTCTCGGCCTTGGACGCGCCCGAGATGGTCAGGCCAAAGGCGATATTCTCGCGCACGGTCATATGCGGAAAGATCGCATAGGACTGGAACACCATGCCCACGCCGCGCTCTTTGGGGGTGATGTCATTGACCACGCGCCCCCCGATGGAAAGCGTGCCCTCGGTGATATCCTCCAGCCCGGCGATCATGCGCAGGAGTGTGGATTTGCCGCAGCCCGAGGGGCCGACAAAGACGCAGAATTCGCCATCCCTGATGTCGATATCAACGCCCTTGATCACATCGACCGCCCCGTAGGATTTGCGCAGGCCCTTGAGGTTCACATCCGCCATGGCTCTACTCCGCTGCCTGTGGGGCCGGGGTTACGATCAGCCGGCCATCTTCCGTCACCTCGACCGGTTCGGGATCGAGGATCACGCCCAGAAACTGCCCGTCGGCATCCTTGTCGGCAAAGCCCATGATGCGCAGCCCGGCATCGGTTTCCACGATGCGCGCGGCGTAGCGGCGGCAGGGCAAGGCGCCATCGAGAAACGGCCCCGGCGCAATCGTCCACGGCCCGCGCGGGTTGTCGGCTGTCAGGTAATGCGTGCCTGTGACCGGGCCGCCGGGGATGGCGGCGGCCTCGGCCTGCGAGAAATGCTCGGCAGCGGTGCAAAACAGGCAATACCAGCGGCCTGCGACCTGAAACACCTGCGGCACTTCGAGCTGGCCATAGCCGCCGATGAACACCGGCTCCTGCAGGGTCCATGTCGTCAGATCATCGGATGTCGCGAAGCCGATGGCACCGCCGGCATTGGGTTCCGCGATGCCCGGCGCGCGGGCGGTGAAATACATCAGCCAGCCCGCGCCATCGGGGTCGCGCATGACCCAAGGGTCGCGCATGGCGCGGTCATGCCAGAAGCCCCTGGCAAAATCGGCCTCATAGGAGGCAGCTTGCGGTCCGGTCAGGTCCAGACACAACCCGTCCCCCACGCGCTGCCAGTTGTGCAGATCGTCCGAGGTGGCATGGCCGATGCGCTGGTAAAGCCCCTCATCGGCGCGGGATGTGCCGGTGTAGAAGAGATGCCACAGCCCGGTGTCGTCGCGCACCACCGATCCTGTCCATGTGGTGAAATCATCCCATGCCGGGCCGCTGACGGGCGCGAGGCAGGTGCCCAGATGGTCCCAGTTCACCAGATCGTCGCTGACTGCATGGCCCTGCGTGACATTGAAATGGCGCAGTTCGGGGTTGATGAGCGATTTATCCGCTTTCAGGAAAAAGACATGCCATTTGTCGCCGTCATGGGCGTACCAGCTGTCCCAGATCCATTGTTTGTCGAGTGCCAGAACCATTACGGGTTATCCTTTCACACCGGTTGACGCGATCGAGGCGATGAAGGCGCGTTGCAGGGCCAGATAGAAGGCCAGCACCGGCAGGGTGATCATGGTGAGATAGGCCATGACCTCGCCCCAGGCGATATTGAGTTGGAAGAAGTATTGCAGACCGACCATGACGGGGCGGTATTTCTCTTGCTGGACCACGATCAGCGGCCAGAGATACTGGTTATACATGACCAGAAATTTCAGGATCGCGGCGGTGGCCAGCACCGGGCCGGAGAGGGGCATGACCACGCGCCAGTAGATCTGGAACCATGTCGCGCCCTCGACGCGCGCGGCTTCGATCAGCTCGCGTGGCAGGCCCTTGAAATACTGCACGAAGAGAAAGATCGTCAGCGCATCGGCAATCCAGGGGATGATCTGGACGCGGTAGCTGTTGAGCCAGCCATAGCTCACCCCCTCCCAGCCGATCCATGGCAGTTTCGACACCAGGAGCAGAAGCGGGATGGCGATGGTCTCGAACGGCACGATCAGCGTGGCCAGAATGATCGACAGGAACAGGTCACGCCCGCGCCAGTTCAGATAGACAAAGGCGAAACCCGCCATCGAGCAGACAGCCAAGCACAGGAGCACCGTCAGCCCGGTGACCAGAACCGAGTTGAAGACAAAAAGCCCGATTGGGGCGCGCTGGAAGGCCCGTGCATAATTGTCCAGACTGATATCGCCCACCGGCAGGAAGGCGCGCAGGCTGGCAGTATCGGCCAGCAATTGCTGCGCAGGTTTCAGGCTGGACATGACCATGAAGACCAGCGGGAAGACGAAGATCAGCGCGATCAGGATCAGCACCGCATAGCGCACGGCCAGCCGCAGCCCGTGATTGTCTGGGGAAATTGACGCCATGTCAGGCCCTCTCTCTGGTCAGCCAGCGTTGCAGCAGCGAAATGGCCAGCACCATCAGGAACAGCACCACGCTGATCGTCGCCCCGCCGGAAATATCCTGCTTGCCATAGCCGCGTTCGACCGCCTGAAAGACCAGCGTCTGGGTGCTGTCCAGCGGGCCGCCGCGGGTCATCACGTCGATCTGGGCAAAGAGCGCGAAAGCCTGCATGGTGATGACAATGAGCACCAGCACGGCGGTATGGCGCAGCCCCGGCCATGTCACATAGCGGAAGGTCTGCCATTTCGACGCGCCTTCGATCTCGGCGGCCTCGTAAAGCGTGGGGCTGATGGTCTGCAGACCCGAGAGCCAGATCACCATATGGAAGCCCACTGCCTGCCAGATCGACATGCCCATGATCGCGGGAAGCGCGGTATCGGGATTGCCCAGCCAGTTGACGGGTTGGAAGGCCCCGAAAGTGAGCGCCGACAACAGGTTGTTCAGCAAGCCCCCGTCCGGGGAATAGATGAAGCGCCACAAGAGAGACACGACCACAATCGAGACCACCACAGGCATGAAATAGATTGCCCGGAAGAGGGTGATCCCGCGCAGTTTCTGGTTGACCAGAAGGGCGAGGATCAGCGCCAGCCCCCCTTGCACCGGGGCCACGACCAGAACGAAGGTGAGCGTATTGACCAGCGCCTTCATGAACACCACATCGCGCGCGATCACGACATGGGCTGTCTCGCCCATATGAAAGCGGAACCATTCGCGCATGCCGCGATATTGCGGGAAATCCGGGCTGCGGGTGATGTCGCGGATCCGGGGATAGACCGGGGCGCCTGCCGCGTCGCGCTGGATCTGGCCCGCGTCATCGCGGTCGGGGGCAAGACGCAGCACCGAGACTGACAGCATGTCGCGGTAATTCTGCATGCCCACGAATTGGGTGGGATTGGGCGAGATCAGCCGCTGGTTGGTCAGTGACAGCGCGAAGGCAAAGAAGAACGGCAGGATGATGAAGACCGCGATCAAAGCGATCCCCGGTGCCGCGAAGGCCCAGCCTGCGCGGTTGGATGTGGTCAGTTTCGAAGACATGGGAGTGCCTTTGTCAGGCTGGAGGGAAGTCCCGCGCCCGAGATCAGGCGCGGGCATTCGGGGTCAGTGGCCGTAGCCGCCATTGCGGGCGATATCGGCGTCGATCTCATCGACGGCGGCATCGAGCGTATCGGCCACATCCGCGCCATTGGCGATATCGGCAAGGGCTTTTTCGAAGACCAGCGCCTGCACCACATAGCCGGGCGAGACGGGCCGCACGAGGCCCTGCGCCTCGCTGAGGTCAAAGAACACGGCCATCGCGCCCCCTTCGGCGTAGTGTTCCGTCATCTCCGCCGCCGAGGCCGTGGCCGGAATCAGGCCGATCCCGTCGGAGAAGGCCGCCAGATATTCGTCCTGAAGCGCGAATTCGATGAAAGCCGCCGCGCCGTCCGGGTGCTGAGAGGTGCCCGAAACGCCGAATTGCCAGCTTGCCGCACCGATTTTCGGGCCATGGCCGAAATCGGGCGCAGGCAGGAAGAGCGTGTCGTCAAATGTGTTCAGGGCGTTCAGCGCGGCCCAGTTGCCATTCCACGAGAATGCATAGCGCCCCTCAACGAAGCCATTGTCGCGCGCGGCCGGATCCTGACTGGTGCCCGGCGCATAGCCGCCGGTGAAGAGGCTCTGCCACCATTCCCCGAAGGCGATGGCCTCATCCCCGTTCAGCACACCATCGGCGGATTGATAGCTGCTGCGGTCCACGATATCGCCGCCGAAGCTTTGCAGGAAGGGCGAGAAGGCATAGGGAAACCATTCGCCGGTCCAGGCGAGGCCCGGATCGAAAGCATATTCCCACTCGCCCGCAGCCTTGGCGGCATCGAGCGCGGCCATGAATTCCTCGCCGCTCCAGGGCTCATCGAGCGTGGGGGTGCGCAGATCCAGCGCATCCAGTGTCGATTGGCGCGTGACCAGCGCCACGGCGGCATCCCACAGGCCGATGGAATAGAGCTGCCCGTCCCAATAGCCCTTGGTGCCGGGCAGGAAATCCGCGATCACGGCTTCGTCCAGCGGCAGGGGCTGCATATAGCCCGCCCAAGCCCAGTTGGGCATGACAGGGCCATCCACATCGAGAATATCGGGCAGATTGCCTGCAAGGGCTGCCGCGACGACCGAGTCGTTATAGGCGCCCTGCGGGAAGCTTTCGAGCGAGACGACCCAATCCGATTGGCTGGCGTTGAAATCAGCCACGATCTGATTGATGATCACGCTTTCTACCTCATTGCCCGCGCCGTGATACCACATGCTCAGGGGTGTTTGTGCAAAAGCCGCGCTCAGGGCAAGGCTTTGCGCTGCCAGTGAACAGGCAGCAAGTCTCTTCAGTTTCATGGTGTCCTCCCGTTTTTTGAGACTGAATTCAGGTTTGGATGGCGGTCACGGAATCGCGCCAGACCACGGGCGAGGCGACCAATTCGCACAGACCGTCACCGGGTGCTCGGCCGGATGCGATCTGTTCCAGCAATCTGGCGGCGACGCTTTCGCCCATGGCGCGATAGGGCAGTTCAACCGTGGTCAGGGGCGGGTAGAGGGTTTCGGCAATGGCGCGGTAATTGTCATAGCCGGTGATCGAGATTTCTTCGGGCACGCGCATGCCGCGCCGCCGCAGATGTCCGTAAAGACGCAATGCCATCTCGTCATTGCCGCAGCAGATGACAGAGGGCGGGTTGGGCAAGGCCAGAAGGTGATCAATCGACCGCGCCAGCCGCGCATTCGCATCCTGCGCATCCTGCTTGTGGCCTTCGATCAGCAAGGCCGGGTCAAAGGCGATCCCGGCCTGCACCAGCGCGTCGCGATAGCCCTGACTGCGCAGGCGGGTTGCGTCCATGCTCTCGTCGAGCGTGACATAGGCGATCCGGCGATGGCCATGCGCAAGAAGGCGCTGCGTCAATGCCTGCTGGCCTGCCCGGTCATCGGGCAGGACGCAGGGCAGGCCCGTCGCGTCATAGCAATTGACCAGATGGATCGGGCAACTGGCCTGCGCATCCGACAGGTCCACTTCGCGGTGATAATCGGCGACATAGATCAACCCCTCGACCCGGTGTTCCTGAAAGGTCTGGATCAGCGGTGCCACGCGGTCCTGCGCGCCCCCGGTATCGGCGATCATCAGCGTCATGCCGCATTCGGCCATATGGCTCTGAATGCCCTGAACAATATACAGATCGGGCAGGCCGGTCGGCTCTGTCGGCTCAGTGCTGCGCGAGATGGCGCCGGTGATCAGACCGATCAGCCCCGATTTGTTGGAGCGCATCATGCGCGCGGCCTGCGAGGGGACATAGCCAAGCTGGCGGATCGCCTCTTGCACTCGGGCGCGGGTTTTCTGACCGACAGGGCCATCGCCGTTCAGGACGCGCGAGACGGTCTTGGCAGACACCCCGGCCCGCTGTGCAACATCATAAATCGTTGACATTTACCCCTCCCGAGAGTCGTCAGGCGCCAGTGCCAGTGAATGACACCGATGTCATGTCATCGGTGTCATATGTGCGATCGCGCCGATTCTGTCAATCAGAAAATCGCTGCGCGCCCGCGGGGGGCTGAACATGCCTGCGCCATCATGCGGCCTTCTGGTGGTTTGAAATTCCGCCAGCCCCGCCCTACATTCGCGGCATGTCGCCCGATTTCCCGCCTGCCCTGCTGCTGCGTGCCGCCCGTGTCCACGAGGTTTACGGCCCCGGTGCCACGAGCTTTGCCGCGATCATGGCGGCCCGCAGTGGCGGCGATATCCTGTGGATCAGCGCGGCGTGGCAGTCCGGGGCGCTGCATCCGCCGGGGCTGCGCGGCTTTCTGGACCCGGCGCGGCTGCTGCTTGCACGGACGCAAAGCCAGACCGACAGTCTTGCCGTGGCGGAAGAGGCGCTGCGGGATGGCGGCCCGGCCTTTGTGGTGCTGGAAATCACCCGCCCGCTGGATCTGCGCGAGGGGCGGCGACTGCAGCTGGCGGCCAAGGCAGGGGGCGCGACCGGGCTGTGCCTGATCCCCGAGGGCATGGGCTCGAATGCCGCCGAGTCCCGCTGGCATGCCGCGCCGGTGCTGGATCAGGGTGGAGGCGACTCGACTCTGATGCGGTGGGAAGTTACAAAGAACAAATCAGGAACAATTGGGGCCTGGCATGTTCGATGGGATGAACAGGCGCGTCATCTGCATGTGGTTTCCCCGGCTGGCGAGCGACCGGGCCCTGCGGGCCTGCCCGGTTGACGGAGCCTTCGCGCTGGTGGCGCGGCAGGGCAATGCCGAACGGCTGTATTGCGTCAATGAAGCCGCCGAACGCGCCGGGCTTGACCGGGGCATGGGGCTGGCCGATGCCCGCGCCTTCTGCCCGGAGCTGATCAGCCGCCCCGCCAGACCGGAACAGGATGCGCGGTTTCTGGTGGCGCTGCGCCGTTGGGCGCTGCGCTGGTGCCCCTGGGTTGGCCTAGAGGGCCCCGACGGGCTGGTGCTGGATATTACCGGCGCGGCGCATCTGTGGGGCGGCGAGGCGGCGATGCTGGCCGATATGCGCGCCCGCATGGCGGCGATGGGGCTGAGCCTGCGGCTGGGGGCGGGAGAGACGCGGGGCGCGGCCTGGGCCTACGCGCATTACGGCGAGGGGAAACAGCCGCTGCTGGCGCTGCCCGTGGCGGCGCTGCGGCTGGATGCACAGACCTGCACCGCGCTGGAACGTATGGGGTTGCGCCGCATCGGTGATCTGGCCGGGGCCGCGCGCGCGCCACTGGCCCGCCGCTTCGGGCCGGGGCTGCTGATACGGCTGGATCAGGCGCTGGGCCGGATGCCCGAGCCGCTCGCCCCCGCACCCGAGCCGGTGCATTACGGGGTGCGGCTCAGCCTGCCCGAGCCCATCGGCCTGCTGGGCGATGTCATGGCGGGCACCGAACGCCTGCTCGGCGCGCTCTGCACGAAGCTGCGGGCGCAGGACAGCGGTGCGCGGCGGTTGATGCTGACCCTGCGCCGGGTCGATCAGGGCAGCCAGCAGGTGGAATTGCGTCTGGCCGCGCCGATGCGCGATGCGGCGCGTATCCTGCCGCTGTTCGAGCGCGGTCTGGCCGAGGTCGATGCCGGTTTCGGCATTGACCAGATCCGGCTTGAGGCCACGCTGGTCGAGCCGCTTGCCACGCAGCAGCTGGGGCTGGGTGCGGCACCGCAACAGGGGGATCGGCTGAGCGATCTGATCACCCGGATCGGCACCCGGATCGGGCTGGAGAATGTGCTGCGTTTCCTGCCCGCCGACAGCCATATTCCCGAACGCAGCTTCCTGATCGCCCCGGCGGCCCATAGCACGCCCGAAACCGGCTGGCACAGCACCCCGCCCCGGCCCTTGCGCCTGTTCGCGCCCGAGCCCATCGCCGCCAATGGCAGCGCGCCGCCCGCGCGGTTTCGCTGGCGACGCATGATCCTGCACACGGCGCGCGCCACCGGACCAGAGCGCATCGCCCCGGAATGGTGGCTGGAGGATGAGGGCTGGCGCCATGGCATGCGCGATTACTGGCGCGTCGAGACCCGGCAGGGCCGACGGCTCTGGCTGTTTCACACGCCGCAAAACCCCGGCTGGTTCGTGCAGGGGGAATTCGCATGAGCTATGCCGAGCTTTGCGTGACCTCGAATTTCACCTTTCTGCGGGGGGCGTCGCACCCTGAGGAACTGGTGCTGCGCGCCGCCGAACTGGGGCTGAGCGCGCTGGCCATCACCGACCGCAATTCTCTGGCCGGGGTGGTGCGGGCCTGGTCGGCGCTGAAAACCCTGCGCCAGGAGGCCGCGCAGGGTCTGCGGGTGCGGTCCGGCACGCGGGTGGATGCCTCGTCGCGGCAGGAAGTGGCGGCGCGCGAATTGCCCCTGCCCCCGCCGGGGGCCCTGCCCCGGCTGATCGTGGGCGCGCGGCTGGTGCTGCGCGATTGCCCGCTGCACTGGCTGGCCCTGCCCTGCGACCGCGCGGCCTATCAGCGGCTGTCGCGGCTCTTGACACAGGGCAAGCGGCGCGCGGACAAGGGCGAATGCCATCTGGATCTGCGCGATCTGGAAAGCGGCTGCCGGGGCATGATCCTGATTGCCCTGCCCCCGTCAAGCTGGAGCACGGCCGATCTGATGCAGGCGGAAGCGCCGCTCCGCGCCTTGCAGCGGTGCTATCCGGGGCAGGTGTTTCTGGGGGCCGCGCCGCGCTATGATGGCACCGATCAGGCCTGGTTCAACGCCTGTGCGCAACTGGCGTTGCGGGCCTCGGCGCCGATGGTGGCGCTGGGGGATGTGCTGATGCATCATGCCGCGCGGCGGCAGTTGGCCGATGTGCTGACCTGCCTGCGCGAGGGGCTGACCATCGACCGGATCGGCACCCGCGCCCTGCCCAATACTGAGCGCCGCCTGAAAGGTCCGACCGAGATGGCCCGGCTTTACCGCCACCACCCCGCCGCGATCCGCCGCACGCTGGAGATCGCCGCGCGCTGCGGCTTTGATCTGGGCGAGTTGAGCTATGAATACCCTGATGAGATTGCGCAGAACGAAGCCCCGCAGGAGCGGCTGGCGCGGCTGGCGCGCGAGGGGATGGTGCGGCGCTATCCGCAGGGCGCGCCCACGCGGGCGCAGGCGTTGATGGCGAAGGAGCTGGCGCTGGTCAGCGATCTGAACTACGCCGCCTATTTCCTGACCGTGCATGATATCGTGACCGAAGCACGCGCCCGCGGCATCCTGTGTCAGGGGCGCGGTTCGGCGGCGAATTCGATCCTGTGCTATCTGCTGGGCATCACCGATGTCAGCCCCGAGATGATCGGCATGGTGGTGGAACGTTTCATCTCGCGCCATCGCGGCGAACCGCCCGATATCGATGTCGATTTCGAACATGAGCGGCGCGAAGAGGTGATCCAGTGGATCTATGAGAAATATGGCCGCCACCGCGCCGGGCTTTGCGCCACGGTGATCCATTTCCGCGCGCGCGCCGCGATCCGCGAGGTGGGCAAGGCCATGGGGCTGAGCGCCGATGTCACCGCCGCCCTGTCGGGGCAGATCTGGGGGCATTCGAACCGTGGCGCCGACCCTGAGCGGATGCGCGAGCTGGGCCTGAACCCCGAGGATCGCCGCCTGTCCCAGACCATCCGCCTGATCCGCGAGATCATCGGCTTTCCGCGCCATCTGAGCCAGCATGTCGGCGGGTTCGTGATCACCAAGGGCCGGCTGGATGAGCTTTGCCCGATCGAGAATGCCGCGATGGAAAACCGTACCGTGATCGAATGGGACAAGGACGATATCGACGCTTTGGGCATTCTCAAGGTCGATGTGCTGAGTCTGGGGATGCTGAGTTGCATCCGCAAGGCCTTTGACCTGCTGCGCGAATATGACCGGACCGATCTGACATTGGCCAGCGTGCCGCAGGAAGATGCCGTCACCTATGCAATGCTGCAAAAGGCCGATGCGGTGGGGGTGTTTCAGGTCGAAAGCCGGGCGCAGATGAATTTCCTGCCGCGCATGAAGCCGCGCTGCTTCTATGATCTGGTGATCGAAGTGGCCATCGTGCGCCCCGGCCCCATTCAGGGCGGCATGGTCAAACCCTATATCCGGCGCAGGCAGGGGCTGGAGGCGCCCGAACCCTTTGGCCCGGCGCTGGAGGCCGTGACCGCGAAAACCCTCGGCGTGCCGCTGTTTCAGGAACAGGCGATGCAGATCGCCGTGGTGGGGGCGGGCTATACGCCGGAAGAGGCTGATCAGCTGCGCCGCTCGCTGGCCTCGTTCCGGCGCATGGGCACGATTGGCCAGCATCGCGAGCGCTTTGTGACCGGCATGCTGGCCAATGGCTATGCCCGCGACGTGGCCGAAGCCTGTTTTGCCCAGATCGAGGGGTTTGCCGATTACGGCTTCCCCGAAAGCCATGCCGCCGCCTTTGCCATGCTGACCTATGTCTCGTCCTGGCTGAAATGCCATCATCCGGCGATCTTTGCCTGCGCATTGCTGAACAGCCAACCGATGGGCTTCTATGCCCCGGCGCAGATCGTGCGCGATGCACGCGAGCATGGGGTCGAGATCCGGCCGGTCTGCGTGAATCATTCGCAATGGGACAACCGGCTGGAGCGGCGCGGCGACGGGGCGCTGGCGCTGCGGCTCGGGTTTCGCCAGATCAAGGGGTTCCGGCGGGACGATGCCGAATGGATCACGCAGGCGCGCGGCAATGGCTATCCCGATCCTGAAAGCCTGTGGCTGCGCGCGGGCGTGCAACCGGCGGTGCTGGAACGGCTGGCCGAGGCCGATGCCTTTTCCGGGCAGGGCCTGACGCGGCGCGATGCGCTCTGGGTGGTGCGGGCGATCCGTGCGCCTGCGCCCTTGCCGCTCTTTGCTGATCCGATTGATGGCGAGGGGCTGCGCGAGCCGGTCGTTCCCCTGCCCGCGATGCATCTGGGCGAAGAGATGGTCGAGGATTACCTTGCCCTGCGCCTGAGCCTGCGCGCCCATCCGATGGAATTGCTGCGCCCGGCCATTTCCGGTCTGACGCCGCATGACCAGTTGCCGGAAGTGCCATTGGGGCGGGTTTCTGTCTGCGGGCTGGTGATCACCCGGCAGCGGCCTGGCACGGCTTCAGGCGTGATCTTCCTGACGCTGGAGGATGAGACCGGGGTCTGCAATGTGGTGGTCTGGCCACGGGTCAATGACCGTTTCCGCCGCATCGTCATGGGTGGACGACTGTTGCGCGTCACCGGGCGGATCGAGCGCGAGGGGATCGTCGTGCATCTGATTGCCGATCTGATCGAGGATCTCTCGCCCCGGCTGGCCGGGTTGGGCCATCCTTTGGGGGAAACGGTCGGGGCCACGGCCCCGCAGGCCGATGATGCCCCCCGCCCGCCACGCCACCCGCCCCGCCACCCAGCTCGGGCCCGCCACCCGCGCGAACAGGCCAAACGGCTGTTTCCCAGCCGCGATTTTCATTGAGCAGTCGGCGGATTGCAGTCATCAAAGGCCCGGCCGGGTGCGTTCCGATCTGGCTGTGATCCGAACTATTGGCCCTAAAGTGCATTTCGACCAGCTTGAGCCGACTGCGCCACATGCGCAGTTGAAAGGGGGACGGGCCTTGCGGCCCGTTGCCTTCGGCGAGAGTATTTTTCGGCAAGATGAAGTCCGGGGGCATGAAAGCAGGCTGTGGCGCAAGCGGATCGAGAACGGCCCTAGTTGCGCCCCGATCCATTCACCCTATCGGTGTTTGGCCGGGCGTCATTCTGCCCGGGAAGACCTGAGCGGGATGCCGTGGCTTGCCGAAATCCGGCGTCCGGGCATCCTTTCCGGCCCTTCCGGGCATTCGAAGGCGAGATACCCCGCCTGCCGCGCGGCGCATAGCAGCCCTCTTCGCGACCTGCAGTCCCGAGCGGGAGACGTTACCAACTGAACTGCCGTCCGATCAACAGGCGGATATAGCGGCCCCGGCGGGCTTCGTTGCTGGCGAGATCATTGACGCCGTAGCCGGGGAAAGCCTCGCCATCGGCGCGGCTGGCCTTGCGCAGGAATGTCCCGCGCCAGCCATATTCCAGCGTCTGATCGAAGGCCCGCGCCCCGAGTTCCAGCACCAGTTCATCCGCAGGGGTGGAATTCAGCCGCGCACCGGTCGTCTGGTCCGTGCCGAGGATCCGCGAATAGGCGAATTTGCCGAAGATAGTTTCAGCATCATAGCCGCCTTCAAGCTCGACCCCGCGGATCCGGGCGCGGGCGATATTGGCATAGGTCGGGCCGGGAACGGCATTTCCGGGCCGTTCGATCTTGTCCTTGATGCGGGTGTTGAACACGGTCAGCTTGAAATCCAGGCTGTCGCCATTGGCGAAAAGATCGCGCCCGCCATAGGAAAAGCCCGCACCAGCGCGCGCGCTCGGGCTGCGACACAGACCCGAAGACCGCCCAGTCCTGGGTGAGTTTGTAATGCACCGCCAGCGACGCAACCCGCGCGGTATCGCTGCGCTTTTCCCCGCCTGCACCTTCGTCCGAAGGCATCTAGTTAGGCAGCCAAATCGAGATTGCGAATGCGAGTGTCACCACCGTCAGAAGAAACCCCGCATGCGGCCAGGGCTGAAAAAAGCTGTCGGCACGTCTGGACCTCAGAAGGATGCGCAGTATTCTGCGCCTGTGGCCTATCGTGAAGTTCCGGCGCGACTGCGGTGCTGCTTTCTGCACCAGTATCAGCCGCGCCCGAAGCATTTCGAGAAGCGCAAGCAGATCGCCGGGCGGGTAGCTTGGCATGGCACGGGCACGCAGCACCGCGACGGCAACCAGCCCCAGCATGACCGGCCACAGCCCTGCGAGAATATTCGCTTGCCCGAGGGGATAGGTGCCCTGCAACCCGGTCACGCGCTCCCAGAGAAACCATGGCACCAGAAGCGCCAGCGCCGCCAGGAATGCTGCGCCTGCAAAGAGGCCGGGCCAGACCGGCCTGTGGCCGCGTGTCGCGTGATGCCGTGCAAGGCGCAGCATGAACCAGCCCAGCACCAGCGTTGTGGTCATGCTGCTGAGTGTCAGGGCGAGCACCAGCGGATCGGACAGGCCTTCTTTGCTCGCCAGCTTGGCCAATGCGCCCCCCGAGAGCGGAAAACCGGATACCGAGAGCGCCATGATCCCGGCAATTGTTAGCGTCAGCAGGCGTGCGCGCGGGGTGGCTGCGGCCGCCACAACGCCGACACAGAGAAACATTGCGGCCTTGGCAAGGCCATGATGCAGCGCATAAAAGGCCACGTGGCTGGATCCCGCGCCGACCAGCGTCAGCAGCAGCCCCATCTGGCTGACAGTGGAATAGGCCAGCACGGCCTTGGGGTCTTGTTGTGTCAGGCCCCAGAGCGCGGCCGCGAATGCTCCGATCAGCCCCGCCACGACCAGAAGACTGCCCCAACCCGACGCGACAGGTATGAAGAGGATCATGCCGATCAGCCCGGCCTTGACAATCGCCCCTGACAGCACCGCCGAGCCGGGCACGGGAGCCGCCGGATGCGCGACCGGCAGCCACAGATGCAACGGGATCATCCCGGCCTTGATGCCGAAGCCCACGAGAAGCGCAGCGATCCCGAATGGCCCCAGCGGCGCATCGGGCAGCGCGGCGCGCACGGAAGAGACCCGCAAATCCTCTGCTGCGGCTGCGCCGATCATCAGCCCGATCAGCAATGCTGCCTCGCCCAGGATTGCAAGCGTGATATAGAGTTTTCCCGCCGCCAGCGCCTTTTTCGTCCGCTCATGAACCACCAGAAACCATGCGGCCAGCGATACTGCGGCGAATGCCAGATAGAAGGTGACGACATCGCCTGCGAGAAATACCCCAAGGTTGCCCGCGAGCGTCAGGCACCAGAACCCCGTCAGAGCGCCCGCCTTCGGACCGGGTGGCAGCGTGAGCGCGGCATGCACCCCTGCCGCAGCCCAGACCAGCGCCGTCATGCCGAGATACAGCGCGCCCCCGGGCACAGCGGCCAGATGCACGCCAAGCAACAGATCGGGCAGGAAGATCGCGCCCGGCGCGCCCGCGAGGGCCAGTCCCAGCGCAGGCAGGGGCGCCAGTGGCAGGATCCACAGCGCATGGGGGCGCCAGCGCGGCACAGCCGGAACAAGGCCCAGCAGAAGCGGCCAGATGAGGACGGCAAAAGGCAGCAGCGCATTCATGGCCCGTATTCCCGTGTGACGATCAGCGTCGCCCAGCCCAGCGGGCTGATCGGGCTGGCCGCCAGCAAACCCACGCCAAGCGTGGCCAGCGCCGTCACGACGGCAGGTCCGACCAGAGCCGGTGCGCGCTCATCGCCGGTTGCATCCTCGGCTGCGGGCAGAAACCACAATCGGTACAGCAGCGGCAGAAAATACGCCGCGTTCAGCAAGGTCGAGGCCACAAGTACGCCCAAGACCCATGGCGCGCCTGCATCCAGCCCACCGAGCCCGAGATAGAATTTGCTGACAAACCCCGCCAGCGGCGGCAGGCCGATCATACCCAGGGCCCCCAGACTGAAACAGGCGGAGGTCCAGGGCATGCGCGGACCCAGCCCGTTCAGCCCGGCGATGGTCCTGACGCCCGCGCGCTCGTCATAGATGCCAGCACAGAAAAACAGGGTGATCTTCATCAGCCCCTGATGGATCAGATGCACCAGCCCGCCGATCATCGCCAAAGGACTGGCCAGCGCTGCGCCGAGCACGATGTAGCTGACCTGACTGACGGTCGAAAATGCCAGCCGCTTCTTGATCTCGTCCTGCTGCAAGGCGCGCAGCGATCCCCAGATGATGGTTGCAGAGGCAAGCACCGCCAGCGGCACGCCCA
This sequence comes from Natronohydrobacter thiooxidans, assembly GCF_001884735.1. Taxonomy (GTDB): domain Bacteria; phylum Pseudomonadota; class Alphaproteobacteria; order Rhodobacterales; family Rhodobacteraceae; genus Roseinatronobacter; species Roseinatronobacter thiooxidans_A. The sequence goes on along the minus strand of NZ_MJAP01000002.1, from coordinate 220,208 downwards.
CCCCCAGCGCCACGACATTGGCCGCGCCGAACACATCATAGATGATGCGCACAACCCCGAAGGCCCCGGCCTTGACCACGGCCACCGCGTGCAGCAGGGCCGAGACTGGCGCGGGGGCTGCCATCGCTGCGGGCAGCCAGCCATGCAGCGGCACGATCGCGGCCTTGACCCCGACGCCGATGATGAACAGCGCGAAGATGGCGCGCAGCGCGCCTGGCTCCAGCACGCTCAGGTCAGGCGGGTCGGTGAACAGCACCGGCCCGGTGGCGCTTTCCAGCCAGATAATCGCCCAGAGCAGCGCCGCAGAACCGGGCAGGGCGTAAACCAGATACAGGCGCGCCGCTGACAAGGACGGCTTGTCCTGCTTGTGGGCAACCAGCGGCCATGTTGACAGGGTCAGCAACTCGAAGAAGATAAAGAACGAGATCAGCGAGCCTGAAAGCGCCAGCCCCGTAGTTGCCGCCACGCAGAGGCTGAAAAACCCGAAGAAACGTGACAACTCGGCCTTGGTGCCGAAATAGGCGATGGCGTAGATCGTGGTCAGGAACCACAATGTCGCCGAGAGCGAGATGAACAGCAGCGCCAGCGCATCCACGCGCAGCAGCATCACGAGGCCGGGCGCGAGGGGCAAAATCGCCTCATAGCTGGCGCCGCCCGCCACGGAAAACAGCATCCAGCCGATCAGCCCCAGTTTCAGGATCGCCCCGCCAAGGTTCAGCCCGTTGCGCAGGCTGTGGCTGTCTTGCGCGAGAAAGAAAGTCACGCCCGCCGGCACCAGCGAGGTCAGCAGGATCAGAACAGGCAGTGCCGCGCTCATAGGCCCTCCTCCGCGGGCTCCGGGCGTCCGATCTGCAACAGGTCGAACGGGGTGGCGGAGAAAAGGCCCAGCAGGATCGCCGAGGCTGCCAGCGTCAAGGGCACAGCCTGCCAGATGCGGGGAACCGGGCGCGGGGCGATCCGGGCCTCGCGCGCGAAAAGGGCGGCCATGGGACGATAGAGATATGCAGCGGCCAGCAAGCCGCCCCCGACCAGCACCAGCGCCAAGGGCCACTGACCCGCTGCCAGAGCCGATGTCATCAGCAGATATTTCGCTGTGAACCCGCCCGAAGGTGGCAGGCCCGCCAAGGTGATTGCAGCAAGTGCAAGGGCAGCCACTGTCATCGGCAGGTGCCGCACCAGCCCGCGCAGATCGCCAAGCCGGTCGCTGCCGACAGCGGCGATGCAGATGCCCGCAGCCAGAAACATCGCAGCCTTCGCCAACCCGTGGCTGAGCGCCAGAAACATAGCCCCGGTCCACGCCCCTGCCGACCACGGCTGCACCGACCCGCCGCCCCCTGCCAGGGGAAAAATCAGAAACAGATACCCAAGTTGCGCAACAGTCGAATAGGCAACGATCAGCTTCAGGCGGCTCTGCACCAAGGCCAGGACGCCGCCCCAGATTACCGCGATAGATCCGAGCACTGCCAGCATCATCACGGCGGCGGAGGATGCGAGGTCGGGCATGGCTTCGAACCACAGCCGGATCAGGATCAGGAAAGACGCTTTGGGCACCAGCGCCGACAAAAGCGCCGAGGCCGGGGCGGGGGCAGCGGCATGGGCCGTCGGCAACCAGACATGAAAGGGAAACAGCGCGGTCTTGGCCAGCAATCCCGCCGTCATCAGACCCAGTGCCAAGGCATCGCTTTCTGCGGGCATACGCGCGGCCAGCAAACCTATATCGAGCACACCATGCGCGGCGTAGGTCAGCACAACCCCCGCCAGATAGAGAACAGAGCCCACCAGCGCGAAGATCATGTAGCGCAGTGCTGCTGCAAGCGCCTTTGCTGTACCCGACAGTGCAACAAGGGCTACGGCTGCAAGGCTGAGAAGCTCGATGCCGACATAGAGGTTGAACAGATCACGCGAGACATAGACCGCGTTGAGCGCGCCCCATAAAAGAGCCATCAGCACCCAGAAACCGAAGGCCGCGCGCGGGCCGACCCGTGTGGCCCGCATCTCGAACCGGGCGGCGAGCGCAACGGCGGACATGACCAGCGCACTCATCAAGATCAGGGCCACGGCCAGACCATCGGCGCGCAGGGCTATGCCAAGCGGGGGCGTCCAGCCGCCCAGCGTCAGCAAGACCGGCCCGCTGCGCCATACGGAAGCTGCAAGCGTCAGCGCCGCGACCAACCCAATGGCGACGGTGAGCAGCCCGAGCGGCTCTCGGCGACGCTCGGGCAGCGCCAGCACGGCCAGCGCTGCGACCAGCGGCAAGGTCAGCAGAACCACCAGCGATGTCATGGCGCCGGGTCTTCGTCGGGCAGCACGACCTTGCCGGAACTGCGCGCCAGCGCCACGACCAGCCCCACCGCCAGCGCGCTGGCAGAGAGCGCCACGACAATGCCGGTGATGATCAGCGCCTGCGGGACCGGATCGACTGCGCCCCCCCGCGCGCCCGCTGCACCGAAAAACAAGAACAACCCGGAACCGGTCAGGTTGAAGGCGATGACACGGCGCAGCAGATGCGGCAGCGCCAGCAGGCCATAGACCCCAAGACCCACCAGCGCCGCACCAGTCAGAGCGAAGACAGTCAGGCTCATGGCGCAGGCTCCGGGGCTTCGGCGGGGCCTATGACCAGCAGCGCCAATGTCACAGCGATGGAGACGGTCAGCGCCGCCTCGATGATCAGGATAGCCGGTTTTGCAAGAGCGGCTGACAGGCTCAGGAAACTGCCGCCCAGTGCGGCGGCCGCCAGCCCCGACAACAGGAATACGCCCGGTCCCAGCACCAGTGCTGCACGCAGCAGACGCTTCGAGGCGCGCGGCGGGGGCAGAACCTGCGCCATCATGGCCACCAGCACCACCCCGGCCAGCACAGTGCCGCCCTGAAAGGCACCGCCCACGGTCTCTGTACCGGCCCAGACCAGATAGACACCGAAAATCAACCCGATCGGCGGCAGAACCCGTCCGAAATATGCAAGCACCCCGGAGGGGCGCGCGTGATAGCGCGGTCCGAGAGGCGCGTCCCAATCCGCATCCCGCGCCAGCATCCACACGCCCAGCAGCGCGGCCAGCAGCACGATGCTTTCAAGAAGCGTGTCCCATGCCCGGAAGTTCAGGAGCACCGCCGTCACGGGATTCCCGGCACCCGATTGCGGGAGCGCCTGCGCGACATCGGGCGCCTCTGGCACAGGCAGAACGAACCACGCCCAGGCCAGCGCCAGCGTAACTGCGCCACCGGCCAGTGCGGCGGGCAGTGGGGCGCCGGGACGCTCGGTTCGGTCGGCCTGCACCCGGCGCAAGCGCCCCTGCGCGGTCAGCAGCAGCACGCCAGTCAGCCCCGCGCCGATCGCCGCCTCGGCCAGCGCCACATCATAGGCCCCCAGCCGCGCCCAGCCGATGGCAACAAAAAGCCCATAAGTGATGAAAAAGATCACCGCACGAAAGACTCCCGCGCCCGCAACAGCGGCCAGCGACACGCCAAGGATCAGTGCGCAGAGTGCAAGGTCCAGCGCGAGGCTCATTCTTCCTCCTGCGATGTGGTCAGCGCGGCCCGCGCGACCAGTTGCGCGACAGCCCCGGCGGCCAGCAATGCGAGCGCCCAGATCAGTGCAAGCGTGACCAGTTGCGCCAGAGTTCCGGCCTGAAACGCTATCCCCAGAGCGATAAATCCCAGACCAAGATTGTCTGCTTTGGTCAATGCATGCAGACGGCTGAACGTGTCGGGAAACCGGATCAGCCCGACTGTGCCTGCAGCAAAGAACACCAACCCAAGGGCGGTAAAAGCATAGGTTGCAAGATCAGCGATCACGTCGCAGCATCCTTTTGTGATGCCGCCGGGGCGTATCTGCCGCCGTCTCGGGCCGATTGCTCTTCAGGATCACCCGCGCCGTCCGGTGTCTGCGTCTTGACAAAGCCCACGGCTGCCAGCGCCGAGAGCAGCGCCAGCGCCAGTGCCACGACCAGAAGCGCCCAGTCCTGCAGCGCGGCCAGCACGATCAGCACGCCAACCCCACCTGTACCGACGAGCTGTGCGGCCATCATGCGGTCGGCCTGCGACGGACCGCGCCACACCCGCCATAGCGCGCCGGCCAGAGTGGCAAGCAGGCCCAGTGCCAGCAGATGCAACCAGAGCGTCATGCGCGACCCGTTCTGTTCTGATCGATGATTGCAGCGATTTGCGCCTCCTCGCGGGCAATGGCGTCATCGAACCCCGCCTCGATGTCCAGCAGGTGAATGATCAGCTTGCCATCCTCGCTGCCAGCCGCCAGCGTTCCGGGCATCAGCGACAATTCACCGCCCAGGGCCGCCCGCGCACCTTCGGGCAGATCACTGCGCAGTTCGATCCAGCCGGGGTTGAGCGGCATGCTTGGCGAAAATGCGCGCCAGGCCACATCCACCCCGCCACGGATCGACTCTGCGACAAACCGCGGCAGATGCCGCGCCAGCCTCCAGAGCACAAGCGGATCCCGCGCCGGAAGGAACTGCAGACTCAGCCACACAGCAACGATGGTTACGACCAGACCTGTTGCAAGGGCTTCTGGCGCAGGCCCGGCCAAAGCCAACCACCCGCCCCCGAACAGCACGGTGCGATGCACTATGGCCCTGACCAAGAAGGTGTTCATGGAGAAAAGGTAGATTGTGGCTGTCTGCAATACAATGCCGGAAACTGCTTTTGGACAGGGGAGAAGGTTGTGCCCTGCTTCGGCCCGCTGCCAACCGGGCGTCCTGTTGCCTGTGCCATGCCCGCCGTGAACGACAATGCCGGTGCACAAGGCGCGCATGGGGCCGAGTTCTGGCTATGGGCTGCGACAAGCACCCGTTCTTTGGATGCTACAGAGCTTTGCAATGCACATGTCCCGGCGCATCGGCACCGCCCGAGCGTTTTGCAGCCTCAATGATTTCAGCCGCTACAGCCCGACATGCAGGTGGCCTTGTTAGATGTGCAGTCCCGGCATTTGATGGATCGGATTCAAGATGAATCGTTCTGGCTCTTATGTCCAGCATTTGCAGATAAACTCGTATTGCGTGAGGCCGTTGGTCTGGCGATCCGCGTCACGATCACGCCCGGCCAATGGGGAGACCTGCTCGAAGGGCTGAAGGGCGTCGGGCAGGTGATGGCGGATGCTGCCTATGATGCTGATCATTTGCGTCGGTTTATCACCCACGACCTCGGAGCCAGTCCTCAGATCAAAGCAAACCCGTCGCGATCAACCGTGCCGTCCATCGGCTGGGCGCTCTACAAGGAGCGGCATCTCGTCGGATGTTTCTTCAATCGTATCAAACGCTTCCGGAGGATCGCCCTACGCTGCGAGAAAACTCTGTCATCCTTCAAAGCATTCGTAACACTCGCCTGCGCAATGGCTTGGCTGGCCTAGATGAAGAGGCCGCATCGTCGGTGCTGAAGCGTTTATACATCTCTGCGACACTATCGTCGTTTAGCGCGGGGCGAAGTGCAGTAGAAGCGCAAGAACCAGACGGGAGCGCTCTGCAGGGTCTTTCTCCGGTGAAGCCACTCCCCATAACCATGGCGTCCCGATCCCGAAAAGCTGCCCGTCTATCGGTGCTGCTCGATCGCGTGCGCATCGCCTGCTTCATGAAGCTGCGCGCTCACAAAACCGGAGAGCCGCTCGCAACACGTTCACGGCTGCGCGACCTTGAGGGCATCGGGGCGAGACCGGGGTGCTCATGCAGATACGCAGCATCTGGAGCCCTCACAGACCGAAAACACGCTGCATGATGGCGCCAGCCTCGATGAGCAGGGGATCGGCAGCCAAATGCGGAGGAATGGCATCTAGAAGGGCTGCAGCCTCGGCCGTGAGGGATGGGTCAGGATCCTGAAGCCCCGCCGCAGACAGCGCCAGCATCACTGCGGCCAGTTCTTCTGCGCTGGCGGCCTGAATATCCGGAACGCGCGTGCGCAGGCCGTCAATTGTGCTGCTATCTTCCGGGCCATCCAGCGATATGCCCAGATCCAGCCGCTCAAGCTGTACCACAATGGCGATGGACACGATTAGGCCCAAAAGCCAGGCGATCTGGTAACGCGCAGAGATCCAGCCGCTATCGGGTTTCATGCTGATATGCCTCCATCACAGGCAGGTCAAATTCGGGATCGGGCGACCATATTGCTGCGCGGATTATCACCCACAGCGCCATCATGTTACTCAGGCTCCAAAAGGTATTCACGATCATCGCGCCCAGTGTGTATCCAGAGACGCCGAGTCCGAACATGCTCCAGCCATAGACCAGCGCGGCCGCGTTCAGCGAAAGAATCAGAATTTGCCAGCGCACCAGCTTCAGATACCGCCCGGAGGCGCGATCCTTCGGTGTGACTGTAAAGGAAATCTTCTGCCCCCGGATCACGGCCCACAGGGCCGCCAGCGTCAGTGGGAACATGGCGATATACCATTTTCGCCCCTTCATCGCAGGTGTGCCCCAAAGCCCCACCATCTGCGCCAGTTCGTTCATCACCAGAAAGGGCACGATGTGCAAAAAGAATTCCAGTGAGTATGTGGCGACTGGTGCGATGCCGGAGAACAGAAAAATGATGGGCGAAATCAGAAAGATGATGTTCCATAGCGGGGAAAGATAGGAATAGAATGTTGTGCCATACATCAGCTTTTGTGGAAGGTTCAGACCCCGGCGCAGCAACGGATTGTCATTGCGCAGGATATCAAGTGTGCCACCGGCATATTTGAATCGCTGAATCGTCCAGCTCAACAGATCATTGGGCGAGATCATGCGTGACAGGACTTCGGGGTGCATCACGGATTTCCAGCCCCTTGCGCGGTCACTGTGCAAGGCAATCGATGTATAAAGGTCTTCTGACACATGCAGTTTGAACGGTGTGAATTCCACTTCCCGCGCACGCCCCATCTGCGCGGAATGGTGCACAGGCGTGCTCAGATTTGCCTCGCCTGTAAGGCGTGTCAGGCGGCGCGCCTCTTTGCCGGACAGATCTTCGATCTGCGCGGCCCAGGACCGGATGGCTGCTTCCATCAGGGCTTCGCGCCGATGGACTGACCCAGCGCCGCAGCAGAAAGAAGCGTTGGCCCAGTTCCGCCGATGCTGGATGAAATCATAAAACATCTGAGGATCGTTGCCGAAGGGATCCTCGCCAATTCGCACAGGGCCGATCACTGTTTCGATGCGTCGACCCAGCCAATTGCCAAAGCGCCCCAGTTTTCGTTCCAGAGCCGCGGGCAAGGGCACGCCGGGCGGGATGTCCCAGAACCATTGGGGTGTCTGGACCCATGCTGTTTTCGGATCGCGGAAATAGCCCAGCGTATTGGCCAGAAAATTCGGAAACGGGCGTGTGTCTGCGTCAAAGATAACCACGAAATCGCCGACCGTGTGATCCATCGCATTGCGCAGGTTTCCCGCCTTGTAGCCGACATTATCCGAACGCGTGATGTAGTTGACGCCCAAGTCCTGCGCCACCGCTGCCATCGCCGGGCGCCGCCCGTCGTCAAGCACATGGATACGCAGGTCGATCGGGTGGGGGTAATGCATGTTTTGCGCATCGCGCAGACCCAAGCGCACCAGTTCAGGATCTTCGCTATATGTTGCGAAGAATACATCCACGATCAACGGCCGATCGGTTTCGGGTGGGGTCTCGGTCGTGTCGGAAATGCGCGCCGGGGCGATGGGACGCTTCGGTGATCGTGGCGTCCACAGATTGATCGTGAACAGGATCAGCCCCAGAAATGCGCCGGTTTCTGCGATCAGCAACGACAATGAGAACCAGGCAGCATCCCAGTTTATCGAATAGGTCCAGCGCCACCACAGATACCAGACCCCGAAAACCAGACTTGCCGTCGCCAGAAATTGCCAGACAAAAACATGCAACGGTCCATGCGCAGCATGCCTCCAGGGAACCTGACGTTCATATCGCGTCGCATGGGGACGGTTTGCCTGCTTCTGCGCCATTTTCAGTTTTTCTTGAGCCCTGCTCTGTGGGATGATTTACCTTATAAGGCGAAATCTAAAATAGGAAGATCGCGCTTGGGTAGAGTAATCATTCGCACGGCAGGGTGGCAGGCTTTGCCTGCTTCTGGTCTTATCAGCCTGATCGCCCTGTCAGACGCGCAGGCGAATGGCGAATTTTTCCAGCTCGACTATGCGCCTCGGGCAAGTACAGTCATCGGCAGCATTGTGCGCGGGCCGTGGGGCGCGGCTTTGGGCTGGTCGGATTTCGCCGGGGGCGGTGCGTTCAGCGCCAATATCACTTACAGCCTGCCGGTCCCGGCTTTGGGCGAAAGTGCTGTTTTCCGCTTTGGTCCGAGCGCCCGCTCAGATCGTGCTGGCAGTCTGGATCTTGGCGCGAAAGTGGTCTTGGAACGTTGGGCCCCGACGACATTCGGAAGTGTTTTCGTGCTGGCCGATTACAACACCATAAAGAACGAATATCAGCTATTGGGTGAAGTGGCACATTGGGACAGCGGTCTAAGTGCTGCTGTCTCGATCCAGGGCGGGGATTCTTTCCGCGAAAACAGCCTGTTTCTGGGGTATGATATCCGCGAAACGCCGGTCCGGCTGCGGCTGGGGTATCGGTTCCGCGAAAAGCGTGCCGTGATCGGGTTTGCGATCAATACGTTCTGACCGCGCCGCTCATGTGTTGATGTACTTCACCATGCTCAGAATGTAGCGATCATTGCTCGTTCGCAGATTGACCTCATCCATCGACAGAATAATGATGAGCAGTCCACGCCCCCCTTCGGGCAGTGATGCGACATCAGTGATGTCATGCGACGAATATTGCCCGCGCGTCTTTTCCAGCAGCCCGTCGGGCACTACCGGCACGATGTCATTCACCTCGACCACCAGCGCAGCATCGGCAACATGGGCGGATACCAATATCTGACCGGTATCGCGGCCATGCACGCTGCCATGTTTGATCGCATTGGTCAGGGCCTCGACCAGAGCCAGTTCGATCAGTCCCGCGCTGTCTTCATCCAAGACTTTGCTGGCATAGTCATTTACGGCCATGGCGACATCCGATACAGCGGTCAGATCGCGCTCGACTGTCTGGAAAAACGCCTCTGGCGCAGGGGTCATCGGATTACCCCGTCAAATCGGAGATCGCCGCAGGCACAGAAGCATAAATCGGGAATACCTTGTCCATGCGTGTCAGTTTCAAAAGCTGTTGCACTGCGCCTTTGGGGCCTGTCAGTGCGAGCGTGCCCAACGGGCCCATCTTCTTGATCCCGCCGATGAGCGCGCCCAATGCCGAGCTGTCCATGAACTTTACATCCTTCAGATCCAGCAGGATCTGATCCGCCCCGGCGTCAATCTTGCCGATCAGCAGCGCGCGCAGATCAGGGGCGTTGCTGGCCTCCAGTCGTGCCGTACTGATTTCGATTACCAGAAACTCCGCTTCCATGCGTTCTGCATGTCCGATCATTCCTCACATCCTTTCTGCAACGACGAGGCTGACATCATCAGACAGATATCCTGCCTCTTTCCACTGATCCAGCATCTGTACGAGTTTGTGCAGCAAAGCTTCGGTGCTGCAAGCGGCATTCCGGTTCAGAAACTCGATGAAACGATCTTCACCATAGATTTCACCCGACGCGGTGACGTTTTCATACATACCGTCAGAAAACACCACCAGCCGGTCGCCGCGGGCAAAGGGAAAATTGATTTCATCGAAAACTGCATCCGGCAGCACTCCGATCGGCAAGCCCCCTTCGCCCAGACGCCTGATCGTCCCGTCGTGGCGGATCAGGACAGGGCTCGGATGGCCCGCCTGAACCATCCTTCCGGTGTCCGTAGCCGTGTCGAAGGCCGCGATCAAAAGCGTAAAATAGGTAAAGTCCGCGCTCCATTGCCTGTTCAAATTCGCGACCAAATCTGCCAGCGCCACACCCGCACGCAGTTTGGACAGCGCGCGCCGCGCGCGGATATGCGCGGCGACGGACACCAGCCCTGCCGCAGCGCCATGCCCGGCGACGTCGATCTGAAACAGACCGACCTGACCCTCGCCAAGTGCGATATAATCAAATGTGTCACCCGCGATCACATTGGCGGATGCGAAACAGGATGAGAACCGGATATCGCCAATTATGCCGGGGGCAGGCAATTGCGACAACTGCACTTTGGCTGCGGCTTCCAAATCCGCTTTCAGGCTGCGATGGGCTTCGGCGATCTGGGCGTGCAATTCCAGACGCTCGCGTGTCAATCGTTCGCGGCGAAGCCCTGTCACCCGGAATACTCGTAGCGCATCACGCATCGCGCGCAAATCCTGCAGCCAATACTGCTTCAGCCCGACCGGGGCCAGATTGCCGTCTGCCAGTTCCAGCATCTTGCGGCGCAGTTCGTCCAGGGGGGACACAATCTGGCGCACGATGACGAACAGAGAAAAGATAAACAGTGCGAGCACAGCCACAGAGAGCACCAGCAACTGGATCAGGGTCACCCGGTTGCGGGCTTGTTCCGCGGCCAGATTGGACTGCGACTGTTCAAATACTGAATTCAATAGGGTCGCGATCTGGCGCGTGGCCTCATCGGTCGCAGCAAACCAATCCTGCTCGCGCGCAGGGATGTCCTGTCCTGTCGCGATCCCCTGCACGAGCTGGATTTCTGCCGGGATATAAACCTGCACCAGAAAATCCGAGAAGCTGCGGGCGGGCTGCATCAGATCTTCATGGACCATCATCAGCGCATCCAGATAGATCGTGGCCGCAGCTTCCAGTCGGCGGGTCTGATCCTCGATCTGATCCAGACTCAGCAAAGGCGAAAACTGGCTCTCGTTCAACTCGCGCAGGATCCGCACCCGATTGCCCTGCAAGTTTGTGCTGATCCCGACAAGATAATTGCGCAACATCTGCAACCCTGCGAATTGACCATCGACAACGCCGGTCATGTTCAAAAGAGCGCGCCGAAGATCCTGCAAATGCTCCTGCATCAGATCCAATTGTTCCAGAGCGACAAAACTTTGCGCCCACAAGGCGTCGGCATCGCCAGCGGCCTGAACTGTCGCGAATATCTCTGCCTGCAGCTCCAAAAGGGCGGTCTGTCGCGCAATGGAGGCACCAAGTTCCTGCAACTCTGCTGTGCCAGTTCCCGACAGAGTATCCGCAGCACGCCGCAGTGCCTCGGCAGAACTGCGCAATGGATAGCCCATCGGACCATTCGCAGGCGCGCCTTCGGAGATCTGGATGATGCGCGCCCGGTCATTCTGTAACCCAAGAATCGCGTTCAGCAGATCATGGCGTGCCCGGTCGACAATGATCTGTTCGGAGCTGCGAAGAAAGTAATGCCAAGTCTGCGTGCCCTGAAACCACAGGAGCGTAAGCAAGGTCAGCCCGAAAATCGCAAACAAGGTTGCGAGCATACCGCGTATGGTCAGCACTGCATCACCTTATTCGATATTTCGTCCGATCCGGCCCAGAGTCGCGGCCAGACCCTGCACGGCCCATTCTGCAAAATCGACCAGCTCGGCCATTTCCCAGCGGCTGAAGTCAGGTCTGGGTCTGCTGTCGATCAGGCAGAATGCCCGCAGAGGGATGCTCGCCATATAGCTGAGCGGCTCCCCAGCATAGACCTGGACCGAGGATGGGCCAAGTAGGATAGGGCTTTGGCGAAACAGCGGGTCTTGGTATGCGTCCGAAACAACAAGGATTGCATCTTCCACTATAGTGTAGCTGCAAAATGCGACTTCGCATTGCGCCTGGTCGATATCAGTTCCAGCGCACGCCTTGAGGATCTGCACATCCTCGGTCAGCGAGGTGACCACTGCGATATCGGTGCCGAAATGAAGTGTGGCGTCTATGCAAAGTTGATCCAGTTCGGGCAGATTGGTCGTGTTGGCGAAATCCGTACCTCTCAGTCTTCGCAGCCGAAAGACCTCGTGCTCTCCTGCTGGATAGTCGGGGTCGTTCCTCATGACGCTGGTGTCCTGTCGAATTGCGTGTTCAACCTAACACAAGCCTGAACACGTGCAATCTGTGGTTGTGAACACCCTGTCTTGTCTGGCCAGCGGTGCTTATGGAACCAAATCGGATCTATGTGTTTCGTCTGCGAATTCTGTCTACGGCGGTTGCTTCGTTTCTAATGGCAGATGTCCCGGTCATGGCGGAACAGCCAGTCAATCGCTTCTTCAACCCCAGAAACGTGCTGGGTGCCCCGTTCGCGGGCGCCTGGGATCCCCCGTTGCGCGAGCAGGATCTGGACTGGATCGCGAGAGCGGGCTTTGACATGATCGCCTGCCTGTGCGCTTTGGCAGTCACCGGAACGGCCTGATCTGGCCGGGATTCATGGCACGCGTCGAACTGGGCGCGCGTCGAGCACAGGGTGCTGCTTGTACTCCGTCATCCGGGCAGACCCGGTTAGCGGCATTGCAGTTCGTCCCCGATGGGCATTGCAAACAGTCCCCGAAAGAAAGTGAGATGCCGGGCTGCAACGGGTTGTGGCTTGGCTATCGCCATTTCTTGACTAATAATGACAGGATTGTCGACCACTCTTCGGCTTCCCCACAGGAAGGACTGAAGCCGAAAGCTGCACCGACGGGCTTCGCCCTGCCCACTAGCCTGCCCGGCGCAGTATTTCCTCCTGTTTGACGATGAGTCTCGTCCCGTGGGCAGCCGGGAACCTGTCTGTGCAATCGGTGAGAGTGATCGCCGCATGAATTCCGACTGTTTTGCTCGAATTTCTGTTTACGCCGCAGCTTCACTTGATTATAGTCAAGCGCGCAGACGCCAAGGAGATTGCGGCAGATGACAACAACAGCCAAACAAAGCCGCGCCTGGCGGGGCCCCGCCTTGCTCAGCTATGGGTTCCGGCCATTCTTTCTGTTCGCGGGTCTCTGGGCCGCATTTTCGATGGGATTCTGGCTGGTGCTGCTGGCGGGGCGCGCGCCGCTGCCGCTGGCCTTTGCGCCGACCGACTGGCATGTGCATGCCTTCGTCTTTGGCTATCTTTCTGCCGTCATCGCGGGTTTCCTGCTGACCGCCGTGCCGAACTGGACCGGCCGCCTGCCGGTGGTGGGCTGGCCTTTGGCGGGGTTGGTGGGCCTGTGGGCGCTGGGGCGGATCGCGGTGCTGATCGGCGGCGGCTGGCCTGCATGGGTGGTGGGAGCGCTGGATCTGGCCTTGCCGGTCGCCCTGATTGCCTTTCTCGCGCGCGAGATCATCACCGGGCGCAACTGGCGCAACCTGCCGGTCCTGGGGCTGATGGCGCTGTTCGCGCTGGCAAATGGCTGGTTCCACATCGAGGCCGCGCGGGGCTTTGCGCAGGATGGCTTTGGCCTGCGGCTGGGGCTGGCGGCGGTGCTGATGCTGATTGCGCTGATCGGCGGGCGCATCGTGCCGAGTTTCACCCGCAACTGGCTGGCCAAACGACAGGCCACACGCCTGCCCGTGGCCTTCAACCGCGCCGATGGGGCGGTGATGGTGCTGACCGGCGCGGCGCTGCTGGCCTTTGTGATCGCACCCTATGGCGGCTTGACGGCGGGGCTGTGCCTTGCTGCCGGGCTGGCCAATCTGTGGCGCATGGCGCGCTGGCAGGGCTGGCAGACGGGGCCGGAACCGCTGGTCTGGGTGCTGCACGCCGCCTATGCCCTGCTGGCATTGGGGTTTCTGACCGTAGGGGCCGCCGCAGTTGATCTGATGCCGCCCTCGGGCGCGCGCCATGTCTGGCTGGCGGGCGCGATCGGGCTGATGACGCTCGCGGTGATGACCCGCGCCAGCCTTGGCCATGCGGGCCTGCCCCTGAGCGCCAGCCGCTCTGTCGCAGCGCTGTATCTGGCGCTGATCGGGGCGACCGTTGCGCGGCTTCTGGCGGGCATCTGGCCCGGAGAAATGTGGCTTCTGCATCTGTCCGCACTGCTCTGGACCGGCGCCTTTGGCGGCTTTGCCCTGATCTACTGGCCGATCCTGACACGCCCGAAACGCGCCCCCAAACCCGCCAGCCGCCCGCAACCGGCATGAGCGGCTGGGGCGCTTATGCGGCGGCCTGGGCGCTATTTCTGTTCACCCATGCGGTGCCGGTGCGACCGCCGGTCAAGCCGTGGCTGATCGCGCGGCTGGGGCAAGCGGGTTACGGGATGGCCTATTCGCTATTGTCGCTCGGGGTGCTGGCATGGCTCTTCATCGCGGCGGCGCGCGCGCCGCATCTGGCGCTCTGGCCCATGCCCGCCGCCGCGCATTGGATCGCATTTGCCGCGATGCTGCCTGCGATCCTGCTCCTGGCGCTGACGCTGGGGCGGCCCAATCCCTTCTCTTTCGGCGGGGCGCGCAATGAGCGGTTCGATCCGGCGCGGCCGGAACTGATCGGACGCATCCGCCATCCGGTTCTAGCAGCGCTTGGCCTATGGGCCGGGGCGCATCTGGTGATCAATGGCACATTGGCCCATGCGCTGATGTTTGGCGGCTTCATCGCTTTCGCGGCGCTGGGTGCTGTGCTGATCGACCGGCGCAAGCGGGGCGAGTTTGGCGCTGCCGAATGGCAGAGGCTGCGCAGCCCCAGCCGGGCCGCGCGGGTCAGTCTGCCGCCGCATGCGGGGGTGAGGCTTGCCGCAGGTGGCGTCGTTTTCTGTACCCTGATTGCAGGGCATCAATGGCTGGCCGGTGTGGCGATCTGGCCGCGGTTTCTGCCGTAGCGGGGTGTGGCAGGAGAGGGGCAACCTTCGGGCAGAGTGATTCATCCCGATATCGTCGCGGGTGGCTCCCGGAACTTGTCTCAGGCAAGACCTTTGACTTGATAATTGTCAATAGTTGCGCAATTACCCCTGAAGGCGCAACACCCGCTCAACCATCATCGGGATTCTCGGGGTCATCGGGATCATCGTAATGCGCGATATAGGACTCGATGAGCCGGTCAATCGCTTCGCGCGAGACACGGTTATACGCGCGCGAGAAGCCCAGTGTCGCGACCATCTTCCAGTGGCCATACATAATGACAACAAAGAGATAGCCGATCTCGCGACAGGCCGATTGCGGAAGCTCGGGATTGCTGATCTGGACTTCATGCGCGATGGTGTGATGCAGCAGGTTATACTGATCATGCAGGTTCTTGCGCACAGTTTCAGAGCCCGCCGCAAGGGCGAACATCGCATCATAAACCGCATCATCAGCGGGTTTGGCCAGATCCTCGCCGGCCAGAAAGTCGAAATAGAAATCAAGGAAGAGCTTCAGCCGTTTGGCCGTGTTCGCCTTGATGATGCCTTTCATCAGGCATTCGCGATACGAGGCGGCGAGTGCGTCGCAGATCGCGACCATAAGCACCTCTGTATCCGGGAAATAATGCCGGATGAGTTGCCGCGACATGTCGGTTTCGCGGGCAATCTGGTCATAGGACACCATCAGCAGGCCATTTTTACCGATCGTGCGAATCGCGGCCTGCACGATTTCGGGGCGTCGCAGTTCCGAAATAGGTTTGACCATCTGCTTCGATCCTGAAGATTGCCGGAGCATAGCCCCGAGGACGAGGTTAGCCACGCGTCAGGATATTCTACAAGCCCGTCTGTCGGGTAAAGGCCAGCAGAGACGCAAGTTTTTCGCTGCGGCGCAGGGTTGCGGCCCGGTTGCGCCGGGCAAGACGCTCGGCGCGCGCCTGCACGATCCGTCGCAGCATCTCGGCAAGAATACCGGGATAGCGCCCGAGGACAGGCGGGATGCCATAGGCAATAAGCGCCACCGCGCCGCCTGCAAAGCGCTCGAAAAGGGGATCGCGCAAGGCGACAATCGTCTCGATGCTGCCGGGATCACCCTGTCGGGCCGCGCGTCCGAATAACTGCCGGTCCACGCGCCGCGATTCATGAAACTCGGTCAGGATCACATGCAGACCACCTGCAGCGCGGGCCGCAGGCGACAGTTTGATATCGGTACCGCGCCCGGCCATATTGGTTGCAATGGTGATCTGCCCGACCGCCCCTGCCCCGGCGATGATCGCGGCTTCCTCGCTGTCCTGCCGGGCATTCAGCACCTTATGGGCGGCCCCCCGCGCGGTCAGCACCTCGGACAGGCGTTCGGAGATATCGACCGAGCGCGTTCCGATCAGAACCGGGCGGCCACGGGCCTGCGCCATATGCTGCGCGCGACGCGCAACAGCGACGAGCTTGGCCTCTGTGCTGGTCATCAGGCGAGTGCCCAGATTTCGACGACGGCTGCGTCGATGGGTCGGCACGCGACATACCGGGCGGTCATAGACGTGGCGACATTCGCGCGACACCTCGGCGATTGTGCCCGACATGCCGCCAAACCACAGATAGCGCCGGAAAAACGACTGAAATGTGATCTGGGCGAGTGTGTTGCGCTCGGCGCTCAGTTCCAGCCCCTCGCGGGCCTCGATCATCTGGTGCAGCCCCGCCTGCCATTGCCGGTCGGCCAGAACGCGCCCGGTGAATTCGTCGACGATCTGAACCTTGTCCTCGGTGACGATATAATGCTGGTCGCGCTGGTAGAGATGCATTGCGGAAAGGGCCTGAATGGCCAGTTCCTCGCGGGCGCGCGGCACGGCCCACAGCCCGCCATTGGCCGCCGCTGCGCGGGCGATGGCGCGCTTTCCGCCTTCGGTCAGATCGATCCGCCGTGCATCTGCGCGCAAGGTGAAATCGCGCCCTTTGACCAGATATGCCGCCAGTTCCAGCGCGAAGCGGCAATCCTCGATGCGGCTGCGCGCCTCGGGGGCGGCAATGATGAGCGGCGTCTGCGCCTCGTCGATCAGCACGCTGTCGGCTTCGTCGAGAATTGCGAATCCCAGAGCGCCCGGACCGGAGAGCAGGGCACGAGTTCTCGCGCCGCCAAGACGCGCGACGGCCAGACGTTGCGCGGAACTCAGCGCTGGCTGCCCCAGCCGGGCGCGCATATAGTCAAAGACCAGCGTCTTATGCGTGACATGACAAATCTCGGCCTGATAGGCAGCGGCCTTGGCGGCCTCGTCCTGATCGGGATCAACCTCGGCGGCGCGAAGGCCGAGGCGCGCGTAGATCGGCGCGAGCGTCTCGAAATCCCGTGCGCGCAGATATTCGTTCACGGTCAGGACATGCACCGGAATCCCCGCCAGCGCCACAGTTGCGGCGGCGAGAGCTGTCGTGGCGGTCTTGCCCTCGCCCGTCGCCATCTCGACCAGCGCGCCACGCATGATGCGCGCGGCGCCGATGATCTGCACCGGATGGTGACGAAAGCCAAGCACCCGGAAACTGGCCTCGCGCGCCAGCGCGAAACCCATCACCGCCGCGCGCCCGCGCAGCCCTTCGCGCAGAAGCGCGGGGCGCAGCGCCTGCGCGGCGCTGGACAATTCGGCATCGGTCAGCCCTTCGACCCTGCGCCCTTGCCGGATCACGCGACGGGCAAAGACATGATCCGCAGGGCGCAATTCGCTGATGGCAGGGCGCAGCGCGTTTTCAACCTGACAGCCCAACCGGTCCCACCAGCGCAGTTTCGGCCAGGCCCGCTCTGGCAAGGCCGAGGCGGATCTGTCACCGGTCATCCAGGGGCGTAGGGCAGGACGCAGGGTGATCATCGCGCGCCCTCCGCTCAGGTTGTGCCGAAATGGCTCAGGAAGACGCGGCGCAGCGCACGCCCCATCCGGTAGCCCAGAGGCTCGGTCCCGAATTCGAGCTTGACCAGTACCCGCGTGCCGAAAGGCACGGCTGCCGCGCCCGAGGGCAGGCTCAGGTCAAGTTCCAGAATGCCATCAAGCGTGCGCAGCCCCTCGGGATCGGCGGGATCGATCGCGATGCGCCCACCCGCATCGCGCGCCAGAGCACGGGAGGGCAGGCGGCGTGTTGCGGCGGGTGCAAGGCGCATGATCTCGCCGCGCCCTTGCTGCCCGGTGACGAAACGCAATTGCGCGCCCGACAGCCGGTCCTGCATCAAATCCGCCAGATATTGCGGCGCCGCTGCGCGCACCCGCTCGGGGCGCTCGGGCAGGATATGGCCCAGCAAGGCGCCCTGCTCGACATATTGCGCCAGCCTGTCCTGCGCTGCGGGCAGGCTGACGCGCCCGGCCTGTCCTGCGCGCAGGCTCAACCCCGCAATACGCCGGTCCATATCAGCCAGCCTGCGCTCGGCATCCGCCAGCACCTCTTCGGCGGCGCGCAGGGCGGTGCGCTCTGAGATGACAGCGCGCCGCACCGCCTGTTCCGCGGCCTGAACCCGCGCGGCCTGCGCGGCGCGGGCGGCAAGAAGCGCGTCATTGTCCAGTTGCGCGATCAACGCGCCGCTTGCGACGGTTTCACCCGCTGCCGCATCCAGCGTCAGGATAAAGCCCGGCGTGCCCGCGCGCAGGGTGGCTTCGTCCGGCAACCAGACGACCCCTTCAATGACAGAGCGCAGCGGCAGGGGCACCGCAAAAAGCGCCAGTGCCAGAACGCCCGCCAGCGCAAGCCCCATGCCCGCCGCGCGCGGGCGTTTTTCGATCAGGCGCGGATCGGTGAAGAATACTTTGAGCAGTTTGCCCATCGGCAGGATCAGCCCCTGCGTGACCGACCATATCGCAAGGATCACCCCGACCATGAAATAGCTCTCGATCACGAAAGCCGCGATGGTGAGCATGATCACGATACGATACACAAAGGCCGTAGGCGCATAGAGCGCGAATGTGCGCGCTTCGGTCCGGGTCACGGGCCGCGCTTCGGGGTTGGGCGCGGCGAGCAAGCGGCGGCGGGCCAGATCGCCCCACCATTTATTCGCGCGCTGGGCGAGATTGGGCATCTCGATCAGATCGGCCAGAACGAAATAGCCGTCGAATTTCAGCAGCGGGTTGCCGTTGACAAGCACGGTCGAGATACCGGCGATCAGCATCACGTTGAATGCCAGATCGCGCACAAGGCCCGGCTCTGCGGCTTGCCAGATCAGCAGGGCCGCCGCCGCAAGCGCGATTTCCGCGAGGATCCCCGCCGCGCCCACAAGCGCGCGCGCCCATTTATCGACAAATGCGGCCGAAGCCGAGGCATCGACATAGGGCACCGGGAAGAAGACCAGAAACATCACCCCGATCTCGTGGCATTCGCCGCCATGGCGTTTGACGGCCAGCCCATGCGCCAGTTCATGCAGCAATTTGACTGGCGGATAGACCGCCGCCATCAGAATCAGGTTCTGGAGCGCAAGAACCTCTCGCACACCACCGCGCGCGAGATCCGGCCATGCGGTCGGCAGGGTGATCAGGGCAGCCAGGACCAGCACCAGCCACCCTGCCAGCCAGACCAGCCCGGCGCGACCGCGCACCAGCGGCGCCAGTGTATCAAGCAGCCGGTCAGGGTCTCCCAGCGGCAGCGGCACGGACATCGGATTGCGGAAGAAACGCGCGCGTTTGCGGGCGCGTTTGCGGCCCATCCGTTCGACCAGTTCGTCGGCCAGTGGCACGATATCGACAAGGATCAGATCGGACTGATACATTTGCACCAGCAGGTTCAGCACATCATCCTGCGAGGGCGCCTGTGGCCCCAGCCGCTGAATCGCCGCCTGCCAGATCGCGGCAAGGGGGGTCTGGCCATCCATGGCACCGATAATCGCATAGGCTTCTGGGGTGAAACGGTGCACGCTGTTGCCTGCCGGGTCGCGCAGCACGAACCATTTGCGCCCCAGATAAGTATGCAATGCGATTTCCAGTCCCGGTTTCAGCGCCGGTTTCAGATCGCGGATACGATACCAAAGCTGCGAATGAAAACTGCCGCTCATGGGATCCAGGACCACCAGAGAATGCGCAACCGCTCGGTCACAGGGCGGAGCCATGCCCGCAGCACCGGTGCGGAACCCGCAGAAATGCGCGCCACACCTTCAAGCCCGGGCAACAGCCCTGTTTGCGGGTCGATCAGCCGCGCCTCGATGCGAAAACCGTTCTGTCCGGACTGCACCTGCGCGACTTCGGCGATCCGCGCGACCTCGAACCGCAGGGTTGCGCCGCTCATACCGCTGAGGGCAAGCACGCCCTGAGCACCGGGGGCGACCAGCGCGATATCGTATTCGCCGACCCAGATATCCAGCCGCAGGCCATTGCCAGAGGCGAGACGGAAAAGCTCTTCCCCCTGTTTGACCGGTGCGCCGAGAAGTTGCGACAGGTCGCCCGCGATGATCACACCGTCAAAGGGTGCTTCGAGCGCGACGCGGGCAAGGCGCGCTTCGGCCAGCGACAGATCAGCCGAGACCCGCGCGATTTCGGCATCGGCTGCCGCTATTCCTGTGCGGTCCCCTGCTGCAAGTGCTGTGCTTTTATCCTGCTCGAACCGCGCCCGTTCCGCTTGCCAGCGGAGCAGATCCAGTCGCAGATCGAACTCGTCCAGCGTGGCCAGCACATCTCCGCTCTGGACCACATCGCCCGCGCGCAGAGGTGCCGTCGCGACAAAACCGTCAAAGGGGGCGACGACGACGCGTTGCGCCTCGCCGCGCAGTTCCGCCTGCGCGCGTATCCGTAGGTCCGTGCGCGCGAATCCCAGCCCGGCGAGAAGCGCAAGCGCCAGAAGCGCGGCCAGTCGGATGCCGGGATGGCGCTTGCCGAAGAGCGCCGCGATGGCCTTGCCCAGCCAGATCCGCCCGCGCCCGGAGATCAGCCGATGCTCGCGGGCGCGCAACTCGATCACGGGCGCGCATAGGCCAAGGATGACCTCAAGCCGCGCCAGATCGGCGGGCCCGAACGCTGAGACCTGCCCGCGTGGCGACATCCGCTCCAGACTGAGGACGCCGATAACGCGCCCGGCCACGACCAGCGGTGCAGAAATCATGCCGAGCGCCCCGGCCCGCGACGCATGGGCCGCATGGGCTGCGGTGATCGTGGCGACACCGGGCTTCGGCTCTTGCGCCGCCGACCAGAGCACCGGGTCAAGCTGCACCCGCGCTTCCTCCATCGCCTGAACCAGCGCGCGCAGCAGCGCCGAGCGGGTTTCGGGTTCTGCTGTTTGCGACTGCGCCACAAGCCGCAGCCTGCCACGCCGCATCAGCGCCAATGACACGCGGTCAGCCCCGGTCAGGGGCAGGATCTCATTCACCAGCGCCCGCGCCGCCGCTTCAAGCCCGTCACTCTCGCCAAGCGCGGCAAGCACCTGCAAGGCCGCATGTGTATCGGCCTGTTGCCCGCGCTGATCTTCGGCCTGCCGGTTGGCAATCATGCCGTAAAGCCAGCCAGCCCCCCAGTGCAGTCGCCGCAGCGTCGCGCGCAAGTGTGCGTCGGGCACGATCATGCCCAGAAGCGCCTCGACCTTGTCGTCCAGCACCACGGGAAAGGCGATCGCGCGCATGCCGTCACCGGCCGGGCGCAGGGCCGTGGCCCCGGATTTCTGCGCCGCCTCGCAGGCTGTCGCGATGGGGTCGGGCGCGTCAGGCGCGGGTCTCGCCGCATCGCGGTTTTCCGGCCAGCGGGCCAAGGGCGCAAAGCTGCCCGAAACTGTGCGCAGCAAGAGAACGGCGCGGCGGGGATTGCCGGTTTCGGTACACAGCAGCCGGAACCAGGCGGCGAGGAAGGCCATGGGCGTTGGCGGGTTGGCAAACACCTCCCAATCGTCGCGCTTCGGCGCATCGGCCTTGTCGCCGGGCCTTGCGTTGCGCGCGCCTGTCGTCTCTGATGTGTTCATCCCGCGTCTCGCTCTGCGCAGTCCCTAAGGGGTGTGGCGCTGGCCTTGCTGTTCACACAACCTCCGTCATATCGTCAGATGCCCAGACCTTGCGCTTCGCCTGCGCGCCCTCGCGCGGTCCCGGCACAGGCCGCGCCGCCACTGCGGCACCAAAGGCGGCAAAGAGCGCGAAATGCGCCTCGCGCTGCGGTTCCCCGTCCAGTTGGAAAAGCTCTGCCAAGGCGCCGTCAGCGCGATCAATACCCGGAGCGAAGGCGAGCCTGTCCGCGTCGCCCCGCGCGATCACGCACCAGCCGCCCGGCGGGAGTGCCAGTCCAAGGCTGGTGTAGAGTTGCGACAGGATCGCGCGGATTGCCGGGGGAATATCCTCGCCACACCAATAGCGCAGATCCGGCGCGTCGGTGGTGGTCGCATCCATCGGCGGCAGCAAGCCGTCTTCGCTCTGCGCGGCGAAATCCTCGTTGCTCATCACGCACCAGCCCGTCGCCTCGGGCGGGCGCCCTGCCAGTGCGTTCAGCGCCATGCGCAGCTCCGGCGGCAGGTCCGCATCGGCAAGGGCGCAGGAAAGATCAATCCGCAGGCCGCCGGTTCTGGCCGAAGAGACCTCGCCCCCGGAACCGCCCCATCCTGTCGCGCCGCCGATAGCCCCGCCCTGACCCGCTGCGGGCAGGCCAGGCGAACCGCCCCCAAACCCGCCGCCTGCGGTGCCGGGCCGCGTCGGGGCTGGCGGTCGCGCGGATCCGTCCTCGGTCTCTGGCTCCTCGGTTTCGGGGTCAAGATCTGCGAGAAGCCGCGCCGGATCGATCCGTGGGAAGGCCGCAAAGCCGGTATCGCTTGCGTCTTCCACGGCCGCACGCAAAACCGCGTCGGCATCATTCACAGCGCCATCTCCATCGAGATCGCCCGGCAAGACCGAGAGATGCAGCGCATTGAAGGCTTCGTCATTCACCGACAAGCCGTTGATCTCGCGCACGGTCAGCGACAAAAGCCCGGTCATGCCGTAATCCAGCCCGGCGACGCTTGCCCCCATGAGGCGGCCCAGTGCCACCTCTTGCGCGGGCAAGGGCGTGGACAGGCGCAGGCTGATGCGCAACTGATGACGCGGCCCGGTTTCGTCACGCGTCATGTCAAAGCTTTCCAGCACCAGCCCTGCGGCAGGTGTGAAGCCGGTGATTTCGGCCATGGCGGGATCGAATTCCAGATCGAAGATGATCTCGCGCATGCCGCCATCGCTGGCAATGCTCAGGGGCAGGCCCGGCGCGCCAAGCACATCACGGAAAACGGCCCCGCCGGGCGCCAGCGCATCGCCAAGCCGGGCGAGTGGCAGCGTGGCCGGGAGTGTCACACGCTGGACGAAATCATCGCCGCCAATCCCATCGCCATTGCCGTCAAGCAGCCCTGCTGCCCCGCGCAACGCATCTTCGGCGCTGCGCAGGCGAATGTCATAGCTGCCTGCCAGCATCACCTCGGTCGGCAGAAAGATCAGGCGCCGCTCCATGAGGATCAGCGATCCGCGGATATCCGCCCCGTCCGACGCGCGCGTGATGATCACATCGGGCAGATGCGCGCCGGGACCGTAAAGGTCGACCTGTTCGGGCAGGAAGGGCAGATTGAAGCCGATTTCGATGCCGCCCGGCCGCGCGTCAACCGACACGATCTTGAGGGTTTCGGGCGCGACCTCTACCATCAGCGTGTCGATCAGATGCAGCCCGTCCTCGTCGCGCGCCTGCACGGTAATCTCGTGCGGGCCGCCGGTTGCGTAGACATGCCGCGCCGTTGTGGCATCGCCTGCGACCTGTGATTGCGTGCCATCACCCCAGTCAATGATCCATTCGGTAATGGTGTCGCGTCCGGGATCTGTGGCGCTGAAAGTGATTTCCGTCTCTAGCGCGGCGAAGGCCGGGCCGGTCAGCCTGGCCGTGCCCTGCGGTGGCACATTCTCGACCGTCACCGGAACCGTGAGTGTCGCGAACCCGTCAGCCCCCGAGCGGGCCTCGATCATCAGATCGAACTGTGCGGGGCCGTCCAGCCCCTCGATGCGCAGCTGCCCGTCAGGCGTTAGCGTGACGCCCTCGACCGGCGCGGCAAGGCTGAACGCCACGAGATCGGCCCCTGCGCCGGTGGCCAGAAGCTGGCGGTTGATAACCTCGCCCTCGCGCAAGGTCTGTGGGCCGGGATCGACCAACGCAAGCGGGGCTTCGGGGTCGAAGACGGTCAGCACAAGCTGCGCCTGAGCCAGACCGCCGCGCCCGTCGCTGATCTGGTAGATCAGGCTGTCGGGACCGGTATGATCGGCGAAAGGCTGGTAGCGGATACGTCCGTCGGCCAGCACTTCGGCACTGCCATGTTCCGGCCCGCTCAGGATCGACACGCTCAGCGCATCGCCATCGGGATCGCTGTCATTGGCCAGAACATCTACTGTGACTTCGCCACCGCGCTGGACCGTTGCGGCATCATCCACAGCCACGGGGGCCTGATTGGGGGCCTCTGCGCCCTCGACCAGACTGACCGAGAGGATGTCAACCGCGCTGCCCAGCGCGCCGCTGCCGATCAGATCGAGATAGAGGCGCATGCGCGTGTCCGGGGCCATTTCCGTCAGATCAATGCGCACGGTCAGCGCGGCGCCGGGCTGAACCCGCCCGTCCGGCCCCAGCCCTGCAACCGTGACCCCGGCGCCGTGATAGACAGTCCCGTCAGCTTGCAGATTGAAGGCCGCATCCCCGCGCGCGAGGCCAATCGGCGCGACCGCTGCGACGCCGGTATCGGTCTGGGCGCGCAGGGCGATCTCGAAGGCGTCCTGCGGCCCTGTCCCGTCGCCTGCGCTCATATTGGGCCGGAGCGCGACCACCAGCGCCGATACGCCTGCAGGAAGTGCGAAATCCTGCTGCGCTGTTGCATCGACCGGAACGCCCTCGGTCAGGTGCAGCACCCCGGCGCTGATGGTGGCGGGACCGCTCAGGGTCCAGCCGAAACCCGGATCGAGCGGATCGCCAAGTCCGAAATCCCCATTGGTGAACACACCCGCCCCGATTGGCGCGCTGCCCGGTGCATTGGCAAAATCGCCATCCCCGATCAGGGCGCGCTGGCGGGCGAGGTCAAGATACCATTCCGCCAAAGCCCGCGCCTGTTCCGGTTGCGGCTGCTCAAGGGGGGCGCCCAGTGCGAGCGCGATGATGCTGCGTTGATTGTCCGAAACTTCGCCGGAGAAGGGCACCGACATGACGGTTTCGCCTGCTGATGCAAAGGGCGTTCCGTCGAGATCATATTCATCCAGCAGGCCCAGCGTGTGCAGATATTCATGCGCGATGGTCCAGCCGATGCGCTCGCCCAGATGGGCAAGGGTGTTTTCCCACGGCGCCCCGTCAGGGCGCAGCGCGCCGCGTTCGACATCATAGGCCAGCGCGCGGATCATGGCATCCACCGGGATCGCCACCGCGCCGCGCCCTTCGGCGATCTTCTGGTTCAGGGCCTGCCCGAGGCGGTGCAGAATCTGGGTATCATTGAGATCGGGGCGCAGGGTGAAGCGGTCGGCGGGCGTGGTCAGGCCGCCGAATGTGCTGCGGTCCACATCCAGCCTGCCACTTGCGGCGGGAACAGCCGTGAAGGGAGTCGCGGCGCCTGCGTCGCGCCAGTCGAGATAATCTGTCAGTTCAGCAAGCGTGAGCGGCTCTGTGGTGTAGCCGATGATG
The DNA here is from genome assembly GCF_001884735.1 of Natronohydrobacter thiooxidans. GTDB lineage: Bacteria > Pseudomonadota > Alphaproteobacteria > Rhodobacterales > Rhodobacteraceae > Roseinatronobacter > Roseinatronobacter thiooxidans_A. The sequence continues at coordinate 195,030 of NZ_MJAP01000002.1, read as the reverse complement.
GTTTCATCCTGATTCGTCAGGCTGAGCCTGACCCCGCGCCCCAGATCCAGCAGGTCCAGAACCGACCCAAAACCGGTGTAGACACTGCGCTCCAGCGTGTCGCGCGCAAGCCGGTCAAGCGTGGCTGTTCCCTCGGCGGGCGGGCGCGGGAAACTGGTCAGAAGCGGGGTATAGATTTCCAGAATTTCATCGCGGAACGCATCGCTGGCCAGCGCGGAGCCGGTGAATGCATCGCCGCCAAGGGTGCGGCGCAGATCGGCGATCACCTGATCCAGTTGAGCAAGGTCGTAATTGATCTTCTGGCCACGCTGTCCGGTCGCCGCGACATTGATTGTGTAGACCTGCGCCCCGCCCACGCCCAGCGTGATCTCGGCCGAGGCCGCGCGGGCAGGGATTACGCCCGAAATGCCCTCGGGTGCAAAGCCGATGGCCAGATCCCCGGCCCCTGCCGTTGCCGCGTCGAGGCTGAACCAGCCTGAGGCCGTGAACTGTCCCAGTTCCACCCCCGTCGTGACCAGCCCGGTCTGCTGGCGCGCATTCTTCAAGGCGGCATCGAATGCGTTGCTGCCATCGAGCGTGAAGGTGAAGGGGGCGCCTTCATTGACGCGCGGCAGGGTCAGCACGCCGTCGGTGGTTGACTCGTCATCGATATCCAGCAGGTAATTCAGGCTGATCCGCTGGCTGTCGATGGTCACACCATGGCTGTCCAACTCGCTGAGCGAAATCGTGGTATGGACGATCTGCGATCCGGTCAGCGCCCGCAGATCTTCGAGTGAGTACCCCGCGCGCAGGACGAATTGCATCGACGCGCCGGGGGCGAGGGTGAAGCTTTCTCCGGCCTCCAGATCGAGAGCTTCGCCCACCATCCCCGCATGCGCGGCCTCATGCACGCTCAACCAATCCGAGGACGGGCCGCTTAGCCGGAAGGTGGTGCTTTGGCGCGATGTATTGGTGACAGTTATCTGCTGCTGCGAATGCCCCTGACGGAACACGCCGGGGGTGTCGCGGGCAATCGCTTCCAGCCCGGTTCCGGACTGGTCTGCCGCCAGAAGGCCGGTGATCGCATTGTCGAAGAACAGGATACGGTCATCCGCGACCCCGCTGGTATCTGTAACCGAAAGCCCGCCGCCAATGCCGATATTGTCAATCAGCACGGTGGCGTTGACGAGCGGGGCCGATGCCGACTCGGCGTGATGGCGCAACGAGAAGGTCAGCCTGCCCGGCTGACCGGCAACCGCGGATGTATCCACCCAGACCCGTGTCGTGCCGACAAAGGACATGATGTCGAGCGCGTTCTGGCCATTGTCGAATCTGAGTTCAGTGACTTCGCCATTGGTCAGATTGGTAAAGCTGACACGGAGAAGCTGCTCGGACTCGACGGGCGAGATGGCCGGAACCGGGGTGACGGTGAAAGGCAGGCGCTCAAGTTCGGCGGGCAGGTACAGAAAGTCACTGCTGACGGCTTTGGTGCTGCCTGTCACCGCCGTCAGCCGCAGGCTGTAATCGAGGAAATTCGCCTGCACCCAGCTCAGCGCAGCGGGAATGAGCGAGGTCAGGAAACTGGCCGCCGCCCCCTTGGCTGCTTTTGTCAGTTCAGGAACGCTGAGCTGCTTGCGCCAGTCCACCGAGCGCGGGTTGAGATTCGGCGCGTCGGTTTGTGCCTTCAGGATGACATCGAACACCGCCTTCTGGTCTTCGAAGGAGAGGCCGGATGCGCGCAACTCCCCGATGATGTCGAAGGCAATCTCTTCTGCCTGCCCGAGGAAGGTGCTTTGCAGCCCCTGCTCTGCAGCCGAAAGCGCTTTGGACAGCACGGCATCGACCATCTTCTGAAGCGTGTCGAGCACGACCGCCGTCGCGTCGCCGCTGGTGACATTGCCCAGATCAAACGCCGAGATGTTCAGGGAAAAGCCGATATCCGTCAGGAATTGCATGGCCCCGCCAGTGCCGCCCTGCAGGCTCCATCCTGGCACCTGATAGGCATGGGCATCCTCGCCGAGGGGCCAGAGCACGCGGCCATAAAAAGGGCGGAAGGAACTCTGGAAATCGCCGTTAAAAACGATGGGAACCGGATCGACCGCATTGCCGAAGCGGGTATTCGAGACCGTGGAGGCATCCGGGCGCTCTATTCCGGTGGCCGTCGGACGCGCTTCCAGCCCACCACCCAGATCCGAGAAATACCAGCCCAGCCCCAGCCCTTCCCATGGGGCAGCGTCGATATAGGGGCCAGTGGCAGCAGCATAGGCAGCGCCGGTCACAGTGCCGAAGGGTGTCTGGCCAGAACTGTCGGCAAAGCCCCGATACCAGCCGCGCGGATTAAGTTCGAGCGGGAAGGCGTCGTTATAGTAGCGCGAGAGGGTGCCCCCGATCATCTGCGGCCCCTGCGCGCCCAGATCCGCCAGACTGCGCAGGATCGGCTCGCCGCTTGCGCCCGGCGCGGCGAATGTGGCGCGGTTCAGGGCTGCAGTGCCCGCGTAATAGGCCACGACCCGGTTATGCACTGTGCCCCAGCCCACACCAAAATTGCCGAAAAGACCCAGATCGACGCTTGGGGCAAAGTCATCCTCGATGAAGCCGGGCAGGCCCGTCAGATTGATATTCACATCGGCCTCGGCCAGCGCGCGGCCCTGCATGGTCAGCGAAACCTCGTCGCTCTTGGGCGAGAACAGAAGGCCCGTGCCGATCCCGGTGGTGGATTTCACCAGATTTGCGGTCGCGGTGGCCACGACATCGCGCGATGAAATTGGCTGCTGGGCCTGCTGATAGTAATTGTCGGCAAAATCGATACCCTCCCAGATACGGATCTCGGGATCCTTGAAGCCGGTCCAGTCGAGCGTGCCGAAACCGCTGAGATCGGCCACCAGCGTCACCTTGTCGATGATGCCCGCGATGCGCGCCAGCTTGGCCGAGGTCGTGCCAAGGAAAGCCGTGACAGGAATGCCCGCGCCGGTGCCGCCTGCGGCCACCGCGCCGACGGCGGTCACGAAACTGCCAGCATTTGCGGCCCAGGCCAGATTGCCCAGAAAGCCCGAAACCGGCAGTTTGACCTGCGGGTTTTCGTGATCCACCGGGTCGAGCGTGGTGAAATGAATATCCGGTGTGCCCTTTGTCTCGGGGAAATGATGGAACATCCGCTGGACGATCTCGGAATTGACCACTGCGCCGCGCCCGTGACCGATGAAATGCATATTGGAGCCGAAAACCGCGCCCGTCTTCTGATGCAGGGCGACCAGAGCCGCGAACATGCCATCCGCCGCGGCTTCGGAAAAGCCGCTGTCATTGATCGAGGATTCGATGGACCAGTCCATCAGCAAGACCAGCGGGCGGCCATCGGCCACGATCTCGCGCCCCGGCGTGATCGCGCGGAATTCTCCGCTGCGCTGGTCATGCACCGCAAGCACTGCATCATTGCGCGCGGCAATCTCGCGGGCCAGTTCAAAGGTCACACTGTCGGTCGGTCCGCCATCGAACCAGATGCTCATGTCATGGGTGACAATGGTGATATTGCCGAAACCGGATTCAGCCTGCTTTGGCGCGACGCGGAAACTCTCGGAAAGCTGATAGAGGCGCTGATCGCCATCATTGACCGACACGCCCCAGAAATAGGTCTGGCCACGGGTCAGCGCGAGTTCTTTGGGCAAGGTGAAACTGATCTGCCCGCCGTCTTCGAGGGCCTCGAAATTGCGCATATAGATGCGGTTGCGGTTGCCGTCGAGCGGCACCAGACGGCTGTCGATCGCGGCCAACTGGTCCTGCGACATGCCCTGGAACCCGGCGTCCAGCAGGCTCTGGATCAGATCGGGCGAGCTGTCATTGGGGAAGAGCCCGTTGCCCGGCCCTGCAACCGAGATGAACAGCGTCGTTTCGCGCACCTGCCCGCCCAGATCCCAGACGAAGGTCGGGTTCACACTGTCCACCAGCCCGCCGCTCTGGCTGGGCGACACCAGCGTCAGGAAGGGCGCCTGACTTTCGACCGACCGCGCGATGCCACCTGTGCCCACGGGCGCGTTGGTCGCGGGACCATCCGGATCGGCGGGGCGTTCGATGAATGCCCCGCCGTCATTCCAGACCGCCAGATCGGCGGCGATATCAATATCGTGGTTGATGCCGCTGCGCTGGCTCGACCCGACCAGACTGACCCGCGAGACGAGGGCGGGAATCTGAATGCCGCCGGTGGTGATCAGTCCCAGATCATTCAAGGCAAATTCGACCATCGCGAACTGCCCGACAGTGCTGTTCGCCTGATAGCTCTCGATCACCTGCCCGAGCGCCGAGAGATCATAGCCGAAAAACGCCCCGCGCGCGCCGAAAGCCCCGATCAGCGTGCGGCCGTCACCCGAGACAGCAAGATCCAGCCCGAAGGAATTGGACACGGGCCGCAACATGCCGATCACGCGCGCCTCATCCGCGAACGGATCGGCAATCACCGCAATGCCGGAACCAGCAGGATAGACACCTTGCGGACCAATTTCGAGTACGCCCGGAATGTAGTTCGGATCGCGCGTCACGTCGCCCGGAAGGAAGCGGTTCTGTCCCATGACAAAGGCGAATTTCAGATCCGGTGACAGCACGATCCCCGCCGCGTCATTGACTTCCAGCCCGTCATTGAGAGTGCCTGCGACACGGGCATTACTCAGGAAAGGATTGAGGAAGGCAGAGGGATCGGACAGGTTGAAGGGAATGGTATTAAGTGCCGACCAGACCATCCCTTCGCGCTTGAGCACGATCACGCCCGCCCCGTCGGAAGACTTGTCGGTGATGAAGGCATAGGTCAGACCATCCGGCGCGATCACCGTCTCGATACCATAGGGCTGGCGCAGCTCATTGCCCAGAATCGCCTGTGCCGAAAACACGGTCGGGCCCAGTGTTCCGGGCAGGCGCAGCGATTGCGGTTCGGTGAAATCGGGCATGTTGAAGATGCTGATCTGCCCGCGACCATGATCCGGCCCGCCCGCGCTGGTCGTGGCGGTCACCACCAGTTGCCGCCCATCCGGCGTAAGCGCGATTTCGCGCAGGTTGAAACTGCCGGGGGCGACCAGAAGCGTTTCCACCACCGAATAGCGCGTGGCGCTGTTCTGCCGGATATCGATCACAAAGATGCGGTTGGAGGCGGCATCGCTGACCAGAAGGAAATTGTTGCTGCGATCAAGCGTCAGATCGAAGGGCCGGGCAGAGGCGGCCCCGTCTTCCCGCCCGCCATCGGACAAACCATCGAGGCGGATGAACCCGATTGGTTCCCGATCCGCCTCGGGCGCGCCAGTCCCCGCTGGCGACCGGTAGGGATCAATCTGCACACCGCTGACCAGATCGACCACGGCCACCCCGCCTGCATTCTGCAGGGTTACGAAGGCCAGATTGGCGCTGGCAAGCGTGGCGACGGCAGTTGGCCCCGCCCCGCGCCCTGTCGGGCGCCCCTCGGCATCCAGATAGCCCACGGGAATGCGCTGCGCGAGGGTCAGGCTGTCGCCATCGGGGCCGGAGATGCGCTCGATCACCGCCAATTGGTCAATGCCATCGGGAACAAAGGCGCCGTCGGCATCAATCCCTGCGCCGTTCTGGACCACAGCCAGCGTGATCTCGCCGTTATTCCCGGCCTCGAAGGGCCGACTGTAGCTTGCGTCGCGCCCGATAACAGTATCGCTGGAAATACCCGCCTTCGCCCCCGGCTGCGCGCCCTCGCTGGCAAGGCTCATGAGTTTCGCGTCCAGCCGAAGAATGCGCAGTTCTTCCCCGCCTACAGGGAATTTCTTGGGGATGTCGACGGCGATGATGGTCTCGTGGTCCGACTTGTCGCGGAAAGCGACAAGCCCTGCGGCTTGGACCAGATCGACCGGCGTGCCCCCTTCCTCGGCGAGCCTCGCGAGGATCTCTGCCTCCAGTATCTGCAATGCGCCGGTGTCCGGCGTGCCAAGGACAATCCAGCGCAGCGCAGCGTGATCTGCCAGTGGGGAACCGGGTGCGGGCGCGGGGCCGGGAGTGACGAAATTGCGCCCCTCGATCTCCAGCGACACCCCGCCATCGGGCAGGCGCTGAAGCACAAGGCGGCTTACATCGGGTGCGTCGATAACATCCGCAAGGCGGTTGAAGATATCTATGGTGGTATCCACGCCCGCCTGCGCGAAATCGATCACCCGTTGCGCACCCGTCGCGACCCCGTTGGAAGCAATATTGAAAAACTGCGTGACCGCCGCGCCGATATTGAAGCTCACGGCAATCCGGTCACCATTCTGCACCGCCCCCATGGGTGTTCCGCCCAGGATCCGCGTCGCCGCCGCAACCCGCACGGGATCGCCCGGAAGCGAAAGGGTCAGGCGAACACTGCTCTCGGTCTTGACCACCAGCGCCGGATCGGTTTTCGACACGATCATGGTTCCGCCGGAGCCGATCCCGTCTGCGGGGGGCGAGGCGGTCCGGGCGCGGCCCTCGGCATCGACGAAACCGGTATCGACCTCTCCCCAGCCCCATTCCCAGCCATTTTCCGTCGGCAAAAGCATGTATTTGTAGAAAATAACCTCGTCACCGGGGGCGAACCCGGTGGGAATGGCCAGTTGGGCAGGGTGCAGCAGGGGCGTATCGCCCAGATCGAAATTGAACGCCGCGCCGAAGGTCCAGCCGAAGGACGGATCAATGAACGGGATCGGCAGATCGGCGATATCAAGCGTCTCGATCCGCGCCTCTTGCGAAAGGCTCAGGGCGCCGGGGGCGATCGTGGCCTCATAGCCTTCGGCATTGCGGATCACGCCGCCCTCGCGCCCGAGCAGCGCCACATCGCCCAAGGGTTCGGCGACCAGCACGTCAATCTGCGCCTCGGCGCCGCCCCGGATCACCGTGACCGTGGCGCGGCCTACACCCATAGCCTGAATAAGCCCGGTCGTATCAACCGTTGCCACGGCCTGATTGGAACTGAAGAATTGCGCGGGATCAGCGGCAAGATCGCTTGGCCTGCCGTCGAAATCCAGAAGCAGTACCTGCCGCGTGCCACCATCGGCAGAAAGTGTCACCGCCTCGGGATAGGGATCCAGCCCGACAAGCGCGCCCAGCATCACGGCATCGCTTTGTGCCCCCACCCGCAGGACCGTCACAGCCAGCGCATCGCCGCTGCGCGCAATCAGCGTGGTCAGCCCGTCGGCGCGCCCGACAATCCGCCCGTCCGGGGTCAGATCGGCCACTTCCGGCGTTCCGAGTTCCAGCGTGACATAATCCTCGGGCAATGCGACCGGATCCGCAATCCCTTCAAACCGGCCCGCGAATTGCGGCACGAATGTCTCGCCGCGCATGATCCAAGGCATCCGCGTGTCGATTTCCAGCGACAGAAGCGGCGCATCGACAATATCGATTTCCAGCGTGATGAGTTGCGCGGAATGGCCGTCATCGACGACAAGTTCCACCAAGGCCGTGCCAGCAAAGCCGGGATCGGGGGTGAAGACCACAACCTGCCCGCCTGTGGCAAGACGGGCAGTGCCGCCCGCGGCAGCCCGGATTGCCGCGAAGATGCGGTCGCCTTCGGGATCGCGCGCGATCTCGGCCAGCGGAATACGGAGCGGCACGCCCGCAATGCCGGAAAGCTGCGCATCGCGCGCCTCGGGGGCACGATTGGCGACAAAACCCAGATTGGCGGCAAAAAGCGCACTGTCCTGCGGCCCCGCCACGCCATCGCCATCCAGATCAACGCTTGCCAGAAGCGCGGCATCCGCTGCGTCAACCCGGCCATCCCCGGTCAGATCGCCCAGCACGCTGAGGGTGAACTGCGCCGTGCTGCCCGCGCTTCCGACAAGCTCCAGCGCCTGCACCCCGGCGCGTTCGCCGCGCAGGATTAGCGTTGTCACCCCGGCATGGGTGGCGGTTGAAATGATCTGCGCGCCATCATCCAGCGCAGTGGCGCTGACCGTCCCCTCGACCATCAGCGCGATCAGGACGGGGCCGTTGCGGGTCTCGCTTTCGCGCAGGCTGAGCGTGATCAGTGCACGACCGTCCGCGCCGAAATCGAGCGCGGCACCCGGCCCGGCAAGGCTGGCCAGCGCGGGCACATGCAGGCCCAGCGCGCGCGGGGAGAAACCCTGCGCCGCATCGAACCAGAGCCCCTGCCCTGTTGCCGCGATCAGGCGTCCCTGCTGGTCATAGGCGAGGAAATCACCTGCCCCTTCCAGAACATCGCGCAGGAAGGATAGGCGCCCCGCAGCGTCATAATCATAGACAATGCGGCCTTCGTCCAGCGCATCAATGGCCGTGATCCGGCCTTGCCTGTCGCGCGTGAAGCTTGCGACAGTTTCGCCGCCATGCAGGATGCCCGTATCGGCGATCAGCGCCTCGGCCCCGTCAGCGAAGGTGATTGCGCGCACGGCGCCGGTGCCCGACAGCGCGTAGCGCGTCCCGTCCGGCGCAAGCAGGGTGAGGATCGGATCTGCAAATCCCGCCGGATCCCAGCGCAGACCCGTCACCGGATCGAAGAACAGCCCGCCCGAGAGCAATAGCCGTTCTGCCCGTGCCTCAAGCTGCCAGCCATGGGGGTCGTCGGCCACGAAAACGGGTTTGGCGAGCACCCCGCCACTGACCGGATCGCGCTCTGCGATGACCGAAAAGCCCGCGCGGGTGCCATCGGGCAGGGTCAGATGCAGCCGCGACTGGACCGAGAGCCCCTGTGGCACGCCACTCGCGTCGCGCCCGGTAGAGCGGGGATCGAAGGCCAGATCGAAATCTGCCCATGGCGCGCGCCAGGCTGTGCCGAATGTGTTCCCAGCACTGGCAAGCCCGGTATCGTGCTGGCGCGTGAGCGCAAGTGTATTGCCCCCGATAACAAGTTCCAGGTCGGTCGCGACAAGCCGCGGACGCGCGCTTTCATTGGCACCGAGGATCTCGACTTGCAGGCTTGTTTGCGCGCGCCTTGCCCCCAGATCGACAGCGTCAAGGCGCAGGGTGTAAAACCCCGACGGCAAGGAGGCAGGATCAAGCGTTGCAAGCGGCCCGTCGTGCGGCTGGAGCCCCGAGGCGATCAGCGTTTCTGCGCCGGTCAGGGAATTGATGGCGATCAGTTGCCATGAATCGAGCGCCTGATCGGCGATCTGTCCGGTGATCGCGACCGGCCCCCGGATCGGAAAATGCGCCAGCGTCGGGTCGAGCGCGACAATCGGGGCGGCGGTATCGGCCGGATCGCGGACACGGATCACGGTTTGCGCAACGCCTACCGCGCCATTCACGCCGACGGCCTCTGCGCGTATCTCTGTGCGGCCGGGCGCGCCTGCGGTGAATGTAAGCGTGCCGTCCGGGCCGGGATCGATCACCACGCCATCCACGACAAAGCGCGTCTCGGCTACCGCGCCAAGGCCCGCAACACGCAGCGTCAGCGTGACTTTCTGGCCCGGAAGTACAGGGAAATCGGGCGTGGCGACGAGGGTGACCTGCGGCGCTTCGGGCAGGGTGGTTACGCGGATCAGAAGGGTTCCGCTATCACTCGCCGCGCCGTCACTGACCACGACGCGGACCAGATGCTCGCCGATCTGCCCCGCGCCGGGGGTCCAGCGGATCACGCCCGCTTCCGCGTCAAAGACCGCGCCTTGCGGCAGGCCCGTGAAACTGAAGGTCAGCGTGTCATCGGAATCGGGGTCGCTGGCCATTACCGGCACGTCGAGCGGAAGGCCCACAGACCCAAGCGCGTTCGTGAGGGTCAGAACCGGCGCGCGATTCACATTGTCGATGATCACGGGAACGGTGGTTTCAGCCCGTCCGCCCCGGCCATCCTCGACCGCGAAACGCAATGCATATTCGCCTGCGGCCAGAAAATCCGGGGTCCATGTCACCTGCCCCGTCGCCGCATTGAGCCGCGCGCCCGTCGGCAAGGGATCAAGGGCGCGGAAGACAAGTGCGTCTCCGTCGGGATCGCCGGCCAGCAATCTGAAATTCAGCGGCTGGCCCTCGCGCCCGCGCTGCACCCCGAGCGGGGTCAGGATCGGGTCGGAATTGGTGTTGTTCACGACAATGGTGATGGTTTCGCGGCTTTCCGCCGCGCCATCGGTCGCGATCAGGACGATCCCCGCATAGGTCCCGGCGTCGAACATCCCCGGCGTCCAACGCAAGACGCCGCTATGCGGGTCCAGAACAGCGCCCGAGGGCAGGTTCTCGGCCAGATAGCTGACGCGGTCGCCATCAGGATCTATCGCGACAAGGGGCAATTCCAGCGTCTCGCCCTCGGCCAGGCGCTGACCGCCGACCGGCAGCAGAAGCGGCGCGGCATTCTCGGCGCGCACGCGGATCTCAATCATGCGGCTGTCACTGCCGACGGGCCCGGCGCCACCATTGCCATCATCGCGCACGGTCAGGGTAAGGGTGTGATGTCCCTCGTCCGCTGGCCCCGGCGTCCAGACCAGCTCGGCGCGGCCATAGATTTGCGAGGGCACGATCTGAGCCCCGCTGGGCAGTCCTTCGGCCTCGAAAGTCAGGGCATCGCCGTCCGGATCGGTCGCGCGCAGCGCCAGCCGCATTTCCTGCCCGATGACGGCCACGACGGCTTCAAGCACATCAAGGCGCGGCGGCACCGAGGGGGCCTCTATGGTCAGGATGAAGCTCTGCTCGTCGCGGCGGATATCGGCGGGCACACCACCCCCGTCATCTTCGGCGTGCAGGGTAATGACATAGACGCCACGATCCAGAGCTTCGGGCGAGATGTGCAACACGCCGCCGTCCGGCCCCGGAACAAGACGCACGAAACCGCTGTCAGGCCCCAAAAGACGCGCCTGCACATCAATCCCCACCCGATCAGCGCTTGCCAGCGGCACCAGCGTTGCGCTGAGTTGCACGATACCGCCATCGCCGTCGCTCACCGTGACCGGCAGGTCCAGTTCCTCGCCCGCAGCGACGATCTGGTTGCTTATGGGCGCGATCTCCGGGGGCAGATTGAAATTGGCGACATCGAGTATGACAACCGCCTCGGTTGCGGCGGGTTGGCCGGTTGCGTCGCCATCATCGGTGGCAATCACGCGAATCTCGTAGCGCCCGGATTGATCGAAACCCGGAGTCCAGAAGAACATCGCGCTTTCGGCGTCGAATTCCGCCCCTTCCGGCAAGCCGGTCACAGCATAGCTGACACTGGCGCGGCCGGTCTCGTCAGGGGCGAAAAGCACTGTTCCATCGCCCAAACGCACCGGCGGGCGATAGGCGGGATTGTCGGGGTCGATGGCCAGAAGCTGCAGCGCGAAGGGCTGGCCCTCGACCAGATCAAACCGGCCCAGCGGCACGAAGACCGGGGCCGCATTGGCATTCTCAACGATGATGCGCGCTGTCGTCTGTGCAGATAACTGGCCGTCGCTGACCCGGAAGACAATGTCATAGGTGCCTTCTTGCGTGAAGCCGGGCACCCATTCGAAGACGCCGGTCACCGGGTCCAGCCTGGCCCCCGCGGGCAGGATCGGGGCGCTGAATCGCAGGTCGGGACCGCCGCGCGCCAGATCGGGGTCGCTGCCCATCAGCGTGAAGCGCACCGGATCGCCCTCGCGCACGCGCTGGTCCGGCACCGGCAGGATCTCGGGCGGGGCATTGCGCTGCGCGATGCGCAACTCCACAGGCAGGCGCACGGTTTGCGCGCCGTCACTGGCAATCACCACGAAATCATGAAGCCCGGCATCGCCATAAGTCGGGGTCCAGCGCAAGGTACCGGTGCGCCCGTCGAAACTTGCGCCCGGCGGCAGCCCTTCGGCCAGCATGGTGACGAGATTGTAATCGGGGTCGCGGGCGAGGAAACGGGTTTCGAACATCTCCCCTTCAGCGCCGGAAAAGACCTGTCGGGTCGTCAGGAATTCGGGGGGCCTGTTGCCGCCCTCGACCTCAAGGATCCAGGCCACATCAGCAAAGGCGCCCTGCCGGTCAAAGACCCGGATCACAACCGGCACGAGGGCCGGGGTGGTGGCATCCGGCGTGAACCGCACTTCGCCGGTCGCGGGGTCAACGCTCAGCCCCTCCGGCCCTTCGAGCAGGACGAAGCCGAACGGCCCGCCCTCGGCATCGAAAATCTGCAGCGTCTCGGAATAGAGCTCTCCTGCTACCGCCACCCCGGAGGGCGGCTCGATCAGCTGCGGCGCGGTGTTAAGCTGGGGCAGCGCATAGAGGCCGAAGCCCACATCAAAATGCAAGGCATGCGGCGCGAGGAAGGTGGTCGTTGCCACTGGCGCGCTTTGCCCCGGTGCGAGCACCCCGGAGGCGGGGGCCAGTTCGATCACCCAAAGCCCGCCATCGCCCAGCGCCCCAAGCGGTGCTGCCGTGAAGTACCGCGCCGGGTCAAGCAGCAGGCGCAACGGGCCTGTCAGCGTGTCGGGGCCGGTATTCGTGACTTCCAGATCAAAGGACAGCGTGCCATCGCCCCGGTCGCGCCTTGTCGCCGAGAAATCCAGATCCAGAACCGCGCTGAAATCTGTCAGGACGCTGAAACGGCTTTCCGCACCGATCCCCAGCGCGAGCCCGGCGAAACTCTGCAATCCGCCTGCCACCGAGACGACATAATCACCCGTCTCAAGCCCGGCCAAGGACAGGGTGACACGGCGGCTCTGCGCCTCATAGCTGACCGACAGCACCGGCAGGCGCGTCCCTGCGGCAGTCTCGACAATATAATTGGCCGGGTTGAGGACCGATCCCGGTGCCAATGCGTCCCCGGCCAGCATATCCGTATCAAAGGTGATCTGAACCGATGTGACCGGGTTGGTCAGCACCGCCCCGGTGCCGGGTGTAATACCCGTGATACGCGGCGCGGTTGCCGGGTTCAGGACATCGACCCCTGCGCCATGCGCCAGGAGGATGCGCCCGTCCCCGGTCGCGATCATATTGTCACCGCGCGCCGTGCCCATGCCCAGCATGACAACCCCGCGCGTTGCGACATCCATGAGGGCGAGCACCGAACGCCCTGTTGCCGGATCGATATTGCCGGACAGGAACAAAAGCCCCTCAAGCGCGCTGCCTGCTGCCCCGAAGACCAGTGAATCCACGGGTGTGCGCAACTCGGCCATGATCTCGGCGCGGCCTTCGGCGTCAAAGCGCAGCACATCGCCGCGCTGGGGCCAGGAGGTCGCCCAGAGCTGCCCGTCAGGCGCAAAGGCCAGATTTCCCACGCGGGTTGTGGCAAAGGCGCTGAAGCTTTCCGTGCGCGGGTCGAAAATCTCGATCCCGCGCCCCGAGGAGACATAGATGCGCCCATCCTCGGCGATGGCAAGGCTCTGGGTAAGCCCTTCGCCGAAACGCGCGAGCACCGCGCCGCTCTCGGGGTCGATCTGGCGCAGATCCTGACCTGTCATGGCCCAAAGCCGCCCTTCAGCATCAAAGGCGATGTCATAGACCGGCGCATCCAGTCGGATGAAATCGCGTGCGGCATCCGAGGCATCGCCCTGCGCGGGAATGCGGTAAAGCCCGCTGCGTTCCGGCCCGGCCACCACGAAGAGCGTGCCATCGCCGGCCTGCGCCAAGGCGGTTACGCCAATGCCCGCCACGTCGACCGCGCCGAAACCCCGCGCAAAAGCCGCCGCCGCGAAGGGGCTGGCGACCGCATCGAAAAACGAGGGGGCGACAGGCGGGCGCGGCGCGGGAATACCTTGCGCGGCCTCAATGAACAGCGCGGCGGCGACCGCATCGACCTCCGGGGGGGCTGCGCGCGGCACCGCGGCCGTCGCTGCGCCAAAACCCGCGCCACCGCCCAGATCCGGCGTGAAACCATCCGCCGGAACGGTGACACCGGCGGGCGGGCGTTCGGTATTTCCGGCGAGATCCGTGGCCAGCGCCAGAAATTCGTAGCTTTGCCCCGGGCTGCCCTGAAACAGCGCCGTCGTCGCTGTGGACTGGCCCTCGAACAGGGTAAAGGCCCCGCCATTGGTGGCCACATAGAGGCTGACATGACGCAGACCGGACAGATCATCACGCGCCGACCAGTCAAGGACATATTGATCACTGCCCGCAATCCGCGTCACCTGAAGCAGGGTTTCGGGCGGGGTGCGGTCCAGCGTGACGCGCGCGTCATTGGTATCTTCGGGGGGGCGGCTGTCATAGATGACCCGCGCGCCAAAGGCGATTTCGGTTCCATCCGCCACGCGTGGGCGCGGGGTTGCACCGAAAACCAGCGCACCGGTGGGATTGTCGCCGGAGAGCAGCCCCGACCCCCCGGCCATCACCTCGCCGGTTGCGGGGTCGATCGCCTGAATAAGCCATGTGGCGATCCCGCTTGCCCCGTCGATCCCGGCAGAGACACGGATCACATAGCCCCGCGCGCCGGTCAGATCGAGTTCGCTCTGATGGAAGGCGCGGTCCCCAGGCAGGTCGATCACGATATCGCCAAGGCGCAGATCCCCCAGCCGGAACCCCGCAGGATCCAGCGCCGGGTCAAGCTCGGCCACGACACGGATTTCATTGACCGGCGTGCGGTTTTCGCCGCCGCCGAAACGGATCTCATAGGGCAGGATCGTGCCGCCGGGGACGAATTGCTCGGCCCCCGCCCCGCGTGGCCCCAGCAGCGCCGCCGCGCGCTCGGCCGCTTCCTGTTCCTGCAGGAAGCGCGCCAGATCGAGCGGTTCCAGCGCACCGGTGGTCAGTACCGATCCGACATCACCCAATTGCCCGTCCGCGCCCGCAAAGAGCGTGAAGACATTGAAGGCCTGAAACAGCGTCGGATTGCTGAGGCCCAGATCGAACTGCGTCGCACCGGGCAAGGCGGGCACGGGAATATCGAGCGGCGGGATATTCTCGCCAAAGCGCAGATCGAACCCCGCGAGTTCGGCGGTCAGGGCCGGGTCATGGCCATACCAGCCGCGCAATGCCTCGAAAAACGCGACAAGATTGCCATCACTCTGGATCTGTTCGCCCTCTGGCCCGAACAGAATACCCATGGCCAGCGTGCTGACCATACTGCCCGCAAGCCCCCGTTCGCGCGGTTCGGGCGGATGATCCTCTGCGCGCAGGATGCCCGCATCGCGCAGCGCCGTGAGCCAGGCCGCGCGCCAGATTTCGGCATCACCCGCCAATGTGATCAGCGCAGAACCCGCTGCCGGATCGGCCAGAACAGCGCGGCGCAGCGCCTCGGCCTCGGCGCTTTGATAGGCGATGAATTCATCGCGCGTCATCGGGGTTGCGGCGGCAAGCACATGGAACTGAAACGGCGCGTAAAGCCGCACGGCATCATCAATGACCTGCACACGCGGATCGCGGAAGATCAGGTCGAAGAACGGATTGACCGTCGCCAGAGTGTCAGGCCCACCATCGAGCGCCCCCGCCTCTCGCAACTCGGGCGCGGTATCGTAAAGATATTGGCGCACCTGCTCGAAATCGCGATCCACAAGCGCCTGTAGCACCGGATAGGTCTGCACATTGAAGCTGAAGGCGGTAAAACCGCCATTGGGCAGATCATAGGCGAAGCCGGGTGCCAGCGTCCGGCCCGTGCTGTTGATCCGCGCATCCGCAAGGGTCCAGGGAAGATCACCCGCGCCTGCGGGCGGTGTGCCGGTGAGATTGGTCGAGAAACTCAGGAAGGGCAGATCATAGACGCCTTCGGCACGCCCCAGATCGGGCGCCCCGAAGGTGAAATGCACGTAGGGCGTATCGATATTCGAGAAGTTCTGCAGCGTCAGCGCATAGGTGCCGGTGCCGCCCACGGGCACGATCCGCGGCCCTCCGAGAGCGAGGCCCACCGCGTTCTCGATGGCGCGTTCCACGAGGAACCGATAGGGCAGAACGGCGCGGGCACCGTCGGGGTTGATCGCCTCGACATCATAGAGCCCCAGATCGGCACCGGCGAGGTCGAAGACCGCGACGATACGCGCGCCGTCGATCACCTGCGTGGCGACAGGCAGGACCGAGGCAACGCCCGGCCGGGTCAGGCGCAGCACGGTGTCCGGCGCGAAAGAGGCCCCTTCGACAACGGCGGTGACATAGCGCCCGTCCCCGACACGGTCCTGACGGATATCGAGAAGCTGGAAGGGCAGGATTTCGGCTGACAGGCTTGCCGACACCTCTTGCGTGCCCGCATTGCGCGCCAGCACATAATAGAACCCGGCCTCGGTGCTGCCGACAGTCGCGGTCTGGAGCGGGCCAAGGGCGTTGTCGTAGATCGCATCAAAATGCGTGGCGGTCGGCACATCACCCCTGCGCAGGAAGAGTTCCAGCTGCGCATCGGGCAGGCTGGCCGCGATCTGTGACCGCAGGGTCTGGCCCGGCGGCACCTCGATGCGGAACAGCACCTCCTGCCCCGCAGCCAGAGTAAGCGGGCGGGTCACGCCCAGTTGCAGATCAGGCGTGACGACAAAGACCGTGTTCAGGGTGGGGGCGGTATTGTTTGCGGTCTGCCCGTCCTCGAAAACCTGATCGCGCGTATCGGCGCGCACGATGAAGCGATAACTGCCTTCGGCAGCGACCGGGACACGGGTGGTCAGCGTCGCGATGTAGCTTTCACCCGGGGCGAGCGGGCCGTTTCGCATGACCTGCCCCACCAGCCGGTCGCTCAGATCCCATTGCGCATCTCTGGACAGGAAAACCGCATCAGCCCATTGCCCGGTCGCCGCTGCCGCGCCCTGATTGGTGACGCGCCAAGTGATCGTGACTTCCTCGCCGACGGTCAGATTGCCTGTGACCGTCACATCGGATGTGACCAGATCGGCGGGCGGTGCCTGCGTGAAGCGCACCGGCGCGGCCGAGGCGCGGATATTGTTGCTCTCGCCCGCGCCTTCGAACACGGCCCCCAACGGCGCGGTCTGGGTGGCCCGGTCGGTCACGACAAAGACGAAATATTCGCCCTCTAGCGGCTGGCGCAGGGTGAAGCTGCGGGTGATCTGGTAGCTTTCACCAGCGCCGAGCCCGCCGGAATGCTCTACCGCACCCAGAAAGATATCAGCGGCCAGATCCAGCGACTGATCGCGCGACAGGTAGATCAGATCGGCCCACCGACCCTGCATCGGGGGCGTCGCCGCTCCAGCATTGACAACCTCGTAGCCGATGGTCAGCGCCGCGCCGCGTTGCACAGTTTCGGGGATGTCGATTGTGGCGACCTGCAAATCCGGCAGGGCACCGGCTGTCACCTCGCGGGCCAGAGCGACCAGATTATTGCCCTCGCCCTGAAATTCGCGCACCTTGTCTGGCCCGGTGACGCGCAGCCCTGCCAATCCGGGCCCGACGGTGCTGGAATTTGCGCTGCCGGTGCCGGTGGCGCTGTCGGTCTGCAACAGGATATGAAATGGCCCCGACAGGCCCGGCGGCAGAATGATCTCGCTCTCGATCGTGTAGCTCTCGCCCGCCGCCAGCCCGCCGCGATGTTCGAACTCGGCCAGCATGTGATCGCCCAGATCAAGTGCGGCGTCGCGCGACAGATACACGCGGTCCATCCAGAGGGGCGCGGTCGCGTCGCGCGTGCCGGTATTGGTGATCGTGAAGCGGATGGGGACAGGCACGCCCGAGACGATCTCTTCGGGCAGATCAATCGCGGTGATTTCCAGATCCGGTTCGGAAAATACCGCATCGAAGGCCGCACTGCCGCGATTATTGGTGTTGAGCGCCCCCTCATAGACACTGGCCGCATAATGCCGCGCGGCGGTCGTGCTGTTGCCGCTGGTGAGTTCACGCTCGGGATTGCGACCGCTGGCCTCTGAATCGGTGAGGACATGGATGAATTGGCGCCCGTCGATCCCGGCAGGAAGTGTCACCATGGCCTGCGCGGTATAGCTTTCGCCCGCGCCAAGCGGCGCGGCAAGCTGGATCGTCTGCACGGCAAGGCGCGTGGCGCGGCTCAGATCAAGCACGGGGTCAGGCGAAATCCAAACGGAATCGAACCAGAGTTCGGTCCCCTCCCAGATGGCTGCGCCCTGATTGGTGACACTCCATTCCACCTGCACCTGCGCGCCGGAAACCGTGCCATCCGCCGGGGGCGTGACAGATGTGACAACCAGATCTGAGGGCTCGGTCATCACGCTGGCGGAGGTGGAGATGATATTGTCGGCCTCGTCGGATTCGACCACGCCCGGCACACCCTGCCGCGGGGCATCGACCACGACATGCACATACTGGCCCCGCACCGAGGGCGGCAGGTCGATCTCGACGCTTTGCTGATAGCGTGCGCCTGTGGCCAGCGGCCCTGTGCGCGCAACCTCGCCCACCAGCCAGACCTGCGCGCCCGGCGCCCCGAAAACCGGGTTGTCGCTGACATAGACCCTGTCAACCCAGCGCGCATCGGCATCAATCGGGCCGTTGCCCTGATTTTCGACTGTCCAGCTAGCCCGGAGCGGGCTTTGCCCGGCCACCACCGGCCCGTCAACCGAGATCGTTTCGGGAACCAGATTGGGCAGTTGCGGCACAAAGGCCAGAATATCGATGGCCCGGCCACGATAATTATTGCTGTCGATCTCGTCAGGGTCGTCGGGGTTTTCGTTACCTGCAAGCGTGTCCTCGATCACCAGATCAGTGGAATCGGTCCAGACCGTCAGGTAATAGCGCCCGCTTTCCACAGTGTCGGGGATGGTGACCAGCGCGCTGTCCTCGTATCGTTCACCCGGCGCCAGCACGCCGGAATGCGGCAGGCTGCGCAACAGGATCGCGCTGTTGCCGCTGACGAAATCGACCCCACCACTTGTCGGATCGGCGGGCGGCAGGGGGCTGGGGCGCCGGGGGTCGCGGGCAAGCCAGATACTGTCGGTCCAGTTGCTCACGAAAGTGGGGTTCAGACCGGCATTCGTCACCGAGAAACGCAGCTCGATCTGCGCACCAGCCACCGCCTGAACCGGCGCGATCACCTGCTCGACCAGCAAATCAGGCTTGAGCGCCGGTGTGATCTGGATTTGCGTCGCGGCGATATTGTCGCCCTCGTTCGGAAATTCATCGATCTGCGAAAGCGCGTCGGTTGACACGATGATATAGGCAGGCCCGCCAAAGCGCAGCGGCACCACCAGCGGCCCGGTCACCGCGGAATAGCTTTCGCCGGGCGCAAGCGCCGAAATGTTCTGAAAGCTGCCCAGAAGCAGATCATCCGGGGACAGGAAGGGATCGAGCGACAGATACACCCGGTCAATCCAGTTGCCCGAGGCCGTGACGCTGCCTTGATTGATGATCTCATATTCCGCCGAAACCGTGCCACCGGCGGCAACGCCATCCGTGGCCACAATCGCGGCCACCTGAAGGTTGGGGCGTGGCAGTGGCGCAATGGTCATCACATCCGCACTTGTGGCCAGATTGTTCTGCGCGGCGGCGCCATCCTCGAAAAGCGTGCCGCTTTCATTGGTGACGACAACAAGCCGGTAGCTGCCCACCAGTCGCTGCGGCAGGCTCACGCGTTCAGTACGCTGATAACCGAGCCCGGCCTGAAGGGTTGTTTCGGTCGCATAGCGCCCGATGAGCTGTCGCGCGCCGCCATCCACCGCTTCCAGATAGACCGAATCCACCCAGCGCCCCGAAGCGGGTGCCGCGCCCAGATTCTCGACGCGCCACGCAATGTCGATGGCCGCGCCTTCGATGGCCGTGTCGGGCAAGGCCAGATCGACCACAGTGAGGTCGGGCGACGGGCTGCGGGTGACATCCAGCGGGACCAACACAGACATGTTGTTGTCCGTGAAGATAAACTCGAACGGCCCGCCCGTGCGCACGCGCAGATAGACCGTGCCGTCTATCCCGTCGGGCAGGCGGATCTGCGCATCGCGCGTATACCCCTCGCCCGCGGCGAGTGCGCCGACATGGGTGAAATTCTGTGACAGCAACTGCCCGGTGCCATCGGGATTGGCGAAAAGCTGCACGCGGTCGGTCCAGACCGCCTGATCGGTGACACCGATCCCCAGATTCTCGACGGTCCATGACAGGTCGATCATCTGCCCGCTGGCCCCTTCGCTATCGGCGTGAACCGCGCTGACAACCAGATCGGCATAGGGCTGGGGCATGATATCGACGAAGCCGGGAACAACGGCGATATTGTTGTCGCGCTTGCCAGCCTCGAAAACCGCGCCTTCGGCATCGGTTTCGACATAGATCACCAGCCGCTCGGAGAACCGTGGCGGCAGCACGATATCAAGCACCGCCTCATAGCTTTCCCCCAGAGCCAGCGCGCCATCGCGCACAAACTCACCAAGCACGAAATCATCGCTGTTGCCGATCGTCCCGTCGCGCGAGGCCATCACGCGGTCGATCCAGCCCGTTTCCGCACCGGTCCCGGTGCCGATATTCTCGACCCGCCAGGACACGGTGATCGTGGCCGGATCGCGGATGGTGAGGGCAGGCGCGGTCACATCGCTGACCACAAGATCGGCATGGGGTGCCAGATTGACGGTCAGCGCAGCGGTGGCGGTGTTGTTGAGCGCGTCGGTTTCAATGATCTGCGCCTCGGCATCTGTGATCGCGAGAATGTGGAACTCACCCGACAGCGCAAGCGGTATCTGGGCAGTGATCCGCTCGGACAGCACGTCCCCCGCAGCGAGCGCCTGATCTCGGTCAAAACGCGCCAGCACAATATCATCGGCATCGAATAGGGTGTCGCGCGACAGCACGACAAGATCAACGCGCCCGGCACCTGCCTGCCCGCTGCCGGAATTGGCGAAATCGACATCAATCTCGATCACCTCGCCCGATGTCACCAGACCAGGCGCCTGCAGTGCAGAGATGACAAGATCGGGCCGCGCCACGGAGATCGGGCCGCTGACAATCAGATTGTCCGCCTCTTGTCCGCCCTCGAAGACCCGCGATGTCACATCCGACTGGACGATGATGCTGTAGCTGCCGCCTTCGATATCGGGGAAAGGCACGGTCAGACTGGCAGTGTAGCTTTCTCCGGGCTGCAGATCAAAGGGCCGCGCCACCGTGCCAAGGATCACCGCACCTGCCAATGTGCCATCCGTGGACAGGAATACCCGGTCGGACCATGGCGCGCGCGCAGGCCCCGCGCCGGTATTCTCGACGCTCCATTCAATTACAAGCGGCTGCCCCGGCGCGGCCTCGGTCGGCACAGTGATGCCGGTTGCGGTCAGATTGGGTGCGGGGCCAATGGTGATCGCCGTCGGGGCAAGGGTCGCGCCGATATTATTCTCCAGCGCGTCGCCTTCGAAAACGCCGCCATCGGCATTGCTGTGCACCAGCAGATAATAGGGCCCGGTGACGCCACCGGGAATGGTGAAGCTGCCGCTTGCAGTATAGCTTTCGCCAGCCTCCAGCGGTCCGCTGCGCGCGATGCGGCCCAGACTGATATCGCCCGCACCAAGCACCGGATCGCTGGACAGGAAGACTTCATCTTCCCAGCCCCCCAGCGCGGCATGTTCACCGATATTGCGCACACGCCATGTCACATTCAGCACATCCGTGAACAGCGCCGAAGCGGGGGCCAGTACAGCCTCGACCGTCAGATCGGCGGCAGGGGCGCTCAAAGTCAGGTCCGTCGTGATGGTGTTGTCAGCGCGGGTATCGGGTTCCGTGACCGCCTGCGCGGCGTCGGTGATCACAGAGAGCGTGAACAGCCCGTCCAGATTAGCAGGCAGTTGCACCTCGACCATGCGCGCATAGCTTTCCCCTGCAGCCAGGGCACCGCTACGCGCGATTTCGGCCAGCACGATATCGTCGCCCGTGCCGGTCGCGCCATCGGGCGACAGCACAATCCGGTCGATCCATTCACCGGCATCCGTCACAACCCCGCCGATATTGGTGACGGTCCAGCTGACCGGGATGAGCGTGCCGCCGATGGCGCTCGCGGGCGCGACCAGATCTGACACGCGCAGATCGGCCAGCGCGACCTCGGCTGCGGTGAATTGCACCGTCGCGGTGTTGTTATTGGCCCCGGTTGCGCCGGTCGGCAGGGCCTCGACCAGTCCAATCACGCCAGTGGCGCTGCGATTGGCCGTGACCGTGACAAGAATATCGCCCGTTCCGGCCTGCCCGGCGGGCAGGGTCACGCTCAGGCGCTGTTCAAGCCGCGCGCCGGGGGCAAGCATACTGCCAGCGCCCGGCTCAACCGCCACCGCAGTATTGAAGAACGCGCTCGTCGTGCCGACGCGGCGCAGCGTGACACGGTCACTCCATTCCGCCCGCGTGGTCGCATTTCCCTGATTGACGACATCCCAGACAATCGTGACCTGCCCACCCGCAGCGGGCGCGCCCTCGATGCGCAGATTTTCGACCACCAGATCAGCAGCCGAAACGAAGCGGGTTGTGGTACTGTTGTTGAAGGCTGCTGTGCCCTCGGCATTGCCTTCGGTGACAGCATCGTCAGTATCGGTTGAAACCGTGACATCGAAGCTGCCCGTCGCCGCCGCGCCGCCGGGCCAGGTAAAGGTGAAACTGCGCGCCACTTCGGCGCCCGCCGCGATGGGCGCATCATCGTAGGGCAGTTCAGCAAGCAGGATTTCAGTGTTGGTGAGCGTGTTGCGAATGCGGATCTGTTCGGCCCAGGGCCCCGCTGCTTCGGCCAACCCGTCATTGCGCGTCACCCATGAGACCGTGACCGGATCCCCCGGCTGCCAATCCGCGCTGGCCGGGCCCAGCGTGATATCCCTGACCACAAGATCGGGCAATTCATCGCTGAGAGCGACAAGCTGGGTTGAGACGCTGCCGCCTTCGACAATTCCGGTGCTGCCCGGCTCGGGGACCGCATTGAGCCAGTCGGTTTCGAGCAGGAATGACAGCGCACCGGTTCCTGCCGCGCCTGCGGGCAGGACCAGTGTGATCAGATTGGCCCGCGAGGCCCCTGCCGCCAGTCCTTCGGCGGGCAGATCGAGCACAGCGATGACGGATCCCAGATCCAGATTGCGCACGATCAGCCGCTCGTTGAATGCGCCGGCATCCGCGCTCCCACGGTTTTCGGTCTGCCATTGGACAGTGACGGGGGCCCCGGCCTGCACCGCTGCCCCGCCCGCCCGCGTGACCGAAAGCCCGGAGGGCCCAAGATCGGCGCCGGGGGCTTCGGGGTGCAGGCTGACAGGCTGCGCGTTGCGATTGGTGAACAGGTTATAGACGAAGCGGGATTCAGCGGTACGGTTCTCCGACCCGCCCACCAGCAAGAGATAGGTCCCGCTCTGGGGCAGCCGCAGCGCATTGATATCAGAGGCGAATCCGGTGGTGCTCAGAACCGTGCCTGAAGGCGAGATCACGCGTCGGTTGGCGGAGCCATCGGCCTCAAGGACACGCAGGTAAAGCGCATCGCCCGCCGTCGCATCAAAGGTGAATGCGCGCGTCGCATTGCCCGGCGAAAGCGTCACATCCAGAAAACTGCCTGCGGTTACAGGTGCGGCGGCGGCGAGATCGATCAGGCGGAACCGGAAATTACCGGTGAAATCATCCACCGCGAACAGCGAGCGGTTGCCCGAAACGATGAAACGGTAGCTGCCTGCCGTCAGACCCAGAATCTGCGTGGTGCCACTGTCACTGCCGAAGCTGCCGGTCTCGACCATACCGCGCGGGCCGACAAGTTCCCAGCCGATGCCGGACAGGCTGGACTGGGTGTCGATATAGACCTGCCCACCGCTGGCCATGGTGAAATCATAGGCAACGCGGTCGCCCGGCACACTGATACTGCCCTCGACCGTCGCGCCCAGCGCGATGGTCTCTTGACGCTGATCCGGACGGTGCAAGGAGAGTTCAAGCGCCGCCCCCGCGGGTTGCACGGCATTGGCGTCGAGCACGAAAACGTAGCGCCCGGTGAGTGGCACGACAAATGTGCCCGGATCCCCGCCCTGAAACCCGTCCAGCAGCAGCGCGCCGCCGGGCCCGACGATGTTCAGAGAGCCCGCAGGCCCCGACCCGTCGCTGCGCCAGGCATGAAACCGGTCACCGGCGGAAAGCTGCATCTGCACCATTCCGGTACGCGCGCCCGTCGGGATAACAATATCGAAGGTCGCAGTGTCACTGCCATCGGGTGCGACCACTACCGGCGCGGCATCGAGATCCAGCAAGGTGAACTGAAAAGGCACAGTTTCCGCCGAGCCGGAATATTGCAGCTCGATCTCATAATCTCCGGCAGCCAGCGCATAAAGATCTCCGCCCAGGGGGCGCATGGAACTCAACGACCGCGCGGCAATCTGGCCAGTGCTGTCGCGCAGAACCCAGGACAGTTGCGACGTACCGGTCTGGCTTTCGACCGCCAGCACGGTCGCCTGATCAAGGCTGAAGTGATACCGGAACACCTCTCGCGGTTCGGTGAAACTGCCAGAGATAGGCACTCCGGTCGCGACGCTGGCCTCTCGCAGCGTGACCGCGCGCAGAGTGAAGTCGACGGCAAAGGGCGCGGCGCCGGTATTGCTGCCTGAAATCAGCAGATGATAGCGCCCGGTCTGCGCGATCCGGGCAAGGGGCGTGTCCTGAAGCGAACGGCTGTTTCCGCTTTGGAAGGAAATGATCTCACCATCAGGCGCAAGCAACTGAAACGCACCCGATGCCGGATTGCCCCCGGTGACGCCCACTGCATCGAGAAAAACCTGCTGCCCGGCCTGCGCATCGAAACCGGCCACGCGTACCGAATTTCCCGGATCGAGCGCGACAGTCACGGGCACATCCGGCGTGATCGGTTCGGCGGCGGCAAGATCGATCAGCCGGAACGCGTAGCTGCCGGTATTGCTGCCCGTGGCCGACAGTGCCAGGCGATAGCTGCCCGGTCCCAGCAGAATATGGCCGGGATTGTCGAAACCAACGCCAAAATAGCCGTTCAGCAAACTCGCATTCAGCGCGCGCGGGTCGGTGCGGTTGCCGAATTCATCCTCGATGCGCCACTGAATGACCCCGGTTGCGCTGCGGCTGTCGAACACCAGCGCGGTTGTCTCGGTCAGGGTAAATACATGGCCGGCAATGCCGCCGGGATCAGCAATCGCGCCCTCGACAAGATCGCCGATGGCGAATGACCCGCCTGAAACCGCCGCTCCGGTGACGGGCGTGACCGCGCTCAGTGTCAGGGCAAGGTTCAGTTCCGATGTGACATTATGGCCAGCATCAATGATGACGGAATAGGCGCCATCCCAGCGCGAAACGAGAGTTTCACTGCCCTGGAAACTGCGCGAGATGACTTCATTTCCGTGGGGGTCGATCACCCGCAACCGGAAGGAACCGGCGCCGAACCCTGTGCCGGACAGGGAACCGGGGGTGAATGTGATCTCTTCGCCGCGCTGCAGGGGTAAGCGGAAGGATGCACTGGCTTGCGGGACGATGAGGACCGTGGTCGTCGTGCCCGCCTCGATCAGCGGCGCGGCACCAAGATGAGCAAGATTGAAGGTATATTCACCGGTTGCGTGATTGCTGCCGGTGACGAAAATCTCATAGCGCCCGGCCACCAGATCAACGATTTGCTCGCGCTGATTGGCCTGGCTGTTGAAGTTGCGCCCTGCCACGACGAAACCTGTCTCGATGCTGCGCAGTTCCCAGGCCAGAGTTCCGAGATTGGTGCGCGAATCGAGATGGAACCGCCCCGGCGTATCAATCTCGAAGCTATGCCGGTTGATATCGCCGGGCCGTTCAATCTGACCGGACACAACGGTCCCCGGCGTCATGGGCGTGGCGCGGTCGCGTCGTTCCCATAGCGCAAATGTGTAGCTGCCCTCGGTATCGGCCGATGCCGATTGCTGCCCTTCCAGCACAAGGTAATAGACGCCTGAGGCAGGAATACGGATGGCTTGGATATCGGCACCGGTCATACGCTGTATCTGCTGGCCGGACGGATCATATAGCCGCGCCGTGTGACTGCCGCCCAGTCGGGCGATATCGTCGAAGTACAAAAGCGCGCCTTCGCTCAGTGCAATCCGCCGCACTTCGTTCCCCCGGGCGGGCGAGAGTGTCACCGTATGCTCGGCATTCACCTCGATCAGGGCGGCGGCATCAGCATCAATCAGGCGGAAGGGCAGAACGCCGGAATTCTGTCCGCTGAACGATACCTCCAGCCGGTAGGCACCGGCGGCAAGCGCAAACAGGTTCTGTACGCCATCCGAGGTCAGACTGCTTGAAACGATTTCGCGCCCGACGGCATCGAACACCCTGAACTGCCCCGATGGGCTGGACAGGCGCGAGTCAAAATGCAAACGGCGGTCGCTGTCGAGGGTGAAGTCATAGATCGCGCGGCTGGATGGCGTGTCAAGCTGCGCCGTGACCACTGTGCCGAGTGTCAGATCAGCACGCGTATGCTGCGCAAGTCTTGGCAGCAGGGTGTAATCCAGCGTTGCCGTGGCGTACTGGGCATCGACCATGAGGTAATAATGCGTCGCACCAATCGCCGTGACGGGCCCGAATGTGCCACCAAGCGACTGGCGCGTGATGATGCGGCCATCTGCGGCGAGAAGCGAGAAATTGCCCGCGCCACCGCCCCGATTGAGGGTTCCCACTGTAAGCGTCTCGCCATCGGCCAGATCAATCCGGTGCAATTGCACACCGGCTTGCTGTTCGATCCGTCCTTCCAGTGTGCCGCCCGCCGCGAGTGTGGCCGTATCCGGCGCAGTGACCAGCCGGAACCCGTAATCTCCGCTGTTAAATCCGCTTCCGCTGATGCTCAGAACATAAGTACCCGGCGAGAGGTATTGCGTGTCGGAATAGACCGATGCGGAATTGAGCGTGCGCGCATCGACCAGACGGCCTGACGGCCCGTCGAGCGTGTAGCGCAGGGAGCTGGACAACAGGCTGTCAATGGCGACGAGCCCTTCGTCGGCAATCTCGAAACTGTAACTGTGGCGTGACCCCGGCGCGAGCGTGCCGAACTGGGCGGTGCCAAGCGCCAGATCGGCGGCTGTGTCGGTAATGCGATCAAGCGTGAAGGTCACTTCGCGCGCACCGCCCGATGTCAGATTTCCGCGCAACAACAGATGATAAGTGCCCGATTGTGCCAGCACAGTGCGGAATATCCCGCTGCTGCTGGTCACAACCTGGCCCGCCTGATCGCGGATTTCCCATGTCATGCCGCTGACCGAGCCGACAGGCTCTGGCATCACGCGGATGACATCCCCGGCGCTGGCGTTGAAACGATAGACCGCACTCTCCGAGGCGGAGTTGAACGAAACGGTTTCGGCTGTCCCGAAATCAAGAACGGGCGCAGTTGTCAGATTCCGCAAGGCGAAGGAATACTGCGATGGCACAGAACTACTGACCCGGATCAGGTGATCGCCGGGCGGAACATAGACCAGCCTGTCCCCGAACAGCAGTTGCTCGTTAAGGATCGTGTCGCCGTAGGTGTCAATCAGGGCAACCCGCAGCGCCTGCGCGGGCACGGTATTTTCCGCGCCGCGCAAGGCATCGAGCAGGAAAATCCCGCCATCCGGCGCTGAAAAGCGGAAATTATCGGCGCCGCCGGATATGTCGATCTCGCCGTCGATACGAGCGCCGGGCACGATCAGCGGTTCCGTACCGTCGAGCGGAGAATTGACCGGGTCCAGCACACGATCAAGCGTGAACCCGAATTGCACCGGATCGCCCGTCCCCGACGCGCCCTCGACAGTGATCACATATTCCCCGCTGACCGGCAGACGCAGACTGCTACGGAGGGTGTCCGTCTGGGTCGTGGTGTCGAGCACCGACTGCCCCGTGGGTCCGGTGATGCGTATCTGCAGATCGAAAGCACCAGTGCCGTCGCGCGTGTCGACGATCACGGCAAGGCGCTCGCCCGCTTCGGCCATAACAGAATAGCTTGCGGTTTCGCGCCCGGTCGGCAGCTCGCCCGTCACCGCGACGCCCGGAATGATCGGGGTTGCATCGGAGAGGTCGCGCAGGTCGAAGTGATAGGCCCCCGTCGCCGCGCCGATGCCGCTGACCGTGAAGCGATACGTGCCTTCTGCAAGGGCTATGGCGGCTGGCGCAGTGGCAAAGCGGCCATTCGTTCGATCCAGCCGCGCGCCCGCCAGTTCATCCCCGGCGACGCTGGTCAGGCGCCATTCGAAATCACCCTGCGACACGGCATCCACATGAATCCGCGTCGCCTCGGACAGGACAAGGACATAGGCATCCTCTTCGCCCGGCAATTCGATCGTTCCCGCCACAGGAAAGAAATCGGCCGAGAGAAGCAGCCGTTGCTCCAGCGTTTCCAGATAGACCTGCCCGAAAGGCCCCGCTTCAGCTTCCGGCGCGCGGCTGTCCTCAGGTCCGGGGAGCGTGTCCTTTGGCATCAAATCTGTTCCGGTAACAATAATGAACCGACGAACATACCGGTTGAACTGACGACCGCAGCGGAAAATCCATTGCCGGACGAATCAGCGATGAAGTATCACTTTCACATGAAAGCCAGCTTGCCACCTGACCAAACAAAGTCAATCAGAACTTGACGTGGCGGAAGCCAGCCCCCACCCGACTCGCAGGAATTCATGCAGACTGTGCCGCAGTCTTCCGTAGTTCCGCCCCGGAGATATCGCGATACGGGCTGTCACTCGAATTGCATGTTGCAGCGCAATCCAGCCGGCAATTTCCCCTCGGCATTGTCCAGGACTGCCACCAGTCCGAATGTGCCGGTGGCGGCATCAAAGACCTGATCAATCACGGTGATCTCAGCTTCATGCAGCGCCTCAAAAGGCGGTTCGGGCCGGATAAGGACGCGCTGGCCCAGCGCGACTGCCGGGTGATGCATGATCGGAACGATTGCTTCGACGCGGAGAAGGTCGGTCCGCGCAATCGTCATCAGCGCGGCACCGGCGGCACGGAACTCGCCGACCGCAGCATCGCGCCGGGTGACGACACCCGCAATCGGGCTGTGTACGGTCTTGCGCTCCAGCCGTGTCTGGACCAGTTGCGCTTCGATCTCGGCAATCTGTTGCGCAAGACGCGCTTCCTCAAGGTCTGCGCGGGCCATTTCCATACCCATCAGGGCTTCGTCGCGCACGCGCTGCGCCGCGACATTGCGCTGAACCAGTTCATCGCTGCGCGCCGCCTCGGCCTGAAGAAAATCAAGCCGCGCCTGAGTGCTTGCAATGGCAGAGGTGTTGCCCGACCGGGCAAGGGCCGCTGCGATCTCGACCTCTTCCATCGCCGCGTCCAGCTGGGCCACGATCTGGTGTGCATGAACGCGATCACCCCGGTCAACCGGCAGTTGCGCCAGAATGCCATCGACCGGAACAGCCAGTTCCACCACGTCATGCGGCAATATCAGGCAGGCGCTGGTTTCGGGCACCTGCGCAAGCGCTGCGGGCGCTGCAAAACCCATGCAGATTCCGAAAGCACAGGCAAACTTCATGACAGGGTATCTTTGCATCTTCCCACGGAACAAATGTATGCGGTCAGCCCCAGTCTGGACGGATCTGCATAAAATATCCAGCTTCCATGCGCATCTCACGACCGAGAGAAGCAGGTCGCAGGCCCTATATTGCGGGATTGTCAGTCTGGCCTGGCGCCGGGGTCGGACTATGCTGCGCTCACAGGCAGGGCCGCGACCTGCCCCAGCCCTATGCGCAGGGCGTCCGGCACTTCCGGCGGCAGGGCCGCATCGATCTCGGCATGGGCCACGCGCCAGACCTCTGCCGCCTGTCGCATCAGCGCCACGCCGTCGGGCGTGATCCGCAACCGGCGCGAGCGGCGATCCTGAGGATCGGGCTCGACCACCAACAGCCCGCGCCGTGCCAGCGGCTTGACCGCTGCGGTCAGGGTTGACGGATCCATCGCCAGAAAGGGCGCAAGCCGCCCCATCGGCGGCGGTTCGGGCTGGTTCAGTGCCACCATCAGCGAGAATTGCCCGTTGGTCAGGCCGAAGGGGCGCAGCACCGTATCGAAGCGGCGCGCCAGTCGCCGCGCCGCCCGCTGCGCCGCAAGACACAGGCAGGTGTCGCGGATATGCAGGACGGTTTCGAGGGGCAACAGGTCGGGGGTTGTCTCAGCCATGTTAGTTTGATATCAAAGTAAACGACTCAGCGCAAGTCGCTCCGGCAACGAACAGCGCGAAACTTGCAAACAGGAGGTGCCCGAAATGACCGAAACACTGCAGAAAACCCGCCCCGATGATGCGATGATGCGCGGCGTGATCCCCTATCTCGGCTTTGCCGGTCGTGCCGGTGAGGCCGCGGATTTCTACATCAAAGCCTTCGGCGCCACCGATCATGGCCGCATGCCGGACCCGGAGCAGCCCGGCAAATTCATGCATCTGCAGATCGAGATCAATGGCGGCTGCCTGATGATGACTGACATGAATACCGACGAGGGCGGGTTGCGCGGCGCCCATATGCAGCTTGTCGTCAGCGATGGACGTACCTGGTGGGACCGGGCGGTCGCCGCAGGCTGCACGATCGTGGAACCCTATGCGCGCCAGTTCTGGGGCGATGACTGGGGCATGGTGACGGACCCGTTCGGCATCCGCTGGGCGATCCTGCAGCCCGGGACAGAGACATGAGCGGGGCCGCACCGGAAATCGCAAAGAACACCATCTGCCTGTGGTTCGACAGCGAGGCCGAAGCGGCGGCGCGTTTCTATGCCTCGGTCTTTCCCGATAGTGAACTGAAATCCGTGAGCCGCGCGCCCGGCGATTTTCCGGGCGGCAAGGCGGGCGATGTGCTGGTCGTGCAGTTCACGGTCTGCGGCATCCCCTGCATGGGGCTGAATGCCGGGCCGGTCTTTCCGCAGACCTGCGCCTTCTCGTTTCAGATCGCCACCGACACGCAGGAAGAAACCGACCGCTACTGGAATGCCATCGTGAATAACGGCGGGCGTGAAAGCGATTGCGGCTGGTGTTCCGACCGTTGGGGCGTCAACTGGCAGATCACGCCCCGCACCCTGACCGAGGGACTGGCCGCAGGCGGGAACGAGGCCGCGCGCGCATTTGCGGCGATGATGACCATGCAGAAGATCGATCACGCCGCCATCGACGCCGCAAGGCGGGGATAGGGTCATGGCCCGGCTCGTCTTTGGCATGAACATGTCGCTTGACGGTTTCGTCGATCACAACGCTTTCGCGCCGGGGCCGCGCCTGTTTCGCCATTTCATCGACGAGGCGGCGGCCCAGACCGGCAGCCTCTATGGGCGGCGGATCTACGAGATCATGCGCTATTGGGACGAGGATCACCCCGATTGGGAGCCCGAAGGCGCGGGTTTTGCCGCAGTCTGGCGGAAGCAGCCGAAATGGGTGGTCTCGCAAACGCTCGCAACCCTCGGCCCCAACGCGAACCTGATCAGCGGCGATGTCGAGACCGCCGTGCAGGCGCTGAAATCCACGCAGGAGGGCGAGATCGAGGTCGCAGGCCCAACCCTTGCCGGATATCTCGGCGCGCGCGGGCTGATCGACGAGTACCGCATCTACCTGCACCCTGTCGTGCTGGGACAGGGCACCCCCTATTTCACCGGCCAGCGACCCGCGCTGCGCCTGATCGGCCATGATCTGATCGACGGCGATGTGATCCGCCTGCGCTACGAACCCGCCTGATCCCACTCAACCGGAGACGCCCATGCCATACCAGACCTATACCGGCCAGTGCCATTGCGGCGCCGTGCGGTTCAACGCCGAGGCCGATCTCGATGCAGGCACGTTCCGCTGCAATTGCTCGATCTGCGCGATGACGCGCATCTGGCTCGCCTTCGTGCCCGCTGACCAGTTCCGGCTGATCGCGGGCGAGGCACAACTCGCCGAATATCGCTTCGGCGCAGGGCGGATCCGGCACCGTTTCTGCACCATCTGCGGGGTCAAACCCTTCGGCATGGTGAGCGATGGCAGCGGCGTGGCGCTGAACATCGCCTGCCTTGACGGCCTGACGCCCGAGGCGCGCGCCGCCTTGCCCGTCATCTATCTCGATGGCGCGCAGGACCGCTTCGACACGCCCCCCGCTGTTACCGCGCATCTGTGACCGGCCAGCCCTTCAGCCGCAAAGGAGATACCCATGACCAGCCCGATCACTGTCGAAACCCTTGTTCCCGCCGCACCCGCTGACGCATGGGCCGCCTTCACCTCACCCGATGCGATCACGCAGTGGAATCAGGCGTCGCCCGACTGGCATTGCCCGACAGCGCAGGTCGATCTGCGGCCCGGCGGTCGCCATGTCGCCCGGATGGAAGCGCGCGACGGATCCATGGGGTTTGATTTCGCCGCCATCTATGAAGCGGTCGATGCACCGAACGCATTGTCCCTGCGCCTTGATGACGGGCGCATGGCCCGCACGCGCTTTGTATCCGAACAAGGCGGCACCCGCGTCACCACGGTTTTCGACCCTGAAAGCTCTCACCCGGTCGAGATGCAGCGCGATGGCTGGCAGGCGATCCTCGACAGCTATGCCGCCTATGTTGCGGCCCGAAGCTAGCGCCATGCCCCGCCTGACCAGCTTCACCTTCCAGTCCCTTGATGGCTTCTTTACCGGGCCGGGCGGCGATCTGTCCTGGACCCGGCACGGCCCCGAAGAACTGGCATTTTCGCAAGCACAGCTCGCGCGCGGCGAAACACTGGTCTTCGGGCGGCGGACCTACGAGCATATGGCCGGGTTCTGGCCCCGCCCCGAGGCAGCACAGAGTCACCCCGCCATCGCCGCAGGCATGAACCGGGCACAGAAAATCGTGGTCTCGAACGGGCTTGAGCACACCGATTGGGGACCAGCCCGCATTCTGAGCGGCGATCTGGCCGCAGAATTCCGCGCCCTCAAGGCCGGTGACGGGCCGGACATGACGATCCTCGGCAGCGCCACGCTGATCCGCACGCTTGCGCCGCTGGGGCTGCTCGATGCCATCGAGATCATGCTCTATCCTGTCGCCATCGGGCGCGGCACCACGCTGTTTGACGGGATCGCCCAGCCGCTCGACCTCACGCTGACCGACTGCCAGTGCTTTTCCAGCGGCAGCCTGCTTCTGATCTATTCCCGTGCCACCCCGACCAGATAAGGAGAACCAACATGACCAGCATCACCGGATTCATCGCTGCCGTCCCGACCGCCAATCGCGACGCCTTCATCCGCCATGCCGCGCTTGCGGCGGAAGCTTTCCTCGATCACGGGCTGAGTGCCGCTGTCGAGGGCTGGGGCGAGGATGTGCCACCGGGCAAAGTGACCTCCTTCCCGCAATCCGTGCTGGCCGAGCCAGAGGAAAGCATTGTGTTTTCCTTCTATAGCTGGCCGGACAAGGCCACGATGGACAAGGGTTTTCAGGCCGCGATGAGCGACCCGCGCGTCGATCCGGAGAAGAACCCGATGCCCTTCGACGGCAAGCGCGTGATCTGGGGCAATTTCGAACCGGTACTGGAACTGGGGGCGCAACAGCCGGGCGGGTTTTTCGACGGTTATGTGATCGCGATCCCGCGTGACGCGCGCGAGGCTTTCGCCAGTTTCGCCCGCAACTGCGATCCGATCTTCATGGAGCATGGCGCGGTCTGGTGCGTCGAGACCTGGGAAACCGATCTGCCCGAGGGCGAACTTACCGATTTCCGCCGCGCTGTCGCCGCGAAGCCCGATGAGGCCGTGGTCTTTTCCTGGGTGCAATGGCCCGACCGCGCCGCCCGCGATGCCGGAAACGCCCGCATCTTCGAAGACCCGCGCTTTGGTGAGTTCGAGTGCCCCTTCGACATGACGCGAATGATCTATGGCGGCTTCGCCCCGGTCGTGCAGGCGCCAGCACCCGCGTGACGCGCAGGCGGGCAATGCTCTGGACCAGCCGCCTGACACTATGATCGGGCACTACCGCCCGGAAGGGAGCAAACCCTTCCGGGCGGTGGCTATTTCAACTGCCGGTTAAGCTTTCCTTAGACAGATCCACGTATTCACAATGCAGGATTTGCCAAGGAGTGTTCCATGAAACAGGTTCTCAGCGGGTTGACCGCACTTGCACTTCTCCTCGCCGGGCAGGCCTCCGCCCAGCAGGGGGTTGCACCGGAATCCGTCACTTTTGCGCAAGTTGCAGCAACGGAAGGCCCCGCCGGTGCCCTTGGTCAGGGCATGAACCTTGGCCTGCGCGCCGCCTTCGACGAAGCGAATCGCGCCGGGGGGATCCATGGCAGGATGATCCGGCTGGACGCATTTGATGACGGGTATGAACCCGAGCTTTCTGCCACGCAAACGCGCGATGTCATCGCGGGCGATGCGCATCTGGCCTTGGTCGGCCCGGTCGGAACACCCACATCACAGGCGACGCAGCCCCTCGCGACAGAGGCCGGCCTCCCCTTTATCGGGCCTTTCACCGGCGCCGCGTTTTTACGCAACCCCACGCTGAAGAATGTGTTCAATGTGCGCGCCTCCTACGACGCCGAAACCGAAACCTGGATCCGGCACCTCGTCGATGAGCGCGGCATGAAGCATATCGCGATCCTGTTTCAGGATGACGGCTTTGGCCGCGCAGGGCTTTCAGGCACTGTCGCCGCGCTGGAGCGTCGCGGCATGACGCTTGTGGCCCAGGCTCCTTTCGCACGCAACACCACCGCAGTGCGCGGAGCGCTGCTGGACCTGCGGCGCAGCAAGCCGGATGCCGTCGTCATGGTCGGCCCCTATCATCCGATGGCCGAATTCGTTCGCACGGCGCGGCAGGTGAAGTTTGATGCAACCTTCGTCAATATCTCTTTCGTTGGCACCGATGCCTTCGTGCGCGAACTTGGCGCGGAAGGCGCCGGAGTGATCATTTCACAGGTTGTTCCCTACCCCTATGACATTTCGATCCCGGTCGTCCGGCGCTACACCGAGGCACTGGCCGCTCTGGACCCTGCCGCCACACCGGGTTTCGTCTCGCTCGAAGGCTATCTGGTCGGACGCTTCACACTTGCCGGACTTGAAGCGGCTGGCCCGGAACTGACGCGCGCGCATTTTCTTGCCACCTTGCAGGAGCTCAGGGATGTCGACATCGACGGCATGGTCCTGAAATTCGGGCCGGGCGACAATCAGGGCCTTGATGACGTCTTTCTTACAGTGATCTCGCCTGACGGTGAAATCATGCAGCTGGGTGCGGGAGGCTGAGCGCCCCGTGTTCACCGCGCAGATAGAAATCCGGCGTGGCGACAACGCCCCGCTCGAAAGATGCGGGAGAGCAAGCGATGCGGGAATGGTATAACAGACGGCGCGACCGCATCGCCGCCAAGATCGGTGCAATCATCCTGACACTGATTGCAACGACGGGGGTATCGGTCGCGGTCAGTCTGGGTGTTTTTCGCGATACCAACACCGCCATGGAGAATCTGGTCGCCAACGAGCTTCCTGTCTTGAGAAGGGCTCTTGATCTGGGAGCCGTGGTGGCGGAAATGAACCGCCACATGGTGACAATCCTGTCTGCCTCAACGCATGACAGCCTTGTACAGCAACGCGATGTCACGCGCAGCGAACTGTCAAAGCTGCGCTCTGCACTGGACGAGGCAGGGCTCAGCCGGGACTCTGAGGGGCAGGATCCGGTCCGGCAGCTTGCGGGCTATCTTGAAAGCCTGATCGACGCAAAGCTGGTCGGATTTCACTCATCGCACACGACCGAATCCGAAATCGAGGCGCTTTTCGAGCTGAACAGCCAGCTTTCCGAACGCGTGCGGGAACTTCGGGACGAAGCCTATTTCAATCTGCTCCTCGGAGGTGAGAACGCCGTGGAGCAACTGGGGACAGCGCTGGATCAACTTGTCGAGCGAGATTTTCGGGGTTTGCGCGTCGCTCTGGGGCTGCAAGTGCAAGTAAACGCATTGCAGGGGGCGGCCCTGCTTTATGTTCCGGGCACCGATGCGGCGGCGCAATCGATCATTCGCGATCTGGCCATCGCCTCGGTTGCGCGCATTTCGAACCTGACCAGCGAAATCATACCTGGCTCCGATCTGGCCGATCTGACTGCGGAGCTGGAAGAACTTTCGGATCAGGCCAATGCGATGCTGACCCGAGGCGCTGCCGCCGGGATGCGACACCGCGGCGAAATTCTTCGCTTCGCACCCGAAATCGACAGGAAGTTGACAATGGTGATCGATACGCTCGTGTTCATGCTGGAACTGAACGTCGAGGATACGCAGGCCAGCAACAGCGCCTCGATCGAAACCCTGCTGTTGCGCGATGTCACCCCGCTGCTCGAAACCTCGACGCTGGAAACGCAGGCGCGCGATCTTGTCGCGATGGCCATGCGCCTTGCCCTGTCCGGCTCAGAAGATGCACATGCGCGCGAGGTGCAGAACATCGCGACTGCCCGCAAGGTTCTGACCGACACTTTCGACAGCCTGCCAGTGGTACTGGCACCCACGATCCGGCAGATCCTCGATCTGACAGCCCCCGGCGCCATGCTCGAAACCGCGCGACTCGAAGGCATTCGTGCCGAAGCCAGCGCGGTTCAGAGCTTTCGCTCGGTGAATCACATGTTGAACCAGATTGCCGCGACGTCAGATGAACGCGGCGTCCGCGCCCTTCGCCAGATCGAAAACCTGGGCGGCATGATCGGGGCGCGTATCGACAGTTCCGTAACCCTGCTGGTGGTGATCGCGGTCTTGAGCGCGGCAATTGCCATCATATCGCCCGTGGTTGCCTGGATCACCCTGATCCGACCCATCGGGCATGCAACCAACGCCACGACAGCACTTGCGAATGGCGATCTGAGCGCTGTCGACTACCTTCGCCCCGGCTCGGGGGAAATAGGCACGCTCTCCAAGGCATTGCACATCTTCCGTGATGGCATGATCGAAAAACAACAGATGGAGCTGGAGCGCGAGCGGATCAGAAAACAGGACGAAGCCGACCGCAACGCCGCAATGGCACGTCAGACGGCGGTGGTATCGGCCCTGGCAGAAGGGCTTGGGAACCTGGCCGCAGGCGATCTTGACACCAGTATCGATGAGCCTTTTGAGGAAAGCTATGAACGCCTGCGCCACGACTTCAACGCGGCAGTCGCAACCTTGAATGCAACGATCGCCGAAGTTCTTCGCAGCGCCAGCAATATCGCCGCCGATTCCGGCAGCATTGCCCAGGCGGCGCAAGACCTCTCCCGAAGAACCGCAAACAGTGCCGACGAACTTGAACAGACCGCATCGACGCTTCTGGTTCTGACCGATCTTGTCAACTCGGCGCATAGCCGCACGAAGGGCGCAAAAGACACGGTTCGGCTCTCGGTCGAAAGCTCGAAAGGAGGGCGCGAGACCCTTTCCCACGCAGTCGAGGCGATGGAAACGATCCAGGACTCCTCGCGTCGCGTCGCGAAAATCATCGATGTTATCGAAGATATCGCCTTTCAGACCAATCTGCTGGCCCTCAACGCCGGGGTAGAGGCGGCCCGCGCAGGGGATTCGGGGCGTGGCTTCGCTGTCGTCGCAACCGAAGTGCGCGCCCTCGCCCAGCGATCCTCTGAATCCGTGCAAGAGATCAGCGCCTTGCTTTTGCAAAGCAATGCAGATGTCGCAAAAGGCGTGCAACTGGTCTCGGAGGTCAGCACATCCCTGTCGACTGTCGGCGCTGCGATCATGACGTTTTCCAGTGATTTCGAAGCAATTGCGGCATCTGCAGATGAGCAGTCTTCTGGTATCGAGAATATCAACTCGGCGGTTGCGCGCGTAGAATCCGCCACGCAGCAAAACGTCGCGATGGTCGAGGAAACAACCGCCGCCAGTGAAGCCTTGTCGCGTGAGGCAGCTTCCCTGATGGCGCATTTGTCGAAGTTCAGACTGAGACAACAAGCTGACTGTGATCTCTCACCCCAAGGGCTGCAAAACCGGCGCTCTGCGTGATCGGCGTGTTGCCGGAACGTCAGGCCAAGAGCGCGCATCGCCATGCGCAACGGCCCGTCCAAGCGATGATCCGGGCAGCGGAGAGACTGCGCATCCATGAGCCCGGCCCGCTGCTTCGAATGTCTGTCGCGTGACACAGCTCCTATGCCCCGACAGTCGCCCCAGTTCGGCAGCCTGCGCAGAACCGGGCTACCACAGATCGCTTGAAGGAACGTCCGTCTCCAGCCCCAATAGTCGCGAGGACTGAGCGCGGAGCTTCAAGCCCGCCGCTGCCCGGACAGGATCGCACCTACCGGAGTTGTCAACGGTTTTCCCGAGGGTTTCGGCGAAGTGCTGCAGCCCTTCAAGCTCCTGTCGGAGCCTGTCGATTTGCTGCAATGTTGCATGATCTGGTATCTCATTGCGTGAAAGCGTTTCTCCCAAAGCATGATCGATCTGAGTCAATTGCATGCTCAGGGAGCCGAGTTCCCCAGCGATCCGTTCAAGTAACGAATGAAATGAGACGCTTCTGTCAACGTCTGTTCCGCCACAGGCTGCCAAGCGGACATCTCCGCTCATGTCAGCTTGCCGGTGACCAGTTCGATGCTGCGCAGCATCGCTTCCTTGGTGAAGGGCTTGGCAATGAAATTGTTCATGCCGGCGGCGATCCCCCGCTGGATCAGCTCTCGATTTGCCGTTCCTGTCACAAGAATGAAGCCGATCCTTTGCGTTGCCTTGTTACTGCGGAGGCCTTCAAGCAGCTGGAGCCCGTCCATCCCGGGCATGTTGTAATCCGAGATCACCAGATGCACAGGCGCGGCGATCAGGCGGTTGAGCGCCTTTTCGCCATTTGCCTCATATTGCACCTTTGTGATCCCGGCCCAGTCAAGGGCTTGCTCGATCAGCCCACGACTGACTGCCATGTCATCAACAACCATTATATGAAGCTGGGATTTGAGCGGCATGGGTTATTCCTTCGATATATTCTGGTCAGGTCGTCGCGGGCACCACCTGATAAGCGGTGGTACCGACGCTTCGGAACCTGGCTGCAGCAGGCCCGTCGATACGTTCCGAGTGACCGATCATGAGATATCCTTCCGGATAAAGGAGTTCAGCGAACCGCTTCCAAAGGCGCTGACGCGTCGGGATATCGAAATAGATGACGACATTGCGGCAGAAAATCACATCGAAACGTCGCGAAAACGGCCAGTCGCCATGCAGGTTCAGTTCTCCGAAACACAAGAGTTTCTTCAGAACCGCTCGGGTATGGAAGCGCCCGCCTATCTCTGTGAAGAACTTCGTCCGACGGTTTTCGGAAAGGCCCCGCAGCGCAGGACCGTCATATTCTCCCTGTTTTGCCCGCGCGATCATTTCCGGGTCAATATCCGTCGCGAGAATCCGGAAATCATACCGGGCCGCTTCAGGAAACCTCTCCAGCACGATCATCGCGATGGAATAGGCCTCCTCTCCGGAAGAACAGGCAGAAGACCAGAGCCTGACGCGCCCGCCCGACTTTGCCCGCGCGATCAGGGGCGGCAAGATCGTCTCGGCCAGCAGCGCGAAGTGATGCGCCTCGCGAAAGAAGGCGGTGACATTCGTCGTGATTGCAACAAGAAGTCGGCGCCGCTCCGCCGCGCCCCCCGGACCGTCGAGAAACTCACAATACCCGGCATAGTCCCCAAGCCCCAGCGCCCGGAGCCGGGAGTTGATCCGCGCCGTCAGCAGGCCATGCTTCGACTCGGCCAGGAAGATACCGGAATCCTCGTACACGATGCGCGCCAGTCGCGCGAACTGATCCGTGCTCAAGCGGGGGACGATCTGCTGCATGGGATCAGTTTCCGGTTCGCGCAGGATCAGGAAGCAACTGCTCAAGATCAATCTTCCGAAGGATCCGGCCATCCTCGAAGGTGATCATGCCCGAAATGAACTCTTGCGACGGATCGGCGGCAATGTCCGGAACCGCCTGGATTGAATCGTCACTGATGCTCACGATATCCGAGACGAGATCCGCCAGAAGTCCGACGATCCTGCCTTCATGCATCGCGATGATCACGACATGCCGGTGGGTCGGTTCCGATTTGCCGAAGCCCAGGCGTGCGGAAAGATCGACGACAGTGACGACCGATCCGCGCAGATTGATCACCCCGCGCACATAATCCGGCGCATGGGGCAGCATCGTCGTAGGTGACCAGCCCCGGATTTCACGGACCAGTCCAATATTGATACAGAAATCCTGATCGGCAAGTTTGAACACGACGACGTCATGTTTGCCAAGAGTGTTATGAATCATTGTCTGGAGCATGTGTTAACCATTTGCGACAAGAGCGATGCGTTCGCGGTTCGGATCTGATGTTGAGGTCTGGATGAGTTCTTCGGGATCGATAATCAGCGCGATTTTGCCATCGCCAAGGATCGTCGCAGCCGAGACGCCGGGGACACGGCCGTAATTCTCTTCGAGACTCTTGATGACCACCTGCCTCTGGTCGAAAATTGCATCAACCTGAAAGGCCGCGCGTTTGCGATTGTCGGCTTCGACCACGATCAGAACGCTGTCTTCAACCCTGGCCGGTTCCTGCCGCACGCCGAAATGGCACGCAAGATCGAGGATCGGGATCAATTCTCCCCGGTTTTGCAGGGCCCGGCCGCTTCGACCGATACGACAGAGCGTAGCCTGATCCGGCCTGAGGGTTTCGAGAACCGCCGTAATCGGCAGAATCATGGTCTGATCGTTCAACTGGATCAACATGCCTTCGAGCACGGCCAGCGTCAGCGGCAGGGTGATCGTGAAGGTCGTGCCATTCCCCTCGCTTGATGAAATCATCACCCGTCCACCAAGCGCCGTGATCTCGCGCCGGACGACATCCAGACCGACACCCCGACCTGACAGGGCGGAAACTTCGGTCTTCGATGAAAATCCCGGCAGAAACAGGAGCGAGTCGATCTCACCCGGAGTCAGTGATGCGCCCAGCGTGACAAGACCCTTTTCCTCGGCAATCTGGCGCACTCTCGTCCGGTTTATCCCGCCACCGTCATCGCTGACCTCGATCTGCACCCGACCTGATTTATGTGCCGCCGACAGGGTGATCACACCTTCAAGCGGCTTCCCGTTGCGCTGGCGCGTGACGGCATCCTCAAGCCCGTGATCGACAGAATTGCGGATCATATGGGTCAGGGGCTCTATGAGCCGTTCGATCATGGTCTTGTCGACCTCGGTCTGCTCGCCCTGCGTCACCACGCGCACCTGTTTGCCGGTCGCGTCGGCCGCCTCTCGGACAATACGGTGCATGCGCTGGAACACCTGTTTCAGCGGCTGGGCCCGAATCGCCATGACGCTTTCCTGGATTTCGCCTGCAAGCTGGCGCAATCCGTCGAGGGCCCCGGCGACCTCGGGCTCCTTGGTGAGTCCGGCGGCCTGAATCACCTGAGTGAGCATGGCCTCTTTGATCACGAGTTCGCCGATCATGTTCATCAACCGGTCAACCCGGTCGAGTCCGACTCGGATTGTGACGTTGAAAGCGGTCTCTGCTGCCTTGGCGGAAGAAACCTGCGCGCGCGCCTCGGTGCCTGGGGCGGGCCGCGGCCCCGCCGTTTCTGGACCGCCCGTATCGGCAGCCGACACGGGATCGGAGGTGAGGCGAGTCTCATGCGGCCCATGCCCGGCGGCGGCGCTGGGGCGGATTATGTCACAATCGCCTTGAGCTTCGGACTGATCCACAGCCGTGATCGAAAGCTTGCAACAATCTTCCACAAATTCGAAAACTGACTCAATTTCGTGTTCCGGCGCATCTGTCCGGAAATCGATATCCCATTTCAGCCCCGGCTGGTCACGGGACCAGTCCGCAAGCACCGGCACCTGATCCGCGTTCAGCGTCACATGCGTTGTGCCCAGCTTTTCCAGCGCCTTGATCAAGGCCGCCGGATCATTCCCCGTCCGATACAGGTCCGTGTCGGGTTGCAGGGAAATTGCGTAGCTGTCCTGTGACAGTATCGGCGTGATGTCGGACATATTCATCGCCATGGGGACGAATACGATCTGATCCTCGGGCTCTTCCTGCGACCCGATCAGCTTGCCAAGCTCGTCAAGAAGCTCCTGCATCTGCGCGTGGTCCGAACTATCCTCGCGGCGCGCGGCCTCGACAAGATCTGCCAGACAATCCGAACAGCGGTGGAAAACCGCCATGACCTGCGGTGTAAGATCGAGCGCGTTCGAGCGCAAAAGGTCCAGCGCAGTTTCGAACTTATGCGCAAAGGCCACCAGGGCCGTCAGGCCAAAGGCGGCGGCACCGCCTTTCATGGAATGCACTCCGCGAAAGACGGCATGAACCGTCTCCATGTCATAGCTGCCGTCATCCATGGCGCGCAGACCGGTTGCAACGCTGTCGAGCAGCTCGTCACATTCGGTAAAGAACAATTCCAGGAAATCGTCGGCATTCGGCATAAATGCTACCTTCCCAAGACCTTGTTGATGGTGGCTACGATCTGCTCATCCTCGAAAGGTTTCACGATCCAGCCGGTTGCGCCCGCTTTGCGCGCGCGCGCCTTCAGATCTGCGCCATATTCGGTGCTCAGTACCAGAATCGGAACGGTGGCGTATTCAAGACTGGCCCTGACGCGCTCGATCACGCCAAACCCGTCCAGCCGCGGCATGTTGATATCGGTAATGATCAGATGCGGATCCGCATCGACGAGGGTTCCGAGCCCCTCCATCCCGTCGGTCGCGCTATACACTTCGAATCCGGCCTTCCTGAGGGCGCGACTGAGCAGCCCCCGGATGGTGGGCGAATCGTCGATGGCCAGGATGCGCACGCACATGTCACCCCCCCTCGGAAAGATACGCGGGAACTGCGCCGAGCGTCTGCAGGGTCTGCAGGACAGGATCAGTCCAGCCCGAAACCGAAAACGCGCAGCCATCCGAGCGCCATTGCTTCTGCGCCGCGATCAGCACCTCAAGCCCGATGCCGGTCAGCCGCTGCACCCCGGACGCATCGAGCGCGAGTTCGCTTCCGCGCGCCTCCAGAAGCTGTACAGCGAGTGCCGCAGCGCCGCCCAGATCCAGGTTTGCTGGCAGTTGAATGCTCGTCACGACAAAATCCCTCTCGTCAACGCGGCCTGTCGGTCAGTTTGCCCGGCCCAGAGGCATGCATGTGCGTGCCTATGAATTGCTACCACCCACTGCTTAACAAACTCTTTCTCCGCCCGGATGTCGCGAACCCGGAGAAAACCAAAGCTCAAGCTCAGGACAGCACAATCAAATGTTAAGTATTTGCGTGGAAGCTGTGCTCCGAAGCGAAGGCGCAAGGCAACGGCCGAAACATGAAAACACCCACTGTCCAGACATT
The DNA here is from genome assembly GCF_001884735.1 of Natronohydrobacter thiooxidans. Lineage (GTDB taxonomy): Bacteria > Pseudomonadota > Alphaproteobacteria > Rhodobacterales > Rhodobacteraceae > Roseinatronobacter > Roseinatronobacter thiooxidans_A. The sequence goes on along the minus strand of NZ_MJAP01000002.1, from coordinate 152,238 downwards.
TGTGATCGCTGATCCGAACAGTGCTCGTCGCAAGATGATTGTCGCTGCATGCGAGGGGCGAACAGATTTGCTCGCGATCGGTGTCTCGACCTCGGGAGAGGCCTACCGACACATAGAGCAGTTGTCGCCGCGTTTCATCGCGGTCGCGGTTGAATTCGCCCGTCTGCAGGAGTTCGCAGGCCTCTCCGGTCTGTTGCAATTGATCAAGGCAGATGTCGTGATCCATGGTGCGCCACCCTTTCCCGATGTTCCCTATCCGCATGTCGAGATTCATGCTGGCGATGGCGCCGGTGCCCTGCTGAAGGCGCTTTTGCCGACGCAGGATGCTCGGCGTGCAGTGTCACCCCCGCCTGCGCGTCTGACCAGGCTTTCCACCCCTCGCCCGTCAGAGCCGCAGGCCCGTCATGTCAGCAATCGCAAAGACGGGCCGGATATCATCGGAATCGGGGCCTCGACTGGTGGGATCGCCGCAATTGAAACGATCCTCTCGGCATTTCCGGCGGATTGTCCGCCGACCCTGGTCGTGCAGCACATCCGCACGGGCTATGCTGACGGGTTTGTCCGAAGGCTGGATATGATGGTCGCGCCTACTGTTGTGCCCGCAATCGACGGGGCGGAACTGCAGCGCGGCCGCGTCTATGTCGCAACCCGACCGGAGCAGCATCTGGGGCTGGTAGCACGGGCGGGTCTAAGAGTGCGCTATGTCGATGCCCCCGAAGTGGCGCGGCACAGACCCTCGATCGACGTCCTTTTCGAAAGCCTTGCCGCACTGACGGAGTGGTATCGGATCTCGGTCGCGCTTCTGACCGGAATGGGCTCTGATGGTGCAAACGGTATGGTCAGCCTGCGCCAGAAGAACGCCTTTACGGTCGCGCAGGACAGGATCAGTTCGGTTGTCTGGGGCATGCCGCAGGCCGCGATACAGCGCGGCGGCGCCAGCGTCGTCTTGCCACTTGACCAGATCGCTGCGGCCATCCTGACGTGCAAGACGGCCGCCCTCCGGCACGAGAGTGGTGTACGATGCTGACAGCGGGAGAGCGGGCGCTCAATATCATTCAAGGCGAACATGCGATTTCGAGGGATGAAAATGTCGTCATCACCACCATCCTCGGATCCTGCGTGTCAGCCTGTCTCTTCGATCCGGTCCTGCGGATTGGTGGTGCAAATCACTTTCTCCTTCCGGATGCGGGCACAGATCCTGCAGAACACCGCTATGCAACGGCAGCGATGGAAGCTCTCGTTCGGTCGCTCCTGCGCGCGGGGGCGGACAGGGGACGGCTTGAGGCGAAGCTGTTCGGAGGCGCCTGGAGAATGGCAAATCTGCCGGACATCGGGCGCAGAAATGCCCTGGCAGCGGCGGATTTTCTGCGCAAGGAGGGGATCCCGGTCGTCAGCAGCGATCTCGGCGGAACCCAGGCGCGAGGATTGCGCTTCTGGCCCGCGACAGGCCATGCGCGCATCCAGCGGCTCGGCTCGCAAATGCCCCTGCCGGTGGAAAAGCCATCCACCGCGCTGCCAATGCGCGCTGATCGCGTCTAGGGGGTCGGGGCATGTCAATCACGGGCTTCAGCGCTGCAGAACCTTCCCCCGGTTGCCTTGCGAACTCGGTCGCGGGCAGCCTTGGCCCGGCGCTTGTGATCGCAATTTCGGGGATTCTATACCTGCTGACCCAGCGCCTCGCGCCAAGATCCGACGACCTTGCGGCGATACTCTACTATCCGCCATGGGTCCAGAACGCGACGATCACCTCTGAACTGAAGGCGCTGGCACTTCCGCTGCGCGATATTGGCTGGAGTGGGCGTCTTCTTGTCCTCGGACTCGACCATCTGTCGGCGGAGGAGCGGCGGCAGTTCAGCGCGTGGCGGCTCGGCAGTGCCTTGCGTCTCTCTGGGGCGCCCCCGCCCGGATGCGCACAATCAAAGGAGTTCGGCAGATGACCCCGGATACACCGATCGCCCTTCTCCGGCTCCGCGAGGCCGGGGCCTGTTGGGTGATGATCCTGAGCTGGGTCATGATCGCTCAATCCCTTCTTGCCGGGGTGATCATCGGCGCGCAGAACCCGGCGGTCCTCTCCGGGTTGATCGTTCTTGCTGCGGTGGCGACGGTGGATTATCGGCTCGCCCCCGGCTCTTCGCGCAACCAGTTGACCGGGGCCATGGCCCTGGCGATTGGCATCGCCCTGATTGTCTATCAGTTCGAAGGCCATGTCTGGCAACCGGACATGCATATGCAATTCTTCGCGGCGCTTGCGGTGCTGGCGGTCTATTGCAACTGGCTTGCGATCGCAACCTTCACGGCATTTGTCGTGATCCATCACCTTTCCCTCGCCTTTCTCATGCCAAGCGCGGTTTTTCTTGGCGATGCGGATCTTGGCAGGGTGATTGTGCATGCGGTCATCCTGCTGGTCGAGGCCGTCGCCCTGACGGTCATCGGCCTCAAGCTCGTCGCGGCCTTTGCCCGCGCGGAACAGGACAAGCAGGCCGCCGAAGAAGCGTTTTCAGAGGCAGAGGCCGAGCGTCAGGCGCGGCTTGAACAGCGCGACGCAGAAGCGCATGAACGCGCGCGCCGCATCGCGACGCAAACCCGCGTGGTCTCTGAAATCGAGGCGGGTCTGGTGCGACTGGCGCAGGGAGATCTGACAGCGCCGATCCCGAACCCGCCGGATAACCCCTTCCCGGCAGATTACGAAGCCCTGCGCGAGGCCTATAACACCACGCTGCATCAACTTCACGATCTGGTCGAAAGGGTCGATTCCATTTCCGGCAGTATCCGTGGGGATTCCCTCGAAATAGAACGCGCCGTGCAAGGCGTTCTCGAAAGGGCGTGCACACAGGCCACAACCATGTCGGATAGCGCGCAGACCCTGCTACAGGTCATGGCCAAGGTTGCCGCCAGCCTCGACACCGCGCACAGGGCCGAAACCGAAAGCGACGAGAACCAGGAGCTTGCCTTGAAAGGCGGCGCGGTGGTGCTGCAAGCAATTGCCGCCATGCAGGCTATCGAACAAAGCGCGGGTCAGATCACCCGGATCATCGGGGTGATCGAGAATATCGCCTTCCAGACCAATCTGCTCGCCCTGAACGCAGGTGTCGAAGCCGCGCGCGCGGGCGACGCGGGCAGGGGGTTTGCCGTTGTCGCGACGGAAGTCCGCGGCCTTGCAGAACGCGCCGCCGGCTCCGCCCGCGAAATCCGCAGTCTCATTTCCGAAAGCGACGCGCAGGTGAAATCAGGCTCCGAACTCGTTGCCAAGACGGAGACGGCCTTGTCACAGATGGTCGAAAGGGCCGTGCAGATACGCAGCTTGATCAGTCTTCTTGTGGAAGCATCGCGCGAACAGGACGCAGATCTGCAGCATGCCAAGAAAAGCCTTGAGCGCTCAGACGCCCTGACCCGACCGACCCATGCTGCCATCGAGCACACCCGCGTCCTCGTGCAGGGCATCTCGGAAAAGGCTGATGACCTCGCGGCGACCCTTGCTGCCTTCAAGGCCCCTGTGCGCCCGCTGGATCTCAACTCCGCGATCCGATCGACCGAAACGGATCTCTCAGACGCAAATCCCTATCCTGCGGTCGACAGATGCGCCTGATATCCGATCACCAGGCCATGTCTTGAACGATAACCATCGGGGAACAGCATGCTCAAGAATTTCAAGTTCGGAACCCAGATCGCCATCAGCTTCGGCATCGTCATGGGGCTTTTCGTCATGCTGGCGGCCTTCAGCTGGACGAAACTCACACAGCTCGGCGACTATTTCGGCGAGTTCGAGAACGCGGTGCAGGTTTCCGAAGACTCCGCGGATCTCTGGGCCTTTATCAGTGACGCATCCATCGAAGTCGAACATTTCATCGAGCATCATGAAGGTGCCACCGGCGAGACCGTCATCGCGAAAATGGAACGCGTGCGCAATATGTCCATCAGCCTTGCCGAACGCGGTATCGGAGCAGCAAGGCTGATGGCAGCGCTGAAAGACCGTCATATCGACGAGGTGAACAATCTCGTGCCGTTGAATGAGCAGCGCGCGGCCTTGAGTGCCGAACTCCGTAGCCTCGGGACTGAGCATTGGCGCCATATCGAGGGGCTGCTTGCGTCTCTCGAAAGCCGCGGGGAAAAGGATCTCGCCTATCACGCCCTGCGTGCGTCCGAGAATTCTCTGATCACCCGAGACCGGATGGGCCGGTTCCTCGACTCCGGCGACATTGCCGACTTCCAGAAGGCAGGCGATCCTTATGACAGGGCCGTTGCAGAACTCGGTCGGATCCCAGTCGGCGAACTGACCGATGAAGAACGCAGCCTGATGGCGAGTGCCATGCGCGGTGTCAGCGAATACTGGGCCGTCGCGCTGGAGATGAAGACTGTCGAGATTGAGGCACGCCGGGCGCTGGACGACGTGCTCGGCACGACAGAAGAGGTGCGGCAGTTGATGGCAGAGGTTCGACGGCAAACCCGTGCAGAGCGCATTCGCCGCTCGGACGAGATCTATCGTCATATTGGCGGGATCGTCACCTACATGCTGGGCGGTGTGGTCCTCGCATCAGTCATCGCGGCGGCTCTGGGTATCTTCCTGTCGATTGTCCTTTCTCGGCGCCTCGCCGCGACCCTTGATCAAACCCTGAAGCTTGCTTCGGGCGATCTGGCGGTCGAGATCACCGGCACTGACGGCAGGGGAGATCTTGCGCAATTGTCGCAGGCTCTCAAGGTATTCAAGGAAAATGCCATCCAGCGCGTCGCGGATGAACAAGCCGCGCGCCAGGCACGCGCCGAGTCGATTGAAGTCCGGGAGACCCAGTCGAGAATCCAGGCTCGTGTTGTCCAAGATATCGGCGACGGGCTCAAACGTCTTGCCGAGGGGGACGTGACGCATCTCATCGAAAGCCCAGCGGATGATCCTTTCCCTGCAGAGTATGAAACGCTGCGCACGGCCTTCAACAGCCTGACATCGACATTGTCCTCGACATTGTCGCGAGTCTCGGATGTCGCGGTAAGCGTTCGGTCCGGTTCGGACGAGATCACGGCCGCCGCCATGGACCTTTCGTCGCGCGCGGAAACCCAGGCCGCGACGCTGGAGCAATCCGCTGCCGCGCTCAATCAGTTGACGGAAAGTGTGCAACTGACCGCGACCCGGGCCAAGAACGCGCAGAAAGTGTCGGAAGAGAACAGGGTCATCGCCGAAGCCGGTGCGGAAGTGGTGCGCGACGCCGTCGATGCAATGAAGAAGATCGAACGCTCCTCGGAACAGATCAATCGGATCATCGGTGTCATTGACGACATTGCCTTTCAGACAAATCTGCTTGCCCTAAACGCAGGGGTAGAGGCAGCCCGGGCCGGAGAAGCCGGGCGCGGTTTTGCCGTCGTGGCGTCAGAAGTCAGGGGGCTGGCGCAACGGGCGTCCAATTCAGCCCGGGAAATCAAGTCCTTGATCTCGGAAAGCACCAGGCAGGTCGAAACCGGGTCAACGCTGGTCGACAAAACCGGCCAAAGCCTTGAGGAGATCCTGCGCAAAGCTATCGAAGTATCGGAACATGTCGCAGCCATCGCGGTTACAACAGTTGAACAATCGACGGGCCTTGGCGAAATCAACGTCGGAGTCAGCCAGCTCGATCAGGTAACGCAACAGAACGCCGCCGTTGCGCAGGAAACCAATGCAGCGGCAAATTCGCTGCAGCGTCAGGCGGAGAATTTGCAACGAGAGCTTGAGGGCTTCAAGATCAGCCACCCGTCCGGTCATGGCGCCAAGGGCGTCATAGCTATGCCAAAACCGCGTGCAGGCTGGCCGCCGGATGCCGCGGCGCGAAGGTCAAAGGCGACACCGGCCCAAAAGGCGGCGGGAGCGGAATTCCTCGATTTCTAGCGGCTCGCCGAAATAGTCCTGGCTCGACAGCGGATCGGCAACATGGTTCGCACTCAGCACCAATAGGCAGTGGGTGAGGATGCGCAAGACAGACGAGACGGGCGCGTCACTGTTCAGCGATGCCGATCTGGAAGAGCGCAAACTGCGGCGACACCCTTTGCGCAAGATCAGGCAGATTGGCGGCGGAGCCAGCGAAGAGCGATTGATGAAGTGGATGGCTCCCGCTCGCGGCATCGCAATGTGCCATCTAGGGTGCTGTAAACATGATCGATAAAGGGAGTCATCCGTAGTCCAGAGCAGCACAGTCGGGATCGATCCGACGAGTTCTGTTTTCCAGCCGCAGGGTGTCAACTCAGACGGGGGCTAATGGCCTGCCGGTCAGGGCGTCGCCAGATGCTGGACTGCTTCCAGCGGCCAGCGTTCGGCCTGATCATCCGCAAGGCTTGAGCAAGCGCCCAATATCGGGCGCGCGCGTTGTTCAGATTCGGTCCTGAGGCACGGCGTCTGGTGAAACGCCGCCCGTGGCCCCAATAGGGCGCCTATCCTGACCCTTTCGCATTACGCTGGCACCAGCCGAATATCGGCGGGGTCAAAACCCAAATGGGCTGTATCACCGATTCGCAAGGTCTGCGCCTGAGGTGCGGTGATTGCGAAGATTGTCCCAAGCGGGCTATCGAGCGTGTATTGCACCGAATTTCCCAGCCAGGCCGCATAGCTGACTGCAGCCGCGACGGTCTGGCGCCCCGGTTCGCGCGACAGCTGGACATGATGCGGACGCAGCACCATCTTTGCGGGACCAGTAGCCGCGCTGGCCAGTGGCAAGGCCAGACGTCGGTCCAGATAGGCGACTTCGGTGCTGTCGCCCGCAGCTATCACCTCGACATCGATCAGATTCGCATCACCAATGAAATCCGCGATGAAACTCGATGCCGGACGGTCATAAAGGTCAAAGGGTGTGCCTTCCTGAGCAATCTCGGAGTTTTTCATCACGATGATCCGGTCAGAGACGGCCATGGCCTCTTCCTGATCATGGGTGACATAGACCGCAGTCAGGCCAAGGCGTTGCTGGATTTCGCGGATCTCTTCGCGCACATGGCGGCGCAGCTTGGCGTCAAGATTGGACAATGGTTCGTCAAGAAGCAGCACTTCAGGCTCCAGCACAATCGCGCGCGCCACGGCAACCCGCTGCTGTTGTCCTCCCGAAAGCTCTGAGGGCAGCCTTGCGCCAAAACCTTTCAGCCCGACAGTTTCCAGTGCCACTTCAGCGCGGGCATGGGCTTGGGCCTTGGATATACGCTGCACTGTCAGGCCGTAAGCGACGTTCTCGATCACGCTCATATGCGGAAACAGCGCATAGGACTGAAACACCATCGAAACCTTGCGATAGGTGGCGGACAGATGCGTGACATCCTGCCCCCCGATCAGGATGCGCCCTTCCGAGGCGGATTCCAGCCCGGCAATCAGCCGCAGCGTCGTGGTCTTGCCGCAGCCCGAAGGCCCCAGCAGCGTGACCAGTGTGCCCGGCCTGATATCCAGCGAGAGCGGTTTGAGGGCTGTGACCGCACCAAAGCGCTTTGTGACATTCTCGAAGCGAACGGACCCTTTCATCGGGCTCTCTCCTGTTTCAGGTGGTTTCAAGGCGATCAGTGCGGCGCAGTTTGCGTCGTCCGATCGCGAGTTGCAGGGCAATGATCACAGCAAGCATGGTGACGATCAGCACCGCGGAATAGGCGATGGCGATGCCATATTCGCCATTCTCGACCCGGCCCACCAGGAAGGACGTCGCCATGTTGTAACGCGCCGAGACGAGGAAGATCACTGCCGAGACCGAGGTGATGGCCCGCACGAAACTATAGGTCAGTGCCGCCAGAATGGCCGGCCCCATCAAGGGCAGGATGACCCGGCGCAAGGTGGTGAAGGAGTTTGCGCCAAGCGTGCTGGAGGCTTCATCCAGAGATTTGTCGAGCTGGCTCATGGCGGCAATCCCGCCCCGCACGCCCACAGGCATGTTGCGGAAGATGAAGCAGATCACGAGGATCAGGCCGGTCGCCGTCAGCTCAATGGGTGGGAAATTGAACGCCATCACATAGGCCACACCGATGACCGTGCCGGGGATTGCGAAGGAGAGCAGGGTCGAGAACTCGAAGGCATTCTTACCCGCGAAATTCTGCCGCACCAGTAGATAGGCCGTCGCGAGCCCCACTGCTGCGGTGAGGGGCGCGGCAATGGCAGCGATGGACAATGTAGTGAAGAAACTGTCCCAGGCAGCCCCCGTGAAATGGACCCCGTTGCGCACCACTATGTTGAAGGCGCGCCGGTAGTGATCCAGCGTCAATGTATGATCATAGCCCCAGAGGCGTGTGAAGCTGCCAAAGACGATCAGCACATACAGCACCAGCGTAAAGGCGGCCCAGGGCAGCGCCAGCGCATAGCAGGTCCAGCGCAGGGCCGGGTTCAGCGCGGCATTGCGCCCGCTATCGGCCTTGCCCGTGACGGTTGCGTAATTCTTGCGCCCCAGCCAGAGGCGCTGCGCCACAAAGGTCGTCAGCGTCAGCGACAGCAGGATCAGCGACAGGATTGCGGCCTTTGCTGGATCGGCGACCGTGCCGACAATGGCGAAATAGATCTCGGTCGAGAGCACATTGAAATTGCCGCCCAGCACCAGCGGATTGCCGAAATCCGCCACGCTTTCGATGAAGCCCAGCAAAAAGGCATTGGCCAACCCCGGCCGCATCAGTGGCAGCGAGACATTGCGGAAGGTTTGCCAGCGATTGGCGTTCAGGGTCTGGCTGGCTTCCTCCATCGAGGGCGAGACGCCTTCGACAACGCCGATCAGCACCAGAAAGGCAATCGGCGTGAAGGACAGCATCTGTGCCAGCCACACCCCCCAGAAACCATACAGCCAGCGGGTTTTCTCGATCCCGAACAGATCGCCGAAGAACACTGTCAGCGTACCGGAGCGGCCCAGCAGCAGGATCAGTACCAGCCCGATCACGAAGGGCGGCGTGATGATCGGCAGGACCGTCAGCACCCGCAACAGGCGCTTTGCGCGGAAATCAGTGCGCGTGAAGATCAGCGCGAAGGCAAGCCCCATGACCGTTGTACCTGTCGCGGTGGCGAGCCCCAGAAGCGTTGAATTCACCGCGACGCCGCATTGCCCGCGCCCGGTCACGCAGGCCAGCGACCAGATATCGGGGGCGAAGAAACGCGGCAGGAACTCGGTCAGCCCGAAACCCTGTCCACCGCGCAATTCGAATGCGCTCGTGAAGATGAAGGCCATCGGGTAGAAAACGAAAGTGGCCACCAGTGCCACGATGGCCCCGACCATGCCGGTGATGAACGCATCGCCGCGACCGCGCCCCAGCCCGGAAATGCCGGTCGTGATGATGAACAGCAATGCGGCGGCGAACACGAAAGCGCCCATGCCCATTCCGGGCTGCGTCACTCCCTCAAAGACCGTGGCCCGCGCGCCAAAGCCCACGACGAACAACCCCTGCCCGATCAGCAGGCCAAGACCAAGGGCACCGCTGATGACCAGGGCTTGCGCCTGCTTGACGGGTGATTTTACCAGGAACAGCGCAGCCGCCGACAGGATCAGGCCCAGCAGCGGCAACCACAACCATGGCCGCTCGCCGATTGCCCAGAGAATGGCCGGCGCGTCTTGGGTGCTCAGAGTGTCGAACCAGCGGAAATGCCAGAAGCTTCCGCGGACGTCATACCAGGGCAGCAGACAAAAAGCTGCAAGCCCGATCAGGAGCCAGAGCCCCGCCGTGCGTTTCATGTCGATTTCCTGAATACTGGGCGTTCTGAAGGTCCGTCCCGCGTCGGCACCGGGACGGACCAGACAGGTTGGCGTTTCGTTATTCTTCGAAATTGCCGCCCTGTGAGCGGATTTCGACTCCCCAGCGTTCCAGCAGATGCTCGCGCATCTCGGACGAGCCATAGGTTGCGAAATCATAGTCAATCAGCTTGACCGAGGCCATGTCAGGCGCTTCGGGATCGGTCGTCGCGGCAGGATGCGAAGGGATGTTGTAGACCCCGACCTCAAGCCCGCGCGATTGCGCCTCGGCGCTCAGAACATACTCGACCCATACCTTGGCCGCGTCGAAATTCGGCGTTCCGTTGATAATCGAGACAGCACCTGTCTCATAGCCGGTGCCTTCGCAGGGCGAGACAATCTCGACCGGGAAACCCTGCTTCTTGAGATTCACCATGTCATGCATGAACCCCACCGAGATCGTGGATTCGCCGCGCGCGACCATGCGGCCCGGAGCAGAGCCGGAACGTGTGTTCTGGTTCACATTGCGCGCGATCTCGCCCAGCAGGCTGAAGGCTTCATCCTCGCCGAAAAGCTGCACAAGCGTCGCAAGCTGGGTATAGGCCGTGCCTGATGACTGCGGATTGGACAGCGTGATTTCGCCAGCGTATTCCGGGCGTGTCAGATCGCGCCAGCAGGACGGCACGGGCATACCTTTCTGAGCCAGCAGCTCGGTATTGTAGAAAATGCCCAGCAAGCCAACATGCGCACCGATTGCGCGGCCTTCGGTCATGTCGGCCATGTTCTGTGCCCAGCCAAGAAGCTCTGATGTGTCGACGCCGCTGGCGGTCGTCAGCCCTTCATTGGCGGCGATCAGATGCGGGTCGCCGGTTCCGCCCCACCAGACATCGACCTTGGGATTCCCGGCTTCTGCCCGGATCTGGGCGAGAACCTCGCCTGTGGATTTGCGCACCATCGCCACGTCGATACCGGTATCGATGCGGAAATTCTGCGCCATCAGGTCGCACCATGCCTGTTCATTCGAACACACGACATCAAGGCTCTGGGCCGAGGCCGCGCTTGCCATCAGAGCTGCGGCAAGAGCGATTGCGCTTGCTGAAGTTCCCTTCATCCTTCTTCCTCCCGAAAACAGCCCGCACCTCCCTGATGCGGATAGGCTGACTGTTGCATGCCGGACGGACGCAACTCGATACACCGCGCGATGAACGATCTTACACATACCGGCCATAAGTATTAACAATGTTACAGGGCGCGCGATTGCGCTGTAACAAACTAAATCGCACGTGGAATTGCCAGTGCCCGGAGGATGACCCATTCTGATCACGGGAGGACGCAGCGGTGATCCGGATTTCAGCGCGCATGAATGAAAACAGCGACACGCGCAGACCCGTTGTCGCGATCATCGACGATGACGCTGACCTGCGCCAGACCCTCGCCGCCCTCATGGAAGAGAACGGGCTCGGGTCTGTCGCTCTGGCCGATGGAGCCTCTTTCTTCGCCCTTGGACCCGCGCCAGAGGTCGATCTGGCGCTGATCGATCTGAAGCTGACCAGCGAGAACGGGCTTGCGCTTGCGCTGCGTATCCGGGACCGTTTCGGCCTTCCCATCGTCATGCTGACGGGGCGCGGCGACGAGATGGACAAGATCATCGGACTGGAAACCGGTGTGGATGACTATCTGCTGAAGCCGTTCAATCCGCGCGAACTGATCGCCCGCATCCGCGCCGTACTGCGCCGCTCGGGTTATCCGGCGCTGGATCAGGCGGATCGGTCCACAAGTGCAATTGTGCGTTTTGGTGCGATGCGTCTTGATCAGACACGCCGTGAATTGCTGGGTCCGGATGGTTCGGAAATCCCGCTGACCAATGCGGAGTATCGCCTGCTGGACTATCTGTTGCGCAACCCTGACCGGGTGATCCCGCGAACCGAGTTGCTCCATGAACTGGGCAACGACCTGTCACAATATATGGACCGCACCATAGATGTGCTGATCCTGCGCCTGCGGCGCAAGATCGAGACTGTTCCCTCGAAGCCCATTCATCTGCAAACCCGTCGCGGGCAGGGCTATGTCTTTGTGCCGCGAAGTCCCGCATGAACCGCCTGTCGATCAAGGCCCGCCTGCTGACAGCCCTTTCGGTTCTAGCGAGTGCCACGCTGATCGTCGGCATCGTGGCCTGGGTCGCCCTTGGCCAAGGGACCGAACGTCTTGAGCGGCTGCACCAGGATACACTGGCGCGCGTGGATGCGGCACTGCGCCTCTCGCGCCAGTCTGCCGATCTGGCGACCGAGGCGCCTTACCTGCTGACCCTCGACAGCCCGTTCAGGATCGCACAGGAAGGGGCGCGCGCGCAGGGTCTGTTGCAGCAGATTGCCGAGGATGTCGCCGGGGATCCGGCGCTGTCAGATATGCTGATCCAGACCCGGCGGGCCATCGAGGCGCTGGTGGAGGAAACACTGCTGCGCGCCGGATTTCGTGACCGTGTGCTGCGCCTGAATGCAGAACTGGCGAGCATCGAACGTCACGCCGCTGCGCAATCGGCAGAGGCTTTGCTGGGCCCGGCAGAACGTCAGGCCTGGATGATGCTGCAGGGGCAGGCTGCAGCCCTGCTTGGTGCAGGCCGTGCAGAAAATCTTGTGGGCGTCGGGGAATATCAGCGGGCATTTACCGCCAATGTCACCCAGGCAAGCCGTGCCAGTTTCCGCCCCGACCCGGCCACCCAGGAACGGCTACGGCTGATCGCGCAGGGGCCCGAGGGCCTGTTCGAGATGCGCAGGCTGGAACTGGCCAGCAAGCTGCGTGCCGAGGCCGCGCTGATCAGCATCAGGCAGGCTGCGTGGGAACTGACAGCCTATTCCGCCGCGCAGACCGAGCAGGCGCAGGCAAGGATCGCCGAAGAACGCGCGCGGGCCACGACGGCAATCGCGGTTGCCAAATCAACAATTCTGACGGTGGGAACGACCAGCGCAATTGTGGCGCTGTTGGCGGCGCTGTTTGTCTCGCAATATGTTACAGGCAATCTGCGCCGGATTTCGGATGCGATGATGCGGCTTGCCTCTGGCGACAGGCAGGCGCGATTGCCACGCGGGGCCGGGCATGGTGACGAGATCGGCAAACTGTTTCACGCCTTCCGTGTCTTTCGCGCCAATGCCATCCGGCTGGACCGTTCCAACCGGCAGATGGCGCGGCGCACGGTGCTTTATGACAATATGATGAAGGGGATCAGCGATGGCGTGGCCATCTTGTCAGAGCAGGGCAACCTGATCGCCTATAACGCGCGGCTGGCCGAGGTTCTGCGTATTGATCCCGCGCGTTTGTCAAACCGGCCTAAACTGGCGCAGATCGTTGACGATGGCAGTGCCCCGGATTTTGCCGCGCAACCATCCGGAACACGCGAGGTCACGACCGATGAGCGCCATCTGGAATGGCGTTCCAGCCCGCTGCCCGATGGCGGCATGGTGGTGCTGGTAGCCGATGTCACCGAACGGCGCAATGTGGCGGATCGATTGCAGCAGATACAGCGGATCGAGGCGTTGGGAAAAGTCTCGGGTGAAGTTGCGCATGATTTCGGCAACATCCTGTCAACGATCTCGGGCAATCTGCATCTGTTGCAAACCGCCTCTGTGGCAAAGAAAGAGGCGATGTATCAGACCATCGCCAGCGCCGTCGATCTGGGCATGTCCCTGACGGGCAGGCTATTGTCCTTCGCGCGCCGACAGCATCTGGCCCCCGAGATCGTCGATCTGACCGGGCTTGTCGAGGGCATGGCCGATCTGATCGGTTTCGCACTGCGCGACGAGATTGCGCTGCAGCTTCAGATCACCGACAATCCATTGCCCGTCCTGATCGACCCCGGACAGCTGGAAAGCGCCCTGTTGAATCTGTGTCTGAATGCAGGGCAGGCGATCAGCGACAGCGGGACAATCATCTTGCGGGTGTCAGCCCATGCCGACCAAGCAGTCATAGAGGTCGAAGATACCGGCTGCGGCATGACGCCGGAAGTGCTTGCACATGTGATGGAGCCATTCTTCACGACGCGCGAAGGTGGCACGGGGCTGGGGCTGGCCATGGTCTATGGTTTCATCAGCCAGTCAGGCGGCGATGTGACCATCACCTCGAAACCGGGCGCGGGAACTCTGGTCAAGCTCTCCCTGCCGTTGCATGAATCCGCAGACACGCCTTGCGACATACCGCGTTTCGAAATGGTTCTGGTCGTCGAGGATAATGCCCGCGACCGGACAGCCGCACAGGATCTTCTGTCGCCAGTGGCCGGATCGCTGATCTGCACAGCATCGCCCGAGGAGGCGCATGCCATCATCGCGCAAGGCCAGGTCGATCTGATCATCACCGACCTGATGCTGCATGGTCGGATCGAAGGCTGGAGACTTGCCAGAGCGGCGCTTGAGACGAACCCGGACACAAAGGCAGTGGTCGCATCAGGTCACATGCCAGCGATCAATCCGCTGGCTGACATGTTTGCCGGACGCATACAGGCAGTCGCAAAACCGCTCTCGGCCAGAAAGCTGGCAGAGGCACTTTCTCACTGACAAGGAACGGAACACAGATGGCCGATCAGCCAAAGGCGTTGATTTTCGATTGCGACGGGACATTGCTGCTCACTGCGGATATTCACTTCATTGCGATTTCCAGAGCGCTGGCTGCTCAGGAGGTGATGATCGCACGGGAGTGGTATCTCCGGCAGTCAGGTCTGGGCCGGTTGGAGCTTGCCAGTAGGATCGTGCAGGAAACCGGCGCCGCTCTGGACGTCGCGCGCTTCTGTCGCGAAAGCATCGCCGAGACCGTCGCGCTGGCGCATCTCGCCTGTCCCAATCCCCCGGTCGCGACGATTGCGCGCGACAGCGCGCCTGGGCTGCCGAAGGCGCTGGCGACCAATAGTGAGCGGCAGATCGTCACCGCCTTCCTGCGTGCCACCGGACTTGATACATGCTTTGATGTTGTCGTCACGAGAGATGATGTCAGCAAGCCGAAACCGGATCCTGCGGTTTTTCTGCTGGCGGCTGAGCAGTTGGGTATTCATCCGCATCATTGCCTTGTCTTTGAGGACAGTCCGGAGGGAATTGCCGCCGCAGGATCCGCAGGAATGTCGTATGTTGATGTCAGAAAAACGGAGAGTCTGCTGGATTTCTGCTGAGATGTCCCGGAACTTGCGCGGAGCGTTGAAAAGGTTCCGTCTTGCGCCAGATTATCCCTGATTTCAGATCAGACCCATCCGAATCGCAAGACTCGCGGCGTGTTGGCGGTTTGCAGCATCGAACTTCGCAACGGTGTTGTTGAAATAGGAATTCTCCGTGTCGGACGAAATTGCCATCTGATCCGCAACCTGCTCGGTTGTCAGCCCATTTGAGGTGACGTTGCCCCTGCCCCCTGGGCAGAGGCTACGCAATGGCGGGTCAGCCCAGCAGCAGGATCTGGACATCCGCGACATTGGTGCCGGTGGCCCCCGTCACCAGCAGATCACCTGCGGCATTCAGGGCAGCATGGCTGTCATTATTGGCCAGCAATGCTTCAGGTTCAGCGCCGGATGCGCGAATCCGATCGGGGGTGAGGACATCAACCAGACCGCCCGCGGCATCGGTCGGGCCATCCCTTCCATCGGTGCCCCCCGACAGGAACACCCAGTCGCGCCCCAATTCGGGCATTTCCATCGCGACACGCAGCGCAAGTTCCTGATTGCGCCCTCCGCGACCTGTGCCGCGCAGCGTGACGGTCGTTTCACCGCCGAAAATCAGGCAGGCGGGCCGCGTATCCGCTGCAAGGGCGGCCGCAACGATATGCTTCGCGGCCTTGCCCACATCACCGGTCAGGCGGTCATCGACAATCCGCGCGCCCTGCCCTGCCCCAGCCGCAACAGCTTCGAGGCTCATGCGGTTCGAGCCGATCAGCGTATTGCGGGCCTCGGGCAAAGGCGGGCGGACCGGTTCCGGGTCGTCGAGATAGCGCCGGACGGCTTCGGGCAGAAGCGGCCAGACCCCGCGGGCCTGCAACAGCGCGCGGGCCGCTGCACGGTCGCCAATCGGTGCGACCGTGGGGCCCGAAGCGATGGCCCGCAGGTCGTCGCCGATGACATCCGACAGAATATAGGCCGCAACCGGGGCGGGCGTGGCGTGGCGCAGGAAGCCGCCACCCTTGAGCCGGGACAACTGCTGGCGCACGAGGTTGGTTTCAGAAATCTCGAAACCATGCGCCAGAAGCAGACGGTTGACCTCGGCCTTGTCATCCAGCGTCAGCCCGTCGGCGGGGGAGGGCATCAGGGCAGAGCCGCCGCCCGAGACGAGCGCGATCACGCGATCATGGGCGGTGGCGGCGGAAAGCAGCGCGATGACCTCGGCCCCGGCACGGGCGCCATTCGCGTCGGGGACGGGGTGCCCAGCGGCGATGACCGTGGCGCCGGGCAGGTCGCGGGCGTTCTCGTAGTTCGTGATCACAAGCACGCTTCCCAGTGGTCCATCGAGATTGCGCAGCAATTCCTCGGCCATGGGGATCGCGGCCTTGCCGACCGCGACAACCAGCAGGGCGCCGCCCGGATCGGGGCGGGGCAGCGGGGCAGCGGTCAGCGCCCTGCGCAGCGCCTGAGCAGGGTCGGCGGCATCGCAGGCCAGCGCGAAAAGCTGTCTGGCGCGGTCGCGCAGGGCGCTGGCCATCTCAGGCAGCCGCAATCTGGCGGGCCTTTTCCACCAGCACCTCGGCTTGGCGGATCGAGGCATAGTCGATCAACCGGCCATCCAGCGACACCGCGCCCTTGCCTGCGGCAGCGGCGGCTTCCATCGCCTCAAGGATGCGTTGGGCCTTGGTCACTTCGGCCTCGGTCGGGCTCATGACCTCATTGGCCAGCGCGACCTGGCTGGGGTGGATCGCCCATTTCCCCTCGCAGCCCAGAACGGCGGCGCGGCGGGCGGCGGCCTTGTAGCCCTCGGGATCCGAGAAATCGCCAAACGGCCCGTCGATGGGCCGTAGCCCGTTGGCGCGGGCCGCGACAACCATACGGGCGAGCGCATAATGCCACATGTCGCCCCAATGCACCTCGCGGCTGCCGTCCTGCGACGGGTCGGTCAGGACCGCGTAATCGGGGTTCACGCCGCCGATGATCGTGGTCCGCGCCCGGGTCGAGGCCGCGTAATCCGCAACACCGAAATGCAGCGATTCGTTGCGGGGCGAGGCGGCGGCGATCTCGGTCACATTCTGCATGCCCAGAGCGGTTTCGATGATGTGTTCGAAACCGATTCGCTTCTTGTAGCCCTTCGCATCCTCGATCTGGGTCACCAGCATATCCACGGCATAAACATCGGCGGCGGTGCCGACCTTGGGCACCATGATCAGGTCAAGCCGTTCGCCTGCCTGTTCGACGACATCGACAACATCGCGATACATGTAATGCGTGTCCAGCCCGTTGATACGAACCGACATCGTCTTGGTACCCCAGTCGATCTCGTTCAGCGCCTTGATGATATTCTTGCGGGCTGCGGCCTTGTCATCAGGAGCCACCGCGTCTTCGAGGTCAAGGAAAATCACATCGACATCGGATTGCGCGGCTTTCTCGAACATCTGCGGCGCGCTGCCGGGAACCGCGAGTTCGCTG
This sequence comes from Natronohydrobacter thiooxidans, assembly GCF_001884735.1. Classification (GTDB taxonomy): domain Bacteria; phylum Pseudomonadota; class Alphaproteobacteria; order Rhodobacterales; family Rhodobacteraceae; genus Roseinatronobacter; species Roseinatronobacter thiooxidans_A. Next base: position 135,018 of record NZ_MJAP01000002.1, on the reverse strand, counting down.
CGGTTGAGCCTTGCGGGGGCCTGACGGATGGTATGGAAGCTCATGGGCGTGGTCCTTTTCGGTCTGTTATGGGAGAATGGCTACGATTCAAGGACGGAAGATTTGTTCCCTGTCAAGAAATTTTATTTCCTTTTGGTGGTGGTCAGCGGCATCCGGTCAGCGGGTTTTCGACCCTTCCCCCGGCAGCCGCGATGCATAGTAGAAGGCGATCGCCTGCGCCCGATTCGCGACCCCGAGTTTCTCGAACATGTTGGAAAGGTGGTATTTTACCGTATTGGCCGAGATACCGAAATCGCGGGCCAGATCCTTGTTGGTCAGGCCCTGCGACAGTGCCTCCAGCAGCGCGCGTTCGCGGCGGGTGAGTGAATGAATCGGGTCGGCCTGTAGCGCGCGGATGTCCAGAAATGGAAAGACCATTTTGCCTGCGGCGACGTCCAGACAGGTTTCCAGAAGCGTCTCGACCGGGGTGGTCCGGGCCACGAATCCCGCCGCGCCAGCCAGCATGGCAAGGCGCGCGACCTCGCCCTTCTGGTCATCGCCATAGACGATAAGCCGCGGGGCCTGGGCCTGATCGCGCAAGATGTCGATCAGCTTCTGGCCACCAAGGGCCGGCAGCATCCAGTCGATGACGCCCACCCGGACCGGCACGCGCATCACCGCGCCCAAGAATCCCTCAGCCGTGGCACTGGTCGCAACCAGAGAGAATCGGGGGTCGCGGTCGAAGATCTCTGACATCGCCGACAGGACCAGCGGATTGCCATCCGCCAGCGAGACGGGGATCGGCGCGGTTTCGCCGCTACTCTGTTGCATTTTCCGCCTCCTTATACCAAAACCTACCCATTTGGCAGGATATAGTTGCGTATACCGTGGTATTCACGCCCAAATGGGTAGGTATTTTACCACCCAACAGGATACCCAAAAGCAATAGTAAGGCAGGTTGTGACGCTGGGGCAAGCGGAATTATCAATGCATCATGAAGACCCCTCGGCGCTGTCCGAGACAGCACCAGAACGCAGCCAAATGCGAGGTTCGACGAATGAACGACATGACCATCTTTCCGACCCTGGAAATCCCCGAAACATTGGCCGCAGGCCCCGGCCCCGGCAACACGGACCCGCGCGTGCTGGCCCGCTTCGCGCAGACCGGATTGGCGGATCACATGCAGGCCGACGTCCTGCGCGGCATGATCGAATGCAAAAAGATGCTGCGCGCGGTCTGGGGCACGCAGAACACCTACACCTACGGCGTCGGCGGCACCGGCTTCTCGGGGCTGGACTGCATGCTTGGCGCGATCCTGCCCGGCGACCGGGTGGTGGCCTTTGTCAACGGGACTTTCTCGGGGCTGGACGGGCTGACGATCCGCATGAAGGCCGCAACGCGCGACGAGTTGCGCGCCAACCCGCTGGACCCGCAACCCGCCTCTGTGACTATCATCAGCGTCCCGCATGGCCAGTCGGTCACCGGGGAAATCGTTGACAAGGCGCTGGCCGAGGCCAAGCCGAAATGGGCCTTCATGGCGCATTGGGAAACCGGATCGGGTCGCGTGAACGACCTGCGCGGCTTCTCGGACGCCTGCGAGCGCCACGGCGCGATGGGGCTGGTGGACGCCGTGTCGTCGCTGGGCATCGCGGATTTCGCGATTGATGACTATCCCGGCGTCGTCGGCTGGGCCTCATGCCCGCAAAAGGGCGTGCTGTGCCTGCCCCTGACCTATGCGCCGGTCAGCTTCACCGACCGCTATATCGCAGAAGTTCGGGCCAATGGCTGCCATTCCTATGTCCATAACCCGATCCTTGAAGCCCGGCACTGGGGCATCCTCGATGGCCAGGACGTGGCCGCAGGCAGCTATCACCGGACCCATTCGGGCTATGCGGTGGCCGCGTTCCACGAAGCTTTGCGGCTCACACTCCAGCACGGACGGGCGCAGCGGGCGCGGGATTACGCCTTCCATGAAAAGGCACTGCGCGATGCGGTGACGACGATGGGCTGCGCGGTCAGTTCGGACATGACCAGCCTTGTAGTTCTGAACCTGCCCCACAGGCTTGCCGGGCGCGAGAAGGAGTTGGTTCAGAACTGCCGCGCCCGGGGCTTCGGCATTTGGCCCACGCTGTCCGAGCCGGTGCAGGTGCGGATCGGGATCCTGAACCAGCTTTCTCAGGCCGCGATCTCGGACATCGTGGACCGCTTCGCCACGGCTATGATCGAGCTGGGTGCCGAGGTAGACATGGCGAAGGTGCAGGCTGTGCTGGCGCGCCACTATGGCGTCGCTGCGGCGGCGGAATAACAACCTCAGGGGAGGAGGCCGAAATGGATATTCATGAGTACCAGGCCAAGGAAATACTTGCAGGCTTCGGTGTCACCGTGCCGCAGGGCGCGCTGGCCTACAGCCCCGAACAGGCGGCCTATCGCGCCCGCGAAATGGGCGGCAGCCGCTGGATCGTCAAGGCGCAGGTCCATGCCGGCGGGCGCGGCAAGGCGGGCGGGGTGAAGCTGTGCGACAGCGACCATGAAATCGTCACCGCTTGCGAAGACATGTTCGGCCGCAAGCTCGTCACCCATCAGACCGGCCCCGCCGGCAAGGGCATCTACCGCGTCTATGTCGAAGCCGCGGTGCCATTCGAGCGCGAGATCTATCTGGGCTTCGTGCTGGATCGCAGCCTGCAACGGGTGATGATCGTCGCATCGGCCGAAGGCGGCATGGAGATCGAGGAAATCTCGGCCCAGCGGCCCGAATCGATCGTCCGTTCCACGGTCGAACCCGCGGTTGGGCTTCAGGAGTTCCAGGCGCGCGAGATCGCCTTTGCCCTGGGCATCCCGCCCGCGCTGACACAGGCGATGGTGCGCACGCTTCTGGGTTGCTACGCCGCGTTCCGCGATCTGGACGCAACCATGGTCGAGATCAACCCGCTGGTCATCACATCCGACAACCGGATCATGGCGCTGGACGCCAAGATGACCTTCGATTCCAACGCGCTCTTCCGCCATCCGCAGATCTCGGAACTCCGGGACAAGAGCCAGGAAGACCCGCGCGAGTCCCGCGCCGCCGACCGGGGTCTGAACTATATCGGGCTGGACGGAAATATCGGCTGTATCGTCAACGGCGCAGGTCTGGCCATGGCGACGATGGACACGATCAAGCTGGCTGGCGGCGAGCCTGCGAATTTTCTGGATATCGGTGGCGGTGCGACGCCCGAGCGAGTCGCCAAGGCATTCCGGCTGGTGATGTCAGACAGCAATGTGCAGGCGATTCTGGTCAACATCTTTGCGGGCATCAACCGTTGCGACTGGGTGGCCGAAGGTGTCGTTCAGGCACTGACCCAAAACCCGGTCGAGGTTCCGGTTGTCGTCCGGCTGGCGGGCACCAATGTCGATGAAGGGCTACGAATACTCGCCAAGTCCGGCCTGCCCATCATCCGCGCCACAACGCTGATGGAGGCCGCCGAACGCGCGGTCACGGCATGGCGCAACGATCAGGCGCAAAACACCAATGTGAGGGCCATCTGATGAGCATCTTTCTGGATCGCGAAAGTCGCGTTATCGTTCAGGGCATCACCGGACGCATCGCGCAGTTCCACACCAAGGAAATGATCGATTACGGCACCAATGTCGTCGGCGGCGTCGTGCCCGGCAAGGGCGGCGAGATCGTCCACGGCGTTCCGGTCTTCGACACCGTGAAACAGGCCGTCGCCGCGACCGGGGCGGATGCCTCGCTGGTCTTCGTGCCGCCCCCCTTTGCCGCCGATTCGATCATGGAAGCCGCCGATGGCGGTATCCGCTACTGCGTCTGCGTGACCGACGGCATCCCGGCGCAGGACATGATCCGCGTCAAGCGCTACATGTACCGCTACCCGAAAGAGCGGCGCATGGTGCTGACCGGCCCCAACTGCGCCGGCACCATCAGCCCCGGCAAGGCGCTTCTGGGCATCATGCCCGGCCATATCTACCTGCCGGGCAATATCGGGATCGTGGGTCGCTCGGGCACGCTCGGTTACGAGGCGGCGCAGCAGCTCAAGGATCTGGGGCTTGGGGTTTCGACCTCGGTCGGGATCGGGGGCGATCCGATCAATGGCTCATCCTTCAAGGATATTCTGGCCGAGTTCGAGCGCGACGATGAGACCCATCTGGTCTGCCTGATCGGCGAGATCGGCGGCCCGCAAGAGGCCGAGGCCGCCGAGTTCATCCGCGACCATATGAGCAAGCCGGTTGTCGCCTATATCGCTGGCCTGACCGCACCCAAGGGCCGCACGATGGGCCATGCCGGGGCGATCATCTCGGCCTTTGGCGAGAGCGCGAGTGAAAAGGTCGAGATCCTGTCCTCGGCGGGCGTCACAGTGGCCGAACACCCTTCGGCCATCGGCGCAACGATTGCCCGGTTGATGAAAAAGGCAGCGTGACGGAGGCTGATATGGCGAAACCCAAAGTTCTGGTCACGCGGCGCTGGCCCGTCGCCGTCGAGGAGAAGATGGCCGAGGTCTTTGACCTGACCATCAACCGCGATGACCGCCCGCTGGCGCAATCCGATCTGACTGCGGCGCTGGCAGATTACGACGCGGTCCTGCCCACTGTCACCGACCGCCTGCCCGCGCCGGTCTTCGATCTGCCGCGGGCGCGCACCAAGATCCTCGCCAATTACGGCGTGGGCTTTTCCCATATCGACACCGAAGCCGCCCGCGCACACGGGATCGCCATCACCAACACGCCGGACGTGCTGTCCGAATGCACCGCCGATATTGCAATGACGCTGATGCTGATGGTCGCGCGCCGGGCGGGCGAAGGGGAGCGCGAGTTGCGCGCGGGGCAATGGACGGGTTGGCGCCCCACCCATCTGATCGGCACCAAGGTTTCCGGCGCCACCCTTGGCATCGTCGGCTTCGGCCGCATCGGACAGGCCATGGCGCAGCGGGCACGCCATGGCTTCGGGATGCGGGTTCTGGTCTATAACCGCTCTCCCGTGGCGCCCGAAATTCTGGCGCGCTACGATGCCGAACAAGTGCCGGTTCTGGACGAACTTCTGCCGCAATGCGATTTCGTCTCGCTGCACTGCCCCGGCGGCGCGGAAAACCGGCATCTGATCAACGCCCGTCGGCTGGATCTGATGAAGCCCACGGGTTTCCTGATCAACACGGCGCGGGGCGAGGTGGTGGACGAACACGCATTGGCCAAAGCGCTCTGGTTTGACACCATTGGCGGCGCCGCGCTCGATGTTTTCGAGCGCGAGCCACAGATCAGCGACGAGTTGATGGGCGCCGACAATCTGGTCATGCTGCCCCATCTGGGGTCGGCCACCCGCGAAACCCGCGAAGCGATGGGGTTGCGGGTGCTGGACAACCTCACCGATTTCTTCGCGGGCCGCCCCCCCCGCGACCGGGTCGCGTGATGGGCATGGGCCGCACCGCCGCCCGGTGTGACGGTGCCGAACCGCTGCCCTCGCCCTATGCCGACCAGCTGCGCGACGAGATGCGGGCGCTGTGGCGGCAGGTGCTCGCCCGGCGCGCGCCGCAGGTCTTGGCATCAATCGAGGCAGGCGCGCATCAGATCCCGCCCGGAGATGCGGCGATTCCCTATCTGCAAGCAGCCAATATCTGGTTCCAGATCCTGAAGATCATCGACGAAAATGCCGCAGTGCGGGACCGGCGCCAGCAGGAAACCGAGGTCGGCCCCGGCAGTGTCGAGGGCAGCTTTGCTGCCGTCTTCGCCCGCGCTGAGTCAGTTCGCAGCACCGCAGAGCTTCAGGCTCTGGTGGCCGGTGGCTTCTCGGTTGGGCCAACCATGACGGCACACCCGACCGAGGCGAAGCGGGTCACGATCCTTGAGATTCACCGGCGCATCTATCGCGCGCTGATCAACCTGGAAATGCAGCGCTGGACCCCCAGCGAGCGCGCCGGGATCCTGCTGGATATCGAAAGCGAGATCGACCTACTGTGGCTGACGGGCGAGTTGAGGATCGAACGCCCCGGACCCACGGCAGAAATCGAGTGGGGTCTTCAGTTCTTTCGCGACAGTATTTTCGATGCCGTCCCGCAGCTGTTCGAACGGTTCGAGACGGCTGTCGCGGGTCGGTTCGGCACGGTTGGCCCGGTGCGGCCCTGCATCCGTTTCCATTCCTGGATCGGCGGCGACCGTGATGGCAATCCTTTCGTCACCGTCGCCGTGACACGCGATGCGGTGGCGCGCGCGCGCCGGGCGATCCTGACGCGATATGTCGAGGCGCTGACACAGGCCGCCGCCCGGCTCAGCATCAGTGCGATCATTGCCGGAGCCGATCACCCCCTCGCCGCCACCCTCGAGCCGATCATTGCCGCGACGGGCGAGGCCGAGGCCCTGCGCAAGCGCAACCCCGGCGAGTTGTTCCGCCAGGCGCTGGCGGCCATGGCGAGGCGGATCGTCGCCACCAGCGCGACGGATGCCGGGCGCTACCGGCATGTGCAGGATTTCGTCGCCGACCTGCGCCGGATTGAGGAGGCGCTGGCCGCCATCGGCTCCGAGCGTCTGGCCCATCGGCATATCCGCCCCATCCGCTGGCAGGCCGAGGTCTTCGGCTTCCGTGCGGTCACGCTGGACATTCGCCAGAACTCGACCGTCACCACCGCCACGCTGGCTGAAATCTGGTCCCTGAGCGCCACCGCGCCGACAGAAGGCAGCGCGGCTTGGTCGGCCCGCTTGCGCCGCGAACTGGCCCAGCCCGAACTTCCATGGATCGACCCCGCCCGGCTGGGCGAGGGGGCGCGGGAACTGCTGGGCCTGCTGGCCTTCATGAAGGAACAACAGGGCGGGATCGACCCCGATACGATGGGCCCCTTCATCCTCTCGATGACCCGTTCGGCCGATGACCTGCTGGCGGTCTTCCTGCTGGCCCGCTACGCGGGTTTCGGGGCCGAAAAGCTGGAGCTGCGCGTGGTCCCGCTGTTCGAGACCATCGAAGACCTGCGCGCCGCGCCGACAATCCTGGACGAGTTGCTGTCCGTCCCCCTGCCCAGCCGCAGCCTGCGATCCGACGGCGGGCAGATCGAAATCATGCTGGGCTATTCCGACAGCAACAAGGATGGCGGTTTCCTGTGTTCGACCTGGGAGCTTGAAAAGGCACAACGGCAGATCGCTCGGACGCTGACGCGCCACGGGCTGCGCCCTGTCTTCTTTCACGGCCGGGGCGGCTCGGTCAGCCGGGGCGGCGCGCCGACCGGTCGCGCCATCGCCGCCCAGCCCGCTGGCACAGTGAACGGTCGGCTGCGCCTGACCGAACAGGGCGAGGTCGTCTCGTCCCGCTATGCCAACCGGGGCACGGCGCTGGACCATCTGGAGCTTCTGGCATCGTCCGCGCTGGAGCACACGCTGCGCGACAATGAGCCACCCAGCGACCCGGAACACCGCGATCTGCTGGACGCGCTGGCGGGCATGTCGCAGGCCAGCTACGGCAATCTGATCCGCCAGCCGGGCTTCATCGACTATTTCCATCAGGCCAGCCCGGTTCAGGAACTGGCGCTTCTGAAGATGGGCTCGCGCCCGGCCCGCCGTTTCGGCGCGCAAAGCCTGAGCGACCTGCGCGCGATACCGTGGGTTTTCGCCTGGTCGCAGAACCGCCACCTGATTACAGGCTGGTATGGATTCGGCTCGGCGGTCGATTCCGTGCGTCGGTTCCGCGACGCCGCGGGCGATGCCCTGCTGCAAGACATGTTCGCGAACCACCGGCTGTTCCGCCTGATCGTGGACGAGGTGGAAAAGGCGCTCTTCCAGACCGATCTGGACATCGCAGGTCTCTATGCGTCATTGGTCGCGGATTCCGAGGTCAGAGATCGGATCTTTGGCGAGATCGCGGCGGAATACCGCCGCGCTGTTCAGGCGGTCCGGTTCCTGAACGAAGGCGCCGAGATCTGCGCACGCTTTCCGTTGATGCGCGGCAGGTTCGAGCGCGTGCGTCCCCAACTGGATATGATCAACCGCCTGCAGGTCGATCTGCTACGCGAGGCCCGAAAACCGGGCACGACAGGGATTTCGGTCCCGCTGATGCAATCCATGAACTGTGTTGCTGCTGGCCTTGGCTGGACCGGCTGACGCGTCGATCCCGCAAACCGTTGCGAACGCCCCCAGATCGACAGCTGATTTGGCTAGTAGCCCCGCCCCGCGCGTCCCCGGTCTGCTCGACGCGATCTGCGGCCCCGGTGCGAAATGAAATGCTTCAGGTGCAGTCGGCTACGGTTCAAAATGCTGCCCCCCGACAGGGCTTCGGTATCTGTCGCGGGCGCGAAGGGTCAGTCTAAAGGGCGTGAAATCCGCTCGCATGCCCAGGACATTGCCAATGACCACCGCTGTCGACCATCTCAGCCTTTCCGGCCATCTGCATCGTTTTTTCATTGCCGGGGAATGGACCGAGCCGCATGGCGTTGCCACGACGGAGGTGGTGAACCCCGCAAATGAAATGGCCCTGTGCCGGCTCCCGCTGGGTGACGCAGAGGATGTCGACGCGGCGGTCGCCGCCGCCCGCCACGCCTTTGTCACCTGGAGCCGCACCCTGCCCGCGCATCGCGCGGCGCATCTCGCCCGGCTGGAGGCGGCGATGGCGAGCCATGCCGAGCGCCTTGCCCAGTGTCTGACGCAGGAGATGGGGGTCGCGATATCCTACGCGCGCAGCGCCCAAGTGCCGATGGCCATGACGCATCTGCGCACCGCGCGCGAGGTGTTGGCGGATTTCGACTTTGTAGCACAGCGCGGCCAGACCGCGATTGCCCATGAACCCATCGGTGTGGCCGCCCTGATCACGCCCTGGAACTGGCCGCTCTACCAGATCACCGCCAAGGTGGCCCCCGCGCTGGCGGCGGGCTGCTGCGTGGTGCTCAAGCCCAGCGAGCTTGCGCCACTCAGCGCGCTACTTTTTGCCGAACTGATCGAGGAAGCCGGGTTCCCGCCGGGGGTCTTCAATCTGGTGCAGGGCGACGGGCCGGGCGTAGGGTCCGCGCTGGCGGCGCATCCGGGCGTGGACATGATCTCGATCACCGGTTCGACCCGCGCCGGGGTCGCCGTGGCGAAAACCGCTGCAGATACGGTCAAACGCGTGGCACAGGAACTGGGGGGCAAATCGCCCAATGTGATCCTGCCCGGTGCCGATCTGGACCGAGCGGTTTCGCTGGGCGTCGCAGCCGGAATGCGCAATCTCGGCCAGTCCTGCTCTGCCCCAACCCGCATGATCGTACCGCGCGACCGGCTGGCAGAAATCGAGGCCATTGCTGCTCGGGCCGTCGCCGAGATCGTCATAGGCGATCCGCTTGACCCCGCAGTGACCCATGGCGCTATCGCCAACCGCGCGCAATTCGACCGGGTGCAGCAGATGATCGGCGTCGGACTGGCCGAGGGCGCACAGCTGATCGCTGGCGGTCCGGGGCGGCCCGAGGGCCTGAATGGCGGTTTCTTCGTGCGCCCGACCATTTTCTCCGATGTGGGCACCAAAATGGCGATTGCGCAGGAAGAAATCTTTGGCCCCGTCCTGTGCATCCTGCCCTATGACAGCATTGACGAGGCCATCGCGATTGCCAACGACACCCCCTACGGTCTCGGCGCACATGTGCAGGGGAGTGACCTTGCACAGATGCGCGCGGTCGCCGCGGAGATTCGCGCCGGGCAGGTGCATCTGAACTATCCCGCCTGGGACCCGCATGCGCCATTCGGCGGCTATAAGCAATCGGGCAACGGGCGCGAGTTCGGGCGCGAGGGGATGCTTGAATATCTCGAAGTGAAGTCGATCCTGGGCTTTTTTCCCCAGGACTGACTGCCCGGCGCGCCGCAGCAGAATCCACCGCCGCACTGCATGTCAACGTCATCATGCGCTGCCCGACCTGCCAATTCGGCATGCAACACCACGCCCACGGAGTCACACTGATCTCAAGAAACGCCCGTCGCTAAAGCCACGACTGCAAAAGGAGTCCTCATGTCCAATCTGATCGCCCTTGACCTCGCCCCCGGCTTCGCCCCGAAAGAAGCGCTGCCTGCGCCCGAACGCCTGATCTCGGGCAGCCCGTCGTTCAAGACCTGGGCGCAGGACGATTCGAAAGACGGCAAGGTGCTGACCGGGATCTGGGAGGCCACGCCGGGGGAAACCCACTCAATCAAGGGTACGACCTACGAATTCTGCCATATCCTCTCGGGTCTGGTCGAGATCGAAGAAACCGGCGGCGCGACACAGACCTTCCGCGCCGGCGACAGTTTCGTGATGAAACCCGGCTTCATCGGCGTCTGGCGCACGATTGAAACCGTGCGGAAGATCTATGTCTGCGTTTACGACTGATCGGACGATACCGCTCTTGGCTCAGAGTCTCTCTGTGCCCACCGCACGAAAGAACGTGCAGAAGGAAATGCCTGACGCAAGGGAAACAACAGTTGATCCTGCTGCCGAAAACAGAGGAATCGATAGTTTTTCTGGGCTGATGGGCGCAAGCTTGAAGAATGAATGGCGCGGTTTCACGGGCCGCGCCTCAACCCGGACCACAACCTGCCCGGACCGCCACGCCCCCTCGGGGACACGCGGCCAAAGCCGGGAAATGATCAAGAATGGAGGGGAGCCGATGCGCGCAGAAATTCAGGATACATCCGCGCCGGATGTCGCGCTTTCGGTCCGCGGCCTGACGGTCAGCCTGCCGAAGGGGATGGAACGCGCATATGCGGTTCAGAATGTGTCCTTCGACCTGCACCGGGGGCAAATCCTCTGTGTGATCGGCGAAAGCGGATCGGGCAAGTCGGTAACCGCAAACACTGTCATGGGGCTTCTGCCCAAGGCAATCGCTGTCAGCGCCGGGACGATCACGCTCGAAGGACGCGAGATCGTCGGCATGGGCGCTGAGGAATTGCGCAGCCTGCGCGGTCGGGTGGTCTCGATGATCTTCCAGGATCCCCTGTCTGCGCTGAACCCCTTGATGACAATCGGCGCGCAGATCGACGAGGCCATGACCGCCCATGGTGTCGGCACGCCCCTGTCCCGCCGCGAACGTGCGCTGGAACTTCTGACCGAGGTCGGTCTGCCCGATCCCGAGCTGATGTATCACCAATATCCGTTCCGCCTGTCGGGCGGGCAGCGCCAGCGGGTCATGATCGCCATGGCCTTAGCACTGGAACCCACGATCCTGATTGCTGATGAGCCCACGACCGCGCTCGATGTGACCACCCAGGCGCAGATCCTGAAACTGATCCGCGACATCCAGCGCCGCAAGGGCATGAGCGTGATGTTCATCACCCATGATTTCGGCGTCGTGGCCGAGATCGCTGATTCTGTGGTTGTGATGGAAAAGGGTCATGTGGTCGAGGCAGGCCCTGCCTCGAAGGTGCTGAAGACCCCCGACCACCCCTATACCAAGCGTCTGATCGCGGCGGTGCCGCATCTGCGCAGCGAAAACCGCGTGCCGGTCGCCACCGCCGGTTCCGAGCCGGTCCTGAAGGTGCGTGATCTGGTCAAGACCTATCGCAGCGGGAGCAAGCTGTTCCGCACCGAGCGGGTGGTCCCTGCCGTGCGCGAGGCCTCTTTCGAGGTGAAACCGGGATGCACCCTTGGCGTGGTCGGCGAAAGCGGGTCGGGCAAATCGTCGCTTGGCCGTCTGCTGATCAAACTGATGGACACCGACAGCGGCGAAATCCTGTTCGAAGGCCGCGACATCGCTGCTTTGGCCGAGGCCGATTTCCGCAGCCTGCGCCCGAAGATCCAGATGATCTTTCAGGATCCCTTTGCCTCGCTCAACCCGCGCATGACCATCGGGACCATCCTGACCGTGGGGCCAATGGCGCATGGCATGCCGGCAGCCAAGGCCCGCGAGGAGGCGAAAGCGCTCCTGAAACTGGTCGGGCTTGATACGGGCGCGTATGACCGTTACCCGCACGAGTTTTCCGGCGGCCAGCGTCAGCGGATCGGGATCGCCCGCGCACTGATGTTCAAGCCCAAACTGCTCGTCGCAGACGAAGCGGTTTCCGCACTCGATGTTTCTATCCAGGCGCAGATTCTTGAGCTTCTGGATCGCATTCAGCGGGAAACCGGCGTGGCGATGATCTTCATCACCCATGACCTGCGCGTCGCAAGCCAGATCTGCGACGAAATTGCCGTGATGCAGAAAGGGCGGATCGTCGAGATCGGCCCGCCATCGCAGATCTTCTTCGCCCCGGAAGCCGAATACACCCGCGAGCTGGTCGCCGCGATTCCGGGCGAAGATTTCGAAGCCAAGACCATTGCCCCAGCCGCTGGCTGAGGCCGTACACGATTACCAAAGTCCTTCACAGGGGAGACAACAATGACCAAAACACACAATCCATCAACCGGATATTCCCGCCGCGACACGTTGCGGATGCTGGCCGCTGGCGGCGCAGCCGGGCTGCTCGCTCCCAACCTTCTGGGCAAGCCCGCCTTCGGCCAGCCCACCACTCCCAACGGACGCATCGTCGTCGGCGTGACACAGGAACCCACGGTGTTCAACCCGCTGATGCCGCATATCGAGGTCGATGACAGCGTGGCCTTCTCGGTCTTTGACGCTCTGTTCCGCATCGACCCGCAGGGCATGATCGTTCCGAACCTCGCCACCGAAGTGCCCAGCCTCGCAAATGGCGGCATTTCCGAGGATGGTCTGAACTGGCGCGTCCACCTGCGCGATGATGTCCTCTGGCATGATGGCACGCCCTTTACTGCCGAAGATGTCAAGTTCACGCTGGAACTGATCGTCAACCCTGATTTCCGCGCATGGCGGACCACGGGGCATGCGCTGGTGCGCGATATCGAGGTGGTTTCGCCCACCGAAATCACATGGCGGATGGAACAGCCCTTTGCACCCTATCTGTCCTTCTTGACCGAAACCTTCATCGTGCCGCAGCATATTCTGGGTGCCGAGGCCAACCCCAATGAAGCCGCTTTCAACCAAGCCCCGGTGGGCACCGGCGCGTTCAAATGGGGTCAGCGTCAGGCCGGTGACAATGTCGAACTGGTGGCCAATCCCGGCTACCATGGCGAAGGGCCATATATCGAGCGGCTGATCTTCAAGTACATTCCTGACATGACGGTGATGTACACCCAGTTCCGCAGCGGCGACATCGACATCGCGGGCCGCGCCTTCATCACGCCTGACAACTACGCCGAAGCCAGCAACCTGCCCGGCCGCACCGTCGAACTGGTTCCCGCAGGATCGGTCGAATCAATCTATCTGAACATGGAGAAGCCCCAGTTCCGCGAAAAAGCGGTGCGCGAGGCGCTCTATTATGCCATCGACCGCCAGGCCATCGTCGACATCCTGTATTACGGCGTGCCGCGCATGACCGAGACCTTCATGCCGCCGCAATCCTGGTACTACAAGGACGACCTGCCGGAACAGAGCTATGACCCCGACCGCGCCCGCGCGATTCTGGACGAAGCTGGGTGGCTGCCCGGGCCCGACGGTATCCGCGCCAAGGACGGCATGCGCCTGTCTTTCGCGAACTCAACGACCACGGGCTTCCATCTGCGCGAACAGGCGCAGCAGTTCATCCAGCAGACCCTGGCCGAAATCGGCGTCGAAATGACGATCGAGAACCACCCGGCCGCAGTGATGTGGGCCGAATTCTGGCAACAATCGCAGTTTGAATCGGTCATGGTCGGCATCACTTATCTGATCGCCGCCGACCCCGATGTGACCAGCCGCTTCCACACCGGGGCCATCGTGGCCCAGGGCGGGCGCGGATCGAACAATGCGCAATATTCCAACGCCGAGGTTGATGCGCTGCTGGAAGAAGGCACCCGTACCTTCGACCCCGAAGCCCGCAAGGCGATCTATCACCGGGTGCAGGAAATCATCCGCGACGATCTGCCTTTCCTGCCGCTGTTTACCAACAACACGGTCTATGGCCGCAAAGCGGGTATCGACGGCTTCCAGCCGAACACCAATACCCGCAGCGAAGCCTGGCACGCCGCAGGCTGGTACTGGAGCTGATGTAATCTGACTGCCGCCCGCCCGGCGAAGGCGCGGGCGGCAGCACCTGACATACGCGTCCGTCTTGAAAGGAGGAGAGCATGATTGCATTTCTGATGGGCCGCCTGGCCCAAAGTCTGATCCTGCTGGTCGTCGTGTCGATCATCGGCTTTATCGTGCTTAACCTCATCCCCGGCGGGCCGATGTCGCAATATGCGCTCGACCCCGGCATGACACAGGACGACATGGCCCGGATCGCCGAGCAGCTTGGTCTCAACCGCCCGCTCTGGGTGCAATATCTCGACTGGGCCACTCGGATGGTTCAGGGCGACTGGGGCACCTCGTTTCGCGATGGCAGCCCGGTGACCGCAGTCATCGCACGACATGTGCCCGCCACGCTGATCCTGATGGGCTCGTCAACTGTCATCGCGGTCGGTATCGGCACCTGGATCGGCGTGCGCGGCGCGACGCACCGGTATTCGAGCTTCGACTATGCAGCAACCATCGGGGCAATGATCGCGCTGTCCATCCCGACCTTCTGGTTCGGTCTCATCGGCATCTATGTCTTTTCGCTGCAGCTGGGTTGGCTTCCCGCAGGGAACATGTACACGATCGGCGATGGCTCATTGCTCAATTACCTGCACCATCTGATCATGCCCTCGATCGTGCTGGCCCTTGTGCATATCGCGATCTGGAGTCGCTTCATGCGCACCGCTACGCTGGACGCGATCAGCCAGGAATTTGTCAAGACCGCCCGCGCCAAGGGTGTGAGCGAGCGCCGTGTCATCATGAAGCATGTCGTGGGCAACGCACTCTTGCCGATGATCACGCTGGCCGGGGTTCAGCTTCCATCGCTTCTGACTGGCGCGCTGGTCACAGAAACCGTCTTTACCTGGCCCGGCATGGGGCGGCTGTTTCTGGATAGCCTGGGCTATAGCGACTATCCGGTGGTGATGGGCCTGCTGATGTTCTCGGCAGTGCTGACCATCGCGGCCAATCTTGTTGCCGATATCGTCGTCGCGCTGGTCGATCCGCGCATCCGTCTCGCCTGATCTGCGCCGAAGGAGAAACTCATGAGCACCGCTTCCACTCTCCCCGCTCCCGCCCCCCGCTGGTGGAAAAGCCGCGTGGTGCGGCGCTTCCTCGGCCATCGGCTTGCACTTCTGGGGCTGGTAATGATCAGCCTGCTGACACTGGCATGCGCTTTCGGCCCATATTTCCTGCCCTATGACAGTCTGCAGATCGACCTGCGCGGCCGTTTTCTGCCACCTTTCAGCGGCGATCATTACCTTGGCACCGATCCGCTTGGCCGCGACATCGCCGCCCGGCTGCTGATGGCGGGACGAATTTCGCTGCTGGTCGGTTTCTTCGCCATGCTGCTGGCCACCATTCTGGGCACATTGGTCGGTGTCATCGCGGGCTATGGCGGGCGCACCGTCAATGCCGTGCTGATGCGGCTCGTCGATGGTTTCCTGTCCTTCCCCACCATTTTCCTGCTGCTGGCACTGGCGGTTGCGCTGAAACCCAGCCCGATCATGATCACAGTCATCATTGCGCTTACCGGCTGGATGGAGGTCGCGCGCATCGTCGAGGCCGAGGTCCGCTCGCTGAAAGAGCGCGAATTCGTCCTTGCGGGCCGGATGCTGGGACTGTCGCGCGCGCATATCATGTTTCGCGAGATCCTGCCCAACTGCATGGGGCCGATCATCGTTGCCGCCACGCTGACGGTGGCCCGCGCGATCCTTCTGGAAGCTTATATCAGCTTTCTGGGCTTCGGCATCCAGCCGCCCCTGCCAAGCTGGGGCAACATGCTGAACGGCGCGCAGCAGTATCTGGGCTCGGCGCCCTGGCTGGCCATCATTCCCGGCCTCGCCATCACCATCGCCGTGACCAGCTTCAACTTCATCGGCGACGGCCTGCGCGACGCGCTCGACGTACGCAGCGACAGCTTCTGAGGACGATATGCTCGACGCCCCCCGCCCCGCCCGGATCGCAACCCCCTGGTGGTGGGAGGCCGCACCACCCGCGCCCTTGCCAGAGCTTCCCTTACCCGGACGGGTGGATGTGGCGGTCCTGGGCGCGGGCTATGCCGGACTTTCGGCGGCGCTGGTGCTGGCGCGGGCGGGTCGCCGGGTAGCGGTCTTCGACGCCATGAATCCGGGTGAAGGTGCCTCTTCCCGCAATGGCGGCATCACCAGCGGCAATATCCGCCCCGGCTTTGCCACCATATCACGGCGCTTTGGCGAGCCCACCGCGCTCGCCATCGAGGCCGAAGGCAAGACTGCACGCGAGTTCCTGCGCGACCTGATCACAAGCGAAGGGCTGGACTGCGACTACCGGCTGACAGGAATATTCAAGGGCGCGCTCGGCTTCGATCAATACGACAGCATGGCCCGAAGCACCGAGGTTCTCGCCAAGCGGCTGGGGGTCGAGGCATATGCCGTTCCCTACCACGAGCAGCAAGGCTATATCGGAACAGACTACTATCGCGGCGGCACAGTGCGCATGGATGTCGGCGGGCTGCATCCGGCAAAGTTTCATGCTGAACTGTTGCGCATCACCCTGGCTGCCGGGGCCGAGATTCACGCGCGCAGACCGGTGACAGGAATCACCCGCGACGGTACCGGGTTTCGCGTCGCAACCTCTGCCGGGGTCGTGGCGGCAGGCCAGGTTCTGGTCTGCACCAATGGCTATACTGACGCTGCGGTGCCTTTCCTGCGCCGCCGCCTGATCCCCGTACGCAGCCGCATGATCGCAACCGAGGAATTGCCGCCCGAAGTGATGGCCCGACTGATGCCGCGGGGCATGATGATGGGCGAAAACCGCCAGATGGGTTTCTACTACCGCCCCTCGCCCGATGGCCGCCGCATCCTTCTGGGCGGGCGCGATGGCTCGCGCAAGGGAGATCCGGCAGAGCCGACCCAGCGCCTGCGCGACGGGCTGGCCGAGATATTCCCTGAACTGGCGAGAGTGCACCTGACGCATAGCTGGTTCGGCCATGTCGCCATGAACCGAGATATGCTGCCTCGATTGTTTGAACGTGACGGCGTGCTTTACGCCACCGGCTTTTGTGGCTCGGGCGTGGTCTGGGCGCCTTGGCTGGGCAGCCGTGCGGCGCATCGTCTGCTGGGGAACGCATCCGAGGGCGCAACCGCTTTTGCCGACCGCCCGCCTGCGGCAGTGCCCTTCTATCGCGGGAAACCGTGGTTTCTGCCGGTGCTGCTGGCGGGGTTCACATTGCAAGACCGCATCGCCTGGTGGCGGGCGCGGCGCTGAGAGAACGAGATATGACAACCCGTCTTCTCACCAAGGAACAGGTACGCGGCCTGATCCGCATGCCCGATGTGATTGCCGCCGTGGAAGACGCCTTTCGCGCCTTCTCGGATGGCGCGGTGGAACAGCCGCCCTATATGGGCTTGCACCTGTCGCAACCCGGTGCCGAGATCGACTTCAAGGCCTGCTATCATGCCGGGGCGGAGCGGGTCTCGCTTAAGGCATCTTCGGGCGGGTTTCGGGACAATCCGTCCCGCGTCGGCCTGCCCAACGGAATGGGCACGGTGCTCTTGTTCGATGGTTTGAGCGGCGCGCTTCTTTGCGCGATGGACGGCAGCTTGCTGACCGGCTTTCGCACCGGGGCTGCGGGCGCGGTGTCGGTCCGTGCGCTGGCCCGCGAGGATGCGCGCGTGGTGGCGATGATTGGTACTGGCAATCAGGCGCGCATGCAGATCCGCGCCATCCGCGAGGTGATGCAGATCGACCGCATCCACGCATGGGGGCGTTCTTCCGCCGGGCTGGCCGGGTTCAAGGTCGATATCGAGACCGAATTCGGCCTGCCGGTCATTCCTGCAGACAGCGCCCAGGACGCCGTAGCCGAGGCCGATATCGTCGTTACCACCACCCGCGCCAGCGGTGTTGTGCTGCGCGCCGGATGGCTGCGGCCGGGCACCCATGTCGTGGCCATCGGCGCTGACCAGAAAGGCAAGCAGGAACTCGATCCCGAGATCTTCCGCCATGCCCGCATCATCGTGGACAGTCGCGCGCAATGCGTCGAGAAGGGCGAAGCGCAGCACGCTCTGCGCGCAGGCATCGTCGCGGATGTTCATGCCGAAATCGGCGAGGTGCTTCTGGGCCGCACCGCAGGCCGCCAAAGCCGCGATGAGATCACCATCTTCGATTCCACCGGCATGGCCATTCAGGACACCACCACCGCCGCCCTGATCCTGCAGCGCGCGCAAGATCGGGGGATCGGCGCTCATTTTGACTTCCTCGGCCAAGAGAGCTGAAACATGACAGACCATCCGACCCTTCAGGACATTCTTGACGCGCGTGAACGCATCAGGCCCTATATCCGCCACACCCCGCTTCTGCGCGCAGAGAAGATCGAAGCGCTTGCAGGCTGTCAGCTGTATCTGAAGCCCGAAACCCTGCAAGTGACCGGCGCCTTCAAGATCCGCGGCGCGCTGAACGCCACGCTGCAACTGCCCCCCGAACGTGCGGCCCGGGGCCTGATCGCGTCCTCGTCGGGCAACCACGCGCAGGGCCTGTCCTGGGCCGCGCGGCTGCTGGGCACGACGGTTACGCTGGTGCTGCCGGTCGGAACGCCGCCCCTGAAGATCGCCAATACCCGCGCACTGGGGGCCGAGGTGATCCTCTATGACGGCGACACCGCCGCGCGTTGGAAACAGGTCTACCGCATTGCCGAGGAGCGGGGACTCGAGACGATCCACGGCTTTGAGGATCCGCGCGTCATGGCCGGACAGGGCACCATCGGGTGCGAAATCCTGCAAGACCTGCCCGATGTGGATACCGTCATTGTGCCTCTGGGCGGTGGCGGGCTGATTTCCGGCGTGGCCACCGCGATCAAGGGGCTGAACCCCGCCGTGCGGGTCATTGCTGCCGAACCCGCGCTGACACCGAAATACCACCAAAGCCGGATCGCCGGGCGGCGGGTGTCTTTGCCGCTGCTGGATACCATCGCTGACGGGCTGCGTATCAGCGTACCGGGGCAAAACCCATGGCCAATCATCGAACGCCATGTCGACGAGATCGTGCTGGTCGAGGATGAACATATCATCGCGGGCATGCAAAGCCTTGCGCGGGACGCCAAACTGATCGCCGAACCGGCGGCAAGCATCGGCATCGGCGCGCTTTTGGCCGGGGCGGTCAAGCTGCGGCCCGATGAGAAAGTCTGCGTGCTGCTCACCGGGGGCAATTGGGATCTTGTCGATCTGGCGCAGGTTTACAGCCGCACGGCTGCGAGCGCATCATGAACGCCCTCGCCGCGCAACCATGGTTTCGCTCGGCGGCCAATAATCTGGCCCGGCGCGCGGATGCAAACGAGACCGACCGGACCGCTGCCCTGCTGGAGCGCCATTATGGCCTGACCGGCACCATCGTGCCCCTGTCCTCCGAGGTCGAACGCACCGCCGAAATCCGCCTGCCTGATGGCCGCGCGCTGATCTTCAAGACCGCCACAAGGCCCGAAGCGGTCGAGAGCTTCCGTTTTCAGAGCAACGTCCTTGCCAGTTTGCGGGGCACGCCGGGCGTCAGCGTGCCGGAGGTCCAGCCCACGCTTCAAGGCAAGCTGATGTTTGTGGCCGATTGTGTCTGCGGTTATCTCCAGACCCGGCTGGAGGGCGACGCCCTGCACCAACAGCCCCAGACGCCGCGATTGATCTTCAAGACCGGTGCGGCGCTGGCCCGGCTTGATCAGGCTCTGGGGCGCACAGAGGTGCCTGCCGCGCGTCGTCCGGTCTTGTGGAATATTTCCTGCTGGCCGCATCTGTCGGATTTCGCGCCCCATCTGCCCCCCGGCCCCCTGTCCGATCATGTGCGCAGGGCGATGTCGGACTACGCTGATCGTATCGCGCCACGGCTGTCCGATCTGGATTGGCAGGTCACCCATAACGACCCCAGCCCGCACAACATGCTCCTGACCCCCGCCGGGCCGGGCTTCATTGACTTTGGCGATGGGGGCTGGAACCCGCGCCTGCAGGATCTGGCCATTGCCGCCGGACATATGGTCACTGACTCCACGCAGCCTTTGGGGGGTGCCGCCCCTTTGATCGCGGGCTATGCCTCGGTCCTGCCGCTATCCGCGCTGGAAACAAAGCTTCTCGTTGGGCTGATGCGGGCAAGGCAGGCGGCGCTGATCCTGATCAATCGGTGGCGCTCGCATCTCTTTCCCGAGGAAGCCGCCTATATCAACAAGAACCTTGCCCGTGCCGAGCGCGGCCTTGCCATCCTCGCCTCTCTGGACGACGCTTCTGGCGAAGCTGCGGTCAAAGCGGCCGCCATGCTGCCCCGCCCTCCCTCGCAACTCAACTGACAGGCCAAAGCCCATGACCACCGATCTCATGCCCAACCGCTTCCGGCCCGGCGAAACCGTACTTCCGCCGCGCGAGGCCGATCTGATCGCGCGCCGCGACGCTGTTCTGGGCGCGTCCTACCGTTTGCAATACCGCAAGCCGGTGCATTTTGTGCGCGGCGAGGGAATGTGGCTCTACGACCCCGACGGGCGGGCCTATCTGGACTTCTACAACAATGTCCCCTCGCTGGGCCATTGCAACCCCGAGGTCAACGCCGCCATGGCCGATCAGGCCGGGCGGATCAGCGCCAATACACGCTATCTCGAACCGCGTCTGGTCGAGTACGCCGAACGGCTGACCGCGACCTTTCCGGCAGAGATCGACCGCGTGGTCTTTACTTGCACCGGCAGCGAGTCGAACGATCTTGCGCTCAGGATCGCGCGACTGACCAGCGGCGGCGAGGGGGTGATCGTCTCCTCCTATGCCTATCACGGAACCAGCGCGGCAGTGGCAGCGGTCTCGCCGAATCTCGGCGATGCGGTCCAGCTCAGCCCCTTCGTGCGCATGGTCTCATTGCCCGGCCCCGAGGGAATTTCCGACGCGCAGGCTGCCGAGTATTTCGAGGCGCAGATCCGCGCCGCGATCCATGACCTCAAGCGCCGCGGTATCGGGGTTGCGGCGCTCCTGTTCGACAGCATCTTTTCCAGCGATGGCGTCTGGATCGATCCGCCGGGTTTCATTGCCGCCGGGGTCGAGGCCGTGCGCGCCGCAGGTGGCCTGATCATCGCCGACGAGGTGCAGCCGGGCTTTGGCCGCACCGGCACGCATATGTGGGGCTTTGAACGCCACGGGATCGTTCCCGATCTGGTGACCCTGGGCAAACCGATGGGCAACGGATTTCCCATCGGCGCCGTAGTCGGGCGCAAAGCGCCGATGGAGCGCTTTGGAGTCACCGCACGTTATTCCAACACCTTCGCGGGCAACACCGTCGGCATCGCCTGTGCGGACGCGGTACTGACCATCATCGAGCGTGACGGAATCCGAGCGAATGTGCAGGCCATGGGCAACCGGCTGCGCAGCGGGCTGGAGACCATGATGCCGCGCCATCATGCCCTGCGCGGCATCCGCAACTCCGGGCTGTTCTTCGGCATCGACATCGGGGGGCAGGATGACCCGCGCGAATCCCGTCGCAAACTGGCGCTCGATGTGGTCAATGCCCTGCGCGACGATGGGGTTCTGATCAGCACGACCGGCGCCAATGAAGACACACTGAAGGTCCGCCCGCCTCTGATCTGCGAAGCCGAACATGTGGATTTGTTCCTGTCCAAGCTCGATGACGCGCTTACTGGCCTTTCAGGGTAGCGCTGAACCTGGACGTAACGAGTCACGCAGCTTCTTCGGGCCGCATTGCTGCGAAATCCGAGGAAAAATGAGAGCCGCTTGCGAGCGCGGTAAAGGCGGAGCCGCCAAAAGGCGGCGTCCAGCCGAAATGCCGTTCCATCAGCACCGCCAGCGCTGAAACGGAAAAAAGCAACGCGAGCGGGCGAATGATCCGGGACAGGATGGATCTGCGCATCGCCGTCGGATGGCCCCAAAACCCCGGTCTGTCCCTGAAGATCGCGGCGCATCCTGTCCTGACACGCATTCTACCCACTCGCAGAGCTTTTCGTCACCCGCGTGCAAATCCGATCGCGGCCAGTGCCCCCGCGCTATCGCTCAGGGCCGCCTCGAAAGCGGCAAGGGCCTTGGGGTTGCGCGGTTCATCGCTGACGGCAAAGTCGTAGTGCTCGTCCGCGACGGGCAGAAAGCCCAGTCCCATCGCCTCGGCGACTGGCCTGATTGCCATGCCCCAGTCGGCCCGGCCCTGCGCAATGGCCGCCGCGACCCCATTGTGCGAGGCGGGTTGGTTCCAATAGCCGGGCGGGCGGGTGCCCTGCAACAGGCGGTCCAGCAAGACGCGGGTGCCCGACCCCTGATTACGGCCCACCATGATCGCGTCGGGATCGGCCAGCACCGCCGCTAGTGCGGCGTCCAGAGCGCATCCATCGAAGCGCGGATCACCGGGGCGGAACAACAGCCCCTGCATCCTGCGCCAACCGGGGATCAGGCGCATCCCCTCTGACAGGAACGGGCGGTTGTAGGCGCCGCTTTCGGCGTGCAGCAGGTGGATGGGCGCGATGTCGCACTCACGCCTGCGCAACGCCGCAAGGCCACCCTGCGAGCCGGTGGCAAGGATGCGCGCGGTCAAGCCCTGATCGGCCAGTCGCGCTACGACCGCATCCAGCCCGACACAATGACTGCCGATAATGGTCAACCCCGGGGGCGCGACGGCGGATCCGAACAGCGTGACCTCGGCCTCGGTGCCGGGCGCCAGGCTTTCGGCCAGAGGGGGCACGGTCAGAAACCCGTCCGCCTGTGCAAAGGCCGTCACGGCGCCCGAGCCCTTGGTCACAGGATGCGCGACCAGCCCCTCCGGTCCTTCGGTCAGGGCAACCATGGCAAATTCGGTGCGACCCAGTTCTGAGGTCAGGCGCGCGGGCAGCGTTGCCTGAACATGCGCCGCCCCGCGCGGTGGCAAGCCTGCCATCATGCGCAGGGCGGGGGCGACCAGTTCGTGAAAGGTGAACATGGCCGAGGTGGGAAATCCCGGCAGCACTACGACCGGCTTGCCGTCACAGACCGCCAGACACAGCGGCTTGCCCGGCTTCAGCGCCACGCCATGCGCGACAATACCGGGTGCGCCCAAGCCCGCGATCACCTTGACGGTCAGGTCTCCCGCCCCTTTGGAGGTGCCGCCCGACAGGATCAGCGCGTCATGCGCCGTAAAGGCGGCACGCACCGCAGCCTCCAGCGCGGCAAGGTCGTCAGGCACGGCGCCCAGATGCGCGGCCTCGCAGCCGTTTTCGCGCAGGGCGGCGGCAATGACGGGACCATTGGAATCATAGACCCCGGCGGGGCGCAGGGGCTGGCCGGGCTGCACCAACTCGTCACCAGTGGACAGCACCGCCACACGCGGACGGCGCCAGACAGCAGCGCGGTCCAGCCCGACAACGGCCAGCATCGCAACTTCGCGCGCACCGATCAGAGTGCCCTTGCGCAGCAGAGTCTGGCCGCGCGCGATATCGGAGCCTGCGAAGGACACATGCGTGCCCGGAGCCAAAGCGCGGGCGATTGCAATGGCGTCGCCCTCTGGCTCGGTATGTTCGATCATGACCACGGCATCGGCCCCGCGCGGGATGGGTCCGCCAGTCGCGATGGGGGTGGCGGTTCCCGGTGCCACGGAAAGATGCGGTGCAGTGCCGCAATGGATAGTTTCCGCATTCAGGCGCAGAGTGACGGGCCATGTTGCCGAGGCTTCGAACAGATCGGCCGCGCGCACGGCAAATCCGTCCACTGTTGCGCGGTCGAAAGGGGGCGCATCGACCGGGGCGGCAATATCGGCGGCCAGCACCCGTCCGGGCAGGTCCATCAGCGCCACGTCCTCGGACCCCAGCGGCGCAGGGCGCAGGGCCGCGAGAAAGGCGGCCTCGGCCTGGTCACGGGAAGATATCTTGAGGAACTGGTCCTGTACCGAAGGCAGGGCAGGTGTTTCAGGCATGGAGTCACCCAAAAGGCAGATCAAACGGGGTGGCGGAGAGGGACGCGCCGGCGGGCATGCCTTCACTGTCGGGAGGCAGGATCGCAAATGCGCAGGCAGTGGCAAGATCCGACAGGGCGAGAATGCCCGCAGGCCCGGGTAACCACTGGCCATCCTGCTCGCTCAGGAGCACCAGCTCGGACAGGCCCACTGTTGAGGTGAGCTTGCGTGCCAAGGGCCGGGTTCTGGTCTGGGGCGCAGCACCGGTCAGGCGCGCCATCACCGGCAGCGCAAGCCCCAGGCAAGCCGCCACCATGCCGTCGAAACGGGCCGGGACGGTCAGCAGGAGCCCGGCCCCTGTAGGCGCAAGCCATGCCGTTTCCGCCGGGGCAAGGGCAAGGCGGGGCGTATGGTCGGTCGTGGCGCGCAAGGTCAGATCAGCAGGACCATCGACCACACAGGCCCCAAGGCCCGCGAACCAGCCGCGCGCGAAAGCTGTCTGCGCCGGGTCATCAAAGGCGATCGCCACACGCGGCTGGCGCGTTGCAATCCGGGTGATCCCGGCCTTGCCAGCGATCAGGATGTGCCGGGATGTGAGCTTCGTGCCCGCAGGGGCGATCACGTCACCTGTGCGTCCGTCATGGCCCGTGCGCCGCACCCCATCGCCGGGGCTGACGGGCCGGATCGCCTCGCACAAGCCGGATGCGGTGTCGGTCCCGTCCTCGGGCAGAATGGCGTCCGTGCCTTGGGGCAGCGCCCCGCCCGGCACAACCCGGACCGGATCCGCCAGCGGCACCGGCGCGCCAGCGCTTGCACCCACCAGATCGAGCGCGGCAACGGCAAAGCCCGCACGCAACGCCTCGGTTGCGGATGGCAGGTTATGCGGCAGGCAAATATCCTCGGCCAGCACCAGCCCGGCGGCCGACGCGGTCTCCACCCATGTTGCGGGGACCGGTGTCAAATCATCGAGGGCGGGGGAAAGGCAGATCCCGAGAGGCGTGAGGCTGGTCATTTTGTGCAGGTAATCCTGTGCCGCAAGAAAGCCAAGGCCGAGATGAATGATCCCGCCCCGACGTTGGTCCTGATTTCGGCGCGCACGAGATCCTCTCCGCGCCTGTCGTCCTGCGGCATCCGTCACACCACTCTCGCCCCTGAACCTGACGCGGCGGCATCGGGATGGTGGCGTTGCGCGATCTCCTGACCGCATTGGCGCAGATCGTCCATGAGTTCTTGTTGAATGCGCGTCGGCTGCCAGTTGGCGCGCTGCAGGATACCGATGGGACGACGCGTGTTGGCGGGCCGCAGCGGCAATGCGATCAACTGGCCGGAACGCAGATCAGCATCCACCTGCAGCCGTGAGGCGAAGCCCAGATGGTCCGACGCCATCAGGATTTCGCGCATCAGGACAATCGAACCTGTCTCGATCAATGCCGAAGGTGTGGGCAGAGGGGCAAACATGGCATCGAAGGCGCGGCGCGAGGGCGTGCCCTCCGCCGCAACCACCCACCCGCTTGCTTGCAACGGCACCAGATCTGTTGCGGCATTGGCGGGGTGTCCAGGGCGCGCCACAATAAGCATGATATCCTCAAACAGGGGCTCCTGACGCAGGTCCGGCACGAACTCGTCCGGGCGCAAGGCGCCAAGAAGCATGTCGATTTCGCCACGGCGCAGCCCCAGCGCCAGATCGCGGAACGGGCCATCAACCACACGAATGCGCAGATCTGGCCTGCGGGCCTTCATACGAAGGATGGCAGGCGCCATCAGGCAGGATCGCGACAGGGGCATTGCCCCGACAACGATGCAGCCGATATCGCGCCCTGAAAGTTCGGCCAACTCGGATTGAGCCTGCGCGAGTTCGGTCATGGCAAGTTGCGCGGCTGTGGCCAGTGCGCGGGTCAGGCGATGCGCCTTCACCCCATGCGGGGTGCGGTCGAAAATGGGGTGCCCGACCTCTGCCTCGATCTGGGTGACGGCGCGGTGGATGCTGGGCTGGGCCAGCCCAAGCCTGCGCGCGGCCTCGGAGAAGCTCTCGGCCTCGGTGACGGCGATGACAGCGCGCAACTGGGCCGTCGTGGCGGTCAATGGCAAACGGGGCGACAAGTCACACAAGCGCGGATCGAGCAGCCCAAGTGCGCGGGTGATCCTGTTGCCCAGCATCCTGCCCGCCGGAGTCGGCGCCAGCCCTTGCGGACCACGGTCATAGAGCGTGATCCCCAAGCCGCGCTCCACCTGAGACAATGCCTGACTCACGGCAGGTTGCGACAGGTTGATCCGTTTTGCGGCCCGCGACACCGATGCCTCTGCTTGCAGCGCGGCGAGGATTCGGATCCGCCGCAGATTGGTCAGCATCGGGGAAAGCCGGGATGGTCAGTCATGCGTTCGTTCCTCGTCAGCCCGCTTCGGGCCGCACCTCTTTATAGCAGAAATTTATGGCTGATGTCGATCATCTGACTTGGTGGAACAGACCAGTGATGCCACATGCTATGCAGCATAGAGGGAGGCGCAGTTGTCGCAGGATCAAGCTATCACACGCAGCGCTCTGGTCATTTCCGCCCATGCTGCGGATTTCGTCTGGCGCTGCGGCGGCGCGATTGCCTTGCACGCGCAGGCTGGCGTCAAGGTAACCGTTGTCTGCCTGTCCTATGGCGAGCGCGGCGAAAGCGCAAAGCTGTGGAAGCAACCCGGCATGACACTGGAGCGGGTCAAGGCCGCGCGGCGGGCCGAGGCGCGCGCGGCCGCGCAGGCGCTTGGAGTGCATGAACTGATTGAATTCGACATGGGTGACTACCCGCTGGAATTCAGTCGCGAGCACAAGGTCCGGCTGGTGCAGGTGATGCGCGACGCCCAGCCCGATTTCATGCTCAGCCACAGCCTGTATGACCCCTATAACAGCGACCATATGCTGACGACGCAGGTGGTGCTGGAATGTCGGTCCATCGCACAGGCCTGGGGGCATGAGCCGGGGCAGAAGGTTCTGGGGGCGCCGCAGCTTTACCTGTTCGAGCCGCATCAGACCGAGCAGATGGGCTGGAAGCCGGATGTGTTTCTGGACATAACCCCGGTCTGGGACCGCAAGCGCGCTGCGATCGAGTGCATGGCGGGGCAGGAGCATCTGTGGGATTTCTACACCCGCGTCGCGCAGAACCGCGCCAATCATTTCACCCGGAACTCCGGCGGTCAGGGCGGGGGGCAGGCCTGTGCCTATGCCGAAGCTTTTCAGTCGGTTTTTCCGCGCACTGTCGGCGCTTTGTGAGGGATGCACATGTCAGATGCTTGCCATGACATCGCCCATCTGGGCCATGTTGAAATCTATACCGACCGGTTCGAGGAAAGCCTTGATTTCTACACGCGGATCTATGGGCTGAAACTCTCTGCGCAGGATGCGACCAGCGCTTATCTGCGTGCCTGGGACGATTACGAATTTCACACGCTCAAACTGACGCGCCACAATACCACGGGCGTCGGCCATATTGCCTATCGCGCCAGCAGCGAAGCTGCGCTGGAGCGTCGTGTGGCGGCGATCAGCGCAAGCGGGTACAAGGTGCATGGCTGGACGGATGGCGATCCGGGTCATGGCCGCGCTTTTCGCTTCGAGGATCCGTTCGGCCATCTGTTCGAGATCTATTATCAGACCCGCCGCGCCGAGCCGGGACCGCAGGACCGGCCCGTGCTCAAGAATACCGCCAGCGCCTTTTCCGGCGCGGCGCCGCGCAGGATTGATCACCTGAACCTGCTGGCCTCGGATGTGCGCGCGTTCCGTCGCTTCATGGAAACCTGTCTGGGCAGCCGGGTGACGGAATATATCCAGCTTGACAACGGACGGCTGGGGGGCTGCTGGTTCACGGTCAATAACAAGACCTATGATCTGGCCTGCACCGAGGAACATGGCGGCGGCCATGCCCGCTTGCACCATGTCACCTATGCCACGGATCAGCGCGAGGATATCCTGCGCGCGGCCGATATCTTCCTGCAGAACGGGGTCCATATCGAGACCGGGCCGCATAAACACGCCATTCAGGGGACGTTCTTTCTCTATGTGTGGGAGCCAGCGGGCAACCGGATGGAACTGGCCAATGCCGGCGCGCGGCTGATCCTTGCGCCGGATTGGGAACCCGTCTGCTGGACCGAGGCCGACCGGCGCAAGGGTCAGGCCTGGGGGCTGAAGACCATCGAGACATTTCACACCCATGGCACACCGCCTGCCGCGCGGGAGCAGTGACATGAATGTTGTCATCCGCGACTTTCCCCGCGCGCAGGCCGATGTGATAGAGGGTCTCGCGCAGGCCGGGGTGGCGACTGTTCACGAGGCGCAGGGGCGCATCGGATGTCTTGCCAGTTCGCTGCGCCCAATCTGGTCGGGCGCACAGGTGGCGGGATCGGCCGTCACAATTTCCGCCCCGCCCGGCGACAACTGGATGCTGCATGTCGCCATTGAACAGGTGCAGCCGGGTGATATTCTGGTACTCGCCCCCACCAGCCCCTGCGATGCCGGGTATTTCGGCGACCTTCTGGCGACCTCTGCCATGGCCCGGGGGTGCCGGGGGCTGGTGATTGATGCGGGGGTGCGTGATATCCGCGACCTGACCGCGATGGGGTTTCCGGTCTGGTCACGGGCGGTCAGCGCACAGGGCACGGTCAAGGAAACACTCGGGTCAGTCAATGTGCCGATTATCTGCGGCGGGCAGGCGATCCATGCAGGCGATGTGATTGTCGCCGATGATGACGGGGTCGTGGTTGTCCGGCAGGCCGAGGCCGCGACCGTCCTTGAGGCCGCCAAGCTGCGCCTCGACGTCGAAGAGGCCAAGCGCGCGCGGCTGGCGGCGGGCGAGCTGGGGCTTGATATCTATGACATGCGTCCGCGACTGGCGGCCAAAGGGCTGCGCTATGTCTGACGGCATTCCCTGTCTGTGGATGCGGGGGGGAACGTCAAAGGCGGCGGTCTTTCTTGCGCGCGACCTGCCGGTGGAGCGCAAGGCGCGGGACGCGCTGTTGTTGCGGGTCATGGGCAGCCCTGATGCGCGCCAGATTGACGGGATCGGGGGCGGCACGCCGCTGACATCAAAAGTGGCGATCCTGTCGCCCGCCTCGCGGCCCGATGCGGATGTGGATTATCTGTTTCTGCAGATCCTGGCGGATCAGGCGATTGTTTCGGATGCACAGGGCTGCGGCAATATCCTTGCGGCGGTCGGCCCGGCGGCCATCGAGACGGGATTGATCTCTGCCTCTGGCGAAGTGACCCCGGTGCGCATTCATATGCGGAATACAGGCGAGGTGGCGCTGGCCCATGTCCAGACGCCGATGGGGCGCGTCAGCTATGTGGGCGCGGCGCGGATCGATGGCGTGCCAGGGAGCCATGCGCCGGTCGGGCTTATGCTGCGCAATCTGGCCGGGTCGATGTGCCGCGCGCTTTTGCCCACGGGGCATGAGGTGGATCAGATTGGCGGTATCGCCTGCACGCTGATCGACAATGGCATGCCGGTTGTGGTCATGGCCGCCACGGCTTTCGGGCTGACGGGGCAGGAAAGCCCCGAGGCGCTGAATGCCGACCCGGCCTTGCGGGCGTGTCTGGAGGCGATCCGCCTGCAAGCCGGGACGATGATGGGGTTGGGCGATGTCAGCGCCAAATCCGTGCCGAAAATGACGCTGGTCTCGGTGCCGCGGGCGGGTGGCGCGATTGCTACACGTTGTTTCATTCCGCATGAATGCCATAGCGGGATCGGGGTTTTTGCGGCGATCAGTGTCGCGACAGCCTGCACTATGCCTGAAAGCCCGGCATCGGCGCTGGCGCGGGTTCCGACGGATGGTCGCTGGTGGATCGAGCATCCGACAGGCCAGACCGAAGTCCTGCTTGATACAGATGCTCATGGCCAGATCATCGGTGCCGGAATGATGCGCACGGCGCGCAAGCTCTTTGCCGGGCATGTATTCGACCCGCTGCTATCCTGAACACGCTTGTGACGCCCGGAGCCTTGCAGGCGCGAGTGCTTTGATCTCGCGCGGCCCGATTGCTGGTCGCGCCAGCGCCTGATGATGCCCGCCGGGCGCGCGACCAAGCTGTCACGACCTGCCTAACAAGCCGGGCACAGGCCCGGCCCGACTGCAGCAGGAACGCCGGGACGAAAGCTTCGCTCAGCCCCGGGGCAGCTTCAGCCTGCGGCGCATCGACAGCGGTTCGTTATACCCCCTGTCGAGCCATAGGCCGACAATCCCGCGCGGTAGGTAGAGCGCGAACAGGATCGCCACCAGCCCGAGTCCCGCCAGATACCACGCCCCGAAATCGCCGAAGATTTCCTGCAGGGCGAAGAACAGAAGCGCGCCGAGGATCGGACCAATGAATGTGCCGATCCCGCCGACAAGGACCATGAACAGCATGAAGATCGACCACTGGATTCCAAAACCCGTGCGCGGCTGGAAGGTGATGCTTGACGCAAGCCAGAGCGTGCCCGCCAATGCGCAGCCAACCGACGCCAGAATATAGATGCGCTGCTTCACGCGAAAGGTGGAAATGCCCACGGATGCCGCGGCATCCTCGTCGTCGCGGATCGCCTGCGCCTCGGCGCCGGTGCGGCCCTTGAGCAGTGCCCATGTCCCCCAGACGGCGCCTGCCATGCTGACAAGGGCCAGCAGATAGATTGTCATGCGGCGCATTTCCGGCGCATAGGCGTTCAGCGCCACGACGGATGTGCCGGTTTCCCCCTGCACGATGGGATCGAAAGAGACAATCGCACGGATGACCTCGGCGATGACCCAGGTTGCGATGGCAAATTCGCCCGCCTTCATGCGCAGCACGAAAAGCGACAGCACAAAGGCCAGTGCTCCGGTCACAAGCGCCGCCACGAAAATGGCCGGAAACGGCGGCAGGCCCGCATCGACCATGCGCACCATTGCATAGCCACCCAGCCCGACAAAGGCCTGCTGCCCGACGGAAATCAGCCCGGCATAGCCCGCAAGCAGGTTCCACATGACGGCAAAGATGATCAGGATGAACAGCATGATCATCTTGTCCACGATCAATGCCGGGGCCAGAAAGGGAAGTGCGCCAAGGCCCAGCAGCAACAGACCGGCCGCGAGGACAATCAGTTTGTCGCCTTTCGGCATCGGCATGATCTTGTCAGCTATGGCGGCTCGGCTCATGATAGGCGTCCCTTGATCTGTGATCGGTTGAACAAAACGGCGGTCAAGGTGTTGCGCCAGCCGCCGCGCTCGGAGGCGGCGGCCTCGGTCATGCGCAGGGCAAGGATCGCCAGAAACAGGCAATGCCCTGCAAGGATCGAGAATTGCGGCGAGATCATGCCGCCCATCGCTTGCGCCAGTCCAAGCGCGATTCCCCCGATCAAGGTGCCGCGGAGCGAGCCGATGCCGCCGATCACGACAGCCTCGAAGGCGAAGATCAGCATCATCGGCCCGGAAAATGGCGTTACCTGCGCGCGCAGCGCCAGAAAGATGCCTGCAAGCCCGGCCAGCGCGACGGCAATCGCCGCCGCCCCCCGATGCACACGCCGCGCGTCGATCCCGCAGAGCGCCGCCGCCTCTGGATCCGAGGCCGTGGCGCGCACGGCGCGACCAAAACCGGTGCGTGTCAGGATCAAATGCAGGCCACCCAGCACCACAAGCGCGGTCAGAAACATGTAAACCGGCAGCTTTCCAAGGAAAATATCGCCGGGCAGGTGCCAGCTCGCCCATGAGAGTGACCCGATATGCGCGCCCAGCGATTTGGTGTCTGATCCGAATGCCGCGAACATGCCGTTTTGCAATGTTGCAGCCAGCCCGATTGTGGTCAGGATCGGGATAAGGAAGCCGCCGCGCAGGGCGCGCTCGAAGATCAGACGTTGCAGAAGCCAGCCAATGGCTCCCATTGCGGGCAGAGTCAGCGCGATCGCCATCGGCACATTCAGGCCCATGACCTGCACCAGCCACAGCGCCAGCATCGCCCCCAGCACGGCCATATCGCCATGCGCAAGATTGATGAAGCGCACGACCCCGAACATCAGCGACAGGCCTGCTGCCAGAACGGCATAGTAGCCGCCAAGCAATACGCCTTGCAGGATTGCTTCAAGCATCTGCGCCCTCCACCTTGTGAATGCCGAAATAGGCATCGGTAATCTGTCCGCGCGTCAGGTTCTGAGGGGTGCCGTCAAGTTCCATGACCCCCTCTGACAGGCAGATCAGCCGTTCTGCAAAACTCATCGCGCGGGTCAGATCCTGCTCGACGATGACCAGAGTCATATGACCGCGCAGGCGTTCGAGCGATTGATAGACACCTTCGACCGCCGCCGGGGACAGTCCAAGCGACACTTCGTCGAGCAGCAGCACACGCGGGTTGGCGATCAGTGATCGGCCAATGGCGACGGCCTGCCTTTGTCCGCCCGACAGCCCACCTGCCGGACGGTCAAGAAGCGGCGCGATCTGGGGCAAGGCGTCGATCACCGTGGCGAGCGTCCAGTCGCCGCCACAGCCGTTTTCCGCACCGATCTGCAGGTTCTCGCGCACCGTCAGATCCGCAAACAGTCGCCGCCCTTCGGGGCAAAGCGCAAGCCCGGCGCGCAGGCGCGCATGCGCAGGCAGCAAGGTGACATCCTGCCCGAACAGGCTCACGCTGCCTGCAGCAGTCGGATGCAAGCCAGCTAACATGCGCATGAGCGTGGTCTTGCCCGCCCCGTTCGCGCCTATGACCGCCAGAACGGTTCCGGTCGGCAGCGTCAGCGAAATGCCCTTGACCGCATGCAGCAGGCCGTAGCGGCCATGAATGTCGTGAAGCTCCAACGCAGTCATTCCGGCGAACTCCCAAGATAGGCGCGCTGAACCTCGGCATTGGCCATCACGTCGCGCGGCTCGCCTTCGGCAAGAATGCGGCCTTCGGACATGCAGATCAGGCGGGTGACGACACGCATGAGCGCATGGAGGATGTGTTCGATCCAGACGATTGTCAGACCCTCGCTGCGCAGGCTCTGGATCAGATCGACCAGCGCGATCAGTTCGGATTCGGTCAGGCCGCCGCCGATTTCATCCAGCAGGATCAGCTTTGGCCCGGTGGCGAGAGCGCGCGCGACCTCCAGACGTTTTCGGTCCAGCAGCCCAAGGGCAGCGGCGGGGCGGTTTGCCGCATCCGCGAGACCGGTCCGGCGCAACACATCTGCCGCACGCCCGGTCGCCGCCGCGGCATCCAGCCTCGCGCCGGATTGTGCCGCCACAAGCAGGTTCTCGAAAACTGTCATGCCCAGAAAGGGACGCGGCACCTGATGCGTGCGGGCAATGCCCAACTGGCAGCGATCAGAGGCGCGCGTGCCTGTCAGGTCGATGCCATTGAACGAGATTGCGCCCGATGTCACAGGAAACGACCCTGCCAGCGCGCCGAACAGCGTGGTCTTGCCCGCACCATTTGGCCCGACGATCCCGAGCGCCTCTCCGGGAAGGACGTCGATATCGACATCGTGCAGCACCTTGAGCGCGCCATAGGATTTGTTCACCCCGCGCGCGCGCAAGATCGGATCTGCTGTCACAACAGCCCTCATCATCGGGAAGCCTTTCTTGCAGTGGAATGGCTTCGGGTGCGGTCGCACCGCACCCGGTACGGGATTAACCGAAGGCCAGCGGCCGGAAATCGGCGGTCAGCTCGATCTCGGGGAAGTCAGCATTCGACACCAGATCAAGCTGGAACGGGAAGCGCTCTCCGGACACCATGTTCCATTGCCCGCCTGCCAGCCCGCTGACGGTGCAGTTCGGAACCGGCCCGGCGGTGAAATCGACCTTTCCGACAGCGGTATCCGCGACCAGCTTCGGCAGGGTTGCCGCCATGAGCTCCTTGTCCTTGGGATCGCCCGACTGCGCGGCGAGCGCCAGGGCCGCGTCAAACAGCGAGGCCGAGGCCCCCAGCGCCTGCGCCCATTGGCGACCCGTCGCGGCCTCATAGTTCGCGCCCAGATCCGCGTTGCTCAGCCCGGCTGCGGCAGAGCTGAAGGGGAAGGCCGGGTGCCAGTAAACGCCGGTACACAGACCATGCCCCAGATTGCCAAGCGCCTCCATCTCGGCGGCGAACAGCCCCGCCTTGGCCATCTGCATGATCTTCATACGCTGCGCGAGCCCGCGCTGCGCGGCTTGCCGCCAGAAGACCGGGAAATCGGGCGGGAAGGGGAAGCACACGACGATATCGACCTCGGCAGAGCGGAAGGCGTTGATATGGGTCGTGAAATCCTGGGTCATGTTCTCATAGGGACCGGGGTCGATGATCTCCCATCCGGCCTCGGCCATGCGCGGCAGCAGCCCTGCACGGATTGCGTTACCATCGGCATCGGAGGGGATCAGCGTGCCGACACGGCGATTTGTGTCCAGAAGCGACCATTGCCCGGAATAGAGGTTCAGGAAGTTCCCGGTTCCGAAAGAGAAGTGATATGTCCATTTGAAGCTTTGCGTACCGGGCTGGCCGCCGCGCCCGAAGTAATAGGCTTCCCACGGTGCCACGGTCGAAAGGCACGGCGTGGCCCCGGCTTCACAGGCATCCGAGACCGGGTTGACGGTTTCGGGCGCGGAATGGGTCAGGATCAGATCGGGCGCGGCAGAATTGATCATGTCGCGGGTGATCTGGCTGGCGCGAACCGGGTCGGACTGGGTGTCGGCAGTGATGATCTCGACCTGCATATGCTTGCCGCCAACCTCGATCCCGCCCGCCAGATTGGCGCGCAACTGCTCGATCAGCCAACCGTCATGGGCGCCGAAGATACCCAGCGGCCCCGATTGCGGACCGATATAGCCAATACGGAACACCGCGGCCTCTTGTCCCAAGGCGCGCGTGGCGACAAAGGGTGCGGCCAGCGCGGCCCCGCCCAGCATTGTAAAGCGACGGCGGCTGATGGCCGCTTCGGAAAGTAGCTTCATGATTTCCTCCCTTGGCTTATTGGTGGGGCGCCAGGCATCAGAGCTCGGCGCCCCCGGTTGATCAGAACTTCACGGGTGTGAAGATATTGACCTGTAGCTTGGTGCCGCCCGCCTCGTTTCTGGCGCGCACGTCATGCATGAGGTTCACGTTCAACTCGGTCGGGCCGAACCGTCTGGAGTAACCGATGCCGACGGCAAGCGCCTCGGACCGGTTGCCCCCGGCAAAGACCGCGCCGCC
Organism: Natronohydrobacter thiooxidans; assembly: GCF_001884735.1. GTDB lineage: Bacteria > Pseudomonadota > Alphaproteobacteria > Rhodobacterales > Rhodobacteraceae > Roseinatronobacter > Roseinatronobacter thiooxidans_A. The sequence continues at coordinate 100,125 of NZ_MJAP01000002.1, read as the reverse complement.
GATAGTGTCGGATTTCAGCTGCTTGCGGTAATAGCCGACCAGACCCAGGCTATGATTCTCAGCAACAGATTTCATTGCGGTCCAGTTGATCAAGATCTCGTCGCCGGACTTGAAGTCATTGGCGCGATTGCGGCCATACCGGAAGTAATTGGCATGGACCGAGGCATTCCAGCCGTCTTTCAGATAGCTGAACCCGACATCCAGACCGGTGGTGAGCACGTTATTGCCCAGATTTGCCTGTCCCAGCCCGTTATACTTGCCGGTCGGAAGGCCAAAGCTCAGCCCGGTCTGCACGAAAACGCCGGGGGACAGCATCCAGGATACATTGAAGGGCGAGATCGTGATATCGCCGACACCGGATCTGCTGGTGCCTGCCACCTTCAGATTCACCAGCGGGACAAGCGCCATCGCGCGATATGTGCCGCCAAGGATATCGAGGCCCGGAACCCAGTGGAACTGCAGCACTGTCGCCTTGGCATCCAGCGAAATGGGCAGCTTGTTGCCGGCCCCGTCATAGATATCGCCGAAGAAGATTTCGTTGCGGCTGGAGAAATACAGCCCCGGCGGCGGGTTGGCGCCGACCGGCACGGCAACTGTCGCGCCACCGGGCATTGCCGCCGGGGTGCCCGGTTCGCGGGCCAGCGTGGGGCCAGCCAGCAGTGAAAGGCCAAGCGCGGCCACTGCGAGAATTTTCAATGTCATCCTGTTCCTCTTCCCTTGTTTTCTTGCGCGGCAGGCTTCCCTGACCGGCGTTCGTTTCGGGCCCTGATCTTTCAGGCCCCGAGCGACAGGTGCAGCCGCGCAAAGGCGCCTGCTTCGTTCAGCGATTGCATCCCCTCCTCCAGGAAAGGCGCGAAAAGCTGATGGTTGTGGCACATGCCGTCCCAGACACGCAGGGTCACCGCGCCACCGGCCGCCTGCATGCGTTCTGCCAGCGTCTCGGAATCCGAGCGCAGAAGCTCCCAGCTGCCGACATGGATCAGAGTTGGCGGCAAGCCGGTCATATCGGCGTCAAACGGGGTAACACTTGGCGAGAACGGGTCGGTTTCGCCCAGATAGAGATAGTTGAACACCTCCATCAGGCGCCGGTCCACCAGCGGCGCATCTGCCATTTCGCGATGTGAGACGCCTTGCCCTGCCAGATCGAGCGCAGGTGACATCAACACCAGCGCGGCGGGCAATGGCAATCCTGCATCGCGCGCCCGCACTGCCGTGGCGAGCGCCATATTGCCGCCCGCCGAATCCCCGGTCAGAACCAGATCCGGGCCGGAATAGCCTTGCGCCAGCGCCCATTCATAGGCCGCGAAAACATCATCATGTGCAGCCGGTGCCGGGTCTTCCGGCGCCAGACGGTAATGCACCGACAGAACCGCGCAGCCGCTGGCGCGCGCCAGGTTTGATGCGATCACCCGATGCGAGCGCGGTGAGCCAAACAGCCAGCCGCCGCCATGCACATAGATCACCAGCCGCCCTTCGGGCGCGCCGCCGGGGCGCAGGATCTCGCAGGCGATGCCGTTTATCGCTATCGGCTCTACAGCTACCCCCTCGGCGGTCGGAGTGGGGGCCATCATTGCCTCGAACCAGTCGCGCATGGCCTGCGGGCCGTCTGTGGCGGGCGGCGGCGGATTCTCCGCGCCCATCGCCAGAATTGCGTGTAATTGTTCTGTCGACATCTGAGCGCTCAGGTGTAAAGCGCGTCGATGCCACCATCGACAGGCAGGTTGATGCCGGTGATCCAGCGGGCTGCGTCCGAGCACAGGAACAGGATGGGCGGCGCGATCTCGTCGGCGATGGCGGGGCGCTTGATATTGGCGGCGTCGGCGGCCACGCGCTCTTCGCCCAGCATCTGCACGAATTCGCCCAGGATCGGGGTCATCACCGGCCCCGGCGCGACCGAGTTCACGCGGATGTCATGGTCCATGAACAACCGGTAGCCGCGCTTCTTCGTCCAGACGACAAGCGCTTCCTTGAAATACTGGTAGCAGGTTTCCTGAGGAACCGGATTGTCTGCCAGCCATTTCAGGCCCGCTGCGAAATCCGCTGTCTCGGCCAGCGCCTTGTGCGCATCCAGCCGTGCCTGCCAGTCGAAGCCGAGGATGGAGGTGACATTGACCACTGCCCCCCCGCTCAGGCGCGGCACCAGGGCTTCGGTCAGATGGCGCAGCCCCAGATAGTTGACCTTGGCCACAAGATCACGATCCGCGAGACCAGAGATCCCCGCCGCGTTCACCAGCGCATCGACCCGCTCTGGCAGCGCTGAGACGGCCGCATCAATGCTTGCGGGATCCGACAGATCTACCTGAACGAAACCATCGAGTGTAATCGCGGGATCATTACGATCCATACCGATTACCTTGGCGCCCATGAAGCGGGCCAGACGCGCGGTTTCCGCACCAATTCCGGACGACGCCCCGGTAATGACGATTGTCTTTGATGTCAGTGACATATTGATTTCCTTTGGGTAATGCGGGCCACCCGGCCCGGAGATGTCCGGGCGGCCCAAGTCACTCTGCGACAGGGAGAAGTGCGTCGCCGAGTGTCAGAACGGATAGACGACGGCCTGAGGACGAGTGGTTACCCAGACCCATTGGGTGAATTCTTCCCAGATGGCCGGGCCAGAAATCCGCGTTCCATTGCCTGATCTGCCCCGCCCGCCAAAGGGCGCGAAGGGGCTGGCCATCACGGTCTGATCATTGATGTGCAGATGGCCGACCCGCAGCCGGTTGCCAACGGCCCTCGCGCGGCCCAGATCCTGCCCGATGATCCCGGCGGCCAGCCCGTAATCGGACATATTTGCCAGTTCAACAGCATGGTCATCATTGTCATAAGCGACAACCACAGCGACCGGCCCGAAGATTTCCTCGCGGAAGGCGCGCATCTCGGGGGTCACGTCGGCCAGAACCGTGGCGGGGAACATCCGCCCTTGTGGTGTGCCGCCCGCCAGAAGCCGCGCGCCCTTGGCGACGGCATCATCGACAATGCCGCTGATGCGCGTGGCTTCATGCTCTGAAATCAGCGGCCCAAGGGCGCATTGATCGCTCGCCGGGTTGCCGACCGGCAGGCGCCCGGCTTTGACAGCAAGTTCTTCGGCCAGTTTATCTGCTATTGCTGCAGGAGCAAGAATCAGACCTGTCGCCATGCAGATCTGCCCCTGATGCAGCCAGGTGCCCCAGGCGGCATTTGCGGCGGCAGCGGTGAAATCGGCGTCATCCATAATGATCAGCGCGTTCTTCCCGCCAAGTTCAAGCTGCACGCGCTTGAGGTTGCGGCCACAGGCTTCGCCAACCTTTGCCCCGATTTCCGGCGAGCCGGTAAAGCTGACCATGGCGATATTCGGGTCTTCACACAGGGCCGCACCGACATCGGCGGCACCGGGAACGATATGCAGCAGGTCTTTCGGCAGTCCGGCTTCCTCGAAGATGCGCGCGATGATGATGCCGCCGGTAATCGGCGTGCGCGGGTCGGGCTTATGGACCACCGCATTGCCTGTGGCAAGTGCCGCCGCGATCGCGCGGATTGACAGGATGAGCGGAAAGTTGAAGGGCGAGATCACAGCCACGACGCCATGCGGGACGCGCAGCAATTCCTCGTGACGGCCATCCTGGCTGGGCACAAGCCGCCCGGCCGGTTCGACCGCCGCCGCCGCCGCCGCGCGCAGGAAGCCTGCGGAATGCTCGATCTCGATCCCGGCTTTGGGCGGGATGGACCCGGTTTCGCGGATGATCCAGGGGATCAGTTCCTCGCCGTTGCGCTGCAGGATATCCGCCGCTTCGTTCAGGATGCGCGCCCGCTCATGCGCGGGCGTCGCTTCCCAGCCCGGTTGCGCGGCGCGTGCTGCTGCCGCTGCCCGTACCACATCGGCCGCAGACGCCTGTCCGACCGATGCGACCAGGCTGTCATCCCCCGGCGCCATGATCCGTCCCGCCCCATGTTCCCCGTCGGTCCAGCCGCCAGAGTAGATTTTCCCTTCCCATGCGTGCTGAGCGATGAAGCCGTGCTGTGCACCATCCATGGCTGTTCTCCTCCCTTGGTAAATATCAGGGCATGCAAATGCCTGCCTCCCGCGACAATCCAACATCTTGAAAGTCGTTTACTTCAATAAATATTTTCTGATGTAACAGAAGTCAAAAATAATACTTTGAAAACAAAGTTATAAAGGAATTTATTGCGTTGCAGCAAGTTTCATGCTTTCATGAACTGTCCTGAAAATTGCGTGAAATGATGAAAAGCCGTATTTCTCTGACCGAAGCCTCCCGTCGCGCACCGCGAATCACCGCGCGCGGCGACAGCCGCCTTCTGGAAGAAGGCGCTCCGCCGACATTTGCGGATCTCGCAGGCGCTCTTCAGTTCGCCCTTGGCGATGGCCGCATCTGGCTGAATGACGAGCGCATGGTCATGATGCAGACTTTCGTCCTGGGTTATCTGCGTCGGCAGTTGATCGATACAATCGGGATCGATGCCGCGCGCACCCTTCTCTATCGCACCGGGTGGAGCCAAGGCGAAAAATACGCGGATCTCGTCCAGAAGCGCTTCAAGCAAAATGACCTGACCGCAGCGCTTGCAGCAGGACCGCGCGTGCACACGATGGAAGGCTTCGTCAAGGTCACAACCAAACGGTTCGAGTTCGATGTCTCGCGCGGTTACTATCATGGCGAGTTCCACTGGCATGATAGCACCGAGGCGCAGGAACACCTGACCCATTTCGGCATTTCGGATCAGCCCACCTGCTGGATGCAATGCGGTGCGCCTGCCGGGTTCACCTCGACGCTTCTGGGCCATCCTGTGATTTTTCGAGAAGTCGAATGCGCTGGGATGGGGGCGGAACGCTGTGTTGTCATCGGTCGCAATGCCAGCGCCTGGGAGGATGACCTGCCCGAACTCGCCATGATCGGACAGCCGCAGGCCAAAAAGCGCAAAGCGCCGTGGAATCCACCTGCGGCCCCTCCTCCGGTCGAAGCTCTGCCGGAAACCCCGCATCTGATCATTGGGCGGACCGTTGCGATAGAACGGGCGAAACGATTGCTCGAACGTGTGGCAGGCTACGATGAGCCGGTTCTCTTTCTCGGTGAATCGGGCACCGGCAAGGAGTATTTCGCCCATCGTCTCCATGATATCGGGCGCACGCCCGGCGGGGCGTTCATTTCGGTCAATTGCTCGGCCTGGGCCGACGGGCAGACGCCCCCGCCGCTTGTGGGACCGGACAGCGCGTTTGAAAGGGCCAAAGGCGGCACCTTGTTCCTGAATGATGTCTTCGCACTGCCGCTGGGGCAGCAATCGCTGCTGGCCAGCCAGCTTGGGCGGGAAGGGGAGCGCCCGCAGTTGCGTATTATGGCGGCGAGTTCCAGAGCTCCGACCGAAGCACTGAAATCCGGAAGCTTCCGCAGTGACCTGTATTACCGGCTATCAATCCTGCCCATTGTCATCCCGCCCTTGCGCGACCGGCGCGACGATCTGCCGATGCTGATTGCCCATTTTCTGGACCTGCACAGCCGCAAGCACGGCAAGCCCTTGCGCCAGATCTCCGGCACCGCCATGGGGCTGTTGTTGCGCTATGATTTCCCCGGCAATGTCCGCGAGCTGTCTAACCTGATCGAGCGCGGCGTGATCTATGCCGAACCCGGCGGCGATCTCGAAATCTCGCATCTTTTTACCGGGATCGAGGAACTGCCCGAATTTGTCGAAGGGCTGCATGTTTCTGGCCGCATCGTGCGGCGAGTGACCGGGCAGGCTGATGCGCCTGAGGGGATGACCTTTACCGAGATCGAGGCCGAAACCTATGACAAGGCTCTCCGGGCCGCCGATGGAAATGTTTCTGCGGCGGCCCGCACACTTGGGCTGTCGCGCGCGAAACTCGAATACCGGCTGAAGAAATACGGGTTGCTGCCGTAACCCATTTAGTCAGAATCTGTCTGTCAGCGCAGCGGGTAGAGCAGCGTTCACGTCGGCTTGGCAGACTGAGCATAGCGACCCGGCGGACCGGATCGCGGGGGTGGTTATGATGCCGGGGGCCCCACCTATAGGCCCCCGGCTGCTGAATTTTCCCCATCATAGAACGGGGTGGGGCAGTCAGAGCCCGCCGAAATGCAGCGCCTTGGTTTCAAGATATTCCTCGATCCCTTCCTGTGCCCCTTCGCGCCCCAACCCGGACGCCTTGACACCGCCGAAGGGCGAGACCTCGCTGCTGATCAGCCCGGTATTGAGCCCGACCATGCCGAACTCCAGCGCCTCGCCAAAGCGGAAGGCGCGGGCCATGTCGCGCGTGTAGAAATAGGCCGCCAGACCGAAGGGCGTGCCATTGGCCAGGGCCAGCGCCTCGTCCTCGGTTTCAAAGCGGAAGATCGGCGCGACCGGGCCAAAGGTTTCCTCTTCCGCCAGCAGCATTTCAGTGCTTGCGCCTGCCAGCACCACCGGGTCAGCAAAATGCGAAGGCAGATCGCGCGGCAGGGTCACGCGGGTTGCACCCTTGTCCAGCGCATCTGCCACATGGGCGTTGATCTTGTCGATGGCGGCAGTGTTGATCATCGGGCCGATATCCACAGCCTCGGTCCCCGCGCCGACGCGCAACTCATCAACGCGCTTCGCCAGCGCAGCCACAAAGGCATCATGGATGCCGGATTGCACAATGATCCGGTTGGCGCAGACACAGGTTTGCCCGCCATTGCGGAACTTGGACTGCATCGCGCCTTCGACCGCGGCGTCAAGATCGGCGTCATCGAAGACGACAAAGGGCGCGTTGCCACCCAGTTCCAGGCTCAGGCGCTTGAGCGTCGGCGCGCATTGCTCGGCCAAAAGGGCGCCGATGCGGGTCGAGCCTGTGAAGGAAAGCTTGCGGACCACCGGGCTGGCGGTCAGGGTCGCGCCGATGGTTGCGGGCTTGCCGGTCAGGATGTTCAGCACGCCCGCCGGGATACCGGCGCGCTCTGCCAGCACGGCCAGCGCCAGCGCCGAATAGGGGGTGAAATCCGAAGGTTTCACCACCATCGTGCAGCCCGCAGCCAGACCGGGCGCGACTTTGCGGGTGATCATGGCGATGGGAAAGTTCCAGGGCGTGATGATCGCGCAGACGCCCACCGGTTCCTTCATGGCAAAGATCTTCTTGCCCGCCGTGGGCGAGGGGATGATCTTGCCGTTGATCCGCCGCGCCTCTTCGGCGAACCAGCGCACGAAGCTGGCGCCATATGCCACTTCGCCGCGCGATTCCGACAGGGGCTTGCCTTGCTCGGCGGTCAGGATCTGCGCGAGATCCTCGGTATTTTCCAGCATCAGCGTGTACCAGCGCATCAGGATATCAGCGCGTTCAGCATGGGTGCGGGCACGCCATTCCACCATCGCGGTTTCAGCACTCGCGATGGCGGCCAGAGTTTCCTCGGCAGTGCAGTCCGGCAATTCGCCCAGCACCGCACCCGTCGCCGGGTTTGTCACCGCCATATCAGGGCGGGCCAGCCACTGGCCGCCAATCAGTGCGGCATTGCGAAAGAGATCGGGATCTTGCAGGTTCATAGGGGCTTCTCCAGTGTGGCAAGGGTCGGCGCGAAACGGTTTTTGGGGATGCAGTGTCATGCGGGTTTCTCCAAAGCGGTCAGGATGGCCGTTGTGATCTGATCGGTGGAATGGCGGCCCGGCGCGGTGCCGATGCCCTTGGCTGTGACGGCCTCTATGGCGGCCATGACGGCCTTTGAGGCGGTGGTTTCACCCAGATGATCGAGCATCATTGCCGCCGACCAGATCGCCGCGATCGGGTTGGCGATGCCGCGGCCTGCGATATCGGGCGCCGATCCGTGCACGGGCTCGAACATGGATGGGCCGGTGCCATCGGGACAGATATTCGCGGAAGCTGCGAAGCCCAGTCCGCCCTGAATGGCCGCGCCCAGATCAGTGAGGATATCGCCAAAGAGGTTCGAGGCCACCACCACGTCAAGGGTTTCCGGCGCCATCACCATTTTTGCCGCCATGGCGTCGATATGCATCAGTTGCATGGTCACATCCGGGTAATCGGCGGCAACTTCTCGCGTCACCTCGTCCCAGAACACCATCGAGTATTTTTGTGCGTTGGATTTGGTGACCGAGGTCACATGCCCCCGTCGCACCCGCGCCTGATCAAAGGCGAAACGCAGGATGCGCTCAACGCCCGCGCGGGTGAAGATCGCGGTTTCGACCGCGACTTCATTGCTCATGCCCTGATGCACGCGACCGCCGGCGCCCGAGTATTCGCCCTCGGTGTTTTCGCGGATGCACAGGATATCGAAACCGGAGGATTTCAACGGGCCTTCAACCCCCGGCAATAGCCGGTGCGGGCGAATGTTGGCATATTGATTGAAGGCTTTGCGGATCGGCAGCAAGAGCCCGTGCAGCGATACGGCATCGGGCACGGTATCCGGCCAGCCGACCGCGCCCAGATAGATCGCATCAAACCCGCGCAGGGTCTCGATACCGCCTTCGGGCATCATCGCGCCGGTTTGCACGAAATGCGCGCAGGACCAGTCAAAGCGCGTTGCCTGCACGGAAAAGCCATGGTTGCGCGCGGCGGCCTCGACCACTGCCATCGCCGCGTCGGTTACATCCACGCCGATCCCGTCGCCGGGGATGAGCGCCAATCTGTGGGTTTTCATCGTATTCTCCCTGAGGGCCTAGAATTCAGCCACCTTGCCCCATTGGCTGCGTTCGAAACGTGCCAGCCGGTATTGCGTCACTTCGGTGATAGGTTGGCGGCCAAGCAGCATATCGGCGACCAGATGGCCGACGCCGGGGCCAATCCCGAAGCCGTGCCCCGACAATCCCGCTGCCAGAACCAGTCCGGGAATGCCGATATCGGAATCGATCACCGGCACGCCGTCGGGGGTACTGTCGATATATCCGCCCCACGCGGCCTGCACCGGAACATCACGCAGGGCGGGCAGCAAGGCGCGGGCGCGGCGCAGTGTCAGGTTGATCTGGCTTGCCGAAGGGCGCGGGTCCAGAACCCGCACGCGCTCCATCGGGGTGGGACGGTCCAGCGCCCAGCGGCGGCGGGTCTCGAACCCGGCGGTCCAGGCTTGCGCCCCACCGGGGCGAAGCGCGCGCCAGCGTCGGGCGAACATCGGCACGAAATGCCGCGCGCCCATCAGGGCACCCGGCGTCGGGTCGAGGTTGGCACGGCCCGAAATGGCCAGCGTATAGCCGCCGTCCGCGCGCCGCGTGACCGACACCGGCGCGGTATGCAGCGCATCGGGCAATCCCTGCGCGCCCGGAGCCACCGAGAGGATCGAAGCGCGTACCGATGCCTGCGGAAAGGCGATGCCCAGCTGATAGAGGAAGCTCGCGGCCCAGGCCCCGCCCGCGACCACGACAGAGCGCGTGCGAATGGTGCCCTTTTCGGTGATCACCCCGGCGACGCGCCCGGCCTCCAGTTCCAGCCCGCGTGCCGCGCAGTCCTGCACGACCTGACCGCCCAGCTTTTCCACGCCCTTTGCGATCATCGGCGCGGCGCGGGCCGGATCGGCGATGCCGTCACTGGGGGCCCAGACGCCGCCCAGCCAGCTTTGCCCGGTGGCCGCACCGCGCGCGGCGGCCTCGGCCGCCCCCAGCATATGCGTCTCCACCCCCTCGCCACGGGCAAAACGGCCCCATTTTGCCCAGCCTTCGATCTCGGCGGCGTCGTTGGACAGATAGAGCAGCCCGCAGCGGGTGAAGCCGAGGCTGTCCCCGATTTCCTGTGCCATCTCTTCCCACAGCGCAAGGCTGCGGGTCGAAAGCGGCAATTCGCGCGCGTCGCGGTTCTGCTGGCGACACCAGCCCCAGTTGCGGCTGGATTGTTCGGCCCCGACCGCGCCCTTTTCCACCAGCACAACCTTCTGACCGGCGCGCGCCAGCCAGTATGCCGCGCAAACGCCGACAATTCCGCCGCCGATCACCACGCTATCGGCAGAGGGGGGCAGGTCATGCTGCGTGGCAATGGCAAGTAATGGCGCTGTCATGCTCGGTCCTTTCCGTTGCCACGATCCTAGACACCGCAATCAAGCGGGTTGTTTCGGAGTTGGGACCGCAAACGGCATTTCCTGTTGAAATTTGTGGATAAATGGAGTGCTGTGAACCAGCGGCCCCGATGCGCCGTCATTCTGGCAGCCTGATGCCAGTACGAGGACAGACAATGACGACGCACTATAAACTCGACCGTATTGACATCAAAATACTGGCGGTCCTGCAACGCAATGGCAGGATAACCAATGTCGAACTGGCCGATGAGGTCGCCCTGTCTCCTTCGCCCTGTCTGATGCGGGTGAAGAAACTGCAGCAGGCGGGCTATATTACCGGCTATTCTGCCCAGATCGATCTCGCGCGGCTTGGACAGACCTTGACGGTGTTCACTGAATTCACGCTCAAGAACCACCGCCAGATCGATTTTGCCCGGTTTCAGGAGGCATTGGAGAAGATCGACAGTTGTGTGGAATGTCATCTTATCTCGGGCGGGTACGACTATCTCGCGAAATTCGTCACCGCCGGGATAGACGATTACCAGTCGATCATGGAGGGGCTGATCGACCGCGAGCTCGGGATAGACAAGTATTTCAGCTTTGTCGTGCTGAAATCGCCTTTCAGCAAACAACATATCCCGCTGTCGCGTCTGTTTGCTGACCCGAATTGAACTTCGGATCAATAGCCCCTTGCCTGATCGACAAGTCCGGGGATAGGTGCGCCCTGCCGCAACGCCTGCATCACCGTCAGAGCATGGCGTGCGCCCTCCAGCGCGTCGGTCTGCGCGGCAATATGGGGCGTCACGATGATCCGCGGATCGCTCCAGATCCAATGCTCTGTCGGCAGAGGCTCGGGGTCGGTCACATCCAGCATGGCGGCGGAGAGATGCCCTGCGTCAAGCGCCGCGCGCAAGGCCTGCGCGTCGAGATGCGCACCGCGTCCGGCGTGGATCAGGCCCGCGCCCGCAGGCAGTTTCGCCAGCGTTTCGGCATTCAGGATGCCCCGTGTCTCGGGCGTGAGCGGCAACAGGCAGATCAACAGGTCGCTGCGGGCCAGAAAGGCATCGCGTTGGGACGCCGCAAACATCGGCACCGTCCCGGTGCTGCCGGTCCGCGACAGGCCCGCAACATCGAAGCCCAGCGCCTGCAAGCTGCCTGCGACCAGCCCCCCGATCCGCCCCATCCCCATGATGCCGACCCGCCGCGACGTCGACAGCCGCACCGGATGCGTACGCCATTCACCCCGGCCCGCCTGGTCGATATAGAGCGGCATGTCGCGGTGCAGCATCAGCGTCGCCATCACCACCCAGTCACGCACCATGGCCTCGATCCCCGGAGCCAGCGTCCGCGCCAGCGCGACGCCCTGCGGTAGCGCGGGCAGATGATCCACCCCGGCTCCGACCGAGAGCACAAGTCGCAGGTTCGGGTAGCGTGACAAGTCCGGCGGGGTCCAGCAGGCGATGGCCGTCACCTCGGCTGGGTCGGTGACAGCATCTTCGCCTGCGATGAAGGGCTCGCCTGCCTCGGCAAACAGCTTTTGCCAGATCGGCAACCGCGCGGGCGTGGTGTGAAACAGCAGCGCCATCAGCGCAACACGGCGCGAATTTCGGGGTCTTCGAGCGTAAGGTCGAGCACCTTGCCGGTGCGTTCGACGATCGCGTCGATTTCCTCGGCGGTGCAGCACAGCGGCGGCGCGTAGCCGAATACCCCTTGCGGGAAAGCGCGGATCACCAGCCCCTGCTCCCAGGCGCGGTCAAAGAGCCGCGTCGCGGCATTCAGTTCGGCAGGCAGGGGCGTCTTGGCCGCCTTATCGGTGACAAGCTCGACTGCGGCAAGCATCCCGCGCCCGCGCACATCGCCGACCAGCGGATGATCGGAAAGGCTGCGCAGCCCTGCTTGCAGACGCGCGCCCATCGCGCGACCGTTCTCCAGCAGCCCGCCCTCATAGAGGGCAAGCACCTCCAGCCCGACGGCAGCCGAGACAGGATGCGCCGAATAGGTGAAGCCATGGCCCACCGCCTTGGCCCCGGCGCCTTCGGCGATCACCTCATAGACATGATCCGCCATCAGCACCGCCCCCATCGGCACATAGCCCGAGGTCAGACCCTTGGCCACGGTCATGAGGTCAGGCACGATCCCCTCATCCTCGCAGGCGAAAAGCGGCCCGGTACGGCCAAAGGCGGTGATCACCTCATCTGCGACGAACAGGATGCCCAGTTCGGCGCAGACCTCGCGCATGGCCTTGACCCAGCCATCAGGTGGCACCAACACCCCGCCCGAGCCCTGAATCGGTTCGACATAGAAAGCGGCGACACGCCCGGCCCCGATTTCTTCGACCTTGGCGCGCAGTTCCGCCACCGAGGCCGCGATCACCGCCGCCGGATCATCGCCCAGCGGGTTGCGATAGAGCGCATGCGACGAAATTTTGTGCTGCCAGTCAAACGGGATGCCGAAGCCATCATGAAACAGCGGCAGCGCCGTCAGCCCCGCCCCGGTGCTGGAGGAACCGTGATAGCCCGACGCCACCGAGATAAACTGGTCTCGCTCCGGCTGGCCCTTGGCATGCCAGTAGTAGCGGATGAAGCGGATCGTGCTGTCCACCGCATCCGATCCGCCAAGGGTGAAATAGACATGGTTCAGATCACCCGGCGCGCGTTCTGCCAGCGCTGCGGCCAGCCGGATCGGAGCCTCAGCGCCCAGATCGAAATAGCCGGTGGCATAGGGCAGTTCGCGCATCTGGCGCGCTGCGGCCTCGACGATGCTCTCCTGCCCATATCCGGCGTTCACGCACCACAGCCCGGCAAAACCGTCGATAAGCTGGCGGCCTTCGCTGTCGGTGACAGTGGCACCTGTGGCCGAGGTCAGCAGCCGCACGCCGCGCGCCTCATGCCCGCGGAAGGAAGACACGGGATGAACGAGGTGACGGCGGTCAAGTTCCGTAAGAGAATTGGCAAGGGGCGTTTTGGTCAGCATGGGAATCTCCGATAGCTCAGCCGAGGGCTTGCGAGATAAGAGCGTGGGTCTGCAGGTTGCTTTGCGGGCGGGGCCGTGGTGCGCGCACCATCGCCGTTCCGCCGCCCGACCTTGACAGGCCAAGAGTTTCGACAAAGGCGGCCAGCCCCTGATCTTCGGGCATATCAATCCGCAGGAAATGCCCGGCCAGATGGCTCGCGGCAGCGGCGATCAGCGCGCGGGCGGTGGCGGCATCCTGCGCCACAACCGGGCCAAGGACGTGGCCCCGGCCAAACGGGCGCAGCAGGGCAAAACCGCCTTCGGTTGTCAGGGTCTCGCCCATCTCCGCGATACGCGTCAGCAGGGGCTGGCGCTGCATCCCGCTGGCGGCCAGGTCCATCGCGGCCAGCATGTCAATATCGGCAGGGCCGACGCAGACCGGTCGCTCGGGTGGGGTTGCGCGGGCCAGCCCCTGAAGCTGCACGATACGTCCGGCCTCGGAAAAGCCCAGTTTGCGATAGAGCGGCAGCCCCTCGTCGGTGGCGACAAGGCGCATCTCGCGATCCCCCGCCAGCGCGATGATGCGCTCCATGACCTGCCGCCCCAACCCCTGTCCGCGCATGGTTTCATCGACGATGATCATGTTGAGCGTCGCCACCGGCCCGTGAAAGGAGCACAGCCCCGTGCTGACGACGCGGCCGTTCGAGACGGCCGCAACCCCTTGCGATACCGACAGGCCAAGCGCCCAGTCTTCGATCCGATGTGGCCAGCCCGCGGCCTGCGACAGGGCCAGCGCACCGGGCAGATGGGCCTCGGTGAAGGGCGCGATTTCGAGGGCAGTCGGGGCAGATGTAACAATTTCGGTCATGGCAGGTTTCCCTGTTTCGTTTCCTCTAGCCTACGCCTTGGGGCACGGAATCTTTGTCCTGTTCCCGCCTTGGTGCGGCAGTTTGCGCCACGGCTCGCAAACCATGCCGCAGAAAATGCTGTCAGTCGCTCAGGGTTTCGCCCAGACGCCGGATCAGCGCACAGGTTGCGTGCAACTCGGTGCGGGTGAGGTATTCCTCGGGCTTGTGGGCGCGGGAAATGTCGCCCGGTCCACAGATCACGGCGGGAATGCCAGCAGCCTGAAACAGACCGGCCTCTGTGCCATAGCTGACCGCCCCCAGAGGCTCCCGCGCGCTCAGCCGCGTGATCAGGGCCGCCAGCGGATGATCGGGCGCCAGCGCCAGCGCGGGATAGCGTGACAGCAGCTCGACATCGACGCCCGCAGCTTTCGCGGCGTCGATCACCGGGGTCAACAGGTCTGACGGGTCCACCCCGGCAATGGCGCGGGCCTCGATCTCGGCCTGCGCCGAGTCGGGGATGATATTGATCGCCTGCCCCCCCGCAAGAGTTCCGATCTGCAAGCTCGACCAGGACGGGGCAAAGCGCCCGTCCTGTGGACCACTTTGCAGCGCCTGCGCCTGTTCCACTGCTGCCGCAAGCACCGGGACCAGATGATGCACCGCATTTCGCCCCAGATCGGGACGCGAGGAGTGCCCGGCAACGCCCTTCGCGCTCAGCCGGATGGCCGCCTTGCCCTTATGCGCGAGTACCGGTGTCAGGTTCGACGGCTCGCCGATAATCGCGCCTGCGGGCGGGGCGCAGAGTCCGGGCAGTGCCGCCAGCAGATGCGGCACGCCGCGACACCCGGCCTCTTCGTCATAGGAGAGCGCCAGGTGGATCGGTGCGCGCAGCTTCATGCGGGCAAGTTCGGGCACCATGGCCACAGCAGCGGCAACAAAGCCCTTCATGTCGCAGGCCCCGCGCCCGATCAGCCGCTCGCCGTCCTCGCGCAGGGTGAACGGATCGCCGCGCCAATCGGGTTCAGAGGCGGGCACGACATCGAGATGCCCCGACAGCACATAACCCGGCCGGTCCTCCGGGCCGATGCTCGCGAACAGATTCGCCCGGTCGCCTTCGGGCCCCGGCAGGACATGGACAGACAGGCCCTGCACGCTCAGCCCCTCACGCAGGAAGTCGATGATCGGCGCATTCGGTCGTCCTACGACACTGTCGAAACCAACCAGACGCGCCAGCATCGCCTCGGGGGTCAGGGTCTGAAAAGTCATGTCATGGGTCCTCCTGTCATCCTGCCCGAAACCATGCCCTGCCCCGGTCAGAAGGGGCGGGTTTGTTTTGCCCGCATCCGGCAGGCTGTGCCGCGACGTGCCGCGGATTCGCAATTTCCTGCGCTTGTCCTGCCAGATGCAGCAAGCTCTGTCGCGGCGAGGGGGCAATCATGGAGTATCAATCGCAACCCGGAGACCGCCATGACCTTTCGCCCGAAATTTGTCAGCTTCGACTGCCACGGCACCATGATCTACTTCGACATGGCTGGCGCCGCCCGCGACCATTACGGCGCGCAGCTTTCCCCCGAGAAGATGGAAGAGTTTATCCGCGACTTCTCTGCCTATCGCCTTGACGAGGTGATGCAGGACTGGAAACCCTATGCCGAGGTCGTCTACAATTCGCTGGAGCGTACCTGCAAGCGCAACGGCGTGGCCTTCGATCCTGCTGTCGCGGAAGAGATCTATAACCGCGTACCGACCTGGGGGCCGAATCCCGACGTGCCCGAGGGTCTGGCCAAGGTCGCCAAGGAAATCCCGCTGGTGGCACTGACCAATTCGATGAATGCCCAGATTCCGCATAATATCGCGAAACTCGGCGCACCCATCACCCATGTCCTGACCGCTGAAAGCGCCGGTGCCTACAAGCCGCATATGCGCGCCTTCGAGTATATGTTCGACACGCTGAACGCCGGTCCCGAAGATTTCCTGCATGTCTCGTCAAGCTTCCGCTATGACCTGATGACCGCGCATGATCTGGGGATCAAGAACAAGGTCTGGGTCAATCGCGGCCACGAGCCTGCAAACCCCTATTACGGCTATACCGAGGTGGCGAACGTCTCGTATCTGCCCGGCGTTCTGGGGCTCTGAACCATGAAACTCGCCTCCTACTGGCACGACACGGCTCCCGCCTTTGCAGGCGGGCATGCCGGGCCGGTCGAGGGCCGCTATGACGTGGCGGTGATCGGCGCGGGGTTCACTGGTCTCAATGCCGCGCGCAAACTGGCGCGGCAGGGGGTGAAGGTCGCGGTGCTTGACGCTGCCCATGTCGGCGCCGGTGGGTCGGGGCGCAATGGCGGCCATCTGAATAACGGCGTGGCCCATGGTTATGGGGATGCCAAGGCGCATCTGGGGGCGGAGCGCGCGAAGGCGCTCTATCAGGCCTATGACCGCTCGATCGACATGATTGAGGATGTCATCGCCGAGGAAGGCATTGCCTGCGATTTTCGTCGTTCTGGCAAGCTGAAACTGGCATCAAAGCCCAGCCATGTTGCGGGGCTGCAGGCCAATCAGGAACTGATCGCCCGCGAGGTTGATCCTGACACTGCCTGGCTGGACCGCGCCGATCTGGCGGGTGAAATAGGCTCGCAAGCCTTCCACGGTGCGGCCCTGTTCCGGAAATCCGCCATGATGCATATGGGCAAGTACCTGACCGGGCTGGCTGATGCCAGCCAGCGCCACGGCGCCACGATCTGGGAAAACACCCCCGTCACCGGGCGCAGGAAAACCCGCGACGGGTGGGAACTGGAAACCCCGCGCGGGCGACTGGCTGCGAATACTGTGATCGCGGCGACGGGGGCCTATTCAGCGCAGGTGCCGGGGGCGCCGCTCGGCCATTTCCGCAAGCGCATTATCTCCATGGCGTCCTTCATCATCGCGACACGGCCCCTCACAGAGGCCGAGGTGGCGGCGACGATGCCGGGCAACCGTACCTGTGTCACCTCGCTCAATGTCGGCAATTATTTCCGCCTGTCGCCCGATAACCGCCTGATCCTTGGCGGGCGGGCACGGTTTTCGGCAGTGTCAGACCAGAGATCCGACGCGAAATCCGGCGAGTTTCTGCGCGCGGCGATGGAAGGGATCTTCCCGCATTTGTCAGGCATCGAGATCGACTATTGCTGGGGCGGGCTGGTCGGGCTGACCACCGATCGCTTCCCCCGTGCGGGCGAGGCCGACGGGATGATCTATGGCATGGGCTATTCCGGCCACGGGGCGCAGTTGTCCACATTGCTGGGTCAGGTACTGGCCGATCTGGCGATGGGGCGCAGGGATACCAACCCGCTGGACGGGATGGACTGGCCCGCCGTGCCTGCGCTGAATGGCAAGCCCTGGTTTCTGCCGCTGGCGGGGATGTGGTTCAGGCTGAAGGATCGGCTGTCGTGACAGGATCGGCGGGGAAGATCCCGCCGTTTTCCTTTTTCAGCTTTCAACTAGCCCAACGAATGGGCAGCAAGACCATAGGTCTTCAAACCTTCGCTCGCGCGGCGCTGCGGGCCAAGGCGCATTTCGGTAACGGTGTCGAACTCCGGCAGTCCGGAGTCGGTCAGAAACCTGCGTAGCCCCTGCCCCGCGCAGGGCGTGTCAACCCGCACAAAGCTGCCTTGCGCCTGACGCATCAGACTGGCGGCGATCAGCATGGCCAGCGCTTCGCTATCGGCCACCAGCGGGCCGATGACATGCCCCTTGCCGAAGCGGCGCATCAGGGCAAAGCCACAAGGTTGCCCGCCGCGCATGGCGACCAGCCCGGTCGACACCCCCAGAAGCGCGTCAAGAACTGCAGTGCGGCTGGCGCCGAAGGCGCGCGCATCCATCTGAGCGATTGCGGCACTGTCCTTGGCACTGATTACCGCCAGGTCGACCCCGGCCACCGAATCAACCTGCGCCACGGAACCGACCATGCCCTGATGCTGATAAACCATCCCGACATCGACAAATCCGGCGCTTCTGTAAAGCCGGTAGCCCGAGCGGGTGGCGTTCAGTCGCAGGTCACGCCCGTCGCAATCTTCCAAGATCCGTTTCATCAAGGCGCGCCCCGCACCTTGTGCTTGCAGGCGCGGCGGTGTGACCATCATCCCCATCATGGCGAAATCATC
The DNA here is from genome assembly GCF_001884735.1 of Natronohydrobacter thiooxidans. Lineage (GTDB taxonomy): Bacteria > Pseudomonadota > Alphaproteobacteria > Rhodobacterales > Rhodobacteraceae > Roseinatronobacter > Roseinatronobacter thiooxidans_A. The sequence goes on along the minus strand of NZ_MJAP01000002.1, from coordinate 82,239 downwards.
CCCCATCGGGAAATGCATGGCCGAGCCTAGCGGGCGTCCGATTTCATCCAAAGCAATATAGCCTTTCCCGAGCCGGATCAGCAGATCAATATCACTTTCGCGGTGAGGCCAATGCACACTGACCGTCAGTTCATGCAGCAATGCACGCGACTGAGCGGTGATCGGCTCTATCTGCGCTTCGAAACTGTCAATGCGGAGCGTGTTATTCATGCGGTTTATCCCGAAAACACCGGGCAGGACCGGAGCGAGATCCCGTTGCTTGCTATTCCCTTCGGAACGATAGCGCAACACAAGTTCACCTCGCAGGTCCGGCTTGACCCGATTACCTTAGCATTATGCCGAGCATAACCTGCCCCGCGCGGCAGGTTCACCCGATTTCGGACATAGTTTGGAAGTTTATGCGCCACCAGCTCTTGGTTTTCGTGTCGCGCCCAAGGGACATGTCCCGGAAAGCGCACAGAGATCGAGCTTGCATCCTTGCACCCAGCGCATAGGTGGTGGCCGCCCGTGCTGGATGATGCCGAGCGGTAAGGCGCTGATTCTCACTCCATTCTCTCGGCTTTGGGTGCTGTATTCCCGGGCAGTTATCCGCCTGATCATCTTGCGCATCGCGCCATCGCGCCATCGCGCCGTCGCGCCATCGGGCTTTTCGACCCTCTTGCTTCCACGGGACTGCGCGGCATAAGAAAGCCCGCCTGTTGGCGGGGACAGGATTTGGAGACTATTTGGATATTATGACCGGGTATCGCGCGGATCCGCACAATCGATTACGCGCATGACGCAAGGCGGGGTCACCACGTCTGATATGGTCTGCCCTGTTTGCTTCATGCTCAATCCGTGCCCGGCGGATCGGTTCAGGGTGATTCTTCTCCCAAGAAGCCCTGTGCTTGCGACAATACCCTGTAGATGGCGGTGCATTTGCCTTGAAGTGCAAGATCCTCTAATATGCGCCGCGCCGTCGGGCAGCGGAGGTGCCGATGCATTCGCAGCAAGTCGATTTTGCACCAGTGCGATTTTCAAGCCGTAGATTGGCAGAACGGGATCGCTTGCCCGCCTTGCGGAGCTTCTGGGAGCGACAGGTCTTCAATGCCCGGATTGAACCTGTCGGTGAGACTCCGTTGCATATTGATGTGACAGTGCGCAGCTTGCCCGATCTTGTCCTTTGGTCCTCCGCCAGCTCGCCGCTGCGGATTGTCCGCTCTCCATCCATGGTGACAGACGGGGTTGAAGCGATCGGGCTGGTGGTCCCCTCCCATGGTTTCGTTGCCAGACAGAACGGGCATGAAGTCGAGGTTCGGCACGGTCAGGCCAGTGGGTTGATGGCTGAGGAGGCCTCGACATTCGCGTCCCGTTCCTTCGGAACGTTCCAGACCTTCTGCGTGACGCGCGCAACGATTGAACCCCTGGTGGTCGATCTGGATGCGGCACTCATGCGCCCCATGCCCACGCGGTCGGGTGCCTTTCGGCATTTGCTCGGCTATGTCGAATTCCTCAAGGCGCATTGGAGGACATTGGACCGGAGCGCGACACAGCTGGCGTCACGCCATCTGTGCGATCTTCTGGCCCTCGCATTGGGCGCGGGGCGTGATGCGACCGAACAGATTCGCGGGCGTGGTCTGCGCGCCGCTCAGTTGGCGTCGATCAAGCATTTTGTCAGCAAGCAGTCCAAGGATTGCGGCCTGAATATCGGTACTGTGGCGGCGCGGTTCAATCTGACACCGCGCAGTGTGCAAAGACTGTTTGAAACCGATGGAACGACCTTCACCAAATTCGTGCTGCACCAGAGGCTCGCCCATGCACGAAGGATGTTGAGCGACGCACGCTACAGCGGGTTCAGCATCACCACCGTGGCCTTCACCTGCGGCTTCAGCGATATCTCCTACTTCAACCGCTGTTTCCGCCGCCGCTTCGGTGCAACCCCCGGAGAGATGCGCAGCGAGGGGGGGCGACCGGCTGTCGCGGGGCTCTATCCCTGATCGCGCTTTCGCCTGAGTCCAAGTCTTTGTCGCGGCAGCCCAAGACGAGGCGGCGCAGTCGCACATATCCTGCATCCGACCGGCTCAACACGGGAGGATGTCATGAGCGAAGAACTGGCAACGGCACTGGCCGAGATTTTGCGCGGGCGCGTAGTCCGGCCCACCGATGGCGATTATGACAGCCTGCGCGCGCTCTATAACGGTATGATCGACAAGCGCCCGCTGATGATCGCACGATGCACCGATGCCGCCGATGTCATTGCGGCGGTGAATTTCGGTCGCGAGAAGGGCTTGCTGATCGCGGTGCGCGGCGGCGGGCATAATGGTCCGGGGCTGGGCAGTTGCGACGACGGCCTGTTGATCGACCTGTCGATGATGAAGGGCGTGCATGTAGACCCGTCCGCCCGCGAAATTCGCGCGGAACCCGGTTGCACACAGGGCGATGTCGATCACGCCGCCCATGCGTTCGGACTGGCCACCCCGGCGGGCATCGTCTCGACCACGGGTATTGCCGGGCTGACGCTCGGTGGCGGCATGGGGTATCTGTCGCGCAAACACGGCCTGGCCATCGACAACCTGATTGCGGCCGATGTGGTTCTGGCGGACGGCAGTTTCGTCACTGCGAGCGAGACGGAACATGCGGATCTGTTCTGGGCGCTGCGGGGCGGCGGGGGCAATTTCGGCATCGTGACCAGCTTTCTCTTTCGCGCCCATCCCGTGAACACGGTCTATGGCGGGCCAATATTCTGGGAGGCACGGCATGCCGGTGCGGTCATGCGCGCCTATCGCGATTTTCTCCAGACGGCGCCAAGAGAATTCAGCTTTTTCGTGGGACTCAAGCGCGTCCCATCCGTGGATCCCTTCCCGAAGGATTTCTGGAGCGCGAAGGCCTGCGCCATCATCGGCTGCTATAACGGCCCGAAGGAGGAAGGGCAGGCCGTTCTGGCACCATTGCTCGACGCCTTGCCGGAACCGATTTTCAACTGGGTCGACCAGATCCCCTTTCCGGCCATGCAGTCCATGTTTGATCCGTTCTTCCCCAAAGGGCTGCAATGGTACTGGAAGGGCGATTTCGTGACATCGCTTTCCGAAGAGGCCATCGACACGCATATCGCGCAGGCCGCCAAGGCGCCAAGCGAATTGTCGCTGATGCATCTCTACCCGATCAACGGGGCAGTCAATGAGGTGAATGAGGGCGCAATGGCCTGGAATGCACGGCAGGCAACCTGGTCCATGGTCATTGCAGGTGTCGATCCCGATCCGGCCAATGCACCGGCCGTCAAGCAATGGGCGAAGGACTATTGGGCGGCTGTCCATCCCTTCAACGCGAAAGGCGGCTATGTGAACTTCATGATGGATGATGAGGGCGAGGAACGGGTGCAGGCGAGCTATGGCGCGAATTACCAGCGCCTCGCCGCGATCAAGGCGAAATACGATCCGGCAAACCTGTTCCGGGTGAACCAGAATGTCAGACCCGGAACATCGTCATGAGCAAAGACGACCCGCTCGATCATCTTCTTGAATATCCGCTGATGGCTGCGATATTCGGTCGGCGCTCGCGGCGTTTCGGGCGCGGAATGGAAATCGCCTCGGGGCCGCTCGCCTTCAGGTCGCGCCACGCGCCGATGCCGCTTTCTGAACTGGAGCGTGCAGTGCTGGTCGCCGCAGCGACCGGGGTCACGGGCTTCAGCTTCGGGGTGCCGCACGGCCCCGACCGGCCCGAAGAGCACGCGCATTACACGCTGCGCTATACCGGGCGCACCGCGCCCACGGCAGGTGGTTTCGGCACGCCCGCCATGCTGATGACGGACGACGCGGGCACCTATCTTGTCAACACCCGCGACGTGACACCCGAAAAGCTGCGCGAGTTTGACGGGCTGAAGGACGACGCGGAGCGCATTCTGGCGGTGGCGCGTGCCCAGACGGTCAAGCTGTCCGGCACCCGCCTCGATCTGCCCCCGGTGCCGCCGCATATGCTGGAGCCCAACCTGTGGATGGCCAATGCGCCGGGTTCGACGCTCTTCATGCCGATTGCGGACGCGGCAGAGCAGGCGCTGGCGCTTCTGGCGATCATGATCGGGAATGGCACTGTCGTCATGGACGATGACGCGGGCAAACCTGCAGGCGATCTGGAACCTTTCATCCGCTCTGGCCTGCTCGATGAGGCCAAGCGCGCGCCGCTGTCGGTCCTTTTGCAGATGACTTATGAGGGCAACTGTTCCGAACTTGCCTTCATGGGGCATAATCTGGTGCTGACCTTGCAGGCGATGGGCCTGGGCGGGCTCTATTTCAACGGTCTGAATCGCTGGAGCATTCTCGGAGCCTTCGCCGAGCACGGCATCAAGGGCTTCGGTTTTCGCTTCCAGCATGATGAGCGCTGGACGCTGCCCAATCCGGTCGGACTCGACGGGCATTTCGAGGCGATGTGCCCACCTTATCACACCGATATGCACGCTGCGGTGCGCGCCTTTGTTGCGCGCAAGTTCGGACAGGACGGCACCTATGATCCCGCGCGGCCCGGACCGTGGAAGGAAACTGAGAAGGTCAAGCAGGGCGTGACGCCCTATAGTGAGGAATTCATCGACTGCATGGCAGAGGTGGCAAGCTACATCGACAGGAAGTTCGGCCGGTTTCCGGGAACCTTCACCACGCTCGTTCTGACCGGGTTCGTGCAGGCCGTGCATCTGGATACCGAGTTCTACGACACCCATTACGATGAGGGTGCCTATCTGCGGACGCATGTTGACCATATGCGGCGCTGGCACGGGGCCGATCCTGCCTGATCCATAGGGCCGGGCATCGCGAAACGCAGTCCGCGCATTCAGACCAGCAGCAACAACAATGGGTCCCCGTGATACTGCCGATAGCCAACGCGACGGTTGAACGGATCGTGCCAGCCGCGTCCGAGAATGCGCTTGCCGAGAATGACGGGCAGGCGAAGGTCCTTCTCCCGGGCCGACAAATCACTGCACAAGCAGGGCAGATCCCGAAAGTCGGGCAGGTTGTCCCTATTGGGGATCCCTCAAGAGCTTCAGGGCGGAGTAGCGGGTAAGCAGAGGGCCAATAAGACAGGTCAGGAAGATGACGATGATGATTGCATCCGCTGTAACCGGATCCACCAGTCCGAGTTCCAGTCCGAGAAACACGACGGCGAGGGTCGCTGCGGCCTGCGGGAATGAGAGGCTGGCAATCGCCAATCCTTCCATGCGCGAATAGTTGAAGCGTTTTGTGACCAGAAGGGCCGCGAGGCTCTTGGAAGCGATCACGACCGCGATAAGCAGCAGCGCAAGCAGCCAGGTCGAGGGCTCTTGAAGCGCCGCCAGTTCCAGCCGCATGCCCGTCTCCACGAAGAAGAACGGAATGAACAGCATCCGGCCAATGAATTCAAGATGTTCCTTCAGCTCCTTGCGTCTGTGGAGTGCGCGATTGAGACACATACCAGCGAGAAAGGCACCAAGTATGTCTTCTGTCCCGATCAGATCGGCCATGATCGCCAGCAGAAGAAGCGCGGCCAGAAGGAACAGCGCCTTTTCCGCAAGCGTATGCTTCTTGTTTGCCAGAACCGCATGCGCCATCCGCGGCACGATCAGCAATGCCCCGCCGGCAAGGATTGCCAGCAACAAGATCGGCGTCAACCAGGATAATCCGCCTTCGCCATTCGACATCTGGATGACAACGACCAGTACGAGAAGGGATGCCGTATCGGTGAGCAATGTACCTCCGGTGGCGGCGACAATCGGCCGTCGACCCGGCAGGCCAAGTCGGCTAATGATCGGATAGGCCACCAGAGTGTGCGAGGAGAGCGCGGCGCCAAGCAGCAATGCACCCCAGATATCCAGCCCGAACATCAAACCTGTGGCGGCGGCGGGAACGAACGAGAGGATGAATGCCAGACCACCAAACGAGGCGACCTCGCGCTTGTGGTCGCCTGCGAGATCAAGATCGATCTCGGCGCCTGCGATGAACATGATATAGAGGAGTCCGATCGATCCGAAGAGTTCCACGACGGGCTCTTCGGGGAGGATGGCCGCCCCGCCGGGGCCGATCGCCATGCCAAGGATGATAAGACCGATCAGGCCCGGCACGCGCGTGCGTTCGAACAGAAGCTGGACCGACAAGACCGCCGCGACCACCACGGCGAACTGGATGATGACGTCCTCTATGGGGAATTCGGGAAGCACCTATCGACCGGCTGTTTCCAGATCGGAGCAGTGGGACCACCGCTGCTCGCTGATCACGGCGTCGCGCAATTGCTCCACGACCCCTTCGCCCTCGGCATACAAGTCAAGCAGGCAAAGTCGCTGTCCGTCGCTGTCGAGTAAGCTGAGGGTCACATAGCGGCAGCCACCCGGCATGACCTGACCGTCGCTACCGAGCAGTTGCCCCAGTTCCCGCTGGCTTTCGCATACGGGCACGGTCTGCAGCGCATTCGCAGCGGAATAGCCCAGACAAATGGCGGAAGCCGCAATCAGAGTAGGTCGTAACACCTTCTCCTCCTTTCCCTCGCCCGGGCTTCCTGCCAAGGTTGCCGCAGCAGGGTTGTTCGAGACGAGGCGATGGCGCGTGCAGTCTCGGGCCGGGATGAAGGCAGGCGAACTGCCACCGCAGGGTATCGACCCGTAGCGGCTGCCGACCGGCATCTGGTGGTTAGCGGGCGGTGCGGATGTCGGCCACGTCGATTGTGGTCCCCTGCTGGCAGATGCTGACTTCCTGCACCTCACCCCGAACCTGCACCACATCCCCGTCATCATGACCGTCAAGGTCGCCGGTCAAGGTGTAGAGCTGGCCGTCATGCCCGCGCATCGCTTGGCATTCCACCCCTTCAGGCGTGAGGATTCCAGTTACCTGGGTGCCGGGAGCGGGGGATGTGGGTTCTCCGGGGGCACCATGGCGCGGCGCTATGATAATCTGACCGATCTGCAGGGCATCGGGGTTGATATCGGGATTGGCCTCCAGCAGAGCATCGAGGGTCACACCCATGGCCCGCGCGATATTGAACAGTGTGTCGCCGGCACGAACCTGGTAGCGGTCATCCGGCATCGGTTCGTCGCGCTGTGCCTCGGTACTCAGTTGCAATGTCTGCCCCACCTGCAGGTTGGACGCGTCAACACCCGGATTTGCCTGCTCGATGAAGCCCACCGATACATCGCAGCGCTGCGCGATGGCAAAATAGGTATCGCCAGGCTGGACGGTCGTCGTCGGCCCGCAGGGGCTTTGGGCGGAAGCGGGCTCGACCATTGAAACCAGAAAGACCGCACCGACCCCCGCGAGGATCCCGTTGGTCAATCCAGTGGCAGAGATATTCATGGTGTTCATGGGTCATTTCCTCATGGCTAGAATTGGTCGAGTGTGATTCCCCAACTGATGAAAAAGGCGGATTGTTCCGGTCCGCGACGACAATTCCGGACGATTGGAGGCGGGCGCTGCCGTGGCCCTCGCCAAGTCGGCAGCGACGCCCTGATCTTTTCGGCCGTCAGGGGGATGTGACGCAGCCGAATACCGGTCGCATGGGCGGGCGCATTGGCAATCGCCGCCGCAGCGGGCCCCTGCACGGCCTCGCCGGTGCCGAGACACGGGGCGATGAAGTGCACTTTTTGCTCTGTCTCGCACCCTGCGCCCCCGCATGATTGGATAAGTTCTCCAATCGCGACTGGTGATTCTGGTGCGCTCAAAACGGACCTGCTCGTAGAGAGTCCAGCTTGCTGCCTGCAGGAACGCGCCATCGCTCTGGTTTCGTATGCCGTTGGGGTCGACCGCCGAACCGCTGTCAATCGCGCAGACCGCCCCCCAGCACGCCGCACGATCAGTTCGGCCAGCTTGCATTCTTTCCTCCCGCCGGAAAGATCATAGCAGAACAGATTGCCGTGGCTGGTTTCCCGGCGCGCCACACCCGCTGCAAGCCGGTGGGGCCGGGGGTGGTCCGGCTTTCGGATCCCTTGCGCATGGACTACTTGTCGCCCCGGACGAAGGCGCGTGCGGCTTCACTGCGTCCCTCGGGCGGAACCTCGCCCAGATCGCCGCGCAGGAGGCGCAGCGCCGCGCGTTCGCGGTCGATCTCGCGCATCGTCCGGAAGCCGAGCCGACGCAGGATCGGCAGCGGCGGGCACCACCCCTGAAGTGCGTGTTGCAGCAGGAACGCGGCCACGCCCGCCGGCAGCGCCAGCCATCTGCGGTCCCGCGTTGTGCCGAGGGTCAGGCCAACCAGCATGAGCGACGAGGCATTTGCCTCAAGCATGCGCTCGATATCCCATTCGTCATCGAGTTCTTTCAGCCGCGAGGGAATCTTCTCGGGATGCGCGGCATAATGGTCAATCCTGTCGTCGAGTTCGCGCTCGATCCGGCGGTTGATCTCGGCGGCAGTGTGGCTTGGAACACGGTGGCTGGAGGATGGGAACATTGCGTGGTCTCCTTTGGGCTATCAACGCCACCCGGGCGTGGCGGTTCCGACCGTGTCCGGCACCGACTCTCCGGTGAATGGCGCGCCAGCGCCCGAGAAGCTGGCCGACTTGATCAGCCGAAGCAGGAGCGGCGCATCGCGTCAAATCTCCATCCAACTCAGGCAGCCTACCGCCACCGAGCCGTTCGACACCATCAAGGCCCCGTGCCGATAAAGTGCAGCGGGTCGCGCCCCCTCCCCCAGCGCGATGAGCCACACGCCCTGGCTCGCGTCGCTCCAGACCAGGCTGCCCCCGACTGCATCGGTCGCGGCGGCGATATCGGTGAAGGAGAGCTCTGGGCGGAACAGCGCTAGCGTCATCCCATCGTCGAGCAGGTCCGTCGGCGGCAGCGCCGCAATCGGCCCCGCCACCATCACCGCCAGCGATAAGGACGCCGCCATGCGTCCTCCGTTCGGCCCGGCACCATCGCCGGAGCCCCGGCGCAGCATCCAGATGCCAATGGCCAGCGTAACAATGCCAAAGGGCACCAGCCAGATCAGATCCCACAGCAGCGGATTGTCCACATCCATCCGGATTCGGTGCAGTTGCAGCATCCAATGAGACACCACCGCATCAATGATATGCCAGCTTCCGAAGCCTATCAGTGCCCATGCGATGATATCGCGTCCCGCGCCATTCGCAGCAAGCCCCGCGCGTGTGGACCAGATCAGCCAGAGCCCCAGAACCATGAAGACGTAGTGGACGAGGTGGAAGACCCCGTCAGCCAGAATCTGGTATCGCAGATCAGGAACCGTGCCGGATGGCCCCACCCCGGCCAGCAGGTGGTGCCATTGCAGGATCTGATGGAGCAGGATACCGTCGAAAAATCCACCCAGGGCAAACCCGGTCCAGAACCCGCCCCATGCCAGCCGCTTGCGCATCCGAGCGGCGTCAATGAAATGCTGTTGCGTCATGAAAACTCCGCCGCTTGCCAAAAGCGGAACCCGTGGAGCCTGCCGATGTTCCCGCTTCGCGGCTTCGGCAGGTTTCTTTGTGGCGGAAGGCGAAGTGGCGCTGCCTAAACCAAGGTCACCGCCAAGGCTTCACCGCGTCGCTTGACGGGCCGTCTCCGAATGTCGAACATTCCGGTTGCAACCCGCTGTCTTTCGCCCTTCCCTGCTTGCGACACGGCACGCGCGCATGCATCGCAAGATCGCTTTCGCGCGCAGCTCAGATATCAGTGCCTGATATCCGGCGCTGGCCATACAGGATCACGTCACGCATTGCTTGTTCGGCCCCATGCGGGTCACGCCTGGCGATCGCCTCGACAATGCGCAGATGGCTGGCCGCCACGTCTCGCTGCGTCGCGGGTTCCGATGCAGGGGAACTCAGGCGAAAGGCGGCCAACAGCGCGGCTTCGATCAGAGTGCCTACTGAATGCATGAAGACATTTCCCGATGCTTTTGTGATTGCCCTGTGCAGAGCCAGGTCGGCGAAGGCAAAGGCCTTGTCGTCCTCCGCAGTTCGCATCGCTTCCACATGGGTATACAGCACTCTGATTTCTTCTGCAGTGGAGCGGCGTGCCGCCATGGCCGCCGCGGCCGGTTCCATAGTCAGCCGCATCTCATAAAGCTGATTCAGAAACACGATATCTTCGTTTTCATCGAGGTGCCAAACAAGAACCTCGGCATCAAACAAGTTCCAGTCCTGTCTGTCACAGACACGGGTTCCGACACGGGTGCGCGCAACAATCATGCCTTTTGCCGAAAGGGTTTTCATCGCCTCGCGCAGCACTGTGCGCGACACACTGAACTGACCTGCAAGATCGTCATCCCGCGGCAGGAAACTGCCCGGCGGATATTTGCCGCTGACGATGGCACGTCCGATCCATTCCACCACCTGCCCATGACTGTTACGTACAAGCGTTTTGTTCATAGCATCGCGGAGCAGGCCGGACATATGTTCTCCTCTGACCCGGTTACTGGCTGACACGCAGCCGCAGGAGCCCCTTTTGAAGCAAAATGAACATCAAAAGCAAAGCGCCTATCGCGATCTTCGTCCACCAACTCGAAAGGCTTCCGTCAAAGACAATATAGGTCTGGATCAACCCCATTGTCAGCACACCAATCAATGTTCCGAACATATATCCGCTGCCCCCCGTGAGCAGAGTTCCACCTATGACCACAGCAGCAATCGCACTCAGTTCAACCCCCACAGTCGCCAGCGGATACCCCGCCGAGGTATAGACCGAGAAAACAATTCCCGCCAACCCTGCCATGAAGCCCGAGAATGCATAAACCGCCACGGTCGTGCGTCCTACGGCAACCCCCATCAGGCGTGCCGCCGTCGCATCGCCGCCGAGGGCATAGACATTGGTGCCAAACCGCGTGCGGTGCAGGACGATCATGCCTAGAATGACGGCGGCAATCATGATCATGCCCAGCAGGGTCAGCCGCCCCCGTCCCGGCATCACGAAATAGGCCCGCTGCATCATCTGGTAAAACGGATCGGCGATCGGCACGGAATCGATCGACAGCATGTAGCCGGCCCCGCGCGCCAGAAACATGCCCGCAAGGGTCACGATGAAGGGTGGCATGGCCAGCAGATGGATCATCCCGCCCATCGCTGCACCAAAGGCGGTGGTGATCAACAGCAGCATGGCGAAGACCACCAGCGGATGCAGTCCCGTGTCGCGCAGGATAACGGCAATGAACACGCCCGCAAATGCGATGACAGACCCCACGGACAGATCGATCCCGCCCGACACAATAACCACGGTCATTCCCACCGCGACGATACCCAGATACGCATTATCCGTCAGCAGGTTACCGATCACGCGGGTAGACAGCATGGCGGGAAACTGGATGTAGCAGATCAGATAGGCCAGCAGAAAGATCGCGATGGTCGCATAAAGCGGCAGGGCGCGGATGCTCATGGTCTATCCTCCGTCATTGCGGCTCGCAGGGTTTTTGTTTGCGGCGATGTTCTGCGCCGCGACCACAGAACCGCAAATTGCGGCAGCAAACGGGGCGATTGCAGAACCAGAATAATGATCACCAGAACCGCCTTGATCACCAGATTGTATTCAGAGGGGAATCCGGCCAGCAGAATGCCGGTATTGATTGTCTGGATGATCATTGCGCCCAGCAACGAGGCCAGAATGGAAAACCGCCCCCCCAGAAGCGAGTTGCCTCCGATCACCACGGCCAGAATGGCATCCAGTTCCAGCCAGAGGCCTGCATTATTGGCATCCGCGCCACGAATATCCGCCGTGGCAATAATGCCCGCCAGCGCCGCGCAGAACCCTGACCCCATATAGACCGCGATCAGCAGCACGCGGCTGTTAATCCCGGTCAGAGTGCTGGCGCGCAGGTTCACCCCGATGGATTCGACCAGAAGCCCCAGCGCTGTACGTCGCACAAGCAAGCCAAAGAAAATTCCGGTCAGCACCCAGATCACAGCAGGGACCGGAACACCCAGGAACGTGCCTGAGCCAAGATAGGCAAAAGCCTCATTGTCGAAGGTCAGAATCGTGCCGCCGGTGATCAGTTGCGCCACGCCGCGCCCCGCCACCATCAAAATCAGTGTGGCAACGATTGGCTGAATACCGAATACGGCCACCAACAGACCATTCCACAAGCCACAGATCAGCCCCGCCGCGCCCGCAATACCAAGCGCGGCCCAGATGCCAAAACCCTGATCAATCGACCATGCGGCACTGGCCCCACAGATGGCCATCACCGCCCCCACCGACAGATCGATACCACGTGTCGCGATCACCAGCGTCATGCCGATTGCCAATAGCGCCACCGGTGCGCCGCGCTTCACGATATCTATCGGAATGCCGACCAGCCGGTCATTTACATAGACGATCTGCCAGAAACTGGGGAAAAACATGCTGACAAGCACGATCACTGCCGACAGGGTGAACAGCTGCGGGGCAACCCTGCGAAACACGCCCTTCATGCCATGACCTCGCGGGTAGCAGCGCTGTCGGAACCGGGTTCAGCTTCGGGGGCGGCGATGGCGCGAACAATTGTGTCCGTGGTCACATCCTCCCCCGTCAGTTGCGATACATGCTGGCGGTCACGCACCACGATGACCCGGTGCGACACGGCCACAAGTTCATCAAGTTCCGACGAGATCACGAGGATCGACATGCCTTGCGCCACCACATCCTCGATCAGCCGCAGAATTTCGGCATGTGCGCCCACATCAATACCGCGCGTCGGTTCGTCCAGGATCAGAAACCGCGGGTTGATGGCGAGCCAGCGTGCAAGGATGACCTTTTGCTGGTTCCCGCCCGAGAGCAGGCCCACGGGCTTGTCAGCATCCGGCGTGCGGATATCGAGGCGCTTGATATAGTCATTCGCCATGCGGCTCTGTTCTGCCTGCGGGATCGGGCGCGCCCAACCGCGCCGCGCCTGTAGCGCCAGAATGATGTTTTCGCGCACGCTCAGCTCCGCAATGATACCCTCGGTCTTGCGGTCTTCGGGCGCGAAGGCGAAGCCTGCAGCGATGGCCGCGCGCGGATTGCGCAGATCAACCGGCCCGTTGGTATCTTCGGCAGTACCGCTGTCGCCGGGCACCGCGCCGAACAGAACTTCCGCGCTTTCGGTGCGCCCTGACCCCAATAGCCCGGCCATGCCGATCACCTCACCTTTATGGACGGTCAGGTCAAACGGCGCGATCCGCCCGCGCCGACCCATTCCAGAGAACCGGATGGCATCAGTGGGATCCACTGCCGGGCGGTGGCGGGTGGCGGTTTCGTGTTGCAATTCATGACCCAGCATCAGGGTGATAAGCTGCATCCGGTCCAGCTCCGCTGCGGGATGGGTGGCGATATGACGACCATTGCGCAAGATGGTCAGACGGTCAGAAATGTCATAGACCTGATCCAGAAAATGCGAGATGAAGATGATCCCCAGACCGCGCTTTCGCAGATCACGGATGACATCAAACAGCATCTGGACCTCGCGCGCATCAAGGCTTGCGGTGGGTTCATCCAGGATCAGAACGCGGCCTGACAAATGCACAGCGCGGGCAATAGCAATGATCTGCTGCACAGCAACCGAATAATATTCCAGCGGCCGCCGCACATCGATATCGAGGCCATAGCCCGCCAGCATGTCTTCGGCCTGTGCCCGCATTGCGCGCGGATGAATGATACCAAAGCGGCGCGGTTGATGACCCAGCGTCAGGTTTTCTGCCACTGTCAGGTTGGGCAGAAGATTGACCTCCTGATAGACAGTGCCGATGCCGATGGCCTGTGCTTCCAGCGTGCTTTGCGGAAATATCGGCTGGCCTTCGAACAGGATATCACCCGAATCGCGCCGATATGCACCGGTAAGGCATTTGATCAGGGTAGACTTCCCCGCACCGTTTTCACCAAGCAGCGCATGCACCTCGCCCGCTTTCAGGTCAAAATCGACAGCGTCCAGCGCCTTTGTGCCGGGAAATGCCTTGGTCAGATCACGTGTCGACAACAGCATCGGGTGCCTCGCAGATCATGCAGCCACAGCACGCCCGCTGTAACCCTGTATTATGTTACCCGTTATCCTATGCAAACCGGCTGTGTTGCGTCACAACTTGCGTTCTGCCTTGTGCAACGGAACGCCGGTAGCCGGGACGCGGCATGAACGTCGCGCGCCCCGGACATGGTTCAATTTTGGGTTCAGTACCCCAGATCTTTGCGGCCCTCATACTGGGCGGCAGGATCATCGGCCTGCGTATAAAGCCGCGATTCCGTCTGGATGAACTTTTCGGGCAGCGTGCCATCGGCGAAATATGCCTCCAATGCATCAAATGCGGGGCCTGCCATGTTCGGCGTCAATTCCACCGTAGCATTCGCTTCGCCCGCCGCCAGCGCCAGAAAGATGTCGGGCACGGCGTCAATCGATACCACCAGAATATCCTCACCCGGCTTCAGACCGGCCTCTTTGATGGCCTGAATGGCACCGACAGCCATGTCGTCGTTATGGGCATAGAGCGCGCAGATATCCGCACCGCCGTTCTCAGCCTGAAGGAAGCTTTCCATCACTTCCTTGCCACGCGTGCGGGTGAAATCGCCGGTCTGGCTGCGCACGATCTGGATATTGTCAGCACCCGCGATGCCCTGCTCAAAACCGTTCTTGCGGTCGATAGCAGGGGAAGAGCCTGTGGTGCCCTGCAACTCGACCACACGGCAATCGGCGCCATTCACAGCCTCGACCAGCCATTCGCCTGCAACACGGCCTTCATGCACCAGGTCGGACCCGACTGCAGTCAGGTACAGATCGGGCGAGCTGTCGACCATACGGTCCAGAAGGACAACGGGGATTTCAGCTTCAGCTGCCTCTTCCAGCACAGAATCCCAGCCGGTTGCGACCACCGGGGCTACCAGAATCGCGTCAACGCCTTGCGCGATGAATGACCGCATCGCGGCAATCTGGTTTTCTTGCCGCTGCTGGGCATCCGAGAACCGCAGATCAATGCCGCGGCGTTCGGCCTCCTGCAGTGTCACAGTGGTTTCGGCAGCGCGCCAGCCGGATTCAGAGCCGATCTGCGAAAAGCCGATTGTCTGTGCATGTGCTGATACGGCACCAAGCATCGTGACGGCCACGCTGGCCATCAGAGTTCTTCTAAACATTGGAAATCCTCCCAAGATCTCACTGGCCCCGACTGGACCTCGAATCAATTAATACTATTATATACATTCCGGCAATGTTTTTTCCCGGTCACCCAGCAGAAAAGCGCGAGATCGACGCGACCCAGCTTGGGACTGTCGGTGTTGATTGTCAGTGAGACCTGACCCGGCGGGGGGCCAGTCCAAGCGCATGGGCCAGGAAAGATCGCCAGCACTGTACTTGCGCGGTGATCCTCATAGTCGCAAACTGGTATAGGGGCAGACGTCCTGATCAAAGGGCACATGGCGCTGTCGAAACCGCGTCCCGCTGACGACAGACGGGTTGCTGATCCGGTCCATCCGGAAATGCCGGAAATCCGCGCGGGCTGGATCCCATGCCACCAGATACCACAAGGGCGGCAGGATCAACATGGCCTGCGGCTCGACCTCGCGGGTCGTCTTTCGCCCCTTGGCGTCGTGGTAGTCAAACCGCAAGTATAGGCGATCCAGAAACGCAGTCTCGAAGGCGGGCAAAAGATCCGGGTCGATAGCGCCCATGTCCGACAGATCCTGAAGCGGTGAAACCCGGCCCACATGCAGGCAATTCAGAAACCGGCGCAGATCGCGGGTTTTCTCGGGCGGTAGGGTCTTTTCGATCTTCGCGAGGCCCGCATCCGCAAGGCCCGCGAAAGGCAAATATCCAGCGGCGCGCATCGTGGCCACGCTGATCAGCAGGGCAAAGACCTCGGCCACAGCAAGCCGCGTTGTCGTCTGCATCGATTGTGGATCAAGTTGCAGCCCCCCACCGCGCCCGGGCTCACCGTGAATGACAAAGCCTTCATCACGAAGGGCCACAATATCGCGCAGCACTGTGCGCCGCGACACACCAACCTCGGAGGCAAGTACATCGACAGTCGCCGCGCCGGAGCGGCGAAGGTGGCGGAGAATGGCATCCTGGCGCGCGCGAATATTCATTTGGGCAGCATAGCATGAAAGGTGCCAGAATATGGCACCATTTCATTCCATAGGGTCTGCATGGACATCACAAAGGAGACCTCATGATGCAACGCAGAGCCGTCAACCCCTGGGACTGGTCGCTGAAACTGGGCTATAATCAGGCCGAACTCATAACGGGCGCAACACGTCAATTGACTTGCTCTGGCCAGACGGCGGTTGATGCACGGGGCCATCCACAGCACCCGGGCGATATGCGTGCCCAGATCGGGCTTGCACTGGACAACCTGGCCGCGATCCTTGAAAGCGCAGGCATGGACCTGAGCCATGTCACCCGCCTTGGGATCTACGCGACAGATGTGGACGAGGCGCTGAAGAATTTCGATCTGTTGGGCAGGCGGTTTGGGGCCGTGCAGAACACCCCTGCGATGACGCTGGTCGGAGTGACAGCGCTGGCCATTCCCGGCCTGATGTTCGAGATCGAGGCAACCGCCCACGCCTGAGCAGGCAGGAAAGCCATCCGGAGCGCCATCAGCGAGAGATGGTCCCTCCAAGCTGAAAAGGTGGGGCCTGATCTCGTGACCTTGGTGTACATGTCGCCATGTCATAAGGGCCATCGCGATATATCAATATCTTAGAATACTGCAACACGCCACAACACTTCTTTCACCAAAATCCAACCTTCTACACTCGGAAAGCCTCTGTTTCATTGAACCCGGCAACGCCAAACCGGACTCAAACCCATAGAGAAGTGTCGAAGTTGGGATTTCAGCTCTTGAGAGGTCAATATTGGACGCCGATTAGGGGGCACGATTCAATCCTTATTTACAATTGTGAAGACGATATGACTAAACTGCACCTCTTTTTATTTAAAACAAAATTGCGCCAGTTTGCTGACGAAGATATTGTCTAGAGGCGCGGTTTAGAAACTGCGAGACTAAACATCTTTTCACCTTCAGGAGATAGAAATATTATGCAAAACAAGTTCGCAATGGCGGTCGCCGCTAGTTTTCTTCTAGTGGTGCCGGGCGTGGCTTCGGCCCAGGATTCTGCAGTTGCCGCGTCTATCGGCATTGTTCTCAATGATGGCTCCACCAGCTTTACAGTCGACGATGCTGGTCTCGGTGGTCAAATCGATGGAACTGTTGGGACCTTCAACTCCTCAATTGCTATCGGTTCCAGCGCTGTTTCCGCTGGCGCCAGCACGGCCACGACTGCAACCACTTCGGCCGGTTCGACAGTGGTTGTCGGCTCGGCACCAACCGTTACGATGACGCCTGATAGCTCTGGTTACACGACGAGCATCAGCTTTGGCGCATCTGATGATGTGCTCGGTCGTCTGGCCGCGCTTGAGGTTGGTCTGGAGGATCTGGAGCAGTTCGTTGACGACGAGGTGGAGCGCATCGAAGCTCTGATTGGCACGTCGATCGCGGAATTCTGCGAAAACGCTGAGGTTGGCTTCACGCTTGCAACAGTGCCATTCCGGACCACTTCAGGTACTGGCGGCGCTCAAATTGGTGAGGTGCGTCTCAACAATCACCCCTCAAATGGTGTGGTCGCTATTGCCGTTGATGTCGAGGGTGACATCAATCTGGTTTGCGCGAGCTGAGCTGACGCCGCAGAGAGTAAGTCTCTATGAGAAAATAAATTGCTCCGGCCGCTTTCACGGCCGGAGTGTTGAACTAAAGCGTGATATGAAGTCGTGCTTTATGACGAAGTCATGATTTGAAAATTTTCCATCCGGGAGTGTCGCCATGGTAACACGAAGCGCTTTTGCAACCATGGGCACAGGGTTACCTTTCGTAATAACAACATTTCTTCTTGTCTGGCCTGTCAGTGCCCAGAATCAACCGGGCACGGAGGGATTAATCGATGAGACAGAGTTCTCCGGCGCGTTGCAGTCGCCGACCCGGCCGCAGGTGGGGATAGCTCCACTTGCGTCTCGCTTGTCATTTAACAGCACGCAGATTGAATTCGGCAAAAAAAGGATTCTAAATAGCGAGTTTGAATTTGGAGACAACCGCAATCTGATCCCTGGCGGCGAGTTCAACTACATCTTCAATACTGACATCAACCAGCATCTTGCAATTGGAAAAGGCGGCAATCGGCTCGAAACAGCTCAGCGTGCCTGGGTCTTCCAGTTACGTGCCATCGATCGGCAACGAACGGTGACCCGCTCAATCGAGCGAAACGGCGCAATTCTGGGTCTTCAGCTCGATTACAGCATCACCGGGCAGTGCATCTTGCCAGGGTCACAAGCTGATGATTACTGCACTTACACACCCGGCGTCGCGACCATTCCCGGTGCAGTCGACTCTGACACGCTCGCACCTACAGGATTTCTGATTACTACCGATTTTGGCGATACCATCAGCCAAGAGTTGCACGACTCTCTCCAAACAGAGAACTTCTTTCAGCGCGGCGAGGACGTGGATCCTGATGGCCTTGTAGGTCTTTCGATGAACGTGCCAAATGCGGGCTTCTTCTCCGCAATCGATGCACCAAATCTGTTCGAGGATGGGGCGGTAGCAACGATACGCGGCACTAGGACTGAGACGGTCCAACGCCGGATTGTTCCCTCTCTTGGCCGGATCGACCAGACCCTGATGTCCAACAGTCGCGAGGCAGCAGCGACCAGGACGACGCGGGCGCTGATCATTCCTGATCGAGACGAGGTTGACACGCGCTTTGTGCTTATGCAACTCGCAGCTTGGTTATTGCCTTCGGCCCCGTCCTCTGTGCCCTATAGGGTCGGAACGCCAGTCACGAGCGTCTCAAACAATCTTTTTTTCTCGCTTAACAACGCGCGCGTTCCTGCAAGCAGCTTCACCATGTTTCAGACTGGCCGCGCGAAGGTAAGTCATCCACGAACCCCACCTCAGTCGGCGGCACAGACGCCGGAGGCGCAATATCTGGGCTTCTGGATGGGGATGTCGCCAGTCCGCGACACGCGTGTGTCAGTGCGGGAGCAGTTCACCCCCACGGGTGACCGGTTGTCCATCACAGATCCGGTTTTCCGTCAGGGGGGATTTGGCACGCCGTTTCAAGATCTACTCGATACAGGTGTAACAGTTTTTGATCAGTTCGACCAATCCATCACCAATCTTGAATTTCAGAATATCGACGACCTTTTTATCCAGGTAGGCCTTGACGTTAGCACTCAGGACGCGTTGCGGCGCGTTTCTACTATGGATACGACACGTTATCGCCTTGTGCCGCATCTTTCCGTTAACGGCAATCGGACCGGAGGTGAAAGCATGCTGCGCTACTACGCGGGGGCGATCTTGGGCGACAAAACCAATGCCTATATCGGCCTGGACTACTCGTTTCAAACCGAAACTGGGTGGAATGCTTATGGTCGACTTGATCTCTACGCTAACCCAAACCAAGATCATTTCAGTGAGGCGGAGCTGCGCGCTAGCCGGACCTTTACGATCAACCCGACACGGCAAGTCACGCTGGGGGCGGGCGCGGTCGTAGGGCTTGATAATAGTGCCCGACTGTTCGGCAATGGTGGTTTGACTGTTGGTGGAGCCAATACGCGCGCCGATATCGTTGGACGATGGCGCGAAGGCTCAATGGACTTTACGACCCGTCAACGTTTTAGCCGTGATGAAGGTCAAGATTGGGCAAGAAGCACAACACTTGGCTTTGCTTATGCCGCGGGTAATCAGCTCTCCATAAGCAGTCAAATTACACCAATCTCCACTGAGAAATCTTTCATCGAGGGCGCAATAGGCCTTAACTATCGGTTTTCCGACAGACCGGACGCACCGTTATTCCGGGCACAATATGTTCGTGCGCGCTATGATATTGGTGCGGGGGTGAATGGAGACCGGCTAAGAAGTACAGACAATATTTTTCAAGCGGGTTTTCAGGCTCAGTTTTGAGCGGCGGTGAAAATGAGGAGTAGTTAGATGAGCATCAGGATAACGATATTTTCTGGGTGTATTCTTGTTGGGTTCGCGGGGGCGGCGTCGGCCCTTCCACCGGATAATACAGTAGTTCGCATGGCGATCATCGGATCGTCGGAAGGCGACAGCTTTCGAACAGATTCTGTTAGCCTGTCCATCGGGACTGGGCCTGGATTTCGGGGAATCACCTTCGGCGATCCAAAGAGCGGATCGGTCGGCACTGCTGTAGGCAGCATCGGCACGCGATTTTTTGTCGACGACCTAGAGCTTCCAGATGAAGATCCCGCGTTTACGTCCAATATCCTGTGCTTGCCTGGCGGCTGCCCCGAACCCAATTAAAACGGATCGGCGGATCAGTTTGTCCCCAGAGGGCCTGTAGCATCATTTTCTCCCTATGCACGCTGTCCGTGACCAAATAGGTCAGCAGCGGCACCGAGACATTACGCAGCCCGTGCCGCCACAGAACCTGCGTGCGGCTCAGGCCCTTCCACTGG
Organism: Natronohydrobacter thiooxidans; assembly: GCF_001884735.1. Taxonomy (GTDB): domain Bacteria; phylum Pseudomonadota; class Alphaproteobacteria; order Rhodobacterales; family Rhodobacteraceae; genus Roseinatronobacter; species Roseinatronobacter thiooxidans_A. The sequence goes on along the minus strand of NZ_MJAP01000002.1, from coordinate 61,920 downwards.
GCAAAGGCGTAAAAGGGCTGGGCGGCGACGCTGGCCATGGCGTCGCGGGTGATGCGGGCGTTGACCGCGGCCATGGCGCCCCAATCGCCGCCAGGCGCGTAATCCGAAAGGACAGTGCCAATGGGATCGGGGATCAGCGCCAGATTGCGGGCGATCAGGCCAAGTTCCAGCGTGCCGGCCTGATGCCCGGCCGGGATTTCCGAGGAATTGGTCGAACTGATCGCAAGTTCGATCCCGACAGCGCGAAACGCTGCCCGTCACGGGTCAGGATGCCGTCCGATCCGGCCGCCCAGCCAAGGTTCTCCAGCATCACCCGCGCGGCTTCAGGGTCATGGGCCTGTGCAATACGTTCCCGAAGACTGGCCGCGCATCAGAGCCGCCAAAGACACAACCGGAGGCCGCGCCAATGTCAGGTTTTAACCCGCAGCGTCCGTCATTGCGGCGGGAGAACGCCAAGGGGCGCGCCGTACAGGGCAGTGCGGCGCCGCAATGGGCTGACGCGCGCGGGGCGCAGGATCATCACGGCGGCGCGACGCGCTCAGGCCAGCCCGACGAGGTGCATCTGGATAGCCTCAACCTTGACCCGTTTGGCCGCCTGACGCTGGCGCTGATGCGGTTTCATTTCCAGACATTCGCTGCGCCCGAAACGCATGGCTGGCTACTGGCGCTGCGCTGCGCAACTGCCCATGTCGGCCCGCGCGCGGCAGGGCCGCTCTGCTATGATATCGTGACTTTGGTGCAGACCCTGCGCTCCAGCCGGAGCACGGCCTTCCGGTTCAATTCCGAGGGCTGCGCGTGCTGTCGGGTCTGGCTGACTCCGGAAGAACGGCAGATGATGGAGCTTGTGCAAGCCTTGCGGCAGCGCCGCACAGGTCGGGCGCGTGCCGTTGTGCAGATGCTGTGCGAGGGTGCACCGGGCGAACAGTTGATCGCCGCCATCGAGCAATATCTGCACCAACATGCGCCCGAGGCCCTGCGCAAATCTGTCTGATGCAATGGATACAAAACAGCCAGAACCCGCAGTCATTGCGGGTTTTCGGCAATGTTCACAGCGCCGCGCATCAGCGAACGCCTTGCAACCCATATCAAAAATACACTTTTACTTTTGCGCGCGAAGTTGGGATACAGAGCTACCCAGCCAGCGATTTCCGTCCAGCTCGGCATCACTGGCGCAGACGTGTCGAAAAGGATTCGGTCTGCGCGGTGCCTATTCCCAACCAACAAGGAGACCATGCCGATGTTCATCGCCATGAACCGCTTTACCGTGCCGCTGGAGAATGCCGAAGCTTTCGAGGCCCTGTGGCTTGGCCGCGAGTCCCATCTCGACCAGATGGAGGGATTTGTCGAGTTTCACATGCTCAAAGGCCCCGAGGCTGATGGAATGCGGCTCTATGCCTCGCATACTGTCTGGGCGTCTGAGGAGGATTTTCGCGCCTGGACGCGCAGCGATGCATTTCGTGCGGCCCATTCACGCGCGGGCGACACGCGCAAGCTGCATGCCGGTGCGCCACAATTCGAGGGCTTCACGGCCATTCAGCATCTCACCGCAAAGCAAGCAGCCTGACGAAAAGCAGCGCGGGAAAGTCTCCCGCGCTACCGGCTTTCTACCTTCCCTGGAAGGAAAACCTACCAGTTGAACTGCCGTCCGACAGCCAGCCGGATATCACGGCCCCGGCGGGGTTCGTTGCTGGCAAGGCCACCGTTCAGGATGTTGCGGTATTGCTTGTTCAGGACGTTATTCACGGCAAGCTGCACTTCCAGCCCCGCCATCACACCCTGATCAGGCCGCCATGTGGCATAGAGATCATTGACGCCGTAGCCGGGGAAAGCCTCGCCATCGGCGCGGGTGGCGCTGCGCAGGAATGTCCCGCGCCAGCCATATTCCAGCGTCTGATCGAAGGCCCGCGCCCCGAGTTCCAGCACCAGTTCATCCGCAGGGGTGGAATTCAGCCGCGCACCGGTCGTCTGGTCCGTGCCGAGGATCCGCGAATAGGCGAATTTGCCGAAGATAGTTTCAGCATCATAGCCGCCTTCAAGCTCGACCCCGCGGATCCGGGCGCGGGCGATATTGGCATAGGTCGGGCCGGGAACGGCATTTCCGGGCCGTTCGATCTTGTCCTTGATGCGGGTGTTGAACACGGTCAGCTTGAAATCCAGGCTGTCGCCATTGGCGAAAAAATCGCGCCCGCCATAGGAAAAGCCTGCCTCCAGCGTGCGCGCACGCTCTGTCTTCAGATCAAGCGAGGTGGTCTTGCCCGGTGCAGACGCAACATCGAACATCTCATCAATCGAGGGCGCGCGTTCGGTCTGCGACACGGACCCGAAGACAGCCCAGTCCTGGGTGAGTTTGTAATGCACCGCCAGCGACGCAACCCGCGCGGTATGGCTGCGCTTTTCCCCGCCTGCAACTTCGTCCGAAGGCGTCAGGGCGATGCGGTCAGCGCGCAGGCCCAGCACAGCGGTCAGGCGTTCATCCCAGATATACTCGTTCTGCAAGAACAGCCCATAGCGACGGTCTGTCCCTTCGGGGTGAAACGAGATCGCCCCGGATTCGCGCTGTGCCTTGCGCTGCAGATCAGAGGCGGTGATCCCAAGGGTAAGGTAATTGTCCCAGCCTGCGCCGGAAAAGGAAAAACGGTTCTCTGCGCGCAATGCCAGCGTGCGATACTCGTAGAAGGAATCCTCGAATAGCGGGTTTCCAATCAGCGCGGGCGTGCCGGGCACGGCATTTTCCTGATCGATCAGCGTGCGCGAGTAGGTCAGAGCCACGCGACTGTCCAGCAACGGGTTGCCGCTGGCGGGATTGGTCCACAGAAGTGTCGCCGTGTCGTCCTGAGCTTTGCGGTCCACAGTCCCGAATGCCGGGGCAAAGGCGTATGCGGAGTAATTCGCGCCCTCCTCGTCGCTGAGCCAGCGCGACAGGGACAGGCTGAGGGCCTGTTCATTCCCGTCGCCGAAGCGGTAGGTTCCCTTCAGCAGCCCCGAACTGCCCGCCATGCCCGAGCCGTCAACGCGCGTTCCGTCGCCGGATTTGTAATCCCCCTCGCGGCGATGGTTCAGCGCGGCCAGAATTTCGAAACTCTCGCCGAAACGATGCGCCAGAATGACCGATCCCAGCGCGCCCGAACCGTTGCTGTTGCCTGCGGCCTTCACGCGAAGGGCTGTGGAGGTGCCGTCTTGCAGAAAATCGGCGGCGTCTTTGGTTTCAAAAGCCACAACCCCGCCCAATGCACCCGATCCGTAGAGCGCCGAAGACGCCGGTCCACGCAGGATTTCCACACGCTTGTAGAGTTCCGGTTCGCCAAAGAACTGGCCAAGCCGGTAAAGCTCGCCATATTTCTCGGCACCGTCCACAGTGATGATGATCCGGTTCTGATCAGATGCGTCGCTGCCGATCCCGCGGATGTTGAAGCTCTGGCCTGTCATGCGATCTCCGCCGAAGGCGGTGGCGCCCGGAACCGTGCGCAGAAGATCGCCGGGTTTCGACGCCTGTTCGCGGTCGATATCTTCCTGCTCCAGCGTGCTGACGGCCTGCGGCGTATCAATCGCGGTGCGCGCGCGGCCAAAGCCGAGGATGATCCGCCCGAGGAAGGATGTGGCCTGTACGCTCTCGGATTGTTGGGCGAGGGCGGGCATTGGGGCCAGCAGCAGCGCAGTTGCGGAAATAGTCGCATAGAGGCGCGCGCGGCGCCTTTTCTGTAGTGTCATCGGTATCCCCTTGTTTTCGTTTTGTGGCTGGCGATACCGCTGGCGTTTCGCTATCTGCGCTACTTAACCCGAGTTAAAGAGTCAAGTATTCGTCAGGCGATTTCTGCCGCCTGTGGCAGGATATATGTTGCCCCCTGTGCGGGCGGGCTGGAGACGCGCAACCGGCAGCCATAGGCGCGCGACAGGTTCTGCTCGGTCAGCACCTCTCGCACTGCGCCTTGCGCCAACACGCGCCCGTCGAGCATCAGCATGACATGATCGGCAAACATGGCGGTCAGGTTCAGATCATGCATGACGGCGACCACCCCGCCGCCTTGTTGCGCGAAACGCCGCGCCAGATACATGACCTGCAGCTGATGGCCAATATCGAGCGCCGCGACAGGCTCATCCAGAAACAGCCAGCGCGGCACGCCGTCCTGCACCGGCTCCCAGACCTGCAACAGCACGCGGGCGAGTTGCGCGCGGGCCTGTTCACCGCCCGAGAGTTCCTGAAAGAACCGCCCGCCATAGCCCGCGAGGCCCACACGATCCAGCGCGCGTGCGGGCAGTTGTGCCGCATCCGGGCGCAGCGCGATGCGCCCGGTCAGGCCCAGCCGCACCACCTCATGCACCGTGAAGGGGAAGGCGAGCACACTCGCTTGCGGCAGCACGGCGCGGCACTCGGCCAGCGCATGCGGGGGCAAGGCGCGCATGTCTTCCCTGTCCAGCCAGACAGAGCCGCGACAGGCCAGATCACCGGTGATCGCGCGCAGAAGCGTGGTCTTGCCCGAACCGTTCGGCCCGACGATGACGGTCGTCGCACCGGGTTTTGCCCTCAGTCCCGCACCATACAGCACCTGTTTGCGCCCAAGGGTGACGGAAATATCGCGTGCCTCCAGCATGCTCCCTCACATATCCACGATGCCGCGACGGCGCAGCAATATCCACAGAAAGACCGGCCCGCCCAGCACCGCTGTCACGATGCCGATGGGCAATTCCGCAGGTGCAATGATCAGCCGCGAGATGATATCCGCGAGCAGCAGAAGCCCTGCGCCCAGCAGGGCGGCAGCGGGCAGCAGAAAGCGATGATCCGGCCCCATGACCAGCCGCAGCAGATGCGGCACAACGATGCCAATAAAGCCGATCCCGCCCGACACAGCGACCGCAGCGCCGGTGGCGGCAGCGACAGTCAGAATGGCAAGGTTCTTCATCCGCTGCACTGCAATGCCCAGATGCGCCGCAGCCCCTTCACCCAAGGCCAACCCGTTCAACGCCCGCGCCAGCATGGGGGCGGCCAGCAATGCCAGCATCATGATCGGGGCGGCGGCGGCCAGTTTCGCCCAGCTTGCCCCTGCCAGCGAGCCCAGCCCCCAAAAGGTCAGATCCCGCAATTGCTGATCATCCGCGATATAGACCAAGATCCCGGTCAGCGCGCCCGAAAGCGCGCCAAGGGCAATCCCGGCCAGCAGCATGGTTGCGACCGATGTGCGCCCGGCGCGGGTTGAGACACGGTAGAGGATCAGGGTTGTCGCCCAGCCGCCGAAAAACGCGGCCAAAGGGACCAGATGCATCCCGGTGAAAGCCAGAACAGCAGGCGGCAGGAAGGCCCCCAGCACAATCGCCAGCACCGCGCCGAGGCCCGCGCCTGCGCCAACCCCCACGATGCCCGGATCCGCCAGCGGGTTGCGAAACAGCCCCTGCATCACCGCGCCCGAGACAGCGAGCGAGGCGCCGACCAGCATCCCGGTCAGCAGTCGCGGCAGGCGGATGTCGAAGAGCACGACGCGCTCGCGCAGGCTCAGGGCCTCGCCCGTAATCCATTTCGCCAGCACGTCGCCCAACGACACGCCTGCCGCGCCTGTGCCGAGCGAGGCAACCGCCGCCAGCATCACGAAAACCACCAGCGCAAGGATGGTGAGGCGCGCGCGCTCCGAGCGGTCGCCTGTCGCGTCCCGTTCCGTGCCGCGCCCCCAGGGCAAGGCCACCATCGGATCAGCCCCCCTTGTGCGGCTCGGCGTAGAGCGCGCTGTGCAGATCCTGCCCGGCCTCCGCCGTGCGTGGGCCAAAACCCAGCAGGTAGATGCCATTCATGCGGATCACCGCGCCGGTTTCTGCCGCAGGGGTCAGCCCGAGCGCCGGATGCGCAAGGATCTCCGCATCCGAGATCGCGTGATCCCCGCCGCGATCCATCATCAGGATCACCTCGGGGGCGGCAGCGGTGATCGCCTCGTCACTCAGCAGCCGGTAGCCCGCGAAATCGGCGAAAGCATTGACCCCGCCCGCGAGTTCGATCATCGCGCTGGCCCCGGTGTCGCGACCCGCCGCGTTGATCCGCCCGCCCTGCGCCGAGAGCACGAACATCACGCGCTTGGGGGTGGTGACTGCCTCTGCCGCAGCGCGCAGGCTCGCGAACTCGGCTTCCAGCCGGGCGATGAGTGCTGCGGCCTCGGGCTCGGCGTCAAGCTGCGCGGCGACGGTGCGCACGCGCTCCAGCACGGCGTCAAGGCTCGGATCTTCGGTGATCTGCACGAAGGGCACCGAAGCCGCCTGCATGATCTGCACGGTTTCCGCAGGCCCGGACCCTTCCGAAGCAAGGATCAGATCGGGGTCCAGTGCCAGCAGCCCCTCGGGCGAGAGCGCGCGCATATAGCCGACATCGGGCAGGGCCTCGACCTCGGGCGGAAAGCTGGCGGTGGTGTCGCGCCCGACCAGCCGGTGCTCCTGCCCGAGTGCATAGACGATTTCGGCCAGCCCGCCGCCCACCACGACCACGCGCTCCTGCGCGGCCAGCGGGGTTGCGAGACAGGTCAGAACAAGTCCCAGACGCAGCATGGCTTATGCTCCTGACTGACGCGGCAGCGCCTCGACCATAGCCCTGAACGCACTCGTGTCGGGGTCGCGCTTGCCGAAAATCTGCAGGATCAGCGTGCCCTGCGCATCGAACGCCTCGACCGAATGGGCCATGCCATCGCGGACCGGCTTGATCACATGCCAGACTTCGGCGATGTGATCGGCGCGCAGATGCAGGTTGAAACGCGGGTCCAGCACATTGATCCAGGGGCCCATCGGCGCGATCCGTGCAACAGTGCCACCATGGATCTGGATACAACCCTGATTGCCGACAAAGATCATCAGCGGGATCCTGCCCTCGGCGGACTGATGCAGAACCTGCGCCACCGCATCAGGGCGCAGAGCAAAGGCCCAGGGCGCGCCCGCGACGCGATAGGCCCCCAGACGGTTCATCTTCAGCTTCGAGACCATGCGCAGAAACTGGTGCGTATCGGTCATCTCGCCCCATTCGCGGCGCAACTCCTCGGCTTTGTCGGCGCGCAGTTTCGCGGCCTCGACAGGCACATGGGGCGTCAGCGTGATCGTGTCACCCTGATCGGGCAGGCGCAGATCGCGCACGAGTGTTTCAAACGCAGCACGATCAGAGGCATCGGTCAGAAACACCTTATGCACCGCATCGCCCGCGGCATCGAAAACCTGCACCGAGGGGCGCGGTCCGTCTAGCAGGGCAAAGCCATGCGCCCAATGTTTGGGGAACATGCGCAGATCAATCTCTGCGCCCAGCACCATCGAGGCATGCGCGCCGGAATGGAAATCCTCGTATGTGCCGGTGCGTTCATGCACGCAGGATGCATTGCGCGTCAGCGCCATCACCTCGCCCAAGGTCTGGATGGCGGGAAACAACCGGTCCAGCCCGGCATCAATGCGCACAACCTGCACGCCATCGACATGGGCGGCAACCAGCGCGGCTTCGGTCACGCCAAGGCTCTCGGCCAGATCACGGGCGCGGGTCTTTGGATTTTCCGCGCGGGCATTGCGCAGATCGGCGGGTGACGGGGCGGCGAGTGTATCCAGCGACATCAGAAGGCTCCTGAAACGGTTGAGGGTCAGGCGCGTGTCTGGCTCGGGGCTGGATGGCGCATGAAGCGGGTTGCGCTTCATTCTTGACAGATTTACTAAGTCAATGCTAACGCCCCTGCAAGAAGAAATTCTTGCCATGCCAGCCAACGTGCCAGCCTTTCCCGAAAATATGAATCTGAAAGGCAGCATCATGCGTGCGCTTGCATTTTGTCTTGGGCTAGGTCTGGCGCCCGCAGCGTCCGGGACGCTCTCGATCAGGCTCGATCAGGCCAATTCAGGCGCGGCTCAGTGCCAGTTGGTCTTTGTGCTGGAAAACGGGCTTTCTACAGAATTCGAGAGCCTGCAGGCCGAAGTCGTGCTTCTGACGCCTGAATCCCGCGTGCTGCGCCTGAGCCTGCTGGATTTCCAGTCCCTGCCCGCAAACGGATTGCGCGTGCGCAGTTTCAATCTGGCGGGGCTGGAATGCAGTAATATCGGGCGGGTGCTGTTCAACGCGATGGGTCCATGCACTCCCCTCGACGCGAGCAGCTGCACGGCCGCGCTGGCCGTCAGCAGCGCAACCGATATCGAGGTGCTGAAATGACCGATCTTCTTGATACCGTGCAGGGTTTTCTCGCGCTTGGCGGCCCGGTCGTCGCCATCCTGCTGGCCATGTCCATGCTCGGGCTGGCACTTGTGCTGGTCAAGCTCTGGCAGTTCCGCCGCGCAGGTGTGGGCGATCACGCGGCTCTGATCGCGGCGCTGGATCAGGCCGATCGGGGCGCGACACAAGGCGCGCTGCAGCAGGCGGCAAAGGCGCGCAGTCATCTGGCCCCGCTGGCGGTGCTGGCGCTCAATTCCGGCGGCGAAGGCGAGGCGCTGCGCGCGCGGCTGTCCGGGTTGGCGGAAGAGGCGATCGCCCGGTTGCAATCGGGCTTCCGTCTGCTCGATTCCATCGCGCAGGTGGCACCGCTGCTGGGGCTGTTCGGAACCGTTCTCGGCATGATCACGGCGTTTCAGGCGCTGCAGGAAGCAGGCGCAAATGTGGACCCTTCGGCGTTGGCCGGTGGCATCTGGGTCGCGCTGCTGACCACGGCGGTGGGGCTTGGCGTGGCGATGCCCGCCGCTTTGGTGCTGACATGGTTCGAATCCCGCGTTGCGCGCGAGGCGCGCCTGGCCATGCAGATCGTCGATGTGGCGCTCTGCCGGGGGGTGGCGCTGGACACCTGCCCGATGGAAGCGCGCTCCAGCGCGACGCTGGCCCATGCCTGAACGGCTGGCGGTCACATTGCGGCGCAGGCGGCTGTCGATGACCTCGCTCATCGATGTGATCTTCCTGCTTCTGCTGTTCTTCATGCTGTCCTCGACCTTTGCACGGCAGGGCGAACTGCCCCTCGATCTGGCGATGGGCGGCGCTGCCAGCGCGCCGGAAACGCCGCCCGCCTTCGTGCAGTTGCGCGAGGACGGGTTGCGGCTGGATGCGGTGCCCACCACGGCGGCAGAGCTGCGCGCCAGCCTTGCGGCGCGTGGGGAGGGGCTGGTGTTGCTCGCATTGGGCGAAGGCGCCAGCGCACAGGCTTTCGCCGAAATGCTGCATCTGTTGCAGGGGCTGAGCAGCTGGCGGCTGGCCGTACTGGGTGCTGCACCGTGAGGCGCGCGCTCATCCAGACCGCCCGCCCGCATGGCGAGCCGACGATCGCGCTGATCAATATCGTCTTTCTGATGCTGATCTTCTTCCTGATCGCAGGCAGCCTCGCGCCGCGCCCGGACAGCGATGTGGCGCTGGTCTCGCTGACCGAAATCAAAACCGAGCCGCCTTCGGACGCGCTCGTCATGCTGGCCGATGGCAGTTTGCGCCATGCAGGCGAAACCCTGACGCGCGAGGACGCGCTGGTGCGCTTCGGGGACACCGCGCACGTCCGCCTGCTGCCCGACCGCGACGCGCCTGCGGGAGAACTCGTCGCTCTGGCGCAAACCCTGCGCGCGGCGGGTGTCGCGGAATTGGTGATAGTGACCGAAAGGGGGCTGGAATGACCGCGACCGCGCTTTTGCGCGCCTGCCCGCAGCGCAATGGCTGCCCGCTGGTCAGTCCGCGCGACCTGCGCCGGTTGGACCTTGCGCCCCGCGTGAAAACCCTCGCGCTGGCGGCGGGCGCATCCGTTCTGTTGCATCTGGGCGCAATGGCCGCCCTCGCCCCGCGCGAGATGGCGCTGATCGCAGGCGGCGGCGAAGCTGCCCCTGCAGCGCTTGGCACCAGCTTCGCGGATTTCGCCGAAGGTGTGCTGTCACCGTCAGAAGCGGAGCCGCTTGAGGTCGAGCACGCAGACACAATCCTTCCTGTCGCGCCGGCGCAGGCCCAGACGCCTCATCCCGCGCAGCCGGACAGGGCGGCGCTGGCCGTCCCTTTGGCCCCTGACCAGAACGCCGCCCTTCTGCCCGCAATGCCAGAGCAAGTCACGACGACCACACCTCCGGAACAAATGCCAGAAACGCCCGCTGCGCCGATAACTGCTCCGGCGGAACTTGCCCAGACACCGCCGCCAGAGATCCTTGCGGCGGCCCCGTCAGAGACCGTCAACCCGGACACAAGCCCGTCGGAGCTTGCCCCCACCACAAGCCGCACGCCGCCCCCGCGCCCGGATCGTACTCAACCGACGCGGCAAGCCCGCGCCCCACAGGGCAATGCGGCCCAGTCCGCCACCCGCGGCGGTCAGCAGGGCAGCACAGGTCAGACGGCAAGCGAGGCCCCCGTTCGCACGCAAGCCAGTGCGCAAGGCAATGCGGCCGCATCCAATTATCCCGGCGAGGTCTTGCGCCGCATCCAGCGCACGCGGCAAGCCCGCAGCCCCGCGCGTGGGCAGGTTCTGGTGGCCTTCAGCGTGGCGAGTAATGGCGGGTTGGCATCAGTCTCTGTCGCGCGCTCTTCGGGGCACGCTGGTCTGGACCAGGCAGCGCTTGACCATATCCGCAGGGCCGCGCCTTTCCCACCCCCGCCCGGAGGCGCACAGCGCCAATTCAGTTTCGAATTCGTCGGGCGATAGCACCTGCAAATGAAACCGGCGGTGCACAGAAAGGATGAAACACGGGATGCTCCAGGATTACCGGCCCAAGCGCAAAAAAGCTAAGTGTTTTTGTCGGATAAGGCTGGATTTCGTAGGCGATGGTCGATATATCAGTGTCATATCCAGAGGACATGCCAATGCAAACTGCCGCTCTTGTGCCACATTCCGCTCCGTTTGGTGCGCCGCTTGAGCCAACATTGGCATTATTGCGACTGCTCATGCGCCAATGCCGCGCCAAAGCGCGTGTTGAAGTGTTCGAGACCTGCCGCCTGCTGATGCACAACCCGCGCGAAGGCGCACAGGACTATGCAGATGCACTGCTGCGCATCCTGAGCACGGGCTTGCCCAAAGCGCCCGTAATCCACGATCTTCGCGCCACAGAGCGGTCTTTTGACGAGGACTGGCTGCTCGCGCTCTTTGCGGCTTTGCAACGCGACGACCGATGCAGCGCAACCTTTCTGCTGCGCGCGCGACTGCCACTGCACCTGCGCCGCCCCGTGGGCTGGTTGGCCGCAGAACTGGTGCAACGGATGCAGGCATTGACCGAGAGAAATTCTCAAGATTAGAATTGTTCTAAGAAATACCTTGAACTGGCTGTCCGCCTGCACTAGTTTGACAGTAAGCGGACAGCCAGCCATTTGCCAGCCAGCTCCGTGTTGTCATTCACCATGATTAATAACACGAAAGGGAGGGTCATGACCCAGACCGCAGAACAATTGACACCCAGCGCCAAGGAAGCGATCTGCGAAGCGTTGAATCAGGCTGTCGCAGAAACCGCTGTCACGACGATGCTGGCGCAGAATTTCCACTGGAACGTGACCGGGATGGCCTTTGGCCCGCTGCATGACATGTTCCAGAAAATCTATGAAGACCATTTCACCGCGCAGGACGATCTGGCCGAGCGCGTGAAAGCCTTAGGCGGTCATGCCGAAGGGCAGTTGGCCGGGATGCTCAAGCGCTCGAAGGTCGCGGAACATGATGGCCACGCAAACGCCGAAGTCATGATCGAGACGCTTGCCAAGGCGCAGGAAACGATCGCGGCAACGCTTGCCGGTGTCGCATCTGTCGCCGAAGAGCATGGCGATCTGCTGACGCAGGATCTGGCCATCGGACGCGGGCAGGTGCATGAGAAATTCGCCTGGCTCTTGCGCGCGCATCTGGGCTGAGCCGCCGTCAATGCCCTAGATCGGGCACTTCACGCCTTTCCTGGCGCAGCGTCGCGCATAGGCGTCAGCCCAGTGGCGGTATTTGCCAAGATCATTCTGCTGATGCACCAGCATGTCCAGAAAGGCATGCTGGTGTTCTTCTTTTTTCAGCTTTTTGAACATGGATTTCTGCGCCTTCGTCATCGAACAGCCGATGCAATGGCCTTCGCGCTTGAACTTGCACACATCGATGCAGGGAGAGGGGATTTTGCTCATGGTCTGACCTGACTTGCCCGCGATTGCGAAGGCGGCTGGGTTATTTGGTGAGAATCAGTTTTCCGGCGCGGGTAATGCGCAGCGTGTAGATCTGGCCATCCAGATCGATATGAGCTGTCGTGCCGTCCTGTGTCAGGCTTTGCGCGCGGTGCATCGGAATGCTGTGGGCGGCATGCGCCTTGCATTGCTCAAGTGGTTTCAGCCGCCGTGGATCTTCACGCATATGTCCCACCGTGGCCGGGCGCCGGTCGGATCGCAGGAATAGAGGGCTTGGACATCTGGCGCGCTCCTTGAGCTGTTACTGGATGCGCCGGGCTGACAGGACGTTCTGGCTAGGCAATGAACATTATCTGACAGAAACACTCGGCTTTGTCAATTAATGCACTGGCACTCAGTGCTCCAAGAGTGCAACGCAATCGCAGATGCGCAAACGCACACGGGCACCCACAACAAAACTGCCCCCTGCACCGGACAAGACGTCTGGCCACCGGGGTTGAGCGACAACAGGCCGCGGGCGCGCGCAAAAAGAGCGCAACCGCAAACGGCCCCGCAGGTGCGGGGTTGGAAGGTATTGATTGTATGGTGGATTTTGGTTGCGGGGACAGGCTACCGCCGTAACTTACCCATGCCCTTTTGCTTGGTTTGAGTCAAAACCTTCGGCCATCAGTTTATGAGCCCCGACTAGGCGAAAACCGGTTCTCGTTTGATTTCAGATGGTTAACCCGACAGCTTCTGACGCAATGTCCACGGTATAATAAAACTGAGAGCGATTCTCCTTTTGGTTGCGCTCGTCTCGCAAGAAATATCAGGCGTCGCTTCGGCGTCACGGTCAAGCAGTGCCTTTTGACGACCGCAACCAGAACGCTTCTCCCTCACTTCGGCGTATCGGGCGGCGCGCCATTTATTGTGGTGGCGTGCCGCACCCACTCAGAACGAGAACTGGAGATAGAATGGCATTACCACCAAATGCATTTTCACGGTACACGAAGCAGCCTCGCGCTGGGGCTGTATGGTCGCCGATATCGTCGGCTGGACGATCGGGGGAAGCTCGACATTATTACCGGCATTCCCCTTGCGGTCTGCGAGACCGAGAAAGTGGCCGGACTGATCATCATTTCACCGAGGACATGCTGCCCCTGTTCCGACGTGACAGCACCGGGCCAAGCTCCGTCCGGCTGTTGCGGATCACGCCTGAAACCCGAGAGGACTGGCTTTTTGTAACCGAGCAGGATGACGGGGGGCGAAGCCTTGATCGCCGATCTGCTGATCAGCGGCCCGGATGTTTTGCGCTTTGAGGACGAGTACGATCTGTTGCGCCGCATCGGCGGCGGCTCCGGCGCGCTCTCGCCCTATGATTGGGAAGGCATGTATGTGGCCATGATCCAGCGCATTCATGAGCACGGCTGTTAAGGATAAATATCTTGCCGCACACAGTTCCAGGAGTTGACGCTGCAGATTCGATGATGCAACTCTTGATTGAGCATTGCAGATAGCGATGCAGCCGAAACTGTGGGACTTGGGGATCGCCTCTGCATGATGAGAGCTATCACCATGACACCGGATGTGGCGTCGTTCTTCGACCTGTGCCCGACGGTCATGCTGCTATTCGAAATTGACGGCTTTCGCATCGTCGTAGCCAATGCAGCAGCGGTCGAAAAATACGGCTATACCCGCGAAGAACTTACGACGATGACCATACTGGATTTGCGGCCACCAGAGGATGTGCCGCGGATTACCCGCTTTGCCAGCCGCCTGATGGACGGAACCGATACCAGTGGGCGCTCGCGCCATATAACGAAGAATGGTGATGTCTTTTGCACTGAGGTGCATACCCGCGTGGTCGAACTAGAAGGCAGATTGTGCAAACTTGCCTCTGTTTATGACGTCACGCAGCAAGTGGAGCTGGAAGGGGCAACGCGTAAACGTCTCGCACAAGCGGCCGCGCATGCGCACGCCACCGATGCGAAAGCGCGCCATTTCGCGCAGCTGTTCAACTTGGCGCCCGGCTGTCTTGTGGTGCTCGCCCCCGAGGATTTCGAGGTGGTCGCGATCACAGAGGATTACCTGGCCCTCACGGGGCAGACGCGAATGCAGGTGATTGGCCACCCGTATTTTCGACCCGCCCAGGAGGATGGACAGACATCTGAGCCAGATAAATCAGAGGCCCTGCTCGCCTCGCTGCGCCACGTGGTCAGCTCGGGGCACATGAAGGTCATGCATGTCGCGCGACTGCCGTTCGCTAGATCGGCCAGCGCAAGAGTAGATACGCGGGGCTGGTCGGTTGTGCTTATGCCCATCTTGGCGCCTGACGGGACCGTGGCGATGGTGTTGCTCGCCGCAACTGAAGCAGGGGACGAAAGGGCAAGATACGAGGCCGCGACGGCCGATTCCCCGCAGCTGTTTGGCGAAAAGATACAGTCGCATGAGGTCGCGCATCTGTCACAGCGTCTGGCAGAGTATGAGGCGCTCACGCGGATCAACGAGCGGTTACTACATGTCCATATCTGGCGCCTCGATGTCGAAAGCTGGCGGCTTGAATGGTCTGATGCGCTGTTCGATCTGCTGGGCCTTCAAATCGCCACTCAAGCGCCCACCTTCAACGAATACATAGAGATGGTGCATCCAGACGATCGCAACGCCATGATTGCGTCTTACTGTGCAGATCTTGACTCGGCGCAGACGGAGTTCACATTTGACCACCGGATCATACGTCCGGACGGGCAGATAGTTCATCTGGTCGGCGCAGCAGAGCGGATCACCGTGGGTGGGCGCACGTTTTTCAGCGGTGTGGTGCAGGATGTCACGCGCGAGCGTAAGATCGAAGCAAACCTGCGCCGGTCACAAAAACTTGCGGCACTTGGTCAGCTTGCTGGCGGCATCGCACATGATTTCAATAACCTGCTTACGGTCGTCCTTGGCAATACCGAACAGTTGCTCGAAAACCTTGATGATCACGATGATCTGCGCGCGATGGCCGCTTTGGCCGTACGTGCGGCCGAACGCGGCGCTGCGCTAACAAATCGGCTGCTGGCTTTCGCCCGACAGCAGCCGCTGGAACCGGTAGCAAGTGATATGAATGCCAGGATCGTGTCGATGGCACCCTTGTTGCGCCACAGCCTTGGCGAAAATGTTGACCTGCAGCTCGTATTGACTGATGATCTGTGGTTCGCCGAGATAGACACCGCACAGTTCGAGGCAGCATTACTTAATCTCGCTCTGAATGCCCGTGATGCCATGCCGTCGGGAGGCACACTCAGCATTAAAACCGCCAACGCTTACATGGATGCCAAGAGCGCAGCGCTGGTGGACACTGAAGAGGGTGACTTTGTTGTCATCTCGGTAACCGACACGGGCAACGGTATGATGCCCGAGATCACCGAACGGGTCTTGGAGCCGTTTTTCACAACCAAAGAGGATGGTAGCGGACTGGGACTACCGATGGTTTACGGCTTCCTGTGCCAGTCTGGCGGTGCGCTCAACATTTATAGCGACCTCGGCGAAGGCACGACCGTCGAGATGTATTTGCCGCGAAGCTGGGGGAAGATGGATACAGCCCATGTGCCTCCTGAGCAGTCAGAGGCCACCCTTCCCGTTGGGCAGGAGCATATCCTTGTGGTCGAGAATGATGCATTTGTGCGCCAGCACGTGGTCATATTAGTACGCAGTCTCGGCTACCGTCACAGCGAGGCAGAGAATGCCGAAACGGCCCTCGAGGTGCTTCGAGACACCGACGATATTGACCTGCTGTTCACCGATATCATCATGCCGGGTAAAATGAACGGCCGGGAACTCGCCGCAGCTGCGCTGCGCTTTCGCCCCGAACTTCGCGTACTCTACACCTCTGGATACGCCGAGAATGCTATCCTTCAACAGAGTCCGCTTGGTCTGAGCGCGGAGCTGCTCCCGAAGCCCTATCGGCGCAATGAACTGGCGCTCAAGCTACGCGCCGTGCTGGACCGGACCATGGCCGGGCCGTGAAGCATCCGAGCGCGGTCTGCTTCGTCCTTTGGAATGGGATTGAGCATCGGCCCCCAGCGTTGCCACTATCAGTCCATTTGCGCCATTCCCATCGCGACCGGGATGCTTTCACGACCTCAGCGTCGCTCGTTTTCGCAGAAGGGCTAAAGGATCTCTCGATCCAGAAGCCTTGCACCAGCTGTGGCGGCTTCCACGCGATTGCATGCCCCCAGAACACGAAAGACGGCTGACAGGTGAAACTTGATCGTGCCTTCGCTCAGCCCGAGGATACGCGCCATTGCCTTGTTCGACTTGCCTTCGATCAGCAGTTTCAGAACCTCATGCTGGCGCGGTGTCATTCCGGACGGACAGCACCCTACAAGTGTCTGCGGGGGCTCTTCTGAACCCGGGGGGTGAGCCGTGCTATTGTCGGTGATGGCAAGCTCTGGAAAGAATGGCGGCAGATAAACGTCACCCCGGCAGATCAGGCGGATAGCGCGTGCCAGTTCCGAAACGCCAAGCCCCTTGTTGATGTAGCCTTGCATGCCGATGCTGAGCGCCGTCAGAATATCATTTCGATCACGTGACCCCGTCACGACAGCAACCCGGATCTCGGGGAAACACTTCCTGATGGTTCTTAGACTTTGCCAGTTATCCGTGCCCGGCATGTTCAGATCGACGAGCGCGACCTCGATTTCACGACACCCTGACGTTTCTTCCACGGCCTCATCGAAAGAGCTGGCAAATACAACATTTGAAAACCCGAGTCTGTCGCACAAGACGTTGCCAAGCGCGATCCGAAAGAACTCGTCATCGTCCGCGACCAATGCCGTTCTGCCGACCCCGGAGATATTTCCATTCATTTCCAAATCAGCACGCCCTCTATCTGTACAAACAGCGCTTTTTCCTGCGCGAATGTGTGTGATGCGATCCGCTAGTTTGATGTGCCGGAACTAGGCCAACTATACTGTCTTTTTGGTCCACTTTCGGCCAGGGCCGTCAGCAGTGATGTTCACACCGGTGGCGCGTTGCGCCTGACGAGTGTTCATCACGATCCTCCGTCTTCTTAGGACAATTCCGGCACTGAAAGTGCGCAGTGTCGAACGGGTTGGCCGCGTGCTGCCAAACAGGTTGTCGCTCGCGACAATGTTACACAACTATAGATTGTGTTTTGCTATTTGCAACTCAATATTTTAATTTTGCATAGTTTTTCGCGCCGAAAAATGGCAGCCGACACCTGCCCACGGTCCAAAGCCCCCGATAAAGGATCACGCCGTGCGTCGATAATTCTGGAAATGCGCAATGATCAGATTGTCAGTGGCTGGCGCCAGACCACATGACAACACGTGCTGTCGCGCAACCGATCCTTGTCACCTGTCCGGGCGTGTCAGCAGGCGCTGGGCGCCATTCCCGTGACGCACGATCCAGTCTCAGCGTATCGGCACGCGGCGATCGACACTCAGCATCAAACGCCTATGGTTCAGGCTAGGAATGGTCAGGTTAACCGGATGACGTATCAGTACTGTGCGAAAATCGACGCCCTGAGAGCTCTCGGTGCCGAACGTGATCTGTAAATCCGATGATGCAAAGGCCATTGCATCTCGCAGGGCAAGCTCCACCTCGGCGTTTGATATGGCCGGGTTCATCATGATCTGCCTCGCTGCGCGATCTGCTGCATAGGACATCTCATTGCGCATATGCAGCCCCCGACCAAATTCGATGATTCCGAGGAAAAGCACGATTGCAACCAAACCCACCAGCGCAAATTCGACAGCGGCCGCGCCACTTTCAGACTGTCGGAAATGGCGCAAGCGCGCGCTCATCGCACCTGCACCCAAAGCTCGCGCGTTTGCGAAAACCTTGGCAGGAACAACGCATCATAGGTTTTCGTTGCCGACAGGACATAGAAGATCCCGGTGGGTGTGTCCCCGTCACAGGTGGTGCCACGCTCGACGGGCGTGGATGGCGCTTCCGGGCAGGCGTGCAAAACTGTGACATTGAGCGCGAGCGCGGTGTCGTCTTCTGATATGGCTGCTACTTTCATGGTCTTTTCTGCGGTTGTGCGCAGGACCTGATCAACGGCGGACTCGCCTATATCCTCAGCGGCACCCTGGGCCCCTGCCCGCAAGACATGCCCGATGGTCATCCGCTCGGAAATCGCAAGGCCAATATCAACCATCGCCAGAAGCGCGAAGGTCAGCATGGGCGCAATAAGGGCGAATTCGACAGCCGAAACACCCCGGTCATCGTGCAGAAAGGCGCGCAGCCTGCGTCGCGCAACGGTCCTGTTATAGGTTAACGTATGTTGAGGCTGGGAACCCATTGGCTGCGGTACATCCTGAAATCGCATGCACGGGCTTCAGAGCTCGGGGGTGTCGTCCATAGCGGACCCGCGCAGGGCCCATGCTACAGGCTCGGGATGCGCAAACCCACTTGATCTGACGGACTGGCCATATGGCCAGGTTCAAGCTGCCGACACACAATTCATGGAGCGTTTGCAGCGTGATGGGGCATTTCCACCCAGCAATGCAGCGCCAGTTCCGGCGACACTCGCCCGCCTGGCTGGCCAGATGTCCAGCCCATCAGTCCAACTATATCGGTGCAGCCGAATCAGTGCAGCCTTTCTCTCGACGCTGATGGTTCGGCGTTGGCCATGTCCCGGAGATGCCAACGTGCGTCTATCTGGGAACTCCCCCTCGTACCGAAGGATAGGAACACAGCAATGAAAAACCTCATCACTCGCTTCAAGAACGACGAATCCGGCGCAACTGCAATCGAATATGGTCTGATCGCGGCGCTGATTTCGGTCGGTCTCGTTAGTGTACTTGTCATATTCGGCCCGCAATTGGCCGGAATCTTCACAAGCATCGGTGATCAGATTCCCTGACGGTCCCGCATAAGACCCAAGCATTGCATATCGGCGGGGTCCAGCTCGCCGATATGTGCGGGCCCGTTCGGACCCGGCGGCAATGACGGACGCGCTTGCAACTCGAAAGGACGACACATGTTACGCGGATTCATCCTTCTTGTGGCCCTGAGCGCCGGCGCTATCGCCGCATGGATGTCGATGGGGGCAACGGGCGCATTGACGGCGGCAACCGCGCATGAAGAAGCTGAACCAATCCCCCGCATGACAGAGGTCCTTGTCGCCTCTACTGACCTTGCCACTGGCACGCTGGTGAACCCGAATGCCCTGCGCTGGCAGGCCTGGCCCGAAGCGGCGCTCAACCCCGCCTTCATCACACGCGAACACCGCCCCGATGCCGTGCAGGACATAGACGGGCTGGTTGTCCGCAGCGGCTTGCTTGCTGGCGAGCCGATCCATGACGCGAGACTTTCGGCTGCAGATGCGGGAGCGTTGTCGGTCATGCTCGCGCCTGGCAAACGCGCCGTCGCAGTTCGGGTCAGCGCGGAGAACAGCGCGGGCGGCTTCGTCCTGCCGAATGACCGCGTCGATATCCTGCTGACGACAGCGCAAACGAACTCAGGCGGGAGAAGCAACGCCACAAGCACCGTCATCCTGAAAAACGTCAAGGTTCTTGCCGTCGATCAGATGAGTGACGGTGTCAACGAAGCGGTCGTCGGAAAAACCGCAACGCTGGAGCTGACCCCGGCAGAGGTCGAGATCCTGACCGCCGCCGAAGCCTCGGGCGCCTTGTCACTTGCGCTGCGGTCACTGTCGGACAGCTATGAGAACGCCGAAGTCGTGATTGCCGAGAGGCGAACCGTGCGGATTCGTCGCGGCGGGAAAATGGATGTGGTCGAACTCGAATGACGGCTGTCACACCGGAACTGGATTTTTGATCGGATCGAAGATGAAACACGCCCCGCTGAAACTAGAGCCTGACACAATGGTCGGCATGCCACGGATCCAGCCAGTGGGCCGGACGCCGCATATCTCTATGCACGCTTATTGCGAAACGCCGACTCTGGCGGCCTCGATGCGGCGTGCGGCCAGTGACCGGCGCCTTTATCGGGCAACATCCGACATAAGGCTGGGCGGGATCAGCGCGGCGATTGCACATTACCGCGACAATCCAACCCCGGATCTGCTGATCCTCGAAAGTACTGCTGCGCGCGATGAGCTGCTCTCGGATCTGACGAGGCTCGCGCCTGTATGCGACAGCCGGACCAAGGTTATCGTGGTAGGCAGGTCCAACGACATCGGGCTATTTCGCGAACTAATGTCAGGCGGTATCGCGGAGTATCTGATTGCCCCGATGGATGCACTGACCATCATCGGCGCTGTACTGAGGTTGTTTCCGGAAGAGAACGGAACACGCATTGGCAAGGTCCACGCCGTGATCGGCACCAAGGGAGGGGTCGGATCGTCCGTGCTGGCGCAGAACCTTGCATGGACAGTGTCGCGAACCACACATGCCACGCTGCTTGCCGATCTGGACCTGCAGTTCGGAACTGCAGCGCTGAACTGCAATATCGATTGCCCGACCGGGTTTGCCGAGCAGCTACCCGACCAGGGGGATCGGCTTGACGGAGCGCTTCTGGAAAGGCTGCTGTTCAAGCATGGGCCTGGCCTGAGCGTGCTACCCTGTGCAACCAGGGCGCAAATCGCCAGCGATCCGGATCTGGCCATAATCGAAAAGGTGCTTGATCTGGCACGGAGCACGTTTCCGCATGTGGTGCTGGATCTGCCACATGCGTGGTCGCCGATGGTGCGCAGCGCACTGCTGACTGCGGATGATATCACTTTAGTTGCCGAGCCAGACCTGGCCAATCTGCGCAATGCGCGTTGCCTGCTCGATTTCCTCAGGCAGGTGCGGCCGAATGACCCCCTTCCGCGACTGGTCATCAACAGGGTGGGCATGCCCAGACGCAAGGAAATACCCCCGAAGAAATTTGCCTCCGCTTTGGAGATCCCGCTCGCAGCAAAGATTGATGATGACCCGGTCGTGTTCAGCGCAGCTGCGGCAAATGGGCAGATGCTCTGCCAAGTCTCGCGCAAGGCGGCGGTCGCGCCGGCACTCGAATGCCTTGCCCGGCAGTTAACCGGCGCGGCTGCTCGAAAGAGACGCAAAGGGTTCTGGGGGTTCTGGGCGCGCTAGCAAGCGCTGCGTCTGGACCGGGGGATTGTCCGGGCGTCGGTCCAACGACGCCCTATCGAGGAGTGCGCCAGATGTTTGGCAAAAGACGTGAGTTCACGCCTGCTGTTGCGCCGACACCAACAGATGCCGCCCCACTGAAGGTGGTGGCAGGAAATGTTCAACCCGCTGCTGCGCCGGTCGAAGACACGCGCACATCGGAATCGCAAAGGGCCAAGGCCTATTACGACCTCAAGCGCGAGATTTTTTCCGCCCTCCTCGAAACGATCGATGTGGCGCAGCTTGGGAACATGGAGGTTGAAGAGGCCCGGCGCGAGGTCAGCGGTATCGCAAACGACATCCTGGCGGCGAAGAAGGCGGTCATTTCGACCGCCGTTCAGGAGGAGCTGGTATCCGACATCTGTGATGATGTGCTGGGCTACGGGCCGCTAGAACCGCTGCTCGCCCGCGATGACATTTCTGACATTATGGTCAACGGGGACAACTACATCTTCATTGAGACTGGCGGAAAGGTCACTCAAACCAACATCCGGTTTCGCGACAACTCACAGCTTCTCAATGTCTGTCAAAGGATCGTCAGTCAGGTTGGCCGACGGGTAGACGAGTCGAGCCCGATCTGTGACGCGCGCCTGCCCGATGGCAGCCGCGTCAATGTCATAGCGCCGCCCCTTGCACTCGAGGGGCCCACCCTGACAATCCGGCGGTTCAAGAAAGACAAGCTGACGCTGGATCAACTAGTCGAACTCGGCGCGATCACCTCGGAGGGAGCCGAAATACTCAAGATAATCGGTCGAGTCAGGTGCAATATCCTCATTTCGGGCGGCACCGGATCCGGCAAGACCACACTTCTCAATTGCCTGACCCGATATGCCGAATCTGACGAACGCATCATCACATGCGAGGATTCGGCCGAATTGCAGCTGCAGCAGCCGCATGTTGTCCGACTGGAAACCCGACCCCCAAATATCGAAGGGGTCGGTGAGATCACGATGCGGCAACTGGTCAAGAACTGCCTGCGCATGCGACCAGAGCGCATCATTGTCGGCGAGGTGCGCGGCCCTGAAGCCTTCGATTTGCTGCAGGCGATGAATACCGGCCATGACGGTTCCATGGGGACGCTGCACGCCAACAGCCCGCGAGAGGCGTTGTCGCGGCTGGAGTCGATGATCACGATGGGCGGCTTTTCACTCCCGATGAAGACGGTCCGCGAGATGGCCGTGTCCTCGATCGATGTGATCGTGCAGGCAGCACGCCTGCGCGACGGGTCGCGGCGGATCACGCATATCACCGAGGTCATCGGGCTCGAAGGCGATGTGCCGATTACCCAGGATCTCTTCGTCTACGACATGATGGGCGAGGATGCCCAGGGCAAGATCATCGGCCGGCACCGCTCGACCGGGATCGGACGCCCGGCGTTCTGGGACAAGGCCCGATACTACGGAGAAGACGAGCGTCTGACTGCCGCACTCGCGACCGCGCATGCGTCCGATTCGTAAACCGCCCGCCAGAAGTAAGGATATAGAATGTCCCTGTCTGCCAATGCGTCCATGGTACTGATCTCGCTGCTGACCGCGCTATGCGTGGGCGGCTTGCTGTTTGCGGCATTCCAGCCGCAACTGGCCAGCGCCGCTCGGACGCGGCGCCGCTTCGGGATGGTGCTGGGTACGCGCAGGCCAACCGCAGCACGGCATGCAGCCAGTGACGGCAAACGCCGCAGGCGCTCCGTGGAAGAAACCTTGCGCGAGATAGAGGAAAAGCAGAAGGCGGTCGCTAGAAGCCGCTCGCGCAAAAGCTTGCAAAGCCGACTTGTTGAATCGGGGCTGAGTTGGTCCAGAAAGACATTCTGGGGCGTCTGCATTGCAACGGCGACTGCGGTCTTGCTGGTGATTTGGGCCACAACTGGCCTTGCGCTTCCAACCGCTGCGGTCCTGTCAGTGTTGGCCGGCATCGTGCTGCCCGAAGCATATCTTCGCTTTCGCAGAAACCGCCGTCTTGCGGCATTTGCCGTGCAGTTCCCCGACGCTGTCGATGTGATCGTGCGCGGCGTCAAGTCGGGGATGCCGCTGGCAGATTGCATCAGAGTGGTTGCGTTCGAGGGGCAGGAACCCGTCCGAAGCGAGTTTGCGACCATCATGGATGATCAGACCCTAGGTGTGCCGATGCAGGAAGCCGTTCAGCGGATGGCAGACCGGGTTTTTCTGCCGGAAACAAATTTCTTGTCCATCGTCATCACGATCCAGAGCCGCTCTGGCGGGAACTTGACCGAAGCCCTGGGCAACCTGTCCACGGTGCTCAGAGAACGCAAGAAAATGCGCGCCAAGATCAAATCCATGAGCGCCGAGGCCAAAGCGTCAGGCTGGATCATCGGGGCACTGCCGGTGATCGTCGCGTCACTGCTCTTTGTCACCAGTCCCGAATACATCTCGCTGCTCTTCACCACGATGATCGGCAAGGTAGTTCTAGCCTTTAGCGGGTTCTGGATGCTGACGGGTGTGTTGATCATGCGCAAGATGATCAATTTCGATTTTTAGGATGACCACGATGATACTCGAAACCGTTTTTGCCCAGAGTGACCTTGTGGTGACGATCTCTGCAGCACTGGCGCTATTTTGCGGCGTCATCGTTCTGGGATGGCCTTACCTTGTCCGCGATCCCCTGACACAGCGCATGAAACAAGTCTTGGACACGCGCGTAAGAGACAATGTTCGCCACAGATTTCAGGCGACCGAGGGCAAAAAACGGAGGCTGCTGCGCAGCGAACCGAGCAAGATGCTTGCGGCGATCGTCGAACGATTCAATCTCTCGCGGCAACTGAAAGACGGGATGACCGTGCAGTTGCTCAGGACAGCCGGATTTCGTGGCCGCTCCCCCGTCATCACCTTTCTCGCAATGCGCGTTCTGATGCCGGTCTGTGTTGTGGGCGTGGTCGCGTTCTATACCTTCGTGGTCATCAAGCCGGAAGTCCATCTCATAGCAATTCTCGCGATTATCTTGTTTGCTGGTTATCTGGGCTATTTCTTGCCCCTGATCTATGTGAAGAACAGGATCGCAAAGCGCCAGCAATCGATCAAACAAAGCTGGCCCGACGCGCTCGACCTGCTGCTGATCTGTGTCGAATCCGGCATGAGCAGTGAACACGCGTTCCGTAAGGTGGCCGACGAGATTGGCGAACAGTCAAAGGAACTCGCTGAAGAACTGTCGCTGACCACAGCCGAGCTGTCATTCTTATCGGATCGGCGGACGGCCTATGAAAACCTTGGCAAACGGACTGATCTGGATGAGGTCAGGGCCGTTGTGTCGGGGCTGATGCAATCCGAGAAATACGGCACATCACTTGGTCATGCGCTGCGCGTCCTCGCCGAAGAGAACCGCGCCATGCGCATGAGCGAGGCAGAGAAAAAGGCCGCCGCACTTCCCCCGAAGCTGACCGTGCCGATGATCATCTTCTTCCTGCCGGTCCTGTTCGCCGTCGTAATCACACCCGCCGCAATCCAGATCATCAACAACTGAGTCAGCCCCAGCAGTAGTTATCGGAGACGACACCATGTTCGAGCACACTCAATCTGCTAACCGTCAGTCTGGCATCCACCCCGCGAAATCCGCGTTGCGCGCCAGGGTCGCTCAGCGCCTCGCAGCGTTTGGCAATGATGACGCCGGTGGCGTTGCAATCATGGCGACGCTTTTGATGCCTGTGTTGGTTCTTGGCATGGGTCTGGGGGCTGAAACCGGCTACCACTATATGACGCAACGCAATTTGCAACACGCCGCGGATCTAGCGGCCCATGCCGGCGGTGTTCGGTTGCGTGCCGGGGACAGCACCTTGGAAATACACTCCGCTGCCTTGCATATCGCCACGACCGCTGGGTTCGGGGCAGAGTTCGACAGCTTTGATCTGAATACACCGCCTTCCAGCGGTCCCAATGTCGGCAACGCGGATTCCGTCGAAGTTCTGCTGACGAGAAACCAACCGAGGTTCTTCTCTGCGATACTTAGCATTGAGCCAGTCCAAATTAGTGCGCGCGCTGTGGCGCAGGTCACGCCCTCAGACACAGCAGCCTGTGTTCTGGCGCTTGCCCCCACGCAGTCCCGCGCCATCACCGTCAGCGGGAATACCGACGTCTCGCTCGATGGGTGTGATGTCGCCTCCAATTCACACGCGTCCGATGCATTCTGGATGGCAAATTCATCGGCAAATCTGACCGTTGGCTGTGTGCATTCGGTGGGCGGTTCTGTCAGCAGCACCAACCTGCGTCTTCTGGACTGCGTGGCACCCAATGATTACGCGCCCCAAGTGCGCGATCCATATGCAGACCTTGAAGAGCCCAATGTCAATGTTGTTCCCTGCGAAACAAACACCAATGTGTCAGTGTTCGAGGCAACGCATTCGCATCCAAGCGGAGTTCCGGCGATGCGGATCTGCGGTGGGCTGGATATCAGAAGCCAGGTTTCATTCAAGCCCGGCCTTTACATTATCGATGGCGGTGATCTGTCGTTGAACGCAAATGCCGACGTCTCTCCCGCCGAGGCGGGCATGTCCGTTGAGGGGGCGACCTTCTTCCTCACTGGAAACTCCAGACTCATGCTTTCTGGGAATGGCGGCCTAAACATGCAAGCACCGACATCCGGCCCATACGACGGGATTCTCGTATTTGCCAGCCGCAGCCAGAGCGGGCTAACTCACCAAATCCGCGGGAATTCCGGATCGACGACCCAGGGAGCACTCTATGCGCCCACCTCCAAGATCAGCTTCAGCGGGAATTCAACAACCACCAATGGCTGCACGCAAGTGATCGGCTATTCGGTCGAGTTCACGGGAAACTCAACACTGCGATCGACCTGCGCCACCTTCAATGCACGGAGGATCGAAACAAATGTCATGGTTAGAATTGTGGAATGACAGCTGAAGAGAGAGCACAGATGTGCGTTCATGTAGTTTTCGGCTTCAGCAAACACGCGATTGCGTCGTGAGTGACGAAGGCCGCCGTGCGCGCGCGTGCAAACTCGCTATGGAATTGCGCACCGGTAGCACATGCATGCTGCAAATCAGAACAGGCGCTGCCCAACGCTTCGAACCCCATAATACCCGCTCGTGCGACCACTAAATGCGCGCACTGAAACAGATGATCGCGGTCCACATCTGATGCAAATTTGTGCAGAAAGTTCTCTTCAAGGATCGATAAGAGCTCTTTCAACGCCGCTTGCGTTGGCTCACTCCCGAGCAAATGGCGCGCCTCTTCAAAGAGTTCCGGGACGAGAACCTTCTGCGGCAAAGCCGAATTTGATCCCTTGGAAACCCCAATAGATCGTGACAGCGTCGCTTCCATGTTGCGTATGTTCTTGAAGTCATTTGTCAGAGTCATTGACGGTTGCCTGATTGCACTATGCGTTGAGCCGAATCGGCTGATCCCGAAAGGTGCAGGACGTTCTCAAGGCAGATTTTCGCCTCAGCTCCGGCGCCACCCCTTTTATCATCGGTTGATCAGATTTGGCCTTATCTAGCTACTTCCGTCAAGCTGAGCAACAGGTGATGTGGCAAATTTCGTGAAGCGTGAAATATGGCGTTGACATGTCTCGAATCGATACCTAGATATGACTCAACACATCACACATCACGGAATTTGCCACATGCGGAAAATCATCAAAGAGTATCGCCAGATCTGCAGCGCCGAAGGCGTTGCTCTGCTCGACATCAAACCGCGCGGCCATCACTACGCCCTCCATTTCGAAAGAGGGTTCCTCATCGCGGCCTCCACACCCTCTGATGACCGCGCGCGCCACAACCTGCGCGCAGCGATCCGCCGCCTGCACGCCTGAAGGAACTTGAACATGAACCCTACGAGCCGACCAGAAACGTTGACAGCCGAGGGTCGCCGTCAGTTATGGATTGAACGTGACATGTCCGGGGACGGCGACGAAAATGACTGGGAATACAGCGCAGAGCTGCATGATATCCTTGCCTCACGATTTCGCACTATCGAGGTTATCCTGGGAAAGGAAACGGCCGCACCTCACCTCCTCAAAATGCTCCCCTGCCATAATGTCAGGTCCGATGACTGGGAGGTAATTCTTGACGAATACTGGCCAGCGAGTTGGCTCGAAACAAACGGGGGTCGTCTTATTGACGACGCAGGGCTGTACGGTCGGTATGGGGTTACTCCGGCAGACGTCACACCAAGCGCGCGAAGGCAGTGGGTTGATGCGCTTGGCACACGGCTGGAAGCGTTCCGTAGCCTCGCACTCTCCGGGTCGCATGGCATCGTTTCCCGTATCATCAACCTCGCGATCTCACGCCACGCAATCGATACGGGTGAGGGAGAGGTTGACCTCACTTCTCTCGCAATCCTTGGTGGCGTCACCGAAGGTCGGATCCGGAATATTCTGTCCAGCGGCGAAGGCGGTCTTGAAAAGATCGGCCAGCGCGTGACGGCCACCAGTGCCGCCGCATGGCTGAAGGGGCGCAAGGAGTTCTTTGCCTCGATCTGGCAGCAGCCTGACGATGAAGCGCCCGAGGCGCCGAGCCCGGATTTCTCCGATGAGGTAGTCTTTGTCCCGGTTGCGGCCGACGGCAGCCACTTCCATCCTGGCCTCGCGCGCAATGGCAAGTTCAGGATCGGCTCGAAGGAAGAAGATGTTCCTTACGACACCTTCGAGGAGGCTCTTGCTGCCCTCCAGAAGATGGCCACTCCGCGCTGGCGCCGCCCGAATGATGCAGGCAACTGGGGTATTGTTTCGGGCCGCGACTGGAAGCGCATCGAGCGCCGCCAGTTGATGTCAATGTGATCAGGAATCGAATTATGCGTTATTCTGCCGAAGACCTGCTTTCCGCGCTGCTTGAAGCCGCGCCCCGCCCTACCGTTCAGGCACCGCGCGATGCACGTGGCATTTACGGGCTCATCGATCACAACGGTGATTTGCGGTATATTGGCTCCACGAGTTCAACGGATCAGACCTTTTACGAACGGATCCACCAGCGCCATCGCACCGGATCCGAGGGCATGAGCCATTACTTCTCGCAGATGTACAATACCGGTCGCATGTGGCGTGATCGCATGGACGCGCTGACCAAGGCGGATGGGGATATCGCCAAGGCGTTGCGCAACGAATTCGTCGTCGATCACTGCCGCGCTGTCTGGCTGCCCTTGCCCGACACGGCAGATATCGCGAGGCTGGAGGCTGAGGTTCTGTCCCTTGCACCGGAACACGCCATCGCGTGGAACCGGCGGAAGATGAATTCTTATGACGAGCCCGTGGATCTTGTCTCGGCAACGCTTCATCGCCTTGGATGGGGCACGACGGAATTGGCGGCCATCGAGCGGCAGCGCCAGCGCTTTCTGTCAACGCTGACTGGTCCGAGCATGCAAACAAGGTCTACGCCCAAGCCCTCGCCCGTCCGGCAAACGCGAGTGCCCGCCTTCCCGAAGGGCCCGTTCCGCTTCTTCGCTCTGGATGTCGAGACTGCAAA
Source organism: Natronohydrobacter thiooxidans (assembly GCF_001884735.1). GTDB lineage: Bacteria > Pseudomonadota > Alphaproteobacteria > Rhodobacterales > Rhodobacteraceae > Roseinatronobacter > Roseinatronobacter thiooxidans_A. Next base: position 33,422 of record NZ_MJAP01000002.1, on the reverse strand, counting down.
CAATGACCGTGGCAGCATTTGCCAGATTGGTGTTGCCTGCGTACGCCCGGACAATTCCATCGAGACATGGGTGACCTATGTCGATCCTCAGGTCGACCATTGGATCTTTACATATCTGCACGGGATCAGCGCCCGGACAGTTCGGAGTGCTCCGACATTTGCCGACGTGCTGCCGATCCTTCGGGATGCGCTGGATGGCGCGACGATCTACCAGCATTCGGGTTTTGATCGCAGCGCGGTTGCTGCTGCTTGTGGCAACAGCTGTCTGCCGGTCCCACAGTGGCAGTGGCGCGATAGCGTGCGGGTTGCTCGCGCAGCCTGGCCCGAGTTGCGTGGCAATGGTGGGCATGGCCTCGCAAGCCTCAAAAAGCATCTTGGACTGACATTTGATCACCATGATGCAGGTGAAGACGCGCGTGCCGCCGCCGAAGTGGTCTTGCGCGCAGAGATCTCTCAGCCTGCGGTCTCACGCAGCATCGTGCATAAAGCGTCGGCTTCGGCTCAGGACGCTGATGACTTCGATCTGATCGAGAGTTTCGATGACATTGCCGTCGTGCGCGACAAGCCCGCAGTGGCGGATACTCATTCAATGCCGGACGCGAACACTCCGGCAGCGCGCATCATCGGCACTGTGGAAATCACGCAGGGAAACATCGACCACAACCATATCTATCTGCGGAGCTTATTCGACAAGTTTCCAGCCGAGGCGATCAGTGGGGCAAACCGTGCAGAAGCGGCCAAGTGTGAGATTGCCGTTCACTGGGGCGCGGGCAATATCGTCATGACGGACCTCGACGGCAAGAAGAAGTTCTTTCGCAAGCGCGGCTGGATCAGGGAGTTCTTCTCGCGCAACCACACGCGGCCCGGTGACATGGTGGCGATAGAGCAGATCGATGCCTATAGCTACCGCCTCACCATGCACAAACGGGGCTGAAACACATCACACCGCATGGCATTGTCTTTACCTATGGGCGGGCGCCAGGCGCGGCCCATAGGCGCCCGCCAAGCCGCTACGCGAATTTGATGAACAGCTCATCCTCGAGCCCGAGCTCGGTCAGGATGAATTTCATCCTCTCGAACTTAGTTGTGGAATCAACGTTGCCTTCGACAAAATACCCCTCGCCCACCTGCACCGACTGCCGCAGGCTGCCGGCATCAGCGGTCAACTGGATGCGATCACCGAGTTTCGTGCCATGGAACGCGTCGGGCTGTTCCGAAAGCAGATGCTGGATGACCTCGACATAGAGACGGCTGACCTGTGTGACCCAGAGGCGGTTGCCAAGGAATACCGCATATTCCAGCTTCTTGAACTTCGGCTCTTCCGCCTCGAAAATGTTGACCTCTTCCGCATCCGGGCCAACCAGTACATCCACGCTGGGCGCAGGCCAGACTTCCAGAAAGCGCTGGGCGATGCGCTCGGCCCGCGCTTCGATCTGTTCCACGTTCCAGTGATCAAGGGTCTGCAAATCGCGGTTGAGCCAGAGGCGGCTGAAACGGTAGCCCTGCTCTCCGCCGCCCTCGTTCATGTCGCGCTTCTCGGCAAAGGTCTTATTGCCAAGGCGGCCGTTATTGCCCGACAGCGTCAGATTGCCGATCGTGTTCAGATACTGCTCACCCATGGCGGCATAGTCATCCTCATCGACCGTGTTGCGCCATTCCAGATCAGGGTTCTGCGGGAAGATATGCTCGATGGTGATGCCGGGCACGGTCACATCGACGATCTCGCGATTGTTGTGGTTCTCCAGCCGGTCGAAGAAATAGGTGCGCGTGCGCCCTTTCATGCTGTACAAGTCCTTCTCTTTCAGGACAGCCAGCACCTCGGCATCGCGCGGGAAGCGCTGCGTGCCACCGCGCTGCATCAGCGCGCGCTGGTTCGAGACCAGATATTCCTCCGGGTCGACCCGGTCATAGAGCCCCATGAAGATCTTGTTCAGCGCATTGGTCGGCAGGCCCAGAATGGCGCGACGCCAGACATAGCTTTGCACCAGGCGCAGCACGGCCGCGAAATCATCGCGCGAGATCACCCCCGACTGAAAATCCCGGTAGACCGGCATCAGGAACGGGTAGGACACATTAATCTCGAGCGTGCGGATATAGCCCAGCTCGCGCGCGATCACGGCGTCGGTTTCCATGTCAGGGTTCAGCAGGCGCGCATAGACATTCGACAACTCGCGGATCTCAACCAGCGCCTCCATCAGCTCGGGCGAGCTGGGCACCGGAAATCGCTCCTTGAACTTGGCATAGACCGCGCCCTTGTTGGGAATGTCCTTTTGCTTCAGCGTCAGGTAATCCCTGATGAAATCCGACACACGACTTTCATTCACTTCGAGATTGCGGGCGTTGCGTTCGATCGGCTCCCAGTACTTGCGAAACACCTGCTCCTGTTCCTTGCGCGGCAAGCCCATCAGGATGTAGTTGCGGATCAGGTCTGCCTGCGAAAGCTCCAGCCCCGTCGAGTTCAGGCTCTCGAAGATGCGCTGCGGATTGTCCTTCTGGCGGTCGAGCGCGATGTTGACAAAGATCAGCTTCGACAGCCCCTTCAGCACGGTCGCCACATTGGACGCATCGATCCGGCTCTGGAAGAAACGGAAATTCTCGATCAGCCGCGAATAACCGCTGACCTTGACCGCCTCCTGTGGGTCCATCATCTGCGTCAGTGCGGCCTTGTTGTTGTCGGTGGGTTTGAGCTTCAGCTTCTCGGCATCTTCGGCAAATTCATTGATCAGATAGGTCTTGTAGATGCGCTGGGCTTCGCGCTCTTCGCCTGCGGCCAGGAAATGCCGGTAGATCGCGATATAGATCAGGGTCAGCGTGGTCAGGCGCTGTTGTCCATCGATGATTGTGAATTCCTGCAGCGCTGCGACCGCATGCACATCATCATGGATATAGACGATGCTGCCAATGAAATGCCCTGGCTGGTCATCGTCCGCGCCGACAGCCAGAATGTCCTTGAAGAGCTGCGCGCATTGCGTCTTCGCCCAGTCGTAATTGCGCTGGTAGACTGGAATGGCGAACGCGGTCTCGTTGCTGCCGAGGAACCGATCAACCTTGGTCTCTGCTGCCTTCATGAAATGCCCCAGATTTAACTGTTTGTTAATTTCCTATCCGGGTGACGCCCCAGAGTCACGCGCCCGCACCATCGTCATCCTGTAGGACACGGCGGCAGTGAGGGGCTTTGGGTGGGTTTCAAACGAACTAGCCGAGATAACAGCTGTCCAGCTATTGCCATTTGGCAATTAATCTATACTTTAAAGCCAAAGGAGAGCATCATGCAGTTCGCTACGGTTCAGCCAGTCGCCGCACGTCCTGACCTGCCTGTCATCACCGACGAGGAGGCCGCAGCGCTGGCGCGGGCCACGGTCAACCTGTTCCGCCTCTGGGGCCTGAGTGATGCAGAGGCGCGCACCCTTCTGGGCGACATGGCCCCGCGCACATGGGCGCGCTGGAAAGCGGGCGATATCGGGCGCATCGACCGCGACCTGCGCGCGCGCATGGCGATCCTGATGGGTATCCACAAGGCGCTGCGCTACCTCTTCACCGACCCCGCACGCGGCTACGGCTGGATCCGCAAGCCCAGCGCGGCTTTCGGGGGGCGCAGCGCGCTCGACATCATGCTGCGCGGCGAGATCACCGATCTGATCGAGCTGCGCGCCTATCTCGATGCCGAGCGGGGGGCGTGGTGACTCCACCCCTCCGCCGCATCACATGGCCCCGCACCTCCCGCATCATCCGCTCGATCCATCCGCCCATCGACCTCTTCGAGGATATCGCCGATCCCGCCGACTGGGAGGCACTGGCCTCTGCCGAAGCCAAATTCAACCCGCGCATCCGCGACAGTATCGGCACTCTCTCGAAAGTGCCGGTCGCGCGCCGCGTGACAGGCCCCGGCGCAAGCTGGGTCATGGCGCCCTTCGTCCATTGCTCGCCCCTGCGACCGGGGCGCTTCTCGGATGGCCGTTTCGGCCTCTACTATGCTGGCGACCGCACCGAAGTGGCGATTGCCGAGACCATCCACCACCACACCCGCTTCATGCGCGCGACCGAAGAGCCCCCCGGCTGGACCGCGCAATTCCGCGAGTTGATCGGCGCCATAGATACCGATCTCGATGACGCCACAGGCCGCGCCGATCTGCTCGACCCTGACGACTATCGCCCCTCGCAGCGCTTCGGCGCCGCGCGCCGCGCCGCCGGGTCAAACGGCATCACCTGGCCCAGCGTTCGCTATCCGGGCGGGCATTGCATCGCGGTGTTCTGGCCCGATGTGATCCCGATTCCGGTGCAGGGCGGACATCTCGCGTATCACTGGGACGGCGAGGCGGTGGACTTCATCAAACGGCTGGAAACAGGCGAAGTGTGGGAGGTGACGTGACGCCGCTCGAACCTATCAAATCGCTGGGCTCTCAACTGAGAGAAGATTTGCATCCGCGTAATGCCGATGGCTCGTTGCAGGTCAATCCGATGCGAATTAGGGTCCCGATTAGATATGTGCCGCAAGGGCTCGGATTTCTGAAGATATTTCCGACACTGACCGTTCCGGCGCTAAGGTAAGGACAGCAGTGTAGAACCATGAACCAAGCCGCCCACAACAAGCTCATCTCCTTCATCTGGTCCATTGCAGACGACTGCCTTCGCGACGTCTATGTGCGCGGCAAATATCGGGACGTGATCCTGCCGATGGTCGTTCTGCGCCGTCTGGACACGCTTCTTGAGCCGACAAAGGCGGCTGTGCTGGAAGAGGTCCGGTTCCAGCGCGAGGAGATGAAAGCCACGGAACTGGACGATGCCCCTCTAACCGCGGCTGCCGGCTATGTGTTCTACAACACCAGCAAGTGGACGCTAAAGCAGCTCTACGCGACCGCGACCAACAACGAGCAGATACTGCTTGCCAACGTCGAGGAATATCTCGGCGGCTTCAGCGACAACGTCAAAGAGATCATCGCCCGATTCAAGCTGCTCGAGCAGATGCGGCACATGGCGAACAAGCATGTCCTGCTCGACGTCCTCGAAAAATTCATCTCGCCCAACATCAACCTGACGCCTCATGACGCCGAAGACCCCGACGGCAACATGATGCCGGGCCTGTCCAACCTCGGCATGGGCTATGTCTTCGAGGAGCTGATCCGCAAGTTCAACGAAGAGAACAACGAGGAAGCCGGGGAACACTTCACCCCGCGTGAGGTGATCCACCTGATGACCCACCTCATCTTCGACCCCATCAGCGGCCAGTTGCCACCGGTGATGACGATCTACGACCCGGCCTGTGGCAGCGGCGGCATGCTGACTGAGGCGCAGAATTATATCAAGGAACCCGAAGGCCCCATCGCAGCCAAGGGCGATGTTTATCTCTACGGCAAGGAAATCAACGACGAGACCTACGCCATCTGCAAATCCGACATGATGATCAAGGGCAACAATCCCGAGAACATCAAGGTCGGCTCGACCCTGTCGACCGATGAATTCTCTGGCCATCGCTTCGATTTCATGCTGTCGAACCCGCCCTATGGCAAAAGCTGGAGCAGCGAGCTCAAGCACATCAAGAATGGCAAGGACGTCATCGACCCGCGCTTTCAGGTCGATCTGGCAAATTACTGGGGCAAGGTGGAAACCGTCGATGCCACCCCCCGTTCCAGCGACGGCCAGCTTCTGTTTCTGATGGAAATGGTGGGCAAGATGAAGCCCATCGCCAACAGCGCCATCGGGGCGCGCATCGCGTCCGTCCACAATGGCTCCAGCCTGTTCACCGGCGATGCGGGCAGCGGCGAATCCAACATCCGCCGCTTCATCATCGAAAACGACATGCTGGACACCATCATCCAGCTGCCGAACAACCTGTTCTACAACACCGGCATCACCACCTATATCTGGCTGCTGACCAACGCCAAGCCCGAGGTGCGGCGGCGCAAGGTGCAGCTGATCGACGCCAACCTGATGTTCCGCAAGCTGCGCAAGAACCTTGGCGACAAGAACTGCGAGTTCGCGCCCGAACATATCGACCAGATCACCGCCGCCTATCTCGCTTTCCAGCCCATCGAGCGCCAGCTGGACGCCAACGGCGATCCCACCGGCGTCGCGGTGCAGATATTCGACAACACCGATTTCGGCTATCACAAGGTCACCATCGAGCGCCCGGACCGCCGCCGCGCACAGTTCAGCGCGGAGAGGCTGAAACCCCTGCGCTTCGACAAGTCCCTGCGCGAGCCGATGGAGCATCTGTGGGCCGAGCATGGCGACAAGGTCTACGAGTCCGGCTTCCTGAAAACCGAGGCCAAGGCGATCCAGGCCTGGTGCGAGGAGCAGGAGATCGCGCTGAACGCCAAGCAGCGCGCCAAACTGGTCGACAGTGCTCTCTGGTTGCGCCAGCGCGATCTGATCGGGGTCGGCCATCAGCTGATGCAGGCCGTCGGCACCGAGGAAACGGCGGATTTCAACGCCTTCCGCGACCGGGTGGCCAAGGTGCTGAAGGCCCGCAAGATCAAGCTGACCGCGACCGAGAAGAACGCGATCCTGAACGCGGTCAGCTGGTATGACGACGACGCCGAGAAGGTCATCGGCAAGATCCTGACCTTCACCCGGTCCGAACTGGAGGAGGTCGCGGCGCGGCTGGGCTGCCACATCGACGAACTGGGCGACTTCGGCCTCTATGCGCAGCCTGATGGCAGCTGGCTGACCTATGAGGCCAGCACCGACCTGCGCGACAGCGAGGCGGTGCCGCTGAAGGACAGCATCCACCGCTATTTCAAGGCCGAGGTAAAACCGCATGTGTCCGAGGCCTGGATCAACCTCGACACGGTCAAGATTGGCTACGAGATCAGCTTCAACAAGTATTTCTACCGCCACAAGCCGCTGCGCGCGCTGGAAGAGGTGACGCAGTACATTCTGGCATTGGAGGAAAAGGCCGATGGGCTGATCGCGGATATTCTGGGGGTGAAGGTGGCCACGAAGCTGGAGCCCGCGGAATGAACACCGCAGCTTATCCGAAATATGACAGCTACAAGGACAGCGGCGTCGAGTGGATCGGCGAAGTCCCCGCCGGCTGGCACGTCGAGCCGGGCCGTCAGTGCCTGTATGAAAACAAAGACAAGAACACCGGTATGAAGGAAAGCACCGTGCTTTCTCTCAGCTATGGCCGTGTGATCGTAAAGGACGAGGACAAGCTGACCGGTCTGGTTCCGGAAAGCTTCGAGACCTATCAGATAGTCCAACCCGGCGACATCATCATTCGCGGCACCGACCTGCAGAATGATATGACGAGCCTGCGCACGGGTTTGGCGCGGGATACGGGCATCATCACGTCGGCATACATCAATCTGCGGCCCAAAGCCGAAATTGACCCAGTTTTCCTGCACTATCTGCTGCATTCCTACGACGTGAAGAAAGTATTCTACGCGCTCGGCTCGGGGCTTCGGCAGAACCTCTCCTACGACGACTTCAAATACCTGCGCCTGCCCATCCCCTCGCCCGAGGAACAACGCGCCATCGCGGCGTTTCTGGATGAGAAATGCGCCAAGGTGGACGAGGCGGTGCGGATCAAGGAAGAGCAGATCGCGCTTCTGCGCGAGCGGCGGCAGATCCTGATCCAGCAGGCCGTCACCCGCGGCCTGAACCCCGCCGCCCCCATGAAGGACAGCGGCATCGACTGGATCGGCCAAATCCCCGCGCATTGGGTGGTTGTTCCGATAATGGCTGTTGGAGACGTAATCGACCCAAATCCTAGCCACCGAAACCCAGAGTACGTAGAGGACGGTTTCCCGTTCATCTCAACGCAGGAGTTCCGCCCCGACGGCACGATAGAAATTGATACTCCGCGTCGAGTGTCCACAAAGACGGTTGAAGAACAAGAAGCGCGCTGCCATTTTTCTCAAGGATCACTCGTGTTCTCCCGCAAGGGAACCATTGGGGCAGTAAGAATTCTTCCATCTGGGGTGAGATTGGGAATTCTAGACTCCCTTTGTGTTATCAATCCGAAAAAACGAGTAGATCCAGAATTCTTATACTGGTCCCTATCTTCAGACTACTTGGCAGCTCAGTATGGCCCAACTCTGCGAGGTGCGGCTCTGCCTCAGCTTAGTGTCGGACGGGTTAGGTCATTGAAAATCATTTTGCCGCCGAAGAGTGAGCAGCCTTCGCTTGTTGAGCATATCGCTCGTGAAGCGGGGAAAGTGGATTCCGCTATACGCCTCAAGGAAGAGCAGATCGCCGCACTCAAGGAATACAAGACCAGCCTGATCAACGCGGCGGTCACGGGCAAGATCAAGGTAAGCTAGTAGGAGTTTGAAAACATGAACCCCGCCGAGAAACTGTATGATGATCTTGTTCGTCAAATCGAAGCAGACTGTGCAAATAAGAATTATTCTGGCTCACTAGAGCTTTGCCAATCTTCAGGAATGCAGGGTGGAGAGAAGCCCTATGGCGCGATGGGGCAGCACTTTGTCTATGACTTGGAATTTGAAAACGGTGACAGGGTGGAGTTCGAATTCAAATGGTACGACAAGTCAAAGCCATTTTCGATCCAGCCCGACATCCATCGGTTTAGCGTCTCCTACAAACCCAAGGGTGGCAAGCCGAGGTCGCATTCGAATGCATATGGAGAGTGAGTAGCAAGGGGGGATCATGGTCAGCAACACCAAGGAAGTGGCTCTGGAACAGGCGATCCAGCGGCGCCTGACGGGCCTGACGACCGAGGAGCTGGCTGGCCAGCCCGCCCCCGAAGGCCATGGCCCGTTCCGCGTCGGCCTGCCCTCCGACTTCGACGCCGAATACGCGCTCGACACCCGGCTGTTCTGGGAGTTTCTGGAAACCACCCAAGGGAAAGAGCTGGCCAAGTTGAAGGCCCGCAATCCCGGCGACTGGCAGCGCAAGATCCTTGAACGCTTTGACCGGCTGATCAAGAAGAACGGCGTGCTGCACTTGCTGAAGAAGGGGCTGAACGTCGACGATGCCTTCTTCGCGCTGATGTACCCTGCGCCGCTGGCGAGCTCCGCGGCCAAAGTTCACGAAAACTTCGCCGCCAATATCTTAAGCGTGACCCGGCAGGTGCGCTATTCGCAGACCAACCCGGGCGAAGAGATCGACATGGTCCTTTTCGTCAACGGGCTGCCGCTGATCACCATCGAGCTGAAGAACGCCTGGACCGGCCAGACCGCCCGCTATCACGGGCAGAAGCAGTATCGCACTGGCCGCGACGCCACCCAGCCCCTGCTGCAATTCGGCCGCGCGCTGGTGCACATGGCCGTGGACACTGACGAAGTGTTCATGACCACGAAACTGGCCGGGCCCGCGACCTTCTTCCTGCCTTTCAACAAGGGCCATAACGAGGGCGAAGGCAACCCGCCCAACCCGAACGGCCACAAGACCGCGTATTTGTGGGAAGAGGTTTTCACGAAGGAGGGCCTTGCGGGCATCATCCAGCATTTCGTGCTACTCGAGGGCAAGGCGACCGACCCGCTCGCCAAGAAAACCCTCATCTTCCCGCGCTATCACCAGTTGGAGGTGGTGCGTCGATTGTTGACCCATGCGGCCACGACCGGCGTGGGGCACAGTTACCTGATCCAGCACTCGGCGGGTTCGGGCAAGTCGAACTCGATCACTTGGACAGCCTATCAGCTGATCGAGACGTATCCGGCCAAGGCAGGCATTCCGGGCGCCAAGGGGCTGGACCAGCCGCTGTTCGACAGCGTGATCGTGGTGACCGACCGACGGCTTCTGGACAAGCAGCTGCGCGAGAACATCAAGGACTTCTCCGAGGTCAAGAACATCGTCGCCCCGGCCATGCGGTCGGCTGATCTGAAATCGGCGCTGGAAAACGGCAAGAAGATCATCATCACCACGATCCAGAAGTTCCCCTTCATCATCGACGGGATTGCCGACCTGAGCGACAAGCGGTTCGCGGTCATCATAGACGAGGCGCATAGCGGCCAGAGCGGCCTTGCCCATGACAAGATGAACCAGGCCATGGGTGCTGGCGGTCAGGACCCGGACGAGGATGACCCGCAAGACCGGATCCTTGCCGCGATGCAGGCGCGCAAAATGCGTGGCAACGCGTCATATTTCGCCTTCACCGCCACGCCCAAGAACACGACGCTGGAGAAGTTCGGCGAGCGCCAGGCCGATGGCAGCTTCAAGCCCTTCCACCTCTACAGCATGAAGCAGGCCATCGAGGAGGGTTTCATCCTCAACATGTTGGCAAATTACACGACCTACAAAAGCTATTACGAAATCCAGAAGTCCATTGCCGATAACCCCCTGTTCGACACGAAGAAGGCCCAGAAGAAGCTGCGCGCCTATGTCGAGCGCAGCCAGCAGACGATCAACACCAAAGCCGAGATCATGCTCGACCATTTTGTCGAACAGGTGGTGACGCCCAAAAAGCTGCGCGGCAAGGCGAAGGGTATGATCGTTACGCAGAACATCGAGTCAGCCATTCGCTATTACAGGGCGGTGACCAAGCTGCTGGCGGAGCGAGGAAACCCGTTCAAGGCGCTGATCGCATTTTCGGGCGAGAAGACCGTGGACGGCGTTACCTACACCGAGGCCGAGATAAACGGGTTCGCGGAAGCGGACACGCGAGATCGATTTGAAGACGATGATTACCGGCTGCTGGTCGTCGCAAACAAGTATCTGACTGGGTTCGACCAGCCTAAGCTGACCACAATGTATGTAGACAAGAAGCTACAGCACGTGCTTGCGGTGCAAGCATTGTCGCGTCTGAACCGATCGGCGAACAAGCTAGGGAAGCGAACCGAAGATTTGTTCATCCTGGATTTCTTCAATGACGTGGAAGACATCAAGGCAGCCTTTGATCCATTCTACACCGTCACAACCCTTTCCTCAGCAACGGATGTCAATGTGCTGCACGAGCTGAAGGAATCGCTTGATCAGGTCGGTGTATACGAATGGCAAGAAGTCGAAGAGTTCGTCGCTCGTTATTTCGCGGGCGAAGATGCTCAGGCGCTGAGCCCCGTCATCGACATGGCCGCAGACCGTTTCAACAATCAGCTAGAGCTCACTGACAAGGACAAGATCGACCTTAAGATCAAGGCGCGGCAGTTCGTCAAGATTTATGGGCAGATGGCGGCAATCATGCCCTTCGAAGTTGTCGATTGGGAAAAGCTTTTCTGGTTCCTGAAATTTCTGGTTCCCAAGCTACAAATCAAAGACCCCGACCAGGACATGCTAGACGAATTACTGGAAGCAGTCGATCTTTCATCGTACGGTCTCGAGCGGACGAAACTGAACCATACTATTGGTCTTGACGCCTCAGGGTCTGAGCTTGATCCTCAAAACCCGAACCCTCGCGGATACCGTGACGGCGACCCAGTAAAGGACCCGCTAGACGAGATTATCCGCAGCTTCAATGAGCGATGGTTTCAAGGCTGGAGCGCAACGCCCGAAGAACAGCGGGTGAAATTCATTAATGTGGTGAACAGTATCCGGTCGCACCCCGACTATACCGAGAAATATGAGGCAAATACCGACCCTTACAACCGAGGATTGGCCCTCGAAAAAATGCTGCAGGATGTGATGCTGAAGCGCCGAAAAGAAGAGTTGGAGCTGTATAAGCTGTTTGCGTCCGACCCCGCTTTCAAATCTGCATGGAGTCAGAGCATTGAAAAGGTTCTGATGGAAAGAGTTTAGCTCTTGGTGTTTCTCCCGTTATCGTCATCCACCATTTCATCCGCAAAGCTACGCCCTTGCTGCACGCGCTTCCCCAGCGTCTCGAGGAAGCCCTCGAACCGCTCGCGGCCCTTGGCCTGGGCGCTGGCCTGGTCTTCGGGCGGGATCGGCGGTGTGCCTGTGAGCCAGAAGCGCACGAAGAGGGCCAATGTCTCGGTGGTGATGCGCTGGTCGCGTTCCAGCCGGGCGACCTGCCGCGACAGTCGGTCGAGCCTGCGGGTCAGGGCGGCTTCCTGCATGTCGGCGTGATCGGGCGACAGGAAGGACTCCACCACCGCCTCGACCACGGCCGAGCGGGTGACGCGCTTGCGGCTGGCGATCCTCCGTCCCATCCGGACAGGATCCGCTTTTTCATGGTAACCGGTCGGTTGTTACCGCGGTGATTGGGCCTTGATGCGGGCGACGAGTTCTGCGTCGTGGACGAAGTCGTCAAGGAATTCGTGCCAGCTTTCGGTTGTAATACGGGCATCCCTGAGCATGTCGGTCAGTTCTTCGATGCCGTCGTCGTTCAGTGCGGTAATGGCTTCGTCCGGGCCGGTATGGACGGTGACGATTGATCCGTAGGTCAGGTTGTCATCGTTCCAGACGATGGCCTCGAGAAGCTCCAGGTCTTCGTCCATCATCTTGGCGGCGTATTCGAGGGCGTAGATGTGGGTGATGGCAGCCATCAAGCGGCCTCTGCGTTTGGGACGGCGAGTGGCGACCAATTCCACGGGAGCAGTTCGTCGAGGCGATTGATCTTGTGATCGTGTATGCGGGCCAGGATGTCAGCCAGGTAGGCCTGTGGATCGAGGCCGTTCATCTTGGCGGTTTCGATCACTGTCATTGCCCGCGCGAGGGTCTCGGCGCCAGTGTCAGCCCCCGCGAATAACCAATTCTTTCTTCCGATTCCAATGGGTCTGAGCGCGCGTTCGGCAGGGTTATTGTCGATGGCTACCCTGCCGTCTTCGAGAAACAAACTGAATGCGGCGCGTCGGCTGAGGCCGTAGCGAAAGGCCTTGGCCAGATCGCCCTTGCCGGGGATCAGCGCCAGCTGGCTTTCAGCCCAGGCAAAGAAGGCGTCGACCCTCAAGGCGCTGTGTTTCTGGCGGGCAGCAAGTCGGATATCGGCGGGGTGACCGGTGATTTCGCGCTCGATGTCATAAAGCGCGCCGATACGGTCCAGCGCCTCGCGGGCGATGGCGGATTTGGTCTTGCTCCATCCGTCATGGAAATCTCGCCGCAGATGCGCCCAACACGCCGCCTCGCGCAGGCGCGGTGTCCCGTCAGGGTCAGGCTCGTAGAGTTTGGCATACCCTTTATACGCATCGGCTTGCAGGATGCCGCGCGTGTTGGCCAGGTGGCAATGAACGTGTTCTTCTTTCCAGTCCGGCGCAAAGGTGTAGACCGCGCCGGGCGGCGACGCGCCTGCCCACGGCCGCTGGTCGCGGATATAGGCCCAGATCCGGCCCTTCTTCACGCCCTTGCCCAGCCCTCTGTCGCGCAAGGATTTGTCCAGAACCCGGATCGGGGTGTCGTCGGCATGCAGCAGATCACTGGCCATGACATCCGCCTCGATCCGCTCGATCAGCGGTTGCAGCACCTTCATCGCCCGTCCGCACCAGTCGACCAGCGTGCTGTCGGGAATGTCGGCCCCCATGCGGGCGAAGATTTCAGCCAGGCGATACAGGGGAAGGTGGTCATCGTATTTCGAGACCAGAATGTAGGCCAGCAGCGCAGCGCTCGCCATGCTGCCGGGGATGGGTCTGCTGGGTGCTGGTTCCTGCACCATCTTCTCGCAGCGGTGGCAGGATTTCTTCAGGCGCGCGATCTGCAAGACCTTGAGTTGCGCCGCCACCAGATCCAGCATCTCGCTGACATCCTCGCCCACCAGACGCAGATCGCCACCGCAATCCGGGCAGCACGATCCGGGGTCATGCTCACGGCGCTCGCGTGGCGTGGTGTTAGACACACGGGGACGCCGACGGGGTTTGCGTTCAGTGGCATCTTTGTTGGCATCGGCAGACGCGTCATCTGCGGCATCATCGTCTGCGGGCGCAGCGGTGCTTTCAGCCGCTGCGATCAGCAGGTCTTCCAGTGCAAGTTCGAGCTGTTCGATCTCGCGCTCGACCTTCTCCGAGGACTTGTCGAAAGCCTGCTTCTTCAGTTTTGCGATGCGCAACCGCAGGGTCTGGATCAGCTGGTCATGGGCACGGATCGTCGCCGACATCCGCGCATTCTCCGCCTGCAAGGCAGCGATCATCGCCTTCAAAAGCGCAGGGTCTTCGGGCAGGATTGCGGCATCATTCGACATGCCGCTGACTACCATGAATCAGCAGGATATGCCATAAAAACAAGGCATTGCAGACAGATAAATCACCCCACGCGCGCCGGTGGCGCGCCCCAATCCGGCCTGCGCCAGTCGATACCTTCCCACAGCATGGCCAGTTGCGCGGAGGTCAGGCGTGCAGCCCCGGAGGAAGTGTTGGGCCAGGGAAAGCGCCCGCGCTGGAGCACCTTGTAATAAAGGCAAAATCCCTGCCCATCCCAATAAAGGAGCTTCAACCGGTCACCCTTGCGGCCCCGAAACGCAAACACCGCGCCGCCCGTTGGCTTCTGGCGCAACACGTCCTGCGCCAACGCCGCCAGGCCTGCGATCCCTTTGCGCATGTCTGTCGCGCCACAAGCCAGATAGACCCGAATACCGGTGCCCGGCCCGATCATGCGCCATCCACCGCGCGGATCAGACGCGTCAGCGCCTTCTCGTCAATGTCACTCTCGAACCGCAGCACGCGCCCCTTCGTCAGACGAAGCTCAATCCAGACAGCAGGCGCAGGATTGGTCATGGCGGGCAGATCCGAGATGGATGGCGCGTCAACCGGCAGAAACAGCGCCCCAGCATCCGGTGACCAGAGGCCCTTGCGCTTTAGCTCATGACGCCAGGCATAAATCTGCTGCCGGGTCACATCGTGGCGCTGCGCAACCTGTGTCACCGACGCGCCGCCCACACCGACCGAACTGACGATCGCCAGCTTCTTGTCATCGCCCCAATTCCGCCGCCGCTCGACCCCCAGAATTTCGCCCCGCATGACCCCTCCGCGCATAAGAGACGTCATTAACGACGTCGCTATGCACGTCTCTTAGGCCATCAGCCCGCCTCGCGGCAGGCGGTGACAACCGGTCGGTTACTTTTCATGAGCCTTTCTGCCTTCCCCTACTGCCCAACACGCCATGCGGAGAAGCCTCTGGCGCCGACAAGTTGCACCATCCTGCGAGAAGAAGACACCTCAGTGTCGCCGCCGCTGCAGGATCAGGGGGGGACGGTTTACCGTCGCCATACCCTGCTAGGGATAGCATTATTCGGAAAGAGGAAAGCGAAGATTTATTTTGGTTTTTTCAGGGTCATCAAAGACACTCGTCATGTAGCACGAGGATAACATCATGGCACTCAAACGGGAACATCTGAAAAATGCGAGGACGGCCCTCAAATCCATGTCAACGCGGCGCGAGAGGAAGTTGACCGCCTCGGATTTCGTCGCCGACCTGATCCAGGACATCCACGCAAAGATGACGGCTGGTTTCTCTCTGGAAGAGATCTGCGAGGAACTAAACAAGACCCTTCCGGACTTGGAGAAGCTCAACATGAACACGTTCAAAACATACGTCCGGAAAGCCCGGACCGAGGCCGGGATCGCGCCGACCAGGACATGGACGCGCCGGACCGCTCCAGCTGACCCCAAGATAAAGACCACAGCTATGAAGGGGAAAACAGAGGCACTGAAAGAGGATCGCGCATCGGATTTTCGCGATCAAGGAGGTGAACTGTGAAGCGTATTTTTTTCATCCATGGCGATAAAGGCGGCATCGGCAAGACCGAGGTGGCAAAGCGGATGGCCGCCGTGATGCTCCAGGCAAAACAGTGTGTCACCCTGATAGATGGCGACAACAAAAATCCCGGCCTTCACGCCGCGTTCAAAGAAAGCGGACTTGATGTCCACCAAATCAACGTCATGACGCGTGCCGGCCGCGACGCGCTCTTTGACGTCATTGCGGAAAGCCCGGGAGATGTCCTGATTGATCTGCCCGCGCGCGGCTCCGACGTCACCGCTAAACTGACCCAGGACGGCGCCTCGGAAGATGGGTTGAGCCTCGAATTGCTTCTGGCGGAGCTGGACGCCGAGCTGACCATCGTGTTCGTGATCGATCAGACCCGGCCACCGCTCGCGGCACTCCGTGATGAGTTGGCCGCGCTACCGGATGCCACGCGCTGGATCATCGTGCGCAACTGGCGCGAAGAACGCGACTTTGACTTGTTTGACAAAAGCCGTGTCAAAGCCGATCTCGACGAACGCGGGGCCCTCATTATCGACATGATCCGGCTTGATCCCCGTGTGAATGACATTCTTGAGAACAACGGACGGAACCTGATCACCGCGCAGTCTTCTGACAAGCTTTCGTTTGTGCAGAAGATGCGCGTGAAAGCGGCGGTCCGGTCCTGGTCGGAGCAAATGAAGATCGCAGGGCTGCTTGAATGACCGTGCTTCCGGAGGACCTGTTCACCCAGATTTACCGCCGCGCGCCGACGGAACAAGACCGCACCCGACTGACGGGGGTGAAGGCAGGGCTGGGTCTTTCCCCCCGCGACGAGCTTTGGCCGATGATCATGGTGCTCGATCATTACGACCAAACGATCAGGGCGGGCCGGTCGGCCACCGTGAAAGACGTCCAGCGCGTGCTTGACGAATTGCGCGCTGTCCCGGACCGCGCGGGGCCGATCGCCAGCGCAGCGGCCCAGAAGGCGGTTGCGCGGATCATTGAGGAGGCATCTGACAAGATCGCCCACGCCTCGATGCAGAAATCGATCACGACAGCGGACCGCATCTCCCGGCGGGAGCTCATCGTCGCAGCCATTGCCGGTGCCCTGCTCGCTGTCGGTCTCGCAGCTGCAGCAGGTTGGGGGATGTATCTGGTCCTCGAGGCGCGCGGCCTCTGTGCGGAGCCTCCCGGCGCGACGTTCGAAGGTGATATCGCGTGTATCGTCCAACGGTTGTGAGGGCTGATCTCCTTCTCCGCCCGATGGCGTCGGCAGGATCAGCTGCGGGCGTTAGGGGGGAAGGTGCCCGTTAGGACTTTTCAGGGAGGGGGCATAAAATAGAAAGAGGGTTGAATTGAGGCTTGGGAAGGCATGGCACGGGCAGGCGACGGGAAAAAAAGGTCCGATAGCCGTAAACGGCACAACCTCCTTCAGAAGCGGGTGAATGATGCCGAACTGGCCGGTTTCATCGCACGGGCGCGTAAGGCCGGGTTCCAAGACCACCGCGAATATCACGACGCCTTGATTTCTGGCGATGTCGGGTTCGATCGCCGCCAGCGCTGTGATCTCCTTCGCATCCTTGGCGAGCTGGGAAAACAGGGCTCGAACCTCAACCAGCTCGCCCATGCCGTAAATTCTGGGCGCATCACCGCATTGTCTGCCGATGATTTGCGCGTGATCCATGAGGCGCGCACCGCAGTTGAGAACGCCGCTGCGCAGATCCGGGTGCAGCTGGCATGATCGGCGAGGCCATCAAGAAGGAAGGGGAGAAGGGCTCTGGTGGGGGGGCGGACGCCTTCAAGCCCGGGGTAACGTATGTATGCGGCAAGGCCGCCCGGATCGAGCTGCGCAACATCGCCTCGTCCAGATGGCAGGATGCGGCCGAGGTTATGCGACTCACATCAGAACTGAACAGCCGTGTCCAGAAGCCGTACTACCACCTGGTTCTCAGCTGGCATGAGCTAGAGCAGCCGAACGATGACCAGATGGTTGAGGCCGCCGACCACATGATCCGCAGCCTTGGGCTGGTAGAGCATCAGATCGTCATCGGCACGCATCACGACACGAAGCGGCGGCATATTCACCTGGTCTGCAACACGGTTCACCCCGTCACTGGAAAGGTCTGGTCGAAATCGAACGATCATCTTCGGATCGAGAAGGCTTGCCGCGAGATTGAGCTAGCACAAGGCTGGTCACATGACCGGGGTCGGTTCGAGTTTGATGTGTCCGCAAACGGCACGGTCGAGCTGAAGCCCAGCCCGGCGGCTTGGAACAAAAAGAAGTCGGACCGAGACGCTGGAAAGAGACCAAAAGCGTCCGGTGCGCGCAAGTTTGAAAAATCGAGCGGAATCGAGACATTCGAACATGGCATCCCCGCCGCCCTGAAGGCCCGGTTTGCAGAGACCGTTGGCTGTGCACAGGGCTGGCAGGGCCTTCACGCCGAGCTCGCGGCACTTGGACTGCGCTATTACAAGGCAGGGTCCGGCGCGCGGATCGGTATTCTGGGAAGCGACGAATTCGCAAAAGCCTCGGCGTTCGGATCGAAGTATTCCATCAGGAAGATGGAGGCATGCCTTGGGGCGTATGAAGATCCGGGCAGCGCATATGTCAATGATCTCAAAGAGGATCACAAGGATATTGAAAGCATATCTGGCGTGGTCTGGGAGGGGGATCAAAAAGCGACCGCCGCGTCGGTGTTCAAGCTGACGCTCTTGCGCCGTATCTACTGCGACCTTCATCTAGATCCCGCCGTCTCTGAAGCGATCCGCTTTGTGGATCTGCAGGATGTGCCCCCTCAGATCACGTTCCGGAACAATACAACGCTGGTCGATCATGGCGACCGTCTGTCGGCATCACGCAATACCAGAGAGACGCGTGCGGCCATGATCGCGATCGCGAAGGCCAAGGGTTGGTCATCTGTGAAGTTCACCGGTTCACCTGAGTTCGTGCGTCTTGCGTCTCTCGAGGCAGCCCGTGCGGGTCTGCCCGTGCATGGTGCCCCAGAGGAAATTCAGGCGCAGTGTGATACGATTCTGCAACGGCTGGAGCG
Organism: Natronohydrobacter thiooxidans; assembly: GCF_001884735.1. Taxonomy (GTDB): domain Bacteria; phylum Pseudomonadota; class Alphaproteobacteria; order Rhodobacterales; family Rhodobacteraceae; genus Roseinatronobacter; species Roseinatronobacter thiooxidans_A. The sequence goes on along the minus strand of NZ_MJAP01000002.1, from coordinate 14,907 downwards.
CCAGCAGCGCCGGATCCAAGCTCAGGCCCGGGCGGGTCAAAAAGCGGCTCACGAGGCAATTGCAGACCGAGATCAGGCGATCCGGGGGAATGACGCGGAGCGGGCTTCGGCATTAGCCGAGGTTGACTTCCGGACTGCCGAGGCCAGAGCCGTGATAGAGGCCATCGGCTCTGGGCGCGATCCCGTCCGGACAGCCCTTCGGACCGTGGCGCGCGCAGAAGAGAAGCGGATCAAAGAAGAGTTGCCGGATCGCCGGACCGTCTCGACCCCGCAATCCGCCCCGGACGCAGATCGCAGAACCGGCAGCACAGATCGTTGGGTCGCAAGGGCGGTCAAGGAGAACGATCATCACGAACTGGACCGGATGCGTGCAGTCCACATCGATGAAATCGCGGCTCGCTGTGGCTGGTCCCATGACCGCAAACACAAGGACGGACATAACGACCAGCAGGGTCGGGATCGTCGCACCTATGTGCGCGGCGCTGAGACGATCAAGGCAACGCGGAAAGGGGCGGTCTGGGTCTGGACGAATAACAAGACCGGCGAGAGCGGATCGGTTATCGACCTTTGGTTGTCAGACAATTCGGGATCAACGCTGGGCGATGCGCGCAAAGCGTTCCGTGAGATGATGGGCGCCGGCACACCGACACCGGCGCCCACGGCAACGCCGGGCCGGGATGACAGTCTGCGAGACCACACGGAGGCCCGGCGCAGGTGGGAGGAGGCCCTCTATATCGATGATCAGCGGACCTATGCCGAAGACCGGGGCATCTCGAAATCAACCCTCCAACGCTTCCGGAAAGATGTCCGTTGCGGCGCGTTTGGCGGCATTTATTTCGCGCACCGCAACCCCGAGACTGGCGATATTCAGGGGTTTGAACAGCGATGGGAGAAGGACGGTGAGAAAAATACGGCGCGCTTTGCCAAGGGCGGCCTGAAGACCGTGTCGGTCCTCGGCAATCCGGCCACGGCCACACGCATGGTGATCCTTGAAGGTGGCCTCGACGCCCTCGCGTGCGCGGAACTCGAGGCCCGAGAAGACACGATCTACGTCAGCACGGGCGGTGGATTTGGGCCGAAGACGGTGGCGGCCCTCTTCAAGCTCGCTGAGGGCCGGCAGGTGTTGTCAGGCTTCGACAATGACGCGGCAGGGGTTGCCCTTCATAGGCAGCTCACCGAGTTCTTGCCAAGAGCTACTCGTCTTGCACCGCCGTCACGGGTTGAGGGAGCAGAAAAGTCCTGCAAGGACTGGCTCGATGTTCTCAACGCATCGAAGGTTACGCCATGGCCCGCCATACCGCCGACCAGTCCCGGGTCTGCAGTTGACGGCGCGCGCGAATCTGGGCGGTCAATACCGGCGCCGCGCGGGTGTACTTCGGGTTCTGAAACGGAAGCACCTTCTGAAACTTCGCCCACGGCACGGCCTGTGGATGAACCCGGGACGCCAGAATTTGGGTGACATGAATACCGCTAGGGCTACCAGATTGTAGCTACGGCGGCGATCCTGTCCTTCCGCTGCTGGCTTCGATGGTAAGCGTTGCAAGTGACCCCTATTCGTAAGCGTATTCTGCGCCCCACCTTCCGGCTGTCACGGTAATTGGCTCATTGGACCATGGTGATTGTTGGAATGGATTTTCTCCATGGAGACTACATTGGAGCTTCTCCCGGCTGGCGGCCGTGGCCGTCGGAACCGGAAGTGGCCGGATGAGGTGAAAGCGCGGATCGTTGCGGAGACGCTGATGCCGGGCGTGACGGTGAACGCGGTTGCGCGGCGGCACGGTGTGCTTGCGAACCATGTGTCATCTTGGCGGACGCTGGCGCGGAAGGGGCGGCTGGTGCTGCCGGCGCCGGAGGATCCGGTGGAGTTCGCGGCGCTGATGCTCGGCCCTGCGGAGGATGCACCGCGCGCCGATGTCGGTGGCGCGGCCCGACCGGAGATCGTCGCAGGCGCGGTGGTGATCCGTCTGGAGGCCGGGGCCTCTGCGGAGCGGATTGCGTCGGTCGTGCGCGCCTTGGCGGCGGGATCATGATTTTTCCGTCCAACCGGGTGCGGATCATGGTGGCGACGAAACCCGTCGACTTCCGCAAGGGTCATGATGGCCTGGCTGCGCTGGTGTCGTCGGTGCTGCGCAAGGATCCGTTCACGGGCACGGTGTTTGTGTTCCGCTCGCGCCGGGCGGACCGGCTGAAGCTGCTCTATTGGGACGGCACGAGTTTGGTGATGGCCTACAAGCGGCTGGAGGATGCGCGCTTCACCTGGCCCGCCATCAAGGACGGGATCATGGCGCTCAACCATGCCCAGTTCGAGGCGCTGTTTGCCGGGCTGGACTGGCGCCGCGTCAAGGCGCTGGAGACACGCCCACCAGCTGCGGCAGAATGAATCAGCCGTTTGATTTTGCATGTTTTTGCCCGAGATTTTTGATAAAAATCGGGCATGTCCGCCGCCTCCGCCCTTGACCTTTCCGCCATTCCCGACGCGCAGCGCGCGGCGGTTCAGGCGTTGCTGGAAGAGGTGGCGGCCCTCAAGGACATCACCAAACGCCAGGAGCATCTGATCGCCGAACTGAACCATGCGCTGCATGGCAAACGGTCGGAAAAGCTGTCTGAGGATGAGCGGCAGCTGGCCTTTGAGGACCTGTCCATCGCCCTGGCCGAAGTCGAGGCAGACAAGGAAACGCGGGCCGCCAAAGCGGGCGACGGGACGACCAAGCCTGCGCGGCAGCGCACGATCGGCAACCTGCCAGCTGCGCTGCCGCGTATCGAAGAGATCATCGAACCCGACAGCCTGATCTGTCCCTGCGGCTGCGGCGTCATGCACAAGATCGGCGAAGACCGCTCGGAGCGGCTGGACATCGTGCCTGCCCAGTTGCGCGTGATTGTCACCGTGCGCCCGAAATATGCCTGCCGGTCCTGCACCGATGGGGTGACCCAAGCGCCTGCGCGCCCGCATCTGATCATGGGCGGTCTGCCGACCGAGGCGACCCTCGCCCATGTGCTGGTCAGCAAATATGCCGATCACCTGCCGTTATATCGCCAAAGCCAGATCCTGGCACGGGCGGGGCTTGATCTGCACCGCGCGGTGCTGGCCGACTGGGTGGGCAAGGCTGCGTTCCATCTGAAGCCAGTGGTCGACCGGCTGGCCACCCTCCTGAAACAGTCCGGCAAGCTGTTCATGGACGAAACGACGGCCCCGGTGCTGGACCCGGGGCGTGGGACGACAAAGACCGGATATCTCTGGGCACTGGCCCGCGATGACCGGCCCTGGGGCGGCGAGGACCCGCCCGGCGTGGTCTACTTCTACGCCCCCGGCCGTGCGGGCGAGAATGCCGAAACCTTCCTGACCGGCTTCGATGGCCTCCTGCAGATAGACGGTTACACCGGTTACAACCGGCTGACCAAACCCTCGCGCAAGGGCGGCGCACCCATTCGGGTAGCCCATTGCTGGGCGCATGCAAGGCGCAAGCTGAAGGAAGTCTTCGACCGCGACGGATCAGAGATCGCCGCCGAGGGTCTGCGCCGCATCGCCGAGTTTTATGCCGTCGAGGCCGATATCCGTGGCGTCTCGCCCGGCCAGCGTCTGTCCGCCCGCCAAGCCCGCACCGCGCCGCTGGTCGCTGCCTTTGGCGACTGGCTCCAGGCGCAACGCCGCAAGATCTCCACCAAATCACGCCTGGGCGAAAAGCTGACCTACATCCATAACCACTGGGATGGGCTGCGAACCTTCCTGACCGACGGCCGGATCGAGATCGACAGCAACAGGGTCGAAAACCTGATCCGCCCCATCGCCCTCAATCGCAAGAACGCACTCTTCGCCGGCCATGACGAAGGTGGCATCGCGTGGGGCCGCATCGCTTCGCTGATCGAAACCTGCAAGATCAACGGCGTCGAGCCCTTCGCTTATCTGAAGGCCACCCTCACGGCGATTGCCAATGGCCACCCTCAAAGCGACATCGATGAACTGCTGCCGTGGAGCTTCAAGCCGTCAAGCTAAGCCTGCAGTGGGGGCCAGCGACCGCTTACCCCTATTCTGATGTCTGCCGACGTCGACATACAGGGCGTATAATGGCGCTGCGCGCCATAGAAGAAACGCGACTCGCATGCACTTGCTGGGAATTTTGTGCTTTTGTATAAGAAACTGTGCCAGTACCCACTATCGTCTAAGTCGGAACTTGGATAAGCGGTTTGAGCGCAACACAATTCAAGATATCAGAGTATATGGTGGTTTGGCCCGCCATTTCAAGCGTGACAACAAGCGCAAAGTTGACAGCCTGATCGAGATCGTCCGCTTCACGCTGCACATCAATCTCAAAAAACGATGTTCCCGCGATGGCCGCAGCGCGATCTCCATCCCAATGACGATGAACAACGGTGCCTTTGTGGGCCTGCTTCGGATCTGGCTGTACCTTCGCTGCTCGCACTCCTGCTGCACCGAGTTGGCTCGGCTCCAATATTTTCATTCTTACAGCACGATAAGCGACGGCACCTGGCTTAGGTGGAGAAAACCAAGCCAGTGTGGCGCGAATCCCGTGCGGCAGCGCTTTGCCGGACATGGTGGCTGGCCAAGGTATCCTAAATCGTTGGCCACTATCCGCATTGAGTGCACCAACTGCCCAAAGCGTAGCACGGTCGTCAGCGCAGTTGATGATCATCTCGGGATCGTAGGCACCATAGCCGAGATAGCGACGAACATTGTCCTTTTGCCGATAATGCTGCCTATTATCTGAAGGACCTAAGATCTCAACAATCATGTCGCGGGCATGTGTCCACCTAGAACCGTGGATCAGAAGAGCTTTCAGAAGCGCAGCGCGTTGACCACTCGGCAGTTGTCCAAAATCTGGATAGGCGATTTCGAGCGCTTCGTGCGCGCGAGCCGCAACGCCGGTTACGAGCGCGGCGGAGATACTTGTACCTATCGAGCGTGCGGCAATATCGGTGCTTAGCGATGTTGCTGATGGGGGCGCAGCAACGGCAACGCCGCCGAACGCCGCCGCATTTGTTGTCAACGGTCGCAGCTGATGCCCGCCATTGGATGGCGCGAGCCGTACATGATGTTTGCCGCCCGGCGCAAGGATATCGGGTTTGATCGCTCCGTTGAAGCCAGGGCCCAAACCACTTGAAATCGAGCAAAGACCTGTCTCGGCCCAAACGTCGAATATGTCAGCGGGAAGGCTACGCGAATAAGTGAAGTGATCTGAATGATGCGCTCCAACGGTGATAGCGTTTATTGCCTCTGCCGGCGCAAGAATACGGCGCATAGCTAGCTGAGATGCGCTCGCGCGTAATGCGACACGCGCTCTTTCTCCCGAAGCCAGCGCTTCAAATGCTGTAGCATTCATGCCCATTGTTTCGAGAGGCTTGTCATGATTTCCGGCGCTGATGACAAACAAGATGCCGTATTTGCTCGACAGGAAATCTACGACACGCGCCCATCCTGACATTCGGTTGTAGAAAGGCTTGTTTATGTCCCCCAGCGACGCATTTACGATTAATACATGAGGAGCGATCGGATCTGGCCCTTCTCGCATCCGGGCAACGGCTATTTCGAACATGTCGGCGGGTAGCAGATCAGGGAAGCTCTCTGGCACGCCAGCGGCACCGCCTGCATACAGCATGTTGACGAAGTGGATTGGTCTTTCGAGCGAACGTGCCCAAGGAAGATTCAAATCCCCATGAATGACGGCCGAAGCCATTGCTGTGCCATGCTCACGTAAGCCAACCGCGAGCGGTTCAAGATCAAAGGGATCGTCAACATTCAGCGCGCCATTGAGGCGGGGATGTGCGGCCAATGGAACGGCGTCAAATATCGCGGCTATCGGATCGCCACGCCACTCCTCGGGCTCCATATATTCGGGAGCGACAGCCATTTCTTCTTGAGCAATCGTCTGGAACACGCTTTGTGGGCGAATTTGTAGTACTGCTTCGCTGCCGGCGATACTTTCTGGGTCATGCTCAAGAGCGGCCAGTAGCGCGTTCGCTGGGATATCTGCGAGAAGGGCATGATATGCAGCCCCCGAAATGCGAGATCGTGCAATAACTCTACCGCCGAGCTGAGTGATCTTTGTACGAACGCGCGCCTCGGGCACATCGCCATCGCGCCGAAAAACCAACTCAATCTCAACACGAACGGTTGCGGTGCCAGATGCGACCTCCGCTTCAAGTACCTCATGATCACCGGGTGCGATCCGGTCTTGCGGCCCCCACGGCCGAACATCTCGCAGCTGAGCAAGCATTGTCTTCCAAGTACTGAAGCCGGGCGGCACCGTTTGGTTTTCTTGCCAGCCCCGCCAAAGGGACTCTATGTTCTTCAAAGCCCCTTCGGATGGGACCATCAAATATACTGTTGGTTTGGCATCTTCGGCGTCCTCCTCAAGATCTTCGGATCCCAAGAACTCAAGCCCATCAATGAGACGCACTGCCCTTTCGAACTTATAGACGCCGCCAGTTAGCTCGAAGACGAGCAGACGCTCGGGTGCTAAAGCGTTGGGGTCAGCGCGAATTTGTAAGGCGGTTTCACTCGCGGCAAGCTGATCTCGTAGACGGCTTAATTTGCGACCGGCAGGAGTCGCGAGCTGCTGATCAGGAGAAAGTCTACGCGGTATGGGCGGTCGTGTTCCTGTTTGTCTTGGAATTCTTGTTGGCGCGTCGAGGCGCAGCAGTGGTTGTTTCGGTGAGGTCGCCATTCACATCCGGCCTTATTCGGGTTTTCCAAAGCTTGAGTTCTTGGCTGAGAATTGCCTTCAAGGCTTCGTCACCTTGGGAAAGGATGTGGCGCCGCCTGACATTCTGACAAAACTCAAACACTTCTGCAAAGCTAATGGAGCCCAGCTGGGAAGCGACCGACTTGGCTGTCATGCCCGGTGCCTCTGGCCAAATCTGGAAAAATCGATCAATTAAAACACCTCTCGCTTCAGCCGAAGGAGAGGGCATGTCGATACGAAACTGAAAGCGCCGCCATACTGCTCGATCTAGAAGCTCAGCATGGTTGGTGGCGGCAACGACTATAACGTAGCTCGGCAGCTGATCGAGTTGCATAAGCAAAAACGAAACAACGCGCTTAATTTCACCGGTTTCATGAACGTCGCCACGCTCTTTGCCGACTGCATCAAATTCGTCGAAAAACAATACGCATGGCATCGTACGAGCGTACTCGAAGAGCCTTGAAAGTCGGGCATTGGTCTCGCCCAAATAAGCGCCGACCAATGCATCATATCGAACTGTCAAAAGCGGCACGGCGACAGCTTCAGCGATAGCTTCCGCGAGCGAGGTCTTCCCGTTACCCGGTGGCCCTGACAGAAGAACGCGATGACGCGGCTGCATGCCCTGTGTACGCAGGAGGTCAGCTCGCCGCTGCTCCTCGACGAGTTGTTGCGACAACTGGCTGGCTGGTAGCGTCAGAATCAGCTCGTCTAATGTTACGCGTGGGTCAGTCTCAATAACAAAATCTCGCCCAAGAGAGTTTGGGCGGCGAAGCTCGCTAGAGGCGGTTACTGGGACGGATTGAAGAGCACGGTGCAGTCTATCTGCCAAAGTATTGTGCTTCTTTGCTCGCTCTTCGGCGACAATTGCTTCTACGGTAGAAGTCAGAGTTGATCGATCGCCCGAAGCGCCGGCCTTAACCAGAGACACCAGAAGATCGCTTCTCGCCATTTTTTTTGCTGCCTTACGTTCTCTTTAAACGTCTAGCACAACAGGCTCCGTCTGTGAATCCCCCTTCCTCCTCTTGACGTCACGCAGCTTAACCTGCCCGGCTTGAGCCGGGCAGGTTCGTGATTTTCTGTCGGCTCTAAGGGAACTATTCGATCCCGAAGCGCCCTTTCGGACAGTTCCACGGTAGCAGCATATCATACTGTGACCGGGGCAAGCCGTTGGCCATCTGCCCGAACACCCAGTTCAGATAGGTATAGGGTTCGACGCCATTCATCCGGCAGGTCGCCATCAGGCTGGCCATGACAGACCAGTTGCGACCACCGACCGGCGATCCTGCGAACAGCGCGTTCTTCCGCAGCATCGCGATGGGCCGGATCGTGTTTTCGACCGGATTGCTGTCGATCTCGACGCGGCCATCGGTCAGAAACACGGTGAGGCCGCTGAACAGCTTCAGCGTGTATTTGCTGGCGTCCCCGAGCGTGTACTTCATCGCGATCTGGCCGGAGAAGGTCTCAAGTGTCTGAAGCAAGTGTGCAATCCTCGGTGCAGTATTGACCTGGCGTACTGCAAGGCGGGCTTCAGCCAGTTGCCCCTTCAGACGTGCTTCGATCTCATACATCTCGTTGATCATGACCTGCCCCCAGTCGTCCCTCATTCATAACGAGTGGCCTTGGTTCCCTGTGGCCCGACCCAGTCCGGGTTTCCCCTTTTGACTCTCGCAAAGCCTGCAACCTGTCAGGTCACCTCTGGGCAACCATCGTCAATCCATTTTTGGATCAGCCGCCTAAGGAACTCCGGCCTGCCCGGTTCGTCAGGTAGTGCGGCCCGAGCGTGGTCTATCGCCACCACATAGGGGCGTGGAAGGCGCAGCATGATCGCTTCCGTGTCTTTTTTCGGAGGTGCCACAAAAAATCTCCATTTTGATATTGATATCACGTTCTAGCAAGCTTATACTAATATCAGTATCACAATGAAGTTCGAGTGGAAGCAGAAACTCTGACCTTTCTGCCCCACTCTAATCACCGGACCTGAATAGGAGGCCCAATGACTATTTCAACCTTTACCACCATTCCCGCTCCGACCGAAAGCGCCGTTTCGCGGGCATTCACGATCTTGCTGCATCGCCTGTCGGACCTTGTCCGCCTTGAGGGCAGAATGGCCCCGAGGGAGTGCGCCGAGGCCCACGAAGATCGCACCAATGATCTGACCCGTGCGCGCGCCGCTGTGCTCGCTGCCGCGCAGGACACGCTTGAGACGCCCGCTGAACACCCTCTCGACGGCCCGCTTAACAGGCTCGCGACCCTCGCTGAACTGCAGATGACACTTCACTGTCTGGATGAACTCACGATTCTCTATAATCGGGTTATGGAGCATCACGATCTGTTTGAGATTACGGGTACAGGCGCAATGGATCGGCGCGTGCGAGGTTTGCAGCAGGTGTTTTTCAAACAGTATACTGCTTTGGTGCAAGGCTCGCAGATCGCTGCCAAGAATCCTGACACCGGTCACATCGAGGCGCGCGAAGCGATACCGGCATGACGCTTCCTTAGGCGACCAGCATCTACACGGGGCAGCCTTCTGTCCCGGCCACACCTATCCCATATCCGGAGGCTATCATGCCCCTTCAGCCGTTTCTTCCGGGCCTGTCGGCGCCCGCAACCCCGTCAAGAGCGTCGCATATGTCGGCCAGCTTGCTGCACTATCCTGATGTCAGTTCTGGTGTTCTGTGCGAGAACGCCAAAACCTTGGGCCATGCCTCTGAGCTGCTTGTTGACAGCGTTTTCGCGCGACTGGGCATTCCCGTTGCAAGCTTCGCTGAACATTCCCCCTTCGACCGTATGATCTGGATCGGGTCCAACTGTCTGCGAGTGCAGGTCAAGGGGCGGCATCGCATGACCGATGGCGGGTATCATTTCGACATTAAGCGCGGCTATCAGCGCGGGCCCAATGGCACGCGCGAGTATGACCGGGGTGATTTCGACGTGTTAGCTCTGGTGGGCCTGCCCCATGATATCGTGAAGTTCACTGCCAGCTGGTCGAAATCGCATGTGATCCGGGGCCATGAGATTCCCGGGCTGCGCAACAGGCCCGGGGCTTCGCTCCAGCAAGCGCTTGATGCTCTGGGTCTGTCAGGAACCACCCCCGCAGACTGCGCGATCTGACCGAGCTCCCAATTCCAACCAAATGACACCTGACCCCGCTCTGGGGTCTGGACGCTCCCCTATTGCTTTCCAGAAAGGCCAACCTATGCCCAAACACACATCTTTGTCGGGCTCTCCCCGCACACAGCAGATCATGACGGACCAGACGCATGATCTTGATGCATCCACGACCGATGCGCGGCCCTTCCGGCCCGATACCACTCCCTCCAGCCCTTGTACTGAAGCGGACTGGAAGAGTTTCGCCGCTGACATTTTGGATAAACTGCTTGCAGGCGGGCATGAGCGCTGGTCGCACAGGATTATTCCGGGTGCCATGCCACTTAAGCCCTCCACGCCCAAGAGCCCCGCCCCCCGCAAAAAAATGAGTGGGCCGGATCGCAGTGGCTGGCACGACGCTGACGATATCGACTCGATGCTTGATGAGATTGCGACCGAAGATTTCGGCCCGCTCCTGCCGCCAAGTACCAAACGAGAAGACACCACCCCGCGCAGGTATCTGCCGCAAGCGGCGGCGGCCATCGTCGCGGCACAACTCGCGCGTCAGTTCAAGAGCGCGACTGAGCTGCGCCACGCGCTTTGCGTCCCCGGTGCGGTCATCCATCTCGCGACAAGCGCACCCGAGCTTGAAGACATCACGTTCAAGGCTCTCGAAGTCCTGATTGAATCGGAGGGCCCTTGCGCTTCGCTCAGCACGCCTCGGCTCTTCTGTCTGGACGATGCCATGGCCTCGGCATCGAAATCAAAACCCGAGGTCCTCGGCGCATTTGATGCTGGATTTCGGAATAGTCTGATCGAGAGCCAGACGATCATCGTGCTCGCGCCCAAGCATCAGCCCTTACCGCCTGCTCTCTCAGCGCTCATCACGCACCGGATTGCGCTGCCGGAGATTGATGCCGCGATGCTGCCGGAGATCCTCGCGCAGCTTTTCCCGGATACAGCGCCTGTGACCCTGGATGAAGATGATCTGGCCATCATGAACGCGAGCCCGGAAGCGCTCACTCTCTGCGCACGGGCCGACAGTCCCGAGATGGCCCTGGCACAGCTCCGGGCGCGCAGCGAACGCGTGGTCGCGGATGGTCCCGGGCTCATTGATTTCCCGCTCGCTCCAGACGTGCGCGCGCCCCTCGATCAGTTGATCGCGGATATGCAGGATTGGGGCGTCGGCAAGATCGGCTGGTCTGATGTGCAACGGGGGCTCCTGTTCGTTGGTCCGCCAGGCTGCGGCAAGACGGAAATTCCACGCCTTATTGCGCGCTCTGTCGATATTCCGGTGCTGCCGGGCTCGATGGCAGCCTGGCAGGCAGACGGAAGTCGCGCGTCCGAGATTTGTCGCGTGATGCGCCAGTTCTTTAACAAGGCGCGAGCTATGGCCCCGTGTGTCCTGTTCATCGATGAGCTCGACACATTCGGCGATCGCGCGCGGCCTCATGATCAGAACAGCACCTGGACTGACATGGTGATCGGGGCGCTGCTTGAATGTCTCGATGGGTTCAATGAGCTCGAAGGGGTGGTTGTCATCGCTGCGACAAATCACCTGTACAAGATCGATGCAGCCCTGCGCCGTCCGGGTCGATTTGATCGGTTGGTGTCGATTGAACATCCCAGTCTCGAGCTGTTACCGCAGGCGTTCCGCTGGCATTTGCGCGATGACTTGGACGGGGTCGATCTGACCGAAGCTGCGATGGCCGCCGCGGGTATGAGCGGCGCGGAGATCGCCGCGACAGTCCGGGAGGCAAGGGCCATCGCGCGGCGGCGCAAGACCCCATTGACGCTGGGTGACCTCATGACCGCCATTCGCAACCGTCGCCCGCGGGTTGATGCCGCGCTGCATTGGCGGATCGCAGTCCACGAATGTGGTCACGCTATCTCGGGCCATCTCGTCGGTCGGGCCATTCCGAAACTTTTGACGATCAACGGGGTCGGCGGCGATGCAACAATGCTGCGGCGTTCATGCGCGGGCACGAAGGCGGATTACGAGAATGACCTGATCCTGCTCCTGGCGGGCCGGGCCGCCGAGCGCCTTGTACTTCGAGAACCGTCCGGCGGTTCCGGAGGGGATGAACGCTCTGATCTCGCGCAAGCCACCACCATCGCGACTGCGATTGAGACGAGTTATGGCCTGGGGGCGAGTGGCACGGTCTGGCAGGCTTCGCCTGAACAGGCCGTCGAGCGGCTGCGGTTCGACGGCCCCCTGCGTGACCGGGTGCAGGCCCATCTCCAGAAGGCCGAGGCGGAGGCCACCCGGATTCTGAAGGACAACAGGACGCTTCTGGAAGCCATGGCGAAGACCCTCTCCGCGCAAGGCGTTCTGACAGGCCAGCCCCTCCGGGACTACCTTGATCAGCTCCGGGAGGCGCCTTCCGTTGCCACCTCATCAGATGAGCCGTCACAGCCATCTCTCATCAAAAAAACGGTCGCAGATCAGGACAACATGAACGTGAGTTGATGGTATTAATGGCAACCCGCGCTGACGAGGCGCGAGGAGCGCATCCCCCCCTTTCTGGGTGCAGCCGAAGCGGACGCAAAGAGGGGACACGCCCCGAAGTTCACTTCACCGCGCTTGAAGGGGTCTGCCCGGGCATTTCCCGGGCATCGCAATTCCGGAATCGCAAACGCAGCAGAGGAGGCCATCGCGTGCGCAGAGGACGCTGAACCCCGCGACCTAGAACTCCTCGTCCATTTCGCTCTGCAGCTCTTGCCATCAACGGTCGGCTTATGCCGTTGCAGCCGGAGACTGGTAGGCGCCGCTTCGGGCCAACACGGCGCAGACGGTCCGCACCATCTTGCTCGCGAGCGCCACGCCGCAACAGCAGTCCACGCAGGTGCCCGGCCCCTGCCCCGACCCGGAACCAGCCGCATTTGTCAAGTTGCACCCGGTCGATTGTTGTGGAGAACAGCGCGATATCGACAGATTCATGTGGACAGAGCAAAGCGCAACCCATTGTATTGCTTCTGTTTTGTCCACATAAAAATGCGTTTGCGAGGTATTCAGACGGTACGCAGCACGCAACTTCTGGTAAAGTGATGACATAACCCGCCGGGATCAAAGAACGCAGACATCCCCCGGCTCCATGTCAGAAACACCGCCTGCCAGAGCCCACTCCGGCAGGCCCGCCGAGAGGTACCGCGTATGCGCGAACAGAGAAGTTATGCCGATTGGCGACAGCGGAGTGGAAGCTTCCGGACATTCACATATGCGGGGCGCAGATATGGCGCCGCGTAAACACAACAAACCGCCCTGCCCGAACACCCCGGGGCTTAAGGACCACAAAACTGTTGCCCAACTCGCGCGAAGCCGCACAGTGGTGTCGCCTCATCCGGGTCTAATCGCCCTAGTACAAATTATGGCACGCGCGCAAGCAAGGACAGAAATTTCGAAGGAACCACCCCATGATGACTGACGCCCTTTATTCGTCCGGCCTGCGCGCCGCGATCTACACCCGCTATTCCTCTGATATGCAGTCTGCAGCCTCAACCGTGGATCAAATCCGCATCTGCCGCAAGCTTTGCGAGGCACGCGGCTGGAAGATTGTCGACATCTTCTCTGATGAGGCCCTGTCAGGCGCAACCCATCAGCGTCCTGGGTTTCAGCAGATGCAGCAGAGAGCGATGGCGGGCGAATTTGATGTGCTTGTTGCGGAAGCACTGGACCGCCTCTCACGCGATCAGGAACACATCGCGGGGCTGCATAAACGGATGCAGTATCTCGGTATCGGTATCGTCACCAAGTCCGAGGGAGAAATTTCAGAAATGCATGTGGGTCTGGGCGGGACGATGTCTGCGCTATTCCTGCGCAATCTGGCCGAGAAGACCCATCGTGGTCTTGAGGGGCGCATCAAGGAAGGCAAGTCGGCCGGTGGGATCAGCTATGGCTACGGGGTGGACCGTCATCTGCTGCCAGATGGCACGCTCACCACTGGTGATAGAGCAATCGACCCGGAGGAAGCCGCAATCGTGCGCCGGATCTTTACAGAATATGACCAAGGGCGCTCTGCGCGCACCATTGCGAAGGGGCTGAACAATGACGGCGTCCCGTCCCCGCGCGCGGGTGGGAAGGGCACCGGCACATGGTCTTTCTCTACAATTTCGGGAAACTGGAAGCGCGGCACAGGCATTCTGAACAACGAGCTTTATGTCGGACGGCTTATCTGGAACCGCCAGCGCTTTGTAAAGGATCCTGATACGGGCAAGCGTCAGGCCCGAGCAAACCCGACCGATCAATGGAACATCGAGGAAGTTCCGCATCTGCGCATCATCAATGATGACCTGTGGGACCGCGTCAAACGTCGCCAAGGCGCGATCCGAGAGAGTATCGTGAGCGCGCGCGATGCCACTGCTGAAACCGGCGCGCCGCGGGCCGAGCGCGGCAAACGCCCGATTTATTTGTTTTCTGGGGTGTTGAAATGCGGGTGCTGTGGGTCGAATTACATCATGATCAGCGCAACGCGCTACGGTTGCTCTGCAGCACGTAACAAGGGCACCTGCAACAATCGCAAGACGATCTTGCGCAAAGATCTCGAAACCCGCATCCTTTCAGGCCTCCGCGACAAGCTGATGCATCCGGATCTGGTGCGCGAATTCATCGATGAATATCGACGCGCGCTGCGCGAAGCCGATGCACAGGATACCACCGCGCGCGAAAACCACAGGCGGCGGCTGGAAGCCTTGGACAAAGAGATCAGCAATATGATTGATGCCATCGCAAAAGGCATGTTCCAGGACAGCATGAAGGTGCGCATGGACGCGCTGGAGGCCGAGCGCAAGGATCTGGAGGCTCGGATTGCAGCTTTGCCAGACCCATCACCTGTGACGCTGCACCCCTGCCTTTCGGATGTCTATGCGCGCAAGGTTGCCGATCTTAGCGCGGCACTGGATCAGGACGGCACCCGAGCCCAGGCGGCAGACGTGCTGCGCGGACTGGTGGATCGGATCGCGATGATCCCGGACCCGGACGCGCCAAACGGGCATGTGATTGAGCTTTATGGGGAATTGGGCGCGATCATCGCGCTATGTGGTGGGGAAGGAGGTACAAATGCCAACGCCCACCGTGAAGGTGGGCGTGTTGGGCAAGTAACGATGGTTGCGGGGACAGGATTTG
>NZ_MJAP01000019.1 GCF_001884735.1 Natronohydrobacter thiooxidans | reverse complement strand
GAAAATCATCAAGTAATCAAGGCTGTGAGTAGGGTGCGTGGTTTCCACGCACCGCTCCTTCCGAAGGAAAAGAAGATGCAAGGTCAGAATATCCGCATCCGGCTCAAGGCCTTCGATTACCGCGTGCTTGATGCCAGCACGCAGGAAATCGTCAACACGGCCAAGCGCACGGGGGCAACTGTGCGCGGTCCGATCCCGCTGCCCAACAAGATCGAGAAATTCACCGTTCTGCGCGGCCCGCATATCGACAAGAAGTCGCGCGACCAGTGGGAAATCCGGACGCATAAGCGTCTGCTCGACATCGTCGACCCGACCCCCCAGACCGTGGACGCGCTGATGAAGCTCGACCTCGCCGCCGGGGTTGATGTCGAGATCAAAGTTTAAGGAACCAGGACAATGCGCTCTGGAGTGATTGCAAAGAAGCTGGGGATGACCCGGCTGTTTCTGGAGGACGGGCGGCAAGTTCCCGTGACTGTCCTGCAACTGGACGGGCTGCAGGTCGTCTCGACCCGCACCGCTGACAAGGATGGCTACACGGCTGTTCAGCTTGGCGCCGGTACGGCCAAGGCAAAGCGCGTCTCCGCGCCGATGCGTGGCCATTTCGCGCGCGCCAATGTTGCGCCCAAGCGCAAGCTGGCCGAATTCCGCGTGAGCCCCGAGAACCTGATCGAAGTCGGTGAAGAGATCACGGCTGACCACTATTTCGCGGGTCAGTTCGTCGATATTGCAGGCACCTCGATCGGTAAGGGGTTTGCTGGTGCGATGAAGCGCCACAACTTCGGTGGTCTTCGCGCCTCGCATGGTGTGTCGATCAGCCACCGCTCGCACGGCTCGACCGGGCAGTGTCAGGATCCTGGCAAGGTGTTCAAAGGCAAGAAGATGGCCGGTCACATGGGCGCTGCCCGTGTCACCACGCAGAACCTGCAGGTCGTCAAGACCGACAGCGATCGCGGCCTGATCATGGTCAAGGGTGCTGTGCCGGGCTCGAAAGGTGGCTGGGTCACGATCAAGGATGCGGTGAAGAAACCCTTCCCCGAGAATGCGATCCTGCCTGCCGCGCTGAAATCCGCTGCTGATGCCGCACGCAAGGCTGCTGAGGAAGCTGCCGCTGCGGCTGCTGCCGAGGAAGAAGCCGCACGTCTGGCTGCGCTGGAAGCTGAAGCCGCGGCGCAGGATGCTGCGCTGGCAGAGGCCGAGGCTCAGGTTGAAGCCGAGAAGAAGGAAGGCGAGTGAGATGAAACTCGACGTTGTCAATCTGCAGGCAGGCAATGCCGGTGAAGTCGAGCTCAATGAGGCCATTTTTGGCCTCGAGCCGCGCGCCGATATCCTGCACCGTGTGGTGCGCTGGCAGCGGGCGAAAGCCCAGGCTGGTACCCACAAGGTCAAGACCCGCTCGGAAACCAGCTATTCCACCAAGAAGATCTACCGCCAGAAGGGCACCGGTGGCGCACGCCACGGCGATCGCAATGCGCCGATCTTCCGCAAGGGTGGTGTCTACAAGGGCCCCACGCCCCGCAGCCATGCGTTTGACCTTCCCAAGAAGGTCCGCGCACTTGGTCTGAAGCTTGCGCTTTCGGCCAAGGCTGGCAGCGGCAAGCTGGTGGTGCTGGACACGACGGATATGGCGGAAGCCAAGACCGCAGTGCTGGCCAAGGCCGCCAAGGAACTGGGCTGGAAAAAGGCACTGGTCATTGACGGGGCCGAGGTGAACGAGAATTTCGCCCGCGCCGCGCGCAATCTGGACGGCATCGATGTGCTGCCCTCCATCGGGGCCAATGTCTATGACATCCTGCGCCGTGACACGCTGGTGATCACGCGCGCCGGGCTTGAAGCATTGGAGGCTCGACTGGCATGAGCGCGAACGCACAGCATTATGACGTGATCCGCAAGCCGATCATCACCGAAAAGGCAACCATGGCGTCAGAGGCCAATGCGGTTGTGTTCGAAGTGGCGATCGACGCGAACAAACCCCAGATCAAGGACGCGGTTGAAGCGATCTTTGGTGTGAAGGTGAAAGCGGTCAACACGACGATCACCAAAGGCAAGGCCAAAGTGTTCCGCGGGATGCGCGGCCGCCGCAAGGACGTGAAGAAAGCATATGTCACCCTCGAAGAGGGAAATGCTATCGACGTGACCACGGGCCTTTGATATAGGCACCACGACTCAGCGGCCCCGACGCTCTCGGGGCCGCTGGTTATTTGGCGCGGACCTCCGGGGCCGCATCACGACAACCGGACCTTTTGGTCCAGAGCACACGGAAGACAGAAAGCATGGCACTCAAGTCGTATAAACCAACGACGCCGGGCCAGCGCGGGCTGGTGCTGATCGACCGTTCGGAGCTTTGGAAAGGTCGCCCTGTCAAGGCCCTCACCGAGGGTCTGACCAAATCGGGCGGTCGGAACAATACCGGACGTATCACGGCACGCCGCATTGGTGGTGGCGCAAAGCGTCTCTATCGTATCGTGGATTTCAAGCGCAACAAGCTTGACGTTCCGGCAACGGTTGAGCGGATCGAATATGATCCCAACCGCACGGCCTTCATCGCGCTGATCAAGTACGAGACCGGCGAGCAGGCCTATATCCTTGCACCGCAGCGTCTGGCTGTCGGCGACAAGGTTGTGGCCTCGGCCAAGGCCGATATCAAACCCGGCAACGCGATGCCCTTCTCCGGCATGCCCATCGGGACGATCGTGCACAATATCGAGATGAAGCCCGGCAAGGGCGGCCAGATCGCGCGTGCAGCAGGCACCTATGCCCAGTTCGTTGGTCGCGATGGTGGCTATGCCCAGATCCGTCTCTCCTCGGGCGAGCTGCGTCTGGTGCGTCAGGAATGCATGGCGACGGTTGGCGCGGTGTCGAACCCCGACAACTCGAACCAGAATTTCGGCAAGGCTGGCCGCACCCGTCATCAGGGCAAGCGCCCGTCGGTGCGCGGTGTCGCCATGAACCCGATCGATCACCCGCATGGTGGTGGTGAGGGCCGGACCTCGGGGGGGCGCACGCCGGTCACGCCCTGGGGCAAGGACACCAAGGGCCGCAAGACGCGCTCGAACAAGCAGACCGACAAATACATCCTGCGGTCTCGCCACGCGAAGAAGAAGGGTCGCTAATCCATGGCACGTTCAGTTTGGAAGGGCCCTTTCGTCGATGCTTACGTCCTGAAAAAGGCCGAGAAAGCACGCGATTCGGGTCGCAATGAAGTCATCAAGATCTGGTCGCGTCGCTCGACCATCCTGCCGCAATTCGTGGGCCTGACTTTCGGCGTCTACAACGGCAAGAAGCATATTCCGGTGAATGTGACCGAGGACATGATCGGCCAGAAGTTTGGCGAATACTCGCCGACGCGCACCTATTACGGGCACGCCGCCGACAAGAAAGCGAAACGGAAATAAGCCATGGGTAAAGAGACAAATCCGCGCCGCGTGGCCGAGAACGAAGCGATGGCGAAGTCGCGCATGCTGCGCACCTCGCCGCAGAAGCTGAACCTGGTCGCTGCCATGATCCGCGGCAAGAAGGTGGACAAGGCGCTGGCCGATCTGACCTTCTCCAAGAAGCGGATCGCGGGCGATGTGAAGAAATGCCTGCAATCGGCGATTGCCAATGCGGAGAACAACCACGGTCTGGACGTCGATGAACTCGTCGTCGCAGAAGCCTGGGTTGGCAAGAACCTTGTGATGAAGCGCGGCCGTCCGCGTGCACGGGGCCGCTTCGGCAAGATCATGAAGCCGTTTTCAGAACTGACCATCAAGGTTCGCCAGGTCGAGGAGCAAGCATAATGGGTCAGAAGGTCAATCCGATTGGCATGCGCCTTCAGGTGAACCGCACCTGGGACAGCCGCTGGTTCGCTGACAGCAAGGATTACGGCAATCTTCTGCTTGAGGATCTGAAGATCCGCGAGTTCATCAATGAAGAATGCAAGCAGGCTGGCGTCAGCCGCGTGATCATCGAGCGCCCGCACAAGAAATGCCGCGTGACGATCCACACGGCCCGTCCGGGTGTGATCATCGGCAAGAAAGGCGCGGATATCGAGACGCTGCGCAAGAAGCTGGCGAATCTGACGGACAGCGATCTGCACCTGAACATCGTGGAAGTCCGCAAGCCGGAACTCGATGCGCAACTGGTGGCCGAGAGCATCTGTCAGCAGCTTGAGCGTCGTGTGAGCTTCCGTCGTGCGATGAAGCGTGCGGTTCAGAACGCCATGCGCATGGGCGCCCTCGGGATCCGCGTGAACCTGGCGGGTCGTCTGGGCGGCGCCGAGATCGCACGGACCGAATGGTATCGCGAAGGTCGCGTGCCGCTGCACACGCTGCGCGCCGATATCGATCACGCGCATTCCGAAGCGCTGACGGCCTACGGGATCATCGGTGTGAAGGTCTGGATCTTCAAGGGCGAGATCATGGAACATGATCCGCAGGCCCGTGACCGCCGGCATCAGGAACTTCAGGACAGCGGCGGCGCCCAGCGCCCGCGTCGCTGATCCGTTTGAAGGAGAAACACAATGTTGCAACCGAAACGGACCAAGTTCCGCAAGCAGCACAAGGGCCGTATTCATGGCGAGGCGAAGGGCGGGTTTGACCTGAACTTCGGCAGCTATGGCCTGAAAGCTGTCGAGCCCGAGCGCATCACCGCGCGCCAGATCGAAGCTGCCCGCCGGGCCATGACGCGCCACATGAAGCGTCAGGGTCGCGTCTGGATCCGTATCTTCCCGGATGTGCCTGTCACCTCGAAACCCACCGAAGTGCGGATGGGTAAAGGTAAGGGCTCGGTTGATTTCTGGGCCGCGAAAGTCAAGCCCGGTCGCGTGATGTTCGAGATCGATGGCGTGAATGACGCCACCGCCCGCGAAGCACTGCGTCTGGCGGCGATGAAACTGCCGATCAAGACCCGCGTCGTCGCACGCGAAGACTGGTGATCCGTAGGGTGCGTGCTCAGCACGCACCCTACTCCACACATTGATATCCCGGCTCTGATGGGCCGGGATGTTTTCTTCCCAGCAAGGGCCCTTGCCAAACGGGCGTATCCCGCCTATAGCACGCGCTCATCCACCTCCGCCGGGAATCAGGGTGACCCTTTCGGGGGCCCTCCGGTGATTGTTGACTGAAGGAATGGCCATGAAAGCCGAAGATCTGCGTAACAAGACTCCGGATCAGCTGCGCGATCAGCTGGTGTCGTTGAAAAAGGAAGCGTTCAACCTGCGTTTCCAGAAAGCGACCAACCAGCTGGACAACACAGCCCGCATCCGTCAGGTGCGTCGCGACGCTGCCCGCGTTTCGACCATCCTCAACGAAAAAGCCCGCGCTGCGGCGGCGAATTAAGGAGCTCCGACCATGCCCAAACGCATCCTGCAAGGCAAAGTGACGAGCGACAAGAACGATCAGACCGTCACGGTTCTGGTCGAGCGCCGCTTCACGCACCCCGTCATGAAGAAAACGGTTCGCAGCACGAAGAAGTACCGTGCCCATGATCCGGAGAACCAGTTCAAGGTCGGCGACACCGTGCGCATCATCGAATGCGCGCCGATCTCGAAAACCAAACGCTGGGAGGTTCTGGTCGACGCCACCGCGTAACCAGACCTTTCAGTCTTATCGAAACCCTGGGCAATGAGGCCCAAAGGTCGGGAGACACCAAATGATCCAGATGCAGACCAATCTGGATGTTGCTGATAACTCTGGCGCTCGCCGGGTTCAGTGCATCAAGGTCCTCGGTGGGTCCAAGCGGCGCTATGCGTCCGTGGGCGACATCATCGTGGTATCGGTCAAGGAAGCCATTCCGAAAGGCCGCGTGAAGAAAGGCGATGTCCGCAAGGCTGTCGTCGTGCGCACCGCCAAGGAAGTTCGTCGTGAAGATGGCACCGCCATCCGTTTCGACCGCAATGCCGCAGTCATTCTGAACAATGCAGGCGAGCCTGTCGGCACCCGTATCTTCGGGCCGGTTGTTCGTGAATTGCGCGCGAAGAACTTCATGAAGATCATCTCGCTCGCGCCGGAGGTGTTGTGATGGCTGCGAAACTGAAAAAAGGTGACAAGGTTGTCGTTCTTGCTGGCAAGGACAAAGGCAAGACCGGTCAGATCAGCCGCGTGATGCCTGCCGACAACAAGGCTGTTGTCGATGGTCTGAACATCGCGATCCGCCACACCAAGCAAAGCCAGACCACGCAGGGCGGCCGTTTGCCGCAGGCGATGCCGATCGATCTGTCGAACCTCGCTCTGGTCGATGGCAATGGCAAGGCAACGCGCGTCGGCTTCCGCATGGAAGGCGAGCAGAAAGTGCGGTTTGCCAAGACAACCGGGGAGGCGATCTGATGCTTGACGCAGCCACCTACACGCCCCGCCTGAAGGCTGTCTACAAAGACAGCATCCGCGCGGCGATGAAAGAAGAATTCGGCTACAAGAACGACATGATGATCCCGAAGCTCGACAAGATCGTGCTGAACATGGGCATCGGCGAAGCCGTCAAGGACAGCAAGAAGATCAAGTCGGCCCAGGCCGATCTGACTGCGATTGCTGGCCAGAAAGCCGTGATCACCAAGGCGCGTAACTCGATTGCTGGCTTCCGGGTCCGCGAAGAGATGCCGCTCGGTGTCAAGGTCACTCTGCGCGGTGACCGGATGTATGAATTCCTTGACCGTCTGATCACCGTGGCGCTGCCGCGCGTGCGCGACTTCCGCGGCGTGAAAGGCACGTCCTTTGACGGCCGTGGCAACTACGCCATGGGCATCAAGGAACATATCGTCTTCCCCGAGATCAATTTCGATCAGATCGACGAGATGTGGGGTATGGACATCATCATCTGCACCACCGCGAAAACCGACGCAGAAGCCAAGGCGCTGTTGAAGAATTTCAACATGCCCTTCAACAGCTGACGCGAGAGGGAGAGAACCAATGGCTAAAAAAGCAATGGTCGAGCGCGAGAAGAAGCGTCAACAGCTTGTGGCGAAATATGCTGCCAAGCGCGCTGAGCTGAAAGCAATCGCTGCCGATGCCGAACGCCCGATGGAAGAGCGTTTCAAGGCGAATCTGAAACTGGCACAACTGCCGCGCAACTCCTCCGAGACGCGCCTGCACAACCGCTGCCAGCTGACGGGCCGTCCGAAAGCCTACTACCGGAAACTGAAACTGTCGCGGATCGCGCTGCGGGATCTGGCCTCGAAGGGCCAAATTCCCGGCATGGTCAAGTCGAGCTGGTAAGGAGATCGCAAGATGTCGATGAACGATCCTCTCGGCGATATGCTGACCCGTATCCGCAATGCGCAGATGCGCGGCAAATCCACTGTCCGCACGCCTGCCTCCAAGCTGCGCGCCTGGGTTCTGGATGTGCTGAAAGACGAAGGCTACATCCGTGGCTATGAGCATGTGACGGCGGCAAGCGGCCACCCGGAACTGGAAATCTCGCTGAAATATGCCGATGGCCAGCCCGTGATCCGCGAACTCAAGCGCATCTCGAAGCCCGGTCGCCGCGTCTATTCCGGTGTTCAGGAGATCCCGCAGGTCCGCAATGGCCTCGGTATCTCGGTTGTCTCCACGCCGAAAGGCGTGATGTCCGATGCAAGCGCACGGGCTGCCAATGTTGGCGGCGAAGTGCTCTGCCGTGTATTCTGAGGAGGGCTGAGATGTCACGTATTGGCAAAAAGCCTGTCGAACTGCCTTCGGGTGTTTCGGCTCAGGTCAAGGGCCAGACCATCGAGGTCAAGGGCCCCAAGGGCACCCGCAGCTTCACGGCCGGGGATGATGTGGATGTGATCCTTGACGGCAACGTCGTCACGATCAAGCCGCGTGGCCTGTCCAAGCGCGCGCGCCAGCAGTGGGGCATGACCCGCTCGATGGTTGCGAATCTGGCACAGGGCGTCACCGGTGGCTTCAAGAAAGAGTTGGAACTGGTGGGTGTGGGTTACCGCGCCGCCATGGCCGGCAAGGATCTTAAGCTGTCGCTGGGCTACAGCCACGAGGTCGTGTTCAACGTGCCCGAGGGCATCACGATCACGGTTCCGAAGCAGACTGAAATCGTTGTGGAAGGTATTGACCAGCAACTCGTCGGCGAGACGGCTGCGAATATCCGCAAGTGGCGTTCGCCCGAGCCCTATAAGGGCAAGGGGATCCGCTACAAGGATGAGTATATCTTCCGCAAGGAAGGCAAGAAGAAGTAAGGGCGCGACAAATGGCGAACACGAAGCAAAAGCTGTTCCAGAAACGCCGCTTGCGCGTGCGGAACAAGATCAAGAAAACGGCCAATGGGCGTCCGCGCCTGTCGGTGCACCGGTCGAACAAGAACATCAGCGTTCAGTTGATCGACGATATCAACGGTGTGACCCTGGCCTCGGCCTCGACGCTCGAAAAGGATTTCGGGTTGGCAGGCACCAACAACAAGGACGCTGCTGCCAAGGTCGGCGCCGCGATTGCCGAGCGCGCGAAAGCCGCTGGCGTCGAGGAGTGCTATTTCGACCGCGGTGGTTTCATCTTTCACGGGAAAGTCAAGGCGCTTGCCGATGCTGCCCGTGAAGGCGGCCTGAAGTTCTGAGGAGACGATTATGGCAGAAAGAGAAAACCGCCGGGACCGTCGCGATCGCGCCGAGGAAACCCCGGAATTCGCCGATCGTCTGGTTGCGATCAACCGCGTGTCGAAAACCGTGAAGGGGGGTAAGCGCTTCGGCTTTGCAGCTCTCGTGGTGGTCGGCGATCAGCGCGGCCGCGTGGGCTTCGGCAAGGGCAAGGCGAAAGAAGTGCCCGAGGCGATCCGCAAGGCAACCGAACAGGCCAAGCGCCAGATGATCCGCGTGCCGCTGAAAGATGGCCGCACGCTGCATCATGACATCGAAGGGCGCCATGGGGCTGGCAAGGTCATCATGCGTCAGGCCGTGCCGGGGACCGGTATCATTGCCGGTGGTCCGATGCGCGCCGTGTTCGAGATGCTGGGTCTGCAGGATGTTGTGGCAAAGTCGCAGGGCAGCCAGAACCCCTATAACATGGTTCGGGCAACCTTTGACGCGCTGCGCAATTCCGCCAGCCCCCGTCAGGTGGCACAGCGTCGCGGCAAGAAGGTGGCGGATATCCTCCGCAAGCCCGAAGCCGAGACGGCTGAGGCGTAAGGAGCGAGAACTATGGCAAAAACCATCGTCGTCAAGCAGATCGGCTCGCCGATCCGCCGCCCCGCCATCCAGCGTGCAACGCTGAAAGGTCTGGGCCTGAACAAGATGCACCGCACGCGCGAGCTGGAAGATACGCCTTCCGTGCGCGGCATGGTGAATTCGATCCCGCATCTGGTCGCAATCATCGAAGAGCGCGGCTGAAACTTCCCGTAGGGTGCGTGCTGAGCACGCACCCTACTCACATTTTCGCCGTGTGGCCCTGATCCGTCGCTGGCAGGGCTTTCCGGCCTAAGGAGAAGCGACATGAAACTGAATGAACTGCGCGACAATCCCGGCGCAACCAAGACCAAGAAGCGCGTTGCGCGTGGCCCCGGTTCGGGCAAGGGCAAGATGGCTGGCCGTGGTATCAAGGGTCAGAAATCCCGTTCTGGTGTGGCGATCAATTCCTATGAAGGCGGCCAGATGCCGCTGTACATGCGCCTGCCGAAGCGTGGCTTCAACAAGCCCAACCGCAAGAGCTTCGCTGTGGTCAATCTTGGCCTGATCGAGAAGTTCCTCGCCGAGGGCAAGCTTGACGCCGCCAATGCGATCACCGAGGACGCGCTGGTCGCCTCGGGTCTGGTGCGCCGCAAGCTCGATGGCATCCGCGTTCTGGCCAAGGGCGAGATTTCGTCCAAGGTGACGCTGCAGGTCAGCGGCGCGTCGAAATCGGCGGTTGAAGCGGTCGAGAAAGCCGGGGGCAAGCTGGAAATCATCGCGCCCGCGACGAAAAACGAGGCGGCTGCTGCCGAATAATGGTTGTGAGTGCCCGACAGGGCGCTTACATCCACATACAGGGTTTTCGCGCCGCCGACCGGACCCCGGTCTGGCGGCGCTGACATGACAAAGAGAGACGCGCATGGCATCTGCTGCTGATCAACTCGCCGCGAATACAAGCTGGGGGGCGCTGGCCAAAGCCACTGATTTGCGTCGCCGCATCTTCTTCGCGCTTGGCCTTCTGATCGTCTATCGCATCGGCACCTATATTCCCGTTCCAGGGATTGATGGAAATGCGCTGCGTGATTTCATGGATGAGGCGGCTTCCGGAATCGGCGGCATGCTCAACATGTTCACGGGCGGGGCGATCAGCCGGATGGGGATCTTTGCCCTCGGAATCATGCCCTATATTTCCGCCGCGATCATCGTGCAGCTGGTCGGCGCCATGTATGAGCCGTGGAAAGCGCTGAAGAAAGAGGGCGAGTTGGGGCGGCGCAAGCTGAACCAGTATACACGCTACCTGACCGTGATCCTTGCAACCGGGCAATCCTATGGTCTGGCCGTGTCGCTGGAGGCCGGGGATCTGGCGACCGATCCGGGCTGGTTCTTCCGTGCGGCAGTCGTGATTACCCTTGTGGGCGGCACCATGTTCCTGATGTGGCTGGGCGAGCAGATCACCGAGCGCGGCATCGGCAACGGCATTTCGCTGATCATCTTCGTGGGCATCATTGCCGAGATTCCGGCAGCCCTTGCCACCTTCCTCAGCCAGGGCCGGTCCGGTGATATCTCGCCTGCGGTGATCATCGGGGTGATGGTGATGATGGTGGTGCTGATCGCCTTCGTGGTGTTCATGGAACGCGCGATCCGCAAGATCACCATCCAGTATCCGCGGCGTCAGGTCGGCATGAAGGTCTTTGATGGCGGCGCCTCGCATCTGCCGATCAAGGTCAACCCCGCCAATGTGATCCCGGCCATCTTCGCCTCGTCGCTGCTGCTGCTGCCGACGACCATCGCGACGTTTTCGGGCAACGCGCAAAGCGAGATCATGGCGACCCTGCTGGCCTATTTCGGCCCGGGCCAGCCCGCCTATCTGGTGTTCTTCACCGCGATGATCATCTTCTTCACCTTCTTCTACACGCAGAATGTGTCCTTCAAGACCGAGGATGTCGCAGAGAATCTGAAGAACCAGAACGGGTTCATTCCCGGCATCCGTCCCGGCAAGCGCACCGAGGAATATCTCGACTATGTGGTGACGCGGATCGTGACGGTCGGGGCGATCTATCTCGCGGCCGTCTGTCTCATGCCCGAAATCCTGCGCGGTCAGCTTGCCATTCCGTTCTATTTCGGCGGAACCTCGGTGCTGATTGTCGTCTCGGTGACGATGGATACGATCAACCGGGTTCAGTCGCATCTCGTCGCGCATCAATATGAGGGTCTGCTGGAGAAATCCCAGCTGCGCAGTCGTGGACGCAAGAGCGGCGCGAATGGCCGCTCCAAACCGCCGGCGCGTCGATGATGAATATCATTCTCATTGGCCCGCCCGGCGCGGGGAAAGGCACGCAGGCCAAGCGTCTTGTCAGCGAGCGCGGCTTTGTTCAGCTCTCGACCGGGGACATGCTGCGCGAGGCGAAAAGCTCGGGGACCGAAATGGGCCAACGCGTCGCCGAGGTGATGGCGCGCGGGGAACTTGTCACCGACGAGATCGTGATCGGCCTGATCGCCGAGAAGCTCGATTCGGTTGCAGGTGCTGATGTGATCTTTGACGGTTTCCCGCGGACTCTGGCACAGGCGGATGCGCTTGGCGCGTTGCTGCAGGCCCGCGGCACGCAGATCGCGCATGTGATCGAAATGGCCGTCGATGACGAGGCGCTGGTCGCGCGCATCACCGGGCGCTTTTCCTGTGCCTCTTGCGGCGAGGTCTATCACGATGTGACCCGGCAGCCCAAGGTCAAAGGGCGCTGCGATATCTGCGGCGGAACCGAGTTCCTGCGCCGCGCCGATGATTCGGAAGACTCGCTGCGCGTGCGCCTGATGTCCTATTACAAGCAGACATCTCCGCTGCTGGGCTATTACCACGCCAAAGGGCTGCTGCGGTCGCTCGATGGTATGGGCGAGATGGATGCTGTTGCCAGCGGGATTTCGGCGATTCTGGACAGCTGAAACCCCGGCGCAGGCAGGTCCACGCCACTGTGAGCAGCGGCCACTTGACCTCGCTGGCAAAACGACATAGGCGAAACGCTCGAACGTCGAATCGCGCCTCGGATACGGGGCGCCTTTCGTTTGGAAGGCACGCGGGAGACTGGCCCTCGTGTTGTGAAAAAAGGTTCTGGGATTACGGAACCGCAACAGAAAAAAGGATGAAACCGCGTGGCTCGTATTGCTGGCGTCAATATTCCGACGGGGAAACGTGTCCCCATCGCTCTCACTTATATCCACGGTATCGGCCCGAAATCCGCCGTCGATATCTGCACCGCAGTCGGGATCGACCTGACGCGCCGTGTGAACGAACTCTCTGATGCCGAAGTGCTTGCCGTGCGCGAGCATATCGACGCGAATTTCACGGTCGAGGGCGACCTGCGCCGTGAAGTGCAGATGAATATCAAGGGCATGATGGATCTCGGTTCCTATCGCGGCCTGCGTCATCGTCGCAACCTGCCTGTGCGCGGTCAGCGCACCCATACCAATGCGCGCACGCGCAAAGGCCCCGCAAAAGCCATTGCTGGCAAGAAGAAGTAAGGGAAGGGCAGAACGATGGCTCGTGATAAAACCCGCGTCAAGCGGAAGGTCCGCAAGAATATCGCTGCTGGCGTCGCGCATGTGAATTCCAGCTTCAACAACACCAAGGTTCTGATCTCGGATGTGCAGGGCAATGCAATTGCATGGTCCTCTGCCGGCACCATGGGCTTCAAGGGCTCGCGTAAATCGACCCCCTATGCTGCGCAGCTTGCCGCGGAAGATGCTGGCAAGAAAGCGCAGGAACATGGCGTCAAGACGCTGGAAGTCGAAGTTCAGGGCCCCGGCTCGGGTCGCGAATCCGCGCTGCGCGCGCTGGCCGCTGTCGGCTTCAACATCACCTCGATCCGTGATGTCACGCCGATGGCGCATAACGGCTGCCGCCCCCCGAAGCGTCGTCGCGTCTGACACTTCCGTAACCTTTGGCGGGTCGCATGGTTCATGCGGCCTGCTTTCGTCATTTTGACCCTCGGGCGTTGCAACGTATCGGACATGGCGCTGCAACAAGTATGGAGGCGACCGCATGATCCACAAGAATTGGCAAGAATTGATCAAACCCTCGCAGCTTGAGGTCAAGCCCGGTGCCGACCCGATGCGTCAGGCGACTGTGGTCGCCGAGCCTCTGGAGCGTGGCTTTGGTCTGACGCTGGGCAATGCGCTGCGTCGCGTGCTGATGTCGTCGCTGCAGGGTGCCGCGATCACCTCGGTGCAGATCGACAATGTGCTGCATGAATTCTCCTCCGTGCCGGGTGTGCGCGAGGATGTGACCGATATCGTACTCAACCTGAAAACCGTGTCGCTGCGCATGGATGTCGAAGGCCCGAAGCGGCTGTCGATTTCGGCCAATGGCCCGGGCGTCGTGACTGCGGGTGACATTCAGACCAGCGC
The DNA here is from genome assembly GCF_001884735.1 of Natronohydrobacter thiooxidans. Classification (GTDB taxonomy): domain Bacteria; phylum Pseudomonadota; class Alphaproteobacteria; order Rhodobacterales; family Rhodobacteraceae; genus Roseinatronobacter; species Roseinatronobacter thiooxidans_A. The sequence continues at coordinate 75,929 of NZ_MJAP01000019.1, read as the reverse complement.
CGGGATTGAAGTCCTGAACAAGGATCAGGTGATCTGCCATCTCGATGACGGCGCTTCGGTCTATATGGAGCTGACGGTGAATACCGGGAAGGGCTATGTCTCTGCCGACAAGAACCGCCCCGAGGATGCACCGATCGGTCTGATCCCGATCGACGCGATCTTCTCGCCGGTGAAGAAAGCCAGCTACGAGGTTCAGCCGACCCGTGAGGGACAGGTACTCGATTATGACAAGCTGACGATGAAGGTCGAGACCGATGGGTCTGTCAGCGCGGAAGATGCGGTCGCTTATGCCGCGCGGATTCTGCAGGACCAGTTGCAGATCTTCGTGAATTTCGACGAGCCTGAATCGGCAAGCTCGAAGGATGATGATGACGGTCTGGAATTCAACCCGCTTCTGCTGAAGAAGGTGGATGAGCTGGAACTGTCGGTGCGGTCTGCCAACTGCCTGAAGAACGACAATATCGTCTATATCGGCGATCTGATCCAGAAAACCGAAGCCGAGATGCTGCGCACGCCGAATTTCGGGCGCAAGTCGCTGAACGAGATCAAGGAAGTGCTTTCGGGCATGGGGCTGCATCTGGGCATGGATGTCGAGGAATGGCCGCCTGAGAATATCGATGACCTCGCCAAGCGGTTCGAGGATCAGTTCTGAACCTGTAGGGTGCGTGCTCAGCACGCACCCAACGACACCCGGGCACAATGCCCCAAGGAGAGTCCCGGTCACGCAGCCGGGGCCGGACAAAGCAAAACAAGACGTTGAAGGAGAGACACCATGCGTCACGCCAGAGGATACCGCCGCCTGAACCGCACCCATGAGCACCGCAAGGCGCTGTTTGCGAATATGTGCGGCTCGCTCATCGAACATGAGCAGATCAAGACCACCCTGCCCAAGGCCAAGGAACTGCGCCCGATCATCGAAAAGCTGATCACGCTGGCCAAGCGCGGTGATCTGCATGCGCGCCGTCAGGCCGCCGCGCAGCTGAAAGAAGACAAGGATGTGGCCAAGCTCTTCGAAGTGCTGGGTCCGCGCTACAAGGATCGTCAGGGCGGCTATGTGCGCGTTCTGAAAGCAGGCTTCCGCTATGGCGACATGGCCCCGATGGCGATCATCGAATTCGTCGAGCGCGATGTGAATGCCAAAGGCGCTGCCGATCTGGCGCGTCTGGAAGCCGAAGAGGCTTCCGAGGATTGATCTCGGTCGACCCGAGACAACGAGGCCCGCACGCGCAGCGTGCGGGCCTTTTGCATTGAAACCACGCCCCGCGTGCCCCTATATCCTGCGCAGCGATCAGCGGAGTTCGATCCCATGCGTTTCCTGTCCCTTGCCCTGTTCTGCGCCGCAATTCTCGCGGCCCCCGCAGCGACATCCGAGACCGTCCCGGCATCGCAGGCCCAGATCCAGCTCAGCTTCGCCCCGGTCGTGCGCGAGACCGCGCCTGCTGTCGTCAACATCTACGCCCAGCGTGTTGTGGAACAACGCAGCAGTCCTTTCGCGGATGACCCGTTTTTCGGCGATCTGTTCCGCAATTTCGGGCAGGTCACGCCACGCGTGCAGAATTCGCTCGGTTCCGGTGTGATCCTGTCCGAGGATGGTATTGTCGTGTCGAATTTTCATGTGGTCGGGAATGCGACGGAAATCCGGGTCATCCTGAATGACCGGCGTGAATTTGATGCAGAGATCATCCTGACCGATGAGGAAAGCGACCTTGCGGTGCTGAAACTGCGCGATGCGCGCGATCTGCCCGTGCTGGAATTTGCCGATTCGGATGCCGTGGAAGTCGGCGAACTTGTGCTGGCCATCGGTAACCCCTTCGGTGTGGGCCAGACCGTTTCCAGCGGGATCATTTCGGGTCTCGCACGCTCGGGCATCGCCGTGGGGTCTGGTCGCGGCTATTTCATCCAGACCGATGCCCCGATCAATCCCGGCAATTCGGGCGGCGCTCTGGTCGACATGCAGGGACGGCTGGTCGGCGTGAATACCGCCATCATCTCGCGTTCGGGGGCCTCGCACGGGATCGGCTTCGCCATCCCGGCCAATCTGGTGGCCCAGGTCGTGACACAGGCACGCGAGGGCCGCACACGCTTCCAGCGGCCCTGGGCCGGAGTGACCGCGCAGGCTGTGGATGCCTCTATCGCCGAGGCCTTTGACCAGCCGGTCCCCGAAGGGGTGATCCTCCTCGACATCCATCCTGACAGCCCGCTCGCGCAGGCTGGTCTCCAACGCGGGGATGTGGTGCTCAGCGTTGATGGGGCTGCGGTCAATTCCGGCCCTGAAATGATGTTCCGGCTCGCTGCGCGCGGGCTGGGGGCAGAGGCCGATCTGACCTTCCGCCGCAGGGAAAGGGTGCAGGACGCGACAATCGCGCTGATCGCGCCTCCGGACATACCCGACCGTGCCGAGCGAACGATCATCCAGAGATCGGCGTTGCGGGGCCTCTCGGTCGCCCGGATCAACCCGGCGGTCAGCGCCGAATATAACCTCTCGCCCGATGCACAGGGGATTCTGGTCATAGAGCTGCGCGATATCGCCGCGCGCACCGGGTTGCGCGAGGGCGATATCCTGATCTCGATCAACGGAATGCCGGTCACATCCACGGATGATGTTATGACACTCGCGGCGGAACCCCTGCGCAACTGGCAGATCGAGGTGCTGCGCGACGGGCGGCGCATGACCCTGCGGTTTCGCCTCTGAGCTTTCCGAGCGCGCAGGCCCCGGCTAAGGTGATTTCATGGCAGACCTCTTCGACCGCACCGACCCTGCGCCCCCCGATGCGCCCATTGACGCGCCCCGCCCGCTTGCGGACCGGCTGCGCCCGCGCGCGCTCTCCGAGGTGATCGGGCAGGACAAGGCACTTGGCCCCGACGGCCCGCTGGGCGCGATGCTCGCGGGCGGGGAACTGGCCTCGCTCATCCTCTGGGGGCCGCCCGGCGTCGGCAAGACCACCATCGCGCGGCTGCTCGCGGATCAGACGGACCAGCAATTCACCCAGATCAGCGCGATTTTCTCGGGCGTGCCGGAATTGCGCAAGGTCTTCGAGCAGGCCAAGCTGCGCCGGAAATCAGGGCAGGGGACGCTCCTGTTCGTGGATGAGATCCACCGCTTCAACAAGTCGCAGCAGGACAGTTTCCTGCCGCATATGGAAGATGGCACGATCACGCTGGTCGGTGCCACCACCGAGAATCCGTCCTTTGAACTGAACGCCGCCCTTCTGTCGCGCGCGCAGGTGATCCTTCTCGACCGCCTGTCGCTCGCCGATCTGGAGTTGCTGGCGCAGCGGGCGGAACGCGAGCTGGATCGCAGCCTGCCGCTGACCGGCCCCGCGCGCGAGGCGCTGCTGGAAATGGCCGATGGCGACGGGCGCGCGCTTCTGAACCTTGTCGCGCAGGTCATGGGCTGGCAGGTCACGGGCAAGCTGGACCCTGCGGCCCTGTCGAGCCGTCTGATGCGGCGCGCAGCGCAATATGACAAATCGGGCGATGCGCATTACAACCTGATCTCGGCGCTGCACAAATCGGTGCGCGGATCAGACCCGGACGCGGCCCTTTACTGGTTCGCGCGGATGATAGAGGGCGGCGAAGACCCGCGCTATCTGGCCCGCCGCCTGACGCGCATGGCCATCGAGGATATCGGCAATGCCGACCCGCAGGCGCAAGCAGTCTGTCTGGATGCCTGGCAGAGCTATGAGCGCATGGGCTCGCCCGAAGGCGAGTTGGCGCTGGCGCAGGCGGTGATCTATCTCGCCCTCGCCCCGAAATCGAATGCGGGCTATATGGCGTGGAAAGCCGCGCTCCGGCTGGCGAAAGAGACCGGATCAAAGCCGCCGCCCAAGCATATCCTGAACGCGCCGACGAAGCTGATGAAATCCGAGGGCTATGGCGCAGGCTATGCCTATGACCATGATGCAGAGGACGGGTTCTCAGGGCAGAATTATTTCCCCGATGGGGTGAAGCGCCCGGTGCTCTATCAGCCGGTCGAGCGCGGGTTCGAGCGGGAACTGGGCAAGCGGGTCGCTTTCTTTGCCAAGCTGCGCGAGAAGCGGGGCGGGTGACGGGGCTGAAGCCCCGTTTTTATGAGTATTTGGGGCAAGATGAAACAGGGTGCTGTCAGGCGATATCGGTGGGCAGCCCGTCAAGGCTGCGGCGATTCTTGACCTGCTGGTATTTGACGGTCTTTTCGGGACCAAGGCGCTCGAAATAGGGCACAAGCTGGCTTTCGGCGCGCGGCGAGACAAGTGTCATTTCCGGCACGCCCATGCCGCAGGAGATATGGACCAGATCGACGGCCAGATCGAAAATCTGCCGCGCCCCGGCATAGTGTGGGAAATGGGCGGAAAGTGCGGCACCTTCGTCAGAGGCGGGATGCAGGAGCCGTGCCTGACCATAGAGGCGCAGCGTCCGGGGCGGCCCGTTGAAGGCGCAGAACATCAGCGTCATGCGCGGGTTGTCGAGGATATGGGCCGCGGTTTCATTGCCGCTTCCGGTCACATTGAGCCAGATCACGCGATCCGGGCCGAGCACGCGCAGCGCATCCAGCCCTTTGGGCGAGAGATTGACCCGCCCCTTGCGCGGGGCGGTCGCGACAAAGAACATGGGCTGCGCCGCAATGAAGGCGGCATGATCGGCGTCGATTGTGGGAAAGCTGGTGCCCATCATGGTCTCCTGTCCGGTACAACCAGTCTATTCCGGCAACCGGGCGAAGGCCAGCCGTTGACATCCTGTGCCATGCGAGGAAAGGAAGACCGGAGATACGAGGGTAGCCATGAGCAAGGTGCAGATACGACAGGTCGGCGTGGATGAGGGCGAGCAGCGGCTGGACCGCTGGCTGAAGCGCCAGTTTCCGCAGATCACGCAAGGGCTGATCGAGAAAGCCTGCCGCAAGGGCGAGATCCGGGTGGATGGCGCGCGGGTGCAGGCCTCTACACGGGTGCAGGGGGGCCAGAGCGTGCGCATTCCGCCCCTGCCCGAGAGCGAGGCCGCGCCGGTCGCGCGCACCCCGCGACTGGCCGAGAGCGATGCCGAGATGATCCGCGCCGCCGTGATCTGGAAGGATCAGCATATTATCGCGCTCAACAAACCCCCCGGCCTGCCCAGTCAGGGCGGCAGCGGGCAGGGCGCGCGGCATGTGGACGGGCTGAGCCCGGCGCTGATGTTCGACTACAAGGAACGCCCGGTGCTGGTGCACAGGCTCGACAAGGACACCTCGGGCGTCCTGCTTCTGGCGCGCACGCCGCGCGTGGCGCGCAGGCTGGCCGAGGCGTTCCGCCATCGCGCCACACGCAAGATTTACTGGGCACTGGTCGCGGGCGTGCCGACACCGGCCAAGGGCACGATCAAATACGGGCTGGTGAAGGCCGGCGGGCGCGGGGCAGGCGAGAAGATGCGCTGCATCCACCCTGCGGAAGTGGACCAGACCGAAGGCGCGAAGCGCGCCGTCACCGATTTTGCCGTGCTGGAACGTCTGGGCGGGCGCGCAGCCTGGATGGCGCTCTCGCCCATCACCGGACGGACGCATCAGTTGCGCGCGCATATGGCCGAGATCGGCCATCCGATCATCGGTGATGGAAAGTATGGCGGATCGGCGCAGGAAAATCTGGGCGATGGCTGGGGCGCGGGGATCGGCGGCGAGGTCAGCCGCAAGCTGCATCTGCATGCCCGGTCGCTGCGGCTGGAACATCCGGTGACGGGCGCGATGCTGAGTTTCACGGCCCCCTTGCCCGAGCATATGGCGCAAAGCTGGAAACTCTTTGGCTGGCAACCCGGCGATGTGCCCGAAGATCCGTTCGAGGATGAGGCGTGACGCAGCGGCTGGTGATCTTCGACGTCGATGGCACGCTGGTCGACAGTCAGGCGCATATCCTCGGTGCTATGAGCGTGGCCTTCGAGGGGATCGGACACGCCTTGCCCGCGCGCGAGGCCGTGCTCGGGATTGTCGGCCTGTCCTTGCCTGTGGCGATGGCAAGATTGACCCCGGAATTGCCCGCCACAGCCCATGCGGAACTGGTCGAGCGGTATAAGGGCGCCTACATGACCCTGCGTGCAGAGACGCTCTCGCCGCTCTATCCCGGTGCTGCCGAGGCTCTGGAGCAACTGGCCGCCGATCCGCAGATCGTGCTGGGCATCGCCACGGGCAAATCACGCCGGGGCATGGATCACATCATGGCGGCGCATGGCTGGGCCGGGCGCTTCGCCACGGTGCAGGTCGCCGATGACCACCCGTCGAAACCGCACCCGTCCATGATCGCGGCCTGCCTGCGCGATACGGGTCTTGCGGCGGATCAGGCGCTGATGGTGGGGGACACGCGCTTTGACATGGAGATGGCGCGCGCCGCAGGCGTGCGCGGTCTGGGTGTTGCCTGGGGCTACCATGCGGCGGAAACGCTTGGCGGCCCGGTGATCGCGGATTTCGCGGAACTGCCGCGTGCGCTTGCAGAACTTTGGGAGATGACATGAGCGGCTGGGTGAAAAAGCGGTTCTGGAAAGATGCAGAGGTCACGCCTTGCGAGGGCGGTTTCACGGTCACACTCGACGGCAGGGCGCTGAAGACCCCTGCGAAATCCGCGCTGATCGTTCCCACGGCCGCGCTGGCTGAATTGATCGCAGAGGAATGGCGCGCGCAGCGCGAGGTGATCGACCCCGAGAGCATGCCTGCGACCCGCGCGGCCAATTCCGCCATCGACAAGGTGCGCGGGCAGAAATCCGAAGTGACCGGGATCATCACCGCCTATGGCGACAGCGATCTGGTCTGCTATCGTGCCGAAAGCCCCGAGGCGCTGGTCGCGCGCGAGGCCGCAGCCTGGGATCCGCTGATCGACTGGTGCGCGCATCGCTACACGATGCGCCCGCTCGTGCGCATCGGGGTGATCCATGCGCCGCAGCCGCAGGCGCTGCTTTCCAGCCTGCAAGCCGATGTCGAGCGGCTGACGAATTTCGAGCTGACCGCCTTTCATGATCTGGTGGCGATGAGTGGTTCGCTGATCATCGGGCTGGCAACTCTGGACCGTTTTGCCCCACCAGAGGCGCTCTGGGACGCCTCGCGCGTGGATGAGGAGTACCAGATCGAGCAATGGGGCAGCGATGAAGAGGCCGAGAAACTGACCTTGGCGCGCAAGGCGAGCTTTTTGCAGGCCGCGCGTTTCTATTTCGCGCTTCAGGACTGATCCAGTTCGCGCGGGACAATGAAATCCAGCGCGCGCCCGCTGCCAGGGCGCAGCTCAGTCCAGCTCTCTGCCTCGAACTCGGCCACCAGCGTGGCGCAGGTCGGGTAGCGCGCGAATCCCGGATGCGCGACCGGCGTCTCCAGCAGCATTTCAGCAAAAGCCGCGATACCCGGATTGTGGCCGATCATCATCACGCAGGGGGCTTTCGCAGTGGCAAGGCAACGCTGCATCACATCCGGTCCCGCCAGATAGAGCGCAGGTTCAAACCGGACTGGCACCGGCGCGGGAAACTCCCCGGACAGCAGCGCCCAGGTCTCGCGCGTGCGGCTGGCATCCGAGACCAGCGCTTCCTGCGGGATATGGCCTTTCCCGACCAGCCAACGCCCGATCAGCGGTGCCGCGCGTTTGCCGCGCTTGTTTAGCGGGCGCTCGTGGTCCGTATCCAGCGGATTGTCCCATTCGGATTTGGCATGGCGGCTCAGGATCAGGCGCAGGGTCATGGGTGAAAATGCCTCATATGGAAAGCGGATTGTTCCGGATCGCGGCCAAAGGCTTGCGAGACCGGGCAGGCACGGCGCACAGCGCAGCCGTTGTTCATGCAGTCAGCCCCTGCGGGCGTGTCAAGGAAAGCATGGCAGGCGGGAATGTCATAGCCTTGGTCTGTCAATGCGCCGACGGGGCAGGCGCTGACACAGGGCCGCGTGCAGGGATCGCAGGGCGCGGGGGTGGCAGCTGGCAGGTCTATCGCCACCGCGAAGCCCAATGCGCCGCGAAAGGACAGCCATAACCCCTGCCGGTCATGGATCAGCCATTGCACCGGCGAGGACCGCGCCTGTCCGCTGGCCAAGGCCCATGTGAAAAACGGATGCGGGGGGCGCGCTCCGAACGGATAGAATGCCCGCGCGCCAAGCTCATGCGCCAGCGCATCAATGACCCGCACTGACCAGCGATCCATCGGATCGGGCTGGCCATCGCGATATTCCGGGCTTTGGGTGAAATGCGCCCAGAAACGCGGGCCATCCGGCGCGATCATCAGCAGGGTTTCCAACCCGTCGGGCAAGGGACGTGTGGTCTTCTGCACACCCCCTGCGATTGTCAGGGCATGACGCTGAACCTGTCGTTCGATCTGCGCCAGCCCCGGCATGACCTAGCCACGCGGCGCAATCTGGGGCGCGCTGTCGCGGATGATGCTGCCCGCGCCGTGATCGGTAAACAGCTCAAGCAGGCAGGCATTGGGCGCGCGCCCGTCAAGGATCACCACCGCCCGCACGCCGCCCTCGATCGCTGCGAGCGCGGTTTCGGTCTTGGGGATCATCCCGCCCGCAATCACCCCCGCCTCGGTCAGTTCGCGCACATGAGCGGGCGAAAGCTGCGTGACCACATCGCCATTGGCATCCTTCACGCCAGAGACATCGGTCAAGAGCAGCAGGCGATCCGCCTTCAGCGCCGCCGCAATCGCGCCCGCCGCGGTGTCACCGTTGATATTATAGGTCTCGCCCGCGCGGCCCATGCCCAAAGGCGCGATCACCGGAATGAAGCCACCGGTGAAAAGATGATGCAGCAGATCCGGGTTCACCGCGACCGGGCGGCCCACAAGGCCAAGCTCGGGATCATCCGGTTCGCAGGCGACCATGCCGCCATCCTTGCCCGACAGGCCGACCGCCCGCCCGCCCTCATCCTGAATCGCCTGCACGATGCGCTTGTTGACCGACCCCGACAGGACCATCTCGACCACTTCCATCGTGGCCGCATCGGTCACGCGCTTGCCACGCACGAAATCGGATTTGATCTCCAGCTTCTTCAGCATCTCGTTGATCATCGGCCCGCCGCCATGCACGATCACGGGATTCACGCCCACTTGTCGCATCAGCACCACATCGCGCGCGAAAGACGCCATTTCCTCGGCATCGCCCATGGCGTGCCCGCCGAATTTGATGACGACAATCGCACCGGCATAGCGTTGCAGATAAGGGAGCGCCTCGGATAATGTCCGGGCGGTGGCAAACCAGTCCTGGCTCATGGGCTTTTGCTTCTTCATCAGGTGAGTCCCGCAATAATCGCGCGGAGGGTGGGAATCCCGAGACCTTTCTCGGACGAGGTGACAACCAGTTCAGGATAGGCCGCCGGGTGTTTTGCCAGTGCGGCCCGGACCTGAGCCAGCGTCTTGTCCTGATCAGCGCGGCTCAGCTTGTCGGCCTTGGTCAGCACAACCTGAAAGGTCACGGCGGATTGGTTCAGAAGGCGCATGATCTCGGCATCGACATCCTTCACCCCATGGCGCATATCGACCAGCAGGAACGCGCGGCGCAGCGTCGCGCGGCCCGAAAGATAGGCTTTCAGCAGACGCTGCCATTTCTCGACAATCGGGATCGGAGCTTTGGCAAAGCCATAGCCCGGCAGATCGACCAGATAATGACTGTCGCCCACTGTGAAATAGTTGATCTCCTGCGTGCGACCGGGCGTGTTCGAGGTGCGCGCAATCGCGCGCCTGCCGGTCAGCGCATTGATCAGGCTGGACTTGCCCACATTCGAGCGCCCCGCGAAACAGACCTCCAGCCGGTCTGCAGGCGGCAGCCCGTCCATGGCGACCACGCCTTTCAGGAACTCGACCTCGCCGGTCAGCAGCTTGCGGCCCGCTTCTTCGGCCAGCGGGTCGGGCGTCTCGGCCAGGGGAAAGGGCAGGGCGGTCATGACAGTACCTTTGCTTGATCGCCCTCGGCCACGGTCCCGGCTTGCGTGACCACGGCATAGACGCCGAAATTCGTATGCCCGTAGCCCTCTTCCAGCGCGTCGAGCGTGTTCACGTCGATCCGCCCGGTCGCGCAATCAACCATCGTGGCGCGGCAGCGGCCAATCGGCTCGACGACTTTCAACCTTGCCTCGCCTATCGCGATCTCGCGGCCCACCAGATCGAATTCTTCCCAGGGCGCAAGCCCCTCCAGCCACAGATTGCCGCGCCAGCGATCCAGACCCAGATCAGTGCCCAGCCGCTGCCCTAGCGCACGGTTCGAGGACAGGTTCAGGATCGAGACACTCTCGAAATCCGTATCCGTCATGCCCCGACCCGCCGTGACCAGCCGCGCAGGCAGCGCGCGCCCCCCCGCCATCAGCGGCGCGACCCAGTTCAGAAACTCCGCCTGCCCTTGCAGCGTGTCGGGGGCAAAGGTCAGATCGTCCCGCATCGGATGGGTCAGGGTGATCTGGCCTGCCTCTTCGTCAAACCGGGCATTGATGGCCTGAAGCGCGGGCGACTTGGCCCCGCGCGTGAAATTCATGCAGGCATTCCAGCCCGGCATGAGTGTCGCCGCCTCATGCGCTACTGCCCAATGCCGGTCGAAGGGCAGGCAATGCCCTTCGCGCAGGCCGACCGCGGCCAGCCGCTCCCGCCCATGCGCCTTTATGGGATGGCGGAAGATATGCGCCAGCCGCCACCCCATCGGTTCAGGTCTTCTTCTTTTTCTTCACGCCGATATTGCCCAGCAGGTCGGGCCTGCTGCCATTCATCGCCATGATCGAATATTGCTGGGTAAAGGTGATCACGTTGTTCGCGATCCAGTAGAGCACCAGACCCGAGGCAAACCAGCCCAGCATGAACATGAAGATCCAGGGCATCCAGGTCATGACCGCTTGCTGGATCGGCTCGGTGGGCGTGGGGTTCAGCTTCATCTGCAGCCACATCGACACGCCCAGCAGGATCGGCAGGATCCCGATGAAGATCAGCGACAGGAAGCTGTCAGGATGCGGTGCCGCCCAAGGCAGCAGGCCGAACAGGTTCATGATCGAGGTCGGATCGGGCGCGGACAGGTCATTGAACACCCCGAACCAGGGCGCGTGCCGCAGGTCGATGGTGACGAAGATCACCTTGTAGAGCGAGAAGAAGATCGGGATCTGCAACAGGATCGGCAGACAGCCCGCCGCCGGATTGACCTTCTTCTCCTTGTAAAGCTTCATCATCTCCTGCTGAAGCTTCTGCTTGTCGTCGCCCGCGCGCTCCTTGAGCGCCAGCATCTCGGGCTGAAGCTCTTTCATCTTGGCCATGCTCACATAGGATTTCCACGCCAGCGGCAGCAGGATCGCCTTGATCAGCAGCGTCAGAACGATGATCGACCAACCCATATTGCCGATCACGCCCTCGATGAAATAGAGCGTCGCGAAGATGGGCTTGGTCAGGAAGAAGAACCAGCCCCAGTCGATCGCATCCAGAAACCGCTCGATCCCCAGCTCGCGCTCATAGGCGCGCAGCACGGACCATTCCTTCGCCCCGGCAAAAAGCATGGTCTCGACCGAACCCGATTCGCCCGGCCCTACCACCAGCGTGGGCAGATCGGCACGCGCCTGATAGACGTCGCGCGCAGGGATATAGCGCTGCACCGCCGAGAAATTCTGCCCCGGCATCGGCACGATAGCCGCCATCCAGTATTTGTCGGCAATCGCGAGCCAGCCATTCGCGGCCACTTCGGTCACGCGCGCATTGGTGTTTTCGCGCTCATGGACACGGAAATCACGGATCGCCTTGTATTTGTCCTCGGACAGCTTGCCATCCGTGACCTGAATGAACCCTTCATGGCTGATGAAGAAATTCTCCAAATCATCCGGCTCGCCGTGGCGCGAGATCAGCCCATAGGGCGCCATCCGCGCCGTTTCCGAACCCGCATTCTCGACACCCTGCGTCACCGTCAGCATGTAATTGTCATCAATGACAAAGCGCTGGGTGAATTGCAGGCCGTTCGCATTCGTCCAGCCCAGCGTGACCGGTGCACCGACGCCCAGCGTGCTGCCTTCGATCACCTCCCAGGGAGTATTGGCACCGGGCACCATGTCCCAGTCCATATTCGGACCGGGCCGCCAGCCATAAAGCGCATAGAAGGCATTGCGCTCCCCTTCCGGGTTCAGCAGATGCACATTGTCCGATCCCGGCTCGGTCGTCTGGCGGTAATCCAGTAGCACCAGATCATCGATCCGGCCGCCGCGCAGATTGATTGTGCCCGACAGGCGCGGAGTCTGGATCGCGACGCGCGGCAGTTCCTCATCCGCAGCAACCTGCTCGGCTTCGGCCATGCTCTGCGCCTCGCCGCTGCCGGCAACCGGCAGTTCCGCGACATCGGCAGCCTCGCGCGGCGTGGGCTCGGGGGGCGGGAACATCCACATCCAGACGACGAGCACCATCAGGCTCAGGCCAAAGGCCAATAGCAGATTGCGGTTCTGTTCTTGCATGGATCAGAGGTATCCTGTCACTCGGGCCCGAGAGTTCGGGCGTCGCGCCCGGTTCAACTAAAGCCCCGCCCAAAGGTCAAGCGGTTTTCCCCCGAATCGGGGGTGCAGCGGCTCACATCCCCTTCAAATCCGGCACAGACCCGGACGGACGCGCCGATGCGCTGGTATTCAAGCCCATGAAGTCGAACAGCGCGGGGTCCGGCAGATGCGAGGGGCGCACATTCATCAGCGCCCGGAACATGACATTGCGCCGCCCCGGTGTGCGCTTTTCCCACTCATTCAGCAGCGCCTTGACCTGCATCCGCTGCAACCCATCCTGAGAGCCACAGAGGTCGCAAGGGATGATCGGGTAATTCATCGCGCGGGCGAAGCGGTCACAATCCTCTTCCGCGACAAAGGCCAGGGGGCGGTAGACGAACAGGTCGCCCTCTTCATTGACCAGTTTCGGCGGCATGGTGGCCAGCCGCCCGCCATGAAAGAGGTTCATGAAGAAGGTTTCCAGCAGATCGTCGCGATGATGGCCCAGCACCACCGCAGAGCAGCCTTCTTCCCGCGCGATCCGGTACAGATTGCCGCGCCGCAGCCGCGAACACAGCGCGCAATAGGTCCGGCCCTGCGGCACCTTGTCCATGACGATGGAATAGGTGTCCTGATACTCGATCCGGTGCGGCACCTGCATGCGTGTCAAGAAATCCGGCAGCACGGTCGCGGGAAAGCCCGGCTGTCCCTGATCCAGATTGCAGGCCAGCAGCTCGACCGGCAACAGCCCGCGCCATTTCAGCTCGATCAGCGCCGCCAGCAGCGTATAGCTGTCCTTGCCGCCCGACAGGCACACCAGCCAGCGCGCGCCGGGTTCCACCATGCCGTATTGATCGAGCACCGCGCGGGTTTCTCGGATGATCCGTTTGCGCAGCTTGCGAAACTCGGTCGTGTCCGGCGCGCCTTGCAGGATCAGCGGCAGATCGGCAGTGTCATCAAGCATCATGCGGGCCTTTCCTGCAGATATGTCCATCATGGTCATGCTCCGGGTCTGCCCCCGGCACCGGATCATAGCCCGAATGGCCCCAGGGGTGGCAGCGCCCGATCCGGCGCAGGGCCAGCCAGCCGCCCCTGATCGCCCCGTGGCGCTCCAGCGCTTCCAGCGCATAGGCCGAACAGGTGGGCTGATAGCGGCAGTTGAACCCCACCCAGGGGCTGAACACGATCCGGTAGAACCGGACGGGCAGCGAAAGCAGCCATGCGCCGGGTTTCATCGCCCATCCCCATGCAGTTTGCGCAAGGCCCGCTCCAGATCGGCACACATGGCTGCGAAATCATGGCTGACCGTCGCACCGGGCCGCCCGATCAGCACATAATCCCAGCCATCCCGCGCGTGTTGCGGCAAGACAGCCCGCGCCACGGCGCGCAGGCGACGCTTGGCACGGTTGCGGGTGACGGCATTGCCGAGCTTCTTCGAACAGGTATAGCCGATCCGCGCGCCACTGACCGCTTCCGCCGCATCGCGCACCCGCGCCTGCACCAGAAAGGCCGGGCAGGGCAGCCGCCGCGCTTTCGCCGCGCGCAGGAAATCGGCGCGTTTCAGAAGCGTTGCAGGCATCGCGCATGACAAAACCGCCGGGGCGTCTGCGGCCTCGGCACCTTGCCTTGCCACATCTGCCCCCGGCGGTGTCATCTCGCTAACCTCTGGCCCGCTTGCGCAGGCCATCGCGTTCAAGCCGACAGATTCTTGCGGCCGATGCGACGACGCGCGTTCAGAATCTTGCGGCCTGCCTTGGTGGCCATGCGTGCGCGGAAACCGTGGCGGCGCTTGCGGACCAGGTTGCTGGGCTGATAGGTGCGTTTCATCGCTCCGTTTCCTTACATTCTGGCGTGCGCATATCCTGCCGGATTCGGCCGCCTTGTCATCTCGAACCCGCCGATTACCTGCCTCCTGCCCGCAAGTCAATTCGCAATTCCAGAGTTTCGCGCGACTGCGCCGGGTGAGGCGCATAAAAAATGCCTCTCGGGGGATCGGGGCTGTTCAAGCCCATGTGATCGTGGTGAAACAGCCGAAACAACTGGCCATTCCGCGCGTAATTCCCCATGAACGTGACAAAGCGGAGTTTCTCGTGGACCAGCATGAGACAATCAACAGCAAAGCGGTCTGGCGCCGCCGCCTGCCCGTCCTTGTGATCGCGCTGGTGGCTATCCTCGGCGCCGTCGCTTTGCGCGACTACCTGTCCTTCGAGGCGCTGCGCGACAATCGTGCAGCATTGATCGCCTTTCGCGACTCGCATTACCTGCTGACAGCGCTGATCTTCGTGCTGGCCTATATCGCCATCGTCGCCTTCTCGCTGCCCGGTGCCACAGCCGCTACGCTGACCGGGGGATTTCTGTTCGGGGTCTTTCCCGGCGCGCTGTTCAACATCGTGGCGGCCACCATCGGCGCCGCCGCGATCTTCCTTGCGGTGCGCGCGGGTTTCGGTCGGGCCTTGTCCGCGAGAATCGACGCCAGTGACGGGCGCATCAAGCAGATCACCGATGCGATCCGCGCCAATGAAGCCCCGGTGCTGTTCTCGCTGCGGCTCATGCCAGTGCTGCCCTTCTTCGTGATGAACGTGGTCCCCGCGCTGATCGGCGTGCGATTGCGCGTCTTTGTCGTGACCACATTTTTCGGGATCATGCCCGGCGGTGCGATCTACACATGGGTCGGCGCGGGGCTGGGCGAGGTCTTTGCCCGCGACGAGTCCCCGGATCTGGGTATTATTTTCGAGCCGCATATTATCGGCCCGCTCATCGGACTGGCCGCCCTGTCGCTGCTGCCGGTGATCGTGAAACAGTTGCGCCGCAAGGAGGGACAGCCATGACTCGCATCAAGACAGATATCTGCGTGATCGGCGGCGGTTCCGGCGGGTTGTCGGTCGCGGCAGGGGCCGTGCAGATGGGCGCGCGCGTCGTACTGATCGAGGGGCACAAGATGGGCGGCGATTGCCTGAACTATGGCTGCGTGCCCTCAAAAGCGCTGCTCGCGCAGGCCAGACAGGTCGCCGCACGCGCGGCGGATCCGGTGCCAGAGGATTTCAGGGCCGCCATGGCGCATGTGAAAGCGACCATCGCCGCGATTGAACCGCATGATTCGGTCGAACGTTTCGAGGGGCTCGGGGTGCAGGTGATCAAGGGCTTCGCGCGCTTCACCTCGCCCAGCGAGATCGAGGTCGCGGGCCAGACCATCACCGCCCGCCGCTTCGTGATCGCCACCGGCTCGCGCGCGGCTGTTCCGCCGATTCCGGGGCTGGCGGATGTGCCCTACATGACCAATGAAACCCTGTTCGACCAGTCCGAGCGCCCCGCCCATCTGCTGATCATCGGCGCGGGCCCCATCGGGCTGGAAATGGCGCAGGCGCATCGGCGGCTCGGCTCGCGCGTGACCGTGATCGAGGGCGCGAAGGCGCTGGGCCGCGACGATCCCGATGCCGCCGCTGTGGTGCTGGCGCAGTTGCGCCGCGAGGGGATCGAGATCATCGAGGACGCGCAGGTCGAGCGCGTCGGCGGTCGTCCCGGAGCGCTGGAAGTGCAGGTCAAGGGCGGCACGATCTTCACCGGCACGCATCTTCTGGTCGCGGTCGGGCGCGTGCCCAATCTGGACAAGCTCGATCTGGACAAGGCCGGGGTGAAATCCGACCGCGCCGGGATCACGGTCGATGCGGGCCTGCGCAGCACCAACAAGCGCGTCTATGCGATTGGCGATGCGGCTGGGCAGGGGCAGTTCACCCATCTTGCGGGCTATCACGCAGGAGTGGTGATCCGGGCCATCCTCTTCGGCCTGCCCGCCCGGGCACGCCATGACCATATCCCGCATGTCACCTATACCGATCCCGAACTCGCGCAGATCGGATTGACCGAGGCCGAGGCACGCAAGAAATACGGTGGCGGGGTTTCGGTGCACAGGATCGGCTATGACCAGATCGACCGGGCGCAGGCCGAGGGGCGCACGCAAGGCTTTTTGCAATTGATCGCCGTGCGCGGGCGCGCTGTCGGTGTGACCGTTGTCGGCGCGCAGGCAGGCGAGGTGATCGCGCCCTATGCGCTTGCGCTCGCGAACAGGCTCAAGCTCAGCGCCGTTGCCGGAACGGTGCTGCCCTATCCGACATTGGCGGAAATCGGCAAACGCGCAGCGGGGGCCTATTTCTCGCCCAGACTGTTTGATAACATGAATGTGAAGCGTGTGGTGAGGCTGGTTCAGAGGTGGCTCCCCTGACCGGCACAGGTTAGGTTAGGGCATGATTTCGAGCAGTCTTTCAGCGCGGTTTCTCTGGCTTGTCGTCATCTTCGTGATGCTGGCTGAAGTGCTGATCTTCGTGCCCTCGGTGTCGCGCTTCCGCGAAGAGTATCTTCTCGCCCGGCTGGAGCGCGCACAGATCGCCTCGCTGGCGCTGCTGGCATCCGACGGATCCATCGCCGGGGAACTGGCCAGCGAACTGCTGGAGAATGCAGGCGTGTTCAACGTCGTGTTGCGGCGTGACGCGGTGCGCGAGCTGATCCTCTCCTCGCCAATCCCCGCGCAGATCGATGCAACCTATGATCTGCGCACCGCCACGGCTTTGGAACTGATGCGCGATGCGCTGGACGAGATGCGCCGGTCAGAGCCGCGTATCATCCGGGTGATCGGCGATCCGGTGCGGCAGGCGGGGTTGCTGATCGAGATCACGCTCGACACGGCGCGGCTGCAGGAAGAGCTCTGGGAATATGGCAAACGCATCCTGCTCTTGTCCCTGCTGATCTCCGGCATCACGGCGCTGCTTCTCTATCTGTCGATCCAGGCTTTTGTCGTGGCGCCGATGCGACGGGTGATCCGCTCCATGCAGGATTATGCCGAAGCCCCACAGGACGCGACACGGATCCTCACACCCAGTTCGCGGATCCGCGAATTGCGCGAGGCCGAGGAAGCCCTGACCCGGATGCAGACCGATCTGACCGGGCTCTTGCGCCAGAAAGACCGGCTGGCGCAGCTTGGCGGTTCGGTCGCGCGGATCAGCCATGATCTGCGCAACATGCTGACAACCGCCTCGATGCTGGCGGACCGGATGGAAATGAGCGACGATCCGAGCGTGAAACGCGCCGCGCCCAAACTGGTGGGCTCGCTGTCGCGCGCCATCAATCTGTGCGAATCGACCCTCGCTTTCGGCAAGGCCGAAGAACCGCCGCCGAAACTTGCCCCGCTGCGCCTTGCGACCCTCCTGGAAGATGTTGTCGAAAGCGAGAAACTGGCGCTGGCCGAGGGGGCGGAGATCACCTTCCTGATTGACATGGCCAGGGATCTGGTGGTGCGCGCGGATGGCGAGCAGATTTTCCGCGTGCTCAGCAATCTGGTGCGCAACGCAAGGCAGGCGATCGAGGCCACGAAACAACCCGGCGTGATCGAGATCCTTGCCAAACCCACGCTGCAGGACGCGCAGAAAGGCGTCGCCATCCGGATCGGCGATTCCGGCCCCGGCCTGCCCCCAAAGGCGCGCGAGCATTTGTTCGAGGCATTTCAGGGCGGCGCGCGCAAGGGCGGGATCGGTCTGGGGCTGGCGATTGCGGCGGAACTGGTGCGCGGGCATGGCGGCAAACTGGAACTGATCCGCAGCGATCAGGACGGGACAGAGTTTCGTATCTGGCTTCCGGTGGCAGAGTAGCAGGTTTTGCGCAATAACTTCGTTTCCATGCGAAACCCCCCTTGCATTGCCCGGAACAGGGCGATATGTCGCCCCCAACGCGCCCGTAGCTCAGCTGGATAGAGCACCAGACTACGAATCTGGGGGTCAGAGGTTCGAATCCTTTCGGGCGCGCCATTTCTTACCTGTGAACACCGGGCAAGATTGCCTTCTGCGTCACCGGATTGTCGCGTGGGCTGTCCGTTGAATGACTTCGCCCCGCTTCGCGCCCGGCCCGAAGCCAAACCAGACACACCAATATGCCCGCCGAAACGGCCGCTTATGCGCTGCGCGACGTCACTTCTGCCAATGACGCGACAGTGATTCCTGTGCGCCGAGGATATGCTGGCGGGTCAGATCTGCGGCCTTGTCGGCCTGCCCGGATTTGCAGGCATCGACGATCATCAGATGCTCGCGATTGGCGCGCTGCATCCCGTCGCTGAGCAAGAGCTGCGCCCGGAGATAGGGGTCGATCCGGTCCATCGCCTTGTTCAGCATCTCCAGATGATAGGCCAGACCGCTGGCCGCATAGAGCGTCGTGTGGAAACGCCGGTTCAGATCGCCCCATTGCATCGGGTCTTCCGCATTGCCAAAGGCCGCGCAGCAGCGTGCCGCCTCTTGCAGAACCTGTGGCGACATATGCGGCACGGCGCGGCGGATGACTTCTGGCTCCAGCAAGGCGCGGAATTCGAAGATTTCGGTGGCCTCTTCCAGCGACAGCCCGGCGACCACGGCCCCCTTGTAGCGCTGTGACACGATCAGCCCGTGCTGTTCCAGTTTCTGCAGCGCCTCGCGGACCGGGATGCGGCTGACATTGAAGGCCCGCGCGATGTCTTCCTGCCGCAATGGCTCGCCCTGCGCCAGATCCCCGGTGATGATCGCCTGACGAATCGCGTCGAAGATCAGCGTTGCGGCCGAGGCGGTCTTGGAAATGTCATATGCCTGGATCTTCATCGTCATGTGCTCCTGCTGGTTTCTTACACAGTGCCACGAGAGAGGGGAAGTGAGTCTGATTGTATATTGTATCCAAAATGGGAAGCTGTATATTTGCCCGCAAGCGAAACCTCATCGAAGCGAGATCCCCATGAATACAGAGATGCTGAATGGCTGTATCCCTGCCCTGATGACGCCCTGCAAACCCGATCACAGCCCGGACCTTGATGCGTTGGTGCGCAAGGGGGAGGCGATGGTCGCGGCGGGCATGTCCGGGGTCGTGTATTGCGGGTCCATGGGCGACTGGCCGCTGATCAGCGATGCCGACCGGATGGACGGGGTTGCCCGGCTTGTCGGCGCGGGGGTGCCGGTCATGGTGGGTACGGGGGCTGTGAACACCGCCCAAGCGGTCGCCCATGCCGCCCATGCCGCGAAGCTGGGGGCGCAGGCGTTGATGGTCATTCCGCGCGTCCTCTCGCGGGGCAGTTCAGTCGAAGCGCAGCGCCACCATTTCAAGGCCATTCTGGCGGCTGCGCCCGATATCCCTGCGGTGATCTATAACAGCCCCTATTACGGCTATGCCACCGGGGCAGAGCTGTTCTTTGCCCTGCGTACTGAGCATCCGAACCTTGTGGGGTTCAAGGAATTCGGGGGCAGCGCGGCGCTGCGCCAAGCGGCGGAATTCATCACCAGTCAGGATGCGGAGATCTCGCTGATGGTGGGTGTCGATACGATGGTGGTCGAAGGCTTCGTGAATTACGGCGCGCGCGGGGCGATTACCGGTATCGGCAATGTGCTGCCGTGCGAAGTGCTGCATCTGGTCGATCTGTCGCGCAAGGCCGCAGCCGGGGATGCGCGCGCGCGGGTTCGTGCGCAGGAGCTTGATCAGGCGATGGCGGTGCTGTCCTCCTTCGACGAAGGTGTGGATCTGGTGCTCTATTACAAATACCTTCTGACCTGTCTCGGCGAGCAGGAATACGCGCTCCACATCAACCCCACCGATCAGCTCAGCCCAAGCCAGCGCGGCTTCGCGCAGGCGCAGCTTGATCTGTTCCGCAACTGGTATGCGGATTGGGCGCAGGGGCTGGAGCCGCATCTGAAATGCGCGTGATCGACAGCCATACCGAGGGCGAACCGACCCGCGTCATCCTCTCGGGCGGGCCGGATCTGGGCGCGGGCAGCGTGGCGGAGCGCGCGGCGCGGCTGGCGCGCGCGCATGATGCGTTCTGCAACTCGGTAACGCGCGAGCCGCGCGGGACCGAGGCCATGGTGGGCGCGCTGCTGGTGCCGCCCGCGCATCCTGACTCTGTGGCAGGCGTGATCTATTTCAATGCGGTCGGGATGCTGGGAATGTGCGGCCATGCCGCCATCGGCACGGCGATCACATTGGCGCATCTGGGCCGGATCGGACCCGGACAGCACCGGCTGGAAACCCCCGTCGGCGTGGTGACGCTGGAGTTGCATTCCGGTCACGAGGCCAGCGTCACCAATGTCGAAAGCTACCGGTTGCACAAGGCGGTCACCGTAGATGTGGCGGGGCTTGGGCCGGTCACGGGGGATATTGCATGGGGTGGGAACTGGTTCTTCATCACCCGTGATCTGCCCTGTGCGCTGGATATCACGAATATCCGCCAACTGACCGACGCGACCCTGCGCATTCGCCGGACGCTGCACGATCAGGGCTGGACTGGCGCGGGCGGGGCGTGGATTGATCATGTGGTCCTGCTCGCCCCCTGCGACGGGGCCGATGCGCGCAATTTCGTTCTGTGTCCGAGCGGCAGCTATGACCGCTCGCCCTGCGGGACCGGCACATCCGCGCTACTGGCCTGCCTTGCGGCGGATGGGCAGCTTCAGCCGGGCGATCCCTGGGTGCAGCAGAGCATCATCGGCAGCAGATATCATCTCAGCCATGTCGCGGGCAGGCATGGCGGGATCATCCCCACGATCCGCGGGCGCGCATGGGTCACGGCGGAAGCCGATCTGCATTTTGCGCCCGGTGATCCCTATGTGGCGGGCATCCCCGCCGCATGATCTGCGCCAGAGGGCGGGGCAACTCAGCGCCGCGAGTTTGACAGGCGGCCTGATCTGCCCGGCAGCGCCCGTTTCAGTTTGCAGCACAGATGACCAGTTCAGGAGAATGCCATGACAATGATCGCTGACAGCACCGCTCCGGGCACTCTGCGGGGCGTCGGCTGATGCGCTCGACCCGTGCGATCCAGATTGTCGGCTGCCATGCCGAGGGCGAAGTGGGCGATGTGATCGTGGGCGGCGTTGCCCCTCCGCCCGGTGACACGCTCTGGGAGCAGGCGCGTTGGATCCATCAGGACGGTGCCTTGCGGGATTTCGTGCTGAACGAGCCGCGCGGCGGTGTGTTTCGCCATGTCAATCTGCTGGTGCCGCCCAAAGACCCGCGCGCGCAGTTGGGGTTCATCATCATGGAGCCGGAACATACCCCACCGATGTCAGGCTCGAACGCGATCTGTGTATCGACCGTGCTGCTCGATACCGGCATTATCGGGATGCAGGAACCTGAAACCCATATGGTTCTGGAAGCGCCCGGCGGGCTGATCCATGTGCGCGCGGACTGCGCGGAGGGCAAGGCGCAGCGGATTTTCCTGCGCAATGTGCCATCTTTTGCGAGCCAGCTTGACGCGGGGCTGGAGGTCGAAGGGCTGGGACGCCTGCAGGTCGATACCGCCTATGGCGGCGACAGTTTCGTGGTGGTCAATGCGCGGGATCTGGGGCTTGAGATGGCCGCGCATGAGGCCCGCGAGATTGCCGCGCTGGGCAGGAGGATCACAGCGGCGGCCAATGCGCAGCTTGGCTTCACCCATCCGCAAAATCCCGACTGGCGGCATATCTCGTTTTGCCTGTTCGCCACCCCGCCCGCGGACAGCCCGCAAGGGCTGGTGACGCATCATGCCGTGGTGATCGAGCCGGGCAAGATCGACCGCTCGCCCACGGGCACGGCAGTTTCGGCGCGGCTGGCGCTGATGCACCGGCGCGGACAGATTGGCAAAGGCAGGATGCTGACGGCGCGCTCGCTGATCGGGTCGGAGTTTCAGGGGCAGATTGTCGAGACCCTCACGCTTGGCGGCAAGCCCGCGATCGTGCCCGAGATTTCGGGCCGCGCATGGATCACCGACACGCGCCAGTTGCTGCTCGACCCTGCAGACCCCTGGCCGCGTGGCTACCGCGTCAATGACACCTGGCCATTGCGGGACCGGGGCTAGAACAACAGCCCGCGCGGCAGCGGCACATTGATCAGCTTGACGAATAACAGCCAGATCACCGCTGTCGCCACCACCGGCACCACAATCGTGCTGGGCCAGTGGCGCAACGGATCGCGGGTCAGCACAAAGCTGGCCCCGATCAGGGTGATGCAGACGCTGACCATGAAGCCCAGCTTGCCAATCGCCCAGAACATCCCCATCCCGATGGCCAGAAGCGCCACGCCCGTGCTGACAACCGCGCGCAGGTTTTCGGGAAACTGGTCAGATTTGCCAAACACGGCTTCGATCATGATCACGACACCCGCACAGACCAATGTGATATAGGCCAGTTGCGGAAAGGCATGCGGCCCGAGTCCGGGCCCCGGACGCCAGTCGCCATAGGCAATATCGAACAGTCCGATAGCCCCCACAGCAATCGTGACCAGCCCAGTGTAGAAATCCTGCCGCGTCAGAAGCCCGAAAAATTGCGGTTTCAGCATCGCTTTGCCCCCGTTCTTATTTCTTGTCGCGCAGGACAAGGGTGAATGTCAGGATCATGATCGCCGCCACCGTATAGAGCCCGATTGCGATAGGGCTGGAGAGCAGATGCATCCAGTCTCCGCGCCCGATCAGCAGCGACTGGCGCAGCGCGCGCTCGGCCCCCGGTGCGACGATGAACCCCAGGATCAGCGGTGCCAGCGGGAAGTTGAACATCCGCAGCACCACCCCCAGAAACCCTGCAAACAACAGCACCCAGACATCAATGACCGAATTTCCCGCCGCGAATGTGCCCAGAATCGCCAGCACACAGACAATCGGCAGCAGGATGCGCGACTGGATCATGGCGATCTTGGAATAGAAGGGCAGCAGGAATTGGGACAGGAACAGATTGATGAAATTGGCATAGATCAGGATCAGAAACAGCGCATAGATCACTTCGGTATGATCATAGATCAGCCTTGGTCCGGGCGTCATGCCCATCAGGATGAAGGCGGCGCCGAACAGGGCCGCCGTGGCACTGCCCGGAATCCCGAAGGCAAAGAGCGGGATCAGGGTCGAGCCGGATGTCGCGCTGTTGCCTGCCTCGGCGGCGGCGACCCCTTCCAGCGAGCCTTTGCCGAACTCGTCGCCTTTGCGCGAGAAGCGTTGCGCCAGCCCGTAACTGATGAAAGCCGCCAGCGACGATCCCGCACCGGGCAGTGCGCCGATCAGCGTGCCCATGGTGGTGCCGATCCATGTCGCTTTCAGCGTGAAGCGGAATTCGCTGAAGGTGAGCTTGTCCTTGCTGGCATCATAATCGCCCAGCAGCGATTGGGCCCTCTGGCGCGTGTCGTCCATGATGCGCTCGGCGCGTTCCATCCATGCCTTGGACAACTGAATGATCAGTTCGGACACAGCAAAAATGCCCACCAGCACCGGGATCAGCGCAAGCCCCCCCGCCAGTTCAGGGATGCCGAAGGTCAGACGCAAGGTTCCGCCCATCGGGTCGCGCCCGATCATCGCCAGAAGCACGCCCAGAGCCGCCATCGCGACGCCTTTGGCGACCTTGCCCTTGGTCAGCGCCGAGATCAGCAGAAGCGAGAACGCATAGAGCGCGAAAAACTCGACCGGGCCGAAGGTCAGGGCGACAATGGCCAGCGGCAAGGCCAGAAAGATCAGAACCAGATCGCTGGTCGAATCGCCGATCACCGATGAATACAAAGCCGTCATCAACGCCTTGTTGGGGGTGCCTTTCAGCTTGGCCTGATACCCGTCAATCGCTGTCGCGGCAGAACCGGGCGTCCCCGGCACCCCGAAGGAGATGGCCGAGATCGAGCCGCCGAACATCCCGCCCTTGTAGATGCCGGTCAGCAGGCCCAGTGCCGCAGCCGGTTCCAGAAAAAACACAATGGGCAGCAGAATGGCGATGGCCATATCCCCGCTCAAGCCCGGAATAGCCCCCAGCGTGACACCCATGAACACGCCGATGGCGACATAAAGGATAACTTCCGGGCTGAAGGCGAGCATCAGCGCGGGGATGAAAGACTCCAACATGGTGGCCGCCCAAAACTGCAATATCCGGGAAAAGGCGGCACGGCATATCTGCGCGCGGCGCCGTGAAATGGCCCCGCCGATGCCATTGGCGGCATGGCGGGGCCAGTCGGCGAGGGATCAGTCGATTTCGCCAATGTCGCGCAGAATATTGCCGATATTCTCGACCGTATTCTGATAGAGCCGCGTCGAGTCAGCAGCGTTCAGCGGCTCGATCCCGGCATTCACGCGGTCGCTCATGGCCACAGCCGTGGGCGAGGCCAGCGCTTCCATGAAGCAATCCTGCAGATGTTCGACGGTTTCCGACGGGACATCGCTGGTGGCGAAGATCATCAGCCATGCGGGCAGCACCACGTCATAGCCCGCTTCCCGGAAGGTCGGCGTGTCCGGCAGGACCGGCGAGCGCTCTTCCGAGAATATGCCTAGCGCGGTCAATTCCCCGGCGGCGACTTCGCTGGCGATGCTCGGGGGCAGCGTCATGCCCAGATCGATATGCCCGCCCATGATCAGGCTGCGGGTTTCGCCGCCGCCCGAGGTCGGAACATGGATATTCTCCAGCCCGGTGACGGATTCGAACAGGATCAGCGGCAGATGCACCAGCCCCAGCGGCGAGGCATGGCCGAAGGTGATCGTAGCAGGCTCTTCCGTTGCGGCAGTGACCCAGTCGTCAATGGTTTGAATCGGGTGATCGGGGCGGGTATAGACGGTCGGCAGCCATTCGGTGAAATTCATCACCGGCTGCCAGTCATCATGACTCCAGTCCACGTCATCGACAAAGCCCGAGGTCACGATGGGGCCGTAATCGGTGACGAGAAGTGTGTGACCGTTGGGTTCGGCATTGCGCACGAAATTCACGGCCTCCAGCCCTGCGGCGCCTGACATGCTGACGACATCAATGCGCGGGCCGCAGAATTCCGGTGCAGTTGCCGAAAGCACGCGCGCGGTGATGTCGCTGCCGCCGCCGGGGCCAAAGGGAATGACCAGCCGGATCGGATCATTGCTCAGGGGGCTTGCAGCCGCGACACCGGGCGCAAAGGCCATCATCGACGCGACGACTGTGACCGCGACTTTGTTGCTGTTGGTCATTTTGTGGAACATTAGGGTCTCCCTTGTTGATAAGACAGGTGCCGCCGCTGCGGCAACAGGGGTGGATCTCAGGTTTCATCCCGATTGTATTTTGGATACAAAATCCATTGTTCTTGGGGCCGATCAGGCGCTAAGGTGCAAGAAGGTTGCGCACTTACGACGTCCGGCTGTTTCCATTCCAGAGAAGGGTAACATGTCACCATCAGGAAAAGTGACGGTTCTACCGGTAATGGCAATGATTTCGACCGAGATTTCCGAGGATGACAGTCATATCGTCCGAAGTTGGGCGAATCCACTTGATGAATGTTCTTCATTCGTGCCGACTGCTCTCCGACATTCCCGGCGCCTATCCTTCCGGGTTCTCGCGCGTCGGGGGTGTTGATGACAACGCCTGACCGCTTTTATCCGGTCTGGCCGGGATTTGGTCTTGTCGTCGCCGCACATTGCCTTGGCGTGATGAACCTGCTGGCCGTGCTGGCCTGTTCGCCCCTGATCGCGGTTGAACTCGACCTCACCGCCGTCGATATCGGACTGATCGCAAGCGCCTATTCCGCGGCTCTGGGCGGGTTGTCCATTCCGGCGGGGCGGCTGACAGATAGTCTGGGCGTGCGCCTCTCGCTGTTTCTGGCCGCAATGCTTATCGCGACAGGGGCGTTGATCATCGCCGCCAGTGCCGGTTTTGGCGCTCTTCTGGCCGGTATCGTTCTGTGCGGGGCTGGCTATAGTCTGGTCAATCCTGCTGCCGGGCGCGCGGTGTTGCAATGGTATCCGGCTGAATGGCGCGGCACCCTGATGGGGATCAAGCAGACCGGCGTCCCGATTGGCGGGGCCATCGGAACCACCAGCGCTGTTCTGGCCCCGGCAGTCGGCTGGCACGCGGTCATCGGCGGGCTTGGGGTCGTGACCGCGCTTCTGGGCGTGATGTTTCTCACCTTGCCGCGCGATCAGACCACTGCCCCGGTTCGGCGCAAAACCCTGCGCGAAGAGTTTGACGCCATCGGCCAGTTGTTCCGCGACCCTGTGCTGGGGCGCAACAATCTGGCCAGCGGACTTACCAATGGCGGGCAGTTCATCCTGTGGAGCTATCTGACCGAGTTCCTGCGCCTTGGCGCGGGGTTCGGCCTGCCTCTGGCGAATGCCTGCCTGACGATCCTGCATCTCGGCAGTGTCGCAGGCCGCGTGCTCTGGGGCTGGCTGACGGATCGGGTGATGCGCCGCGACTCGCGCGCAACCTTGCTGGTGCTGACCGCGATTGCGATTGCGGGCTTGCTTGGTATGGCTTTGGTCACGCCGCAGAATGCGCTTCTGGTTGTGCCGCTGCTGGCGGTTGCACTGGGGCTCACGATCTGCTCGGCCACAGGTGTGCAGCTCGCCTTGACCTTGCAAAGCGCGCGACCAGAGCAAGCGGGCGGCGCGATCGGCTACAACATGCTGGTGACCAATATTGGCGGCGTCGTTGCGCCGCCTGCCTTTGGGATGGTGCTGGATCTGGGCGGCGGCTTCGCCCTGGCATGGGGGTTGACTGCGCTGGGCGTCGTGTTCGCATTTGCATTGCTGTGGTGCGACCGCAAGCGCAGTTGATCCGCATATGGCGCCGGACCGGATGCAGCAGCGGGAGGATTGAGGGCAATACCGGGCCGAGCCCTGAGCGCGAAGGACCGGGCCGGGCCATCCGCGATCCGGACAAATTTCCGCGCAAAACTGGTCACAAACGGTATTCCTCACCGGTAATTGTTTTCACTCTGCCCAAACTCTGTGCGCAAAGGCTGAGAGGTGACCCGACCTTGTGCGCGTGCAAGACTGACCGCCTGGCGCGCCGAATGACCCAATAAAAGTCTTTGACTGAATCCGAAAATTGGGCCAGCTTAAGATTGTCAACAATCTTGTTGTCAAAAAATGAGCCGTCGCTTCTGAATAATAAACGGCACGTCCATCAGGGAGACCAGACATGGGACAATCCAAACATATGACCATCGCAGCGCTGCTTGCGACCTCCTTCTTCACCATCCCTGTCAGTGCGCTGGCACAAGACAAGATTTTGCGCATCGGCATGACCGCTGCCGATATTCCACGCACGCTGGGACAGCCCGATCAGGGATTCGAAGGCAATCGCTTCACGGGTATGACAATCTATGACAGTCTCACGGCATGGGATCTGACCAAGGAAGACGAAGCCTCGGTCGTGATCCCCTCCCTGGCGACAAGCTGGGCCGTCAACCCCGACGATACCACCAAATGGATCTTCAATCTGCGCGATGATGTCACCTTCCATGATGGCAGCCCGTTGAATGCCGAGGCCATCGTCTGGAACGTCCAGAAAGTGCTGGATGAAGATGCCCCGCATTTTGACGCCAGCCAGGTGGGCGTCACCGCCTCGCGCATGCCAACATTGCGTTCTGCGCGCGCCATCGACGAATTCACCGTGGAACTGACCACATCGCAGCCCGACAGCTTCCTGCCTATCAACCTGACCAACCTCTTCATTGCCTCGCCCGCGCATTGGCAGGCGAAATTTGACGAAACAGGCGATTCCGAGGCCGCGTGGGCCGCCTTTGCTGCTGATCCTTCCGGGTCCGGCCCGTTCCGCGTGACCAATTTCGCCGCGCGCGAGCGGCTGGAACTGGCTGCAAACAAAGATTACTGGAACCCCGACCGCACGCCCAAGCTCGATGGTGTCGTTCTGGTCCCACTGCCCGAGGCGAATGCGCGCACGGCGGCCTTGTTGTCGGGTCAGGTAGACTGGATCGAAGCACCGGCCCCTGACGCGATTGCCCAGATCGAAGCGCGTGGTTTCACGATCTACGCCAATCCGCAGCCGCATGTCTGGCCATGGCAGCTCTCTTTTGCCGAAGGTTCCCCCTGGCTGGACAAGCGTGTGCGTCATGCCGCCAACCTCTGCTTTGACCGGGATGAACTCTCGATCCTGCTGGGTGGATTCATGGGGTCGCCCAAAGGAACTGTGGATCCGACCCATCCCTGGTGGGGCAACCCTTCCTTCGATATCCGCTACGATCTGGACGAAGCGCAGCGCCTGATGTCGGAAGCGGGTTTTTCAGCGGACAATCCGCTGAAAGTGAAAGTGCAGACCTCGGCCTCCGGCTCGGGGCAGATGCAGCCGATCCCGATGAACGAGTATCTGCAACAGGCCCTGCGCGAGTGCTATTTCGATGTCGAGCTTGATGTGCTGGAGTGGAACACGCTCTTCACCAACTGGCGTCGCGGGGCCTATGACGAAAGCGCGAATGGCGCGCATGCCATCAATGTGACCTTTGCCACGATGGACCCGTTCTTTGCCATGGTGCGCTTCACCTCCACCCAAACCTTCCCGCCGGTTTCCAACAACTGGGGGCATTTCGGCAATGACGAGTTTGACGCGCTGATCGAGGACGCGCGGACCACCTTCGAGGATGATGCCCGCGACGCGGCATTGGCCCGGTTGCATGCGCGTATCGTCGAAGAGGCGCCCTTCGTCTGGGTGGCGCATGATGCCGGCCCGCGCGCCATGTCCAGCCGCGTCACCGGGGTGGTGCAGCCGAAAAGCTGGTTCATTGACATCGCGCCGATGGATATCGAATGATCTGAACAGTTGGCCCCGGATCCTGTCCGGGGCCTCTTGCTTTTCCGCCCAGCCGAAAGGAACGCCCAATGCTTGGCTATAGCTTGCGACGGATCATCTACACGGCCCCCGTGCTGTTCGGTGTCTCCGTGGTCTGTTTTGCACTTGTCCATATCTCGCCCGGTGATCCGCTGATCTCGATCCTGCCTGCAGATGCCTCGGTCGAGTTGCAGAACCGGTTGCGGACACTCTACGGGTTTGACCGCAGCTATCCTGAACAATTCATCCTCTGGCTGGGACGCGCGCTGCAGGGCGATCTGGGTACATCCATCGCGACCGGGCGCCCGGTGACCACCGAAGTCATGCGCGCGGTCGGCAATACGCTGATGCTGGCGGCGGTCGCAACCGCGATCGGCTTTGTGCTGGGCTGCTTCTTCGGCTTCGTGGCCGGGTATTTCAGCAATTCGCCGCTGGACAAGGCCGCCTCTGCCGCAGCGGTCTTTGGCGTGTCGGTGCCGCATTACTGGCTGGGCATGGTGCTGGTGATCATCTTCTCGGCGCAGCTTGGCTGGTTGCCCGCCGCAGGCGCGGGGCCGGGGGGATCCAGCCAGTGGAGATTCGATATGGTGCATCTCAGCTATATGGTGCTGCCCGCGATCACCATGAGCGTGATCCCCATGGGGATCATCGCCCGCACCGTGCGCGCGCTGGTGGCGGAAATCCTTGCGCAGGAATTCGTCATCGGGCTGCGTGCGCGCGGCCTGTCCGAATTCGGCGTCTTCATGCATGTCGTGAAAAACGCCGCACCGACCGCGCTGGCCGTCATGGGCGTGCAGCTTGGCTATCTGCTGGGCGGCTCGATCCTGATCGAGACCGTGTTCAGCTGGCCCGGCACCGGAATGCTGCTGAATTCCGCCATCTTCCAGCGCGATCTGCCGCTGCTTCAAGGCACGATCCTCGTGCTGGCGCTGTTTTTCGTGGTGCTGAATATGGTGGTCGATATCATGCAAAGCGCGCTTGATCCGCGCATCAAGAGGTAAGCCCATGGTCGATGCAACCCTGAGCCAACCGATACTCAATCCGGTGCGCAGTGCCGGGTATTGGCAAAATGTAGGCAAGCGCCTGATGCGCGACAAAACCGCGATGGCCGCGGCCGCTGTGCTCGCGCTGATCGCTTTGGCCGCCATCTTCGCGCCGCTGATCGCCCCAATGGATCCGCTGGACGGGCGGCTGATCAACCGGCTGAAACCCATCGGAACCGAAGGCCATCTGCTCGGCACGGATGAGTTGGGCCGCGACATGCTCTCGCGCCTGATCTGGGGCGGGCGACTGTCGTTGCTGATGGGGGTGACGCCGGTTGTGCTGGCCTTCTTCCTCGGCTCTGCCATCGGCATCATCGCGGGCTATGCGGGCGGCTGGACCAACACGC
Source organism: Natronohydrobacter thiooxidans (assembly GCF_001884735.1). Lineage (GTDB taxonomy): Bacteria > Pseudomonadota > Alphaproteobacteria > Rhodobacterales > Rhodobacteraceae > Roseinatronobacter > Roseinatronobacter thiooxidans_A. The sequence continues at coordinate 45,636 of NZ_MJAP01000019.1, read as the reverse complement.
TGATCATGCGCACGGTCGATGTCTTCTATGCCTTCCCCTCGGTCCTGCTTGCGGTGGCGCTGTCCGGCGCGCTGGGGGCAGGGCTGGGCAATGCGCTCTTCTCGCTGACCGTGGTGTTCATCCCGCCCATCGCGCGCGTGGCCGAATCGGTCACGACCCGTCTGCGTTCGTCAGATTTCATCGAGGCCGCGCGCGCCTCGGGGGCAGGGGCGCTGACCATCGTGCGCGTGCATGTGCTGGGCAATGTGCTGGGGCCGATCTTCGTCTATGCGACCTCGCTGATCGCGGTCAGCATGATCCTGGCCTCAGGGCTTTCGTTCCTTGGCCTTGGCGTGCGCCCGCCCAACCCGGAATGGGGGCTGATGCTGAACACGCTGCGCACGGCGATCTATGCCCAGCCCTGGGTCGCGGCCCTGCCGGGTGCGATGATCTTCCTGGTCTCGATTTCCTTCAACATGCTGTCCGACGGGCTACGCTCTGCCATGGAGGTGCGCCAATGAGTACGGAAAACCCAATCCTGACCGTGCGCGGCCTGCGCAAATACTTCCCGATCAAGGGGGGTATTCTGGGCCGGACCGTGAAGAACGTCCATGCGGTCGATGGGGTGGATCTCGAAGTCTTTGCCGGGGAAACCCTCGGCGTGGTGGGCGAATCCGGCTGCGGCAAATCCACCACCGCGCGGCTTCTGATGCAGCTCATTACCCCGGACGAGGGCGCGCTCTATTTCGAGGGCAAGCTTGTGGGCAGCTCGGACCTGCCGCTCAAAGCCTTTCGGCGGCAGGTGCAGATGGTGTTTCAGGACAGCTATTCATCCCTGAACCCGCGCCTGACCATCGAGGACAATATCGCCTTCGGTGCCCGTGTCCATGGCACCCCCTCGGGCGAAGCCCTGTCGCGCACCCATGACCTCTTGACCCGCGTCGGGCTGGATCCTGCGCGTTTCGCGGGCCGCTATCCGCATGAGCTTTCGGGCGGGCAGCGACAGCGGGTCAACATCGCCCGCGCGCTGGCCTTGCGGCCCAAGATCATCATCCTTGACGAGGCGGTCTCGGCGCTCGACAAATCCGTGGAAGCGCAGGTGCTGAACCTGCTCGCGGATCTGAAGGCCGAATTCGGGCTGACCTATATCTTCATCAGCCATGATCTGAATGTGGTGCGCTTTGTCTCCGACCGGGTGATGGTCATGTATCTGGGGCAGGTCGCGGAAATCGGCGATGCAGAGGCGCTCTATGACGATCCGCTGCATCCCTATTCGCGCGCGCTTCTGTCCTCCATGCCCTCGATGGACCCTGATAATCGTACGATGGAACCGGCCCTGACCGGCGATCCCCCCAATCCGATCGACCCGCCATCCGGCTGCCGCTTCCATACGCGCTGCCCGATCGTGGCCTCGGTCTGTGCGCAGCGCGACCCGGCGCTGACCCAACGCGGCGAAAAGCACCTGGTCGCCTGCCACGCGCATGATCCGGCCTCAGGCTATGTCGCGCCCACAACCAAGGAGGCCGCCGAATGACTGCCCCGTTCCTGTCTATCCGCAATCTGGGCGTGACTTTCACCGGCGGCACCCGCCCTGTGCGTGCAGTCAATGACGTCTCGCTGGACGTGGCGCAGGGCGAAGCCGTGGCGCTGATCGGCGAGTCCGGCTCCGGAAAATCCGTGACCATGCGCGCGGTGATGCGCCTGAACCCCGAGAAACGCTCGAAACTGCAGGGGCAGATCCTTGTCGGCGGGCGCGATGTGATGGCAATGAACACGCGCCAGCTATCGGCCTTTCGCGGTGGCGAGGCGGCGATGATCTTTCAGGAACCGCTTCTGGCGCTCGATCCGGTCTATACCTTGGGCGATCAGATCGTGGAGACCATCCGCCGCCATGAGCCGATCAGCCGCGACGACGCCCGCGCCCGTGCGCTGGAACTGTTCGACCGCGTGCGCATTCCTTCCGCGAAATCGCGGCTCGACAATTACCCGCATGAAATGTCCGGCGGCATGCGCCAGCGTGCGATGATCGCGCTCGCGCTCTCGTGCCGCCCGAAACTGCTGCTGGCCGATGAACCCACCACCGCGCTGGATGCCACCGTGCAGATTCAGGTTCTGCTGCTCTTGCGCGAGTTGCAGCGCGATCTGGGCCTGTCGATCATCTTCGTCACCCATGATATCGGCGCGGCGGTCGAGGTCGCGGACCGGATCGCGGTGATGTATGCAGGCCAGATCGTCGAGCAGGCCACGGCCCGCGACCTGATCCGCAACCCGCGCCACCCCTATACGCTGGGTCTGCTGAAAAGCCGCGCCCATGATGCGATGGTGAAGGGTACGAAACTCGACGCCATCCCCGGTGCGCCGCCGGATCTGGCCAATCTGCCCGATGGCTGCCCCTTCGCGCCGCGCTGCTTTCTCGCGGATGCGGGCTGTCGCGCCGGTCAGATCGGGATGGAGCAGATCACCGCAGGCCATCATGCGCGCTGCCGCAGGCTCGATCAGACTGCCTTGCAAGATGCCGGTTAGTGCTTCCGGTGCCGCCCTGTCACTCGGCAGGGCGGCGCAGGGGCGTTGTGTGCACAAGATCCCCCGACTTGTCACGCGGCCAGCTATAGGCGCCTACCTTCGAGGTCCGGTAGCCGCCCCCCGCCATCGCCTCGGCCAGCCGGACGGCGGCATGCACCCCGTCGATGACCGGCAGGCCGGTTTCGGCAGAGAGTGCATGGCACATATCCGACATGCCCGCACAACCCAGGATCACCGCCTCGGCCCCATCCTCATCGCGCGCCGCAATGATCTGGCCGCGCAGCAGGGATTTCGCGCGCTCCGGGTCGGCCTCAATCCCCAGAACAGGCAGATCGACCGACCGCACGCGCCGCAATCCATGCGACACGCCATAGCGCAGGGCCAGATCCTCGATGATGGGAATGGCGCGGGGCAGGGTGGTGACGACCGAAAACCGCGCCGCCAGAACGCTCGCCACCTGCATCGCCGCCTGTGCGATGCCGATGACCGGCCCGGCCACCACCTCGCGCGCAGCGCCAATGCCGGGATCGTCGAAACAGGCGATGACATGAGCCTGCGCGCCCTCTGCCTCGGCCCGGCGCAGCGCATCCAGCATCGCCGGAACCGCGACGGCTTCGTCATGATACCCTTCGATGCTGGGCGGCACCGGTGGGCGGGCACAGTCGGTTACGATATGGCTACCGGGGCTCGCAGCAGCTTCGGCCGACCGCGCGATCAGGGCGGTCATTTCACGACTGGAATTCGGATTATAAACAAAAAGCTGCATGACTGTCCCTTCAGTCAGAAGTGAGCATCCTATCAGTGTAGCGTGGCAAATCCCACGAGGCAATATTGTCAACGATATTGTCAACAATATTATATGACCTTGGGTGCCAGTGCAAAGCCTTTGTCATCCGCACGTTATACCGATATGACGTTTGTCGAATGAGGATCCGATATGCCTTGGATTTCGCACAGCACGACGAATGAGGTCATCAACCAGATCTGTGACCGGATCTGGCTTGCTGTCGTGCAGCGCACGCTGCGCCCCGGCGCGCGGCTGAAGGAAGAGGAACTGACCGAGATTTTCGGCACCACCCGCGCGCGCGTGCGTCAGGCACTTGCGATTCTGGAACAGGACGGGCTGGTGACGATCTATCCCAATCGCGGGGCCTGCATTGCCGAACCCAGCGTCGATGACGCGCAGGACGCCTTTTCTGCCCGACTGGCGATCGAGCAGCGACTGGTCACGCGCCTGTGTCGCAGTGCCAAACCGGAAGATATCGCCATCCTGCGCGACCATATCGCACAGGAACGCGCCGCCCATGCGCGCGGCGACAGCGAAGCCGTGATTCGCCTGTCCGGCGAATTTCACATGCTGATCGCGCGGCTGGCCGAAGCCGAGTTGCTTCTGAAAATCCTGCGAACGCTGACAATCCGCACATCGCTGATCACGGCGATGTATCAGACACAGGCCACCCAGACCTGTGGCCCGGATGAACATGACCGTATTCTCGCCGCAATCGAGGCGCGCGACGAATCGCGCGCCAGCCATGAGATGACCCATCATCTGGAGCATCTGGAAACCGCGCTGCGCCTGTCCGAAGCCCCCATGCCGGTCTCGGGCCTGCGTGAAGCGTTGCACGGCATCGCGCAAAGACGCGCGCCCTGACCCGGCAACCCGTGCAGACCCGCCTGCGGGACGCACCCGAACCCTCGCAACGCAGCAACCGCGCGGCAGCCCCTCAGCCCTCGGCCCAGTCGGCGCCCTGCATCTCGCGCAACCGGCTGGCCGTGCGCTCGAATTCAAAGGTGCCTTCGCCCTCGGTATAGAGCCGCTCCGGTTCCGCCGCCGCAGAGGCGATCAGCCGCACCCGGCCCTCGTAAAGCGCATCGATCATGGTCACGAAACGTTTGGCCTCGTTGTAATTCGAGGCCGAGAGATAGGGGATGTCATCCAGCATCAGCACCCGCAGCGCCTGTGCGATGGCCAGATAATCCCCCGGTCCCAGCGGCTGCCCGCACAGATCCCAGAATGTGGCCCGCCCGACCCCGTTATGCACCTTCGGCACCACGATCTCGCGCCCTTTCATCTGCAGACGCAGGGGTGTGCCCGGATCATGCCCCGTCAGTTCATCCCAGATCCGCGCCATCTCTGCACGCGCAGCAGCGCCCGCAGGCGTGAAAAACACCTGCGCGCCCGCCAGACGTTGCTGGCGGTAATCGGTTTCCGCAACCAGCTCATGCACCACCATCCGGGACTTGATCATCTCGATGAAGGGCAGGAACAAGGCGCGGTTCAGCCCGTTCTTGTACAGATCATCCGGCACCCGGTTCGAGGTGGTGACAATCGCCACGCCCGCCGCGATCAGCCGCTCGAAAAGCCGCCCCACCAGCATCGCATCAGTGATATCGGTGATCTGCATTTCGTCAAAGGCCAGCAGCCGCACTTCGCCCGCCACCTTGTCGGCCACCGGGGCCAGCGCATCCTCGACGCCGCGTTGGCGCGCCTCGTGCAGCCCGGCATGGATTTCCTGCATGAAGGCGTGAAAATGCACCCGGCGCTTTGGCACATCGCCCGCATGGGCCACAAACAGATCCATCAGCATGGATTTTCCGCGCCCGACACCGCCCCACAGATACAGGCCCGGCGGCGGCTCGACCGCCCTGCGCCCCCAAAGCCCGCGCAGCCCACTGGCTTTCGCGGCGGGCTTCGCCAGATAGTCAAGGATCGGGTCGAACAGCGCCATGGCTCCGCGCTGGGCGGCATCGGGGCGTAGCTTGCCCGCCTCGACAAGGGCATCATATTGCGCAATCAGACTCATGGCCCCCTGACTAGGCCAAAGCGCGCAGGCGCGAAAGCCCCGCTGTCGTCTTGTCAGCCCGCTTTCGCACCTTTAGGGGTAGGGACAGGATTCAGGACTGGGGGTGTCTGATGGACGATCCGAAAACACTTGTGTCGACAGACTGGCTGGAAAAGCATCTGCACGACCCGGATCTGCGTGTCCTTGATGCAAGCTATTACCTGCCGCAAATGGGCCGCGACGGTCGGGCTGAATATCAGAACGCCCATATTCCGGGCGCGCGCTTCTTCGATATCGACGAGATCAGCGACACGCGCTCGAACCTGCCGCATATGGCGCCGCCGGTCGAGAAATTCATGTCCCGCATGCGCGCCATGGGCGTGGGCGACGGGCATCAGGTGGTGGTCTATGACGGGATGGGCCTGTTTTCCGCCGCCCGCGTCTGGTGGCTGTTCCGGCTGATGGGCAAGACGGATGTGGCGGTACTCGATGGCGGCTTCCCGAAATGGCAGGCCGAGGGGCGCGCGGTCGAGGATATGCCCCCGGTCCTGCGCGAGCGCCATATCACGGTCCAGCGCCAGAATCATCTGGTCAAGGATGTAAGCCAGGTCGCCGCCGCGGTGAAACTGCGCGACTGGCAGATCCTCGATGCGCGCTCCGCCGAGCGCTTTCGCGGCGATGCGCCAGAGCCGCGCGAGGGATTGCGCGCAGGCCATATGCCCGGCGCGCTGAACCTGCCCTTCACCCAGCTTCTGAACGCGGATGGCACGATGAAGCGCGGCGATGATCTGCGCGCGGCTTTCGAGGCTGCGGGCGTCGATCTGGAGCGCCAGATCATAACCACCTGCGGGTCGGGCATCACCGCCGCTGTGCTCAGCCTCGGGTTGGAAATCCTCGGCCACCGGGCGCATGCGCTTTATGACGGATCATGGTCGGAATGGGGCCAGTTCCCCGATTTGAAGGTCGAGATCGGATGACCACCTACCGCGCAGGCGAAACCGTCGATTACACGGTGACATATCTCGAAATGGCCGCGCGGCCAGGCTATGACTGGCCCGCGACACCTGCAGGCATGACCGGCGCGCTGCTTAGGGCCGAAACCCCGCCGGTGTGGTATTTCCGCGCGCTCTATGATGCGGTCGGGCGCGATTATGCCTGGACCGATCTGCATGCCTCCGAGGATGCGGAAATCGCGGATTGGCTCGCAAGTCCCGATGTGGCGCTTTACACGCTGATCGATCACGGCTGGCCGCAGGGGTTTTTCCTGCTGGACTGGCGCGCGGGCGCGACCTGTGATCTGGCCTATTTCGGGCTGGTCCCGCAAGCGGTCGGGCGCGGGCTTGGCACATGGATGCTGCGCACTGCGATCCTGACCGGCTGGGCGCGCGAGGGCGTGAGTTGTCTGAGCGTGAATACCTGCACGCTCGATCACCCGCGCGCGCTGATCCAGTATCAGAAACAGGGTTTCACCCCCGTCCGGCAAGAGGCGCGCAAGCGCCTTCTGTCCCGCGACTGGACCCTTGCAGAAAGCTGATCCCGCAGATGTTCGAGACCCTCACCGCGCCGAAACCCGACGCGATCATCGCATTGATGCAGGCTTTTGCCGCAGATACCCGCGCCGGGAAGATCGACCTCGGTGTGGGTGTCTACCGCGATGAGGAGGGGCGTACTCCGGTCATGGCCGCCGTCAAGGCCGCCGAGGCGCGGATCCTGGCCGAGCAGGACAGCAAGAGCTACCTCTCGCTGGCGGGCGATGCAGGTTTCCTGCAAGCGATGGAAACCCTGCTTCTGGGCGGCGCGGCGCCCTCTGCGCGGGTGGCCGCGGTCGGCACTCCGGGCGGCTCTGCGGCGGTGCGCCAGATTTGCGAGCTGATCCGCAAGACCCGGCCCGAGAGTGTGATCTGGGTCAGCGCCCAGACCTGGCCCAACCATCTGCCGCTGATCACGGCGGCGGGGCTGCAGGCACGGCCCTATCGCTATCTGGCGCCCGAGGGCGGGCTGGACCAGCCGGGGCTGTTTGCCGATCTCGAACAGGCGGCGGCGGGCGATGTGGTGCTGTTGCATGGCTGCTGCCACAACCCGAGCGGCGTGGATCTGGCCCCGCAGGACTGGGCCGAGCTTGGCGCGCTTCTCGCACGGCGCGGCGCGGTGCCTTTCGTCGATATGGCCTATCAGGGTTTTGGCGCGGGGCTTGACGCCGATGCAGGCGGGCTGCGCCATCTGGCCGCGCGCCTGCCCGAAGTGCTGGTCGCCGCGAGTTGCTCGAAGAATTTCGGCCTCTATCGCGAGCGGGTGGGGATCGCGATGGCGATTGTCAGCGCGGCGCAGCGCGACACGCTGGCGGCGGTTCTGGCCGGGCTCAACCGCCAGAATTTCGCCTTCCCGCCCGATCACGGCGCGCGGGTGGTCAGCACGATCCTGGGCGATGTGGCGCTGCGTCACCAATGGCTGACCGAGCTGGACGCGATGCGCGCGCGTGTGCAGGCCAATCGCCGCGCGCTGGCCGAGGCCCTGCGCGCCGAGACCGGATCGGACCGCTTCGCCGGGGTCGCGGCCGAACAGGGCATGTTCTCGCTGCTGCCGCTCTCGCATGACGAGGTGCAGCGCCTGCGCGCCGAGCATGGGGTTTATGTGCTGGATGATGGGCGGGCGAATATGGCGGGGCTGTCGGCGCGCAACATCGCGGCCTGCGCGCGCGCGATTGCCAGCGTGACGCGATAGACGAGAGCGCCGGGGCGCTGCCCCGGACCCCGGAGTATTTGCCGCAAGAAAATGAGGTAGAGGTCAGAACAGGCTGCCCTGATCGGGTTTTTGCGGCTTTGGTTTCGCGGGCCTGGGTGACTTTTGCGGCACTGCGCGGATCTCGCCATCGGCAAATTCGATACTCAGAGCCGGTGCCGCGCCTGCGGATTTCGCGCTGGTCAGGGGCGTGCCCTCGCCATCCCGCACCACCGCATAGCCGCGCGCCAATGTTGCCGGATAGCCCAGCGACTGGCGCAGCCGCTCCAGCGCCGCAAGCCGCGTCTGGTGGCGGTCGATCTGGCTGGCCATGGCCCGCGCGGCGCGTGTGCCGCGCTCGCTCAGGCGTTCGCGGGCCTTGGCGATTTCGCTGGTGATGGTCGCGGGGCGCAGCCCCGCAGCGGTCGAGCGCAAATCCTGCCGCTTCGCCACCAGCAGCGCACGCAGACTGCCGGGGAAGCGTTCGGCCCATTGGTCCAGCCGCTGCATCGCAGGCGCGAGCAGGCTCTCGGCGCGCGGCAGGGCGCGCGAGAGATCCGACAGGCGCTGGCGGCGCTGGCTGACCGAAACCGCCGCAGCACGGGTCAGGCGCGCGTCAAGCGTCGTGACATGGGCCATCAGATCGGCATGGACCGGCACCGCGATTTCCGCCGCCGCCGTGGGGGTGGGCGCGCGCCGGTCAGAGGCGAAATCGATCAGCGTGGTATCCGTCTCATGCCCCACAGCGGAAATCAGCGGGATCACGCTGGCCGCCGCTGCCCGCACCACGATTTCCTCATTGAACCCCCAGAGATCCTCGATCGACCCGCCGCCGCGCGCGACGATCAGCACATCGGGCCGGGGGATCGCACCGCCTGCAGGCAAAGCATTGAAACCCGCTATGGCGCGCGCCACCTCCGCCGCGCAGGACTGCCCCTGCACCGCCACCGGCCAGAGCAGCACATGCACCCCGAACCGGTCCTGAAGGCGGTGCAGGATATCGCGGATCACCGCGCCTTGCGGCGAGGTCACGACCCCGATCACGCGCGGCAGATAGGGCAGCGGGCGCTTGCGCTCTGCCGCGAACAGCCCTTCGGCGGCGAGTGCCGCCTTGCGCCGCTCCAGCATCGCCATCAGCGCGCCCGCGCCCGCAGGCTCCACGCTCTCGACCTGCAACTGGTATTTCGACTGCGGCGCGAATGTGGTCAGGCGGCCCGTGGCGATGACCTCCATCCCCTCTTCGGGCCTGACCGCCATTTTCGCGACCTGACCTTTCCAGCTGACCGAGGCGATCACTGCGCGGTCATCCTTCAGGTCGAAATACATATGACCCGTGCGCGCCAACACCACGCGCCCGACCTCGCCGCGCACCCGCACACGGCCAAACTCGCCTTCCAGCACGCGTTTCACCGCGCCCGAGATCTCCGAGACCGAAAATTCGGGCGTGTTGCTGGCGGGCTCGTCGATCAGGTCCAAGGCAGTGCTCCGGCTTGTCATGGGCGCGCGCGCACCCTAGAACGCGCGGGCAAGAAGGCCAAGAGAGGGCGGATGATGAATATTCTGGTGCTGGGCAGCGGCGGGCGCGAACATGCGCTGGCCTGGGCGATTCTGCAGAACCCCAAATGCGACCGGCTGATCTGCGCGCCCGGAAATGCGGGCATGGCCGCAATCGCGGAATGCGCCGCGTTCGATATCTGCAATGGCGGGGCCGTGGCGCGGTTCTGCGAGGAGAATGCCATTGATTTCGTGGTGATCGGCCCGGAAGCCCCCCTGGCCGCAGGTGTCGCGGACCGGCTGCGCGATCTCGGAATTTCCTGCTTCGGCCCCTCGGCGGCGGCGGCGCGGCTGGAGGCGTCGAAAGCCTTTACCAAGGAAATCTGTGCCGCCGTCGATGCCCCGACCGCAGGCTACGCTCATTTCACCGATGCAGAAGCCGCCCGCGCCTATATCCGTGCGCAAGGCGCGCCGATTGTGGTCAAGGCGGATGGTCTGGCCGCAGGCAAGGGCGTGATCGTGGCCATGACCGAGGCCGAGGCGCTTGCGGCCATCGACACCATGTTCGGCGGCGAATTCGGTGCTGCCGGGGCCGAAGTGGTGATCGAGGAATTCATGGAGGGCGAAGAAGCGTCCTTTTTCGTGCTGGTCGACGGCGAGACCTGCCTGCCCATCGGTACGGCGCAGGACCACAAGCGCGTGGGCGATGGCGATACCGGCCCGAATACCGGCGGCATGGGGGCCTATTCGCCCGCACCTGTGCTGACCGATGCCATCGCGCAGATCGCGCTGGATCAGATCGTGCGGCCGACAATGGCCGAGATGGCGCGGCGCGGAATGCCCTATCAGGGCGTGCTCTATGCCGGGCTGATGATCCGGGACGGCCAGCCGCGACTGGTGGAATATAATGTCCGCTTTGGCGATCCGGAATGTCAGGTGCTGATGATGCGGCTGGGCGCGCAGACGCTGGATCTGATGCTGGCCTGCGCCGAAGGGCGGCTGGATCGGGTCGCGGTGAACTGGGCGGATGACCATGCCATGACCGTGGTGATGGCGGCGCAGGGCTATCCGGGCGACTATGCCAAGGGCAGCGAGATCAAAGGGCTGGAAACCTGCCCCGAGGACAGCGCGCATATGGTCTTTCACGCGGGCACTAAGGCAGAAGCGGGCCGCATTCTGGCGAGTGGCGGGCGCGTGCTGAATGTCACGGCGCGGGGGGCGAGCCTGACAGAGGCACAGGCGCGCGCCTATCAGATGGTCGATCAGATCGACTGGCCGGAAGGGTTCTGCCGCCGCGATATCGGCTGGCGCGCGCTGATGTAAGGTGCGTGCTGCAGCACGCACCCTACGGCAAGGGGGGCGCCCGCCCGCTTTGAGTATTTGGGGCAAGAAAATGTCAGGCGTGGCGGATGGAACAGCCTGTCGCGGCGAACGCATCAGCCCATGGCCGGGCGCGGGCGAAAGCCGCTCAGACCGCAGGTTCCGCGCGCAGCCCCTTGCGCCGCGCCAGCATCAGCCCCGCAAGGATGATCGCCAGCGCCAGCACGAAGCGGCCCGGTACCTCCTCGCCCAGAACCACCGCCCCCAGCAGGACCGACCAGACCGGCACATGGTAATTCACCTGTGACAGGAAACTTGGCCCTGCCGAACGAATAATGCCGACCAGCAGAAACGTCGCGTAGCCCGTGGGCAACAGCCCCAGATAGAGCACCGCCAGCAGCGGGCGCAATTCGGGCAGGGTCGGCACGCCGTCGCTCAGCAGTGCGACAGGTATCATGACCGCGCCCGCGATCCAGAGCGCCATCATGCCAAAGGCCACCGGATGCACTTCCGGGCAGCGGCGTGTGACAATACTGCCCAGCGCATAGCACAGCGCCGCCGCCAGACAGCCGAATCGCGCCAGCGTCTCAAACTCCGACCCGCTGCGCGCCAGCACCCCCGGACCGATCAGGACCGCGACGCCGAGGAGCCCCAGGGCAAAGCCCAGCGCCTTGGGCCGCGTCAGCCCTTCTCCCGGCACAAAAACATGCGCCAGACCCAGCACGAAGAGCGGAATCGCCGCCATGGTGATGCCCGCAAAGCCCGAGGTGACATGCTGCTGCGACCAACTGAGCATGTAGAAGGGCAGGGCATTGGACAGAAGCGCCATCCCCGCCGCGAAGGCCAGCACGGGCCGCGAGAGCGTCAGCCGCACCCCCATCGCCCATGCGATCACGCTCAGGGTAAGCGCCCCGATGACGATCCGCGCCGTGGCGATCCAGACCGGCGAGACCCCTTCCAGCGCCACCGCCACCCCCAGAAAGGACGCGCCCCAGATCAGCCCGAGCGCGATCAGGCCGATCCAGTTTCCGAATGTCGGTTGCTTGGGCATGGTCCGGCTCGTGAGAGTAGTGAACTTGTGCACTATACCCGCGCAACGCCCCTGTCCAGCCCCGCCCTCAGACCCCGATCATCGTGCCCTGCAACAGCGCGACGGATTTGCGTGTCCCGCCACTCAGCGCAAAGACCTCGGCGCGCACCACGGTCAGCCTGCGCCCCGCGCGGACCACTTCGCCCACGGCCTCGAACGCCTCGCCCATCGCGGGCGCAAGCAGGTTGATCTTCATTTCGGCGGTCATCACCTCCTGCCCCTCGGGCATCCGGGTCAGGGCCGCATAGCCCGCCGCCGAATCGCCCAGCGCAAAGGCCACCGCCGCATGCGCCGCGCCATGCTGCTGGCCGAATTGCGCCAGTCGCGGCGCGCGGATCACGCAGCGCCCATCCCCCGCCGCCATGAGTTCCGCGCCAAGGCTTGCCATCATGCTCTGCTTGCCGAAACTTGCGGCCACGCGCGCGTCGATCATCGTCACTCCCCCTTGCATCCGAACCTTGCCTTTGCCCGCACAAAAGGCAAGGCTCATGCCAAAGACCCGGAGGCCGCAACATGCTCTATCAGGAACTCATCCGCCGCAAACGCGATGGCGGAACGCTGACCGCACCGGAGATCCGCGCATTGGTCTCCGGCATCACCACCGGCGATCTGGGTGATGCACAGCTTGGCGCTTTCGCCATGGCCGTGCTGCTCAAGGGCATGTCCCTGCCCGAGCGCGTCGCCCTGACCACATCCATGCGCGATTCGGGCGAGGTGCTGGACTGGGACCGTGGCCCGGTGATCGACAAGCACTCGACCGGCGGCATTGGCGATAACGTCTCGCTGATGCTCGCGCCTGCGCTCGCCGCCTGCGGGGCGGTGGTGCCGATGATCTCTGGCCGGGGTCTGGGCCATACCGGCGGCACGCTCGACAAGCTCGACGCGATCCCCGGCTATAACACCGCCCCCGATGGTGCGACCCTGCAAGATGTCACGCGCAGGATCGGCTGCGCGATCATCGGCCAGACCGGCAGCCTCGCGCCCGCCGACAAGCGCTTCTATGCGGTGCGCGATGTGACAGGGACGGTGGAATCGATGGATCTGATCACCGCCTCGATCCTGTCCAAGAAACTCGCCTCCGGGCTGGAAGGGCTGGTGCTGGACGTCAAATGCGGCAATGGCGCCTTCATGGCCACGCGGACCGAGGCGGAAGGGTTGGCGCGCGCGCTGGTCGAGGTCGCGAATGGTGCGGGCTGTCGCACTGTGGCGCTGATCACCGATATGAACGCCCCGCTTGCGCCCAGTGCGGGCAATGCCATCGAGGTGCTGGATGCCGTTGATTTCCTGACCGGCGCGCGCCGCTTCCCGCGCCTGTGGGATGTGACCTGCGCCTTGGGGGCAGAGGCGCTGGTGATCGCCGGGCTTGCCCCCGACACGGATCAGGGCCGCGCGATGATGGAAGAGGCGTTCCATTCGGGCCGCGCGGCGGAACGCTTCGGCCAGATGGTCGCCGCCTTGGGCGGGCCAGCGGATTTCATCGAACAGGCGCAAACCCATCTTCCCCAAGCCCCGGTCATCCGCCCCATCCCCGCGCCGCGTGCAGGGATTGTCACAGGCTACACCACCCGCGAAATCGGGCTTGCCGTGATCGAGATGGGCGGCGGGCGCAGGCAACCCAGCGACCGGATCGACCCGCGCGTGGGCTTCGCGCAGATCGCCCCCGAGGGCGCGTCCGTCAACCAAGGCGACCCGCTCGCCTTCGTGCATGCCGCAGATGAGGCACAGGCCGAGCGCGCGACCGCGGCCTTCCTCGCCACCTGTCAGATCGGCGACGCGGCCCCGGACCGCCCTCTGATCCTCGACCGGATCAGCGCCGGATAACCCGGCCCGCGCAAGCGCCTGCCATCAGCAGCGCCAGCGCCAGCCAGACCGGCCAATCGCCGTGACGGCTGTAGAATGTGTGCGGCAGCGCACCGGGCAGGGGGCCATCGATGAACCCGGTCACCCCCAGCCCCAACTCTGCCGCGATCCCGCCCCGCGCGTCGATAAAGGCCGACACGCCGGTATTGGCGACCCGCAGCACCGGCAGCCCCTGCTCGACCGCGCGCAGCCGCGCCTGCGCCAGATGCTGAAACGGCCCGGTCACTTCGCCGAACCACGCATCATTCGTAACCTGCAAAATCCAGTCAGGCCGGGTTTCCGTCCGCAAATGGCGGGGAAAGATCGACTCGTAGCAGATCAGCGGCAGCGCCACGCCCAAGGGCCCCAGATCCAGCAGTTCAGGGCCGGGGCCGGGGCTGTAGCCCATCAAAGCCTGACCGGCGAGGCCGCCGAGCGGCGTGCCCATCAGCCATTCCGAAAACGGGATATATTCACCAAAGGGGACCAGATGATGTTTGTCATAGATATGGGTGATCGCGGCATCGGTGGTCAGCACCGCCAGCGAGTTGAAATACCGCTCCCCCTCGACCCGCTGCACGCCAAAACCGATCCCTGTGCCCGGCCCGTGCAGGGCGGCCGCATCGGCCATCATCTCCAGCGCGTCGCCCGGATATTCCAGCAGGAACGGGACCGAGGTTTCCGGCCAGAGCACCAGATCAGGCGCAGGAACAGCCGGGGCGGCGGTCTGATCCAGCAAGCGGCTGAAGAACAGATACATATTGCCCTGCAGCCATTTCTCATCCTGCGGCGCATTGGGTTGCGCGAGCCGGATCACCCCCGCGCGATCCGGCGGCAGCGCCGTCTGCCCCGCCCCCCAGAGCCAGATCAGCGCTAGCAGCGCGAGCGCAGAAGCGGCCCCGAAACCCCGCGCAATCCAGCCCCTGCCCAGCACCGGCAGCACCGCCGCGCCGACGATCAGCAGCGACAACCCGCCCGCGCCTGTGATCGCCGCCAGGTGCATCAGGGGCGTGCCGATCACCCCATGCCCCAGCATCGCCCAGGGAAACCCCGTGAAGACCCAGCCGCGCAGCAGTTCCAGCACGACCAGCCCTGCGCCCAGCACAACCAGCCGCGCCCGGCCCTGTGCGAGCCCCGCCAAAGCCCCCGCACCGGCCCAGAACAGCGCCATGCCGCCCGCCATCGCCACCAGCGCGAAAGGGGCCATCCAGCCATGCACTTCGGGTTCAATGAAAAACGGCTCGACGATCCAGAACAGCGCCGCGCCGAAATAGCCTGTCCCCGCCAGCCACATCCGGCCCGACAGCGCCCGCCAGCCCCGCGCCAGCGGCAGCGCATGAAACAGCACCGCCAGCGCCAGTATCGAGACCGGCCACCAGCCCAGCGGCGCCTGCCCGGCCACCGCCAGCGCGCCAAGCGCGCCATAGCCCACCGCCAGTTGCAGCCGTGGCCGTGCTCTGGCCCAGCGTGTCAAACCGGAAAACCCCTCACTGCGCCGCGTCGCGCAGCGCCTGTGGCAGATGCACGCGCAAACGCTTGATGCGGCGCAGATCGGCCTCGATCACCTCGAACTCGACCCCCGAGGGATGCGCGATCACCTCGCCCCGCACCGGCACGCGCCCCGCCAGCAGGAACAGAAGCCCGCCCAGCGTGTCGATCTCTTCTTCGTCATCCTCGCCGGTCAGGGCAAAGCCCAGCTCTTCCTCCAGCTCATCCAGTGCCGCGCGGGCATCCACCAGCAGACTGGCCGCGCTTTCCTGCATGATCATCGCGTCTTCATCCGTGTCGTGCTCATCCTCGATCTCGCCCACGACCTGCTCCAGCAGATCCTCGATCGTCACCAGCCCGTCCACGCCGCCATATTCGTCGATCACCAGCGCAAAATGCGTCCGCTCCGCCTGCATCTTGCGCAACAGCACCGAGAGCGGCATCGAGGGTGGCACATAGAGGATCGGGCGCAACAAGGCGCGCAGATCAATCTCGTGATGGCCGTTGAACCCGTAGCGCAGGGCAAGGTCTTTCAGCAGCAGCAGGCCCAGCGGCTTGTCGAGCGTATCCTCATAGACCGGAATACGCGAATAGCCGGATTCGCGGAAACTCGCGACGATATCGCTCAGCGATGCGCCCTGTTCCACTGCGATGATCTCGGCTTTGGGAATCGCCACATCCGCCACACGCAGACGCTGCAGATTGGGCAGGCCCGGCAGGGTCTGTCCCAGCGCATCCGCCTTTTCGCGGGCGTCCTCGTCATCGGGGGTCAGGGCATCAAACAACCGGCCAAACAGGCCACGCGTTTCACTCTCTCTTGGATCCTCCAGCGCGCGCTGCGCTGCTCTAGATCCGTCTGTCGTATCGCCCATCGGTCCTTTCCGGTGTTACAAGGGCATCTCGGCCCCGGTTTCATATGGGTCCGCCACCCCGAGTCGCGCAAGTATCGCCACTTCGGTTTCTTCCATCAACGCGGCATCTTTGTCACGGATATGGTCATATCCTAGCAGATGCAGCACCGAATGGACAATCAGATGCGTCAGATGCGCGTCAAACGCCTTGCCCTGCTCGGCGGCCTCTCGCGCACAGGTGTCATAGGACAGCGCAATATCGCCCAAGGCTTCCGGGTCATCCGCATCGCCCTGCTCGGGCAGATCAGGGGCGCCGCCATCTTCTTCCGCGCTGAGATCCCATGTCGGCCAGCTGAGAACATTGGTCGCCTGCGCCTTGCCGCGAAACTCGGTATTCAGCGCCGCGATCCGCGTGTCATCGCAGGCCAGACACGCAATCTCAAAACCTTCTGCGGGCAGGCCCAGATGCGCCAGTGTGGCCCGCGCCGCCCGCTCGGCCAGTCCGGTCAGATGATCCTCGTCCCAGCGCGCATCCTCGATCACCACATCGACTAGCGCCGCCTCAGCCACCCTGTTCCTCGTCGCGCTCATAGGCCTGGATGATCCGCGCCACCAGCGGGTGACGCACCACATCGGCAGAGGTGAAATAGCTGAAGCTGATCCCCTCGACCCCGTCCAGAATCCGCTCCGCCGCCCGCAACCCCGACTGCACCCCGCGCGGCAGATCGACCTGCGACCGGTCGCCGGTGATCACCATGCGCGAGCCTTCGCCCAGACGGGTCAGAAACATCTTCATCTGCATCTCGGTCGCATTCTGCGCCTCGTCCAGCACCACAAAGGCATTCGAGAGCGTGCGCCCGCGCATGAAGGCCAGCGGCGCGATCTCGATCTTGCGCTCCTCCATCAGCTTTTGCAGCTGTTTCGACGGCAGAAAATCATTCAGCGCATCATAGAGCGGCTGCATATAGGGATCGACCTTCTCCTTCATGTCGCCGGGCAGAAAGCCCAGCCGCTCGCCCGCCTCGACCGCCGGGCGCGACAGGATGATCTTTTCCACCAACCCGTCCGAGATCATCTGCACGCCCACCGCGACCGCCAGATAGGTCTTGCCGGTTCCCGCAGGGCCAATCCCGAAATTCAGCACATCAGCCATCAGCGCGCGGGTATAATCCTGCTGCGCCTTGGTGCGCGGCGAGATGATCTTCTTGCGCGTGCGAATCTCCAGCCGCCCGGTGCGGAACATCTCCAGCTGTTCTTCCGGGCCCTCCTCGGTCTCGGGCGCGCGGGAAATGCGGATCAGGGCCGCCACATCGCCCGGCTCGACACTGCGCCCTTCTTCCAGCCGCTGATACAGCGTCTCAAGGATCTTGACGGTATGCGCGCGTGCATCCTCGGGCCCCAGAACATCCAGTTGGTTGCCGCGCCGGATGATCTGAACGCCCAGATGGCTTTCCAGATGGGTCAGATTCCGGTCATATTCACCACAGAGTTCCACCAGCAGGCGGTTATCGGCGAATTCAACATGCGACGGCATGGCGGCGGTCGCGGCGGTGGGCGGGGTCAGTGCGCTGATGCCCAAGCAGATCTCCCTCAGGTGGTGGTTGGATGGACCGCGAGTCGATAGTTTCATGCTGCCAACGGACCCGGACTCGCGCAAGCATTCATTTGCGCCGCAGCGCAGATTCGGAGAAATTTCGCTAAAGTGACACAATATATTGCGGGTCAGGCCGGATCAGACCAGTTCCCCCGCCAGCGAATTCGGCCCCGATCGGGTAATGCGCACCCGCGCGATCTGCCCCGTTTGCGCGCACGGATCGGTGACATGGACCGCATGCAGATAATCCGACTTGCCCACCATCTGCCCGGCCATACGCCCCGGTTTCTCGAACAGCACCGAGACCTCGCGCCCCACCATCGCCTCCTGCGCCGCGCGTTGCTGGTCGCTCAGCAGCGCCTGCAGGCGATGGAGCCGGTCGCTGGCCACATCATCGGGCACCGGCGTCTTTTCAGCCGCCGGGGTGCCGGGCCGGGCGGAGTATTTGAAACTATAAGCCTGTCCATATCCCACCTCGCGCACCAGCGCGAGCGTGTCCTCGAAATCCTGATCAGTCTCGCCGGGAAAACCCACGATGAAATCGCCCGAGAGCAGCAGGTCAGGCCGCGCCGCGCGCAGCCGGTCGATCAACCGCAGGTATTGTTCCGCCGTGTGCTTGCGCGCCATAGCTTTCAATATCCGGTCGCTGCCCGATTGCACCGGCAGATGCAGATAGGGCATCAGCTTCGGCTCATCCCCATGCGCGGCGATCAGGTCATCCTCCATGTCATTGGGGTGCGAGGTCGTGAACCGGATCCGCGCCAGTCCCTCGATCTTCGCAAGCTCCCGAATCAGCCGCGCCAGCCCCCAGGTGCCGCCCGCCCCCTCGCCGTGATAGGCGTTCACATTCTGGCCCAGCAATGTGATCTCGCGCACCCCGCGTTCCACCAGATCCCGCGCCTCGCGCAGCACGCGCTCCACGGGTCGCGAGACCTCGGCGCCGCGCGTATAGGGCACCACGCAAAAGGCGCAGAACTTGTCGCAGCCCTCCTGCACGGTCAGAAAGGCCGCCGGGGCGCGTTTGGCGCGCGGGGCTTTGGGCAGATGCTCGAACTTGTCCTCTTCAGGGAAATCCGTATCCACCGCGCGCGCGCCCGCCCGCACTGCCGCTTCCATCGCAGGCAGCCGGTGATAGGTCTGCGGCCCGACCACCAGATCGACCAGCGGCTGGCGGCGCATGATCTCCTCGCCCTCGGCCTGCGCCACACAGCCCGCAACCCCGATTTTCAGATCAGGATTGGCGGTTTTCAGCGGCTTGAACCGCCCCAGTTCCGAATAGACCTTCTCGGCGGCCTTCTCGCGGATATGGCAGGTATTGAGCAGGATCATATCCGCGTCTTCCACCCGTTCCGTCGTGACATAGCCCGACGCGCCCAGCGCTTCGGCCATGCGTTCGCTGTCATAGACATTCATCTGGCAGCCATAGGTCTTGATGAACAGCTTCTTCGGATCGGCCATCGGGGCTCTCTTGCGCTTCGTGTCGGACCGCGCACACATAGCCCTGCAAGGGCGATTGAGCAAGCAGTGCGCCCTGAAACCTGTGCAACAGATGGTCATCCCGGGCCTCCGGGGCGGAGTCACCCCGCCTTGCCGGTCACGCATGTGCTGCGGCCTGATCCGCTTTTTGCCGAATGCGGCACCGACTGCCGCATTCCATGCCCGAGACAGATTCCGCACTGCGCGTTTTACCCGCGCCGGGTTTCGCCGCACGGATCGGCAGATGGTCCGACGCCTTTCGCGCCAGAATGCCGTCATTCGCGACGCACCGCGAAGGCGCCGTCATGCCCGCGCAGATCGGCTACTGCGCCGCAGATGGCCCAGCACCCCATGACCTCCGCGCGCCTCCAGCCGATGATCCGGCCCAAGGGCAGCACGGGCATCTGCGGCAGCACATGCGCGATCGCATTCGCCGAGCGCGTCACTGCTTGCGCCTCCGGCGCAAGCGCATCACCCCGTCCCGGCAACCCGGCAACCTCGCCAGGGCGCCTTTCCGGCAAATCACCGCACACCGCTTCTCCCGCAACCGCAACTCCGGCCCGCAGCGCGCCCAGTCAGACCACGGCGCTCTGCGCCTCTGACAGCCTCAGCGCCGCGCGGATCGGCAGGTGATCCGACGCCCTGCGCGCCAGAATACCGTCAGACGCGCAGTACCACTACGGTGCCGTCATGCCGCCCATCTGCCTGTGCACCACAACGAGCGCACCACCCCATGACCTCCGCAGGCCCGCAGCCGATGAACTGATCCAGCGGCCGCATGGCCATCTGCGGCGGGAGGGGAAACGCGCGATTACATCCACCGAGCACGTCACTGCTTGCACCTCCGGCGCAGGGACATCAGCCTCTCCCGGCAACCCCGGCAACCCCGGCCCACGGTCGCGGCGCCTCTCCGGACCAGTCACCGCACACTGGTTCTCCCGCAACCGCAGCACTGGCCTGCAGCGCGCCCAGTCAAACCACCGCGCTCTGCGCCTCTGACAGCCTCAGCGCCGCGCGGATCGGCAGGTGATCCGACGCCCTGCGCGCCAGGGCACTGTCATGTACGCGCAGATCAAAAACCTCCGCGCGCCTGCAGCCGATGATCCGGTCCAGGGGCAGCATGGGCATCTGCGCGGGAAAACTCGCGATCGTATCCGCCGAACGCTTCACCGCCCGCAAGCCCCGGCGCAAGGGCATCAGCGAGCAACCCGCTCCGAGCCGCCACTCGTTGAAATCCCCCATTACCAATGTCGGCCGCCCATCCCCGCTGTCAATCTCCTTGGTCAGGAACTGCGCCTGCAACAGGCGCGACTGATGCAGCAGCCCCAGATGCGCCGCGATCACCCGCAAGGGCTGACCGTTCATCCGGATATCCGCGATGATCGCCCCACGCGGCTCCAGTCCGGGCAGGGTCACAGCCTGCGCCTGCTCGACTTCCGCGCCGCGCAGCAGCAGCAGATTGCCATGCCAGCCATGCGCGCGCGTCCCCAGCCGGTCGGTCAGCGCAAGCGGTGTCAGGCCGGTTTCGCTTTGCAAGAGGTCCGGGTCCAGCACGCCCCTGCGGTCGCCGAAACGCCGGTCAACCTCCTGCAAGGCGACGATATCCGCGCCGATCTCCCGGATCACCTGTACCGTGCGTGCCGGGTCACGGCGCATGTCGGTGCCAACCGCCTTGTGGATGTTATAGGAACTTACGATCAGTTCGGACATTTGCGGACTTTGTCTATATCTGCTCCTCACAACTATGTGGTCTCGCGCGCTATTTCACAATAAGACTCATTCCTCAAAACTCTGTTAAAGCCCGCCATGCCCCTGTCCGAACCCATAGATGCCCTTGTAATCGGCGCCGGTCCTGCCGGGCTGATGGCGGCGGAGCGCATGGCGCAGGCCGGGCGGCGGGTCGTGATCTGCGAGGCAAAACCCTCGCCCGCGCGCAAGTTCCTGATGGCCGGAAAATCCGGGCTGAACCTGATGAACGCAGCCCCGCTCGACGCCCAGATCGCGCAATATGCCGAAGCCCGCGACTGGCTCGCCCCCATGCTGCGCCAGTTCGGCCCCGATCAGATCCGCGCCTGGGCCGAAGCGCTCGGCCAAGATCTCTTCACCGGCTCATCCGGCCGCGTCTTTCCCAGGGCGATGAAGGCCTCGCCACTGCTGCGGACCTGGCTGGCGCGGCTCGACCGGATCGGCGTGGAGTTGCGGCGCGGCTGGTCCTGGCAGGGCGGCGCGTTCGATTTCGCCACCCCCGACGGCCCCCGCAGTCTCGTGCCGCAGGTCACAGTGCTTGCGCTTGGCGGCGCAAGCTGGGCGCGGCTGGGCTCTGACGGGGCATGGACCGGCTATCTTGCGGCGCGTGGCATCCCGCTGGCGCCGTTCCAGCCCGCCAATATGGGCTTTTGCGTCACATGGTCGTCGCATATGACCGCGCATTTCGGCCAGCCGATCAAGGGTGCGCGGCTCAGCGCGGGTAACCAGTCCATCCGCGCCGAATTTGTCCTCTCTGCCAAGGGGGTCGAGGGCGGCGCGATCTATGCCCTGTCGCGCAAGCTGCGCGAAGGGGCGCCGCTCAGCATCGACCTTTTCCCCGACCTGACCCAAGGGCAGATCACAGAGCGCCTCGCGCGCCAGCCCGCCAGACTTTCCACCAAGAACCGGCTGCGCCGCGCGCTGAAGCTCGATGGCGCGCGGCTCGCCCTCGCGCTCGAACTGGCCCGCGATATCCCCGCCGCCCCCGCGCAACTCAAGACGCTCGCGCTCCCGCTTCGCGGCCCCCGCCCGCTGGACGAGGCGATCTCGACCGCAGGCGGCATCCCCCGCGCGGCGCTCACCGATGGGCTGATGCTGCAGGGCTGGCCCGGCACCTTCGCCGCAGGCGAAATGCTCGACTGGGAAGCGCCCACCGGCGGCTATCTCTTGACCGCCTGCCTTGCCACGGGCCATTGGGCCGGCTCCCATGCCGCCCGGTTCTGACATTTTCTTGCCAAAAATACTCAAATAGAACAGCGGCGTTCAGGCAGGCCGCAGGTTCAGCGCCCGTTCCTTCACCGGCAGATGCACAATCGCCGAAAACAGCCCGACCGCGACCCCCACCCACCAGACCAGCGTGTAATCGCCATGCAGATCATAGAGCCTGCCCCCCAGCCAGACCCCCAGAAAACTGCCCAGCTGATGGCTGAAAAACACGATGCCATAGAGCGTGCCCATATAGCGCAGCCCGTAGATATGCGCGATCAGCCCCGAGGTCAGCGGCACCGTGGCCAGCCACAATCCCCCCATCAGCAGAGAAAACAGCAGCACCGATCCCGGTGTGATCGGCGACAGGATGAAGGCCGCCGCCACCACGGTCCGCGCCATATAGATCGAGGCCAGCAGGTATTTCTTGGAATAGCGCTTGCCGAGCCAGGCCGCCGCAATCGTGCCGCCGATATTGGCCAGACCGATCAGCGAAATCGCCACAGCCCCCAGCGCCGATGTGGTCGTGATCCCGAATGCTGCCAGCATCCCGTCCGGGGCAATCGGTCCGCACATCTCGGTCACCATCGCCGGGAAATGCGCGGTGACAAAGGCCAGCTGATAGCCGCAGGAAAAGAAGCCAAGGAAAATCAGCGTGAAGCTCGGGTCACGAAAGGCCTGCGTCAGCGCCTGCCCCATGCTCTGTTCCAGCTCGCCCCGGCTGGCCGGGGCCGGGCTGCGCATCATCGGCAGCGCCAGCAGCGTCAGCAGGACGGCAGCGGCAAAGATCACAAACACCATCTGCCACGAATAGAAACTCAGCAGGATCTCCGCGACCGGTGCGCCGAAAACCTGCCCCGCACTGCCTGCCGCTGTCGCAATACCCAGCGCCAGCGATCGGTTTTCATCGGATGCCGCCCGCCCGACCACCGCGAGGATCACCCCGAAGCCGGTGCCCGCGACCCCGAAGCCCACAAGGATTTCCAACACCTGATGCGCGCCGGGCGTGACTGCGAAGGATGACAGCACCAGCCCCGCCGCATAGACCAGCGCGCCAAGGATGATCGCCCGCCGGTCCCCGAAACGTTCCGCAATCGCACCGAAAATCGGCTGGCCGATCCCCCAGGCCAGATTCTGGATCGCGATTGCAAGCGAGAATTCGGCCCGCAGCCAGCCGAATTCCTCGGCAATCGGGATCTGGAACACCCCGAAACTCGCGCGGATCGCGAAGCTGATCATGATGATGATACAGCCCCCGATCAGAACAGGTGTCATCAGGGGCGCGCGCGCAGCAGGGGACATGGCAGGACCGCAAATTTGCTTCACACGTTCAGCTAACCGCGAAGCACTGCCCTTGTCGAGCGGAAATCACGCCACCAATGTCTCTGCGGCTTTCAGATCGACACTGACCAGCTGGCTGACCCCGCGCTCGGCCATGGTCACACCGAACAGCCGGTCCATCCGCGCCATGGTCAGCGCGTTATGGGTGATGATCAGATAGCGCGTGTCGGCCCGGCGCGTCATCTCGTCCAAGAGATCACAGAACCGCGCCACATTGGCATCATCCAGCGGTGCATCCACCTCGTCGAGCACGCAGATCGGCGCGGGATTGGCCAGAAACACCCCGAAGATCAGCGCCAGTGCCGTCAGCGTCTGCTCGCCCCCCGACAGCAGCGAGAGCGTCGAGAGTTTCTTGCCCGGTGGCTGGCACATGATCTCAAGCCCGGCTTCCAGCGGATCATCGCTTTCCACCAGCACCAGCCGCGCCTCACCGCCTGCAAAAAGATGGGTGAAAAGCGTGGTGAAATTTGCATTCACCTTGTCGAAGGCCGCCAGCAACCGCTCGCGCCCTTCCCGGTTCAGCGCGGTAATGCCTGCGCGCAGCTTGCTGATCGCCGCTTCCAGATCGGCCTTTTCCTGCACCAGAAGATCATGCTCGCCCTGCACTTCGCGCGCATCTTCCTCGGCGCGCAGATTCACCGCCCCCAGCGCATCGCGCGCCCGGCGCAACCGGCTCAGTTCTTCCTCCATGACGCGCGCTTCGGGCATCTCTTCGGGGTCGGCCTGCAATTGCGCCAGCAGCACCTCGGGCGTGCAGTCAAGTTCTTCCTCGATCCGGGCCGCAGCCACCGCCACGCTTTCGCGCGCCGCGTCGCGCCGGGCCTCAGCCCGCGCGCGCCCCTCGCGCCCGTCAGAGGCCGCGCGTTCCGCCGCCCGTTCCGCCTCGGTCGCCGCCCGCAAGGCGCTGTCCCCGGCAGAGAGCGCGTCGCGCGCAGCCGCCAGCCGCGTCGCGGCGCGGGCAAGCTCATCGCCAAGGGCCGCGCGGCGCAATGCCATCTCTTCCGGCGCGGCGCTGGCCTCTTTCAACTCAGCCTCGGCCCCGGCCTTGCGCGCAGAAAGGTCCGCGATCCGGCCATCCGCCGTTTCCAGCCGGTGCCGCCAGCCGCTCAGAGATTTCGTGATCTCCTGCGCGCGGCTCACGCGGGCAGTGGCCTCGCGCCGCGCCTCATCGGCCTGCGCGCGCCGCGACATCATCGCGATCCGCGCGCTTTCCACCGCCATACGCAGCATCTCGATCTCGCGGCGCGCGACCTCCAGATCGTCCAGATCGGCCATCTGTGCCTGCAAGCCCTGCTCGGTCTGGCGCAGTTCGGTCGTCTCCAGCGCCAGCCGCTCCATCTGCGCCGTCGCCGTCTCGACCCGGCTTTGCGCGCTGGATTGCGAGGATTCCGCCCGCGACAGCGCGCGCGTGGCCTCCATCAGCCGCTGATCCGCTGCCCGCCGCGCATCGCGCGCCTGCTGCTCGGCATGGTTCAATTCCTCCAGCCGCGCTTTCTGCGCCTGATGCGCGCCGCGCAGCGCGTCAAGCCGCGCCTCTTGCGCGTCCATGTCGCGGCGCAGCGCATCGCGCCGGTTCATCTGCTGCAGGCGCAGGGCGGCGGCACTGGGCGCGTCCTTGGCGGCCAGATGTAGCCCGTCCCAGCGCCACAGATCGCCCGTGCGCGAGACCAGACGCTGACCGGGGCGCAACGCCGCCTGATGCGCAGCCCCCTCCGGCCCCTCGACAATCCCGATCTGGCTCAGCCGCCGCAGCAGCGCCTCCGGGCCGGTCACATGCGGGGCGAGGGGCGCAATCCCCTCGGGCAGGGGTTGTGGCTCGGGGTAGGGCTCCAGCGCGACCCAGCCCGATCCGCCCTTGGCCAGCGGCGCCTGCAGATCATCGCCCAGCGCCGCGCCCAAAGCCTGCTCAAACCCCGGCGCCACCCGCAACTGGTCCAGCAACCGCGCGCCATCGCTGCGGTCACGCTCCAGCAGCCGGGTCAGCGCCGCAAGTTCGGCGCGCAGAGTGCTCGCCGCGCCTTCGGCCTCGGCCAGCGCGCTGCGCGCCTCGGCCTCTTCGCTCTGCGCGGCGCTGCGGGTCTGTTCCAGCGTGCCCAGCGTGGCCTCGGCATCCTCGGTCAGATCGCGTATCGCCTCCAGTTCCGCCACGGCCTGCGACACATCCCCATCCAGCGCCGCCAAGGCCGCCTCGGCCTCGGATTTCGCGCGCTGCGCCGCGCCGCGCGCGTCCTCTGCCTTGGTCAGCGCAGCTTGCAGATCACGGATCTGGCGCTCAAGCGACTGGTGCTGCGCCGCCAGCCGCGCCACATCTTCCGTCGCCGTCCCCAGCGCCGATTCATGCTCCTGCAAGGCATGCGCCGCGTCCGAGGCCAGCGCCGCCGCTTCCGCCACAAGCGCATCCTGACCTTCGCTGGCCTTGGCGATCTGCTCCTGCTCCCAGCCCAGTTGCGTGATCATCTCCTGCGCATCGGTGTTCAGGCTGGTCTCGCGCTCGATATCGCGGCCAAGCTGCACAATGCGGGCCTGCAGGTTGCGCAAGATCTCGGCGGCGCGGGCTTCCTCATTGGCCAGCGTGTCGCGCTGCACTTCCAGCCGCTGCATTACCGCGCCCGCGACCGCTTCTTCCTCGCGCAGGCCGGGCAGTTGATCCTCCGCCGCCAGACGCGCCGCACTCGCGTCGCGCGCCGCACGTTCCAGCGCCGCATTGTCGCGAAGCGCGGCCTGCAGCGCCTCTTCGGCCTCTGCGCGGGCCAGATCCGCTTCGCGCCAGCGGCGATAGAATAACAGCCCCTCGATCCGGCGCAGCTTCTCGCCGATCTCGCGGTAGCGCGCCGCCTGCCGCGCCTGCCGGGCAAGCTGCGCCAGTTGCGCCGCCATCTGCTCGATCACATCGCTGATGCGCTCCAGATTGGTCTCGGTCGCGCGCAGCCGCAATTCCGCCTCATGGCGGCGCTGATAGAGGCCCGAGATTCCCGCCGCTTCCTCCAGAATCCGCCGCCGCGCCTTGGGCTTGGCGTTGATCAGCTCCGAGATTTGTCCCTGCCGCACCAGCGCCGGACTATGCGCGCCGGTCGAGGCGTCGGCAAACAGCATCTGCACATCCCGCGCGCGGACTTCCTTGCCATTGATCTTATAGGCGCTGCCCGCGTCGCGGGTGATGCGGCGGGTGATATCCAGCGTATCGGCATCGTTGAAACCCGCTGGGGCCAGCCGCTCGCGATTGTCGATCTGCAGGCTGACTTCGGCAAAATGCCGCGCCCCACGCGAATCGGTGCCCGCGAAGATCACATCTTCCATGCCGTCGCCGCGCATCGCGGTCGGGCGATTCTCGCCCATCACCCAGCGCAGCGCTTCCAGCAGGTTGGACTTGCCGCAGCCATTGGGGCCGACAACGCCGGTCAGACCCGCATGGATCACCAGATCCGTGGGGTCCGTGAAGCTCTTGAAGCCATTGAGACGCAGACGATTGAATTGCACGCGCGAGAAAACCCGAGTGGATACTGGGGCAGGAGTGTCTGTGCATTCCGGGGCCAAGTCAAGCGCATTTGGCCCATATTGCGGGCTGTGCGCGGTATCCTACCAGATTTAGCATTGCGCCTCGCGCCATGCGACACCCTGCCACAGTGTAATGTGAACTCACATAGACATATTCAAAAACATAAATATGAAAGGAGCCCGCGCCATGACAGATCACGTTAAGCGCCCATCGGACAGCTATTCGCCGCTCTACTTCCTCGCCTCGCTCGGGGCAGGGGGGCTTGCGGTTACATTCTTCATGTGGCTGATGCACTGGATCCCGCATCCCGGCAAGACCGTCCCGGTTTTCGAGGATATCACCGCCGCCTTCGCCACCGGCGGCACACTCACCCAGGGCATGATTCTCGTCGCGATGGCGGGGATTGCCATCTTCTCCTTCCTGAACCTGAAACTTCTGGTCTGGAACCTGCGCCGCTTCTCAGTCTGGGCGAAAACCGAAAGCTTCGCCGCCTTCTCGAAAACCAATGCCCAGAGTCAGGTCATGGCCATGCCGCTGGCGCTGGCCATGTCGGTGAATGTGCTTTTCATCCTTGGCATGGTCTTTGTGCCGGGGCTGTGGTCCATCGTCGAATACCTGTTCCCGCTGGCCATGATCACCTTCCTTGCGATCGGCGCCTATGGTTTCAGGCTCTATGGTGGCTTTCTGGGCCGGGTGCTGACGGAGGGCGGTTTCAACTGCGCGGCCAATAACAATTTCGGCCAGATCCTGCCCGCCTTCGCCTTCGCCATGGTGGGGGTCGGCCTCGCTGCCCCTGCAGCCCTCAGTACTATGCCCGCGCTTTCGGGCCTCGGGCTGGTCTTCTCGACCTTCTTCCTGATGGTATCGAGCCTGATCGCGGTCGTCGCCATGATCCTCGGCATCCGCTCGATGATGGAAAACGGCGCCAACCCCGAAACCGCGCCGACGCTCTCGATCATCGTGCCGCTGCTCGCGGTTCTGGGCATCCTGAGCCTGCGCCAGAACCATGGTCTGCACGAGCATTTCGGCGGCAGCGCCGTCGCCGGGGAAACGCTGGTCTTGCTGACCAAATTCCTGTCGGTGCAGGTGATCTTCCTGATCTTCGCCGGGCTGGTGCTGATCCGTCAGGGCTATGCCAGACGCTTCATCTTCGGTCGCGAGACCTCGCCCGGCTCCTACGCGCTGGTCTGCCCCGGTGTCGGTTTCGCGGTGCTGATGCATTTCTTCGTCAACAAGGGGCTGGTCGATGCCGGTCTGATCGCGAAATTCGGCGCTACCTACTGGGCGCTGACGGCCGTGGCGCTCCTGTCACAGGCCGCAATGATCTGGCTGGTCTGGCAGCTGAACCGCCGCCATTTCGGCGCTGCCAAAACCCCCGAGGCGGTTCCGGCAGAGTAACCCCGCCACAAAAGAGCACAAAGGCCGCGCAATCCGCGCGGCCTTTGCTGTCTTACAGCCCCAGACAGTAGCGCATCACCGCTTTCTGCGCGTGAAGCCGGTTCTCGGCCTCGTCGAACACCACCGATTGCGGGCCGTCCATCACTGCATTGGTGACTTCCTCCTCGCGATGCGCGGGCAGGCAATGCATGAACAGCGCGTCAGGCTTGGCCTGCGCCATCAGCGCGTCATTGACCTGATAGGCGCGCAACAGGTTGTGGCGGCGCTCGCGATTGGACTGGCTGTCATGCATGCTGACCCAGGTATCGGTCACCACCAGATCAGCCCCCGCGACCGCCTCGACCGGGTCGCGGATGATCTCGATCTTCGCCCCCTCGGCGCGGGCCAGCGCCACGAATTCCGGGTCAGGGTCCAAAGCCTCGGGGCCGGTGAAGGTCAGATCGAACCCGAACTGCCCCGCCGCATGCAGGAAAGAGGCGCAGACATTATTGCCATCGCCCGACCAGACCACCTTGCGCCCTTTGATCGGGCCGCGATGCTCCTCATAGGTCAGGATATCGGCCATGATCTGACAGGGATGGGTGCGGTTCGTCAGCCCGTTGATGACCGGCACGGATGCATATTCGGCCAGTTCCTGCAGCACGGTTTCCTCGAATGTGCGGATCATGATCAGATCGACATAGCGCGACAGCACGCGGGCGGTGTCGGCAATGGTCTCGCCATGGCCAAGCTGCATTTCCTTGCCCGAGAGCACCATGGTCTGCCCGCCCATCTGGCGCACGCCGACATCGAAACTGACGCGGGTGCGGGTCGAGGGTTTCTCGAAGATCAGCGCGACCATGTGGTTGCGCAAGGGCTGGTCGGCATCCGGCGTGGCCTTGGGCAGACCATTGCGCGCCTCTTTCATGGCGCGGGCCTGATCGATCATCCCGCGCAGCGCAGGCTTGTCAGTGGTGTGGATATCCAGAAAATGCGGCATGGCTGGTGGCTTTCTTTGGCGAGGGGTGCGAGGGCGCTGCCCTCGCGCTCCCGGAGTATTTGGAGCAAGAAAATCAGGAGAGGGTTTTGGCTGCCCGGTCGAGGCGGTCGACGGCCTCGGCGATCTCGTCTTCCGAGATGGTCAGGGGCGGCAACAGGCGGATGACATTATCGGCTGCAGGCACGGTCAGCAGATGCGCCTCCTGCGCGGCCCGCACCAGATCGGTATTGGTCACGCGGCATTTCAGCCCCATCAGCAGGCCCGCGCCGCGCACCTCTTCCAGAATATCGGGATGGCTGGCGACCAGCCCTTCCAGCTTCTGGCGTAGGAAAGCGGATTTGCGGTTGACCTCATCGAGGAAGCCGTCCGCCGTGACGATCTCCAGCACCTTGGCCCCGATCGCGCAGCCCAGCGGGTTGCCGCCATAGGTCGAGCCATGCGTGCCCAGGGTCATGGCCGAGGCGGCAGCGGCGGTCGCCAGCACAGCCCCCAGCGGAAAGCCCCCGCCGATGCCCTTGGCGACCATCATGATATCGGGCGTGATCCCCGCCCATTCATGCGCGAACAGCCGCCCCGTGCGCCCCATGCCGCATTGCACTTCATCAAGGACCAGGAGCGCGCCGGTCTGATCGCAGAGATCGCGCAGCCCCTTCAGGCACTGATCCGGCACGGGCCGGATCCCGCCCTCGCCCTGTATGGGTTCGATCATCACTGCCGCGACCGTTTCATCCAGCGCCGCGCGCAGCGCGTCGTGATCGCCCCAGGGCAGCAGCTTGAAGCCCGGCATCAGCGGGCCGAAGCCCTTGGTCATCTTCTCGGACCCGGCGGCGGCAATCGCGCCGGTCGAGCGGCCATGAAACGCGCCCTCGAAACTCAGGATGGTGGGGCGGTCCGCGCCCTTCTCATACCAGTACTTGCGCACCATCTTGAGCGCGAGTTCCGCCGCTTCCGTCCCGGAATTGGTGAAAAACGCCGTATCGGCAAAGGTCTCGGCGACCAGCGCCTCGGCCAGCTTCTCCTGCGCGGGGATCTGATAAAGGTTCGAGACATGCCACAGCGCCTGCGCCTGTTCGGTCAGGGTCTCGATCAGCGCGGGATGAGCATGGCCCAGCGCATTCACCGCGATCCCCGAAGTCAGGTCGAGATAGCGCGTGCCGTTCTCTTCGATCAGCCATGACCCTTCGCCGCGTGCGAAACGCAGGGGCGTGCGGTTATAGGTGGGCAGAAGGGCAGGAAAAGGCACTGTCATCAGGATCATCCCGTTTGCGGAAAGCACTGACCTGCCAAAGCGATGCGGCCAAGTCAACGCAAGATTGCTGTGTGAGGGGGCAGGCAGGACTGGCGCGCAGGCGCGATCAGCCGCGTCGGGTGCGGCGTCGCAGGGCAGAGAAAAGGGTGCTCAGACCAGTCATGCGCGCCGCGTAGCAACTCTGCAGGCGCCTGTAAATCCCTTATGGTGTGATGACGCGCAAAAGCCTGCGTTCGAGGACTTTCAGCACCTGTGCCAGATCATGGCCGCGCTTGAGGATCTGCCCGTCCATGCCGATCACCACATACATGCCCTGCCGGTTCCGCAGATGCGGGTGCTTCTCGATGCGGTAAAGCGGGTTCTCCGCCGTGCGCCGGAAGACCGAGAAGATGGCGGCATCGCGCAGACAGGAAATTCCGTAATCGCGCCACTCGCCTGCGGCCACCATGCGCCCGTAAAGCGACAGGATCACACCCAGCTCGCGCCGGTCGAAACTGATCCGGCTCTCGATGCTGCGCGGAGGGCTTTGCATGTTCATCGGCCAAGTGTGAGATGCTTCGCGCAGAAAATCAAGCCGCGACGCCGGGGCGCTTTTCTGGTCTGGCAGGTCGCAGTTGCACTTGCACATTCCTAGGGCGCTGCGCAATCTTGGGCCAAAGCATAACAGGAAGGACAAACTCATGCGCACCCGTGCCGCCGTCGCCTTAGAGGCTGGAAAACCCCTTGAGATCATGGAAGTGAACCTTGAAGGCCCGAAAGCGGGCGAGGTTCTGGTCGAGATCAAGGCCACCGGCATCTGCCATACGGATGAATTCACCCGCTCGGGTGCGGACCCGGAGGGGCTGTTTCCCTGCATCCTCGGGCATGAAGGCGCGGGCGTGGTGATCGAGGTGGGCGAAGGCGTGACCACCCTGAAACCCGGCGATCATGTGATCCCGCTCTATACGCCCGAATGCCGCGAATGCTATTCCTGCCGGTCAGGGAAAACCAATCTCTGCACCGCGATCCGCAACACCCAAGGCCAGGGGCTGATGCCCGATGGCACCACGCGGTTTTCCATGCTCGATGGGACGCCGATCTATCACTATATGGGTTGCTCGACCTTCGCCAATCACACGGTCATGCCCGAGATCGCGCTGGCCAAGGTGCGCGAGGACGCGCCTTTCGACAAGATCTGCTATATCGGCTGCGGTGTTACCACGGGGATCGGTGCGGTCATCAATACCGCAGGCGTCGAGATCGGATCGACTGCGGCGGTCTTTGGCCTCGGCGGGATTGGCCTCAATGTCATTCAGGGCCTGCGCATGGCCGGGGCGGATATGATCATCGGGGTCGATCTGAATGACTCGAAGGCCGAAATGGCGCGCAAATTCGGGATGACGCATTTCGTGAACCCCTCGAAGGTCGAGAATACGGTGCAGGAAATCGTCAATCTGACCAAGCGCGGCGATGATCAGATCGGGGGCGTGGATTATTCCTTTGACGCCACCGGGAATGTGAAAGTCATGCGTGACGCGCTGGAATGTTCGCATCGCGGCTGGGGCGTTTCGGTGATCATCGGTGTGGCGCCTGCCGGGGCTGAAATCTCGACGCGGCCGTTCCAGCTTGTGACCGGCCGGGTCTGGAAAGGCACGGCGTTCGGCGGCGCGAAGGGGCGGACGGATGTGCCGAAATTCGTGGACTGGTACATGAATGGCAAGATCGAGATCGATTCGATGATCACGCATAAACTGAGCCTCGATCAGATCAACGAGGGGTTTGACCTGATGCATGAAGGTAAATCGATCCGGGCGGTGGTCGAATTTTGAACGACCCGAACCTGCTGATCCGCCCTGTGACAGCGGCGGATGACGACCGGCTCTGGGCGATGCTGGAGCCGGTTTTTCGCGCGGGCGACAGTTATGCGCTGGACCCTGCCATCAGCCGCGCGGATGCGCTGAACTGGTGGCGGGGCGGCACGCATCGCGCGTTTATGCTGGATGATGGGGTGCAATCCCTGGGCAGCTACTATATCTGCCCCAACCAGCAGGGCGGCGGCGCGCATGTCTGCAATTGCGGTTTTGTCACCGCGCCCGATGCGCGGGGGCGGGGGGTGGCGCGTTTGTTGCTGGATCATGCCTTGACTGAAGCCCGCAGCCGGGGGTTTCGGGCGATGCAGTTCAATTTCGTGGTCGCGACCAATACCCGTGCTGTGGCGCTCTGGCAGGCCAATGGGTTCGACATCGTCGGGCGACTGCCCGGCGCATTTCGTCATCCGGATCAAGGCTTTGTCGATGCTCTGGTCATGTACCGCCATCTGTGACAAGCTCTTGAAAAACGGAGAGTTACCATGGCGCGCGCAGGGATACCGCTGCTGGCTGTCCTGATTGATGCGGATAATTCCTCGCCGAAATGGGCCGAGGCGATTTTCGAGGAGATTGCGTCGCTTGGTGAAGCCAGCGTGCGCCGCATTTACGGGGATTTCTCGCGGTCCCAGATGTCGGGCTGGCAGGACAAATTGCCGACGCTGGCACTGGTCCCGCATCACCAACCCGCGAACACAATTGGCAAGAATTCCAGTGACATAGCCCTTGTGATCGACGCGATGGACCTGCTGCATTCGGGCCGGTTCGACGGGTTTGTGCTGATCAGTTCCGACAGCGATTTCACCCGGCTGGCGTCGCGGATCCGCGAACAGGGGCTGGATGTCTATGGAATCGGCCAGCAAAAGACGCCCGAGGCGTTTCGCAAGGCCTGCAAACGATTCATCTTCGTCGAGAATATCCTGCCCGAAACCGAGCCCGAAACCGCCGCCAAGGGGCGCAAAGCGCCCGCGTCCAAGGCGGTGCCTCTGGTCAAGGCGGCCATGCAAGCCATTGATAAAGATGAAGAATGGTTCTCGCTGGGGCAGCTTGGGCAGTTCATCGTCGCGGCCAACCCGGATTTCGACGCGCGCAATTATGGCTGCGCGAAACTGAGCGAACTGATCGCCAAAGCCGGGGTGTTCGAGCTGCGCAAATCCTCGGGCAATGCGATGCAGGTGCGGCTGAAACCCTAGACAGAGGGCGAAAGGGCCCTTATCTGGTTGCGATGGCACAGAAATCTGACCCCAATTACCGTATCATCGCCGAGAACCGCCGGGCGCGGTATGATTATGCAATCGAGAGTGATCTCGAATGCGGAATTATGCTTATGGGATCAGAGGTTAAGTCGCTGCGGGCGGGGCAGTCACAGATCGCGGAAAGCTATGCCACGGTCGAGGATGGCGAATTGTGGCTGGTTAACAGCTATATCGCTCCCTATGCGCAGGCCAAGACCTTTGGCCATGACGAGCGCCGCCGCCGCAAACTGTTGGTTTCCAAGCGGGAAATGGCCCGGCTCTGGGCGGCAACGGCCAAGGACGGCATGACTCTGGTGCCCATGGTGATGTATTTTAACCATCGTGGATTGGTGAAGCTGAAGATCGGGGTCGCCAAAGGCAAGAAACTGGCCGACAAACGCGCGACAGAGGCCAAACGCGATTGGGACAAGCAAAAACGCAGGCTTCTCAAAGAGATGGGATAGGATCTTCAAGCATGAAAAACCATTTCATGTTTTTGGCCTGACTCGCCCCCGCTTTTTTCACCAGACGAAAAACGCTTTCAGAAATACAGCCCCAGCGCCCAGGGGGCGAGCAGCGCAGTCAGAAGCGCGTTCAGCGCCATGCCGATGCCCGCGAAGGCCCCGGCCTGCGGGTTGACCTGCAGCGCGCGGGCCGTGCCGATGCCATGCGCCGCGACCCCCACCGCGAGGCCGCGTGCGCGCCAGTCACGAATGCGCAAGAGATTCATCAGCGGCGTGACGACGATTGCGCCGACGATCCCGGTCAGCAGGACCAGAACGGCGGTGAGGGTGGGCGAACCGCCGAGCGCCTGAGAGATGCCGATGGCGACGGGCGCCGTGGTGCCTTTGGGGGCGAGGGTCGCGAGAAGCTGCGGCGAGAGGCCGAGCGCATGGCCGATGGCCAGTGCTGACAGCACAGCGGTGAGCGATCCGGCGATCAGCGCGGCCAGCACCGGCAGGAGCGCGCGGCGAAAGGCGGCGCGCTGGTGCCAGAGCGGGATCGCAAGCGCGACCGTGGCCGGGCCAAGCAGGAAATGGACGAATTGCGCGCCCTCGAAATAAGTGTCGTAGCGGGTATCCGAGAGATAGAGCAGCGCGCCGAGCAGCACCACGGCGATCAGCACCGGATTGACCCAGGGCGCGCGCCCCATGCGGGAGGACGCCGCATCGCCGATCACATAGGCGAGGAGCGTGGCCGCGAGCCAGATCAGCGGATCGCCCGCAAGATAGGACCAGATTTCGGTGAAATCACGCATCTTTGCGCCCTTTCGTCAGGCGGGCGACCGCCACAAAGACGCCTGCGCCGACCGCGAGCGCGAGAATAGTGGAGAGGACCAGCGCCAGCATCAGTACCGCGCCCTGCGCGCCGAGCATCTGGACATGGCCGACCACGCCCACACCTGCGGGGACAAACAGAAGCGACAGATGGCGCAGGATGCCTTCGCCTGTGGGAATGACCAGTGCCGCGATGCGCGGGCTGGCGAGCATCAGCGCGAAGAGAAGCGCCATGCCAAGCACCGGGCCGGGAACGGGCCAGCCCATGAGGCGGGTCAGGGTTTCGCCAGCAAGCTGGCAGGCCAGGATCAGGGTCAGGGCGTGGATCATGTGTCTCCCCTCGGTTCATTCCGTCCCATAGGCCCAGATTGGCGCGGGAAAGGGAACAGGGGAATTGCATCCGGCGAGGACCGCTGCCCGTCCGGGGCGGTGGGGATGTTCCGCAGCGCCGGGCGTTTCCGCAAGGTCAGGAGCGCCCGCTCATGGCCCTCCCGCCCGCCCTTGCCATTCGCGGGCGCTGCCCGGCGTTGCCGGGCGGGCAATATCGCTGCGGTGGCGGTTTTCCGGGCTGAAGCTGACGGCGCGACGCTGGCTTCGCCCCCCTTGGAAAACTGTGGCGGGGCAGGGGTGTTGGTGATTTCCCCGCAACCATGTTGCGGGCGCTTGACAGGGCGCGCGGCTGCGCTCAGGAGTTGCGCATGAATGACCATCTCAAAGGGTTGATGATCACGGCGCTGGGCGTTCTGTTCATCGTGCCCGATGCCCTGTTCGTGCGGCTGATCGAGGCCGATGCGCTGGTGATCGCCTTTTGGCGGGGGCTGTTTGCAGGGCTGATGATCCTTGGCTTCGTGACCTGGCAGATCGGGCGCGGCGCGGTGCCAGAGGTGCTGCGCGCGGGACCGCCTGCCTGGGGCTATATGCTGCTCTATGGCATGTCGGCGCCGGGTTTCGTGCTCGCCGTGTCGCTGACCAGTGTCGCCAATGTGGTGTTCATTTTGGCCGCGATGCCGGTTTTCGCGACGATTTTCAGCCGAATCTGGCTGGGCGAGCCGATTGCGCCGCGCATGGTCTGGACCATGGCGGGGGTGTTTCTCGGGCTGGGGGTGATCCTGTCGGGGTCGAAAGAGCAGGCGGGCGCGCATTGGACCGGCGATCTGGTGGCGCTGATGGTGGCGTTTTTCTTCGCCGCCGCCCTGACCTGTGTGCGGCAGGTGCGGGCGCGCTCGATGCTGCCTGCGGTGCCGGTGGCGCTGATCGGGGGGGCAGTGGTGATCCTGCCCTTTGTCGATGTGCTGGCCCCGTTTGCGGAATTCTGGCCGCTGTTTCTGGGGCACGGGTTTTTCATTGCCTTCGCCTCTGGCCTGCTGGTGCTGGGGCCGCGCTATCTGAGTTCGGCGGAAGTGGCGCTGCTCTTGCTGTTGGAAACCACACTCGCGCCGCTGCTGGTCTGGGCGGTGATGGGGGAAGATCCCGGCCGCTGGACGCTGCTGGGCGGTGCGATCATGATTTCCGCGCTGGTGGTGTCGAATATCGTGGCGCTGCGGCGCAGGCGGGTCAGGTCCGGCGCAGGCGGATGACCACATCGACACGGCTGATCTCGGCCCCGGCAGGCGGGTCGGGCAGGCGCGAGAAGGCGACGGCCCCGGCAGGCGCATCGGTCAGATCCTGCGTGTCTTCCCAGAAGTAATGCGGGTGATCCTCGACACAGGTGTCGAAATAGGAGCGCGTCGCGTCCACTGTGATCTCGTTCATCAGCCCGGCATCGCAAAAGGCGCGCAGCGTGTTGTAGACGGTTGCGAGCGAGACGGATTCGCCGCTGGCTTTCGCGGCCATGAACAGCCCTTCGGCAGTGACATGGCGGTTCTGCCCGTCGCCCACGAGAAGCGAGGCGAGCGAGAGGCGCTGCCGGGTCGGGCGCAACTGGGCGCGGGCGAGCCAGGCGGCGGCCCGGCTCTGGGCGGTATCATCAACTGAGGCGAAAAACTGGTCCATAGGGCATATATAAAGCGCGATTGTAACAGTTTTCAATGAGAATTGCTTGCAACTGCGGTTGCGGGCCGGGGGCGCGTGCGGCTTGTCAGCAAGTTTGTCACAGTGCTAGAGGGGGAAAACCCCTGATGGAGCATGGCATGACTGACTTTCCCACATCCTTTGACAAAGAGGGCCTTCTGGCCTGTGCGCGCGGCGAACTCTTTGGCCCCGGCAATGCGCAACTGCCCGCGCCGCCGATGCTGATGATGGACCGGATCACCGATATCTCGGGGGATGGGGGGCTGCATGGCAAGGGGCATGTGGTGGCCGAGTTTGATATCACGCCGGATCTGTGGTTTTTCGAGTGCCATTTTCCGGGCAATCCGATCATGCCGGGCTGTCTGGGGCTCGATGGTCTGTGGCAGCTGACCGGGTTCAATCTGGGCTGGCGCGGCTGGAAAGGGCGCGGCTATGCGCTGGGCGTGGGCGAGGTGAAGCTGACGGGGATGGTGCGGCCGGACCGCAAGATGCTGACCTATAAGGTGGATTTCACCAAGGCGGTGCAGACGCGGCGGCTGACCATGGGGGTGGCTGACGGGATCGTCGAGGCCGATGGCGAGGTGATCTATATCGTCAAGGATATGAAAGTCGCGCTGTCGGAAGCGTGACCTGCTGTAGGGTGCGTGCTGTAGCACGCACCCTACGGGAACTGTGGCGCCTCAGCCGATGATTGCGTTCAGCGTGGCGGACGGGCGCATGACAGCGGCGGTTTTTGCCGCATCGCCGTGGTAATAGCCGCCCAGATCGACGGGTTTGCCACGATCCGCGTGCAGTTCCGCGAGGATCTCACCTTCCTTCTCAGCCAGGGCCTGCGCGATGGGCGCGAAATGGGCGGCCAGATCCGCGTCTTCGCTCTGTGCGGCCAGCGCTTCGGCCCAGTAGCGGGCGAACCAGTAATGGCTGTCGCGGTTGTCGGGCTGGCCCGGCTTGCGCTGGGGGGAGCGGTCATTGTCGAGATAGCCTTGCGTTGCCGCATCGATGGCGGCACCGAGCAGGCGCGCCTTGGGGTTGTCGCGCGTATCGGCGAGGAAGCGGAAGCTTTCGCCCAGCGCGCAGAATTCGCCCAAGGAATCCCAGCGCAGGTGGTTTTCTTCCATCAGCGCCTGCACATGTTTGGGCGCAGAGCCGCCCGCGCCGGTCTCGAACAGTCCACCGCCATTCATCAGCTTGACGATGGAGAGCATCTTGGCCGAGGTCGCGAGTTCCAGAATCGGGAACAGATCCGTCAGGTAGTCGCGCAGCACATTGCCGGTGATCGCAATCGTGTTCTCGCCCTTGGTGATCGTCTCAAGGCTGGCGCGGGTAGCCTCGCGCGGGGCCATGATCTCGAAACGGTCCGCCACGCCCTTGGCTTCGAGAATGGGCGTCACATAGGCGATGAGTTCCGCGTCATGGGCGCGGTTCGCATCCAGCCAGAAGATCGCGCGGTAGCCGGTCGCGGCCTGACGGTCGATGGCGAGTTGCACCCAGTCTTCAATCGGGGCCTTGCGGGCCGAGGCGGAGCGCCAGATATCGCCCGCTTCCACCTTGTGCTCGTGGATCACCGTGCCATCTTCGAGCACCATGCGCACAGTGCCGTCATGGGGAATTTCGAATGTGGTCGGGTGGCTGCCATATTCTTCGGCTTTCTGCGCCATCAGGCCGATATTCTGCACCGTCCCGGCGGTTGCGGGATCAAGCGCGCCATTGGCTTTGAAGAAACGGATCGCCTCGTCAT
The DNA here is from genome assembly GCF_001884735.1 of Natronohydrobacter thiooxidans. GTDB lineage: Bacteria > Pseudomonadota > Alphaproteobacteria > Rhodobacterales > Rhodobacteraceae > Roseinatronobacter > Roseinatronobacter thiooxidans_A. The sequence continues at coordinate 6,962 of NZ_MJAP01000019.1, read as the reverse complement.
AGACCGGCGCATAGGAATTGTCGGGGATGACGCAATTGGTGTCATGTTCCTGACCGTCCGGTCCCCAGCCCTTGCCGCCGGCGCGGATCAGCGCGGGCATGGAGGCGTCGATGATCACATCCGAGGGCACATGCAGGTTGGTGATGCCCTTGTCCGAATTCACCATATACATCGGCGGACGGCTTGCGGTCACGGCCTCGATCTCGGCCATGATCTCGGCATCCCCCTTGGCGCGGGCCAGAAGGTCGCCAAGGCCGGAATTGGGGTTCACCCCCATCGCGGCCAGTTCATCGGCATGTTTCTCGAAAACGGGTTTGAGCCAGGCCTTGACCGCATGGCCGAAGATGATCGGGTCCGAGACCTTCATCATCGTGGCTTTCATATGCAGCGAAAACAGCGTGCCTTTCTCCTTGGTGCGGGCGATTTCCGCGTCCAGAAACTCGGACAGCGCGCGCGCCGACATGAAAGTGGCATCGACCACTGTGCCTGCTGGGTAGCTGAGGCCGTCTTTCAGCACGGTCTCATTGCCTGCCTCGCTGATGAGCAGGATTTTCGCCTTGGCCGCGTCCGTCAGCGTCACCGATTTCTCATTCGAGAAGAAATCGCCGCCGGACATGGAAGAGACTTCGGTCTGGCTGTCGGCGGTCCATTTGCCCATGCGATGCGGGTTGGATTGCGCGAATTTCTTCACCGCCGTGGCGGCGCGGCGGTCGGAATTGCCTTCGCGCAGCACCGGGTTCACGGCAGAGCCCTTGATCGCGTCATAACGCGCGCGGACTTTCTTTTCTTCCTCGGTATTGGGGGTCTCCGGGTAATCGGGCAGATTGTAGCCTTGGGCCTGCAATTCCTTCACCGCCGCCACAAGCTGCGGGACCGAGGCCGAGATATTCGGCAGTTTGATGACATTGGCCTGAGGCGTTTTCACCAATTCGCCCAGTTCCGCGAGATCGTCGCTGATGCGCTGATCTTCCGACAGATATTCGGGGAAGGCCGAGATGATGCGGCCTGCAAGCGAGATATCACGGGTGCCGATGCTGATCCCGGCGGCCTGCGCGAAGCTGCGGATGATCGGCAGGAGCGAGGCCGAGGCCAGCTCGGGGGCCTCGTCAACCTTGGTATAGATGATATCGGGAATGGTTTTGTCTGTCATGGCGCAAGACCCCTTGGTGAATTTGGGCGCACCATAGGGGGATTCTGCGCCCGCGTAAACAGTGCACAATGGTATACAATGAAAAATTATTGGTGAGTGAGGGGTGGCGGTGCGGGGTCAGATGTGACGGGGGCGTTGTCTCAGGTCAAGCGCTCCAGCCGTCCCTTGCGTTTGACGACAGTCTTGTAATCCCATTGGATGGCGCGGCTCTTGCTCAGCCAGCGCTGCAGATTGTCCAGGTCGATCTGGGCGGCATCGGTGTAGCGGATCGAGGCATCCTTGAACTTGTCGGTTCCGGGCGTGAGGGCTGGTTCGTCGAAATCGGCGCCGCTCCAGAACATCAGGCGGATACAGTGCTTGAGTTTGCTGTAGCCGACGATGGGATTCTCGTCGAGGAACCAGACCGGGTGGGCGTGCCACAGCTTGCTTTGCGCCTCCGGCAGGGCTTGGTCAATGGCATGGCGCAAAAGCTCGCAGATGGCCCTGTCCTGCGGGGTCTGGGCGTCGTGAAATTCAGCGATCGTGGTCGGTTTCATGGGGACAGATATAGCATGGTCTTGCGACCAACTGAATGTTCAACGTCGATCAGGCGCCATGCAGGGCGATTTCCCGCAGCGGATTGCCCCCGTCGATGAAAAGGCGGCCCGTCGGTTTCAGCGCCGCCATGATCCTTGTGATCGCAAGTTTTTCCGCATCAGGATAACGACCATCCAGCGCCCCGACGCGCATTGCGAAGGCGCAGTCAAAGCGGTCAAGGCCTTCGGGAAGCTGGAACTGTTCGATTGACGCCTGCAGGAATGCAAGACGACCCGATGCAATCTCGGAAGCCGATCCTGCGCGGGCCAGAGCTATCGCCTTTTCGGACCGGTCTATGGCGAGCACGAAGCCGGTTCCGATGCGTCGGCTGACCTCTCTCGCGGCAACGCCCGGACCGCAGCCGATTTCCAGCACACGAAACCCCTCTTGCAGGGGAAGGGCGTTCACGAAGGCGGCAATCCTTGGCGAGATACTGGCGGGCATTCGCGGAGGATAGGCCGCGAATGCCGCTGTCGCAACCTGCATTCGCGCGGCGCCTGCGGACGCCGCGCGACAAGCCTCAGAGGCTCGCGTCCAGTGCGGCGATGATCGCGTCGCCCATGCCCGAGGTCGAAACCGGCGTGCCGCCTTCCGGCCCCATCAGATCGGCGGTGCGCAGCCCGTCGGCCAGTACTTTTTCAATCGCCGCTTCCAGACGTGCGGCCTCATCGCCCTGATCGAAGCTGTAGCGCAGCGCCATGGCGAAGCTGAGGATACAGGCGATGGGATTGGCCTTGCCTTGACCCGCGATATCGGGCGCGGAGCCATGGACAGGCTCATAGAGCGCTTTCGGGCGGCCATTGGCCATGGGCGCACCAAGGCTGGCCGAGGGCAGCATGCCCAGCGAGCCGGTCAGCATGGCGGCGAGATCCGAGAGCAGATCGCCAAAGAGGTTGTCGGTCACGATGACGTCGAATTGCTTGGGCCAGCGGGTCAGCTGCATCGCGCCCGCATCGGCATACATATGGCTGAGTTCGACCTCGGGGTATTCTTTGGACACTTCGGTCACGACCTCGCGCCAGAGAATGCCCGATTCCATGACATTGGCCTTTTCCATCGAACACAGTTTCTTGCCGCGTTTCATGGCCAGATCAAAGGCCGAGCGCGCGACGCGGGCGATTTCCGATTCGGTATAGCGCTGGGTGTTGATGCCGACGCGCTCATTGCCTTCCTTGAAGATGCCGCGCGGCTCGCCGAAATAGACGCCCGAGGTCAGTTCGCGCACGATCATGATATCGAGCCCGGCGACCACATCTTTCTTGAGCGAGGAGAAATCCGCGAGCGCGTCGAAACATTGCGCCGGGCGCAGGTTGGAGAAGAGATCCATTTCCTTGCGCAGGCGCAGCAACCCGCGCTCGGGCTTTACCGAGAAGTCGAGATTGTCATATTGCGGGCCGCCGACCGCGCCCAGCAGCACCGCGTCCACTTCCTGCGCCTTGGCCATCGTGTCATCATGCAGCGGCGTGCCGTGCTTGTCATAGGCGCAGCCGCCGACCAGATCTTCGCTGACATCAAAGACCAGCCCGCGTTTGGCGCCGTACCAGTCGATGATCTTGCGGACCTCGGCCATGACTTCGGGGCCGATACCGTCGCCGGGCAGGATGAGCAGGGAAGGGTTGGTCATGGCATGTCCTCTGGTTTGGGTCGCGCCATTCGCTAGACGCTGGGCGAAATCCCGTCAAGGTCATGAGGTCGCGCTTTGGCGGTTGCGGGGTTCTGTGATAGACTGGGCGCATTGGGAAAACGGAGGAGCGCAGAATGGCGAAACATGTCATCGACCAGTCGAAACCGGCTGCACCGCAGGCCTTGCCGCGCTTCGTGCAGATCGAGCGGGCGATGCGCCCGCATCAGAGCACCAAGGCGCTGGTGGCGCGGATGCAGAAACGGGCCGGTGACCGGCTGGCCGCCTATGCAAGGATCGCGCGCGGGCGGACCACCTGAGCCTGTCGCCGGGCGCAAAATCTGCTATGGCCTTGTGAAAGAGTGTTTTCACGAGGGGCCGGTCTGAGTGCGTGTGGAATATGATGCGGTGGTGATCGGCCGGAATGAGGCGGCGCGGCTGGGGGCTGCGCTGGGCGCGGTTCTCGGGCTGGCGCGGCGGGTGATCTATGTCGATAGCGGATCGCGCGACGGGTCGGTGGGTTTGGCGCGGGCGAACGGCGTCGAGGTGCTGGAACTGGACCCGGCGCGGCCTTTTTCTGCGGCGCGGGCGCGCAATGAGGGGTTCGCGGCGCTGGGCGAAGATCGCGCCGCCTTCGTGCAATTCATTGATGCTGATTGCCTGCTGGTGCCGGGCTGGCTGGAGCGCGCGCTTGGCTTCCTTGAGGCCCATCCGCAGGCCGGGCTGGTGATCGGGCGCTACCGCGAGGAAGCGCCCGAAGCATCCGTCTATAACTGGCTGACCGATTGGGAATGGGACAAGCCCGAGGGGCCGGAGGCCGCCGGGATCGGCACCTTCATGGCCCGCGCCGGGGCTTTCGCGCAGACTGGCGGGTTTCGTGACAGCATGATCGCGGCGGAAGATGACGAGATGTTCCTGCGGATGCGCGGGCTTGGCTGGCAGACCTGGAGCATTGCCGCGCCGATGTGCAGCCATGATGCGGGGCTGCACAGGTTCCGTCCGTGGTGGCGGCGGATGATCCGCGCGGGCCATAGTTTCGCGGAACTGGGGGCTTTGCATCCCGGCACAGCGGCGGCGGCGCAGAGGCGGGCGCTGCTCTGGGGGGGGCTGCTGCCGCTTGCGGGGCTTGCGGGGGCGGTGCTGTGGTGGCCTTTGGTCGTGGGGGTCGTAGCGCTTTACCTGGCGGCGATGGCGCGGCAGGGTTTGCGATTCGCGCGTATGGGGGCTGCGCCTGCGCGGGCGGGTGCGGCGGCGGGGCTGGTCATGCTGAGCAAATTTGCCAATCTTTACGGCATGGGCTGGTATTGGCTGCGGCGGCTGCGCCGCAGTGATGCCCAGATCATTGAATACAAATAGCCGCAAAATCGGCGAATCAGGGACAAGTGTTTTCATGACAGATAAGGAATTGCGCGTCGGGCTGGTCGGCGCGGGCTATATTGCGGATTGGCATGCAAGCAGCCTGCACCGGGTGCCGGGGGTGCGTCTGGTGGGGATTTGCGACCCGGCGCTGAGCGGGGCCGAGGCGCTGGCCGCCAGCCATGGCGCGCGCGCGTTCAGCAGCCTGTCCGAGATGATGGCGGCGGTGCAATGCGACGCGGTGCATATCCTGACGCCGCCGCATCTGCATGCGCTGCTGGCGATCGAGGCGCTGGAAGCGGGCGCGCATGTGCTGGTCGAAAAGCCCTTTGCCACCACGCTGGCCGAGGCCGAGGCGATTTGCGCGGCGGCGGACAAGGCCGGGCGCAGGGTCGGGGTGAACCATAATTTTCTGGGCCTGCCTGCCTATCAGCGGCTGCGGCAGGCACTGCAGGCGGGGCTGATCGGGCGGGTGGATCAGGCATCCGTCCATTGGCATTACCCGCTGCAGCCCTTGCGCACCGGGCCGTTCGGGATGTGGATGCTGCAAAGTGCCGAAAACCTGATGCTGGAGCTTGGGCCGCATCTGCATGCTTTCGCCCATGATCTGTTCGGCCCGATGGAGGATGTCGATCTGCGGCTGATGCGGCCTGTGACGCTCCCCACCGGGCGGGTGCTGCCGCAGGGCTGGCGGGTTCAGGGCCGCGCGGGGGTGACCGAGGTCACGCTCTCGGTGTCGCTGACCGAAGGCGCGGATGATCGCGCGCTGCGGCTGCGCGGGGTGGCCGGGTCGGCGGAGCTGGATTTCGCCAAGGACCGATTGATCATCGCGCGCGGCAATGCCTCGGATATCATCGTCAACCCGCTGCGGGTGGAACTGGCGGCAGCGGGCGCGCATCTGCGCGAGGGGCTGCGCAATGCGTTGGTGCAGGCGCGCTCGCTCAACCGTCGTCAGCCCTATGCGCTGGGGTTCGAGGGGCTGTTTGGCGGGTTTTACGGGGCGCTGCGCGAGGGGGGCGAACTGCCGGATGCCTGTTCGGGGGCGGCGGCCTGCGCGGTGATGCGCGGGATCGAGGGGCTGCGCTTGCGTATTCCTGAGCGCTATCGCCCGCAACCGGCAGCGCCTGCCATGGCCAGTGGCAAGCCCGATTGTCTGGTGATCGGCGGCACCGGGTTTCTGGGCCGCGAACTGGTGCGGCAACTGGTGGCGGAAGGGCAGCGCGTGGGCGTGTTGAGCCGCGCCAAGAGCAATCCCTTTGCCGGGCTGGAAGATCGCGTCACGCTGGTGACAGCGGGCTTGCAGGATGAGGCGGCGCTGCGTGATGCCATGGCGGGGATGGGCTGCGTCTATCATCTGGCCAAGGCCGAGGAATCGAGTTGGGACGGCTATCTGAAAAACGATGTTGCCGTGACCGAGCGGCTGGCGCGGGCGGCGCTGGGCGCGGGCGTGGGGCGGTTCATCTATTCGGGAACGATTGCCTCCTATGATGCCTCGAACCCGGCGCAGGTGATCACCGAGGAGACGCCCTTTGGCGATATGGCGGCGCGCAATCTTTATGCGCGGTCAAAAGCGCTCTGTGAGGAGCGGCTGCTGGCGTTGCATCGGTCTGAGGGGCTGCCGCTGGTGATCGCGCGGCCCGGTATTGTGGTTGGTCCCGGCGGGCCGTTGCAGCATTGGGGGATCGGGCGCTGGCATGGGGCGGGCGCGGTGCGGATCTGGGGCAATGGGCAGAATATGCTGCCTTTCGTGCTGAACGAGGATGTGGCGCGCGCGCTCGTGCTGATGGCGGGGGCGGAGGGGGTTGAGGGGCGCTCCTTCAATCTGGTCGGGCCGCCGCTCTTGAGCGCGCGGGGCTGGTTTGACGCGATCGCGGCGCAGACCGGGACGCGGATTGAAGTTGCGGGGGGCAATCTGACCGTGTTCTGGGCCGGGGATCAGGTGAAATACGCGCTGAAACGCTATGTGATGGGGCGCAAGGGGGCCACGCGCGGCTCGCTGCGCGACTGGCGGTCGCGGGCGCATCTGGCGCAGTTTTCCAACCGCGCGGCCTGCGAGGGGCTGGGCTGGCAGCCCGAGGCGGATAAAGCGCGTTTTGTTGCGCGGGCGATTTCGCCGGAGGCGATGTTCGGGTTCTGAGCGCGCTGGAGGGCATTTCGACCGCTGCGCCGCAGGCGCTGCCCACGGGGGGACGGGCCTCGCGGCCCGTGGCCACTCAGTGAGAGTATTTGGGGCAAGATGAAGTGAGTATCCGTCTTGAT
>NZ_MJAP01000018.1 GCF_001884735.1 Natronohydrobacter thiooxidans | reverse complement strand
TCAGCAGCGACACGCTCTAGCAAAGCATCCGGGCAGCGCATCCGGGAGCCTCCCACAGACAGCATTCCGCGTCGCATCGCGCTGGCGCTACCAAAGTCTGAAAAGTGGTGCCCGGGGGCGGAATCGAACCACCGACACGAGGATTTTCAATCCACTGCTCTACCCCTGAGCTACCCGGGCACGGGTGCATCTTGCGATGCAGACGCGGGTCATTTCGCGTCGGGTAAGCGTCTCATATGGCAGGGCTCCGGCGCTGTCCAGAGGGGTTCGGCAAAAATCTTTGCCGATCAATCCTTGCCACTGTCAGCGGCCGCATCCGCGTCGTCCTCCAGCCCCGTCAGCGGCGCAGGGATGGTGTAATCCTCGCGAAACCAGCGCGCCAGATCCACATCGGCGCAGCGCTTCGAGCAGAAGGGCCGGTACTGCGCCACCACTGGCTTGCGGCAGATCGGGCAGCTCATGCCAGCACCTGCGTCAGCGGTTTGCGGTCGCGTTTGCGGGTCAGCTCGAAATTGCCCAGGGGCGTCCAGCCCGCCAGCACAATGTCCCGCCCCTCGCGCCGGAAAGCCGCTTTCATCGCCTGTTCCAGAATATGGCGCTCCTTCTTCGCATAGGGGGCCACATCGATCAGCACCTGCCCGCCAAGCCCGCGCAGACGCAGCTGACGGGGCAGGGCGCGCATGGCGGCGATATTGGCCTTCAGCCCGGCGGCCGGGCTGGTATCCGCGCCAGTGTTTACATCCACCGCGATCAGTGCGCGGGTGGGCTCGATCACCATATGCCCGCCCCCCGTCAGCGGCACCTCGGGCACCAGCAGCGCATCAATCGCCTCGCGCACGCCATGGCGCGCGAAACTTCCCGCGCTGTCATCCAGCGTGTCGGGGGCAGGCCAGTCGCGCCATGCCGCCAGATGCGGGGCGGGCGCGTCGACCAGCACTTCGGGCTTGCCGTCCATATCCGCCAGCACGGCCTCAGTGAGTGCGCGCATCCGCGCGATATCCTCTGCGATGACCTCATCCGAAGCGGTCTCACAGGCCGAACGCAGGATCAGCCCCAGACCGGGCGCGGCCCCCTGCATTCCGGCTTGCGCAAGCGCTGCCAGATCGGCGCGGATATCCTCATCCTCGATGCTGCGCGAGATATTCAGCCCCGGCGCATCGGGGGTCACGATCGCATAGCGGCTCTTGAACAACAGGCGCGTCGAGAGTGGCAGCGCCTTGCCGGGTTCCGAGCTTCCGCCAACCTGAACCAATACATTAGCGCCGGGCCGCAAACCCTTGGTCTGGCGCAGAAATCCGCTTTCGCCGCCGGGCAGGTCCACAAAGGCCCCGCCCATGCCCTTGACCGGGCGCCCCAGCTTGCCCCGGCAGATCGTCTCGGGCGGCAGCGCCTCGGATTCCGCGATCAGCAGCTCTTCCAACTGGCCATCGACCATCAGGGCCGCCGCTTCACGCCCGCGAAACTGATCCAGTGCGATCACAGATCCCTTCACCACGCCCCCCCGATCCCGGCTGCGCGCAACAGATGCGCGGTTTCCATCGCGGGCAGACCCATGATGCCGGTATAAGATCCTTCGATCCAGGGAATGAACGCCCCGCCGCGCCCCTGAATCGCATAGCCCCCCGCCTTGCCCTGCCATTCGCCAGAGGCAAGATAGAGGTTCAGCTCGTCATCCGACAGCCGCTTCATCTTGACAGAACTGACCGATGTGCGCATCCAGACCCGCGCACCCCGGCGCACGGCGACAGCGGTAATCACCGTATGCCTGCGGCCCGCCAGTTTCAGCAGAAATTCCGCCGCCTGTCCCGCATCCTCGGGCTTGCCCAGAATACGCCGCCCCAGCGCCACCGTGGTATCGGCGGTCAGCACCACATCTTCGGGGCCAGCGGCAATCGCCTCCAGCTTCGCGCGCGTCACCCGCTCGCAATAGGGCCGGGGCAATTCACGCGCGAGTGGGGTTTCATCCACATCGGCGGCGACAATCGCATCGGGCACAATGCCCAGCGACGCCAGAATCTCTTTCCGGCGCGGGCTGCCAGAGCCGAGGATCAGCCGCATCGGCTTATTTGAATCGGTAATTGATCCGCCCCTTGGTCAGATCATAGGGGGTCATTTCGACCTGCACCTTGTCGCCGACAAGAACCCGGATGCGGTTCTTGCGCATCTTTCCCGCCATATGTGCGTTGATTTCATGGCCGTTTTCCAGCTCGACCCGAAATGTCGCATTTGGCAGGAGTTCCTTGACGACACCGGGAAATTCGAGCAGTTCTTCCTTGGCCATGGTTACTCCATCGTGAGGGCGCGCAGGATAGGCACGCGCGCGCGTTAAATGGGCCTAATCGCGCCGGTTTTCAAGCGAATTATGCGGGTTTGACCTGACGCACCGGCAGGGCGAGGCGCATTTCCTGTTCGCCCCAATGCGCATGGTTCAGCACCGCGCCCTCGCGCCGGACACGGGCGATGGTTTCAAGGCGCAGATCGGCAATTGCCCAGCCCGGCGCATTGAGCGCGGTTTGCGCGATCACCCCATCCTCGGGAAAGCCCAGATCCGGCGGGCCATAGATCGCCGCGGCGCCGGTATTCATATCCACCGCAGGGCACCATTCCGCCGCGCCCACGGTCGGCGCATGGACGCAGACGCATTGGTTTTCCAGCGCACGCGCCATCGCCCCAACCTTGACGCGGGTATAGCCTGCCAGCGTTTCGGTGCAGGAGGGGGCAAGCAGGATTTCCGCACCGGCCTCGACCAGCGCGCGGGCCAGCAGGGGAAACTCGCTGTCATAGCAGATCACGATGCCCAGACGGCCCAGGGCGGTGTCGAACAGCTGCAACCCCTGACCGGGGGCGAAATCCCAGTCCTCGCGCTCGAAACGGGTCATGATCTGCTTGTCCTGATGCCCGATCACGCCAGCAGGGCCATAGAGCACCGCGCGATTGACCGGGCGGGGGGCATATTCGACCATCGCGGGACCAGAGGCCCCAAGGATATGCACGTCAAACCGCGCCGCAAGCTCACAATGCAGCGCCTCGACCGCGCGTGCATGGCGTATCACCTCGTGCAAGGCGGCTTCCAGATCCGCCGCCACCGCTGCACCGCCAAGGCTGGCAAGCTCCATCGCGCCATATTCGGGAAAGACCAGCAGATCGGCACCCTGATCTGCGGCCTGCGTCACCCAGCCCGTGATCTTGGCCGCATAAGCGTCCCAGTCGGGCAGGAAATCCAGCGGATAGGCAGCGGCTGCGATTTTCATAGCGCACGCATCCAGAATTGCAGGGTCTTGTCACTCTCATGCGCATCACCCAGATCGCGCCAATGGAAGCGCGCCGTGACGCCGGGCAGGGGCGCATAGCCACGCTTGCGCCAGAACCCGTCGAGCGGGCGATAGCTGGCGGGGCGGGCAGGGTGGTCGGGCGCGCGGACCACGCTGCAAAAGGCGCAGTTTGCGTAGCCCAAGGCGCGCGCATGCTCTTCGCGCGCATCGAAAAACCGGTGCCCCGCCCCCTGGCCCCGACATTCGGGCAGCAGCACCGATTCGGCGCAATAGAAGATCTGCGCCGGATCCTGCGGGCTCTCCGCAAAAGCCGCCGCAAATTCCGCATCCGCATCCAGCAGCGGCAAACCGGTGGAGGCCCCCACCAGCCGGTCCTCTGCCCATGCCGCGACCACAATCGCGCGCGGATTACCCGCATAGCCCTGCAGATAGCGCCGCTCATACTCCAGATCGCCATCATAGAGATAGGGCCAGTCGCGAAACACCCTGATGCGCAGCGCGGCCAGCCCCTCGACGACCCGCCCGATCGCGGCCCCGGTCAGTATCTCGAAACGCAAACTCATGCCGAGACCTGAGCAATCCAGTCCTGCAGGTTGTAATAGGTGGTGATGCGGCTGATCCTGCCTGCTTCCAGCGTGAAGAATGACCCCGCAGGCAGGACATAGCGCTGCCCATGCGCTTCCGGCAGGCCGGGATCGGTCTGCAGATATTCCCCATGCACCACGAATTCCGCCGCCGCGCGCGTGCCGTCCTCGCTCGCGAAAATCACCATGTCGCGCAGTTTCTCGCGATAGCTGACCCCCATATGGCTGCAGAATTCGGCAAAGGCCGCGCGCCCCTGCCGTACCTCGCCCTGATTGACGAAATGCTGCACATCATCGCTGACCAGAGCCAGCATCGTATCCGTGTCACCTGCATTGAACGCGTCGAAATAGCGTTGGATCGTCTCTTTGCTCATCTCTCATTCCTTTCCCGGCGGGCCGAAGCGCGCCAGCAGATGTTCCTTGATCTGGTCGCGGGTCTGGCGATAGGCGACCAGCTTTGCCTCGCGCGTCTCGCCCAGACCTGACGGGTCCATGATCGGCCAGTACTCTACGTCGATATGGGCAAAGCGCGTGAGCTCAAGCGCCTGTCTTTGGCTCGCGGGCGACAAGGCGATGATCAGATCGAACCCTGTCAGATCATCGCCCCATTCCACCATCTCCTCGAAAGAGCGCGACCGGTGGCGGTCGAGTTCTACCCCGTCCTCGGCGCTGACCGCGATCGAGAATCCGTCAATTTCGCGGTCATTCCGGACACCGGCGGATTGCACATAGGCGCGCTGGCCATAGAGCTTTTTCATCAATCCTTCGGCAATCGGTGAGCGCACGGAATTGTGGTCACAGCAAAACAGCACCGACGAAGGAAAGCGATCCGCCATTCAGCCCCCGAAATGCAGAACGCAGATCAGGGTGAACAGGCGGCGTGCCGTGTCGATATCCATCTCGGCCTTGCCCTCCAGCCGCTCCTGCAGGATGCGCGCGCCTTCATTGTGGATGCCGCGCCGGGCCATATCGATGGCCTCGATCTGGCTGGGGGGCAGACGCTTGACGGCCTCGAAATAGCTGCCGCAGATCTGGTAGTAATCCTTCACCACCTGCCGGAACGGCCCCAGCGACAGGATCAGCTCGGTCAGCCCGTTGCCCAGCTCATCCGCGACCGCAATGCACAACCGCCGCTCGCGGATCGCGAGGCGCATCGCGAAAGGGCCGGTAGGGGCGATTTGTCCTTCGCGGGCAACCAGCGCGAAGGCATTGTCTTCGAGCAGGTCAAACACAGCGACCTTGCGTTCCTGTTCAATTTCCGGCGTCGGCGCGGGCAGACCGCTGTCATCGATCTCGATCTGGCAGATTCGGGTCATGGCTCTCGATTTACTCTTTTCACGCCACTGTGATGCCCTGTCTGGCCGTCCGGCGCAAGGCCAGCCGGTCGCAAGGATCATACTGACTGGAAGCCGCGCAGCAACTGGCGCAAGCCGACCATCGCGCCCGCAATGATGCTGACAAAAACCAGCGGCGCGGAATAGGCCAGCGTCGCCATGGCTGACGCCCCTTGCCCGACCGAACAGCCGACCGCGACCACACCGCCCACGCCCATCAGACAGGCGCCTGTGACCTGCCGCCCCAGTTCGCGCGGGTCTTCGCAGGCTTCCCAGCGGAAGCGTCGGCGCCAGAAGGCCGCAATCGCCGCGCCCAGCACCACTCCCACGACCGAGCCCACGGCGAAATTCAGCCCCCCCGCGCTGGAGGTCATCAGATAAAGGATCGTCCGCCCGAGCGGCGCGGTGAAGGTGAAGCCTTCAACCGGGATCGCCGCCAGCGTGCCCAGATGCAGGATCGAGGTCGCGATAAACGCGCCCGCAATCGCCAGCCCCACGACCACGCCCCAGGCCACGGTGCGCGGTGAAGCGCGCAGATGCGGATGCGCCAGCCCCAGCGCGATCAGCCCCAGCCCCAGCGGCAGTGCCAGTACCAGCGGCGCAAGCCCGGTCATCGCGCTGAACGCATGGGCGAATCCCTGCGGCGTCTCGGCGTCGATCTGCGGAAACAACGCCACGCGCAAGGGCGATAGCGGGCCCGCCAGCGTGATGAACCCCGCCACCGCCATGATCATCACGATCAGGAAAGAGCGCAGATCACCGCCCCCCAGCCGCACCAGCGCTCCGAAACCGCAATTCCCGGCCAGCGCCATGCCATAGCCAAAGACCAGCCCCCCGAAAATCGCGGCCATCGGGTTGAAGGCAATCATGTGATAGGGGCTCTGCGTGATCAGCGCGAGGCCAAGCGCCTCGGCCGTAAACAGCGCGATGATCGCCACGCCCAGCACGACCCCCCAGAGCCGCGCACGGCGCTGATCGCCCCCATAGGCGGCGCTTTCAATCGCATTGAGGGTGCAGAAATCGCCCATGCGCGCGGCATAGCCCAGGACAAGCCCGATGATCAGCCCGGCACTGCCCGCCAGAACCGGGGCGGAGATTTCCCACATTGACTGCCTCCCGCGTCAAGCTGGCCATATGCTGGCCTGACTTCGGGCCGACTATAGCCGCGCCCTGCCATCGGGTCACGGAAAATCAGGATTTGGCACCGGCGCAGAACATGTCATAGACCAGCGCGATCAGCCGCGCGGCCTTGGGGTCTTGCAGCGCGTAGAACATGGTCTTGCCGTCACGGCGGCAGGACACGATCCCTTCAAGCCGCAGCCGCGCCAGTTGCTGGCTGACCGCCGCCTGCCGCGATTGCAGCAATTGCTCCAGTTCCGTGACCGATTTCTCGCCAGAGGAGAGGTGGCACAGGATCATCAACCGCCCCTCATGCGCCATGGCCTTCAGAAAAGCCGAAGCTGCCTGCGCCTGCGCGAGCATATCCACGGGTTCCAGATTCTCGCAGTTTCCTGTCTCGGCTCGGTCAAGCTGTGCCATGATAATATTCTGTGCGTCCGTGAAGTTCTGCTCAAGTGTCATGCGGCCCGTCCTGTAAATCCGGCCCGCAAGCGGGGCAAGAGGCGTCAGGGTCATTTTCAATTACATGAATATTTAGGGCTTTTACACGCTTCGGACAAGCTGAGCCTCGAAAAAGGCGCGAAATCCGGGGCTTTGCAACAAAATGACGACAATATGCCAGAAACTGCCGCCAAACCGGAACAGGAACCCGCAAAGAAAAACGGCCCGCCCAAGCAGGGCAGGCCGTAGGGTTTCTGGGCGTCGCGGCGGATCAGGCGTCGCGAGGATCGGCGCTGGCGCCGTCATTGCGCGGATCGTCGTCATCCATGCCGGCAGCACCGATATCGTCGAACAGTTCCGAAATCTCGAATTCGGCAGCGGCTTCCTCTTCGGCAGCCAGTTCCTGAATCGATTTGCCAGAGGCCTGGACTTCCGCTTCCTCGGGCGAACGGGCGACGTTCAGACCGACCTCGACCTCGACTTCGGGGTGCAGGTTGATCAGCGCCTTGTGCAGGCCCAACGTCTTGATCGGCGTTGCGATCACGATCTGACGCTTCTCGACCTTCACACCAGCCTCGTCCAGCAGATCCGCCACATCGCGCGGGCTGACAGAGCCATAGAGCGCGCCACCGTCAGAGGCCTGACGGATGACCACATAGCTGGCCCCTTCCAGCTTGTCGGCGACAGCCTGCGCTTCCTTGCGGGTTTCGAGGTTCTGCGCTTCCAGCTCGGCCTTGCGGTGCTCGAAGGACTTGATGTTGTCATCCGAGGCGCGCAGCGCCTTGCCCTGCGGCAGCAGGTAGTTGCGGGCATAGCCGGGCTTCACGCTCACGACATCGCCCATCTGGCCAAGCTTGGCCACGCGTTCCAGAAGGATCACTTGCATGGGTCTTGCTCCTTATTTCACAGCGTAAGGCAGCAGGGCCAGGAAACGCGCGCGCTTGATGGCGCGGGCCAGCTCACGCTGTTTCTTGGCCGAGACAGCGGTGATGCGCGAGGGCACGATCTTGCCACGCTCGGAGATGTAGCGCTGCAGCAGACGCACATCCTTGTAGTCGATCGCCGGAGCGTTCTCGCCCGAGAAAGGGCATACCTTGCGGCGACGGAAAAACGGTTTGGTTGCCATGGTCCTGATCCTCCTTACGATGCCCGGCGACGGTCGCCGCGGTCGCCGCGGTCCCCGCGATCGCCACGGTCGCGCTCGTCACGCTTCTGCATCTGAACCGAGGGGCCCTCGGCATGCGCATCGACCTTGACGGTCAGCACGCGCATCACATCGTCATGCAGGCGCATCAGACGCTCCATTTCCTGCACGGCTTCTGCAGGCGCATCCGAACGCAGGAAGGCATAATGCCCCTTGCGGTTCTTGTTGATCTTATAGGCCATGGTCTTGACGCCCCAATACTCGTGATCCACGAGTTTCCCGCCATTATCGGCCAGAACTGCGCCAAAATGCTCGATCAGCGCTTCGGCCTGTGCATTCGACAGATCCTGACGCGCGATCATGACATGCTCGTAAAGCGGCATGCGATCTCCATTCATTCTCGGGGCGCATTTCAAAAGACAGGGGTCCAGCTTCCCGCTCCCTGTCCACGAGAGCTGCGCCGGGTCAAAGACTCGCGGGAAGATGGGGCGGCATAGACGCATCCGGCCCGCAACGCAAGTCACAACATACCCGCTGCGGCTGGCTCAGGGGCAAAAACACAGGGCTGCTTGCGCCAACATACCAAGCGCAGGCTTGCCACTGCAACACGCCTGACGCATAAAGACCGCGAAACTTTCTTTCAAATGGGGGTCCGGAATGGCTCATACTCCTCTGATGACCGCACTCGGTGCCGATGACACATTGCTGCGCAAGCTGGCGATGGTGGTCTTTGGCTCGGTGCTGGTGGGCATGTCTGCGCAGGTCAGCGTACCGATGTTTCCGGTACCCATGACGCTGCAGACATTGGCGATCTCGCTGATCGGGCTGACCTATGGCGCACGGCTGGCGGGGGCCACGCTGCTCACCTATCTGGCGCAGGGCGCGGCGGGTCTGCCGGTCTTTGCCGGTGGCGCTGCGGGCGCGGTGCATCTGATGGGTCCGACGGGCGGCTTCCTGATCGGTTTCGTCGCCATGGCCTGGCTGACCGGCTATCTGGTGCAGCGCGGTCTGGACCGTGGCTTTGGTCGGCTGTTCCTCGCCGCCTTTATTCCGGCACTTCTTCTCTTCGTGCCGGGCGTGCTGTGGCTGTGGGTCATCACGCCGCTGGATCTGCAAGGCGCCGCAATGGCCGGTGCCGTGCCGTTCCAGCTGGGCGGTGTGGTGAAATCCGCTGTGGCGGCACTGATCGTCACCGGCGCCTGGACCGCCTGGCAGAACCGCAAAGCCTGAGCCGGTCCGGCTGGGAAAAATGACAAGGGCGGGCTGTGGTGCCCGCCCTTTTTCATACCCGATAACCGATCAGCGCCGCGCGTGCAGATCCGAGAGCGCCCGCGCACACAGGCCCAGTTCGTGCCACTGACAGCCAGCACAAAGCTGCGCCAGCGCCCCTTCGGGGACAGCGGCGACAATCCGCGCCTGCGCCGCGCCCCATGTCAGCCTCTCGCCGTCATGCAGCCCCAGCGCCGCCGCATGCCGCGCATCCAATGCACTGATTTTCCCGGCATTCTCGCAGCTAGTGCCGCGCCGATGCGGGCAGGGGGCGCAGATGTGATCGGCCTGAAACGTGACCTCGATCTCGACCGCATCGCCGCCGGGCGCGCGCAGCCGGTCAACGATCCCGGCCATATTCGCGGTGAAACCGTGCGAGTATCCCTTGCCCTGAAACCCCAGCGCACAGAGGAAATGATGCGGGCGAAACTGAACCTTGCCGCTCATTCCGCCGCGTGTTTGGGCTCGAAGCCGCGCTCGATCATATCCGAAGGCGCCACCGGATATTCGCCCGAGAAACAGGCGTCGCAATATTGCGGACAGGCGGCGTTGCGCCCCTCGGCCTCGCCCGCTGCCCGGTACAGCCCGTCCAGCGAGATGAATTTCAGCGAATCCACCCCGATGAAATCGCGCATTTCCTCTTCGGTCATAGTCGCGGCCAGCAGTTTCTCGCGCTCGGGCGTGTCCACCCCGTAGAAACACGGCCAGGCGGTCGGCGGCGAGGCGATGCGGAAATGCACCTCCGCCGCGCCCGCCTCAAGGATCATTTCCTTGATTTTCTGGCTGGTCGTGCCGCGCACCACCGAATCATCCACCAGAATGATCCGCTTGCCCCGGATCAGCGCGCGGTTCACATTCAGCTTCAGCCGCACGCCCATGGACCGGATCGCCTGAGACGGCTCGATGAAGGTCCGCCCCATATACTGGTTGCGCGTGATCCCCAGCGCGAAGGGGATGCCCGATTCCTGACTGAAGCCGATGGCTGCAGGCGTGCCGCTATCGGGCACGGGGCAGACCAGATCCGCATCGACCGGGGCTTCGCGGGCCAGTTCAACCCCGATCTGGCGGCGGGTCTCATAGACGGAACGACCACCGTAGGAGCTGTCGGGGCGCGAGAAATAGACATGCTCGAAGATGCAGAAGCGCGATTTCTGCGGCGCGAAGGGGCGCATCGATTCGACGCCTTTGGCATCAATCACCACCATTTCGCCGGGATTGATCTCGCGCACGAACTCGGCCCCGATGATATCCAGCGCGCAGGTTTCCGAGGCCAACACCCAGCCCGCGTGCAGCCGCCCCAGCACCAAGGGGCGCACGCCCAGGGGATCGCGCACGCCGATCAGCTTGGTGCGCGTCATGGCGACGACCGAAAACGCTCCTTCGGCGCGGCGCAGCGCGTCTTTCATCCGTTCGGGGATCGTCTTCTGGAAGGACCGCGCCATCAGATGAATGAGGCATTCACTGTCGGAACTGGACTGAAAGATCGAGCCGCGCTCGATCAATTCACGCCGGATCGCATCGGCATTGGTGATATTGCCGTTATGCGCGATTGCCGCGCCGCCCATGGCAAACTCGCCGAAGAAGGGCTGCACATCACGGATCTGCGTGGCGCCTTTCGATCCGGCAGTGGAATAGCGCACATGGCCGATGGCGATGGCACCGGGCAGCGCCTCGATCACACCGGCTTTGGTGAAATTGTCACGGACCAGCCCGAATCTATGCGCCGAGTGAAAGCCTGATTCGGCGTGATGGGTGATGATCCCGCCCGCCTCTTGCCCGCGATGCTGCAGCGCATGCAGGCCCAGAGCCACGAAATTCGCAGCATCCTCAAGGCCGATACATCCAAATACCCCACATTCCTCGCGTAACTTGTCGTCATCGAAAGGGTGGCTGAGCATGGCAGACTCGCATCGCTGGGGAAGTTGGGCGCTCTCTACCCCATTGCGGGCACCCTGTCACGCCCCCCACTTAGCTGCAGATGCTCACAAGCTCTTCATATTTGCCGACCAGCCAGTTTGGCGCATCTTCCGGCACTGCCTGATCCAGATTGCCCGAGAAATTGCCGAAAATACTGGCAGAGCGCGACGTCTCGATCAGTTCGACCGAGCCGCGCGGCACGGCGCGCTCATAGACCATCAGCGCGATGGCCACGAGCAGGAAGCCCCGCGCGATCCCGAACAGGAAGCCTGCACCCTGATCCACCCCACCAAGCGCGGAATTTCGGATCAGGCTGGAAAACAGCGGCGTGAACAGCGAGGCCAGCACCAGCACCACGGCAAAGACCACCGCGAAAGAGGCGATGACGCTCAATTCGCAGCTATCGCCCAGAAAATTGCCGACATAGGGCAGTTCCCGCACCAGAGGCTGCACGGCGGGCGCGAGGATGAAGGCCAGAACGGCGGCCGCAATCCATCCGGCAATCGCCAGGCTTTCGCGCATGAAGCCGCGCGAATAGGCAAGGATGCCCGAGACAATGACAATCACCGCCACGCCTGCATCGACGATATTGAAGCCTTCCATCCTGCTCTCCTGTTTCAGGCGGGGTACTAGCCTGCACCAAATACCTGCCCGACTACCTGTGCCAGATCGGGCATTTCTTTCAACTCAATTCCTGCAATCGCCGCCGGTTTCACCAGACAGGGCGCGAGTGCTGCGCAGAAACCAAGTTTTTGCGCCTCTTTCAACCTGTTTTCGGTCTGGGACACCGCGCGCAGCGCGCCCGAGAGGCTGATTTCCCCGAAAACAACCGTCTCTGGCGGCAAAGCCACATCTTCGCGAGCGGATAAAAGCGCGCAGGCAATCGCCAGATCGGCGGCAGGTTCATGCACCCGCATGCCGCCCGCCACATTCAGAAACACATCCATCCCCGCGAAGGGAATGCCGCACCGGGCCTCCAGCACCGCCAGAATCGTCGACAGTCGCGCCGAATCGAGCCCGACCACCGTGCGGCGCGGGGTGCCAAGCGGCGAGGGGGCGACCAGCGCCTGAATCTCGGTCAGCATCGGGCGCGTGCCCTCAATCCCGGCAAAGACCACCGATCCCGGCGCAGGGGTGCCGCGCTCGGACAGAAACAGCGCCGATGGGTTGGCCACTTCCGCAAGCCCCGCGCCGGTCATCTCGAAGACGCCGATCTCATCGGCTGGCCCAAAGCGGTTCTTGACCGCGCGCAGGATACGGAACTGATGCCCGCGCTCACCCTCGAAATAAAGCACGGTATCGACCATGTGCTCCACCACGCGCGGCCCGGCAATCTGACCTTCCTTGGTGACATGGCCGACGATGATGACCGACACGCCGCGCTTCTTGGCGAAACTGACCAGTTCATGCGCCGAGGCGCGCACCTGGGAGACTGAACCGGGGGCCGAGTCGATGGTATCGAGCCACATGGTCTGAATCGAATCGATCACCACCAGATCGGGGCGTTCCGTGTCCAGCGTGGACAGGATATCGCGCAGATTGGTTTCTGCGCCTAACTGCACCGGCGCATCCGACAGGCCCAGACGCGCCGCGCGCAGCCGCACTTGCGCCGCCGCTTCCTCGCCCGAGATATAGAGGCATTTCAAGCCTTTGCGGGCGAAACTTGCAGTGGCCTGCAACAAGAGCGTCGATTTCCCGATCCCCGGATCGCCGCCCACAAGAATGGCAGAGGCCGCCACCAGCCCGCCCCCCAGCACGCGGTCCAGCTCGGCCAGCCCGGACCCGCTGCGCGGCGGCGGCGCTTCGGCATCCGCAAGCGTGCTCAGCGCGATGCTGCGCCCTTTGGTGACGCGCGTGCCGGGGCCGCTGGAAAGTGGCGCTTCCTCGATGATCGTGTTCCACGCGCCGCAGGCGTCGCAACGGCCGGACCATTTGCGATGGGTCGCACCGCAGGCGGTGCAGGTGAATTGGGGCAGGGCTTTGGCCATGCGCGGGCTTATCGCAGGCCGGGATTGCCCGCGCAAGGCTGCACCGCGAGCGCGTATCACATCTGGCAATCCCCGGCTGGTTGTTGCTAGACTTGCCCCGGACCGATGCAGACCCGATGGAGGATAGGCCATGCCGCTCGACCGCCCCGCGCTACAGCCCAAGGACGCCCCGGATCTGGGACAGTTTCTCTGGGCGGATCCGCTGAAGCTGGAAGGCCAGCTTTCCGAGGATGAGCGCATGCTGCGCGACGCGGCGCATGAGTTTGCCCAATCGGTGCTGCAGCCGCGCGTGACCGCCGCCTACCGCAGTGAGGCCGCCGATCCTGAGTTGTTTTCGCTGATGGGCGAGGCCGGGCTTCTGGGCGCGACCCTGCCTGAAACCTATGGCGGGCTTGGCGCGAATTACGTCACCTACGGGCTGATCGCGCGCGAGATTGAGCGGGTGGATTCGGGCTATCGCTCGATGATGTCGGTGCAATCCTCGCTGGTGATCTATCCGATCTATGCCTATGGAGCCGAGGCGCAGCGCATGAAATACCTGCCCGGCCTCTGTTCCGGCGCGCTGATCGGCTGTTTCGGCCTGACCGAACCCGATGCCGGATCGGACCCCGCAGGCATGAAGACCCGCGCCGAAAAAACCGCGACGGGCTACCGGCTGACGGGAACGAAAATGTGGATCTCGAACAGCCCCTTTGCCGATATTTTCGTGGTCTGGGCCAAATCCGAGGCGCATGGCGGCAAGATCCGCGGTTTCGTGCTGGAAAAGGGCATGGCGGGCCTGTCTGCGCCGAAGATCGAGGGCAAGCTCAGCCTGCGCGCCTCGACCACCGGCGAGATCGTGATGGATGGGGTCGAGGTCGGCGAAGACGCGCTTTTGCCGCATGTCGAGGGGCTGAAAGGGCCGTTCGGCTGTCTGAACCGCGCGCGCTACGGCATTGCCTGGGGGGTGATGGGGGCGGCGGAAGCCTGCTGGCAGGCGGCGCGGCAATACGGGCTGGACCGCAAGCAATTCGGGCGACCGCTGGCGCAGACCCAGCTTTTCCAGAAGAAACTCGCCGATATGCAGACCGAAATCGCGCTGGGCCTGCAAGCGGCGCTGCAGGTGGGGCGGCTGATGGATGCGGCCGAGGCCGCGCCCGAGATGATCAGCCTGATCAAGCGCAACAATTGCGGCAAGGCGCTGGAGATGGCACGACATGCGCGTGACATGCATGGCGGCAACGGGATTGCCGACGAGTTTCAGGTCATGCGCCATATGATCAATCTGGAAACGGTGAACACTTATGAAGGCACCCATGATGTGCATGCACTTATTCTGGGGCGTGCCCAGACCGGGCTGCAGGCGTTTTTCTGAGGGAAGAATGAGTATTTCTGGCAAGAAAATGAACAAGGTGGGGCGGTGACAGATCGGGTGCCCGCGCATCAGATTGCCTATGCGCGGCTGCGCGACATGGTGCTTTTCGGGGAACTGGCACCGGGGGCGGCGGTGACCATCGAAGGGCTGGTGGCCAAGCTGGGGCTTGGCATGACCCCGGTGCGCGAGGCGATCCGGCGGCTGATCGCGGCAGGGGCGCTGGTGATGCAGGGCAACCGCCGCGTCTCGGTTCCGCGTCTGGACGCACGCGCGCTGAAGGATCTGGGCTATGCCCGGCGGATGGTCGAGACCGAACTGGCGCGGCAGGCGCTGCGCGCCAGCGATGCCGCGCTGATCGCGCAACTGCGCGCGATTGATCTGCGCCTTGATGCGGCAATCGCGGCGGGCGATATCCCGGCCTATCTGCGCGAGAATCACAGCTTCCATTTCACGCTCTATGCGCGGGCGGGGTCAGAGGTGCTCGAAGGCGTGGCCGCCGCGCTCTGGTTGCGCTTCGGCCCCTCGCTGCGCGTGGTCTGTCTGGGGCGGGGCGGCGACGGGGCCGATCACCACAGGCGCCTGCTGGCGGCACTGGCTGCACAGGATGAGGCGGGGCTGCTGGCCGCACTGGAAGATGATATCGCGCAAGGGGTCTCGAATATCCGCGCGGGGCTCGATGCCGGGCTTTACGCATAATTTGATCAAATTATCTTGACGGCGGGCGCGCAACCCCTATCCTGCGTGCAATTCCCGGATCTGGAGACCCGCCATGACGCTGACCAATATTGCGCCGACCGCTGAGTTGCAGGCGCTGGACGCCGCCCATCACATGCACCCGTTCACCGCCAATGGCGCGCTGGGCCAGAAGGGCGCGCGCATCATCGTGCGCGCCGAAGGGGTGCGGCTGACCGACAGCGAGGGCGCGGAACTGATCGACGGCATGGCCGGGCTCTGGTGCGTCAATATCGGCTATGGGCGGCATGAACTGGCCGAGGTCGCCGCACGGCAGATGCGTGAATTGCCCTATTACAACACGTTTTTCCAGACCAGCCATGTCCCCGCGCTGCAACTCGCCGCGCGTCTGGCCGAACTCGCACCGGGCGATCTGAATCATGTGTTCTTCGCGGGCTCCGGCTCCGAGGCGAATGATACGAACCTGCGCATGGTGCGGCACTACTGGGCGCTTAAGGGCCAGCCGCAGCGCCATATCGTGATCGCGCGCAAGAATGGCTATCACGGCTCGACCATGGGCGGCGGCTCGCTTGGCGGGATGGCCGCGATGCATGCACAGGGCGGGCTGCCCATTCCCGGCATTGTCCATATCGACCAGCCCTATTGGTGGGGCGAGGGCGGTGACATGACGCCCGAAGCCTTCGGTCTGGCCCGCGCGCGCGCGCTGGAGGAGAAGATCCTTGAACTGGGCGCCGAGAATGTCGCGGCTTTCATCGCCGAGCCGGTGCAGGGGGCAGGGGGTGTGATCATTCCGCCGGAAAGCTACTGGCCCGAGATCCAGCGCATCGTCGACAAATACGGCATCCTGCTGATCGCCGATGAGGTGATCACCGGGTTCGGGCGCACGGGCCATTGGTTCGCCTGCGAAGGCTATGGCATCCGCCCGCATATCATCACCATCGCCAAGGGCCTGTCCTCGGGCTATCAGCCCATCGGCGGCTCGATTGTCTGTGACGAGGTGGCGCGGACCATCGCGCAGGATGAGTTCAACCACGGCTATACCTATTCCGGCCATCCGGTCGCGGCGGCGGTGGCGCTGGAAAACCTGCGCATCATGGACGAAGAAGGTATCATTGACCGCGTGCGCCATGAGACCGCGCCCTATCTCGCGCAGGCCTGGGGGTCGCTCGCCGATCACCCGCTGGTGGGCGAGGCGGTCTCGCGCGGGCTGATGGCCAGCCTTGCGCTGACGCCCGACAAGGCCAGCCGCGCGCGTTTTGCCTCGGAACCCGGCACTGTGGGCTATATCTGCCGCGAATATTCCTTCGGCAATAATCTGGTCATGCGCCATGTCGGCGACCGCATGATCATTGCCCCGCCGCTGGTGATCACGCCTGCCGATATTGACGAGCTGGTCGCGCGGGCGCGCAAGACGCTCGATCAGACCTGGGCGCATCTGCAGCGCGAGGGGATGCTGAAAGCGGCTGCGTGATGCGCCTGCCGTCCGGTAGGGTGCGTGCTGCAGCACGCACCTTACGCAGGAGGCGCGCCCGCCTGACCGTGTGTCCGCATCCGCCCCTCGATCACCCCTGCCATGGCCATGCCCGCCCCCAGCGCCCATTTGCGCGGCAGCCAGAAACGCGGCGGTACGCGGCGGGTGATCGCGGGCGGGGCTGTGCTCTCGCCCATCAGCGCGCGGGCAGCGCGGCGCCCGCCTTCAGAGGCCGCCGCCACCCCGTTGCCATGCCAGCCCAGCGCGCAGAACAGCCCCTCTTCCCCCGGCACAGGGCCGATATAGGGCGCGAGCGAGGATGTCAGGCAGACCAGCCCGTTCCAGCCATAATCCGTTTCTGCCTTGGCAAAAGCGGGAAAGATCAGCTCGAACTCGGCCCGCGCGCGCCTGGCGAAATCCACGACCGGGCCGGGCCGGAAGGACAGCCCCCCGCGCGCCCCGAACATCAGCCGGTTATCGGGCAGCAGGCGGAAATAATGCAGCAGCATCCGTTTGTCATAGGCCATCAGCTGGCGCGTCCAGCCCTGTGCGTCCAGTTCCGCCTGCGTCAGCGGCCGCGTGACCATGATATTCGAGATCGCAGGCAGGATGCGCGCCTTCAGCCATGGCAGCAACCGCTCGTCGCTATAGCCATTCGTCGCCACCAGCACCTGCCGCGCGGTCACTGTGCCGCGCGCCGTCTCGACCCGCCAGCCCTGCGCGAGCGGATGCAAGCCCGTTGCGCGGCTCTCGCCATGAACCCGCACCCCGGCTGCCAGCGCCGCACGGGCAAGACCTGTAACATAGGCATAGGGGTGCAGCCCGAAGCCGTCGGGCGTATAGAGGCCACCCAGATAGGCCCCGGTATTCAGCCCCTCGGCGCGCAGCGCGGCCCGGTCCAGCAGCCGCGCCCCCTCGGGCAGCGGCGCGGCCTGCATCCGCGCCCAGGCGCGCGGACTGTCCGCGAGCAGCAATTCCCCCGGTTCCGTCACCTGCGCATCGATCCCGTGGCGCGCCAGATTATCCTCGACGCGGGCAATCGCCGCGCGCTCATAGCCCTCCCATTCCGCGACCGCCCCCGCACCGAAGCGCCGCGCGATAGTGCGCTCGGACAGGCGCGCGCCGCCCAGACAACAAAAGCCGCCATTGCGTCCCGATGCGCCCCAGCCGGGCTGTCCTGCCTCCAGCACCACCACATCCGCGCCATGCCGCTCCACCAGTTCCAGCGCCGCGTTCAGCCCGGCATAGCCTGCGCCGATGATCACCACATCGGTTTGCGCCGCGCCTTCCAGCGCGGGGCAGGGCGGCAGCGCGGCGCAGGAGGCGCGCCAGTAGCTGTCGGGCCAGTGCGTCGCGTCATATCCTTCGGCTTCGTAGAGCATCTGTTTTCCTGTCACCCTGCTTGGGCTATGCCTAAGCCATATCCTGCAAGAGGCAATCCCCATGGCACTTGAAGATGCCGCGCATGAAGTCGATACCGCCCTGACGCGCCCCCGGCGCAAGGGGCTGTCCTTCGAGAACACCTTTGGCGGGGCCACGAGTTTTCTGCGCCGCAGCTATACCAAGGATCTGGATGGCGTGGATCTGGCCGTCACCGGCGTCTGTTTCGATCAGGCCACGACCAATCGCAGCGGCGCGCGATTCGGCCCGCGCGCCCTGCGCGAGGCGAGCGCGCTGCAGACCTATGATCCGCCCTATGGCTGGGGGTTCGATCCGCTGTCTGATTTCGTGATCACGGATTACGGCGATATTGCCTATGATTACGGGCGTTTATGGGAGTTTCCCGAGCTTCTGCGCGCCCATATCACGACGATTCTCGATGCGGGGGCGGGATCGCTGACGCTGGGGGGCGATCATTCGATCACGTTGCCGATCCTGCGCGCCTATGCCGAGCGTTTCGGCCCGATGCGGGTGATCCAGTTCGACGCGCATTCCGATCTCTGGCCGGATGAAGACAGCGAACGCATGGATCACGGAACCTTCATGTATAAGGCGGTACGTTCGGGGATCGTGGATGCGGCCCATTCTGTCCAGATCGGGATTCGCACCGAATGTCCTGACTATCTAGGAGTGCATGTCATCGACGCCTTTGAAGTGCATGAGCTTGGGCCCAAAGCCGCAGCAGTGAAGGCACGCGAGATTGTGGGCGAGGGGCCGTGCTATATCAGCTTCGATATCGACGCGCTGGATCCGGGCTTTGCGCCGGGCACCGGCACGCCGGTCTGGAACGGGCTCACGCCCAATCAGGTGGCGGTGATGCTGCGCGCGCTGGACGGAATCGCGCTGAAAGGCGGTGATGTCGTCGAAGTGGCCCCAGCCTATGATGCGAGCGGGGCAACGGCGATCATGGGCGCGCATGTCGGGATGGAACTGATCTGCCTCTATTGCAAGGCATTGAAAGGACAGGGGAAATGATCAAGCTGCTGGGGCTTGCACTGGGGGTTCTGGCGCTGGCTGTGATGGCCTGGATCCGCCTTGCCCCGACAGATCCGGCGCGCTGGCATGAAGACCCGCGCCTTGTTGCGCGCCCCTCCAGCCCGAATTTTCACCTGATCCGCATGGTGGGCGGGGATGAGATGCCGCGCGTCTTCCAGATGCGCCCCGAGGCGCTGGCCGCGCGGGTGGATGCGGTGGCGCGCGCGGATGGGGCGGAGTTGATCGCGGGCTCGCTGGCCTCGGGTCATATGACCTATCTCAGCCGCACGCCCCTGATGGGCTTCCCGGATTACAGTTCGATCCTGATTGAACCGGCGGGCGAGGGGGCGATGCTGCTTGCTTTCGCCCGGTCGCGCTTTGGCCGTTCCGATCTGGGGGTGAACCGCGCCCGGATCACCCGCTGGATCGCGGCACTCAGCGACTGAGCGTGCAGCAGCCCGAGAGCATGGCCGAATCGGGTGCGGTCATCAGGCTGATCGCCAGCCCATAAGCGCGGTCGGACATGCCGTCACTGCATTGGGTGGGGTAGATGAAGCCCATTCCCGGCCCGCCAATCCCCGCAAATTGCAGCATCCGGCGCAGATCGCCTTCGATACCGCTATCCTGCGCCATCCAGATTTCCATGTCGCGGGCGGGGGTGTCGGGGGTGTCGAAATGCAACCGCCCGCCGGTATTCTGCGCGGACCAGAAGGGTTCGGTGCCCATGCAGAACAGCCCGTCGGGCAGGTTATAATGGTCGATATGCACCCCGCGCGCGGCCAGATAGGTCAGATTGACCCAGCCTGCTCTCTCGGCGGTGTTCACCTGCCCCCAGCTACCTGCGTCATTGATGGCGACCACCTCGACGGCCTGGGCATCGCGGGGCAGCGTGCCGATAATCTCGGCACTGGCGGAATCGCTGGCGCGGATATTGAGCACGTCACCCGCCGCGACGCCCGTCACATCATAGAGCTGCGGCAGGGGCTCGGCGGTCGCAGTCGTGCTGAAAAACATGGCGCAGATCAGCGCTAAGGCTTTGGCTTTCATGGATTCCTCCTCAAATCATCGTGCCACCACCCTAGGCCGGATTTCGCGGAGGCGTGATCAGGTTTTCGTGTGTTCCAGCGGCATCTCGGTGGTGAACTTGATTTCCTCCATCGACAGCAATGCGGTCACGTTATGGATGCTGACTTCGGAAATCAGCGCCTGATAGAAACGGTCATAGGCGCGGGCATTGGGGACGCGAACTTTCAGGATATAGTCAATATCGCCCGCAAGCCGGTGGGCTTCCATGACTTCGGGGCGGGCGCGGACGGCATGGAGGAAACGCGCCTGCCAGTCCTTCTCATGCGCCGAAGTGCGGACCAGAACGAAAAAACAGGCTTCCAGACCAAGGGCTTCGGGGTCCAGAAGCACTGTGTCGCGGGTGATCACGCCCAGTTTGCGCAGCTTGCGGATGCGGTTCCAGACCGGGGTCTTGCTGGAATTGACCTTTTGCGCAATGTCATCGAGCGACTGGCTGGCATCCTGCTGCAACTCGGCAAGGATGCGCCGGTCGAGATCATCTAGTCCTGAGGCCATGTGAATTACTCCGTTGATCCGGAGGGAAAACTAGAACAATTTTCCAATCTGTACAATGACATACCGCGCAAGTGGAAATCTGTTCCAGTGGCGCTGTTTTCGGGCCGGTGGCGGGCTTGATCTTGACCTCGGTCAAAGCGTATGGGCGGGGGGCCGGATAGTCCTGCGACCGGGTCTGAGCGGACCTGATATCTGTTGAACCGAAAGCCGGAACCCGATGACCGAGACGAGTGTCACCCCGCCGAAAGCCACCCCCACGCTGCCCGATGCGCAGGTGGTCACAAGCGTAACCCATTATACCGACAGGCTTTTTGCCTTTCGCTGCTCGCGCCCGCAAAGCCTGCGCTTCCGCTCGGGCGAGTTCGTGATGATCGGGCTGATGGGCGATAATGGCAAGCCAGTTTTGCGAGCTTATTCAATAGCTTCGCCGTCATGGGACGAGGAGTTGGAATTCTATTCCATCAAAGTGCCGGATGGCCCGCTGACCTCGCGCCTGCAGCATATCCAGCCCGGCGACCCCATCATCTTGCGGCCAAAACCGGTCGGAACGCTAGTGCTTGATGCGCTGCTGCCCGGCAAGCGGCTGTGGATGCTGGCCACCGGAACCGGGATTGCGCCCTTTGCCTCGCTCTTGCGCGACCCGGAAACCTGGGAGAAATATCAACAGGTTATCGTCATGCATACCTGCCGCGAGGCGGCGGAACTGACCTATGGCAGAAACCTGATCGAGGC
Organism: Natronohydrobacter thiooxidans; assembly: GCF_001884735.1. Classification (GTDB taxonomy): domain Bacteria; phylum Pseudomonadota; class Alphaproteobacteria; order Rhodobacterales; family Rhodobacteraceae; genus Roseinatronobacter; species Roseinatronobacter thiooxidans_A. The sequence goes on along the minus strand of NZ_MJAP01000018.1, from coordinate 86,416 downwards.
GCTGCCGGAGGATCCGCTGATCGGGGAACTGGTCGAGGGCAAGCTCTTGTATTACCCGGCGACGACGCGCGAGCCGAGTGCGAATATGGGAAGAGTGACCGATAACCTGTTGTCCGGCAAGGTTTTCTCTGATCTGGGCATCCCGCCGCTGGATCCGGCGATTGACCGGGCGATGGTCTGCGGATCGCTGGATTTCAACTTGGATATCAAGAAGATACTGGAAGAAGCGGGCCTGCGCGAAGGGGCGAACTCTGCCCCCGCAGAATATGTGGTGGAAAAGGCTTTCGTCGACTAGATGTTGATTTGAAAAAGCCTTTCATCAGGTGAAAAAAACCCGCGTCTGTCGCGGGGTTCTTTTTTCATCCGCTGAAAGCTGATTTTGACAGGCGAAAATTACCGGAGCGCGCGGCGTTGCCGGGCGGGAAGAACAGAGAATCGCCCCGTTAATCATCGGGATTCAAGGTGAACAGATCGTATCGATGCCGCCTCGGGGCAATCCGTGGGGCTTGGTGTTGCGGATATTCCCGGCGTCAAGAAGCGCCCGCTCATGGCCCGCCCGCCCTCCCTTGCCATTCGCGGGCGCTGCCCGGCGGTGCCGGGCGGGAAGTAGGGCGAAGGTGGTGCATTGTCGGTGTCTCCCCCTTGTGCGCCTCGTCCCGCTGCGCGGCATCTTTTCCGCCCTCGACAGCGCGGCTTGGTGCCGCATGGGGGGAGAGGAGAGGGAAGCGCCGGGCCTTGCGGCCCGTTGCCACTCAGTGAGAGTATTTTCGGCAAGATGAAGGCAGGGCGGGTGAAAGCGGGCTGTGGCGCAGGCTGATCGGGAAGGGCGCTCGCGCGCCCAAAGCAAAAGGGCAGACCGCAAACCGGTCTGCCCCCTCAAATCCAGCGCAAAGCTGAAGCCTCAGCCCGCCGCCATCTGGTTGTGCTTGCGCGCCACGAATTCTTTCGCAGTCTCAACGGCAACAGCAGCGTCGCGGCAATAGGCGTCGGCGCCGATAGCGCGGCCGAATTCCTCGTTCAGCGGCGCACCGCCCACCAGCACGATATAATCGTCGCGCTTGCCCTGGGCGATCAGCGTGTCGATCACGACTTTCATATAGGGCATGGTCGTGGTCAGCAGCGCGGACATGCCGAGGATATCGGGCTGCTCAGACTCGAGCGCTTCGAGATAGGCTTCAACCGCGTTGTTGATGCCGAGATCGACCACTTCGAACCCGGCGCCTTCCATCATCATCGCGACAAGGTTCTTGCCGATATCGTGGATATCGCCCTTGACGGTGCCGATGACCATCTTGCCCATGCGGGGCGCACCGGTTTCGACCAGCAGGGGCTTGAGGATCGCCATGCCCGCTTTCATCGCATTGGCGGCCAGCAGCACTTCGGGCACGAACAGGATGCCGTCGCGGAAATCGTGGCCGACAATGGTCATGCCTGCGACCAGCGCCTTGGTCAGGATGTCGTAAGGGGTCCAGCCGCGTTCGAGCAGGATGTTCACACCCTCTTCGATCTCGTCTTTCATCCCGTCATAGAGATCGTCCATCATCTGTTCGACGAGTTCGTCATCGGCGAGTTCGGAGAGGATGATTTCTTCTTCGTCGGACATGGCGCTTTCCTTCACGGCCAGACCCCGGATGCGGGGATACTCAGGTCTATCTTGTGCTTTGGTTCAGATTGCGGATCGGGACTTTTCCAATTGCGACATGGGCCAGCTTTGCCGCGACTTCTAGCTCTCGCTGCGGCGTCTGCCGCCCGTGCGGGGGCGGCGCGAGACCGGGCCTGCGCCATCGGCTTCGGTGCCGTCCACGGCGGAGGAGAAGCCGCCCAAAGCCGATTTGATCTGATCGAGCGAAGGGCGGGGGCCGGGGGCGCGGCTTTCCAGCGCCGCGCGCATGGAGCGCAGATGTTCGGGCATGGTGCCGCAGCAGCCGCCGATGATGCGCGCGCCGCAATCGCGGGCGAGCACGGCATAATCGGCCATCAGCGCAGGCGTGCCGTCGTAATGGATATGCCCGTCATGGTATTTCGGGATCCCGGCATTGCCCTTGGCGATGATCGGCAGGTCCGTGCCTGCCTCGACAAAACCCAGCACGGTGCGCAGGAGATCCGAGGCGCCGACGCCGCAATTCGCGCCGAAGGCGAGCGGCTTGTGTTTCAGCTTGCCCACCATCTGCGCCATGGCAGCAGAGGTGACGCCCATCATGGTGCGCCCGGCAGTGTCGAAACTCATGGTGCCGCACCAGGGCATGCCAGCGAGCGCTGCGGCCTCGGCGGCAGCCTTGTATTCTTCGGGGGCGGAGATGGTCTCGACCCAGAGCACATCGGCGCCGCCCGCTTTCAGCCCTTCGGCCTGTTCATGGAACATCTCGACCGCGAGTTCATGGGTGAGCGCGCCCATCGGCGCCATGATCTCGCCGGTGGGGCCGACCGAGCCTGCGACGATGACCGGGCGGCCCGCGCTATCGGCCACTTCGCGGCCCAGTTCGGCACCAAGGCGGTTCAGCTCATGGACGCGGGATTGGGCGTTGTGCAGTTTCAGGCGGCTGGCATTGCCGCCGAAAGTGTTGGTCAGGAAGAGATCCGACCCGGCATTGACCGCGCCGCGATAGAGGGTGCGGATTTTTTCGGGCTCGTCGGCGTTCCAGAGTTCCGGCGCATCGCCCGAGGCCAGACCCATGTTGAAAAGATTGGTGCCTGTCGCCCCATCGGCCAGAATCCAGTCCCGGCTGGCCAGCATTTTCGTCAATGCGTCGCTCATTCCTGCGCCTTTCCCATGCTGTCCCACCCCCGACTCGCGCGGGCGGGGTTTTGTTCCCCCTCGCATAGTCCGGGCGATGAGGCAAATTCATATTGCGCATGAGGATGATGAGGCCGGTTCACTTGCGGCGCAGGAACCGGCGCTCTGGTCCGGGGCGGGCGGCAGGGGCTGCCCTGGGTTCCGGGGTCTCGGGGCTGCGTTCGGGGGCTGTGTTCGGGAGCTGCGGATCAGCCTTCGGCCAGCTCGGCCTTGGCCTCGGTCAGGAACTCGGCCATCTTCGCGCGGATCGTGGCTTCATCGGCCACCCCTGCCAGATCGGCCATGACCTTGCGCACCACATCCTCATGGCCCGCTTCCTCGAAATCGGCGCGGATCACTTCCATCGCATAGGCCTCGACGCCGGAACCGGTCTTGCCCAGAAGGGTGCCTGCCCAGAGGCCCAGCTTCTTGTTGCGCCGCGCGATGGCCTTGAACACCATTTCCTGATCATGGGCAAATTTATTCTCGAAAGCGCGTTCGCGGTCCTGGAATGTGGTCATGTCTGGCCTCTTTCTGGTGGTCGGGATGTTGATCAAGATATGGCTTCTCGCGTGCGGGCCCGCAAGGACAAAACCGGGGGCGGCTGCGCAAACAGGCTGCCTTGCCCTGAAAGCACAGAGCGGCTATAGGGCAGCGAGACACGCCGCGAACCCCGATCAGCACTGGAGAAGATGAATGGCACGCCGCACCAAGGTCTATGAGGGCAAGGCCAAGATTCTCTATGAAGGCCCCGAGCCGGGCACGCTGGTGCAGTATTTCAAGGATGATGCCACCGCCTTCAATGCCGAGAAGCGCGATGTGATCGAGGGCAAGGGGGTGCTCAACAACTTCCTGTCCGAGTTCGTGATGAACGGGCTGAACCAGATCGGGGTGCCCACGCATTTCATCCGCCGCATCAATATGCGCGAGCAGCTGATCCGCGCGGTCGAGATCATTCCGCTGGAAGTGGTGGTGCGCAATATCGCCGCAGGCTCGATGTCGAAGCGGCTGGGGATCGAGGAGGGCACACAACTGCCGCGCCCGATCATCGAATTTTACTACAAGGATGACGCGCTGGGTGATCCGCTGGTGACAGAGGATCAGATTCTGGCCTTCAACTGGGCGAGCCATCAGGATCTGGATGATATCGTCGCGCTTGCCGTTCGGGTGAATGATTTCCTGTCGGGGATCATGCTGGCGGTCGGTATCAGGCTGGTGGATTTCAAGATCGAGATCGGGCGTCAGTTCGACGGCGATATGCAGCGGCTGGTCGTGGCCGATGAGATCAGCCCCGACAGTTGCCGCCTGTGGGATATCAAGACCGGGCAGAAGCTGGACAAGGATGTGTTCCGCCGCGATCTGGGCAATCTGACTGATGCCTATTCCGAAGTGGCGCGGCGTCTGGGGGTGATGCCCAAATCGCCCACCCCGATCACCCGTCCGAAACTGATGAACTGAGAGGCGCGTTTGGCCATGAAATACCGTGTATTTGTCACGCTGAAAGCCGGGGTTCTGGATCCGCAGGGCGAGGCGATCCGGCATGCGCTGGGCGCGCTGGGGTTTGAGGGCGTGAATTCGGTCCGTCAGGGCAAGATGATTGAACTCGATCTGGCTGAGACGGATGCCGCCCGCGCCGAAGCGGCGGCACAGCAGATGTGCGAGAAGCTCTTGGCGAATACGGTGATCGAGAGCTACCGCGTCGAGCCTGCCTGAGCCGCAACTGGCCGATTGACGCGGGTCGCAGCGCGGGGCAGCATCTTTCCTGAACATGTGCAGGGAGGGTGTGATGCGCGCCGCAGTTCTGAGAGAGTACCGCAAGGATCTGAGCATCGAGCAGGTGGCTGACCCTGCTTGCGAGGAAGATGGCGTCGTGCTGCGCACGCTCGCTTGCGGGATCTGCCGGTCGGACTGGCATGGCTGGATCGGCCATCATCCGCGGGTCAAACCGGGGCAGATACCGGGGCATGAATATTGCGGCGAAGTGGTCGAGGCGGGGCCGCGCGCGGGCTGGAAACCGGGCGATCTGGTGATCGCACCCTTCATTCTGGCCTGTGGTTCCTGCCCGGCCTGCCGCTCGGGCGTCTCGAATACCTGCCCCGACCAGCGCCTGCCGGGATTTGCGGAACCCGGAGCATTCGCCGAATATATCGCTGTCGCGCATGCGCATAATCTGGCACGGCTGCCCGAGGGCATGTCGCCGGTGCTGGCCGCGGGTCTGGGCTGCCGGGTGACGACCGCCTTTCACGCGCTGACCGACCGGGCCAATCTGCGCCCCGGTGAATGGCTGGCGGTGCATGGCACTGGCGGGATCGGGCTTGCCACGCTGCTTCTGGGCCGGGCGCTGGGGGCGCGGGTGATCGCGGTCGATGTGGTGCCCGAGAAGCTGGAGCATGCTCTGGCGCTGGGGGCAGAGGCGGCGCTGGATGCGCGCGCGGGCGATGTGTCTGAGGCGATTCGCGATCTGACCGGCGGCGGCGCGCATGTCTCGGTCGAGGCGCTGGGGATTGCGCAGACCACCAATGCCTCCTTGCGCTGTCTGCGGGCGCTGGGGCGGCATGTGCAGGTCGGTCTGCCCTCGGGGCCGCATGCGCAGATGGAGATCGATATGAGCGTGATCTATCAGAAGAATCTGGCGCTTTTCGGCACGCGGGGAATGCCTGCGCATAAATACCCCTCGCTTTTGGGGATGATTCAAGCGGGGCTGGTGGATTTCACGCCGATGATCGCGCGCGAGGTGGGGCTGTCAAAGGCGGGGGCGGAACTGGCGCTGTTTGACGGGCCGATGGCGCCGGGGGTGGCGGTGATCGCGGATTTCAAAGGGTGAAGAGGGGGGCGCTGCCCCCCGGCCGCCTGCGGCGGCGCCCCCCGGAGTATTTGCGGCAAGAAAATGAGGGTTGGGTCTGGGGCTGAACCCTGTTCGGGGCTTGCTGGCGGCGGGGTTGGTGGGCGGCGCGCGGCGCTCTGGAGAGGGTGGGGGCGCTGCCCCCGTCGCCTGTGGCGTCGCCTGTGGCGACCCCCCGGAGTATTTTGCGGCAAGAAAATGGGCGGTTGGCGCCGGGGCTCAAGCCTGCGGGGCCGGTGGAGGGCGCGGCGCTCTGGATTTGAGCGCGGGAGTGGTGGGGGGCGCTGCCCCTCGTCGTCAGCAGTGCCTTCCTGCGGAGTATTTGGGGCAGGATGAAGCGCTGGGCTTGGGCTGGAGCCTGCGAGGGGCTTGACGGCGGCGGGCGTGGCGGATGGCGGACGCGCTGGACATCTGCGGGGTTGGGGGCGCTGCCCCCGTCGCCTGTGGCGTCGCCTGCGGCGACCCCCCGGAGTATTTGCAGCAAGAAAATGGACGGTTGGGGCGGGGCGGAAGCCTGCGGGGCCGGTTGGGGGCTGTCCTCCGTCGCCTCTGCGGCGTATTGGGCCGGATGAAAGGCGGGCGCGCGCGATCAGAGCGCGCGCAGCGGGGGCTCGCGCCGGTTTTCGCTTTGCAGCGGCGGTGCTTTCGCGCTATGGGCTGCGCGACAATCCTCATGACCGGAGTGCCGCGCGATGAAAGCTGCTGTCATTACCTTTCCCGGATCGAATTGCGACCGCGATCTGGCCACGGCTTTCGAGCAGGCCGGGGCCGAGGTGGTGCGGGTCTGGCACAAGGATACCAGCCTGCCCGAGGGCACCGATATCGTGGGGGTTCCGGGGGGATTCAGCTTTGGCGATTATCTGCGCTGCGGGGCGATTGCGGCACGCTCGCCCATCGGCAAGGCCGTGGTGGATCATGCGGGCCGGGGCGGGCATGTGCTGGGCATTTGCAACGGGTTTCAGGTGCTGGTGGAGATGGGGCTTCTGCCCGGTGCGCTGTTGCGCAATGCCAATCTGAAATATATCTGCCGCACGGTGGGGCTGCGGGTCGAGACCAGCGAGAGTGCCTTCACCTCTGGCTATGCGACCGGGGCCGAATTGCAGGTGCCGATTGCGCATCATGACGGCAATTACATGGCCGATCCCGAAGTGCTGGCGCGGCTGGAAGGCGAGGGGCGGGTGGCGTTTCGCTATCTCGCCAATCCCAATGGCTCGATGCATGATATTGCAGGCGTCCTGTCGGAGAACCGCCGGGTGCTGGGGATGATGCCGCATCCCGAGCGCGCTTTCGCGCCCCTGCACGGGAGTGCCGACGGGCGGGCGATGTTTGACGGGCTGATGAGCGCCTTTGCGCCCGCCTGATCTGCGCGGGAGTGCGGAAGGCTTGAGCGGTCCTGGCAATGGGCCTATCCTGCTGCCCATGGTCGGACCGCCTGAACTTGACAATCGCCGCGCCAGTATTCTGGGCATTCCCCTCTGGGGGCGGATGGTGGTTGCCGCGCTGGTGGTGGTGGCGCTGGTCAGCGCGTGGTTTCTCAATGCGTTTCTGGCCGACCGGCTGGTGGAATCGACGCGCAACCGCGCGGAATTGCGGCTGGTGCTCTATTCCGGGAATATCCAGTCGGAATTGCAGCGCAATTCCGTGGTGCCGCTTTTGCTGGCGCGCGATCCGGAGCTGATCGCGGCGCTGCGCGAGGGCAGTTTTGCCACCACCTCGCAGCGGCTGATTGATCTGCAATCGGAGATTGGCGCGGCCTCGATCGAATTGCTCGACAATGGCGGGCGGGTGGTGGCGGCGACGGATCGCAATCAGCTGGGCAAGAACCGCAGCAGCGAGCCTACTTTTGTCGAGGCACGGCGGGCCTCTGACACCGCCTTTCTGGTGCAGGATCTGGAGAGCGGGGGGTTCGGGTTTTCGTTCTCGCGCTCGGTGCGGCAGGGCAATGAGGTGATCGGCGTTGTGGTCGTGGGCGCGGATCTGTCCAAATTCGAGCGCAGCTGGGCGGGGTTTGCGGATGCTGTGGCGCTGATGGATTCGAGCGGGCGGATCATCCTTGCGACCGAGCCGCGCTGGCGGGGGCGGACGCTCGACGAGGCACTGGCGCTGCGCGATGCGCCCTCGGCGATTGCACGGGCGCTGCGCGCCACGGCGGATTGGGCGCAGACGCCGCCCGACGCTTTCGTGCGCGGCGAGGCGGTGCTGCGGTCAGAAGTGCGGGTGCCGTTCCGGGGCTGGCGGCTGGTGAGTTTCACGCGCTACGATTCGGTGCGCGAAAGCGTGAACGGGGCGCTCGCGCTTCTGCTCACGGGGTTTGCGCTGCTGCTGGCGCTGGTTTTCTATATCCTCAGCCGCAGGGCCTGGTCGCAATCGGCGGTGTTTCAGCAGGAATCGGATGATCTGCGGGCGCTGAATGCGCGGCTGCAGCGCGAGATCGCGGCGCGGGTGCGGATGCAGAAGGATCTGGCGGTGGCGGAACAGACGCTGGCGCAATCGGCGAAACTGGCGTCTTTGGGCGAAATGTCGGCCTCGGTCAGCCATGAGCTGAACCAGCCTTTGGCGGCGATGAAAACCTATCTGGCCGGGGCGCGGCTTTTGTTGCGCGCGCGGCGCTCTGAGGAGGCTTTGGCCTCGTTCCAGCGGATTGATGATCTGATCGACCGGATGGGCAGTATCGCGCGGACGCTGAAATCCTTTGCGCGCAAGGGCGGCGAGGCTTTCGCGCCGATTGATCTGCGCACCTGTCTGGCCGATGCGCTGACGATGATGGAGCCGATGCTGCGCGACAGCCGGGTGCTGGTGGTGCGCACGGTCCCGCCGGAGCCGGTGATCATCTTAGGCGATACCGTGCGGGTGGAGCAGGTGATCCTGAATCTGGTGCGCAATGCCGTGGATGCGACCCAGGGCACGAACAGCCCGCAGATTGACATCATCATCAGTCAGGGCGAGATGGCCAAGCTGACCGTGCGCGACAATGGCCACGGGATCGCCGATATCGACAGCATGTTCGAGCCGTTCTACACCACCAAGCCTGCGGGCAAGGGGGTAGGGCTGGGGCTTGCGATCTCATCCGGGATCGTCAAGGACCATGGCGGACGGCTGACGGCCGTGAATGCGCCCGAGGGCGGCGCGCTGTTCGAGGCCGAGTTTCCGCGCTACGGGATGCAGCAAAATGCTGCCGAGTAACGCGGTTTTGCGCCGGGTTCTCTTGTTCCCGGACCCGTTTTCGGACCTAAGACGCCAAAATCATTCGGAGGAAGCCCCGTCATGAGCCGTCAGATGCGCGTTGCGATTGTCGATGATGAACAGGATATGCGTCAGTCGATCAGCCAGTGGCTGGCGCTTTCCGGGTTCACGACCGAGACCTATGCCGATGGGCAGGAAGCCCTGGCCGGGATCGGCGCGGATTTTCCCGGTGTGGTGATCACCGATATCCGCATGCCGAATGTGGACGGGATGACGCTCTTGAAAAAGCTGGTGGCGCTGGACAGCACCATCCCGGTGATCATGATCACCGGGCATGGCGATGTGCCGATTGCGGTCGAGGCGATGCGGCTTGGCGCGTTTGACTTCCTCGAAAAGCCGTTCAATCCCGAAAAGATGATGGCGCTGGCCGAAAAGGCGGTGAAGAAGCGCTCGCTCGCGCTGGAGGCGCGCGCGCTGCGCAGCGAATTGTCGGATGGCAGCACGATCATGAAGCGGCTGGTCGGCGCCTCGGAGGTGATGCAGCGGCTGCGCGAGGAGATCCTCGATATCGGCCAGGCGGACGGGCATGTGCTGATCGATGGCGAGACCGGCACCGGCAAGACGCTGGTCGCGCATGCGCTGCATGCGGTGGGCATGCGGGCGGGGCGCAAGCTGGTGACGATCAGCTGCGCCGGGCTTGCGGATGATGCGCTGAGCGCGCGGCTCTTTGGTCCGGTGGAGGATATGGTCGGCAAGCCCCTGATCGAGGAGGCGCGCGGGGGCACGCTGGTGCTGGAAGATATCGAGAGCCTGTCCGAGGCGATGCAGGCGCGGGTCCTGGGGCTGATCAACGAGCTGGGCACGCCGCCCGAGACGCGGATCGTGGCGGTCTGCAACACGCATCGCGCGGGGCAGACCATCGAGGATGCGCTGCGCCCCGATCTCTATTACCGGATCTGCGCACATAAGATCACGCTGCCACCGCTGCGGATGCGGGGCGAGGATATTCTGGCGCTGTTCACGACCTATCTGGGCCAGTTCGCCGAGGAATATGGCTGTGCCACGCCTGCCGTCTCGATGCCCGAAGCGGCGCAACTGTTGCAGGCGCCCTGGCCGGGGAATGTGCGCCAGCTGGTCAATATCGCCGAGCGGGCCGTGCTGCAGAGCCGCCGCGAAGAAGGCGCGCTGATGTCGCTGATCATGGCCGATAACGAGGCTACGAATGAGGCTCTGACGACCGAGGGCAAGCCGCTGAAAGAGCATGTCGAGGCGTTTGAGCGGATGCTGATCGACAATACGATGCGCCGCCACAAAGGGTCCATTACGGCAGTGATGGAAGAGTTGCGCCTGCCGCGCCGGACGCTGAACGAGAAGATGGCGAAATACGGGCTGGTGCGCGGCGATTACGTCTGAGGGCTGTGCTTGGCCGGAGCCGGAAAAAGAGGGGGGGCGCTGCCCCCCCCGTAGCCAATCGGTTCTTGAACCGATGGCGAACACGATCGACTACCCCCCGGAGTATTTTTTGCAAGAAAATGAGGCGGGGGGCGTGCCGTCACGCCTGTCTGAGTATTTTTGGCAAGATGAAGCCGGGCGGGGTTTGACGCGGCTTTGGCGGGGTCAGTCGGGGGTCAGTCGGGGGCGATGTCGAAATGCAGCACATCCTCGCGGGTGCCCAAGCGGGTATAGAGGGCGATGGCCGGGTCGTCGCCGTGATCGGCCTGCACATAGATGACCCAGCCGCCACGCGCTTTTGCGATGCTTTTGAGGGCGGTGATCAGGGCGGTGGCGATGCCGCGCCGCCGGTGGGTCTCGGCCACGGCCAGATCGTAGATGTAGAATTCCCGGCGTTCCTGTTCGAATTTGGGCAGTTCATAGGCGACGAGAGCGCCCACGACCTGCGCGTCTGAGACTGCGACCAGCGCGACACTGCCCTCCTGCGCCAGAAGCCTGTCGCGCCAGGCGGGGGCGGGGCGGGCGGAGCTGTAGCTCTCGGCGTCATCGAAGGCGGTGGCGAAGAGATCGAGCATGGCATTGAAGCGCTGCGCGTCGCCGGGGGCGAGGCGGTGGATGGTGATGGGGGGCATGGCGGGTCTCCGGGTGCGGGCGCTTCATGCTAGCAGGCGCGCGCGGGGGGTGCCAAGGCTTTGCACTGGGGCTGATGTAACGGTTTCATGTCCGATTTCCGCACAATCCCCGGCGCGGCCCAAAAACGGCATTGTATTTTCCCCCGTTTGCGCCCAATGTCACCCGGTAAGGGTGTGCCGCGCGCAGGCGGGGCGGCCCGAACGGAATTCGCTGCCGGGGCTGACGGACGCTGAACGTCCTTGCGTCGCCCCTTGGCAGATGGAGTGGCCGCAAGGCCGAGCGCCCGTGACGACTGTTTCAGCCAGCCGGGCATATGCATGAACCGCGCTGCGTCTATTGCGCCGCGCAACAGGAAACTTGATGACCGCTGTGACGCGCAGACTGCCCCTTTCCCTGACAAGGCCCGGCCTTGCAGGCGGGATTGCGCGCGCCTGTCACGGCAGGGTGTCATCTTCTCAGACAAGTCACGCTTCCGGCCCGTATCTGGCCCTGGTCTCTCATCCCCGTGGTGGGGGAGCGGCGCAGGCGGTGCGGCGGCGCGCAATGGATTTACATGGCACAGAAAATGCTGATCGATGCCACACACGCGGAAGAAACCCGCGTCGTTGTGGTGGATGGAAACAAGGTCGAGGAATTTGACTACGAGACCGCCGCGCGGCGTCAGCTTGCGGGCAATATCTATCTGGCAAAGGTAACGCGGGTCGAGCCCTCGCTGCAGGCGGCCTTCGTCGATTATGGCGGCAACCGGCACGGCTTCCTCGCCTTTAACGAGATTCACCCTGATTACTATCAGATCCCGGCGGCGGACCGGGCGGCGCTTCTGGCAGAAGAGCGCGCGCTGAGCCTTGATGGCGACGAGGATGAGGGCAAGCCCGCGCCGAAGGCGGAGGCAGGCAAGCGCGTGCAGCGCTCGTCCTCGCGGCGCAGACCCGGCCCGAAGGCCGAGCGCGCCACTGCGGCCGATCAGGTTGAGAGCCGCGAGATCTCGGGCATGGATATCGTCGAGCCGGAAGGCGACGAGGATCAGGGCGTGATCGAGGGGTTTGCGGCACCGGAAGCCGAGGCGGCAGATGTCGCCCCGGAAGCGGAGGCCGAGCTCGGGGTGGCGGAAAGCGCGCCCGAGGCGGCGGCTGCGGGCGAGCAGGATGAGCCCTACCGCGCGGCGGATCATGCGACCGAGATTGATGACCGGATCGAGGCGGTCTCGGATGGTGAGCAGGCCGAGGATATGCGCCCGCGCCGCAAGCCGCGGATGCGGCGCTACAAGATTCAGGAAGTGATCAAGGTCCGCCAGATCATGCTGGTGCAGGTGGTGAAGGAAGAGCGCGGCAACAAGGGTGCGGCGCTGACCACCTATCTGAGCCTTGCGGGCCGCTACTGCGTGCTGATGCCCAATACCGCGCGCGGCGGCGGGATCAGCCGCAAGATCACCAATGCTGCCGACCGCTCGAAGCTGAAGGCGATTGCGGGCGAGATCAAGGTGCCGGAAGGCGCCGGGCTGATCATCCGCACGGCGGGCGCGCAGCGCACCAAGGCCGAGATCAAGCGCGATTATGAATATCTGCTGCGGCTCTGGGAACAGATCCGCGAATTGACGCTGAAATCCATCGCCCCCACGCCGATCTATGCGGAAGGCGATCTGATCAAGCGCACGATCCGCGATCTCTACAGCAAGAATATCGACGAGGTGCTGGTCGAGGGCGAGGCGGGCTATCGCACGGCCAAGGACTTCATGAAGATGATCATGCCGTCCCATGCCAAGAATGTGAAACCCTATAGCGACCCGATGCCGCTTTTCGCGCGCTATCAGGTGGAAAGCTATCTGGCGGCGATGTTCAATCCGACAGTGCAGCTTCCCTCGGGCGGCTATATCGTGATCGGGATCACGGAAGCGCTGGTCGCGATTGATATCAACTCGGGCCGGGCGACGCGCGAGGGCTCGATTGAAGAGACCGCGCTCAAGACCAATCTGGAAGCCGCTGCCGAGATTGCGCGGCAATTGCGGTTGCGCGATCTGGCCGGGCTGATCGTCATCGACTTCATCGACATGGAAGAGCGCAAGAATAACGCTGCTGTCGAGAAGATGCTGAAAGACAAGCTGAAAAACGACCGTGCGCGGATTCAGGTGGGCCGGATCTCGGGCTTTGGCCTGTTGGAGATGAGCCGCCAGCGGCTGCGTCCGGGCATGCTGGAAGCCACGACCCAGCCTTGCCCGCATTGCCATGGCACCGGGCTGATCCGGTCGGATGACAGTCTGGGTCTGACGGTGCTGCGCCAGATCGAGGAAGAGGGCACGCGCGGACGCTCGCGCGAAGTGCTGGTGCGCGCGCCAAGCTCGGTGGTGAATTTCATCATCAACCAGAAGCGCGAGCATCTGGCGCAGATCGAGGCGCGTTACGGCATGGCGGTGCGGATCGAGGCCGATCCGCGCATGGTCAGCCCCGATTTCGAGATCGAGAAGTTCAAGACCGCAACGCGGGTGCCGGTGACGGCCAGCGAAGTGGTCTCGATCAGCACGACGCCGATGCCGGAGCTTGAGGAAGAGGAGGATCTCCTCGATCTGGAGGCCGATGCGGCGGAAGAGGATGAGGCTCCGGCGGCACAGGCCGCTGGCCAGGGCGAGGGCGATGGCGGGCCGCGCAAGAAGCGCAGGCGGCGTCGGCGTCGGCGTGGCGGTGGTCAGAACGGGGCCGAGGAGGGTGGCGCGCAGAGCGCTGCCGACGAGGGCGAGGACGAGGCGGTCGGCGAGGCGGCGGATGGTGATGCCGCTGCGGCGGAGGCGGTGACCGAGGCCCCGGCGAAGAAACCGGCGCGCAGCCGACGCAAGCGCGGCGGGGCTGCGGCTGAGGCGGCTACGGCGGGGGATAAGACCCCGGTCGAGGTGCCGCATGAGACGCCGAGTGAGGCTCCGGTGGAGGTACCGAATGAGGCTCCGGTGGAGACACCGACTGAGGCTCCGGTGGAGACACCGACTGAGGCCCCGGATGAGGCTCCGGTCGAGGCTCCGGTTGAAACGCCGGAAGGGGCCGGAGCGGAGATCGCGCTGGCCGAGGTCGAGGTGAAGAAAAAGCCTGCGCGCAGTCGGCGCAAGCCTGCGGCCAAGGCGGCAGAGCCTGTCGCGGCGGAAACCGGGGAACTGGCCGTTGCAGAGGCCGCGCCTGCGGCGGAGGCTGCGGAAGCGGCACCCGAGGCCGCGCCGGTGGCGGAGGCTGCGGAAGCGGCACCGGAGGCCGAGCCTCCGGCGGAGGCTGCTGAAGCGGCAGAGGCCGCGCCTGTGGCAGAGGTTGCCGAAGCGGAGGCCGCGCCTGCGGCGGAGGCTGCGGAAGCGGCACCCGAGGCCGCGCCTGCGGCGGATGTTGCGGAAGCGGCACCAGAGGCCGAGCCTGCGGCGGAGGCAGGGGACGCGGCAGAGGTCGAGCCCGAGACGGTGGGCGCGGCGACTGGCGACGAGGCGCCCAAGCCCGATACCCAGCCCAAGCGCAGCGGCTGGTGGTCGGCGCGCGGCTGACGGTCATGGAAGGGTCATGCGCGCTGCGACATGATCCCGCAGGCCACGCAATAGTGACGCCGGATCGGGTGACGATCCGGCGTCACTGTCGTATCTGGGAGGCGTGAGGGCAGGGGAAGAAGGCTAGGCGGGATGTTCGGGATTGATGTCTTTGACGCTGGGCTGATGGCGGCGCTGGTGATTGCTTTCGGGGCCGGGGTGCTCTCGTTCCTGTCGCCCTGTGTGCTGCCCATCGTGCCGCCCTATCTGGCCTATATGGGCGGGATCTCGATGCAGGAGCTGCGCGCCGAGGGGCGGGCCTCGCGCCGGGCGATCCTGCCTGCGCTGTTTTTCGTCATGGGGCTGTCTACGGTCTTTCTGCTGCTGGGCTTCACCGCCTCGACCATGGGGCATCTGTTCTTGCGCAATGCGGAACTGTTCGGGCAGATCGCGGGGGTGGTGGTGATCATCTTCGGGGTGCATTTTCTGGGCATTCTGCGCATTCCCTTCCTGATGCGCGAGGCGCGGATTGATGCGGGCGATCAGGGTGGTTCGGCTTTCGGGGCCTATATTCTGGGGCTGGCCTTTGCCTTTGGCTGGACGCCCTGTATCGGCCCGGTTCTGGGGGCGATCCTGACGATGGCCGCGACCGATGCGACGGTGACGCGCGGCACCTCGATGCTGGGGGTCTATGCGCTGGGGCTGGGGCTGCCCTTTCTGCTGGCGGCGATTTTCGTGCAGCGCTCGATGGGGCTGATGAACCGGCTGAAACCCTATATGGGGGTGATCGAGAAGGTGATGGGGCTTTTGTTGATCGCGGTCGGGATTGCGTTGGTGACGGGGGCGTTTTCGGCCTTCAGCTGGTGGCTCCTGGAGACATTTCCGGCGATGCAGCGGCTGGGGTGAGGGGGGCTTGTCTCGGGGATCGTTCCGGGTTACATATCGCGAAACGACGATAGGCGATTGATGCGGATGGGCACGGATACGGTTCTTATGACTGCACGCGATGACGAACGGCTGGCGGTGCTGGCCAAGGCGCTGGGACATCCGGCGCGGCTGAAGATCCTGATGCTGCTGGCGCGCACACCGGGCTGCATTGGTGGCGATATTGTCGAGGCGGTGGGGCTGGCGCAATCGACGGTTTCCGAGCATCTGCGGATCCTCAAAGCCGCGGGCGTCATCGAGGGCCAGATCGACCCGCCCCGGATCTGCTATGCGCTGGCCCCCGGTGCGCTGGCTCCATTGGCCGCGCTGATTGAAACACTGGATGCGGCGGCCAGTGATACGGCCTGTTGTGTGACCCCTGATCAGGACTGAAAGCCCCGCAAATGTCTGTCTTTGAACGCTATCTGTCGCTCTGGGTCTTCCTGTGCATCATCGCCGGGATTGCGCTTTCCAATCTGATGCCGGGGGTATTCGGGCTTCTGGC
The DNA here is from genome assembly GCF_001884735.1 of Natronohydrobacter thiooxidans. Taxonomy (GTDB): domain Bacteria; phylum Pseudomonadota; class Alphaproteobacteria; order Rhodobacterales; family Rhodobacteraceae; genus Roseinatronobacter; species Roseinatronobacter thiooxidans_A. The sequence goes on along the minus strand of NZ_MJAP01000018.1, from coordinate 70,617 downwards.
GGGGCTGGAATATGCCTCGGTCAATCTGGTGGTCGCGGTGCTGATCTGGGCGATGGTCTATCCGATGATGGTGGCGGTGGATTTCTCCTCGCTGGCCCGCGTGGGCGAGCGGCCCAAGGGCCTGATCATCACCGTCACCGTGAACTGGCTGATCAAGCCATTCACCATGGCGGCGCTGGGGGTGCTGTTCTTTCACCATGTCTTTGCCGGTCTGATCGCGCCGGAAAATGCGGGCCAGTATATCGCCGGGCTGATCCTGCTGGGCGCGGCGCCCTGCACGGCGATGGTGTTTGTCTGGTCGCAACTGACCAAGGGCGATCCGAATTACACGCTGGTGCAGGTCTCGCTCAATGACGTGATCATGGTCTTTGCCTTCGCGCCCATCGTGGCGCTGCTTCTGGGGGTGACGGATCTGAGCGTGCCATGGGAGACGCTGCTTCTGTCGGTGCTGCTCTATGTGGTGCTGCCGCTGGCGGCGGGGGCCTGGACGCGGGCGCGGCTGGTGGTGCGGGGCGGGGAGGCGGCGGTGGCGGAGTTCACCGCGCGGATCAAGCCTGTCTCGATGCTGGGCCTGCTCATGACTGTGGTGCTGCTCTTCGGCTTTCAGGGCAATGTCATTCTGGACAACCCCTTCCTGATCCTGCTGCTGGCCACGCCGATCCTGATCCAGTCTTACGGCATGTTCGCGCTGGCCTATTTCTGGGCGTGGAAATGGAAGGTGCCGCATGATGTCGCCGCGCCCTGCGCCCTGATCGGGACGTCGAATTTCTTTGAGCTTGCGGTGGCGGTGGCGATCGGTCTCTTTGGTCTGCATTCGGGCGCGGCGCTGGTGACAGTGGTCGGTGTGCTGGTCGAGGTGCCGGTGATGCTGTCGCTGGTCTGGTTCGCCAATCGCACAAGACACAGGTTTCCGGGGCAGGAGCGCCCGGCAGAAAGGTTTCCCGCATGAGCACAGTCATCTATCACAATCCCGCTTGCGGCACCTCGCGCAATGTTCTGGAGATCCTGCGCGCGGCGGGGGCGGAGCCGGTGGTGATCGAGTATCTGTCCGAGGGCTGGACGCGGGCGCAGTTGCTGGGCCTGTTCGCGGCGGCGGGGCTGAGCCCGCGCGCGGCGCTGCGGGTCAGCAAATCCCCGGCCGAAGAGATGGGGCTGACCGCGCCCGATGTGACCGAGGATGCGCTGATCGCGGCGATGGTGGCGCATCCGGTGCTGGTGAACCGCCCCATCGTCTGCACGCCGAAAGGGGTGCGGCTATGCCGCCCGTCCGAGCTGGTGCTGGATCTGCTGGAGGCCCTGCCGCCCGGCCCGCTGGCCAAGGAAGACGGCACGCTGATTCTGGATGCCGGGGGCAATCGTGTCTGATCCGCTTTCCGACCTGACGCTGCCGCAGCTGGATGCGGCAAGTTTCGCCCCGATTGACCGCGCGGCGCTGCTGCAGCCTGAGGTCGGCACCCATGCGCCGCGTATCCTGATCCTCTATGGTTCGCTGCGCGAACGTTCTTTCAGCCGCCTGGCGGCGGAAGAGGCGGGGCGCATTCTGACCCGGCTGGGGGCAGAGGTGCGGTTCTTCAACCCCTCTGGCCTGCCGCTGGTGGATCAGCCCGGCGCGGATATGGCCAAGGTGCAGGAATTGTGGGATCTGGCCGCCTGGTGCGAGGGCATGGTCTGGTCCAGCCCCGAACGCCACGGGGCGATGACCGGGCTGATGAAGACGCAGATCGACTGGATCCCGCTCTCTGCGGGCGCGGTGCGGCCCACGCAGGGCAAGGTGCTGGCGGTGATGCAGGTCTCGGGCGGGTCGCAAAGTTTCAATGCGGTCAATCAGATGCGGATTCTGGGGCGCTGGATGCGGATGATCACGATCCCCAATCAGTCCTCGGTCCCGAAGGCGTTTCTGGAATTTGACGAGGGCGGGCGGATGAAGCCCTCGGCGCTTTTTGACCGGACCGTGGATGTGATGGAGGAATTGGTGAAATTCACCCTGCTGACGCGCGACCGGGCGGGCTATCTGGTGGACCGCTATTCCGAGCGCAAGGAAAGCGCGGCGGAATTGTCGGCGCGGGTCAATCAGCGGAATTTGTGACAGGGTGGTCCCGCACGGGGCCGAGCGTCAGCTTATAGCCCAGATGCGAGGCGGTGAAGCCAAGCGAGTCGTAGAAGCGATGGGCGTCGCTGCGTGACCTGTCGGTGGTCAGTTGCACCAGCGCGCAGTTCTGCGCCCGGCATTGCGCGATCGCCCAGTCGAGCATGGCGCGTCCGATCCCCGCGTTGCGATGGTCGCGGGCCACGCGCACGGCTTCGATCTGCCCCCGTTTCGCGCCCGCGCGCGACAGGCCCGGAATGAAGGTCAGTTGCAGCGTGCCAAGGACCTGCCCGTCGCGTTCGGCCACGCAGAGGAATTGATTCCGGTCGGCGCTTATCTCGTGCAGCGCATGGCGGTAGGGGGCCAGGTCGGTGACATCCGTTTCCCGGCGGGCCCCGAGCTGATCATCCGCAAGCAGTCGGACAATCGCGGGCAGATCCGTTTCGACGGCTTTGCGGAAGATCAGGGTCATGGTGGCTCCGAAGCTGCTGGCGCGATATCAGATAGCTGTAGCGGCCTTTCCGAGGCAAGGATACTGCGCGTCTGACTGGGGGGCTGCACCATCTTTCGGGTCAGAAATCTGACGGGTGGGCAGGAATATCTGACATGGAACCGGGAAATACTGGTCGGAGTGAGAGGATTCGAACCTCCGGCCCCTGCCTCCCGAAGATCGCGCGCTCTGGCCAAGCTATTGTTTTTTAGTCAATAGAGCACTGTTTTCGCGGCCATATTTGCCAGCTTCGCAACGCCAGTTCGGGTTCGAAAGGTTCAATGAACCAAAGGGAACTATCTCACTTGGGGTCCGTGTAGAAGGAACCTGCTCCTTCAGCATACACTCGCAGATCGCTACCCCATCAGCCCAACCCGGCCAAGATGTGCCGTGTGTCCTCCATCTTTGTAAGAGCCGCGTCGAGTGCTGCACGCCACGCGCTCCCTTTATCGCGTGCTTCTGTCCACGCGTCACCGAGAGCATAGCGGTCCTCCTGCGCCAGGACAGCGATCAGAAACGCCGCCTGCGCACGGTCTTTGCGTGCTTTCAACACCATCTCACTATCTCTGCGCCGCTCGGAAACGATCAGCTTATGCACCGCATAGCGCTCGGGTCGCGGAATCTGGATCAATGCACCATCTCGATAGAGCAGTGGAACGGTGAGCGGTTCAGCGATCAGATAGTTCAGGAAATGCAGCGACTGCGCGCTGACACCCAGGGCTGGCAGGTCGCGTAAGCCTTCTTCGGCACTGAATGACGGTGTGAGGAATTCCACCAATGTCTGTCGGTGCGTTTGCTGCCATCGCCAGACCTTGTTCTTCTCGACCGCCGGCAATGGCGAGAACTCCAGGCTCTCGAACACCTCCGCGAGGGACGGATCGACATGATCACCGAGCGCAAGGGACAGACGCTCAAAACTGGCGATGTCGATGTCATCGGTCTGCGCAGCAGCATCAGCGCTGATGCGCACCCCCAGAACCCCCTCGTAATGGCGGAACGCCTGTGTTCCGACGACTGTGCCGCCGAGCCGGAACACGCCCGCGCGCGACATGGCCGTCAGGAGTTGGCCAGTGGCAAGGTCAGGGGTCAGGTATCCCTCACTCCGCAAAAGGCGGATCAGACGGGCAGTCTCGCGGCGTCGCGCCTGTGATTGAGCGCGATGGTCCTGATGATGCGCCAGACGTGTTCGCAGTTCGGCATTGTCATCGCCGATATAGCGCTCGACGATCTTGTCGCCCTGCCGATACCGGTCATACCAATATCCCCGGCCGTTCTTTTCCCGCAGGGTTGGTTTTCCGCGCAGGGTTGAGATCGCCTCTTCCTTCAGTAGTCGCAGCAAATCCTGCCAGGCCGACTGCCCGGTCAAACTATGAGGTTGGAAAGTGTTCTGCATCAGCGATTACCACACAGATGAATTATCGTGTGGTATAGCACGGCTCTGGTAAATTACCACACAAAGAATCATTCGTGCGATACCTTCCCGCATTTGAGTGCGCGTCTGGCCGAAGCAGGGGTCAGCATGGACGAAATCGCGCAATACCTCGGACATTCGGACATCAGGATCACGAGCAACACATATGCGAGGTATAGTCCTGAGCACCTGCAAAAGGCCGCAACAGCGCTCGAATTCGACTTCGCGTGCTAGCGCAGGGAGCCCTCTTGGGTTCACTGAACCAAAGCGCGCTATCTTCTTCATGCTCAAGAAGCAATGAAAACTGGTCGGAGTGAGAGGATTCGAACCTCCGGCCCCTGCCTCCCGAAGACAGTGCTCTACCAGGCTGAGCTACACTCCGACCGTGAGGCTGCTTTAGAAGAGGCGCGGAGCATTTGCAAGGGGGCTATGCGCCATTTGCTGCGCAGGGCGTCGGCGGGGGGCAGGGCTTTCCAAGGCGAGGTTTTTTGCCTATGGGACAGGAAAGGCAAGAGCGAGCGGGCAGACGCAATGGATCTGATCACCACGACCGAACAGTTGACGGAATTCTGCGCGCTGGCCCATGCGGCCCCCTATGTCACGATCGACACCGAATTCCTGCGCGAGCGGACCTATTATTCCAAGCTCTGCCTGTTGCAGATGGCCTTGCCGGGGCCGGATGGGGCGGCGAGCGGGCCTGCAGTGCTGGTCGATCCGCTGGCCGAGGGGCTGTCGCTGGCGCCCTTCTATGCGCTTTTGAAGGATGAGAGCACGGTCAAGGTGCTGCATGCGGCGCGTCAGGATCTGGAGATTTTCTATATCGAGGGCGGGACGCTGCCGCGCCCGCTTTTTGACACGCAGATCGCGGCGATGGTTTGCGGTTTTGGCGATCAGATCGGCTATGAGACGCTGGTGCGCAAGCTGGCGAAGGGGCAGATCGACAAAAGCTCGCGTTTCACCGACTGGTCGGCGCGGCCCCTGTCCGAGGCGCAGCTGCGCTATGCGCTGGCGGATGTGACGCATCTGCGGGTGATCTACGAGAAGCTGGCGAAACGGCTGAGCGAGACCGGGCGCGAGGCTTGGGTGGCCGAGGAACTGGCGACGCTGAACGACCCCGAGACCTATCTGACGCGGCCCGAAGAGGCGTGGAAACGGATCAAGACGCGCAATGATTCGGGGCGGTTTCTGGCGATCCTGCGGGAACTGGCGGCGTTTCGCGAGAACCATGCGCAATCGCGCAATATTCCGCGCTCGCGGGTGTTCAAGGATGATGCGCTGCTGGAACTGGCGGCGCTCAAGCCCAAGACCGCCGATGATCTGGGGCGCACGCGGCTTTTGCTGCGCGAGGCGCGGCGCGGGGAGATCGCGCAGGGCATTCTTGAGGCGGTGCGGCGCGGGGTGGAGTGTCCGGTGAAGGATCTGCCGCAGGCGGAGAACGGGCGCGAGAATCTGCAGGTCAATCCGGCGCTGGCCGATCTCTTGCGGGTGCTGCTGAAGGCGAAATCGGATCAGACCGATGTGGCGGCGAAGCTGATCGCTTCGGCGGCGGATCTGGATGCGCTGGCAGCGGGGATGCGCGATGTGGCCGCGCTGCGCGGCTGGCGGGCCGAGGTCTTTGGCGCGGATGCGCTGCGGCTCTGCGAGGGCAAGCTGGGGCTGGCGGTACGCGGCGACAAGGTGCAGGTGATCGCGCTTTAGGGTGCATCTCCACCCGCCTGGGCAGGCTGCGCCGCAGGTGCTGTCGACGGGGGACGGGCCTTGCGGCCCGTGGCCAGTCAGTGAGAGTATTTTTCGGCAAGAAGAAGCCGGGGGGGCGTGAAAGCGGGCTGTGGCGCAGGCTGATCGGGAAGGGCGCTGGCCCGGCGTGGCCCTGCTGCAACGGGGCGCGATGCCTGCGCCCGGTGATGCGCAGGAACGGCTTGCCAAGCGCCGGGTTGCGCGGGACAGTGGTTAAGATGGCCCATAAAGCGGCGGGAATCCGCCTCGCAAAGGCCATGATTGGTGATGAATTAACCAGTGTGAAGATTACCCGGATTCGCGCAGGGGAATGCCAAGATCATGTCTGAGCCCTCGTCACTGAAACCCGCGCGCACGCTGTTGAGCGTGACCGATCCCATGTCGAGCCAATATGACACGATCCTGTATCTGGTGCGACAGACCACCGGGGCGGATCTGGTGCAGATCCAGATTGACGGGATGCCGCCAGAACCGGTGCCGGCGGATCTGCAATGTCTGCAGGTGCCGCTGATCCACCAGGGAAGGCGCATCGGGGTGTTGCGGGCCTATGGGCGGGAATTTGTCTCGGGCGCGGCGCATCTTCTGGCCGGGTTTGCGGTTCTGGTGGTCGAGCAGCACGCGCTCTGGTCGCTGGCGCAGCTTGACATGCTGACCGGCGCGATGACGCGCCGCGCTTTCATGTCGGAACTGGGCAATGCAGTGGCCACATGGTCGCGCGCGGGCACGCCCTGCAGTCTGATCGCTTTCGATCTGGATCATTTCAAGGCGATCAATGACACGTATGGGCATGGCGCGGGCGACAAGGTGCTGCGCACCGTGGCCAGCATGGTGCGCTCGGAATTGCGCCCCTGCGACCGGCTGGGGCGGCTGGGGGGCGAGGAATTCGGTGTCCTGGTGATCGCCGATGCGGGCGCGGCTTTGGATATTGCCGAGCGGCTGCGCGCGGTGATCGAGGGCACACATCTGCGCGAGCATCCCGAGATCAGCTTTACCAGTTCCTTCGGGGTTGCGAGTTGCGGTGAGGCGGCGGAGTCGCGCGACACGCTGATTTCCGCCGCGGATGCGCGGCTTTACGAGGCCAAGGCGCAGGGGCGCAACCGGGTTGTGGGCGCACCGGGGCTGGTCAGCGCGGCGGCATTTGGCTGATTGCGCGGGCTGTGCGCCAAGGAAAATCTTCTGATTACGAAATTGGGGCTTTGATTGGCGGGTGATAATCCATAAATGGACTGCATGTGACCGCAGTGCCGTTTCCGGGCCTGTGGCGAAGGGAGAATTCTGATGCTGAACAATATCGGTCCCGCAGGCTTCATCATCATCGCGATTGTGGTGCTTGTGCTCTTCGGGCGCGGCAAGGTCAGTGCCCTGATGGGCGAAGTGGGCAAGGGGATCACCTCGTTCAAGAAGGGCCTGAAGGACGGGTCGGACGAGATCGAGAAAGCCCCCGAGGATGGCGCGCAGAGCGCGCGCGACATCACGCCTGAAGCCGATAAGGATAAAGCCTGACTCCGGCTTTGATCCGCGACCGGGGACAGGGCCGGAACTGACAGCCCGGCGCTGAAGCGTGCGGGCGGGCTTGGCCTGTCAGGGCAGGGGGAATGCATGTTCGATATCGGCTGGACGGAACTCTTGGTCATCGGGATCGTGGCGCTGATCGTGGTCGGCCCCAAGGATCTGCCGAAGATGTTCCGCACATTGGGCCAGATGACCGCGAAGATGCGCGGCATGGCGCGCGAGTTCCAGCGCGCCATGGATGAGGCGGCCGATGCCAGTGGCATGAAGGATGTCGCGCGCGATCTGCGCAAGGCGACGGATGCGCAGGGCATGGGGCTGGATGAGCTGAACAAGATGCGCAACTGGGATCCGCTGAAGGACGGGGCTGCGGGCAAATCCGGCAAACCGGCCTCGGGCGCGAAGGATGCATCCGGCGACGCGGATGAAGAGGCGATGGACCGGATCGCGGCGGAGATGGACAATCTGCGGCGCGAACGTGCAGTGAAACCCGCTGCGCCCGGGACGGAGGCCGCGACCACGCCTGCGAGGCCGGATGCCGGGACGCGAGCCAAAGCGGCGGCGAAACCTGCGAACGCCAAGCCTGCAAAGGCGAAAACGGCGGCGGCGAAACCTGCGAAAGCCGGAACGGGATCTGCGACACCGGATGCGGCCCCTGCGGCCCCGAAATCGCCTGCGCCAACAGACAAGGGACAGGCATGACGCGCCCCTCGCCAGAAAATGACATTGACGACAAGAGCGCGCCGCTGATCGAGCATCTGGCGGAATTGCGCTCGCGGCTGATCAAGGCGGTGCTCGCCTTTGTCGTGGCGATGGTGGCCTGTTTCACCGTCGCAACCCCCATCTTCAATTTCCTGACCGCGCCGCTCTGTTCGGCGCTTGCGGATCGCGGGCAGGATTGCGACCTGATCTTCATCAGCCCGCAGGAAGGGTTTTTCGTCGCGATCAAGGTCTCGCTTCTGGGCGGCTTCATGCTGGCTTTCCCGGTGATCGCGGGGCAGCTCTGGCGGTTCGTGGCGCCGGGGCTGTACCGGTCGGAGAAGAACGCCTTTCTGCCTTTCCTGATCGCCTCGCCCTTCATGTTCTTTCTCGGCGCGAGCTTTGCCTTCTATGTGGTCACACCGCTGGCCTATAATTTCTTCCTTGGCTTCCAGCAATTCGGCGCGGCGGGCGAAGCCGTGGACGGGGTGCCGGGGGCGGCGCCCTTGTCGGTGGTGTTTCAGGGCTCGGCGCAGGAATATCTGAACCTGACGATCAAGTTCATCGTGGCTTTCGGCATGTGTTTCCAGCTGCCGGTGCTGCTGACGCTGATGGGCAAGGCGGGGCTGGTCTCTGCCGAAGGGCTGAAAGCGGGGCGGAAATGGGCGATTGTGGGGATTCTGACGCTCGCCGCGCTGGTGACACCGCCGGATGTGATCACGCAGATCATTCTGTTTGTGGTGGTCTACGGGCTATACGAGATTTCGATTTTCCTTGTGGCCGGGGTCGAGAAGAAGCGGCGCGAGGAATTGCGGCGTGAGGGGCTGCTGGAGGACGAGGATGAGGAAATCTTCGCCGATGAGCTGGAAGGCGAGAAATGAGCCTGGCTGAGGGGGGCGCGCTGGAGCGCATTGCGGGCGCGCTGGAGCGGATCGCGCCGCCGCCCGCGCCGGTGCCGGATCTGGAGGCGGCGGATGCCTTTGTCTGGCATACCGGGCCGGACCGGCTGCAGCCGGTCACGCAGGTCAACCGGGTGGCGCTGGATCTTCTGGTCGGGATCGGGCGGGCGCGCGATACGCTGCTGGCCAATACGCTGCAATTCGCGCGCGGGTTTGGCGCGAATAACGCGCTGCTCTGGGGCGCGCGGGGGATGGGGAAATCCTCGCTGGTCAAGGCCGTGCATGGGCATGTGCTGGATGTCGCGCCGGAATGCTGCCTGAAGCTGGTGGAGATCCAGCGCGAGGATCTGCCCTCGATCTCGCGGCTGATGGGCTATCTGCGCGGCAGTGACGCGCGCTTCATCCTGTTTTGCGATGATCTCTCGTTCAGCCATGATGACCAGCATTACAAATCGCTGAAAGCGCTTCTGGACGGGGGGGTCGAGGGGCGGCCCGAGAATGTGGTGCTCTATGCGACCTCGAACCGGCGCCATCTGATGCCGCGCGACATGATCGAGAATGAGCGGTCTTCGGCGATTTCACCGGCGGAAGCGGTGGAGGAGAAGGTCTCGCTCTCGGACCGGTTCGGGCTGTGGCTGGGCTTCCATCCCTGCGATCAGGACGAGTATCTGGCGATGATCGAAGGCTATTGCGCGGCTTACGGGCTGGAGATCGCGCCCGAGCGGTTGCGCGCGGAGGCGATCGAGTGGCAGGCCACGCGCGGGTCGCGCTCGGGGCGGGTGGCCTGGCAGTTTTTCACCGATCTTGCGGGGCGCGAAGGGGTGCGCCTCTGAGGGGGGGGCTTGAGGGACTGCCGTCCCTCAAACTCCCTGCCTTAAGGGGGTATACATACCCCCTTAAGAAACCCCCGTGAGTATTTTTCGCAAGAAAATGATCAGGCTGTGGCGGCTTGGAAGATGGCGTCGATCATTTCCTGATTGCCGCGCGAGAATTCCAGCGGGCAGGCGAAGGCGGCGCCAGAGGTGGCGCTGGCGGCGAAATTCTCGATCATCAGCGCATATTGCGGAATCTCGTTGAAATGCTCGACGCGGGTTGTGCCGCCGGACTGGTAATGCAGCGCCGTATCGCCATAGGTCTGGGCGTTGAAGGGCGCGGTCAGGTGCAGCCAGCCATCCTGCCCGTGGAAGGTCATGTATTGGCGGCGGTCCTGCATCATGCCGCAATAGAAGGACATACTGAATCCGGGGAAATCGGCCCAGACGCGGGCGAAGATATCGACACCGTTTTGCAACCGCAGATCGGCGCGTAAGTTTGTTGGCTCTGCGCCTGTGACCATGCGCGCGGTGATGCACGGATAGACGCCGACATCGCGGATACCGCCGCCGCCCATTTCGGCCTGATGGCGGATATTGGCCGTGTCGCGATTGGTATAGGTGAAGCAGCCCTCGACATGTTCGAGCTTGCCGATGGCGCCTTGATCAAGGAGCGCTTTGGCGCGCGCCCATTGCGGGTGATGGGCGACCATGAACGCCTCGGCGATCAGCTTGCCGGTCTCGTCGCGCGCGGCGATCAACTGGTCGATTTCCGGGGCTTTGAGCGCGATGGGTTTTTCGCAGAGCACATGTTTGCCGGCGCGGGCGGCGCGGAGCGACCATTCGACATGCAGGTGATTGGGCAGCGGGATATAGATCGCATCCACCTCCGGGTCGGCCAGAAGGGCGTCATAGCTGTCATGGAGGCGCAGCCCCGGCACCAGCGCCTGAAACGGGGCTGCGCGGGCGGGGTCGCGGGTGGCCAGCGCCACGAGGCTTGCGCCGCGCGCAAGCTGGATTGCGGGTGCAAGTTCGGTCCGGGCGATCTTGGCCGCCCCCAGTATTCCCCAGCGCATGGCATCCCTCCCTGATATGTTGGCGCTACCATACGCCGCAGCGGCGTGGGCGCAAGCCCCTTGCAACCATTGACCTGCCTGCGGCCCCGGCGTAGGGCAGGGAGGACAAGAAGGGCTGAGAGAATGAACCTGTTTTCTGATATCCGTGCTTTGGTTGTAACCTGTCTGGACGCGATGGTGGCGGAGGGCGCTTTGCCGGCGGGTCTGGATTTCGCCGCTGTCGCGGTCGAGCCGCCGCGCGATGCGGCGCATGGGGATATGGCGACCAATGCGGCGATGGTACTGGCGAAACCTGCGGGGATGAAGCCGCGCGAGATTGCCGAGGCGCTGGCGGCGCGCTTGCTGGGGGACGCGCGGATCGCGGTGGCGGATGTGGCCGGGCCGGGTTTCCTGAACCTGCGGCTGGCGCCGGGCTGCTGGCAGGGGATCGTTGCTGTGGCGCTGGGCGAGGGCAGGGGCTTCGGGCGCTCGGGCATGGGGCAGGGCGCGCGGGTGAATGTCGAGTTCGTCTCGGCCAATCCCACGGGGCCGATGCATGTGGGCCATGTGCGCGGCGCCGTGGTGGGGGATGCGCTGTCGAACCTGCTGGTTTTCGCGGGCTATGAGGTGACGCGGGAATATTACATCAATGATGGTGGCGCGCAGGTCGATGTGCTGGCGCGTTCGGCCTATGAGCGCTACCGCGAGGCGCATGGGCTGTCGCCCGAGATCGCCGAGGGGCTGTATCCGGGCGAATATCTGATCGAGGTGGGCGAGGCGCTGAAGGCGGAATTCGGGGACCGGTTCCTCGACCAGCCGGAAGCGGTCTGGCTGGAGATCGTGCGCGATTTTGCGACCGCGCGGATGATGGAGATGATCCGCGAGGATCTGGCGGCGCTGGGCGTGCGGATGGATGTCTATGCCAGCGAGAAGGCGCTTTACGGCACCGGCGAGATCGAAGCCGCCATCGCGCGGCTGGAGGCGCAGGGGCTGATCTATCAGGGCGTGCTGGAGCCGCCCAAGGGCAAGACGCCCGAGGATTGGGAGCCGCGCGAGCAGACCCTGTTCCGTTCGACCGCGCATGGCGATGACGTGGACCGGCCGATCAAGAAATCCGACGGAAGCTGGACCTATTTCGCGCCCGATATTGCCTATCATTACAACAAGATCAGCCGCGATTATGACATGCTGATCGATATTTTCGGCGCCGATCATGGCGGCTATGTCAAGCGGATGAAGGCGGCGGTCTCGGCTTTGTCGAATGGCCGGGTGCCGCTGGATATCAAGCTGATCCAGTTGGTGAAGCTCTACAAGAATGGCGAGCCGTTCAAGATGTCGAAGCGGGCGGGCACATTTGTCACGCTGCGCGATGTGGTCGAGGAAGTGGGCGCGGATGTCACCCGTTTCGTGATGCTGACGCGCAAGAATGACGCGACGCTGGATTTCGATTTCGACCGTGTGCTGGAGCAGTCCAAGGACAATCCGGTTTTTTATGTGCAATATGCCCATGCGCGGATCTGTTCGGTGCTGCGCAAGGCCGCGGAGGCGGGCGTGGATGTGACGGATGCGGCGCTGGCGGGGGCGGATCTGATGCGGCTCGATCACGAGGCGGAACTGGCACTGATCCGCAAGATCGCGGAATGGCCGCGCGTGGTGGAACTGGCCGCGCGCACGCAGGAGCCGCATCGGGTGGCGGGGTATCTGTCGGAACTGGCGGCCGAGTTCCATGGGCTGTGGAACCGGGGCAATGACGTGACGTCCTTGCGTTTCGTGCAGGAGGGCGATCGTGCCACAACTGCGGCGAAAATCGCGCTCGCCCGTGCCACAGGCGTTGCGATTTCATCAGGTCTTGCTATCTTGGGGGTCACGCCGGTGGAAGAAATGCGCTGAAAGCGCGTCGCATCGGGGCAATATTCCGGGTGATCCCCTGGCGGGGGCTGCCCGAGACAAAATCATAATCGGTGCGAAACGCGCCATATTGAGCAGGCAATGTCGAGCAGGCATCTTGCCAGCAAGGTCAGGAAACACGGCCATCGGGGGCACCCCTTTGGGCTGTGCATGAGGCAGGTATGGGTGAGAGTAGAGATTTTACCGCAGGTTACAGGCAGGGACATGCGCCCGGATTTCACGACAGGGCGATCTATGCGCGCCATGCTGAACCGGTTCTGAGTGCCGCGCATCCCGCCGCTCAGGCCGGGGCCTATCCGGGCTGGGATCCGGCGGGCTCTGCTTCGGGCTATGCCCCGGTGCCGCAATCCTATCCTGCCTATGCCCAGCCTCAGTATCAGTCCCAGCCGCAATACCAGCCCCAATATCCGGCGCAGCCCCAGCCTGCCGTTGCGCCCGGTCGCGCGCGCCAGACCAGTACGGTCATGCATGGGCTGGGGGCGGTCTTGTCGGTTGCGCTGATCCTTGGCGCGGGCGGCTGGATGTGGCAGATCATGAAGCGCGACGTGGCCGGGGTGCCGGTGGTGCGTGCGCTGGAAGGGCCGCTGCGGGTCTCGCCCGACAATCCCGGCGGGCGGCAGACGGCGCATCAGGGGCTGTCGGTGAATGAACTGGCCGCCGCGCGCGAAGAGGCCCCGCGCGAGCAGATCGTGCTGGCCCCGCCGCCGCTGGATCTGACGGGCGAGGATCTGCAGCGCGCGAGCCCGCCTGCGAGCCAGCCCCAGCACAGCGCCGAATTCGAGGAACAGCCCATCCCGGTTGCCTTGCAGCAGGAGGTGACGACGTCGGAGACGGGCAGCGCGGGCGGTGGCTCTGCGCTGGGGATCAATTCACCGACGCGGCGGGCGGTGACGGTTTCGCCGCGCCCGCCTGCGCGCAATGGGGCACAGGCGGCGGCCAGTGCGTCGCGCGTGGCCGCGCCTGCGCCGGATGCCAGCGATCCCGCGCCGCTGGCGGATGCTCTGGCCGCATCGGTTGCCAATTCGGTGGCGGTCGGGCTGAGCAAGGTGCGTGAGGTCGATATTGATCCGGCGACGATCGGGCCGGGGACGCGGCTGGTGCAGCTTGGGGCCTATGATGATGCGGCGGCGGCGCGGGCGGCCTGGGATGCGCTCTCCAGCCGCTTCTCGCCCTTGCTCGATGACCGGGGTCGCGTGATCGAAGCGGCGCATAGCGGCGGGTCGGTGTTTTACCGGCTGCGCGCGCATGGGTTCTCGGATGAGCGCGATGCGCGGCGCTTCTGTGCGGCGCTGGTGGACCAGCAGATTGATTGTATCCCGGTCCTGATCCGATGAGTTCTGCCCGTGCGGTGATTTTTGGCTGTGCGGGACTGTCGCTTGGCCGGTCCGAGGCCGCGTTTTTCGCAGAGAGCCAGCCCTGGGGGGCGATCCTGTTCGCGCGCAATATCGAGAGCCCCGATCAGGTCCGGCGGCTGACGGATGATCTGCGCACTGCTGTCGGGCGGGATATGCCGGTGCTGATCGATCAGGAAGGCGGGCGTGTGGCGCGGATGCGCGCGCCGCATTGGCGCGACTGGATGCCTGCGCTGGAGCAATGCGAGAGGGCGCGCGATCCGGCACTGGCGATGGAATTGCGCGGGCGGATGATCGCGCGCGAATTGCGCGCGGTGGGGATTGATGTGAATTGCGCGCCGCTTGCGGATATCGCGCAGGGCGACACGCATGCGATCTTGCAGAACCGTTGCTACGGGCGGTCGGTGGGGGATGTTGTGGCCCATGCGCGCGCAATGGCGGATGGCCTGCTGCGCGGCGGCGTGCTGCCGGTCCTGAAGCATATTCCGGGGCATGGGCGCGCGACGCTGGACAGCCATCTGGACCTGCCGGTGATTGACGCTGTGAAGAGTGAGCTGCAAGGCACTGATTTCGCAGCATTCAGGGCGCTGGCGGATCTGCCGCTGGGGATGACCGCGCATCTGGTGTTCCGCGATATCGACCCGGAGGCGCCTGCGACGCAATCGCCGCGCATGATCGGGCTGATCCGCGAGGAAATCGGGTTTCAAGGTCTGTTGATGACCGATGATATCTCGATGCAGGCCTTGCAGGGGCCGGTTGCCGCGCGGGCGGAAGCGGCGCTGGCGGCGGGCTGCGATCTGGTGCTGCATTGCAATGGCGATCTGGCCGAGATGCAGGCTTTGGCCGGGGTCTGCCCGCTGCTCTCGGGCGAAGGGCTGGCGCGGTCGGAGCGGGCGCTGGCGATGCGCGCGGCCCCGGAAGCGGGCGGGGCAGAGGCTTTGGAGGCGGCTTTTGCGGAAGCGATGGGGTGATGGCAAACGCGCTTGTTCCTGAATTCGCCGTGACGGATTGGCGCCGGTCGAAGCGATTCTATTGCGAGATACTTGGCTTTAGCTGCGTCTATGAGCGCCCGGAAGAGGGGTTCTGCTTTCTGTCTCGGGACGGGGCGGAGCTGATGCTCGACCAGATCGGCGCGGGGCGCAGCTTCGATGACGGGCATCTGCCGGAGCGCTATCCTTTTGGAAAGGGTCTGAATGTCCAGATCAGGGTGGCATGCCTTGAGCCGCTGCTGGCGGGTCTCGAAGCGGCGCGCTATCCGTTGTATCTGCCGACCGAGGATCGGTGGTATCGGGTCGGCGAAGCAGAGGTGGGGCACAGGCAATTCGTGGTGGCTGACCCGGATGGGTATCTGCTTCGCTTCTATCAGGATCTGGGGGAGCACCGGGCGACGACTGGCTGACTGGCTGCGCCGTCCCGCGCAGCGACGTCCCAGCGCGGAATCAAGGCCGCAGGCCGCCGCGCAGCGCCCGACCGCCCCGTCACGCCGGAGGCGTGCCTACGGCACGACGGCGGGCGCTTCTCGCTGTCAGGCATTTCATAACCGCTGGAATATGCCGCAGCATAAACTGCCCGCTTTCACTGTGGGAGCGCCCACCCGCGGTCGGGCGCTGCGCGGGGGCTTCAATGGATGCGGGATTTCGGGTCATCTGGCGCGGCGCTTTGTTTTCGCCGAAAAAGCGCCCGCTCATGGCCCTCCCGCCCGCCCATGCCATTCGCGGGCGCTGCCCGCGCTTTCGCGCGGGCGGGCATTATCGGGGCGGGGGCCGGATAGCGCCCCCCTCAGGCCAGCCGCGCCTTGACCAGCGCGCCCGCCTTGCCGAAATCCATCTGGCCCGCATAGCGGGTCTTGAGCGCGCCCATGACGCGGCCTATGTCGCGCACCGAGCTTGCGCCCAACTCCTTGATCGCGGCATCCACCGCCTGCGCCATTTCCTCGGCATCCAACTGGCGCGGCAGGAAGCTTTCGATCACCTCGATCTCGGCGAGTTCCTTTTCGGCCAGATCGAGCCGCGCGGCCTCTTCATAGGCGCGGGCCGAATCGCGGCGCTGCTTGACCATGCGCGTCAGCACCGCCACGAGATCGGCATCCGTCAGTTCGGTGGGCCCGCCCTCGCCGCGCGCGGCAATCTCGCGATCCTTGATCGCGGCATTGATCAGGCGCAAAGTGGCAAGTTTCGTGGCCTCTTTGGCCTTCATCGCGGCCTTGAGTTCGCTGGAAATCCGGTCGCGCAGGGACATGGGGGGCTCCTTTGAGTGATCCGCAGACAGTATCTGAGGGGCAGAGTGGCAGCAAGGGCAAGGCGCGGCTTGATTCTTCCCGCCCCGCCCCTTAGGAACGCGCAAAATCCGATCAGACGGAGCCAGCCCCATGTCTTCCCAGAGCACCAAACCCACAGCCTGCCTTGCGCTTGCGGATGGGACGATCTTCTACGGACGCGGCTTCGGGGCCAGGGGCGAGACGGTGGCGGAGCTGTGTTTCAACACCGCCATGACCGGTTATCAGGAGATCATGACCGATCCGTCCTATGCCGGGCAGATCGTGACCTTCACCTTCCCGCATATCGGCAATGTCGGGGTCACGCCGGAAGATGACGAGACCGCAGAGCCGGTCGCAGCGGGGATGGTGGTGAAATGGGATCCGACCGTGCCCTCGAACTGGCGCGCGACGGGCGATCTGGTGAGCTGGCTGGAGAAGAAGGGCCGGATCTGCATCGGCGGTGTCGATACCCGCCGCCTGACCCGCGCCATCCGCCAGCAGGGCGCGCCGCATGTGGCACTGGCCCATGACCCGGAAGGAAAGTTCGATATCGAGGCGCTGGTCGCCAAGGCACGGGCCTGGAAAGGGCTGGTGGGGCTGGATCTGGCGCGCGATGTGACCTGCGCGCAGAGCTATCGCTGGGATGAGATGCGCTGGGCCTGGCCCGAGGGCTACAAGCCGCAGACCGCGCCGGTGCATAGGGTTGTCGCGATCGATTACGGCGCGAAGCGCAATATCCTGCGGTGTCTGGCCTCGGCGGGGTGTGATGTGACGGTGCTGCCCGCGACCGCGACGGCCGAGGATGTGCTGGCGCTGAACCCTGACGGGGTGTTCCTGTCGAACGGTCCCGGCGATCCGGCGGCGACGGGCGACTATGCGGTGCCGATGATCCGCGAAGTGCTGAAGGCCGATCTGCCGGTTTTCGGCATCTGTCTGGGCCATCAGATGCTGGCGCTGGCGCTGGGCGCGCGCACGGTGAAGATGAATCACGGCCATCACGGCGCGAATCACCCGGTGAAGGATCATGACACCGGCAAGGTCGAGATCACCTCGATGAACCATGGCTTTGCCGTGGACAGCCAGACCCTGCCCGAAGGCGTGGTCGAGACGCATACTTCGCTGTTTGACGGGTCGAATTGCGGCATCCGGGTGCAGGACAAGCCGGTTTTCTCGGTCCAGCATCACCCCGAGGCCAGCCCCGGCCCGCAGGACAGTTTCTATCTGTTCGAGCGCTTTGCTGCGCATATGGCGGCGCGCAAGGCGGGTTGAGGCCGGGCCTGCCTGCGCCTAGACTGCGGGCCAAAGCCGCAGAAGGGGCAGGGGATGGGTCTGGAACCTTGGGATGAGGTGCGCACGGCGCTGCATGTCGCGCGCGCGGGCACAGTGAGCGGGGCTGCGGCCTCGCTTGGGGTCCATCACGCGACGGTCATCCGCCATATCGACGCGCTGGAAGAGCGGATCGCGGTCAAGCTGTTCCAGCGCCACCCCAAGGGCTATACCCCCACCGAAGCGGGGCGCGCGCTGTTCGAGACCGCCGCCGAGACCGAGCAGCGTTTCGAGAAGCTGGCGGCGCAGCTGCAGGATTTGCAGGAAGGGATTGCCGGGCCGCTGGTGCTGACGACGATCCCGGAACTGAGCCTCATGCTGGTGCCGGTGCTGGCGGAAATGCTGGCGCGCTATCCCAAACTCAGCCCTTGCCTGCGCACGGAAGAGCGTGTGTTGCGGCTGGAATATGGCGAGGCGCATGTGGCGCTACGCGCAGGCAACGAGCCGCAGGAGGCGGATAATGTGGTGCAGTCGCTGGGGCGTCTGCCGGTCGCGCTCTATGCCAGCGCGGCATATCTGGAGGCGCATGGACGGCCCGAAGATGACGCCGCTCTGGCCGCGCATCGCTTCATCAGCATCGGTGAGGGCGCGGGGCGCCCGCCCTTCGCTGGCTGGCTGAAAGCCAGGGCGGCGCGGATCGCCTTTTCCAGCAACGATCAGGCGACGCGGCTGGCCGCGATCCGGCAGGGGCTGGGGCTTGGCTTTCTGCCGCAGGGGCAGGGCGAGGGGGAGGGGCTGATCCGCGTGATGGACAGCCGGACCGAGTGGGAGGCAGCGCTCTGGCTGGTCACCCATGTCGATCTGCATCGCAGTCCCAAGGTGCAGGCCTGCCTGAAACTGCTGCGCGCGCATCTCGCGCGCGAATTCGCGCGCTGAGGGGTGGCTTTTCCGCTTGCGGCTGCGGGGAAGGGACATTAGACGGGTCAGCGGAGACGTGGCCGAGTGGTCGAAGGCGCTCCCCTGCTAAGGGAGTAGGCCCGGAAGGGTCTCGTGGGTTCGAATCCCATCGTCTCCGCCATTTTATTCTGGTGCCGTAAGCCTGTTTCATTTCAAGGGCTTGTGCGGTCGCCTCTTTTCACAGGACCGTCGCTGGGACCGGTTTTGGGACCGTCATTGCCCGATACTTTCTGTCGGGGATCGATTGTTTGCCTTGTGGATCACAGTCGCTTTTCGGGAGGAGGAAATCATGTGCCAGATCTATGCCGGTCAGGATCCGCATCGCTATGCTGCGACAACGCGCCGGATGCGCATCAACCGGCAAAGCACCAGCATCCGACTGGAAAACCTGTTCTGGGAGATACTGGACGATCTCGCACAATCCGAAGGGTTTTCGACATCGGCGTTTATCTCAAAGCTGCAGGATGAAGTGGTGCAGTTACACGGCGAACCTGTGAATTTCAGCTCGCTGTTGCGCTGTACCTGTCTTGTGTATCTGGACCGCAAGCAGGCGATGGCGCCGGTATCGGCGTGACCCGAACCGCCGGGCCTGTCTGGCTGAGGCGAGTTGGTAGTAGATCAATACTACCCATCGCGTTGCCGTTGCGGCGACATTTGTCGGGACCATGACAAGGGAAGGTGCGTACAATGGCAAAAATGATCCACAGCATGATCCGGGTGCTGGAGGAAGATCGCTCGGTTGCGTTCTACAGCAAGGCTTTCGGGCTGGAGATTGCCGACAGGCTGGATTTTCCGGAGTTCACACTGATCTATCTCAGCAATTCCGAGACCGGGTTCGAGTTGGAACTGACGGTCAACAAGGGGCGGACAGAGCCCTATCAACCGGGCGATGGCTATGGCCATCTTGCCGTTTCTGTCCCGGATGCCGCTGCAGAACATGCACGGTTCGAGGCCGAGGGGCTGGCGCCGCGCAAGCTGGTCGATTTCGCACCTGCCGGAGAGGTCATCGCCCGGTTCTTCTTCGTGGCCGATCCGGATGGATATCAGATCGAAGTTCTCGAACGCGGTGGGCGCTTCCAGTAGCGCCGGTCATGCCCCTGACAGGTCATCCCGCAGGAGCTTGGTGACATTTTCCGAATGCCGGGCCGAGGCTTCTGCGGTCATGAAGCGCAGATTTGTCCTGTCGGGCGTTTCGCCCAGCAATGCCATCCCGATGACGCAGCGATTGTCGTCCTCGATGGTAAACAATCCTCTGCCCCGGATGCGGCAGCGATGGCGTTCAATGAAATCGCGTATCGTTTCCGGGTGCGGCCAGGGGCTGCCGCCTTCGGTTCCGAGGCTTGGCAGCATCTGGGCCAGGGCCGGGGCGTCCTTTTGCACGGCTGGCCGCAGCGCAAGCGAGCCGCAGGTCAGTCGCGGCGGGTGAAGCTGCAGCCATTGCTCGGCGCAGAGAACGTGTTCAAGACACTTCAGGGCGCGGCCTTCATGCTGAAAGAACAGTCTCTTGCGCTTCGGCATTTTCGAGAATCCGAGACGGGACAGCAGGGAGAGCGCGGCAAGATTGTCATCGCGGCAGGTGGCAAAGAGGGGCGGGGCGGGACGGTTGAAATAGGCGGTGAGTGCTGCCCGGAGGGCGCGCGACATCAGCCCCTGACCCTGTGCAGAGGGGGCGAGCCAGAACCAGATATCCGGTGAAAGCCGGAGACAGCCGACCATGGTGCCACCCAGCTCCAGCACCCGGAGGCATTGCGACGGATCATGGGCGAGGGCAAGGATCTCTGCCGCATCGGCATCGGTAAACGGGTGTCTGACAGCCGCCATCCAGCGCGCGATACCCGGCAGATTCAGATGCGCGGCGATCACCGCGAGGTCGCCCTGTTCTGCGGGGCGCAGCAGGACACCATCTGCCGCGATCATCTCGGGAAAGCAGTTCAAGCGGGCGGCCTCATGTCGCTTCCGGCCGGGTCTGACGGGGGCCGTGCTGCCCCGAATCACCCGAGCGAATCGGTTTCACTGTAATTCAGTCTATTCGGCAATGCGTGAAAAATCTATCTGGAACAAAGTGTTACGATTTGTCGGGGCAAGGTGTAACGATATATTACAGATGCATCTTTTTTGGCTGTCTGCGGGCGCGGATCGCGCGGTTTCAATTGCACGGGGGCAGAGTTCGGATAGGCTGTCTGGCACTCGACAGATCGGAAGCTCATGGGAGGAGACGCCGATGATGGCCCGCATTGTCCCCGCACGATCCGCGGCGGGGGAAACCGACCTAGTTCGGTCGTCCCGCGCCGGATCTCGTCGGCATCATGTCCCAGATTGCAGAAAGATCGCTGGCCATGGCGGCGTGAACCTGCGCCAGAACACGTTCGCGAAACTCGGTCGGCAGGGCGTGAACCCTCTCGCGTGCGATGCGCAGATCCTCCGGCATGCCGGTTGCGAGCGCGCGCTCGACCGCATCGCGGCAGGCCGTGTCCACAGTGTCAGTACGCGCCAGCACCTTCTGCAAACTGGTGAAAAAACGCAGATCGACGGGATCGGTCATCGGGTGCATATCTCCGTTCTGGTCGCTGCTGCAGATGTTGGCGCGATTCCATGACAGATCGCAACCACAAGATCCAGATGATCATGACGCGGCGGATTTCGCTGGTGCAGGCCATTGCGGATGCCAATTGCGAGCATCTTCGGCTGAACCAGATCGCCAGCGGCCTTCTTGTTCTGGATCAGAAGCATGACGAGGACGGCACGGAACTCGGTGCCGGTGCGGCGGAGCGCGTGGCGAATGCCGAGGCGCTGGCGGCCTGCATGACCCGGATAGAGGCTCTGGAAACCGAACTGGCTGACGTGGATCACGATCTCGCAGCCCTCACTGAAAGAGATGACACATGACCCAGCATATCCCGCCACACGCCCTGTCGCTCTTCGACCTGCTGGCCAGAACATGGGATCTGGGGACTGAGATCCGGGATCTGCGGTTCAATGTGGTTGGCTCGACAGTTGCGGTCACGCTGGCAGATGGGGCGCTGGCTTTCCTGCAGGTGGCAGATGCCGAAGGCCCCGAGACGCGGATGCGCAGCGAGCTGGAAACCGGGCGGATGACGATCCGTCCGCGTGAAAAACCGTTGCCATTGCCGGCGCGCTCGCAAGAGCCTGTGGCGGCTGTCGCCACCGGTCTCTGCCCTGTGGCGCAACAGGGTTTCGCCTTCGTGCATCATGATGGTGCGGAAATCTGGCGTGCGACCGCGCGGGGGCAGGTTCTGCGCATCGCGCGGGCCGGGGAGGGGCGTGTCACCGCACTGTCAGCGCTGCCTGACAAGCGGGGGCTTGTGGTCGCGCGCGGGGCGCGGATGGACATCATGTCGCCCGAGACCGGGATCACGCTGGTTTCGACCGGGTTGGAACATGCTGTTACCCGGATCGCCGTCTCCGCCGATGCGCAACGGATTGCCTGCTGGGGGGAGGGGCAGTTGACGGTGCTGAACACGGCGGATCTGGCCTGTCTGGCGCGGATCGCGGCTGAGGGGCGGGTGATCCGTCTGAGATGGTCGCCGGAGGGGCGCTGGATCGTGGGCGGCTGCGCTGACAAGGCCCTGCTGTTGGTGGATGTCGCAAAAGGGCAGGTGGACCGGATCGTTGATTTTCCGGCGCCGGTCACGGCTGTGGCTTTCAGCAGCAAGGCGAATGCGATGATCGCGTCGGGGGCGTTTCGTGTGGTCGGATGGCACTTGCCGGATCTGCCCTTCGGCCCGCATGAGGGCGTCTCTGTCGAGACGGGAAAGCCGGGTCTAACGCTGGTCGAGACGGTGGCCGTGCATCCGCTGCGCGATCTCTGTGCGGTGGGATACGCCAACGGGCTGGTCACGATCTGTCAGATCGGCAGGCGCGAGGAAATGATGCTGCGCGAAGGGCGGGGCGACGCTGTGACAGCTCTCGCCTGGTCGCCCGATGGCGCGCATCTGGCGATCGGAACTGCTGCAGGTGCTGCGTCGATAGCGACATTCCCCAAGACAATGTTCAAATAATCCAGCAACGGAGCGAAGACGATGACTCAGGCACTGAATACCGAAGAACAGAGCAAGGACCGCTATTTTCAGGAACTGGCGAAAACCGCCGAAGCCATGATCGAGGATCATGGCAAGGATTTCGCCACCGGCGCCCTGATCCTTGCCGCGCAATGGATCGCGCAGGGCCGGCTCGGCAAGCACGAAGATGCCATGCATTAATGGCGCGGTGCCTGCGCGCTGCGGATCCGGGGCGAGACGGGGCTGCTCAGGCTCTGGATCTGGTTGATGAGAATGGCGCTGAGTGGTGCCGCCAGCGGTGCGAAGCTGTCGGGCGCCAGTTCGCCGGTCCGGCGCTGCCAATCGGTCAGATCAGGCGTGACAAGCTGTGCATAGGCGCAAAGCTCATGGACACGATAAGTTGCGAAATAGATGCTGTCATCGTTCAGCAGGGCCTTGTTCGGGCTGTGCCCGGTATCGGCGGCACTCAGAATGTTGCTGTGAACGGCTGTGCTGAGGGTCGTCAGCACCGATCTGCGCCATTTGGCGTAGTCCGTATCGGCGGAATGGTCGATGCCGACGCCATAGAGTTTTTCCGCAATCGCCTTGAAGGCCCGCCCGCCCGCGATGTGACGGCGCCAGAAGTCATTGGTGTCCTCGGCGCTGCGGCAGAGCGCGAATCGCTGTGCGAGTTTCGGCCGGATCAGCAGGACCAGCGCCATGTCCACGTCTTCGGAAATGGCGCGGGCAATCTGCATGGCGGGCATCGGAAGCCCGGTCAGGGCCAGCAGGCGCAGCGCCGAGAGCTGCTCGGTCAGCCGGGCGGTGATCCCGGCAAGCCCGTGCCATTGATCCGGGGTCAGTCCCGCGACGCCGTGTGCGTGTCCGGTGGCCGTGGCGGCATGCATGGCGCGTATCCACAACATGGCCTGATCGAAGAGAAAGACCAGATCGACGGCGGCGCTGTTGGTCGAACTGTCGAAACGGGGCACCGGGTGAAAGCCGGGCAGGCTGCGTATTCCCGCCCGCCAGCACGGGTCGAAATCCAGTCCACGCGCCGACCACAATTGTTTGACCCGCGCCAGAAGCTGCGGCGAAAGCCCCGGATAGGACAGTTCCGGCGGGCCGCTACAGAGCGGGGTGACACTGCCGGGGGGAAGGGTTTCGGTCATGGCGTCAGACATCCTTGCGATCCGGGACCGATGCTAGCCCAGGTGATCGGAACCTTGCCAGCGATATTGTCGGAGGCCGCCGCATGAGTCTCTCGACCCGTCTGACTCTGCGGCAGTCGCAGGTTTTCCGGCTGGGGCAGGTGACAACGGTCCTGCAGATGTCGGGGGAGCAACTGGATGAGCACTTGTTGCAGACCGCGCGGGACAATCCGTTTCTTGTGGTCCGTCGGCGCAGCGGAATGGCCCCGCGCGCGGGCAATGCGCAGGATCTTCCCGATACCGGCATGGCCGCTGAACCCTCGGGGCTCTATGAGCATGTCCTGCGCGAACTCGCCGGTCTGATCGCGCATGGCGGCCCCATGGAGCGGCTGGTCATGGCCCTGATCGAAGCGCTGGAGCCGACCGGCTGGCTGGGCTGTCCGGTGGATGAGATTGCCCGACAACTCGGGCTGGAGCCGCACCTTGTCGAGAACGGGCTCCGATTGGTCCAGCGCCGGGTCTCCCCTGCCGGGCTTTTCGCCCGTGACCTGCGCGACTGCCTGCAGTTGCAGCTTGAGGATCAGGGGCATCTGGATGAGGAGATGCGATGCGTTCTCGGCAATCTGGGTCTGCTGCAGCGCGGTGGCCCCGGGGCGCTTGCCAGTACGACGGGGTTGACGCCGGAAACCGTCTCGCGCCAGCTTGCCCGGCTGCGCAGGCTGGATCCCAAACCCGGCAGCCGGTTCTCGACGGATCCGACCCTGATGCGCGAACCCGATGTGCGGGTAGAGAAGCAGGGCAGCGGATGGGTTGCCGTTCTGAGATCCTCGCTGGAGACGCGGATATCGCGTCACGCCGGGGCGGCTGAGAGGATCTCGCCAGAGATGCGGCAGGCGCTTGCGCAGGCGCGTGCGATCAAACAGGCGGTTGATTTGCGCCACAACGCGCTGCAGCAGATCATGCAGGTGGTGCTGGCGGTGCAGGGCGATTTTTTCCGCGATGGCGCACAGGCCCTGCTGCCGCTGTCGCTATCGGCCATCGCCGAGAAAACCGGCTTTCACCTCAGCACCGTCAGCCGGGTTCTGAACGGTCTGCTGGTCGAGGGGCCGAGCGGCATCATATCCGCCAGAGAACTGTGTCCCCATGCTGCCGCACAGGCCTGCGCGGATGGGCCGTCCAAGCCTCGGGTCATGGCGCGACTGCGCAAGGCCCTCGCGCATGAAAACGCGCGCTCTCCGATGTCCGACCAGAGGCTCTCGGACCTGCTGAGGGCTGAGGGGCTTTCCGTGTCGCGCCGTGTCGTTGCCCGGTATCGTCAGGAACTCGGGTTCTCGGGCGCAGCAGAGCGGCGTCGGCAGAGCTGATTTCATCAGAGCAGATGGTCCGGCTGGATCATGCCCCCGGCAGCCCTGACCGATGGCGGCGCGGGGCGGAACCGGCGCGCGGAATAGATGTATTTCAAATGTAACGTAATGAACGCCTGCCGCGTTACACCCGGTGTAACGAAATGTATCACTACGCTGTTCTGGCCGGAACGCCGCCGGGGCGGGCAAGAGAAAGCCAAAAAAATCATCAAAAAATATATATTATTAACGGATGGTTAGCGGCGCGCCCTCTGCATTCCGCCCTGAATCGGTCTCTTTGGAACCGGCTTTGCATAAAGAAAGACATAACACGCGATCAACCGATCTGTTGACCGAAGAAGAACGAAGGACGGGAGGAGAGACACTGAACGCATCGGCAGCGCGTGCTGCCGGATCGCGGCAGGGCAGCTCAACTTTCACCACCTTTGCCGAGAGACCGTGCGATCCGGCGCCTTGCCTGATCGCATGACATGAAACGGCGAAAGCCGCCAAACGCGACCGTTTGATCGGTCTCAGAGCTTTAAGGAGGCTCATGGCATGACTTTGACGCTTAACAAGATCACGTCACAGCGTGGTATCTCGGTCGGGGAGGCGACCAAGAAAATCGCGGATCTCGGCTGGAATCCATCCTATGTTCAGGAAGCTGCGACCTTCCCGACAGATTACAAGATCACCAAGGCCCCGCGCGACCCGATGAAGCAGGTGCTGCGCTCCTACTTTCCGATGGAAGAGGAAAAGGACAACCGGGTCTATGGGGCGCTGGATGCCGCGCTGCGCGGCGACATGTTCCGCAATGTGGAGCCGCGCTGGATCGAATGGATGAAGCTGTTTCTGGCGATCATTCCCTTCCCCGAGATTTCGGCCGCGCGCTCGATGGCCATGGTGGCCCGGCTGGCCCCCGGCGAGGATCTGCGCACAGGGTTCACCATGCAGATGGTCGATGAATTCCGCCACTCCACGATTCAGATGAACCTGAAGAAGTGGTATATGGAAAACTATATCGACCCCGCCGGTTTCGACATTACCGAAGAAGCTTTCGGCAAATGCTATGCGACGACCATCGGCCGCCAGTTCGGCGAAGGGTTCATCACCGGCGACACCATGACCGCCGCCTGCATGTATCTGACCGTTGTTGCCGAAACCGCCTTCACCAACACGCTTTTCGTGGCCATGCCGTCGGAAGCCGCCCGCAATGGCGATTACGCGCTGCCCACCGTCTTCCTGTCGGTGCAGTCGGATGAAAGCCGCCATATCGGCAACGGCCATTCGCTGCTGATGGCGGCGCTGAAAGAGCCGGAAAACCATCTGCTGCTGGAGCGCGATCTGCGCTATGCGTTCTGGCAGAACCACGCCATCGTTGATGCCGCGATCGGGACATTCATCGAATACGGCACCACCAACCGCGACAAGGAAAAGGAATCCTATGCGGAGATGTGGCATCGCTGGATCTTCGAGGATTACTACCGCACCTATATGCTGCCGCTCGAAAAATACGGCGTGAAGATCCATCACGACGATGTCCAGGAAGCCTGGAAGCGCATCACCGAGCGCAATTATGTCCACAAGGTCGCCCAGTTCTTCGCGGTCGGCTGGCCGGTGAACTTCTGGCGGATCGAAGCCCAGACCGACAAGGATTTCGAGTGGTTCGAGCACAAATATCCGGGCTGGTATGCCGAGTTCGGCGAATTCTGGAAATGGTATGCCAAACTGTCGAAACCCGGCGAGACGGTCGTCACCTTCAATCAGGACACGGGCTATGTCTATCCGCATCGCTGCTGGTCGTGCCTCGTGCCCTGCCTCATCCGCGAGGATATGGTGATCGACCAGATCGACGGTCAATGGCACACATTCGCCCATGAGCTGGACCGCTGGACCGCTGTCGAAGCCTTCTCGGACGAATATCAGGGGCGGCCGACGCCGGCGATGGGCAAGTTCTCGGGCAAGCGGGAATGGGAAACCGTCTATGATGGCTGGGATCTGGCCGATGCCATCGTCGATCTGAACTTCGTGCGTGAAGACGGGCAGACTCTGGTGGCCCAGCCGCATCTGCGCTTCGACAACAAGGACATGTGGAAGCTTGAGCATGTGCGCGGTCATACGCTGCGCTCGCCGCTCAACATGCTGCGTGCGATGTCGGATGACGAACGCAACGCCCATGTCGCGGAGTACCGCAAGGGCTTCACGATCAACCCCTGCAACTGAAACCAAGAACCGGGAGCCGCGCAGGCGGCTTCCGGACCTGCGGACATGCAACAGGCGTGTGCCGTTCTTCAGGGAGGAAAGAATGACGGAAGTTTATAACGTCCGTTTGGAGCCGGTTGGCGTCGAATTCGAGGTCGAAGAAGGCGAAACCGTGCTCGATGCCGCATTCCGGCAGGGAATTGCACTGCCGCATGGCTGCAAGGAAGGGCAATGCTCTGCCTGCAAATGCGTCCAGCTCGATGGCGAGACCGAGATGCTGAATTATTCGACTTTCGCGCTGAATGAGATGGAAAAGGACAGCGGGCATATCCTGATGTGCCGGACCCTTGTTCACAGCGATGTCGAGATCGAACTTCTGAACTACGATGAGGAAGTGCTCTCCAAATCGATCCCTGTCCGGAAATTCTCTGGCAAGATCGTCGATTTCCAGAAGCTGACCCACGACATTCGGAGTGTTCAGATCGAATTGGATACACCTCTCAAATTCTGGGCGGGCCAATATGTCGACATCACGGTCAGGACGGAAACGGGGGAGGAGATTACACGTTCGTTCTCCATGGCAAATCCGCCGAGCGAAGCCGAAAAACTCGGCTTCATCATCAAGAAATATCCCGACGGGCGATTCTCGAACGAGCTTGACGGTGGAGGAATCAAGGCCGGTGCCGAAGTCAGTGTCGAAGGCCCCTACGGAATGTGCTTCCGACGCGAAGGACGGGAAGGACCGGTAATCCTGGTCGGGGCCGGTTCGGGCATGTCCCCGGTCTGGTCGATCCTGAACGATCATATCCAGAGCGGCGAGGCGCGCCCTGTCTATTTCTTCTATGGCGCAAGGACACAGGCGGATCTGTTCAAGCTTGACGAGATCGCAGCCCTGACTGCGGGCCATCCCGCGGTGGAATATGTGCCCGTGCTCAGCCATGCCGATGATGATGCCAGCTGGAGCGGCGAGCGCGGTTTCGTGCATGAAGTCGTCGACCGTCGGCTGCGCGAGCTTGGTATCGACGGCGAAGGCGATGTCTATGCCTGCGGCCCACCGCCGATGATCGACGCGCTGACGCCGGTGCTGTTCATGCATGACTTCGACAGCGACCACATCTTTTTCGACAAGTTCACGCCGACTTCCGGTTCTTCGGGCCACTGAGACCGGCCCGAACGCTAGTGACGTGAAACCAACCAAAGGGAGGCTACCATGGTAGCAACATCAAGTTCAGTCGGTTCCGGCGCCGCAGGTGCCGCATCCTTCATCGGCTCGACCAGCCGCCGCTACAATTATTTCGAACCGCGCGGCAAGCGGGCGACGCATTACGAGGATGTCACCGTTGACGTGCAACCCGATCCCGAACGCTACCTGATTCAGGACTGGATCATCGAGTTCGAGGGCGGCAAGGGCGGCGGGGCCTATCAGAAGGACAATACCGCAGCGCTGTCGAGCAACTGGCACGCGTTCCGCGCGCCGGATCAGGAATGGGAGCGCACCCATTTCCAGCGCCAGTCCAAGATCGAGACAATGGTGCAGAATGTCATCTCGAATGCCCGCAAGGCTGGCGCGCACAAAGCCTTTGACAAGGCCTGGCTGACGATCCTGCAAAAGCATCTGGGGGCCTGGAAACACGCCGAGTTCGGCATGGCGACCTCGCTCATGCAGGCGCAGCGTTACGGCTATACGCAGATGATCAACAATGCCACGCTGACCAATTCCTCCTACAAGATGCGCCTGACTCAGGACATCACGCTGTATCTGGCCGAGATCGGCATGGATATCGAGGGCTGGAATGATGAACTGGGCAAGCAGACCTGGCTGGAAGATCCGATCTGGCAGCCGGCCCGCGAGGCGATCGAGACGATCATGGGCTGCGAGGATTATCTGGAGCAGTATTTCGCCATCAATATCGTCTTTGAACCGCTGGTGGGAGAACTGGTCCGCTCGGGCTTCTTCATGCAGGCGGCGGCGGCCAATAACGACTTCATCACGCCGCCGGTGATTTCCGCCGCCGAGGCCGATTACGAGCGCAATCTCGCGAATACGGTCGATCTGATCTACCTGCTGGCCAATGACGAGACCCATGCGGATCACAACCGCAAGCTGTTCCGCTCCTGGATCGCCAGGCATGGTGCGCTTGCCGAGAAAGCCGCGAATGCCCTGCAGCCGGTCTGGTCGCAGCCGCATTCCAAGCCGGTTTCCTTCCAGGATGTGAAGGAAGTCTCGCGCGAGCGTCTGGCCCAGATCCTCGCCGAGCTTGGCCTCAACTGATCACCCAGCAAGGAACACACTCATGTCAACCATAGCGCGCAACGCTTCGAACAAAAACATCTTCAAGTCGATGCAGGACATCGACATGACCACGCGCGAGGTGTCGCATCAATGCGGTGTCACCATGAATGACTCGGTCGAGGCGCGGGCCATTGCCGAGTTCATGGAAGAGAACAACCCGTCAGTGACGATCACCTACAATCCGGCCACCATCCGGATCGATGGCGAAGGCAAGCTGATCTTCAAGATGGACGAGATCACCGAATATCTTGGCCGCGAGATGACGGCTGAGATCTTCGAGGTGAACACGTCGACCCATTATGGCCGGATGGTCCGGGTCGATGACAATACCGTCATCCTCTTCGGGGATATGAACGAAGTGATGGAATATATCTGATCACCCGTCAGCGCGGGCGCGGCGAATGTCGCGTCCGCCACACCCACAGGCCAGATGGGAACCGTCCTGCCAGCCATGACGCGGATCCCGTTCCCGACAAGAAGACGCGGGGCCTCGCGCGGCGATGCGCGGGGACCGCTGGACCCCAGAATATTACACATCCAGGAGGACAAGATGTTCAAGACGCCTGAAGGCAAGGAAATCTTCGTGATCGATGGCCACACCCATTTCTGGGACGGCAGCCCGGAAAACCAGTCGAACATCCATGGCAAGCAGTTCATCGATTGCTTCTATGCCTATCATACCAATCTGAGCCCGGCAGAGCAGCTGTGGGAGAAACCCAAATTCGAGAAATACAGCGAGGAAGATATCTATCGCGACCTGTTCATTGATGGCCCCGATGACATGGCGATCATCCAGTCCACCTATCTGCGGGATTTCTACAAGAACGGCTTCTCGTCGATCGAACGCAGCACGAAGATGGCCGAGCGCTATCCGGAGCGCTTCATCGTCAACGGATCCTTTGATCCGCGCGATGGCGAGAAGGCGCTCGAATATATCCATTACATGAAGGAAGAATTCGATATCAAAGGTGTCAAGATGTACACCGCTGAATGGAACGGCGACAGCAAGGGCTGGGCGCTGAACGATCCGTCGGCCTATAAATGCTTCGAGCTCTGCGACAAGCTGGGCATCCGCAATATCCACGTTCACAAGGGCCCGACGATCATTCCGCTGTCGAAGGACGCCTTCGACGTCCATGACGTTGATTATGCCGCGACCGATTTCCAGAACCTGAACTGGATCATCGAGCATTGCGGCCTGCCGCGACTGGATGATTTCTGCTGGATCGCGACGCAGGAAACCAATGTCTATGCGGGTCTCGCGGTGGCGCTGCCCTTCATCCATACCCGGCCGCGTTACTTCGGCGAGGTGATCGCGGAACTGCTGTGGTGGGTCGGTGAGGACAAGCTGCTCTTCGGCTCGGATTATGCGATCTGGACCCCGCAATGGCTGGTCGAGAAGCTCTGGGCCTTCCAGATCCCCGAGGATATCTCTGCAGAGCGGGGCGGCGTGCAGCTGACGGATGCGGTCAAGGAGAAGATCCTCGGCCTTAATGCGGCGCGGCTCTATGATGTCGATGTCGAGGCCAGGAAGAAGCAGCTTGCAGCGGCACCGGTCCAGATCGCGGCGGAGTAAGCCGATGTTTCTGGCCAGCCTCATGACAGAACGTGAGCTTGAAGTCTGGGACCGCCTGTCGGCGGTCTCGGATCCCGAGCTGGACGAGCCGATCACCGACATGAAATTCGTCGAACAGGTGGAGATCACCGATACGGATTCGGTTCTGGTCGAGTTCCGGCTGCCCACCTATTGGTGTTCGCCCAATTTCGCCTTTCTGATGGCCTTTGGTATCCGGGCGGAAGTCTCGGCGCTGCCATGGGTGCGCGAGGTCACGGTGCGGCTGAATGACCATTGCTTCGGCGATGAGGTGAATGCCGGTGTCAATAGCGGCCGCAGTTTTCACGAGATCTTCGCCGAGAATTGCGGCGGTGCCGTTCTTGGCGAGGTGGTCGATAAATTCGCGGCCAAGGCGTTCGACCGGCGGCAGGAAGTTGTGATGCTGGCGGTTCAGGCTCTGGGCAGATCGGCGGAACAGATTGTCGCCATGACATTGGGGGCGCTGCGCAGGTTGCGCTTCTCCGGCGAGGAAGAGCTGCGCCAGCTTCCGCGCTATCTTGATCTCATGTCAGAACGGCGGCTGGCGGTCACGGACGATGATCTGGCCTTCCCGACATGGCAGGGATGCGCCATTCCGGCCGAGGATCTCGCGGTGCATCTTGGTCGGCTGCGCAGCACCAGGATCAACATGGAGTTCAACGGCGCATTGTGCCGGGGGCTTGCCTCGGCGCGATACCGTGAAGTCGAGATCGGGCCTAACGGGCCGAGCTTGATGGATTTCATGGCGGGGCGCGTCCCGGCGCGGGTGGCGTCAGAACCGGGGCGCTAGGCGATAAACGACTGAAAAACAGGGGAGAAGGTCCGGGGAATCCCCGCGACCGAAGGAGGAAGACATGGCTAAACAGATCATCCACGGAAAGACGGCACGCAAAGCGCTTGCGCGCGGTGTCGCGCGGCTGGCGGCGGCGGTCGAGCCGACGCTGGGGCCGAAAGGGCTGAATGCGATGGTGGATCGCCCGGTCGGCACGCCGCTGGTGACACGCGATGGCGTCAGCATCGCGTCAGAGATCGAACTGACCGACCGTTTCGAGAATATGGGCGCGCAGGTGGTGCGCGAAGTGTCGATGCAGACCAATGAGGTCGCCGGCGACGGGACGACGACAGCGATTGTTCTGGCCAATGCCATGATCCAGAAGGGCGTCGAGATGACCGAAAGCGGAGTGCGCCCGGTCGATTTCTGTCGCGGTATCGATCTGGCCGTTCAGGCGATCATTGACGCGATTGATGCCTCGTCGCGGGACTGCGAGGACAACCCCGAATATCTGGAAGCCGTGGCGCGGGTGTCGGCCACGGATCCGAAGCTGGGCGCGATGGTTGCGGATGCCTATCGCCGCGTCGGGCGCGATGGCGTCATCTCGGCGGATTTCGGCGTGACCATAGACACGACGATGGAAGTGGTCGAGGGCATGTCCTTCGAGCGCGGCTATATCTCGCATCACATGGTGACAGACCGCGAGAATATGGAAGCCGTGTTGCGCAACCCGCTGATTCTGATGACAGATCAGAAGATCCTGAAGCCCGAGCTGCTGGACAATGCAAGACAGATTGCCGATGCGGAAAACCGTCCGCTGCTGATCATCGCCGAAGAGATTGCGCCGGAAGTAGTGATCACGCTGCTGGAAAATGGCGGCGCGGGGAAATACCTGATCGTGCATCCGCCCGAATATGGTCATTGGCGTGCGGCGATGATGGATGATCTCGCCATCCTGACCGGCGGCGAGGTTCTGGCGCGTGATCTGGGCAAGAAAGTCGAGAATGTCACGCGGGCGCAGCTTGGCGGCGCGGGGCTGGTGCGCACGCAGGCGTCGCATACCAGTATCCTGCGCGGTGCGGGCGCGCCCGAGGCGATCATGGCCCGGCGCGCGCAGGTGCAGCGCCAGTATGACGCGGCGCCGCCGAATATCGAGAAAGACAAGCTGCGCGAGCGCATGTCCAAACTGACCGGCGGCAGCGCGATCATCTATGCGGGCGGCTTCACGCCGGTCGAACAGAAGCGGACGATCCAGCTGATCGAGGACTCGCTCTGCGCGCTGCGTGCTGCGGTGGAAGACGGGGTTGTCGCGGGCGGCGGAACGGCGCTCGCGCAGCTTGCGCCCTGTCTGGATGACCTCAGGGTATCCGGTGATATTGCCCGCGGCGTGGCGCTGGTGCGCTCGATCCTGACCGCCCCGGTCCGGCGTATCGCCCGCAATGCCGGTGCCGATGCTGATATCGTCTCGGAGAATGTGGTCAATGCGCCGAAGGATCATGGCTACAACGCCGTGACCGGCGAGATCGGCGACATGTTCGCCGCCGGGATCATCGATCCTGCCCGCGTGCCCGCCAGTGCGCTGGTGAATGCAGCATCCGTCGCGACGCTGATCCTGACCACGGAAACGCTGGTCGGCCATCTGGACGAGGGCGAGGTCGATCCGACCGAGGGGCCAGCGCTGGGCGGTGGTGCCGAATTGCTCGGACGCAAATGAACACAAACAAGGAGAGAATGACATGACCACACAGAAACTGGCTGGCAAGACAGCACTCGTTTCAGGCGGATCGCGCGGGATCGGGCGCGGGATTGCGCTGGCACTGGCGGCAGAGGGCGCGGATATCGCCTTTTGCCATTACCGCGACAATGACCGCGCCGCCGAAACCGCCAAGGCCATCGGCGCATTGGGCCGCAAGGCCTATGCCGCTGAATGCGACGTGTCCTCTGTCGCGGCGATCCAGGCATTCTACGCAGATGCCAGGGCGGCCTTGGGGGAGATTGATATTCTGGTCAATAATGCGGGCCATAACATCACCGAGGCTTTCGAGGATATCAGCGAGGAAAGCTTCGACCGGATGCTGGATGTGCATGTGAAGGGCACGTTCTTCATGGCCCAGACCGTCTATCGCGACATGAAGAAGCGCGGCAGCGGCCGGATCATCAACATCACCTCGCAACTGGCCTATAAGGGCGCGCCGACGCTCACGCATTACTGCGCGGCCAAAGGCGCGAACATGACCTTCACCCGCGCACTTGCGCTTGAATGTGCTGGCACCGGGGTTCGGGTCAATGCTGTCGCACCGGGGGTCACCAATACCGACCTGCTGACACCGCTGTCGCAAGAACTGCTCGACACGCTGAAGGCGGCGATCCCGCTGGGGCGCTTTGCGGAAGTGGACGAGATCACGCCTGCGGCGGTGCTGCTGGCCTCGCCCGAGGGCAGCTTTTTCCACGGCACCTGCATTTCGCCCAATGGTGGCGAGGTCATGATCTGACAGGTTGGAGAGGGCGCGCGATGCCCGGTTCCGGGCGAATGCGCGCCGGTCTTCTCCGGCTGTCTCAGTTTCCGGGATGCGGTTTTCCGGTATCGCATCCCGGCGCACCCCGCGACCGCAAACCCCCTCCGGTCGCGGGGATTTGGCGTGCTCGACAGTGCTTCTGATCGGGCGCTGGTCATGAGGGAAATGCCCTGTCGAAACCTGTTCCGCTTCGGGGCGAAAAAGCGATGCTGCGACAATTTGACGTAGCATCACTCTGCATCAGGTGCTAATATTTTGCGAGGGAGGAATGCGCGTGGATATTATTTCTAAGCGCGAAGGTCCGCGTCTTGAGGACGTGCGGGCCAAGCGGCTGCTTTCCGAGAATGCCGGAACCATCCGCAGGCTGGCTGACCAGATCAGCAATGGCGGCTTCACCCGGATGCGCCAGGAGCAGGCACGCAGGAACGAAGAACCGCAGCCCGAAGGATTGCTGATCCATTCCATGGCAGGGTCAGCCAGACCTGTTGAACCCGAACCCTATATCCGCGTCAGTCTGAACGGCAGGGTCGTGCTGGCGGACCGGATCAGTGGAAAGCAGATGCAGCTTCTGGGGGAGATCCGCAACAGCTTCGGTTCGAGGGTGTTTATTCTCGCCACCGAAGAGAATGGCTTTCTGTCGCCTGTCGATGACGAGACCCGGCACGCGCTCCGCCAGTTCGAGGGCGTGCAAATCGATCCCGCGCTGTCAGATCTGGATATCGCCCGGATGTTCGGGGAGTCCCTCGGGCTTGTGGATGCTCAGCATTCGCAGCAATGCGCTTCCGGCACACAATCGGAGAAAGGGCAGGGTTTACCCCAAGATGACTCGAGCGAGCTATTATAAGGCAAGCAAGGATAAGGTCGCGCCAAAGGTGGTAAGGTCTGATACATCAACGGATCGCGATATCCGTTCGGCATGGGAGTCCTTCGTGACATCCGATATGTCCGGGAGTGCTCATCCGGACCACGTTCGGGAGGATATTTTCGCCTCCTGGAAGCGCAGTCTGCAACTGGGGGTGGATGCGGGCAATCTGGGGACGCGCAAGATACCCGATGATAACGAGATTGCCCTGAGGCGGGAACGCAATCTGCATCTGCGCAAGGCCGCTTTGGCGGCCTTCCGGCGTCTGGAGCCGCATCTGAGTGAAGCAAAATCGATCCTGATCCTGGCCGATGATCAGGGCGTGATCATTGATGCGATCGGCGATGAATCGGTCCTTGACGACGGACAGGGCATCCATCTGGAAGTCGGTGGGCAATGGAATGAGAAATTTGTCGGCACGAACGGGATCGGCACTGTCCTGACAACCGGCAAGCCGATGTATGTTCATGCCTCGGAACATTTTGTGGAAGGGATACAGAGCTGGACCTGCGCAGGCGCCCCGATCCGCAACCCGTTTGACAATTCCATTATCGGTGTGGTGGATCTGTCCGGCCCGCCCGATATCTTCCGGCGGCACAATGTCGCGCTGGTGCTGGCCGCCGCCCGTGAAATCGAGATCGCGCTAGCAGAGCGTCAGCGGCAGGACCGCACGCAATTGCTTGAAGCCTTCCTGCAATCGAAATACAGCCGCACTGACAGTTCGGTTCTGCTGCTCGACAGCAGCGGGCGCATCGTATTCCGCAGGGGGGTCGATGAGGCGCGTTTCCCGGCACCTGAAAAACTCATTGTCGGCCACAAGCTGCTGCCGGATATCGAGGGGATTTCCGACAAGGACTTGCCCCGGCTGCTGCCCCCCGAAGTGCAGGCGCAGGGGCTGGAGCGCCTGATCCTCGGGAATGCCTATCGCGGTGCGGCGCTGTTTCTGAAATCGGATGGCGCGGGTCTGCGTTCGGATTTCAGCGCCCGCAGCATCAGGCCACGGCGCAATGTGTCCGAAGCGACAATCCATATCATCGGGTCATCGCCGGGCATGCTGGAAGCCATCGAGCTGGCAGAACGCGCCGCAACCGCCAACGTCTCGGTGCTGATCCAGGGTGAGACCGGGGTCGGCAAGGAGCTTTTCGCCCGGCTGATCCACAGCCGGCTTGACCGCGCAGAGGCGCCCTATGTGCCGCTGAACTGCGCGGCGATTTCAAGTGACCTCATCGGCGCCGAGCTTTTCGGCTATGTTGACGGTGCTTTCACCGGCGCGGTTCGCGGCGGCAGGCCGGGCAAGTTCGAACTTGCCGATGGTGGGCTGCTATGTCTGGACGAGATCGGGGATATGCCGATTGAATTGCAGCCCTATCTGCTGCGGGCGCTGGAACAGCGGGCCGTCTACCGGATGGGCGACAACAAGCGCCGCGCCGTGGATGTCCGGCTGGTGGCGATGACCAATCGCGACCTGCGGATGGAAATCGACAAGGGCCGCTTCCGGCGCGATCTTTTCTACCGGATCGGCGTGGTCACGATCGAGGTTCCGCCGCTGCGCCAGCGCGGCAATGACATCCTTGCGCTGATCGAGCATTTTTCGGCCCATTATGCGCAGGAAACCGGTCGGCCAAAGATGAAATTCGCCGAGGATACCCTTGATCTGTTCCTGAAATACAGATGGCCCGGCAATGTGCGCGAACTGCGCAATCTCATGCAGCGGATCTATCTCGTGGCCTCCGGCCCGGTCGTGACCGCGCGCGATCTGCCGCCCGAGTTGCGCCGCGATCTTGACGAACCAACGCCCGAGGCGGATTCGCTTGAGATCATCCTGAGCGGTCATTCCGGGGATCTGGAAAGCATCGAGGAAAGCGCCATCCGGCGCACGATTCTGGCGGAGAAAGGCAATCTGACGCGCGTGGCGGCGATTCTGGGGATTTCGCGTCCGACGCTTTATCGCAAGATGCGTCAGTATCAGATCAACCGGAGCTGAGCTTTCTGCCGTCTGTCTGGTCATTCCAGTCTTGCGGGCAGGTTTTTCACCCGCCGGATCGGAACCGAAGAGTCAAGCGAGGCGACCCCCGGCAGCTTGGTCAGGCGGCTGGTCAGGAAGCGTTCGAATTCCGCCAGATCGCTGACGGCAACCCGCAGCAGATAATCGAAGCGCCCGGTCATCAGCCAGCATTCGACGATTTCGGGACAACGCTGTATCTCGGTCTCAAACGCCATCAGCCGGTCGTCGATCTGCCGGTCGAGCCGCACGGAAATGAAGACGCTGAAGCCAAATCCCAGTCGCGCATCATCAATGGATGCGCTGTAGCCGGTGATGAAACCCTCGGTTTCAAGCTTGCGGATGCGCCGCGCGCAGGGAGAGGGCGAAAGCCCGACCTTC
Source organism: Natronohydrobacter thiooxidans (assembly GCF_001884735.1). GTDB lineage: Bacteria > Pseudomonadota > Alphaproteobacteria > Rhodobacterales > Rhodobacteraceae > Roseinatronobacter > Roseinatronobacter thiooxidans_A. Next base: position 33,065 of record NZ_MJAP01000018.1, on the reverse strand, counting down.
TCGCTGAGTTCCTGATGGGTCAAACGGGCATCCTGCTGCAGCGCATGCAGGATTTTGTAGTCGATTCTGTCAAGGTTCTCGGGCATCGGCGCTGATTTCCATCGTGAGGGATGAGCTATGCGCGTGATTTCAGCGCAACTGGCCGGGAATGGCAAATGATTTGGTGCCAATCGCCGGATACAGATCGCTATCGTGCAACAACGCATTGATGGATTCGGGGACGCGCGACATGACCGACACGGCTGCATATCTCAAGACAATCGAACAGCGGCTTTTGTGGCTGTCGCACTGGATGATCCACAATGCCAATCATCTCCGGCCCAAGACCGACGAGATCAAGGTCGGCGGGCATCAGGCCTCCTCGGCCTCTATCGTGTCGATCATGACGGCGCTCTATTTTTCCGCGCTCCGCCCCGAGGACCGGGTTGCGGTCAAGCCGCATGCCGCGCCGGTCTTTCACGCGATGCAGTATCTGATGGGCAATATCCCGCGCGAGAAGCTGGAGAATTTCCGCGGCTATGGCGGTGCACAAAGCTATCCGAGCCGGACCAAGGATGTCGATGATGTTGATTTCTCCACCGGATCGGTGGGGCTGGGGGTGGCGATCACATCCTTCGCCGCGCTGGTGCAGGACTATCTGCGGGCCAAATCCTGGGGCAGGGACGTCCCCTGCGGCAGGATGATCGCGCTGCTGGGGGATGCGGAACTGGATGAGGGCAATATCTATGAAGCGTTGCAGGAAGGCTGGAAGAACGATCTGCGCAATTGCTGGTGGATCATCGACTATAATCGCCAGTCGCTGGACGGGATCGTGCGCGAGGGTCTGCTGGAGCGCGTCGAGAAGATTTTCGACGCTTTCGGCTGGGATGTGATCCGGGTCAAATTCGGCCATCTGCAGCGTGCGGCCTTCCGCGAACCGGGCGGCGAAGCCCTGCGCGGCTGGATCGATGCCTGTCCGAATGCGGAATATTCCGCGCTGACCTATATGGGGGGCGCGGTCTGGCGCAAACGGCTGATGGATGATCTGGGGGATCAGGGCGATGTTTCGGCCCTGATCGCGCGGCGCAGCGATGCTGAACTGGCCGAACTGATGGAAAATCTGGGCGGTAATTGCGTGCAGACCATGGCCGAGACCTTCGCCGCCATCGACCATGATCGTCCGACCTGCATTCTGGCCTATACGATCAAGGGCTGGGCCACGCCGATTGCCGGTCACAAGGATAATCACGGCGGTCTGATGACCAAGGCGCAGATGGCGGACTGGCAGGCGCGGATGGGCGTGGCGGAGGGCGCGGAATGGGACCGGTTCGCGGCCGTGGATGACGCGGACGGGCTGCGCGCCTTTCTGGGACAGGTGCCGTTTTTTGCCCGTTTCCCGCGCCGCTTTGCAGAAGAGCGGCTGGATCTGCCGCAGCTGAACGCCCCTGCGGATCGCGAGATTTCGACCCAGCTCGCCTTTGGCAAGATCCTTGGCGATCTGGCCCGTGACACCGGCGCGCTGGCCGGACGCATCGTCACCACCTCGCCCGATGTGACCGGGACCACAAGTCTCGGGGCCTGGGTCAACCGCCGCAGGCTTTTTGCCCGGCAGGCGCAACCCGATGCGTTCATCGAGCATCGTATTCCCTCGACCGCGAAATGGGAGTTTTCTCCGGAAGGTCAGCATATCGAGCTTGGCATCGCCGAGATGAATCTCTTTCTGTTTCTTGGCGCGGCAGGGCTTGCGCATTCGCTCTGGGGCAGGCGGCTGATCCCCATCGGCACGGTCTATGACCCTTTCGTGCATCGCGGTCTCGATGCGCTGAACTATGCCTGCTATCAGGATGCGCGCTTCATCCTTGTCGGCACGCCTTCGGGCGTCACGCTTGCCCCCGAGGGCGGGGCGCATCAGTCCATCGGCACACCGCTGACCGGCATGGCGCAGGACGGTCTTGCCACATTCGAACCGGCTTTTGCAGATGAACTGGCCGAGATCCTGCACTGGTCCTTCGACTATCTGCAGCGCGACGGCGAGGGCGATCCGGACGAGCGCACATGGCTGCGCGACGAAACCGGCGGCTCGGTCTATCTGCGCCTGAGCACGCGACCGCTGGAACAGCCCGGACGCCGCGCCAGCGACAGGTTCCGGCAGGGCGTGATTGACGGGGCCTATTGGCTGCGCGAACCCGGTCCGAATTGCAGTGTCGTCATCGCCTATCAGGGCGCGGTCGCGGAGGAAGCGATCGCCGCTGCAGGGATAGCCGGGGAATACCGGCGCGATATCGGGGTGCTGGCCGTGACCTCTGCCGACCGGCTTGCGGCGGGCTGGAGCGCCGCGCAACGTGCCCGTGCGCGCGGAAATGCGGCGGCGCAGAGCCATATCGAACGCCTGCTGATGCCATTGCCGTCGAGTTGCAGCCTTGTGACAGTGATTGACGGTCATCCGGCAACGCTGGCCTGGCTCGGCTCCGTGGCCGGGCACCGCACCCTCGCGCATGGTGTCGAGCATTTCGGGCAAACCGGCACGATTCAGGATCTGTACCAGCATTTCGCAATCGACAGAGAGTCACTGCTCGCGTCTATTTCGCGACTGACCGAAGGGTGCCAGATCGTTGGGCCATGATGATAACAGGACTTGCTTGTTGATGGCGCGGATTGCGCCTTTCATTGACATCACAACGTGCCAAGATGTTGTTTGCGAGAGACTTCAAAGAATAAGGGAGCATCCGTGTCATCAATACGGCTTTATTCGCCAGTCAGAAAGTTGTTCTATCATCTGGGCGAGGTCGCGGGATCTCCGTGCTGTTCTGCGCGTGGGGTACATGCACCCGAAAAGGTTTCCGCGCATCTTCACACCCGCCGTTATTCTGCGAACGGGGGGCGCATGTTCTCAGTCCGTTGTCGAGGCGGGGGCTTTTTCAGCGATATATTAGCGCGGCGGCGCGGTTGATTCGCGCACGACCAGATGAAACTGGACCTGTTGATGCAGAACCGGAGCGTGACCGGCCAGCACCTCGACCAGATACCGGCCTGCACGGGTCCAGATTTCATTTGTCGGCATGTGAATGGTTGTCAGGCTTGGTTGCAGATGCCGACTCCATTCGAGATCATCAAAACCAACCACTGACAAATCTTGCGGGACTGAGGCACCCAGCCGGATGGCCGCCATCATCACGCCATAGGCGATGACGTCATTGCCGCAGATAATGGCGGTCGGTCTGTCTGGCCCTTGCAAAAGCATGCGCGCGGCATCGCCCGCATCGGACAGGTTGTAGTCCACATGCAAGACCCATTCGTCCGGAGGGCTGCATCCGTTTTCTGCGAGAACGGAGAGGATCCCGTCGAGCCGGGCTTGCGCGCGATCATTGTTGCGCTGATGTGCGGCAACGACTGCGATGTGTTTATGACCCAGTCCGGTGATGTATCTTGTTAGTTCTCTGCCAGCCTCTCGGTTGTCGACCCCGACAGAGGGGTAGGGCTTGGCCGGTTCATAGACGCCCACATTGATGAAGGGGATCGAATTCGCCGCCAGTAAACGATGCAGCGTCGGGTGGTGCCTGTCGCCGCGCAGGATCAGGGCATCGATGCCGCGAGCGACCAGATTGCGGGCCTGTCGCAGTTCCGTTTCCAGATCATACTCGTTCGTGGCGAGAAGCAGCAGATAGTCTTTTGACGCCAGAAAGCTTTGCAGAGCCTGTATCCCCTGGGCGAACATGGCGTTGTCCACAGTCGGCACGATCGCACCGATCGTCTGGTTCCGGCGGGAGGACAAGGCGCGTGCGGATGCGTGCGGAATATAACCGGTTTCTTCAATGACTTTGTCAATCTTATGCCGCAATGCGACACCGACAGAGGCCGGATTGTTCAGGAACCGCGACACGGTTGCTGTCGAAACCTCGGCGCGTTTCGCGATGTCCCGGATCCCGATGGCCTTACGATTTCCTAAGGAAATGTCAGAATTTCTGGTGTTCATGCGATCCTCCTAAGCAAGTTTAGCCGTAGAATTTCAGAATTGAAAACTGTTTCTTGACGTGGTGCGACGCGAATCCTTGACGTGAGGGAAATTCAGGTGATATGTAACCGGTTACATGCTGTTGGAGGCAGTATGGACGGTACTACCATTCAAGGGAGGAAGCACATGCACATAACATTCAGAAGTGCCGCGTACCTGTCGACAGCGCTTGCCGTTTGCTGGCCTGCTGTGAGTGTCGCGCAGGAGTTCGACTGGCGCGCACATGAAGGCGAAACGATTACATTTCTGGCAAATTCCAATCCGCTCGGGCAGTTGATCGTTGCAAATGCAGACGAGTTCCGTGAGCTGACCGGCATCAATCTGGTGGTGGACAGTTATCAAGAGCAGCAGATGCGCCAGCGCTTGATGACAGTGATGAACGCGCGCAGCAATGAGGTCGACATCTTCATGACGCTTCCTTCGCGCGAGGGCATGCAATTTGCATCCGCGGGCTGGTATGCGGATATTTCGGATTTCATCGAGAACAACGTGTCGCCAGACTATGATGCGCAGGGGTTTGGACCTGCCTTGATGGAGGCGGCGACCTTTGATGGCGCATTGACCGGGGTCCCGCTGAATATTGAAGGTCCGTTGCTTTATTATCGCACCGATGTTTTCGAGGAATGTGGCCTTGAGGCCCCGGCAACGCTTGACGCGCTGGTTGACGCGGCCGCAAGCCTGAGCGACTGCACCGATCTGACCCCGTTTGCGTCGCGCGGGCTGGCACCGGCGGTGCCCTACACATTCGCGGGTTTCTTGCGCAATATGGGCGGCGAATACATGCATGACGGCCAGTCGGCACTTTGCGCGCCTGAAGCACAGCAAGCCCTCACGCTCTATTCTGATCTGCTTCGGGACTATGGCCCTCCGGGGGTGGTGAATTACAGCTTCCAACAATTGACTGCGCTTTATCGCGCTGGGCGTTCGGCCATGTCGTTCCAGTCGTCAAACGAGTTCGGACCGATCATGGAGGGTGGTGTCCGGCTTGAGGATACCGCGATCATTCCACTGCCCGAAGGGCCGGGCGGGTCGCATCCGACAGTGATCGGCTGGTCGCTGGCGATTTCTTCGCATTCCAGCAATCCGGATGCGGCATGGTATTTCCTGCAATGGGCAACTGGCCCGGAAATGCAGGCACGCCTTGCACTGGAAGGGATCGCGCCCCCGCGTGAGGCCATCGCGGAATCCGAGGATTACCGGGCATGGCTGAGCGAAAGTGAGGTGCGCCAGCAATGGCACGACGCTTTGACCGTGCTTGCCAATACCGGGTCTTCCGAGATTGGCTATCCGATCGTCGCCAACCCGGAATCGCGTGAATATATCGGGCAGGCGGTCGCGGATCTGCTTTTGGGCAATGGCACAGTCGAAGAGGCCTGCGCGCGTGCCGACACTGCTCTGAATGCGCTGATCGCAAGAGACTGAGCCTTGCGCACCAGACCAGCGCATAGACTGCGCTGGTCTGGCAATCCAAACCGTTATCGCAGGGGAGCATTGGCTTGACGTCTGCATCTTTCCTGTTGCCGCCAAAGTTTCATGCTGTCGTCATTGGCGGCACAGGAGGGATCGGCGCGGCAATTGTTGACGAGTTCTTGCACCATGGCGCATCCGTGACCGCGACCGGTGCCACTGCCGCAGAGGTCAACGCGGCGCCTCATCAGGGGCGAGAGGGTCTGAGTGTCGAAATTCTGGATATTACCGATGACAGGGCAATGACAGAATTTGCGGCATCACGCACGCATGTCGATTGTCTGGTCAATGCCGCAGGGATCCTGCGGCGGGACGCGGAATATGATCTGTCGGTTTTTCAGGCGGTGATTGACGTGAACCTGACAGGCACCATGCGCACCTGCCTTGCGTTTCAGGGGGCGCTCGCGGCCTCTGGGGGCAGCATCGTCAATATCGCGTCGATGAATGCCTTTGCGGCTTTGCCAAGGCTCCCTGCCTATTGTGCCTCGAAGGGGGGTGTGGTGATGCTGACGCGCGCGCTTGCGCATGCCTGGGCGGATCAGGGCATCCGCGTGAATGCGGTGGCGCCGGGATATATCGAAACGCCGCTGAATGCCGAAGGGCGCAAGGACAAAGCGCATTATGACCGCATCGCCGCCCGCACGGCCTTGAGGCGGTGGGGACAGCCCGAGGAAATCGCCGCCACAGTCGCGTTTCTGTGCATGCCCGGTGCGGGCTATGTCACAGGATCGGTGTTCTCTGTCGATGGCGGATTTCTGGCCGGATAGGGAGACAGACAATGAGAGTCGAAAACAACCAGCGTCGCCAGATGGCGATGATGTCACTGCCGGCGCTTGTCTTTACCGTCAGCATGATTGCGTTTCCGTTCATCTACACAATCTGGATGAGCTTTCAGACCTATTCCTCGACCGGTCAGATCACGGGCTGGGGTGGGGGGAATTACCGGCGCATGATCGATGATGCGCAGTTCTGGAACGGTATCTGGATCACCTTCTATCTTTATGCTCTTTCGCTGGTGATGCAGTTGGTGCTTGGTACTGGCCTGGCGTTGTTGTTATTTCGTGCCAAACGCCTGCCGGGTATCCTGAGATCGCTTTTCATCTCGCCCTTTCTGATGCCGCCGGTCGTGGCCGGGATGATGTGGCTTGTGATCCTTGATCCTTCGCTTGGGGCTGCGAACTGGATTCTGACCTCACTTGGCCTGCCGCCGTCCGATTGGCTGGCCTCTCCGATGATGGTGGTGCCAACGCTTGCCATAATCGACACATGGCAATGGACCCCCTATGTCGCGCTTATTGTGCTGGGGGGGCTGCAATCGCTGCCGCCATCCGTCTATGAAGCCGCCGAAATAGATGGCGCTTCGCGGCGTGCGGTATTCTTCCGGATCACGCTGCCATTGTTGCTGCCCACATTGGTCACCGCGATGGTGCTGCGCTCTGTCGATCTGCTGCGGTTTTTTGACCTGATCTACATCACGACGCAGGGCGGCCCGTCAAACCATTCGATGACCCTGAACATCTACGGGTTCCGGCAGGGCTTCGAGTTTTTCCAACTGGGCTATGCCAGCGCGCTGATGGTCACTTTGTCAGTGATGGTTCTGGGTGCGGTCATTGCACTTAATCGGCTGCGTGCAGGAGTGGAGTGGTAATATGTCAAGAAAACCCTCGGATGCACCCTGGCTGGATTGGGTCAATGTGGCGCTACTGGTCCTTGCGGGGATCATCGTGATGACGCCGACGGCATGGATGATCCTGTCCTCATTCAAGCCCTCTCACGAGGTCACGGCATATCCGCCGACGCTGGTATTCTCGCCCACAGGAGAGAATTACGCGACGCTGACACGCCAGACACCCTTTCTGAGCTATGCCGTCAATTCGCTGATCGTGACTGCCGGATCGACCATTCTGGGCCTGCTTTTCGGTGCACCCGCTGCTTTCGTGGCGTCATGGACGCGGATCACATGGCCTGCTGTCGTTGCGCTTATGGCACGGATGGCACCGGGCACGCTGTTCCTGCTGCCATGGTATGTGATGTTTCGGCAAGTGGACATGATCGGCAGCTACTGGGCGTTGATCCTGACGCATGCTGTGATCACCCTGCCAATCGTGATCTGGGTCTTGCTGCCTTATTTCGATGCGATCCCGCGTTCGATCTTTGAAGCGGCGCAGGTTGATGGGTGCTCGCCCTTCCGGATTTTCCGGCGGATCGGTTTGCCGCTCGTGTCGTCAGGTCTGGCTGTGTCCTCTATTCTGGCCTTTGTGTTCTCGTGGAACTTCTTTCTGTTCGCGCTGGTCCTGAGCAATGCGCAGACCAAGACCCTCATCGCGGCGTCTTTCAACTTCATCGGCGAAGGCTCGACCAACTGGGGTGGGCTGATGGCCGCTGCCACAATTATCGCCCTGCCACCGCTGATTCTGGCGATTGTCGTTCAGAGATGGCTGATTTCCGGGCTCACCCTTGGCGCCGTGAAAGGATGAACATGCGTAGCAATGAATCGATGATGCAGGCGGCTGATTTCCGTGGGAATGAGGAAATCCATGTCGTGGCGGCACCGCGCCCCGAACCTGCCGCCAATGAAGTACTTCTGCGTGTCGCCTCGACCGCGCTATGTGGTTCGGATTTCAAACTGTGGCGTGGCGGTGCAGAATTTATCGCAGGCCATGAAATTGCCGGTTGGGTCGAACAGCCCGGCCACAGGCTGCACGGTAAGCTTTGCGCCGTCTATATCCCCGAGCATTGCGGCAGTTGCGCGACCTGCCTTCAGGGCATGACGCAAAGTTGTCTGACTGTATCCTCGCTGATCGGGTGGAACCGGCATGGTGGCTATGCCGAATTCCTGACCGTGCCGGAAAACTGTCTACTGGAAGTTCCTGAAGATATTGACGAAACCCTTGCGCCGCTGCTGCTGGACACGATCGGAACCTCGGCGCATGCGCTGCGCGAAGCGGCGCGGCATTTGCGCAATTCATCCCCGACAGTGCTTGTCATGGGGGCAGGGCCTGTCGGGCTGGGTGTGCTGCTGGCGGCACATGCCTTGGGCTATGGCAGCATTGATGTCAGTGAGCCGAACACCGAGCGGGCGGAACTTGCGCGTGAATTCGGTGCAAATATCGTCCCGACCGCCAGCACTGAGAAACGCTATGATCTGATCGTGGAATGTTCCGGCAATCACGCTGCGCGGGATCTGGCGATCCATCTCGTGTTGCCTGCTGGCGTGATTGTTCTGGTGGGCGAGAATGCAAAACCTTGGGTGATCAACGAAGACAAGGTCTTTCGCCGCAAGGATTTCACTATGACGCGAACCTTCTATTTCCCGAAAAGCGAGTTTGCGGAAAATGTGGCGCTTCTGCGCGCGGATCGCGCGCGTTACGCCAGACTTGTCGATGATCGCTTTGCGCTGGCGGATCTGCCACGCAAATTCGCGGATTTTGCGAGCGGCAAATCCATCAAACCCATTCTGTCATTTGCAGGGGAGCAGTAATGGCCTCGATCTCGTTGAGAAACGTCGTCAAGAAATATGGGGCGGCGACCGTCATCCCGGATTTGAATCTGGAAATCGAGGATGAGGAATTCATCGTGCTGGTCGGCCCATCAGGCTGCGGCAAGTCGACATTGCTGCGCGTTCTGGCCGGGTTGGAAGCAATCGACGGGGGCGATCTGATGATCGGGGACAGGCGCGTGAATGATGTGCCTGCAGCGAAGCGCGATATTGCCATGGTGTTTCAGGATTATGCGCTCTACCCGCATATGACGGTCCGGCAGAATATGGCCTTTGCGCTGGAAATGCGTGACCTGCCTGCGAGCGAGATCAACGCCAAGATTGATGCTGCCGCGAAATTGCTGGACATTCACCCTTATCTGGATCGCCGCCCAAAGGCGCTTTCGGGTGGACAGAGGCAGCGGGTGGCGATGGGCCGTGCGATCGTGCGTGACCCGCAAGTGTTCCTGTTCGATGAGCCATTGTCAAATCTGGACGCGAAGCTGCGCGGGCAGGTCCGGGCCGAAATCAAGACACTGTCCCGGCAATTGCGCACGACGATGGTTTTCGTCACGCATGACCAGATCGAGGCGATGACCATGGCCGACCGGATCGTTGTCATGAAATCGGGCGTCATCCAGCAGGTCGGGACACCGGAAGAGGTGTATGAGGCCCCGATCAATCTGTTTGTTGCCAGCTTTATCGGCTCGCCCTCGATGAATTTTCTGCCGATTACTCTGGAGGGCGAACAGCTTCGGCTGGCAGGGGGGGACAGCTTGCCGCTTGACAGTGGTCTGAGCACAGGGGTCAGTGGGCCTGACCTGATCCTTGGTGTGCGCCCCGAACATTTTGAAGTGGTGCCAGAGGGGCAGGGCATCCCTGCCGAAATCATGCTTGTCGAGCCTCTGGGTTCTGACACGCTGATCCATGTCCGCGCTGCGGAGCAGGATCTGATCGCCCGCGTCTCGCCTGACCTGAGGCCCGTGGCCGGTGGTTCGGTATTTTTGCGCCCCATCGCCGGCAAGGCACATCTTTTCGACAGTGCCACGGAAATGCGCCTCATCGGAAAAAACGGAAAGTGACGCTATGACATTGAAACTGATTGATCAGAGCTTGCTGCGCGCAGATGCCTTCATCGCGGGCGCGTGGATTGCGGCAGCGCCAGAGGCCGCGATTGCTGTGACAAATCCTGCGGATGGGGCCGTGATTGCGTCTGTCCCGAGCCTGAGTGCAGAGCAGATCGAGCGCGCGATTGCTGCCGCAAAATCCGTGCGCGCCGATTGGGCCGGGCGCCCCGCCAAGGCGCGCAGTGCGCTGTTACGCAAATGGTATGATCTGATCGTCGCGAATGCGGATGATCTGGCGCAGATCCTGACTTGGGAACAAGGTAAGCCGCTGGCGGAAGCCAAAGGCGAAATCCTGTCGAATGCCGCCTATCTGGAATGGTTCGGCGAAGAGGCCAAGCGCGTTTACGGCGAAGTGATCCCCGCACCGGCACAGGACCGGCGCGTTATCGTTCTGAAACAACCCATCGGGGTCTGCGCTGCGATCACGCCGTGGAATTTCCCCAATGGCATGATCACGCGCAAGGCCGGTCCCGCGCTTGCTGCCGGGTGCCCGATCATCGTGAAACCTGCGTCCCAGACACCGCTTTCAGCAATCGCGCTTGCGGTGCTGGCGGAACGGGCGGGCATCCCCGCTGGCGTGTTTCAGGTGGTGACCGGCAAGGCGCAGATGATCGGGTCGATCTTCTGCAAAAGCCCGGATGTCGCAAAGATCAGTTTCACAGGTTCGACCGAGGTCGGGCGCTGGTTGATCCGTGAAAGTGCAGATGACATCAAGCGGCTCTCGCTTGAACTGGGGGGGAATGCGCCTTTCATTGTCTTCGAGGATGCAGACCTTGATGCCGCCGTTGCGGGCGCGATGATCGCGAAGTTTCGCAATTCCGGTCAGACCTGCGTCTGTGCAAACCGGATCTATGTGCACCAGTCTATCGCCGAAGACTTCGCGCAGCGCTTGGCGCAAGCCGCGCAGAAACTGAATGTGGGTGACGGCGCGCAGGACGGGGTGGAGCAAGGCCCGCTCATTGATCTTGCGGCTGTGGAAAAGGTCGAGGCCCATTTGCAGGATGCGGTGACGCGCGGCGCGCGCGTGCTGTCGGGTGGCAAAAGGCACGCTTTGGGCGGGTCGTGGTTCGAGCCGACCGTTCTTGCAGATGTCAGCCCCGATGCGCTTGTGGCCCGAGAGGAAACTTTCGCACCACTTGCCCCGGTGATCCCTTTCGCAACTGAGCAGGAGGCGATCGAACTGGCAAATCGAAGCGAGTTCGGCCTTGCGGCGTATTTCTACAGCCGCGATCTGGCGCGGGTGTTCCGGGTCGCGGAAGCATTGGAATCCGGCATGGTCGGGATCAATACCGGCATGATCGCGAATGAGGCCGCGCCGTTTGGCGGGGTCAAGCAATCCGGCCTTGGTCGCGAAGGGTCGCGCCATGGGATCGAGGAGTATGTGGAGATGAAATATCTCTGCATAGCTGGTCTATGATTGCCGCAGCCCAAGGTTGGACAAAGACTGATCCGGTGGTGATCTGCCTCGGGCTTACGGCCATGGATCACATCTGGTCGGTCGGTTTGCTGCCGCAGGATGCAGGTAAATCCGTGGCAGGTGGCTATGTGTCGGGTGGTGGCGGGATGGCGGCTACAGCCGCGGTCGCTGTTGCCCAGCTTGGCGGGCAAGCGCAATTCTGGGGCCGTGCCGGGCAGGACAGTGCAGGTCTGGCCATGAAACGCGAGCTTGCGCTTGATGGCGTCAATGTCGATCAGTTCCGCTTGTTCGAGAATGCCCGGTCGTCGGTGTCCTGCGTGCTGGTCGATCCGGAAGGCGAGCGCCTGATCGTCAATTTTCGCGGTGCGGATTTGCCGCAATCGCCTGACTGGCTTAACCTGGAGAAGGTCCGTGAGGCTGATGCGGTCCTTGTGGACCCGCGCTGGCCGGAGGGCGCGGTCGCAGTGTTGCGCGCCGCGCGGGATGCCGGGGTGCCGACAGTACTGGATGCGGATGTTGCCGAAGCGTCGGTCTTTGAAACCCTGTTGCCGCTGACCGATCACGCCATTTTCTCTGAGCAGGCATTAGCGCAGTTTGCAGGCCCAGAGGGGCTTGAGAAGCTGGTGAAATATGGCTGCCAGGTCGCGGCGGTGACGCGCGGCGCGCAGGGCGTTGACTGGATCGAGGCCGGTCAGCACCGCCATCACCCCGCGTTCGATGTCGATGTCGTCGACACGAATGGTGCGGGCGACGTCTTTCATGGGGCATGGGCCATGGCCATCGGGGCAGGGGCTGACAGCCAGTCCGCCGCTGGTTTCGCGGCGGCAGCGGCGGCATTGAAATGCACGCGGCGCAACGGCCGCGCCGGAATTCCCAATTTTCAACAAACACTCAAGCTGTGGAGAACGCTAGAATGACTCAGATCGGTAAAACGCGCGGGATGGCGCGCTTGGCGGATGCGGATGGTTTTTTTACAATGGTAGCCCTCGATCAGCGCCCGCCGCTTGTGAATGCCATTGCCAAAGCGCGTGGACAGGCCGCGCGCGAGGTTTCGTTCCATGACATGCTTGCCGCGAAACGCCTGTTGGTCGAGGGGCTGTCGCACCACGCCTCTTCGATGTTGCTTGATCCGAATTTCGCAGTGCCTGCCGCTATCGATATTCTGCCCGCGCGTACCGGTTTGATCGTTACGCTTGAAGAGCATCGCTTTGATGATACTGCCGGGGGGCGCATTTCGCGTTCCATCGATAATTGGAGTGTCGAGAAGATCCGCAGGCTGGGTGGGGATGCCGTCAAAGTGTTGGCATGGTATCGCCCTGATGCCGCGCCAGAAGTCATTCGTCACCAGCAGGATTATGTGCGCACGGTTGCTGCGGAATGTCGCCGTCATGACATTCCCTTCGTGCTGGAACTTCTGGTCTATCCGTTTGCCGACAGCAAGCAATATACCACGGATTATGTGGAAAGCGCCGATAAGCGGGCCGATCTGGTGGTCGAAAGCGTGCGGGAATTTGCAAAGCCTGAATATGGCGTTGACCTCTACAAGCTGGAATCGCCATTGCCTGCGGCGTCGTTGCCGGAGCGTAATGGCAGCGCAGAAGCCAAAGAAGCGGCGGCGCAATTCGAGGCGATCGGCCAGATCTGCAGGGATGCGGGCATTCCTTGGGTTCTGCTGTCAGGAGGCGCTGCGCCTGAGGATTTCGAGCGGGTGCTCAGCTATTCCTATGCTGCGGGCGCTCAGGGGTTCCTTGCCGGTCGCACGATCTGGCTGGATGCGATCCAGTCGCATTTTCCTGACCGCGCGGCCGTCCTTGACGCCTTGGCACAGGACGGAAGCGCCCGCATGCAGCGCCTGTGCGATCTGACACGCGCGCATGCGAAGCCGTGGTCACCGAGCTATGATTTCCAGACGATTGACCGCGAAGGTGCCTTCGCTTGCGCCTATGCATGAGACTGGTCTGTCCTTTCGTATCGACAGGATTAGTGCCTGGTCGCTGCGCGCACCGCTGACTGCGCCGGTCGCAACGTCTTTCGGTGTCATGCGCGATCGGCCGGCAGTGTTCGTGCGCATCGAAGAGGCGTCCGGCGCGGTCGGCTGGGGCGAGGTTTTTGCAAACTGGCCTGTAGCCGGGGCGGAGCACCGGGTCCATCTGTTGATGGATGATCTGGCCCATATCGTGCTGGGGCGGACATGGGAGAGCCCGGCCGAGATGCTGCGCACCCTTGAGGCAACGACCCGTATCCGGGCGTTGCAATGTGGTGAGCCGGGACCGTTCCGGCAGGCCATTGCAGGGCTTGATATCGCGGCTTGGGATCTGGTTTCAACGCGCAGCGGGGTTCCGCTATCGGCTGTGCTGTCGGACCGCCCTGCCGCGCGTGTTGCGGCCTATGCGAGCGGGATCCATATTGCCAATGCTGCCAAGGCGATTGAAAGCGCGCGTAGCATCGGGTTTCGCGGCTTCAAGGTCAAAGTCGGGTTCGACAGCACCGGGGAGCCAGAGGCGCTGGGCGATTGCATGAACCTGGTGCAACCGACTGAGACGCTGAGTGCCGACGCAAATCAGGCATGGTCTGTGCCCGAGGCCAGTGCGTTTCTGTCGAAGATCGCGCCTTTGGGGTTGCGGTGGATGGAAGAGCCGATTGTGGCGGATGCTTCGCTTGCTGACTGGGCTGAACTTGCAAAGATCGGCGTGCCCTTGGCTGGAGGCGAGAATATAGCTGGATTTGCGGATTTCGATACTCAGATCGGGGCCGGGCATTTGCGCTATGTGCAGCCCGACGTCTGCAAATGGGGCGGTGTCAGCGGCAATCTGGCGGTTGCACAACAGGCGCTTGAAAACGGCCAGATATACTGCCCGCATTTTCTGGGTGGCGGGATTGGGCTGCTTGCTTCCGCCCATGTTCTCGCGGCTGCCGGGGGCGCGGGCGCGCTTGAAGTCGATGTAAACGCCAATCCATTGCGCGACCTTGTTGCAAGTTCGCAGGCACATATCTCGGATGGTTATTGGACTTTGTCTGCGCGTCCGGGGCTTGGGCATGGTTTCAGGAGCCTGCCCGAAGAACTTGAGAGCTTTGTGACCTTGCAGCGTGAAACATGAGTTTTTCGGCGTTGCAGTGCAACGACCGGGCATTTCAGGAATTGTGACTAAAAGAGAGGAAACCCATGGGCCATGTCGTGATATCCGAGTTCATGGACGCGCCAGCGATTGACTGGCTGCGCGCGCGCCATGATGTGACATATGACCCTGAACTGGTCGATGATGCCGAGCGTTTGCGGCAGGTCTGTGCCAATGCGGATGGTCTGATTGTGCGCAACCGCACGAAGGTTGACCGCGCCCTGATCGAGGCAGCGTCCGGCTTGTGTGTGATCGGGCGACTGGGGGTCGGTCTTGACAATATCGACACGGAATTTGCGGCTGAGCGCGGGATCGAAGTCTGTCCTGCCACTGGCGGCAATGTGGTATCGGTTGCTGAATATGTCGTCACAGCGGTTCTTGTTCTACGCCGCGCGGCCTGGATGGGCAGTTCTGAAGTGCTGGCCGGACATTGGCCACGGCAGGCGATGATCGGCTATGAATGTGCAGGTGCTTGTCTTGGGCTTGTCGGATATGGGGCCATTGCACAGGCAGTTGCACAACGCGCGCGCGCGCTCGGGATGACGATAATCGCCTATGACCCGTTCCTGCCCGCAGATCATCCGGCATGGCAGAGCGCAGAGCGCCATGAAACGCTTGAAACCCTTCTGTCGGCTGCGGATGCTGTCAGCCTGCATGTGCCATTGACGGACACAACGCGAGGTCTGTTCAATGCAGAGCGTCTTGCGGCGATGAAGCCGGGGGCTGTGCTGATCAACACGGCGCGCGGGCAGATTGTCGATGAAACCGCGCTTGCGCGCGCCTTGCAGGCGGGCGGGATCGGCGGCGCTGCCATGGATGTCTTTGCCAATGAACCGTTGGCATCGGGAAACGCGCTGGCCGGGGTGCCCAATCTGATCGCAACGCCCCATATTGCCGGTGTGACAGTGGAATCGAACACGCGCATAAGCTGGATCACAGTGCAGAATGTGGTCCGGCATCTTGAGGCCTGAGGTCCGGTCCGGGGGAGGGTGCTCAGGCGCTGCGGCGTGGAATCAGGGCAAAGTCAGTTCGGTAGCTGCGTTGCTCGCTTTCGCGGTTCAGGATGCAATTGGCGACGGTTTCGGCAATTTGTTCCGCTTGTGGGCGTATGGTTGTCAGTGGCGGGACGCAATTTGCAGCAAAGTCGAGATCACCGAACCCCGCGACGGCCAATCTGTCTGGTATCGTCAGATCGCGTTTCTGCGCTTCGAACAAAACGCCAAGCGCGACGATATCGTTTGAACAGGCCACAGCCCGCACATCGTTTCCGATCGCGTCGAGCATGCGGGCGCCCGTGGCGGTGCTCGCAGGGGCCGGGTCTGAGATAAGTTGCGCTTTGCACCCGGCCTCGCGCATTTCTTCCATGAACCCGCGCGCCCGGCTGGCTGCGCGCGTATCTTCGTCAAGACGCGCCCCCAGAAAGGCCACATTCTCATAGCCGCGCGCTATGAAATGCCGGGCCATGGCACGGCCCACCTCTTCGTGGGGAAAGCCAACTGCGCAATCGATCGGGGCGTCGGGTAATTCCCACATTTCGACCACGGGTGTTGCGGTTTTGAGGAGAAGGTTTCGGGTCCCATCCGTGTGATCATTCCCGGTCAGAACAATCGCCGCCGGTGCCCATGAAAGTGCCGCCCTGACAAGGCGCTCTTCTTGCTCAAGCGAATATTCTGTATGTCCCACAAGTGTTTGCAAGCCATTTCGCGAAAGGTTCTTCTCGAGTGCGGACACGGTTTCCGAGAAGAACGCATTTCGCAGCGATGGCACGATCACGCTGACGACCCGCGATCCCGCTGCGGCCAGACCGCCTGCGACATAGTTGGGGACATAGCCCAGTTTCTCGATGGCGGCGGCGATGCGTGGCGCGATTTTTGCAGAAACCGCTTCCGGTTTGCGCAGAAAAAGCGACACCGAAGATGCAGAGACCCCAGAGTGGCGCGCGACATCCATCATGGTCACGCGCTCCATCCCGCGCCGGACACGCTGCGCTTTTTCCACCTCCGTCATTTTGCCCTCAGATTTCCAGTTTACTACCGCACAAAACTATCCCGAGGAGTGGACATGACACAAGAGCGCGCCTGCCACGGCTGTGCCACACGTCCTGGAAAACACGTTTTGGTGGGTTCCCCGGCAGCTGAGAAAAGTGTTTGACGTTAAAAATCGTAGCGCTATTATTTTGACCGGTGGGGAGGATGCTTCGCCACAAAACCTGAGGGGAGGAGAAGCTATGAGAACGAAGATTACGTTTGCCAGCCTGTTCGTGATGCTGGGTGCTGCGACAGCGGCGCAATCTCAGACCATGGAGCTGGTTGTTCCATTTGGCGCAGGCGGCGGGAGCGACACAGTTGCGCGCGTTTTCGAGCGGGGGTTTTCTGCGGCGCTTGATCGAACAATCGTCATTCGCAATATTGCTGGCGCGTCCGGCACCATCGGTGCGGCTGCGGTGGCGCAAGCATCAGCGGACGGGAATACACTTGGCTATATTCCGATCGGTCCGTTGGCGATACAGCCATCGCTGCGCGACACAGCCTATGATCTCGACAGTTTTGACTACATCTGCCAGACGACTTCGACGCCTGTATTTCTTTTGCAGTCAGCCGGATCGGATAAGTCGGAAGTCGCAGAATGGGTAACGCAAGGCGCCGATAGCCGGGTTGTTTACGGGTCCTCCGGGCCGGGCACGATCCCACATATTGCGATGGCGGCCTTTGCCACCGAAGCAGATATGAACTCTGTCCATCTGCCGTTTGACGGCACAGGCGTCGCGATGAATGCAATGGCAGGCGGCGAGATTGATCTGTTTGTCGACACTGCCACGGTCATGGAATCCTACGATGTGACGGCATTGGCGGTTTTCTCTGCCGAGCGTCTTGAAGCCTATCCGGATATCCCGACCATGGCCGAGCTTGGCTACGATCTCGAATTCTCGGTCTGGCAAGGCCTTGTTGCGCCGACAGGTCTGGACGAAGCGCAGAAAAGCGCGTTGGCAGATGCCTGTTCTGCTGCTGTTGACGCGACGGCGTTTCAAGAGCTGGCCGCGCAGACCAATACCGGCCTGATGTATCGTGGGCCTGAGGATTTCGAGGCTTTCGTACGCAGCAATGCCGAGGTGAACGCGCAAATCCTGCAAGACGCGGGCCTGACGCAATAACCGCTAGAAACGCTGGCTGATTAAAAGGGAGGTGCCGTGATGTCGCGACAGGCTGAGGCTGTCTTGTGCTTTGGTCTGGTAGGGCTGGCGGCACTTCTCATGTGGTTTTCTTTTGTCTCGGGGGGCGGCATCAACACCGCCTCTACAGATTCGCCGATGCGATTGCCGCGCATCTTGCTGGCACTGTGGATCGTTCTGGCGGCGGGGTGTGGCATTCGCGCGATCTTCATCCCCGCCAGATCGCCGGACAATCCGGGCGAGGCGCCAAAACATCTTGGCAGAGCCGCCCTGATGGTGGTGGTTTTGTTTCTGGTGGCGCTGTCACTGCCTTATCTGGGTTACCTTTTCTCCGTGACGGCAGGCATGGCCCTTATCCTTGTGCTGCTTCGCGAAACCAGCCCGCTGCGCTTTGCTGGCGCGCTCTTGCTGCTAGGCCCGGGGTTCTGGGCGCTGTTCCATCACATTCTGGGTCTGAGGCTGCCCCTGATGGTGTCGGGGGGGATGTTCTGAAATGATTGATGTCTTGATGGATGTGTTCAATATCTGGACACTGAGCGCATTGGTGCTGGGGACGACGCTTGGAATATTGATCGGTGCCATGCCCGGTCTGGGATCGGTGGTTGGTCTGTCGATTTGCCTGCCGTTTACGTTTGGCATGGATGTGGTCCCCAGCCTGACATTGCTTCTGGGGGTGTATTGCGGGTCAGTTTATGGCGGGTCGATCTCTGCTGTTCTCGTCAACTCTCCCGGCACCCCGCAAGCTGCGGCAACGGCGCTGGACGGATACCCTATGGCGCAGAATGGCGAGGGGGGGCTGGCTTTGGGCTGGGCCACGATGGCGTCTGTTATCGGGGGTCTTATTTCCTGCGCCGTGCTGATCCTTGCCGCGCCGCAACTGTCGCGATTTGCCACCAGTTTTGGCTCGGTTCAGGTCTTTGCCCTGATCGTGCTGGCTTTGACATGCATCGCCGCAGTGTCGCATGGCAACACCGCCAAGGGGCTGTTGATGGGGGTGATCGGCCTGATGCTGGCTCTTGTCGGCACAGATCCTGTGACCGGCGCTGCCCGCTTCACATTCGGCACGCAATTTTTGTCAGCCGGCTTTGATCTGATTGCTGTGGTCATCGGGCTGTTTGCACTGTCCGAAGCCTTTTGGCGGGTGGCGACGGGCAACAAGGAAACCGCCAAGGTTTCAGGCGTTCGCTTGCGCTTGCCGAGCCTGCGGGCGTGGAAGGGGCGTGTGAGGACATTGCTGCGCAGCTCTGCCATCGGATCATTCGTCGGCGCTTTGCCGGGGACCGGCGCGGCGACTGCGGCGTTTATCAGCTACGCCTTTGCCCGGCAATCATCCCCGAAGCGCGATAACTTTGGCAAGGGTGAGCCCGAAGGCATCGTCGCGGCAGAATCGTCGAACAATGCGGTTACCGGCAGCGCGATGATCCCGACTTTGGCGCTTGGTATTCCCGGTGATGTGGTCACAGCGATTTTGTTGAGCGCCTTGGTGGTGCAGGGGATCACGCCCGGCGTGCGGATGATGTCTGAAAACCTTGAACTGGTGAATGCGATCTTCGTGGTGTTGATCCTCATCAATCTTGTGATGCTGGTGCTGGCTTTCCCGCTGGTGCGGATTTTTGGAAAGCTGTTGACGGTTCCCCAGCATATCGTAACGGCCGGGATCATCGTTTTCGGGATTCTCGGTGCTGTCACGGTGCGCGGGAATCCCATGGATGTGGTTGTCGCCGTCGCTTTCGGCGCGGCGGGACTGCTCTTCCGGCTGACAGGTTTTCCGCTGGCGCCATTGGTCATCGGTCTGGTGCTGGGACCACAGTTTGAGCAGACCCTGCGCCGGGGTCTGCTGCTGCACGATGGGAACTTCTTCGCGTTTTTCACGGCTGGGCCGCTCGCGATGATCTTATTTTTCTGCGCTTTCGTGGCAGTGACGGCGCCGATCATCGGTGCGATCCGCAGACGTGGTGGAAAATCTGCACCGGATACCAACGCGGATAATCGCGAAACAGGAGGGCGGTGACATGAATGCAGGCAAGGTGTCTGACAGGATAAAGGCTCTGCGCAGCCAGCGTTGGTTTGCGTCAGAAGATATCCGTGGCTTCGCCCATCGCCAGCGGCTTCAACAGATGGGAATGCGGCGCGAAGAGTTCCTTGGCAAACCGGTTATAGCGATCCTCAACACATGGAGCGATATTAGCCCATGCCACGCGCATCTGAGGGACCGGGCCGAGTCTGTGAAACGCGGGATCTGGCAGGCCGGAGGCTACCCGATCGAACTGCCCGCTTTGTCGGTCGGCGAAGTGATGGTTAAGCCTACGACAATGCTCTACCGCAACTTTCTCGCGATGGAGGCAGAAGAGTTGCTGCGCTCTCATCCGGTCGATGGCTGCGTGCTACTGGGGGGGTGCGATAAATCCACGCCCGGATTGCTGATGGGCGCATTGTCAATGAATCTGCCGACGATTTTCTGTCCGGCAGGGCCTATGTCCTCGGGCCGGTGGCGCGGGCAGGTCACCGGTGCGGGAACGCATACCAAAAAATACTGGAACGAGTTGCAAACCGGCGAGATTTCGAAAGACGACTGGATCGACCTTGAGAGCCGCATGACGCGCTCGCACGGGACCTGCAACACGATGGGAACAGCATCGACAATGACATCCATTGTCGATGCAATGGGACTGACCAGAACAGGTGCGTCCAGTGTTCCCGCAGCAGATTCGGGCCATCCAAGGCTTGCATCATGGACAGGTCAGCGCGCGGTCGAGATGGTGCTGGAAGACCTGAAGCCACGCGATATCCTGACGCAGTCCAGTCTGAGCAATGGTCTTGCGGTCTATATGGCGCTTGGTGGATCGACAAATGCCGCGATTCATTTGATTGCCATGGCGCGCCGGGCGGGGCTGGAGCTTTCGCTTTCAGATATGAACGCGATGTCCGCGCGGGTTCCGGTGCTGGCCAATCTGTTCCCCTCGGGCAGCTATCTGATGGAGGATTTCTGGTTCGCCGGAGGGCTTCCTGTTCTGATGGACCGCTTGGGCGACCTTATTGACCGTGATGCGCGCACGGTTGAAGGGCGGACAGTCGGGGCGGCGCTAGAGGGTGTTGCCTGTTACGATGACGATGTTATCCGTCCGATGAACAACCCGGTCGTCCCGCTGTCACAGGGGCGGACATTGGCCTTGCTGAAAGGCAATCTTGCACCGGATGGCGCGGTCATGAAAAGCTCTGCCGCAGAGCTGCCAAAGCATCGCGGTCCTGCGCTTGTATTTGATGGTCCAGCGGATATGGCCGCCCGGATCAACGACCCGGATCTGGATGTCACCGCCGACACGGTGCTCGTGCTTCGTGGGGCAGGGCCGGTCGGTGGGCCCGGCATGCCGGAATGGGGCAATCTTCCGATCCCGACCAAGCTGCTGAAACAGGGCGTCACAGATATGGTCCGGATATGTGACGGTCGCATGAGCGGCACCCATTATGGAACATGTGTTCTGCATGTCGCGCCTGAAGCGGCTGTGGGTGGTCCGCTTGCACTGTTGCGCACGGGTGACATTATTGTGCTCGACGCTGAAGCTGGTCGGCTGGAAATGGAAGTGCCGGACGAAGAACTGGCCGAACGTCGCGCTGGCTGGGTGCCTCCGGCGTCGCCCTATAAGCGCAGTTTCACCGCGCTTTATCAAAAACATGTCAGTCAAGCGCCTGAGGGCTGCGACTTTGATTTTCTCGAAGGCATCGATGTCGTGCCAGAACCGCCAATCTACTGAGGAGTACCGGACATGGATTTGTCTAACGCATTCAAAGCGAGGCTAAGGGCAAAGGATCATTGTCAATTAGGAACCTGGCTGATGTCTGGCGCACCGTCGACCGCCGAAGCATTGGGGCAGCTTGGCTTTGATTTTCTGGTGCTGGATATGGAGCATGTGCCGGTCGGGATCGCGGAAACCGCGAACCTGTTGCGCGCGATTGCGACGACACCGGCGAAGGCGCTGGTACGGCTGCCATGGAATGATCCGGTTACAATCAAGCAGGTTCTGGATGCGGGCGCGCAGTCGATAATGCTTCCCTTTGTCCAATCGGCTGACGAGGCGCGCGCGGCCGTCGCGGCCGCAAAATATCCACCGCTGGGCACGCGCGGCGTGGCCGCGGTTCATAGAGCCTCTGGCTATGGTGCCGCGCCGGATTATTTGCAGCGCGCAAACGCTGAAACCTGCGTCATCGTGCAGCTGGAAACGCCAGAGGCATTGGCCGCGCTGCCAGAGATCGCAAAGATCGAAGGGCTTGACGGGGTGTTCGTCGGGCCGGGCGATCTGGCGGCGTCGATGGGGTATCTTGGACAGATCGGGCATCGTGAGGTGCAATCCGTTCTGGCCGATGCGGCTCATCAGGCGCGCAAGCTGAACTTACCGGTCGGAATCGTTGGGCCGACACCGGCAATGGTGCAAAGCTTCAGGGATATGGGATATTCTTTCACGGCCATCGGCTCGGATATGGCGTTGATGACGACACGGGCGAGAGAAGTCGTGAAGGCACTTGGCGGCGCACAAGCGCCAGCAATGGCTGAAGGTCAGTCTGCATATTGAATTCTGGAGCGGGTGATGGTTATGCTGGCAGAACGCTTGGTTCGGCCAGCTTTGCCTTGTGTCGTGAAATGATACGGGGCTTGCTGCCCCGCAGAGGGTGGGCTGTAACCGCCCGATTGTCACTGCCTGCCGGGAGGCGGGCTGATAGCCCAAGACACCTGCATAGCGACGTCGTTAATGACGTCTCTTATGCGCGGAGAGAACATGCGGGGCGAAATTCTGGGGGTCGAGCGGTGCCGTTATTGGGGTGACGATGAGAAGCTGGCGATCGTGAGCGCGGTCGTTCTGGGAGGCGCGACGGTAACGCAGGTTGTTGATTGTCGCAGAGACCTGACATAGAGCCGGTCATGCATTTCGGTCAGGCCCTCGGCGCGGGTGAGCGACTTGCGCATCTCCCGCACTGCCGCGATATCGGCCGCTCGGAACGCCACATGGTCGATCATCCCGGCGCCGGGGATGGCCGGCACATAACCCGCCGCATCGCGCAGGTCTATAACGTCGGTGCCCGATGCAAGCCGCCGCAACGCCACATGGTCGATCATCCCGGCGCCGGGGATGGCCGGCACATAACCCGCCGCATCGCGCAGGTCTATAACGTCGGTGCCCGATGCAAGCCGCCGCAACGCTCTCTCGCGCGCAACCTCTCGATATCCGAAATGCGACAGGAAACCGGCGGTGGCCTCGGCCACGGCGCTCAAAATGGTGACGGCGCGCAGCCGCGTGGGGGCGATGGGGTCGGGAAGGGGCGCGGCGGCGAGCATGTCCGCGCCCACCAGCTTGACGATGATCCCGTCGGGGGCCTTCAGCGGCAGCACCGGCTCGCCAAACTCGCGCGATGGCCCCTGAACCGGCACCTGCGCCACGAGCGCGCGAGCCAGCCAGTCGCCGATACTGGCAGACGGGACGGCAAGGGCGATTTCCGAGGGCTGGCCATGCCCGGTGCGCCCGCGCGCGCCTGCCTCCCAGACCAGAAAACTGACGATGCTGCCGGGGCTGGCCGCAGCATCGCCGTAAAACAGAAGCAACTGCGCGCCATCGGCGTAACCGGCGGACTGCTTGACCAGCCGCAGGCCCAGAAAGGCCACGTAGAAATCCGCATTGGCCTGAACCCGCGCCGTGATCGCGGTGACATGGTGGATGCCGCCGGGCATGGTCTTCGCTCATTGTTCCTGTTTCGCAGTAACCACACTGCCCCTTGCAGATAGGCAGAGTGCCGCACCCGCCCAAAGGCTGCCAGCGCGAAACCCGTGTTCGCTCTTGCCGAACGGGAAAGGTTTGCGTGCGAAACCGCCCTTCCATACGCTTGCCACAGCCAAAGAGGAGTGCCCCCGACAAGCTGGAACCCAACCCTTGACCCCGGTTGCCCCGGCGATACCGCGGTTAACGCGATCGAAACCCTGATCGTGTCCTGCGCTCGCGACCTTGGCGGCTTCGAGGTGCGCCGCGCCCTGCCGACACCCAAGCGGCAGATGGTGGGGCCTTTCATCTTCTTCGATCAGGCCGGTCCGGCCGAGTTCCTGACCGGGCAGGGGGTGGATGTGCGCCCCCACCCGCATATCGGGCTGGGCACGGTCACCTGTCTCTATCGCGGCAGCTTCCATCACCGCGACAGCACCGGCGCCGATCAGATCATCGAGCCCGGCGCGCTCAACTGGATGATCGCCGGGCGCGGTGTCACGCATTCCGAACGCACGCCGGAAGCGGCGCGCAA
This sequence comes from Natronohydrobacter thiooxidans, assembly GCF_001884735.1. Taxonomy (GTDB): domain Bacteria; phylum Pseudomonadota; class Alphaproteobacteria; order Rhodobacterales; family Rhodobacteraceae; genus Roseinatronobacter; species Roseinatronobacter thiooxidans_A. Next base: position 9,021 of record NZ_MJAP01000018.1, on the reverse strand, counting down.
GGGGCCGTCGAGCCTGTTTGGCATCCAGATATGGATTACCCTGCCCGAGCACCATGAGGATGACGCGCCCGCCTTCGAGCATCACGGGCGCGACGCGTTGCCCGAGATCAGCGATACCGGCATCACCGCGCGGCTGATTCTGGGCAAGGCCTATGTCGCTGCATTCGGAAACCTTCTATCTGGATGTGGTGCTGGAACCCGGCGCGCGCTTCCCGCTGCCCGATGATCATGAAGATCGCGGGCTTTACATCACCGAAGGGTCGCTCAGCATCGCCGGGCAAAGCTATGATGCCGGTCAGATGATGGTGTTCGGCCCCGGTGACAAGATCACCGTGCAGGCGGGCGCGCAGGGCGCGCGGCTGATGGCGATGGGCGGGCCGACGATGAACGGGCCGCGCTATATCTGGTGGAGCTTCGTGGTCTCCTCGCGCGAACGCATCGAGGCTGCGAAAGAGGAATGGCGCGCCGAACGCTGGGGGCAGGGCCGCTTCGACCTGCCGCCCGAGGACCACGATGAGCATATTCCCTTATCCTGACGCCCTGTCTCAGCCAAGCTGCCTGGTCAGGATGATATCCACCGTGCGCATGAAGTGCGCGCGGATCAGCCGACCCGATTCGGTAATGTCACGGTCAAGCACCGCATCACGAATGGCGCGGTGCTCGGCCAGATCATCGCGCGGGGCGGTCAGGTAGTGCACGGCGATGCGGCGGTAGCGGCGCGCCTGCAGGTCGAGAATGGTGCGAAAGCCCATCAGCTTCGGCATGCCGCATTCCGACACCAGCGCATCGTGGAAGCGGATGTGATGGCCTTCCCATTCGCGGTCGATCTCGCCATCCGGGCCGATCTTGCTGCGTTTCTGAAGGGCGTGGAAGGCGGCGATGACCCGGCCTTCCCACAACTCGTCGCCGCGCCGGATGCTCTCGGCGATTGCCAGCGCGTCGAACTCGCCGCGCAGCTTGGCAATCTCGCGCAGATCATCCTCGGATACTGGCGCCACCCGATAACCGCGCCGCTCTTCCGACACCACGAGCCCTTCTGACGCCAGATGCATCAGCGCCTCGCGCAGCGGCGAAATGCCGGCATCATAACTTCGGCGCAATTCGTCGAATCGTAGCCGCGTTCCGGGCTGCAGACGGGTTTCGAGGATGTCGGTGCGCAAGACATCAAGGATCTCGGCGGTCCGTGTCGGACTGCGCGCGGTTGAAACGGATGTCTGCTCCAATGGGATCTCCTTTCAGGTATATTTTGGAAAAATATGGAAAATCTCCAAGAAGTCAACGCTTATGGAAAATGCCCGTGCAGCCATCGCCTCCACCCGCGTCCGGATATATTTTCCAAAATAATTGACTTTTGGAAAAAACAGTATATTTCGGAACACAACTCATATTGCAAAGGAGCACGACATGCGGCTGATGACCTATTCTAGGGACGGGGTTGAGGGGGTTGCCGTCAAGCAAGGGGGAAGCTGGCACGACCTTGGGGCGATCGACCCGGTTGCTGTCCTGAGCGGTGACCCGGCGATCAAGAATCGGCTTGCATCGCTCGAAGCCGCGCCCGAACTCGATCTGGCCGCAATACGCCTGCTGCCGCCAGTGCCGCGGCCGGGCAAGATCATCTGTGTCGGGCTGAACTATGCCGACCACACGGCAGAGTCGCCCTATGCACAGCCCTCCTATCCGACTCTGTTTCCGCGCTTCGCAACCAGCCTTGTTGCCGACCGGGCGTCGATCATCCGGCCGCGCAGCTCGCAAGAGCTAGATTTCGAAGGCGAGCTTGCAGTGGTCATCGGTCGGCAGGCGCGGCATGTTTCGCAGGAAGTGGCGCTGCAACATGTCGCGGGCTATTCGATCTTCAACGACGCCTCGATCCGCGATTACCAGTTCAAGACCCCGCAATGGACCGTGGGCAAGAATTTCGACGGTACCGGCGCCTTTGGCCCCGAAATCGTTACCCCGGACGAACTGCCCGAAGGGGCCAAGGGACTTGGGATCACCACGCGCCTGAATGGCGAGACCGTCCAGAGCGGCGATACCGGCGACATGCTCTATTCGGTGGCCGATCTGATCGCGATCATTTCCGAAGCAATCACGCTGGAGCCCGGCGACGTGATCGCCACCGGCACGCCCGCAGGGATCGGCTGGGCGCGCGAACCAAAGCTGTTCATGAAGCCCGGCGATGTTGTCGAGGTCGAGATCGAGGGCATCGGAATCCTGCAAAACCACATTGAAGACGAAGTCGCTGCCGCCTGAGCGCGGCGAGAAGGGAGAAAGACCATGCAACCGCTTGTTCAACGTCTGGGCTATGTCGCCCTTGATGTCGCCGATATCGACGCAGCCATCGATGATGCGCAGGCCGTGATGGGGCTGTCGCTTGTCGCGCGCGACAAATCGCACGCCCTGCTGACGGCCAATACGCGCCATGCCGAACTTGTGTTTCATCAAGCCAGTGAGAGCGCGCTGCGCACCATCGGGCTTGAAGCGCTGGATGGCGCGCAGGTGGACGAAGTTACCCGGCGTGCCCGCGCGGCAGGCGTGGAGATCGTGAGCGAGACGCCCTCGCTGCCCGTGATCGCTCGGGCGGTGACGCTGCGCTTCCGCGAGGGCCACCAGATCGAGGTGCATACACCGATGCGGCGCGATCAGCCGATGCGCTATCCCGGACCGGGCATCCACCCGCGCTATATCGACCACGTCAACCTTGCCGCACGCGTTCCGGCGGGCGCTGCCGAAGAGATGATGCAGGTGCTTGGCCTCAAGCTGTCCGAGCGGACCGCTGGCTGGGAAATTTCCTGGATGCGGGCCGGTGACGGGCGTCACCACACTCTGGCCTTCGTCAAGTCAGAGGCGCCGGGTCTGCACCACTACAGTTGGGAGTTTGCCGATTTTGCCGATTTCAAGCGGTTGGGCGATGTGCTCGACGCGCTTGACCGCAGGCTGGTCTGGGGGCCGGGGCGGCACGGCGCGGGCGACAATCTGTTTGCCTATTACGTCGATGCGGCGGGGTTCCTTGTCGAATGCACCGCCGAGATGGAGGTGATCGACGACCCGGCCTTCGAGGCGCGCATCGTCGATCCGGGCGAGAACCTGTCGAACTACAAGGTCGTCAATCGCTGGGGACAGCTGCCGTCGACAGCCTGGATGGAACATTTCAACCCCTGCGCAGCAGTCAGGGAACCCGTGTGATGGGCGCGGCCGCGCTGTCGCGCGAGGTTGCGGGCCTGGAAGAGACCCGCCGGATCGCCATGCTTGGTGCCGACACCACCGCGCTGCGCATGATGTGTTCGGCGGCGCTGGTCTACATCCATTCGCGTGGCGAGGCGGATGACCGCGACAGCTACCTTGAAAAGGTCAAGAGCGGGCATTTCACCTATCACCGGCTCGACTTCACCATCGAAGGCGTAGATGCGTTGCCCGGGGTGGCGGTTGTCCATGGCCTCATGAAGGGCACAGTCGATGTTGCCGGAACTCGGCGCGATCTTGATTGCCGGTATCTCGCCGTCTGGGCTCTGGAAGAACACGCCTGGCGGTTCCGCGCCTATCAGGCAACGCCAATTGCCCGAGACGGGTGAGCGGCGGGAAAGGAGCACAACATGCTGACACTGCAGATCATTCTGGGAAGCGTCCGCGAAGGGCGTGGCGGCGCTGCCGTCGCGCGCTGGTTCGAGGAGGCGGCACAGCGCGATGCCCGCTTCCGCACCGAACTGGTGGATCTCAAGGCACTGGCCCTGCCGCTGATGGACGAGCCGAACCACCCGCGTCTGGCGCGCTACACGCATGAGCACACCAAGCGTTTCAGCCATATCATCGACCGGGCGGATGCCTATGTCTTCGTAACCACCGAATACAATTTCGGCATTCCCGGGGCTCTGAAGAACGCGCTCGACTATCTGGCGCAGGAATGGAAGGGCAAGCCGATGTCGATAATCAGCTATGGCGGGATCTCGGGCGCGCTGCGCGCCGCCGAGGATCTGCGCCGGGTTGGCGTGGCGCTCAACATGGTGCCGCTCAACCACAATGTGGTGGCACCGCTCTACCGCCAGCAATGCGATGAGGCGGGGCACTTCAGCCCCAACCCGACCCAGATCGAGGCGGCGCGCGACATGCTCGATGCGCTGGCGGAATGGGGGGCGATGCTGCGCGAGCGTCGCATGCGCCTTGAGCCTGCTGGCACCGTAACGGCGGCCACCGGCCCCTGATCAAACCGGATTCACGCAAAGGGAGGAAACCATGAAACGCACCATCTCGGCGGGCCTTATGCTCGCAGCCGGCCTCGGCACCGGCACGGCGCAAGCCGACACTTATGGGCTGACCATCGCGTCAAGCCATACCACGGCGCTGCCCTGGGTCGCACCGCTCCAATCCCGGGTTGTTGCCGAAGCCAATGCCCGGCTGGAGGCGGCGGGCTCGCCCAACCGCATTGACTGGACCGAAGCCTTTGGCGGTTCGCTCTATGGGTTTGGCGACACGCTGGCGGCGGTGGAACTGGGTATCACCGATATCGGCTGGGTCGGCACGCTGTGGGAGGAAAGCAGCATGCCCTACCAGAATGTCACCTTCTACACGCCCTTCACCACCAACGACCCGCAGCTTCTGCTCGACACGTTCAACCGGCTCCATGACGAGCTGCCGTTCCTGGCCGAGTCCTGGGATGAACACCATCAGGTGTTTCTGGGCGCATCCGCAGCCGACACCTATCATCTGCTGACGAACTTTCCGATCCGAAGCGTTGACGATCTGCGTGGCCGGCGCATCCTTGCGCCCGGTGCTTCGGGGGCGTGGCTGTCGGCAGTCGGTGCCGTGCCGGTCAGCGGGGCGCTGACCACCTACTACAACCAGGTCGAGACCGGAATCGCCGACGGCGTACTTGTCATTCTGACCGGCGCCTATCCGCTGCGCCTTCAGGAGGTTGCGCCCTATGTAACGCTCGTCGGTCTGGGTGCGAACTTCATCGGTGCCATGTCGGTCAACCGCGACAGTTGGGAAGGTCTGCCCGACGACATACGAGAGGTTCTGGTCGAACTGGGGCGCGAATATAGCAATGAGAATGGTGCGCTCCTGCAAGCGCGATATCAGAACGTCATCGCCGCCTATCAGGACGATCCCGCTGTTACCGTAAGCACGCTGCCCGAGGAGGAACGTGCGCGCTGGGCGGAAATGCTGCCCGATCTGGCTAGCCAATGGGCGGCGAACCTGCCCTACGGCGCCGAACTGCTCGATGCCTACATGGCGGCTATCACCGATGCGGGCGAGACGCCCCTGCGCGACTGGTCGCAGTGACCATGACCACGGCCGCACGGCACTGTCCGTGCGGCCCCGCGCGCCGGGGGAGCCGGCGCCAAATGGGAGGAGGCCACAATGCAAGCGCAGATGACATTCAAGAGAACCAGCACAGCTATCACACAAATATATGATCGTCTTCTTGCCGCGTTGGCCGCCTTTGCGACCTGTTGGATTCTGTTGTTGATGTTTCTGATCTGCGCGGATGTGATCGGCCTGAAGCTCTTTGCCAGCCCCCTCTACGGGGTGATCGAACTGACCGAAAAATCCATCGTTCCGATCGTCTTTCTGCAACTTGCCCATGCCACGCGCACCGGCCGACTGACCCGGATCGACTTTCTCTACAGTACAATCGAACGGCAGAGCGTGTTTTCGGCGCGGGTGCTCGATATCCTCTTTGCGGCCATGGCTGCCGCGGTCATCGGCGTTCTGGCCTTGCATCTGCTGCCCGACTTTCAGCGCGACCTGGCGCGCGGAACCTATTTCGGCACCATGACGGTATTCAGCGCGCCGATCTGGCCGTTCACGCTGGCAACGCTGATCGGTGCGGTGGCGCTTGCGGTCGAATTCGCCCGACAGGTCATCGCGCCGACCCAGGAGTTGCTGTCAAGGCCCGTCCGGACCGGGACTACTCTTCGCGAGGTTCTGGTGCTGGCCCTGATGCTGGCAACAGTCATGCTGGTTTTCGCCGGCGTCGCCAATGCCGGGTTCGAGAGGGTGACCATCGGCATCTTCTCCATCGCTTTCCTGTTCCTGCTGCTACTCAGTGGCATGCCGGTCGCCATCGTGCTCTGCGTGATCGGCCTGGGCGCGATCTGGCTGGTGCGCGACAATCCCGCAGTAGCTTTTCGCACGCTCAAGGTGGCCGCGACCGGAACCATAGACAAGTTCGACTTCGGCGTCGTGCCGCTCTTCGTGCTGATGGGGCTGTTGACCGGCATCGCCGATATCGGGCGCGATGCCTACAAGGTCGCGGCGTGGTGGACACGTCGCCTGCTGGGCGGGCTGGGCGTGGCGACGGTGGTCGCCAATGCGATCTTTGCTGCTGTCACCGGCATTTCCATCGCCTCGGCCGCGATCTTCTCACGCGTGGCCGTGCCGCAGATGATGGCGCATGGCTATACGGCGCGCTTTGCCGCGGGCACGGTTGCGGGCTCGTCGATCCTCGGCATGTTAATCCCGCCAAGCCTGCTTCTGATCATCTTCGCCTTTGTCTCGGAAAGCTCTGTCGGCCGGCTCTTCATGGCCGCGGTCGTGCCCGGGATACTGCTCGCCTTGCTGTTTTGCGTTACCATCGTGCTTCTGGCGCGCTTCGCGCCGCGTTTCATCGGCGCTCCCGAAACCAGCGACGATCTGGAGCCCGAAACCCTCGGCTCGTCGTTTCGGCTGCTGGTGCCGATCGCGATACTGGTGGGGGTGGTTCTGGGCGGCATCTATATGGGCTGGTTCACCCCCACTCAGGCCGGTGCTATCGGCGCGTTTGCCGCACTTTTGCTGGCCGCAATCCGCCGCAAGCTCAGTTGGCGCAACTTCCGCGATGTGCTGACCGAGACCGGGCAGATCACCGTCGCGGTGCTGTTCCTGATCATTGGCGCCAGCCTGTTCTCGCGCTCTCTGGTCATGACCGGGCTGCCGATGCAGATGGTCAATCTGGTCACCGATATGGGCCTAGGTTTCTGGATGGTCCTCTTGCTGTTCATCGGCGTCGTGATCGTGATGGGCATGTTCCTCGATTCCACCTCAATCATCGTGATCACGGTGCCGCTGATGCTGCCGCTCGTCACCTCGCTGGGCAGCGGCATCATCGGGCCTGAAGTGGTGATCTGGTTCGGCATCGTCACCATCGTCGCGGTCGAGATCGGACTTCTTACCCCGCCCTTCGGAATCGCTGCCTTCGTGGTCAAGGCGGCTCTGGGCGAGCGGGTATCGCTGGGTGATGTCTATCTGGGCGCGCTGCCCTATCTCGCCGCCATGCTGGTTCTGGTGCTGCTGATGCTCGCCTTTCCCGTGGTGGTTATCGGCATTCTCTGAACAAGGCAGGCGCGTCGTTGCACCCGCGAGACTGCGAGCACTCGAAATGAAACACAACTCGGCAAAGGAGGAAAATACCATGGCACAACACGCGATGTCGGCACAGGCGATCCGCGATCTGGTCAAGAAAAAGGGGATGCTCGGCAAGCAGCTCTACATCGTTCACACAACGCCAACCGGTGATCTGGACGCGGTGCTTGCCGTGATCGAGGATCACCTCGCCTTTCAGGTCGATCTCGAAAGCCGCGGCATCATGTTCGCCGCCGGACCGAACTGGACCGAGGATGAACAGGAATGGCGCGGCGACGGAACCGTGGTGATCAGGGCGAACTCGATGAATCAGGCGCGCGAGATTATGGAGGCCGATCCCATGCACAAATCCGGCGCGCGGCGTTACGAAATCCGTCCCTGGTTGGTCAATGAGGGCAAGCTTACCGTCGAGATTTCCTATTCTTCGGGTGCAGTCAAGGTGTTGTGATCATTATACATTGCGCGGCCGAACGCGGTCTTGGCCACGCAATAGTTCAGAAGCCTTGCCCAACCTATCTACTCGCACAGGCCCGCGCCTGCTCTGGCAGCGTGGCAAATTCCTCTGCCAGGCGCGTCTGCCACACCCAGCTATACTTGACAACCGGCGGGAAGGTGCTGTGCGCGGTCTCAGAGCTCATCTCCGCGCAGGCGGTCAAGAAGATCGTCGCGGCTGCAAGGGCAGCGGGCTGCAGCCTTCCTGGGCTCACGTTTTCTCAACACCGCCCAAGCAAACCTACTGTTATCCGCGCGCATCGTTGTGAGATATGTCAGCGCTAGACCGCGAGGACATGAAACTGGCATGCAGGCCGCGCAGCCGCATAATATCTCGTTCACGACCAAGGATTGCGAAAGAGCGCGACGGGATACGAGACTAGCCCGGCGCGCATGGTGACCAGATGCACCATCGTCAGATCGGACACGCGCCGGAAGGGATCAGCGCAGGGCCAACATCGCCCAGCCGTGCGCCGACGCCATCAATCCTGCCCTGCGCTATCGCCTGACCCAGCAAAAGCCCGACAATGCTTTTCGCACAGGACTTGATGTTGGCCAGCCCATCCGGACCGCGCCCGCGCGGGGCTTGTGCAAAAACAACAGTGTCGCCGCGCTGCACCTGAAAGGAATGAAGCTGGTCAAGCCCAGCGAGCGCATCCGACAAGATACGTTGTTCTGACGCCATGGCTGGTGCCAGCATTGGAAGGGAGCCAGCGCCGTGCCACATTGCGCAGCAAGACACCATGATCAGCCACCGCCACAGGTCGCTTTGTTTTGCTCTTCCTGCGCCCGGGATGAGCCTCGCCAGGATCACAAGCGTCTGGGACTTGTTGCGCCGGGCCGCCCAGGTCAATTCGGATCGCCTTGATGGACAGACGGTCTTCAGTCAGCGCACACGCGCGCGCGAACTGAACCTGAAACCGCTTCGCCCCGTTGGGAAGCAGGCGCAGGTAAAGCCCACCCCCATCGCCAAGCCGCTCCTTGTCTACACCGAAACGGGCGGCTTCGATCTGCTTTACTGTCAGTGGCATCGTAGCGTTCTCCTGTGCTACCGCGATGCCGCAAGGTATCAAACGGCATAGAACTGCACGAACGCGCCCAGAAGCTTCCTGAACCCTCGTGGGAGAAATTATCAAGCCTTCCCAACGAGATACGTGGCCTCTACGAGCCGAAGTGAGTATCCGTCTTGAT
>NZ_MJAP01000017.1 GCF_001884735.1 Natronohydrobacter thiooxidans | reverse complement strand
CTTGAGCAGCTCATGGCATTTACCGTCAATCCGGATCACGACCGCCAGATGCAGGTCTGGGATGTAATTTCATCCTCGTGGAACAAGGAGCCGTTTCAGATCCGGCGGATGCTGACGGAAACCTCTGTCCGCGCCTCGGATCGTCGCGCGGTATTTGTCGGCGCTGAGGCTTATGAAGCCGCAGGCGGCAACATCCTGCGCGATCTGTTTCAGGGCGATGATGGTGGCTGGCTTGAGGATGTCGCGTTGCTCGATCGGCTTGTTGCTGATCGGCTGCAGGCTGAGGCCGAAGCGATCGCTACTGAGGGTTGGAAATGGATCGAGGTCGCCCTTGATCTGCCTTATGGCTATAGTCAAGGGTTGCGGCGGCTGTCCGGTGATCCTGCGCCAATGAGTGATGAAGAGACCTCGGCGCATGCTGCGCTTCTGGCTGAATATCGCGCGCTTGAGGATGAATATGCCGGGCAGGATGAAATACCCGAAGAGGTTGATGCGCGTCTTGGCGAATTGGAGTTGGCCATGGAAGCGATCGAGGCACGACCGCTGCTCTTCGATCCGGATGAAATGACGCGGGCAGGGGCCTTTGTGACCCTTGATCGCTCGGGGCAGTTGTCAGTTTACCGCGGTTATGTCCGACCCGAGGATGAGCCGCGCGCAGAGACTGCAGCGAACACTGGCACTGAGGCCGATGCTGCGCAGATGGGGCAGGGGGGTGATGCCGGAGTTTCCGTCTCGGATGTCCACGGTGGTCATGCCGATGCCTCTGTCGGGACCATCATCACCTCTGGCGGGCAGCCGCTCGGGGCTGGTCTGCCGGAGGACGAGGATGAAGGCGCTTTGAAGCCTCTGCCCGAGCGCCTCGTTCAGGAACTGACCGCGCATCGCACCCTGGCCCTGCGCGAGGCGCTTGGTCGGTCTCCCGATGTCGCACTCACGCTGCTCTTGATGAAACTGGTGGCTGACACGTTCCACGTCGCTGGGGCTGCACCCGGTGGCTGTCTCGAGGCCTCTGTCCGGCAGGTCTATCTGCCTGCGCAAGCACCTGATCTGAAGGACAGTGCCGTGGCGCTTGCAGTCGATGATAGGCATGCGGCATGGGAAGCTGATCTGCCGCTGGACGATGAGGCTGCGCTCTGGGACTATCTCACTGCGCTGGACCAGGCCAGCCGTCTGTCCCTGCTGGCCCATTGCCTCAGCTTCGGCGTCAATGCGCTCCATGAGAAGGTCAATCCTTACGGTGCGGGCATCTCGGCCAGCGGGCTGACCCGGCGCATGGCGCAGGCGGATCGTCTGGCCGAGGCTGTCGATCTCGACATGGTCGCGGCGGGTTGGGAGCCGACAGTCGACACTTATCTCAACCGCGTGCCCAAGGCGCGTATTCTGGAAGCCGTGCGCGAGGCCAAAGGCGAGGGGACGGCCCAGCTTCTGGATCATCTCAAGAAGGGCGAGATGGCCAGCGAGGCCGAGCGGCTGCTCAAGGGCTCCGGCTGGTTGCCCGAGGTCCTGCGCCGCGCTGATCTGGTGGCGTTTGAGGGCGCAGACGGCGCGGAAGGGCAGGGGGCCGAAAACGGCTCCGAGGACCTAGAAAGTATCAGCGATGCTGACCTTCCAGCTTTCCTGACCGAGGATCTGCCGGATGCGCCTGCTGCCATGATGGCTGCGGAATAGACAAAGCCAGCCGAGGGCGGGGAAACCCGCTCTCATTTCCCCTATATCGTAACAATATCAACAGGATGCGGTGCAAAGCTCGCATTCAGGATGAGGAAACATGTCTGTAACAACCATCATCGACACTGCCCCCTTGGGGCGCTGATCCGCTATACGGATGGCAGTCCCAAGCCACCGGCACGTTTCACCAAGAAGTTGGCGGCCTGGGAACGCTCCAACGGCGTCGGTCGTCTTGTGAAAAAGGAGCCGCCGCGCGTCTATCCGACATGGACTGCGCCTGCGAGTTTCACACTGCATGAGGGGAATTTCGCCTCAGACGGGGTGATCCTCGTGACCATCATGCGCAGCCATTCGGCTGAGAGCCAGCTTTCCTTCGAGGTGATTGAGGAACCAAAGCCGGGGCAGGTGCGCGTGCTTCTCGACTTTGGCGGCAACACGGAGCTTTTGCATCTCGCCGAGTCCCTCACTGCCGCCGAGCTGTGGATCGCCAAGGAAGGCTACCGCAATGCGCGCCTCGAAATCGTCGGTGCTGCGGACAGCGATGGGGCAGGGGGCGTGGATCGCGCCGCCTGAGGCTTTCAAAACTCCGAGGGGTCCGCAGACTGCGGGCCTCTCCCACAAGTTGACCTGTCGCAAATGATCCCGCGGGATGCGCGCGCCAGGGTCCATCCCCAAGGAAGACATCCGCAACCATATCCGGTCAGCAAAGCTGGCAAAGGCGCACACATCTTCGGGACAAACGGCTCCTGCCGTCAAGGCACCATCCCCCGCTCGCCATGCCCTTCCTTGGCCCAAATCCTGGCATCAAAATCAACCCGCAAGGGGTCGGACTACGGGCAAGCCCGTGCCGCCGGGCGGATTCGGCCACGTTTCACTTTCTTGGCCGAACGCACCCGGTGATGTCAGCCAGTCTTTAGCCCTTCGGGGTCCTGTCGCGCGGGGGATGGTCCCTCGCCTCCAAAGACAGGAGCTCAACAGATGTCCCGCAAAGATGCATACGCCTTCGCCACCTCGCTCGCCGCCACGCTGATGGTCTCGATCGTCGTCTTCCAGGCAGGGGATGGCACCTATGGCGCAGTCCCCGCCGATGACATCGACGGCGACGAAGTCGCTCTCGTAGCCGAGATCGACCCGTGGGAGTAACCCCCACGGGTTCTGCGAAAGCCCCGGGCTGGCGTGAACCACGCCCCCGGGCCTATCGCTGTCGCGCCACCAAGGCGCGGCCGAAAAGGGCAGGCCAATACTTTGGCCAGCGATCCAGGCGGCGATAACTTCGCGGCGCGCCGGCTGGGATACGCGTCAAAAGCAGCCGGTCGGTTTGATCGCAGGCGACACACCGCTGCGGCTCGGGGCAGGACATGCCCATCGGTCCTCGGGGGCAGGGGCGACGACGTGCCCGGCCCATTGCGGTCGGTCGACCTGCTGTGCCGACATCGTAAAGCGGTCGCTCAGGAATGGTGCGGCATACAACAGAAGGCAACATCATTGCGGACCGTCTGAAAAAGCTCCGTATATGTCGTGTCATCGACTGGCAGGGCGGCAACCTGATCGTCGTAGCGCGATGCGCAAACGGGATTACCCAAGAATAACCTGTGAGCCGCCTCCCAAGCAAACCGCAGGTGTGGAAGAAAAGGTCTCACTGAAACTTGACCAGCAAGGCAAGCGCAAGTCCAAGCAGGACGGCAAACGTCAGCGCAGCACCGCCCATGCCCGCAAGGGAAATGGCAAGTCCCAGCACCAAAGGCACGATGATGCCGCCCAGATTGGTGAAAAGCATCGTGTATCCCATCGCGCCCCCGAGCAGATAGTCGGGCGCGATCCGGGCCGTCAGCGCCACATGCAGTCCGACAGCAGAGCAGGCCGTGAAGCCCAGAAGGAAACAGGCAAGGACCGCGGGAAGCGGATGGGCGATCACCGCGCTCGCCCCCAACGCCGCCACACCCGCAAGCCCCATCAGGCAAAGCCACCACAAGGCATGCGCGGCATTGCCACGCAAATGCCGGTCCGTCAGCGCGCCCCAGGCGACCCGCCCGGCAAATGTCCCCAGATGCAGCGCTGCAAGGCTGAGCCCCAGCAGGGCTGCCCCTGCCTCATAGGTTCGTTGTAGCAGATCGGGGATATGCGCCCAGAGCGCGAACTGAACACCATTGGTCAGACCAGCCACCAGATTGGCGCGGCCAAGGCCCGGAAGAGCCAGAATCTCGATCAATCTATTCTGACCTGACTCCGTTCGCGGGGGATGGCGGAGGGCGCCTCGCGGAAGAAGCAGCAAAAACAGCAGACCTGCCAGAAGCGCGATCACAGCGGCGCACAGTATGCCTGCCTGCCACCCCCAGACCTGGCCAAGCAATGCGGTCAGGCTGCCAAGGGCAGCACCTGCGGGTACACCCGTTTGCTTCAGGCTCAGAAGTGTGGTGCGCCATTTCGGGCTAAACCACAGAGTGATTGCAAGCCCCGCTGCCGGGTTGATCAGCCCATAGCCCGCACCGCACAGGGCCATCCCAGCGCCGAGCTGCACCACGCCTTGCGATGTGGCCGACACCACCAGTCCTGATGCGATGATCAGGGCGGCAAGGCTCAGGGCAGTGCGCGTGCCAAGCCGATCTGTGACCAGTCCGGCGGGAAGCGACGCGGCTGCAAGGGCTGCCGAATAGACACTGGCCAAGCCACCCAGTTGCAATGGCGTCAGCCCCAACGCGGTCACCAGTTGAGGTCCAGCAGTCAGGACCGACAGAACTGACATCGCGCCAAGGGCATGTGCAATAAAGATCAGGCTGAACTGGACCTTCACGCGGATCGGGTTGATCATGTCACACGAGGGCGGCTTGTCGCAGCGTGCTGTCGGCATTCGGCGGGGTCACACCAAGCGCCACGCGCAATGTGGCAATCGCGGCCGTGGTTCCGTCGATCACCGGAACCGGGACCTGCGGCTGAAGCCGCGCGGCCAGTCCTGCCAGCGGTCCGCCACCCAGAACGATGCTGTCGACCCGATCCTCGCGTGCCGAGATCTTGCACAGTTCCAGCAATTGCGCCTCAAGCTGGACCTGTATCTCGCCGGGGTCATCCCAGCTTGCGCCATGTACCATATGCATGGCGACCAGACGGTCGCCATGCCCATAGCCCAGAGCAGTCTTGCGCAAGGCATCGGCCATTGTGGGCGCGAAGGACACGATCGACATGCGCGGCCCCAGCACCGAGGCCATGGCATAGGCCGATTGCGCAATCCCAACCACGGGCGTGCTGGTCTGCGCGCGCACAGCGTCCAGCCCTGTGTCCCCAAACGAGGCGAGGATGACGCCATCGACCGGGTGCTTCCATGCGGCAAGGGTTTGCGTCACGGCCTGCTCGGCCTTGCGTGCATCCTCAGGCGTGACGATCAGATCGGGTGCACCTCTGGCGTAGATCGTCGTGATCTCCTCGCCGGGTTGGCGGGCGGCTTGGGCCGCCGCATCGATCCGCGCTGTGACCGTGGCCGAGGAATTGGGATTGATGATCAGAAGTCTCATTGTCTCACCCCAATATGATGGATGGCAGCCAGAGTGAAATGGCCGGGAAGATATTGACCAGCGTCAGGGCGACCAGCATCGCCCCGATGAAGATCATCAGCGGCGGGATGATCTTGCCGATGGAAATCTTGGCAATCGAGCAGGTGATCAGCACGACCGAGGCCACAGGCGGTGTCTGCTGACCAATGCCGAGATTGATCGTGATGATCAGCCCGAAATGAACCCTGTCGATCCCGAGTTGGTCAGCCAGCGGCAGGAAGATCGGTACCAGCATCAGGATCGCGGGCGTGCCATGCACGATGGTTCCCGCCAGCAGGAAGAACACATTGATCGCCAGCAGCACGATCCAGTAATTGTCAGAGATCCCAAGGATCGCATTCGCGATGTCCTGCGGGATGCGCTGATTGGTCAGATACCAGCCCAGAAGCGTCGAGGTCGCGACAATGAACATGAGCATCGCTGAACGCTTGCCTGCAATGCGCAGCGTGTCAATGAAGCTCTCCCAGCTCAAGGTGCGATAGACGAGCGCGGCCATCACGATCGACCAAAGTGCCGCGACGGCTCCGGCCTCGGTGGCCGTGAAGATGCCGCCTAGGATGCCCACAAGGATCAGGATCGGCAGCGTCAGCGGCAAGGCCGCATCCTTGCCGGTGTCGATCACACGGGCGAAGCTGAAAGCGCCCTCGGTCGGGAAGCCCTTGACCACGGCCACGATGTAAGCGGTCATGAGCAGCAAGAAGCAGACCAGAAAGCCCGGAATGATGCCGGCGGCGAAGAGTTCCGCAATCGAGGCATTGGCGACATAGGCATAGAGGATCAGGTTCAGCGAGGGCGGTACGATGATCGCCATTGTCGCCGAGGTCGAGGTCACCGCTGCTGCGAAAGCCGCCGAATAGCCGCGTTTCTTCATCTGCGGGATCATGACTGAACCGATGGCGGCCGCATCCGAGGTCGCAGTTCCTGATATCTCTGAGAAGAACAGCGACGTCAGGATGTTCACATGCGCCAGACCGCCACGGATATGGCCAACGAGCGAGGAGGCGAATGCCAGAAGCTTCTCGGCAATCTTGCCCTGATTCATCACTTCGCCCGCGATCATGAACAGAAGCGCCGCGACCAGCAGGTAGTTATTGGCCCCGCCAAATGGGATGAGCCCGATGATCATGGGCACGACCGCCGGATCAAGGAAGATCATCACTGTCGCCGTGATGCCCAACACATAGGCAATCGGGACGCCCATCATCAAAAGCCCGATGAGCAGGATCAGAATGATATATCCGGGAGCGAGAAACATCAGCCATCTCCTTCGGGCAGGAGTTCGCCGGGATTGATCCGGCCCATGATCAGCGCGATCAGGCGTACCGTGCAGATCAGCACGATCAGCCCGCCGCCGATCGGCATGGCGCCCCGGAACAGGATTACGGGCAGATCGACCGAAATCAGTGTGCGGCCCGTGAAGCTGAGTGCCGCCTTCCCACCATACCAGAAGAGGGCTGCGCCAAAGCCCGCCATCAGGATCTGGCTGATGCACAGGATGATACGCTGGACGCCCAGATTCAGGATCCGCAGGAAGGAATCGAAGCCAAGATGCTCATTGGTGCGTGTGAGATAGGCCGCACCTATGAATGTGAGCATGGCAAGGATATGCGCGGGCAATTCCTCGCCCCAGGACACGGAGGCATTGAGCACGAAACGGGCAAAGACTGCGTAATTCAGCAAGATCAGCAGGATGCCGGCCACGGTGATGGTAAAGACATCCAGCGCGCGGCACATCCAGCGATCAAGCCAGACCACGCCCTTTCCAAGAGTGTTCATGACGCTCTCCTACAGGATCGAGTGGCAAGAGGGAGCCCGCGCACTGTTGCGCGCGGGCTGCAAGCTGGATCAGTCAAGCCCGAGCACTTCGCGCGTGATAGCGATCATGTCCGCGCCAATGGCATCGACAAAGAGCGGATCATCATAGAGCGGCAGTGCCGCGGCCTGAAAGGCGGCGAAATCGACCTCGTTGATGGCGATCTTGTCGGCAAGGTCTGCCAACACGCGGGCATCGGTCTCCTCGCCCCAGGCAAAGGTCCAGGGCGCGGTCTCGGCGGCAACACGCAGCACAGTCTCGCGCACTTCGGGGGTCTGGGAATTCAGCCAGGGCTCGCCGAACAGCATGAAGGTGGGCAGATAGACATGATTGGACAGCGACAGGTAGCTCTGGACTTCATACAAGCGGGCGCTCTCGGCGATCTGGGCGGGATTTTCCTGCCCGTCGATCACGCCCTGATCAAGGCCCGAATAAACTTCGCCAAATGACAACGGAGTGGCATTCGCGCCCAAGGTGTTGAACATCGCGACACGCTGGCGCGAGGTGGGAGTGCGGATTTTCAACCCGCGCATGTCATCAGGCGTTACAATAGGACGCACGGAATTGGTGATGACGCGAAAACCGTTATCCCACAGCGCAGAAAGCACAATTCCACGCCCTGCAAAGCCGTCCGCAAGCATGTCAAAGGCGGGAGAGGCCGCGAATTCCTGCACCTTGTCACGGTCCTCGAACAGATAGGGCAGATCGAAGACAGCCGTGCGCGGGTTCACCTGCACGACGGCGGAAGCTGAAAGCGAAGCGTGATGCGTGCCAAAGCCGAGCCCCTGCAACACATCTTCTTCTGACCCAAGCGTATTGCCCATGAAGATCTGCACATCCATGCCGGGCAGTTCGCTTTCGACCCGTTCCTTGAATTCCAGCAAGAAGGCATGTGCAAAGCTGCCATCGGGCAGGGATGAGTTGATCTGCAGCACCTGCGCTGGCGCGATGGTGGGCAGGAAGAGCGCGACAGATGTGGCCAATGCGGAGAGACGGAGATTGAAGGACATCTTGATACCTCTGGAGTTGGTGTGTCGGACAGCCGGATATGGGCAATTCAACGGTATTATTTTTTCATCACATGATGGCATGAAAATTTTTTTTCGCCACGTTTTTTTTTGGATCCAGCGCCGAAACGAGGTATTTATTTGTGCAGGAAGGCAGTTTTTGCTCAGAGATCAGGCGGTCTGAAAGCCCGGAACCTAGAGTTCATCGAGCGAATCATGCAGGGCTTCGATCGCGAGAAGGCGCTTGCGCCCGGACTGCCCCGAGCGCTCGAGGACGCGGGTGGCAAGGATGTGGCACAGGGTCAGAACGGCGGCATGGTTGAACAACGGGCCGGGTGCCGTCGTCTGCACGCGTAGCCGCCATTGCGGCATCAGTTCCGCCTCGAATTGCGACAGATCGGCCCCCGCTTGGGGTGCCACGTCACTGATCAATGCTGTGCGCGCCGGGGTTTGACGCAGCTCACGACAGAGCGCTGGCAATTGACGTACAGTACGTCGCAGCGCGAATAAGATGACCACATCCCCCGCCGAGATGCTGCCAAGGCTCTCGGCGAATGTCTGCCCGGCGATCGGCAGGACCGTCACATTCTGCACGATCTGCCCGACCTGCGCCCCCAGATAGAAGGCAAAGGCCTGCGCGGTGCGAAACCCGATGATCCAGACCCGTCCGGCCTGCAGCAGCGCATCGGCCAGATCATCGATTTCGGCCAGAGAGATGGCGGCGAAACTGCTTTCAACGTTCTGGCGGCCTTGAGCGATCTGCGCCATCAGCGCAGCTTCGGGCCCTTTTTCGTCGGCGGAGACCCGAAAAACAGCGGCGCCAGTCTGCTGGGTCGCGCGCGCCGCCTGCCTTGCCTGATCGAAATTCTCATACCCAAGCCGACGCACGAACCGTGTGACGGTTGCATTCGACACATTGGCAAGCTGCGCAAGCTCCGTGGCCGAATAGCTGGCAATTTCGCCAGGGAAGGACAGAATCGTGTCGGCCAGCCGCCGTTCGCTCGGGTGCAAAGAAGGCAATGAGTCCCTTATGCGGGCGATATAGGAACCGGACATGGAACGTGTCATTCCGTCTTGTTACCTGAGTTCTGGAATGATTGACCAGTGAATTGATGCAAGCACAATCGGTTCAAGATGCGCCTGTATTGGCAATCGAGACGAAGCCGTCATAGACCGCTCTACCTTGCAGCCGTCCGCAGATAGCTCGGCATGTCGATGGTCCCGCCATTGCGCACGACTTTTTGCAGACTCCGCTCTCTGCCGACTGCAGCTACTCAGGGGCGGGCGCGGAGGCGCTGGCCACTTCAGCCATTTTCTGCGAGTGCATTGCCGCGCCGCCGTCAGTCGCCATTCGGCCCGGTGCAAAGGCAACGACAGGATCGACGTGGTCGGCCCATAGCCGCCAGTCGATTCTTTGTGGGCTGCAGCCGGAAGCTGCCGTTCGTGTCCGAGGTGGTTTCAACAGGGTGAATCGGGTGTCTCTTACCCGGCGTCCGGGCCGTCCAGCAGGCCGCAGATTCTCACGTCTACCCGGTAGTTGGTGATGGTGGTGGACCGTCGCGGCAGAGCTTCATCCATCTGTTCGTCCGAGCGGCTTTGGGTCAGCCTGTCGAAGTGGTGCAAATTCCCCGGTACCATGAATGTTTACGGCGCTCGAGAGCACTGACGCGGCACAGGGGTGCAGATACGTCATTCTACCAGCCGGCTCGAACTAAGCAATCCCTCGCGCTCCAGCATTGGATATGTGACCGCGACAAAGAGCGAATTGATTTCCTTGAGGTCGCGTATCGTATCTACATGCATAGTGCTGGTTTCGCGTGCCTGAACGTCGCCGGCACGGAGTCGGCTCAAGTGGTTTGCTTCACTCTGCTGTTCGAGACACCGCAAATGCTGCTTGCTACGAACAAGAAGTCGCGCCATCTCAATATCACCGGAAAACAGGGCGGCGTATGCTCTGCGCGCATTGATCATCACTTCGGCATGAATAGCTGTGATTTCAGCCCAGCCTTCATCAGAAAAATGAACTCCCCTGCCGGATTTCTTTTCGGCCTTTGTAAGAAGGTTACGCGTGATAATGTCGGAAATCTGTTCAAGTTTTATTGTGGCGCTCAATATTTCGTCCGCCCTGGCCGTTTCCGATATATCCATGACATCAGAAGGAATACGAGCGACATATAATTTGATCTCCGTATGAAGTGCGTCGACTTCATCATCAAGTTCGCGAAGTGCAGTCAACACCTCCGGCTTCGGTGTGTTGTATAGGTCGGGCAGGTGCCCGAGCATGGATTCGATCAGCCCGCATATCACTGTCATTTCGCGCTGCGCATTCGCCAAAGCAACCGATGGCATGCCAAGATCAGTTTCATTCAATGAACTAGGGCGTTTTTCCAGCGATGCGTTGGCGGATGCCGCGCTTTGGCGCAGAACCAGCTGCAGACCACGCGCCAGCGCCGTCGCCAGAACCATCCCTGCCAAGAGCAAGGCACCGTTCAGCGCCACATGTATGATGACAAATGTTGCGCCATCTGCCTCCGGACCGATCAGGAAAGCCAGTTCATCTGGATCAGGCTGTAGCGTCAGAAGAACGATCAGACCCAGAACCGCGCCGCCACCGCGCAGCACGAGATTAGCCAATGGTACCTGTCTGGCGAGGACATCCTGGCCGCGCATCAGATACCAGGGGATGATCGCCGCGCCCGCATTCACTCCCAGAACCAAGGGCAGAATCAGGGCTGAGGGCATCAAGCCTTGCTGCGCCATCGCAGCCAGCACCAGAACAGCTGCAATTGATGAATGCAGCAGAAGTGTAAATAGGGCAGCCAACAGAAACGCAGAGAGCCAGTCATCAGCCAGAAACCCGAGCGCCGCAGGCAGCAGAGCACTGTCACGCAGTGGAGCCGCTGCATTGCCGATCAACCGCAATGACAAAAGGATCAAGCCGACACCGAGCAGGATCTTGGCAATCTCTTTGCCGCGCGCCGTACCTTGGCCGCCAGTCGCGCGCCGATACAAGATGAGGCCGACCAAAAGCAGAACCGGCATCAACAGCGACAGGTCAAGGCGCAACACCAATGCTACAACTGCCGATCCGAGATCCGCACCGAGCAGTGCCGTTATCCCACGCACGACTGACACAAAGCCCGCTCCGACGAACCCCGTTACGATTACTGCAACTGCCGTTGCGCTTTGCAGCGCCATTGCAAGTCCAGCCCCTGCGGCGGCGGCGCCGAACGGGGATCCCAGAGCTTTTCGCAAGACGTCCT
Organism: Natronohydrobacter thiooxidans; assembly: GCF_001884735.1. GTDB lineage: Bacteria > Pseudomonadota > Alphaproteobacteria > Rhodobacterales > Rhodobacteraceae > Roseinatronobacter > Roseinatronobacter thiooxidans_A. The sequence continues at coordinate 7,035 of NZ_MJAP01000017.1, read as the reverse complement.
TGAGGACGTGGCCAAAAGCCCGCTGCACGCCGTTCTGAACTAGGCGGGTTGCCCAGAGCAGAAGTGCAACGGCACCTGCCATTTCGATGAGAATCAACGAGGCGGACATGATTGCAGTTCCTTCGGCATTCGATCATGAGCCGGGTTGACCGAGCCTCTTGGGGCATGTTGCAGAAAAGCGGTTCCCGGTTTGAGTTCCTCGAACATGCGACGTCAAAAAGGAGCGAGGGCGCAGCGAGAATCCGATGAGCGCAACACCCTCTAGTCGGACAGCGTCGCCTCTTCTTGTGGAGCGAACAGCCCGAGATTGAACCCTTCGAGCCGCACATTGTCTGACGACGCATCGGCGAAATTCAGAATGGTGCCGGTCCCGGGCGTAACGGGCACAAGCTTTTCCTGATCAAGCCCCAGGAACGCAGACAGTGCTGCACGCACAACCCCGCTATGCACTATTGCCAGCAAATCGCCGTTGGTTCGACGCAACCAGTCGCGCAGTCCTTCGGCGACTCTCTCGCGAAAGCTCTCAAGGGTTTCTCCATTTTTCGGGTAGTAGTGACCGGCGCGCCACGCCCAGTATTGTTCCGGCTGCGTCGCAATTAATTCAGGCTTCGTTCGACCAGTCCAATCGCCCATGTTCAACTCGCGTAGCCGAGCATCGGCAGGCGCGTCTTCGAACCCCATGATGCGTGCGGTTTCGCGACAGCGACCAAGATCGGAAGAGACTACTCCCTTAGGTTCCAGCGCTCGCGCGAAATGAATGAAGGATTCAGCCTGTTGAACACCACGCGGCGAAAGCGGTGCGTCGGCATGCCCCTGGAGCCGCTGTTCTATATTCCAAAGCGTCTCACCATGACGGACAAGTATCAGTCTCATTTCGAAATCCTGTCCCCGTTTTCGTCAAATACTGCATCCGGCGCTCGCAAGAAGCTGATCTCTATTGTTTCGCCCGCAACAGCTCGAAAGAACCCATCCACCATGGCAGTAATTCGCAGATCACCGACCATACATGTAATCATGGTTTGCCCTGCAATAGGAGACGACTCTGCATATGTGGCCTGCATCACCGGAACACCATCTTGTCGGCCGACAGTTATATCCTGCGCACGATACAGAAGTTGCGCCTTGCCATGCCCTTCCGCCATTAATGCGGGAGCAAGTGCTGTGCCGTCATGGCAGAGCTGATCGCCAACAGCTTGCACCGGAATGACATTTCCCGCCGGAGTTCCCAGAAAGGTTGCGACAAAGGTGGTTTGCGGTTTCATCAGGAGTTCGTCAGGTGAACCGAACTGCTCTACCCGGCCGCCGCGCAGCACAGCAACATGTGTGGCCATAGTCATGGCCTCAACCTGATCATGGGTAACATATACCGAAGTTGCCTTGGTCGCGCGGTGGATACGCATCAATTCGCTGCGCATATCGACACGGAGCTTCGCGTCAAGATTTGACAGCGGTTCATCGAGCAGCAGAATCTTCGGCTGCGGCCCAATTGTGCGCGCGATTGCGACACGCTGCTGCTGCCCTCCCGACATTTCGGCCGGATAGCGGGAACGCAGTGCTGAAATATCGAGAAACTCCAACACCTCTTCGATACGGCGGGCCCGGTCCTTGCGGCTCCAGCCCGCGACCTTGAGCGGCCAATCAATGTTACCCTCCACTGTCTTGTGGGGCCAAAGGGCATAGCTCTGGAACACCATCCCTGCGTCTCGGGAGGCGGCGCTATGTATCACCCCCGCTTTGCCATTGGATACAACCTTGCCCCCAAAGGCGATCTCTCCGTCACTTGGCGGCTCAAGCCCGGCCAGCATCCGAAGCAGGGTGGATTTTCCGCAGCCAGACGGCCCCACCAATACCAGGAAGGCACCAGCCGGAACCGAGATATTGACGTCCGACACGGCAGATACATCGTCGAACCGCTTATGCAGATTCCGAATCGCAATGGCCGGTTCGGTCGACGCTGTCATGCGCTCGACGGAATTCAGGTTTTTTTCCATTTTTGCACCTTGTTCTGCAAGAGGTGGGCGAGGAATGAGGCCAGCAAGCACAGCACCAAGATCAAAAGCGTGACTGCATTTGCGAATTGCATGAAGCCTTGGCTTGCATATTGAAACGCGATCATGCTCAGCAGCGGGGTCGATGCGCTGAACAGCAGCACGACCAGTGACAGGTCTCGGACAATCTTGACGAAGACCAACAATCCGCCTGCCATGATTCCTCGGATCGCAAGCGGAACGATGATCTCCATCATCCGACGCATTGGGCCTGCACCTGTTAGCCGCGCGCTTTCCTCAAGATCGGCGGATAACTGACTTAGCACCCCTCTGCCTGATTGCACGGCATAGGGCATCAGGTTTGCCGTTGCCGCCATCACGATCAGGATAAACGTGCCGTATAGTGCGGGAATTGGCCCCAATGACGTGCCATACATCGCAATATAAGCCGCTGCCATCGCGATCGAGGGGATGAACAGCGGAACGAATGACAGCTGGCTGAGAAGCCGCGTGTAGGGTGAGGCTTTATACCGGACAATCGTGTATGCGATCATGAGACCTACAACCATCGCGCAGGCCGCCACTGTCAGCCCAAGCCGGATCGTCGTGAATATCCCGTCGATCAGATGCGGGTTGCGAAAGATGCCCGCCTGGCCTTCTGCGATCTGGGTGCCGCCTTGTCCGATCCAGTAGTGCAGCGTCCAGTTTGAAAACAACACACCTGGACGGGGCGCCATGCTGGATGCGAAGAGCACGACAATTGGAACGATCGTGGTGATGACACCAATGGCCGTCGCAAAGACGAACAACGGCCAGCGCCAGCGGCCCAAAGCGAAGCGCTTTGTCCGCGTACCTTTGCCGGTGACCGTGACAAAAGCTCGCCGCCCCGAAACAAAGCGATCACTGAAATACAACAACGCGGCTGCCGCGATCATCAGTAGAAGCGCTAGGACATAGCCGCGCTCGATATTCCCTGTCTGGACCATCCCGTATATCCGCGTTGACAGGGTTTGCATTCGCACAGGCGCACCCAGCAGCGCGGGTGCCGCGAAGTTCGATACGGCCCCTGCAAAGGCCAGCATTCCGCCCGAAATCAACGCAGGGGTGACGATGGGCAAGACAATCCCGAACAGGATCCGCCCACGCTTCGCCCCGGCCATCTCGGCCGATTCCACCAGATCCCCACTGACCGAACTCAGCGATGCCGCGATTAGCGTGTAAGCCAGTGAATAGAACTGTGCGATCAGCACAATCAGCGTCGGAACAAGACCCCAGGCCAGCCAATCGGGAATCGGAATCCCGTTGGAAGCCAGATACCCCGCTTGTCCACCGATCCTTTCGTTGCGGAACAATGTTGCCCATGCCAGAGCCGATGCAAAGCTGGGTGTCATGAAGGGGAGGATCGACATAACAGCCAGAAACCTCCGCATTGGCACATCGGTCAACACGATCAGCCATGCCAGAAAGCCGCCCAACAGGACCGAGCCAATGGTTACCCCAATACCAAGAATTACCGTGTTGCCAAGTGGTCGCCACCACAGGTTTCGCGACAGCGGGCTATTGGTGACAGCCTGCCATGCGGCCTGACCATCGGGTGTGAGAGTGGCAAGCAGGATCATCGTCAGCGGCGCAACCACAAGCAGCGCAGTGAATGCGAGCATGATTAATGGGACAAAATCACGCGACTGGACGGCACGCGCCAGCCATGGCGCGCGAGCAGCAAGCATATTCATGGGGAATCCTCCGGTTCAAGTCGGGGCCCGGAAAGCCGGGCCCCGACAGGATGGGTCACTGGAGCACGATCACCAGATCGAGGATACGCTGGCGCGCTTGACCCGTGCGCTCAGGGTCAATGAGCCACAGATTGAGGTCGTCAAAAGGGATCGCATCCGGATGATCCACAATCGTGCGGCGGGCGGCGTAATCCCCCTGAACCGCAAAGGGCTCAAACCCCGTGCCGCCGGTAGGGCTGTCATCGCCCATCAGATAGTCGATCATCAGGCGCGCAGCAGCAGGGTTCGGGGCGTTCTTGCCGAGCGCAAGCACGGTTGGAAACAGAATCCCGGCCGCCGGAACAGTATCGTTCGAGATCTGCAGTGCCATTCCGTCACGTTCATTGTTGCGTGAGGCCGAATATGTCATGAACCCGACTGGCTTGGCCCCCTCTGAAATGAGGCCGATGGCGGATCGAAGGGTTTGGGTGTCATTAATCATGACGACGTCATTGTTGAACAAGTCGCGGATGAATTGCTCTCCTGCGCCTTCAAGGTCACGGTCAACTTCAATCGCTTCGCCAAACAGTGCCTCATAGGCCTCTGCCATGGCATCCGCGTTAAGCGCGATTTCCACAAGCAGGTCCAATGTCTCACCCCGCTGAGTCGGATCATCGATCAGAACACGGCCACGCCATTCCGGCGTCGTCAGTTGCCACAGATTTTCAATCGGAGAGCCATCCGGGTGAGCGGCTTCATTGTACATAAGAGCTCTGGTGGAGAGCCGGTGTGTCAGAAGATTCTCACGCAGTGCTTCGGGCACATCTGCCTTCACCCGTGCGGGAATAAAGGCCTCCACCATGCCTTCGGGCAACAGATCACGATACACGACCGGTGTTTCGGACATGTAGAGAACGTCAACAGCATATATGCCGGCTCGCTGCTCAGCCTGCAATCGCGCAATCTGGCGCGTGGAATTCAGGTGGACAGCCTCGACCTCGATACCAGGATACTTCTCTTCGAAGCTGGTCTTGATCTGCGCAATCCGACTTGAAAGCGACAGGATCGTGACCTTGCCCTCCTCCAGGGCATGGGGCAGCAACTCCTCCGCCGTCATGGTGTCGAAATCCTGTGCCTGCGCCGGCGCGGTAAACAGAGCCGCCGCCCCTAGCAAGACACTTGACAGTGCCATCTTGAGATGGTGTTTCATCGGTTTCCTCCTCCTTTGTGATGCTCGAATTCAGCGAACAACTCGGAGAGCCGCTCTAACGAGCCGATAGTCGCAGCTTCATGACGCGCCGCAAGTGTGAGTAGAATTGTGGTGACGATAGCTAAGGGCACTGTCGGAGTCTGAAACTCGCTTTGCGACCGCCCCCGCGGCGCAGCCAGAATTATCTCTGCACTCGGGGTCATCGACAGACCGGCAAGGTCGGAAATCAGAATTGACGATGCCCCGGTTTTGCGAACATGCGCCATCATCGGGGAATAGGCTGCAGGCTGTCGCCGAAATGCCAGCGACACAACGACATCCTCGGAGTTCATGCCGACCAGCCTTTCGGCGATATCGCGGCTGCGGCCACTCAGCGCAATTGTAGTCATGCCGAAACGATTGAGGCGCCGTATCAGAAAATGTGCGACCGCTTGCGCGTGCCCCTGTGCAAAAATGAAAACCTTTCGCGCGGCGAATATAGCATCGGCGGCATCGTTGATACTTGCCTGTGACACGGCATCAAGCAAGCCTTGTAGCGCAGCAATCTCAGAACCGACCAGATCGGCGAGATAGTTTCCCTCGGTAACCGACACGACTGATCGGCGCATGCGTTGGGCGGCATCATGCGCCTTGAGCATATCCTGCTGAAGCGCGCGGCGCAGTTCCGGGTAGCCCTTGTAGCCAAGCTTCTGCGCCAAGCGCGTTGGAGCCGCGCCGTGCACATCAAGCTGTTCAGCCAACTGTGGCCCCGACAGCAAGGCCAGCTCGTCTCTGCGCTCAAGTAACGAATTTATCAAGCGCTGCTCTGCTTCGCTGAGCTTTTCGCCGACTGCTCCAACGCGGGAAAGGATGTCAGGCATCATTGTAGTTTTCCTTTCTAAATTTACATTAGTAGAAATTTTCCTTACTGTCAACGTTCGAACGGCTCTCCTCTTCCGGAGGTAATCCTCGCCATCAGTGGCAATGATTGAGCTTTCATCAGGATGACATGAAAACTGCCAATTTCCGCTGTCCATCTAATCCATGGCGACAGTCCGCTTTAACCAAATGCTGCATATGCCATGCCGCAAGGTCACAGTCGGCAAACCGCCCTCTACGTCGGTCCTAGGCTGAACACACTTCGCGAGACCTGCCGCCGTTGAGCAAGTCAAACGTGGCGCGCTACAGACCATGCGAGCGGCCGCTTCGGTGAAATGTGGCAATGCGCCTGGTTGCCACGGCTTTCAGCCGATGGCCATGTCCTCTGCGGTTTTGCCCGCTTCCAACGCCTCCACGAACCACTGCGGTTTGCGCCCCCGGCCGGACCAGGTGAGTGCCGGGCTCTCAGGGTGGCGGTATTTCGGCGCGACGGGTGCGCGTTTGGGTTTGGCATCACTGTCGACCAGTTCGGCGAGCGAATGGCCCAACTCTTTGGCGAATGCTTCCACCTTGGCGCGGGCCTCTGCCTTCTGCCGGTCCTCATAGGTGGTGATCGCCTTGGCGATGTCCTTGTGCAAATTGCGCAGCTCCGTGAGCGACAGCGCCTCGAGATCGAAATCAGCCATGCGGTGCTTTCCGTGTCCTGAATGATCCTGCAAGGTAGCCTGTATCGGCATGGCCCCGCAACTCCCGGCGGGCGATGGCAGGGGGGCGTAATCAGTGATCTGCTGGCTCTGCCGCCAAGGTCGTGCCGGGCTTGGGTTCTGACAGGCCATGTTGGCAAGATGACAGGGTCTGGCATTGGCTTCCCCGTGTCGCTCTGGCTTCTCGCCCATCCCTTCGACTGACAATCCCCTAATCCCGTTCGGGCTCTCACGCGCAACCCCGCGTCAGCCCGGGCCGTGTTGGCCGCCAGTGGCGTCCTGCCCGCGCCACCCCGGTCCTCTGGGGGTTTCCGGTGTCCATGCTGTCCACCGTGCACGCGTCGCCCGACGGGCTTGTTCCGGGTCTTGTCGAAGGGACGGTCCCGAAGACAGGACACAGAAGGAAGCTAGACATGCAGAACATCGTCATCCTCGCCGGCAACATCGGTCAGACCCCCGAAGTCCGCACCACGCGAGACGCGGGCACGAACATCACCAACTTCAGCCTCGCCACCTCCCGCCCCCGCCTCTCGGAAGGTCGCGTCCTGCGCGACGAGAACGGC
>NZ_MJAP01000016.1 GCF_001884735.1 Natronohydrobacter thiooxidans | reverse complement strand
GAAGGCGGCGGTTTCCGCGAGGTTGGCGGACGCCGCCCGGCTTTCGACGACGAGCCGCGCGGCATGTCCCTCGCCCTTGCGCACGATACGGCGCGACCGGCCCGTGACCTCGGCCACCAGATCGGTCCCAAAGCGCTGGACGATCTGATCAAGCGCCCCGGGCACAGGCGGCAGGCTCGCCAGATGCTCGATCAGCGCATCACGGCGGCGCACTGCCTCGCGGCATTCGACCGGCTGACCATCGCGCGTGACCGGGCGCGAGGACAGGTTGCCCTCGCTGTCCGTGAAAGGCTCAAACAGCTGCACCGGGAAGGAATGGGCGAGGTAATCCAGGACGTACTCGCGCGGGGTGATGTCGACACGGATGTCGTTCCACTCCTCGGTCGGGATATCCGACAAGCGGCGTTCCATCAGCGCCTCGCCCGTCGAGACGATCTGGATGACGGCTGCATGGCCTGCGGCCAGATCGGTCTCGATGCTGGAAATCAGGGTGGGGGTTTTCATGGAGGTCAGGAGATGGCCGAAGAAGCGCTGCTTGGCGGATTCAAACGCCGAGCGCGCGGCGGATTTGGCCTGGCGGTTCAGCGTGCCGCCGGAGCCTGTCGAACTGGCCGGGCCAGTGATGTTGGCCGCTTCCATCGCAGCGGCGAGGTTGTTGTGGATGACGGAGAAGGCCCCGGCATATGCATCATAGATGCCGCGCTGCTCTGGGGTCAGCGCATGTTCCAGCATCTCGTATTCGACGCCGTCATAGGACAGCGATCGGGCGGTGTAGAGGCCAAGCGACCGCAGGTCGCGGGCCAAAACCTCCATCGCGGCAACGCCGCCGGCCTCGATGGCCTGCACGAATTCCGCCCGCGTTGAAAACGGAAAGTCCTCCCCACCCCACAGACCAAGCCGCTGCGCATAGGCGAGGTTTTGCACCGAGGTCGCGCCCGTGGCCGAAACATAGACCACGCGGGCATTGGGCAGCTTGTGCTGCAGCCGCAGGCCCGCCCTGCCCTGCTGCGAGGCCGTGACATCGCCGCGCTCGCCCTTGCTTCCTGCGGCATTGGCCATGGCATGGCTTTCGTCGAACAGGATCACCCCGTCGAAATCCGCCCCCAGCCAGTCGACGATCTGATCGACGCGGGACTTTTTTGCGCCCCGTTCCTCGGAGCGCAGCGTCGCATAGGTGGTGAACAAGATGCCTTCGGTGAGCGGAATGTCGCGGCCCTGCGCGAAGCGCGAGAGCGGCGTGACCAGCAGCCGCTCCTGGCCAAGCGCCGACCAGTCGCGCTGCGCATCCTCCAGCAGCTTGTCGCTCTTCGAGATCCAGAGCGCCTTGCGGCGTCCCTGCGCCCAGTTGTCCAGAACAATTCCGGCCGACTGGCGGCCCTTGCCCGCGCCGGTGCCATCGCCAAGGAAGAAGCCACGGCGGAAGCGGATGGCGCCAGCGGCATCATCGGGCGCGGCTGAGACCATGTCGCCGGTTTCATCGACGGTCCAAGACCCCGCGAGATACGCAGAATGCGCCTCGCCCGCATAGATCACGGTCTCGAGCTGCGCGTCGGAGAGCAGGCCGTCGTGCAGGACGGCGGTGGGCAGCTTGGGGCGGTAGGAAGGCTTCGGGGGCGCGACAGAGGCCATGGCCGCCGACTGCACCAGCTTCGTCGGGTGCGGTGCCGCGCCGGGGATGTCGATGGCTTGCAGCCGGAAGATCTCATAAATGGAATCCGACAAGCGCGCGCTGGCCCCGTCCTCGGTCGCATCGCGCAGGCTGTAAGCGAGCTCAGTGGCCTCGATCTGCGCGGCGGTGGTGGTGGATGTCGTTGGGGGCGTGGCGCGCGATGAGCTGACGCCTGTGCGCGCGGCACGGGTAGGATTTCCCGGGAAGGGGGAAGTGGGGCGCTGTCCGGATTGTGCGACCTGCGCCAGCGCAAGGCGCGGGGGGACATGGGTGGTGATCAGCGACAGCAGGCTGGCCACATCCGGCGAGGCCGGGCGCGCCAGATCGGCGATGATGCCGCCCCGCTCACCGCCACGGCATTTATCGAAGACCGAAATGCGCGTCTCAAAACTGGTGCCGTGTTTGGCGAAGGCAGCACCGGACACAGCGCCGGTGAAGACCAGATGGGCGGCCTCGGTCAGGCGAGCAAATGTCTCCGCCCTGGCGGGGGCATCCGGCGCGAAACCGGCACCGGTGATGGCGACAAGCCGTCCACCGGGGGTCAGACGCGCAAGCGCCGAGCGCAGATGCCGGGCTGTCGCCTCGGTGGTGCGGGCGTCGACATTGGCCATGGCCGAGAAGGGCGGGTTCATCAGGATGACGCTGGGGCGGACGTCCGCGTCCAGATGATCGTCGATTTGTGCGGCATCAAAGGTGGTGACGGGATCACCCGGAAAGAGGAGGCGCAGAAGATCGGCGCGGGTGTCTGCCAACTCGTTCAGCATCAGGCTGCCGCCCGCGATCTCGGCGAGGATCGCCAGAAGCCCGGTCCCGGCGGAAGGCTCGAGCACCAGATCGCGCGCGGTGATCTGCGCCGCCGCCAAGGCCGCAAGCCCCATGGGCAGCGGCGTCGAGAATTGCTGGAACCGCTCCATCTCCTCGGACCGCTGGGTATGCGTGGGCAAGAGGCCGGACACCTTGGCCACAATCGGCAGCAGCGCTGCGGATGATCCAGCCCGCGCCAAGAGCGCGCGGCCGAACTTCCGCAGAAACAGGACCAGCGCCACCTCGCCCGCCTCATAGGCAAGCTTCCAGTCCCAGGCACCGTCAGCATCGGAGCCACCAAAGGCGCGCTCCATCTCAACGCGCAGGCGCAGCGCGTCGATCTGGAAGCCTTGCGCCAGATCAGGCTGAAGTGCTTCGGCCACGCTCAGGACCGCAGCGGCGGTATCGGGGGACGGGATGGGGACAACAGGCGCAAGCGCGCGCGTCTGAACAACAGGGGCGAGATGGGTCATCGGGAAACTCCGGAATGAGGGACAAGATCAGGCCCGGACACCCTCTCTCGGGCACCCTCAGGCCTGATCTTTCCCAGCCCCCCTCAAGCTCTCAAACCCCTTTGATTGTGACATCTGGCTTGCATTTGTTCGCTTTATGTTCTATAATGCAAAATGTGCCAGAGAGGGAGACCGCCCCGATGGAAGAGACCACATTCGCCCTGCCCGCCACGCCCAAGCAGATCGCCTTTGCGCGCGCGCTCGCCCTGCGCAACCAGACGCTTCTGCCCTGGGACGTCCAGCAAGACCGGCGCGCGCTCAGCGCCTGGATCGAGGCGCAGGCGAGAATGAAACCGGCATCAGACATGGACCAGCTGCCGACATCCAGGCAGGTGGCCTTCGCCGAAAAACTCGCCCGGATCAAGCGCCGCGCCGTGCCGGATGAGTGTTTCCGCGACAAGGGGCTGATGTCGAAGTGGATCGACGGGAACAGGTGAGGCTGGGCGGACCCTGCGGTGATCGAGATCACTTCAGCCGATCAACAACCGATGCCCCGCCCGACCGGGCAAGCGCGATCAGGCTGGACTGGATCCTGGATGTGAAGAGGAACTGAACGTGCCGATGGGCGTGCGGTCCTCCCAGACATAGGACCGCTCCAGAATATCGGTGTTGATCTCGTCCAGCATGACCCATTTGCGGACATGGGTTTCCAACCCCACGCGCTGCGACTCGATCTGTGGCACCTCTATAAACTTGCGCGAGGCCGAGGGCGGCTGCGTGGTGATCGGCAGGATGAACACCACAGTCTCGCTATCGGACTTGGCAACAGTAACGGCGATACAGACAGGCCGCGTCTTGCGGCCCTCAGTATCGCCCGCCATCTGTTCGCGTTTCCACAGGAACGGGTAGCGGAAAAACCTCTCCAGCGGCAGGCTTAGTCATCCGCCCGCTTCAAGTCCCGCTCGAGCCCTTCTATCATCAGCGCCTTGAGATCCTCGGGCATCTCATTGATCATGTGAGCCTGCTGCGTGGCCCCCTGCGCGAGTTGCTGGTACTGGTCCATGCTCATCAACACGAATTTCGGCTTGCGATGCTTGGTGATCGCGATCGGCGAGCGAATGGCCGCGTCAAACAGGTCACTTGTGTGACGCGTCAGGTCGGCCGCCTTGAACTCGGGAAGCTCATGCATGAGCTGTATCTCCATTTGTGCAGAATATACATACATTCTGGATATTCTGCAAGAGATGGGTTGTCCTGAGGGCAGGCTGATCGAACGCGTTGAGTCAACCCTATGAAATATTTCGGCGACAAGAGCCTGATGTCGAAATGAATCGATGGGAACAGGCGACGGGTATCAGTCGATGGATATCGTGCTGGTGCCCGGATCACCGAAGGGTTCCTTCTGCCTCCGAAATGCAGCCCGTAGCGCTGCCGTCGGTGATGGCGGAGAATCCAACGCCTCGAAGAGCGCCTGATGGTCGCACGGCTTCAAGTTTGTGACGTCGGGTTGTTGCTGTCAGCGGCCTTCATTTCGCAAGCCCTCCAAGGGCGCCCGGGATCTGACCGGTCAACCAACAGCCGTAATCGAGTAGTGCGGCGTTCCATCCCAAACAAGATCCCAAGCCGCGCCCGGCCGGACGTTCTGAATGGCGTGGGGCTCGAAGCAGACCAAGCAATTCCCGCCCGGCGCAGGAGCCCGGACCGAGGGATAGATCAGGCCCCGCGATCCAGCCCGGCGGAGATGTTGGGCCAGGCTTTGGCCCTCGGGATATCCGACAGCCGGATCCGGATGCAGCGCGGGATGGCCTGGCTCATCGGTCATATCGTCGAAGACACCGATGAAATCCGCCAGCAGTTCCACATAGCGAGCGCTGTCATGGAAGCTGCCGGTAAAGCCGAGTTCACGTGTGCGGTGCCAGGCCACTTCGCTGACGGACACCATCACATCCCATGCGCAATACCACGCGCCGCGCTCTTCGGTGTTGAAGCGGTTTCCGCCGGCGCGGGTGTAGGTGAAGGCGGCGTTGACATGGCTGTCGCCGTAAATGCGCAGATCTCGGCTGCGGCGCTGCCAGGCCAGCTCGCGCGGGTCCAGATGCGGGTTGCGGCCACGTTCCGCCAGAAGACGGCCGCTGGTCAGGCCCTCGATTTCGGCCAGAATCTCCATCTCGTCATCGGTATCGACGAGACCCCGCAAGGACGGTGGCTTGTGGTAGGTGGCGGGCAGAAGACGAACGAGGCCACGATCGGAAACCTCGGTCTGCTTCATGCCCCACCACGCAACGCGTCAAGATAGGTCCGCACAGCGAGGATCTGCGGCAAGCCCCCGTCGATGGCAGTGTCAACCGGACGGCTGCCCCCGAACAGCGGACCAGTGTTCGGTCGGGTGAACCAGCTTCGCGCGAGCGGCTCGGAGAAGTAGAGTTCGAGTGATTTGAAAATACCGATCACCGCGCTGAGCCGCAACAATTGGTCCTTGGTCAGTTCTCCTGCAAAGCCCGGCTTCTTGGCGCGCTTCCATGTGCTCTCTGACATGTCGGCAAGCGCAGCCGCTTCCTTGAGGCTGAGACCCCAAGCGTCGACCACGCGGGCATAGGCTTTCAACGCGACGGCGTTGATCTGTGCGGGTTCCCGGATTTTCTCAGCAACGTACATGGCATCCTCCATCGGCCGAATTATAGATCATATGGCCTCATTGTAAAGATCAAATGAACTGCTCACGCTCTCACCCGAACCGCCGCCCAGTCTCAGTAAAGGTGTATTCATTGGCGATGATGCCGTCCTCAACGGCCTCGTCCGAGGTCAGGTGGTCGTATTCAGCCTCGAGCTGGCGGTACAGCCAACGGGCCAGATCACGGATCGCCTCCGTCACGATTTCCTCGGCATCCTCAGTGGGCGGTTGCCAGGTCGGGCTGTCGCGTGTGACGTCGACCGACATGCAATACTCGTGGTAATAGCGGCCCCGGTGGCTGATCTCGGCAGCAAGCTGGTAGAAGTTCCGCCGCTGGATGGCCTGCAACCGGTCGGCGATGCCATGCAGCGTCGTGTCCTGGGGCGCGTAGTCCCGGATGCGTGCGGCAGCACCCTTGGCGTGTGACCAGTATCCTTCCAGACAGGCCCCATCCCCTTGGCTCCAGAACCCTGAAAACCAGATGCAGGGCTTGGCCCGCGTGCCACCGCCCATCAGGCGGACGGGTGTGGTTTTGAGACGGATGCCGAGGATGTCGCAGATGCGCTCAAAATCCTCATAGACCGCGTCCCACCAATCGTCGTGGGGACCAAGCTCGCGATACCAGCTGCGCGCCTTTTCCTTGGCCGCATCCGAGAGTTCAGGGAATTGGTAGACGGTGGTGCAGATGACCTCAGGCATGTGCGCCCTCCCCGTTCAGCGCGGCGGTGAGCCAGTCTTGCGTGCTGGTCCAGCCGATGGATTTGCGCGCGCCGAGGTCGATGACATGCGCGCCACCGCCGAAGGCCTCAATGCGCGGCCGGGAGCAGGTCAGCGCAAAGCTGAACCCCCAAAGGCCGGCGAGATCGAGCTCTTCCGCAAGACGCAGCACGAAGCAAATGACGGCTTCGACATCGCCATTCTCGTTGTCGCGAATCCAGAGGGTTGAACCTGAAGGATCGTTCTGGATCGACAGGTCAAAGCCGCAATGCAGGTCCTCGGTCGCGGCATAGCTGTCATTGCGCAGCGCCATGAACGCCTCAAAGGCGCGCGCGGCCTTGTCGGGCGTCCCGACATCCAAAAGGCATGAGAAACGGGTAAAATAATCCGCCATTGGGATCTCCATAAGAAAAGGCCCGACCAATGGCCGGGCATGAGGGTGTGATGGGTTTGGGGTGATCAGGGGCGGCGTCAGTCCCCGCCCACTGGCGTGGTCTCAGCCTGCAGCCTCGCGTGACTGGCCAGCATCGCGCGATAAAAACGCTGGCGTTAAGCGCGCAATCCGCGCATGCGCCGCAGGCCGGGATGCAGCGCCCGGATCGCGGCGCGCAGCACAATGCAAGGCCTGTGCTGAGGGGTTACCCCGAGACGGGGATAGAACGCGTCCATCACCATGGCCTCCGCGCATAGGTGGCGTGACAGATTTGCGGCGGGCCGGAGGGTGCTACAGCCCTGCGCGGATTGTATTCGAGCAGGTTCGCGCGGGCGCTGGCGTCGAACGAGAGGCGACCATCAGCGGGTGTGGACATATCCGATGCAGCGCGCAGATCGCGCAGCAGATCGCAGGTGATCTGCGCAATTGCATCGCTGAGCGCGAGTTTGCGCAGCGCCGGCGCGCGCGGGATTGGCGCAACATAGGGGATTTCCACATCTGGACAGGGACGTTCCGCATCATCCGCCCAGGCCGTGAGGTCTGTGATCCGGCAGATGTCATGATCACAGTGGAAGCTGACCATGACATGTGTGATCCCGGCAAGGGTCAGATGATCATAGAGCCGGGTCATGTTGGCGGCCATCAGCGCTGAAAATCGTGCCGCATCCTCGGCAAGCTGGGCCTGCAGCCCCTGAAAATCCGTGCTGGGCGGGCGCAACGGCGCGGGCAATGTGGGGGATGTCTGGCGCATCAGTCTCTCCTTGAAACAAGCTGGGGGAATGCGCGCTGCCGGGTGGTCTTTCCTCTCCCCCGCAAAGCGCATTTCTCCCCCTGCCCGCCTCTTCCTCTTCACGCGGCGATCTGCAGCGCGCGGGCGGCAAATCCGCGCCAGAGCGGGTCGACCAGCCGCGCATCCAGCAGATCGGCACGCTGGCGCAAGCGTTGTGCCAGAACAGGCTCGTGCCAGTCCCGCGCCCGGCCTGCCTGCGCGCGCAGCTGGCTTGCCTCATGCACCACGGAGCGCGCCTCGGCGGCGCTGGTCACCGGATGGCACCAGGTCACTGCACAGTCGCTGGCCGCACCCGCGAGCACGAGGCGGTCGTCGCGGTCCAGAATGGCGATCATCTGCGGGGCGGCATCGGGGGCGATGCCCTCGGCATGATCAATTGCGCCCTGCATGGCCTCGGCCAGCGTGGCGAAGCGAGCGAGAACCACGGGCACGGCAAAGCCCGACATCTGCGCGGCAGGCAAGGGGTTCGGAGCTGTCAGGGCGAAGGGGCGGTTGGGATCAGCCGTGACATGCGGACAGTACTGTGCGGAGTCGCTCGGACGGATGGACGGTTGGATGGGTAGCGGCAGGTCGAACATGGCTCAGATCTCCGACGGCGCGGAAAGCCACTCTCCCCGCCTCAGCCGTCAAAGACCAAACCGCCGCCCTCTTCCTCGAAGGGGCGACGGCGGCGTTGATGTGAATAGCCGAAAGAACGTGAAATGGGCCGTGGCCGCCTCCTCCTCTGGGCGGCCACGTTCAAAAGTATCGCGTCAGCCGACCCGGTCGAGGAGTTTCTTGGCGCGCCCTTCCATGTCGAGGCGCGCATCCTGCTGGGTTTTGTCGCGCGCAAGCCGCGTGATGCCCTGCACAAAATCGAAAATGCTCTCGGGCGGGCGCTCCTCTTCCATCAGCACCTTTTCGATGATCTTGCCGGACTCGGCCTTCGAGAAACCGCGTTTGCGCAGGAAGTCCGCACGGTCCTCGTCGGTTCGCGCCACGATCTGCTGCCGTGCGGCCTTGATGCCGTTCACGAAGCCCTGCGGCGAGGAATTGGCAAAGCGCGTCAGCGCCGGGGCCGCCTCATGGGCAAAGCGCGAGGCGGCGTATTTCGAATGCCGTATCCGGATCTCCTGAAAATCCTCGACGCCG
>NZ_MJAP01000015.1 GCF_001884735.1 Natronohydrobacter thiooxidans | reverse complement strand
TGATCGGCTATGCCTGCCTCTGGACCAAAGATCACACCCCCCTGCCCCAGTCGCAGGCCCTGAAACCCGCAGCCTGCGTTAAGATTCATGAAGAACAGGCCTCGGGCGGAAATCGCGCGCGGTCGGTGCTGGCGCGGGTATTGGAACGGATCAGCAAGGGCGATACGCTGGTGGTGATGCGCATTGACCGTCTTGCCCGCTCATTATCGCATCTGCTGGAGGTGATCGAGCGGCTGGAGGCGAAGGGCGCCTTCTTTCGTTCCATTCAGGACCCGATCGACACCGCATCCCCGCAAGGCAAGTTCACGCTGCAGGTCCTGGGTGCCGCAGCCGAGTTCGAGCGCGCCCTGATCCGCGAACGCACCAAGGCAGGCTTGACAAGTGCCCGGACGAAGGGCCGCATCGGCGGCAACCCGGGCTTGCGCGCATGTGACCCGGCAACGCTGCGCAAAGTTCGGCTGGCGCGACAGGACGGATATATGGAGCGATTGAACGAGACGGCGCAAGACTGGGTGCCCCATGTACGTCGGCTGCGGCCCGACCTGGCCTGGGAGGATGTGGTGCGCATTATCAATGGCCCCCTGCCCCGTGATCGGCGCTGGACGCAAAGCCGACTGCTCCGCGCTGTGAAGGCGTATGTCCGCGATGGGTTCCTGCCCGCGACCGTGCTTGAACGCGCGGGCCCGCGTGCGCGAGATGACCGCCTGCCCGCCATCGTCGCGGGCATCAAGGGCGCCAATCCCGACATGACGTTGCAGGCGATCTGCACTCGGCTGGAAACCATGCGCGAGCGCACGCCCCGCGGGCGAACAAGCTGGCAGCCGTCATCTGTGAAGATGTTGTTGGAGCGGGCTGAGCGCCTCGGCCTTTTGTAAGTGCCGATGGTCAGGAAACTATTTTGGTCACTTGGCAATAATCTTCCAGAATCATCACGACACTTGGACTAAAATCAGCAAAATATCGAACAAAGGCTTGAGGTTAGTTCGCACGAGCAGAAAAAATCTTGTAGGATGCCAGCACGGTGCGATCCTACTTTTTACGTTAGCAATCAATCTGTTAGATAGCCATGGCTCCACCCGCCCGAATAGGGTCTGTGGATAACTTCTCAACTACATCTAGATTCTTCTTGCCGGACTCAGATGTTCGTGGCATGTCCATTCTGACGGCAAATCACGTCAGACGTGGCTTCGACCGTCAGAACGATAAAGAGCCTTAGCAAAGGCCATGAGAGGCGGCAGAACATGGATGATCGAAACACGGGCTATGTGCAAGGTATAGGCTCTTCCGACATCGGAGCATTCGCAGACAGTCTTGCTGAGTCGCTTGACCGGCAGATGAAGGTTGCGTTCGAGCCGGAAGAACGCAAGTCTTTGCGCCGCTTCAGTTCGACCGAAGTCGCCGAGCTCCTGCGTGTTAGTACGTCGAACCTGCGCAACCGCCACAAAGATGGCAGCTTTCCGGAAGTTCACACTGACGGTCGCGGTCATAGGTTCTACACGGCCGAAGAAGTTGACGAACTCCGCAACATTTTAGCGCGGACCGGGAAAAACGCTGACGCGTACCGACCCGGTCGCAGAGATAGCGACCGCCTTCAGGTCATATCGGTCGTGAACTTCAAAGGAGGCTCGTCGAAGACAACCGCGACGATCCATTTGGCACACCGGTATGCCCTGCGCGGCTACCGTGTCCTTGTACTGGACCTCGACCCGCAAGCCAGTTTGACAACCTTTTTCGGCTTCCGGCCTGAGCTCGAATTCGCCGAAGGCGGCACGATTTATGACGCCTTGAGGTACGAGGGTCAGGTTCCGCTCTCGGAGGTCATCCAGAAAACATACTTCCACAAGCTCGACATGGTCCCGGCTGGCTTGATGTTGTCCGAATACGAGACCGAGACAGCAAACGCCCTTGCCCGCAGAATCCAGCCGATTTTCGCAGAGCGTCTTGCTCTGGCGTTAGAGGAAGTCGATTCCGACTACGATATCGTGTTGATCGATTGCCCTCCCCAGTTGGGCTTCCTGACATTGACGGCATTGGCAGCATCGACTGGCCTGCTAGTGACGGTCGTTCCCGGCATGCTGGATATCGCGTCAATGAGCCAATTTCTCAAACTTGCTTCGGAAACGGTCAAAGCCGTCGAAGAAGCGATTGGGCGGCAAGTTACTTGGGATTTCGTGAAGTTCCTGATCACACGCTACGAGCCCTCGGACGGTCCACAAACGCAAATGGCTGGGTACCTACGTTCGATCCTCGCGGGCCAAGTCATGACTGAGCCGATGCTAAAATCGACAGCCATATCTGACGCTGGCATGACGCAACAGACTATCTACGAGGTGGATCCGGGCCAGCTTATTCGGAAAACGATTGATCGGGCTTTGACCAGTGTGAACAGCGTTGCTGATGAGCTTGAGCAAACAATCCAGATGGCATGGGGGCGTCGCTGATGGGTAGAAATATCTTCAACCAACCGCCGAAAGACGAGAAAGAGTCGACAGCCCCCTCCCCTGCCCCGGTCAAGTCCACGAAGCTACCTGGCTCGGTTGGCGGATTGCGGGATTCTCTCAGAGAGATCACTGCCAACTCCATCCGAGATATCGAACCCGACCGGATCGATATGGATGGCCTCCGGGATCGTCTGATCCTGGAGGATAGCAGCATTGAAGAACTCGCAGAAAGCATTCGCAAGCATGGTCAGCAAGTGCCGATCATGGTCCGCCCCTCAGACCAACCAGACCGATACCGCATCATCTATGGCCGTCGAAGACTGGCAGCCATTCGAAGGGTCGGCGGAACCGTAAAAGCAATCGTTCGAACACTTGATGACGATGCCTCTCTGATCGCGCAAGGTCAAGAAAACAACTTGCGATTGGATCCGTCGTTCATTGAGAAATCTCTTTTTATCAAAGAGATGCAAGAAGCTGGTTATAAGCCGGGTGTTATTCAGGACGCTCTAGGCCTCACTCGGCAAGGCGTATCGAACCATCGCGTGGTCATCGAGCAACTGCCAGACGAACTTGTGCGACTTATCGGTCCAGCTCATGGCGTAGGTCGACGCCAATGGGGTGATCTGGCGGCACTTTCAGAAAAGGTGCCGCTTGTCGACATTGCGCGCAAGACACTTGCCGATCTTCCTGACACCGCTCCAAGCTCAGATAGGTTTCAAGCTGTCTATGTCGCTTGCTCCAGCAAAGCGCGTGGCACAACCAACCAAAGCGCCGGCAGCCAAACGACCGTGGTAAAGGACCAAAGTGGTAGCCCTGTCGGTACACTTTCAGTGGATCGCAAGTCCATCGCGATCAAGATCACCCGCAAGGACAACCCGGAATTCTGCCAATGGCTCGAAGAACGCGCAGAAACCACGCTGCGAGAGCTTTTCGAACAGTGGCAGAATGAAAGAGGCTCGGGGCGCTGATCCCCGGTCATAACCCAAAACACGAGCAGAGGAGAAAGGCGAAGGCCAAAAAGAAAAGAGCCCCCCAAGGTTTCCCCCGGAGAGCCCTCATCATCTGATTAGCACCTGTGGTGTAGCAATCTCCGACATATCAGTCAAGAGTCGCCGATTCGGTGGACGATTTTTTGTTGCCTTTTCTCGCTACATACAGCGTGAAGAGCCGGGGAAGTTGTGGGCCACAGTGGTCGTCGTTTAACAAACATGGCATTCACAAAACTTTCCGTTCCAACCTCTGGCGTCGGCAAGGGAACCCCCGCCACGCCCACACCTGAAAGCGACATCTGGGCAGTCTTCCGTGCGCTCAGAGACACTCGCAGCCTGTTCGGTCTCCGTCCAGGGCACGTTCAAACGCTCCAAGCGATGCTGAGCTTTCTCAAGCCTGGGCATGGAGATACAGTGTTCGCTTCCAACGACGAGATCTGCCGTCGAATTGGCGGCGTCGATGAACGAACCTTACGCAGACACATTGATCGCTTTGTTGAACTCGGTTTCATGAAGCGCCACGACAGCCCAAATCGCAAAAGATACCGAGTGAAGTCATCGGAAGGTCACTCCATCAGCTATGGCTTGTCGCTAACTCCGTTGCTGGCGCGCGCCAGCGAACTCCTTGCCGCGGCCCAAGAGATGGAAAACGCACGCCGGGATCGCATGTTCCTGCGAAAGCAAATCCTAACCAGACTTGCACATCTCGAGGAAGCCGACCCCGAGAGCGAACTTACTCATCAGGTACGTCGAGTTCTTCGGAGGAAGCTTTCGATCACGGACTACCGCGCTCTGATCGACAAACTGGAAGCTCATTGCGAGCAGATGTCCACCGTGGTGGACGTGCCAGATACAATAAAACTGCCCGCCAATGACGGACAAACTGTCCGGCACCATTCTAAGTCTAAAGAAGAACAAAAAGATTTAGAAACCGCGAGCAACGACGAAACACCTGCCGTACAAACCCTCACTACAGTATGCGACCAGGCCACTTCGTTCGCTACAAACTCGCTCAGAAACTGGCTGGACGTTGAAAAACATGCCAGAACACTCGCCCCGATGATGGGAATCCATGAAAGTACCTTCGAGAAGGCAGCTAGGAAGATTGGCACTCAAAAAGCGTCATGTGCCATCTTTATAATTCTTCAGATGAGCAGCCGTATTCGAGACTTCGGGGCGTATTTCCACAGCATCACGCTCGGCCGCAGAGAAGCAGACTTTAATCCATCATTCTTGTTAGAGCGGCTTTCTCGTTCTTAGGCACCTGTTGCATGACGTCCACCGCGGTGGACGTGTTGAGAGGAAGAGAAGGGCTGTGAAGGGTTTGACGGGAAGTGAGATCGGGAGAGTGGCTTCCGGCGCCCGTTGTGGAGATGATCTGATGGCGAAACCTGCCTCTAAAATCACCCTGTCCGCATCCAAGGACATCCCTTTCGACAAGCTAATGCTGAGCCAGTCCAATGTGCGGCACATCAAGGCTGGCGTGTCTGTTGAAGAGCTGGCCGAGGATATCGCGCGGCGCGGCCTGTTGCAGGGCTTGAGCGTACGAGCGGTGTTGAATGACGATGGCTCTGAGACCGGCCTGTATGAAATCCCCGCGGGCGGCCGGCGGTTTCAGGCCCTGGCTTTGCTGGTGAAGCAGAAGCGGCTGGCCAAGACAGCACCCATTCCCTGCATTCTGCGCGAAGCTGGCTCTGACATCCTGGCGGAAGACGATTCACTGGCTGAGAATATGCAGCGCGTCGCGTTGCATCCGCTTGATCAGTTCCGTGCCTTCGTGGCTTTGCGCGAGAAGGGTCAGGGCGATGAGGCGATTGCCGCGGCCTTCTTTGTGACGCCGCAGATCGTGAAACAGCGGTTGAAACTCGCAGCCGTGGCCCCTGCCCTTCTGGATGTCTATGCCGAAGATGGCATGACGCTTGAGCAGCTCATGGCATTT
>NZ_MJAP01000014.1 GCF_001884735.1 Natronohydrobacter thiooxidans | reverse complement strand
AATATCGTCGCCCGGATAGTCGTAAGAGGACAGCAGCTCGCGGATTTCCATCTCGACGAGTTCCAGCAGCTCCTCGTCATCGACCTGATCGACCTTGTTCATGTAGACGACCATATAGGGGATGCCCACCTGACGGCCGAGCAGGATATGCTCGCGCGTCTGCGGCATGGGGCCGTCGGCAGCGTTCACCACCAGGATCGCGCCATCCATCTGCGCAGCACCGGTGATCATGTTCTTCACATAATCCGCGTGGCCGGGGCAGTCGACATGCGCATAGTGACGGTTCTCGGTCTCGTATTCCACATGCGCGGTCGAAATGGTGATCCCGCGCGCTTTCTCTTCGGGTGCACCATCGATCTGGTCATAGGCGCGGAACTCACCGAAATACTTCGTGATCGCAGCCGTCAGCGTCGTCTTGCCATGGTCAACATGGCCGATCGTGCCGATGTTCACATGCGGTTTATTGCGTTCAAACTTTTGCTTTGCCATGGTTTCGGCACCCTTCGTTGATCTGCCGCAAGACGCGACACAATATGACACGCGCGGCATGTATCCAGCTTGGCAGGGAAAATCAAGCGCGCTTTGAGGATAGCTGTGCGGAATGCCTCAGCTCTCGGAGATTACTTCCACGGTGACCTCGGCCTCGGTCGCGGCCTCTGCCGCTTCTGCCGCGCCCGGCTTGGGGGGGAACCAGTCCGGGTTCGAGGCCAGCCAGTTCTCGATGGACAGAACCGCGTTCTGGGCGAGATTCTGCATCTGCTGCTCGGCCGTTTGGGTCAGCCCTGAACTGACCACGGTTTCGCCGGACAGGCTTTCCAGCACGGTGATGCGATGCGGCGTCTCATTGACCTTGCGGCCAGCCGCGTCATCCCACAGGGTCACGCCAAGGATCAGCACCGATTTCGGTGCGGCCACGACAGGGATGCCCGGCACGGCCAGCACATAGCCATCCACGGACACCCCCAGATGGTAGAGCGTGTCCCCGTCATAGCGCGCGAAGCGGCGGCGCATCTCATCGGTCAGCACCTTCTCCCAGTCTTCGGGTTCGGCCCGGCGCGAGGCAGGCCCCACGGTCGCATTCCCGGCCACCACAATCGCATGGGCGAGGAAGAAATCACCCAATTCGCCGCGCTCGTCGCGCAATTCGCGCCCGCTGGCGCAGGCCGAAAGAATCAGGGCGGTCAGAACAGCAAGGCCCGCGCGGGGGACAGGAAGGGCAGGAAACATCCGCGTCTCTCCGAGTGTGGTTTTGACCCTGTGCTAGCCGATCCGGCGCGAAAGGGCAAATCGCGAGGTTTCAGGCGAAGCGGTTGTCCCGTGGAAAGCCGCGCGGGGCCATCCGTCCGGCGCTCGCGCGCTTGCCCATCCATTCGGTCAGATCGGCCTCCAGCCGGGTACGCCCGGCAGGGTCTTTCCAGGACAGCCCCTCGGCCAGCGTGATCGTGGTCAGATCGGACAGCCCGCCATCCTTGTAGCTTTGCAGCCGCACGCCCTTGCCGCGCCCCATTTCGGGCAGTTCCACCAGCGGGAAGACCAGCAGCTTGCGATTCTCGCCGACCACGGCCAGATGATCGCCCGCGACCTTGCGGCACACATGCGCCCGCACACCGTCCTTGAGGTTCAGAACCTGTTTACCGGTGCGGGTCTGGGCGATGATCTCGTCACCGGGCACAAGGAAGCCATCGCCCGCGGATGAGGCCACGACCAGTTTCACCCCCGGCTGGTAGCTGAAAAGATCCACGATCCCGGCCTCGTTCGGCAGGTCGATCATCAGCCGCACGGGCTCGCCCATGCCGCGCCCGCCGGGCAGATTCGCGCCCAAGAGCGTGTAGAAGCGCCCGTTTGAGCCAAAGAGCACGATCTTGTCGGTGGTTTCGGCATGAAAGGCGAAGCGACCTTCATCGCCATCCTTGAACTTGAACGCCTGATCCAGCGCCAGATGACCCTTCATCGCGCGGATCCAGCCCATTTTAGAGCAGACGACCGTGATCGGCTCGCGCTCGATCATGGCTTCCATCGGCACATCCTCGACCTCGCCCGCCTCGGCGAAATCGGTGCGGCGGCGGCCGATATCGGTATTCTTGCCGAAATCGCGCTGCACATCGCGCAACTGGCTGCCGATCCGCGCCCATTGCAGCTTTTCCGAGGCCAGAAGATCCTCCAGCCCCGCGCGTTCTTCCAGCAGTGCGTCGCGTTCCTTGCGCAGTTCGATCTCTTCAAGCCGCCGCAAGCTGCGCAGCCGCATGTTGAGGATCGATTCGGCCTGCAATTCTGTCAACTCGCCCTCGCCCGGTGCGGGCGGGACGTAATCCTTTTCCGAGGTGGCGCGCGGGAATGTGCCGCCCCAGCGCTCGCGCATCAGCGCGTCGCGCGGGCCCTCGTCATAGCGGATGATGTCGATCACGCGGTCGAGGTTCAGATAGGCGATGATGAAGCCTTCAAGCACTTCCAGCCGGTGGTCGATCTTGTCGAGCCGGTGCTGGCTGCGGCGCGTGAGCACCTCGCGGCGATGGTCGAGGAAGGCGCGCAGCACTTCGCGCAGGCCGCAGACACGCGGGGTCAGCCCGTCGATCAGCACATTCATATTCAGGCTGAAACGGGTTTCCAGATCGGAATTGCGGAACAGCATGCCCATCAGCAGTTCCGGGTCCACGCTGCGGGATTTGGGTTCCAGAATGATGCGCACATCATCCGCCGATTCGTCGCGCACATCGGCGAGGATCGGCACTTTGCGGGTCTGGATCACCTCTGCCAGTTTCTCGATCAGCCGCGATTTCGGCACCTGAAACGGGATCTCGGTGACGACGATCTGCCATTGGCCGCGGCCCAGATCCTCGACCTGCCAGCGCGCGCGCAGGCGAAACGCGCCGCGCCCGGTCTGATAGGCGGCAAGGATCGCCTCGCGGGGTTCCACAATCACGCCGCCGGTGGGGAAATCGGGGCCGGGGATCAGTCTGATCAGGTCGTCATCCGGCAGATCGGGGGTGGCGATCAGGGCAAGGCAGCCCTCGATCAGCTCATCCAGATTATGCGGCGGGATATTGGTGGCCATGCCAACCGCAATGCCGCTTGCGCCATTGGCGAGCAGGTTTGGGAAGGCGGCGGGCAGCACCACCGGCTCGCTCAGCGTGCCGTCGTAATTAGGGCGGAAATCGACCGCGTTTTCGGCCAGCCCTTCGAGCAGTGCCTCGGCGGCGCGGGTCATGCGCGCCTCAGTATAACGGGCGGCAGCGGGGTTGTCGCCGTCGATATTGCCAAAATTGCCCTGCCCGTCGACCAGCGGGTAGCGGACGTTGAAATCCTGCGCGAGACGGGCCATCGCATCATAGATCGCGGCATCGCCATGGGGGTGGTAATTGCCCATCACATCGCCGGTGATCTTGGCGGATTTGCGGAACCCGCCGTTTGACGCGAGCTTCAATTCGCGCATGGCATAGAGGATGCGGCGATGCACCGGCTTGAGCCCGTCGCGCGCATCCGGCAGCGCGCGGTGCATGATGGTCGAGAGCGCATATTGCAGGTAGCGTGACCCGAGCGCGCGGCGCAGGGGTTCCGAAACCGGAGCGGTCAGATCAGGGGTCGCGTCATCATCTTGTGCCATCCCTCACGCATAGCCCCAGAGATGGGTTTCGTCCAGCCCGGATCGTCACGGCAAGTTTACGCCGGGCCGGATAATCGCGCTTGTCGTTGGCAAAATCGCGCGCCTAACTTGCGAAGAAATTCTTCCTGCCGAAAGGGTCAGTCCATGCGTATCATCTCTGTTCTTCTGCTTGCCTCTGTGGCCCTGCCTGCCCATGCCGACACTACGGCGCAGATCCGGGGCGTGACGCTCTCGACGGCGGGCCTGGCGATGATCGAGGCCGAGGGCGCATTGGGCGCGCAGGGGCTGCGCCTGGCGGTGCGGCGCGCGGATATTGACGATTTCCTGAAGTCACTGCGCCTGTCGGACCCGGCAGGCGGCGTGCCGATGCTGAGCATGCAAGGGCCCGGCGGGGTGCAGGACACATTCGACGCCCTGCCCTTCGACCCGAACGCTCTGAGCGATCTGCGCGCGCTTCTGGGCGCGATGATCGGCGCACCGGTGCGCGCAGAGCGGCGCGGCGCCACGCTGGAAGGCGCGGTCATGGGCACGCGCGCGATGCCTTGCGACGGCGAGGGGCAGACGGGCTGCGCGGCACTGACGCTGCGCGACGCTGACGGACGGCTGCGCCAGATTGCGCTCGATGAGGCGCTGGAACTGGAATTCACCGATAGCGCCGACCGCGACGCCATCGGGCGGGGCCTGGACGCGCTGCGCGCCAATGCCCGCGCGCTGGTCCTGGATGTGATGCTGACCAGCAGCGAGGACAGCGCGCGCGAGGTGGGGCTGGGCTGGCTCCAGCCCGCGCCGGTCTGGAAAACCGCATGGCGGGCCGAGGATGGGCCGGAAGGGATTACCCTGACCGGCTGGGCGGTCATCGAGAACACGACCGGGCAGGATTGGGATGATATCTCCCTGACGCTGGCCACCGGGGCCACGCAGGCGCTGCAGGCGCAGCTTTACGACCGCATGCGCGCGGCACGCAAATTCGCCGAGCCGGCCTATGCGCCGATGCCCGCCGCGCCCATGGCGCGTGACAGCGTGGTGATGATGGAATCGGCGATGGATATCGCGCCCACCGCAATGGATGATGGCGCGGCCTTCTCGCGCTTCACCCTCACCACCCCTGTCACGCTGAAGGCGGGCGAGATGATCTCGCTGCCCTTCCTGAGCGAAACGCTGGATGAGGCGCGGCTGACACTCTATCGCGGCGGCAGCCATGAGTCGCATCCGATGCTGGCGGTCGAATTCACCAACCCCCTGCCCCTGCGCCTGCCTGCGGGCGTGGTCACGGTCTATGAGGCCGGGCGCGGCCATGCGGGCGATGCGATGATGCCCGAACTGGTGCCGGGGGCGGTCGAAGTGATCGAATTCGCGCGCGACACGGCGCTGGAGATCCGCGAGTCGGTCGAGGAAGCCAATCGCGTGCAATCGGCCCGGATCGTGGACGGGGTGCTGGTCGCCGAGGACCGGATCGAGCGGCGCACCACCTACCGCATCGACGGGGCGCCGGACCGGGCGACCCTGCTGACCATCGCGCATCCGCGGCGCCAAGGCTGGGAGATGATGACCACAGGCGGGCGCGCGGATCTGGACGAGACCCGGTTCGAGGTCGATGTGCCGGAAGGCAATATCACGGAATTTGCCGTGCTCGAATCACGCATCGTCGAACAGCGCGTGGCGCTTTTGTCGCTGGATATCGAGACGCTGGGCTATTGGTCCTCGCGACTGAGCGATGCGGGGATCAGCGAGACGCTGGGCGCGATGCAGGATCTGCGCGCCGAAGAGGCTGAGCTGCGCCGCGAGATTGCGCGGCTGCAGACGGAGGAAGCGGAACTGATCGCCGATCAGGAGCGGCTGGTGGGGCTGATCGTGCAACTGGGTGATGACAGCCCGGCGACGCGCGAGCGGCGCGCGCGCGTGGATGCGATCGAAGCCGAAATCATGGCGGCGCGGGAAAGCCGCGTGGCAGCAGAGGCGCGGATCCGCGAGATCGACGCGGAGTTGCGCGCGCTCCTGCGCTGATCCGGCCCCGTAGGGTGCGTGCTTGTCACGCACCGCTTGTCAACCACGGGTGCGTGACAAGCACGCACCCTACGGGCACTCACGCGCCTTTTGCTTCCAGCGCCTCAATCCGCGCTTTCAGCGCCTCATTCTCTTCGCGTGCCTTCTGCGCCATGGCGCGCACCGCGTCGAATTCCTCGCGCGTGACGAAATCGCGATCCGCCAGCCAGCGGTCCATCAGGCTTTTGACGGCGGTTTCGGCCTCGGTCCGCGCGCCTTGCGCGACGCCCATGGCATTGGTCATCAGTTGCGACACATCGTCCAGAAAGCGGTTGCGGGTTTGCATGGCGGCACCTTTGCGAGACTGTTTCGCCTTATATGTGACGACGGGCTGCGAAACTCAAGGTTGACTTCCCCTGCCCGCCCGCGCCAGACAGTCGCAACTCTTGCCAAGGGCTTGTCTTCGCATGTCTCCTTTCGCCATTCTGTTTCCTGATCTCAGCCCCGAGATCTTTTCCGTCGAGATCGGCAGTTTCAGCTTCGCGCTGCGCTGGTATGCGCTGGCCTATATCGCGGGCTTTCTCTTTGGCTGGTGGATCATCATCGGGCTGATGAAGCGCGCGGCCCTCTGGCCTGCCAATACTGCCCCGATGGAACCGGGGCGGGTCGAAGGGTTGCTGACCTATGTGATTCTGGGCGTGATCCTTGGCGGGCGGCTGGGCTATGTACTGTTCTACCAGCCCGGCTACTACCTGTCGCACCCGGCCGAAATCCTGCGGATCTGGGAGGGCGGCATGTCCTTTCACGGCGGCTTCGCGGGCGTGATCATCGCCGGGCTGATCTTTTGTCGCCGCCATTCCGTGCCGCCCTTGCAGATCGCGGATGCGATGGCGCTGGTGGCGCCGATCGGGATCGGGCTGGGGCGGTTTGCGAATTTCATCAATGCCGAGCTTTGGGGCCGTCCGACGTTGCAGCCCTGGGGGGTGGTCTTTCCCGGTGCGCAGGCGCAATCCTGCCCCTGGGACTGGCCGATGCCGTTTTGCGCGCGTCATCCGACTCAGCTCTATGAGGCCGCGCTCGAAGGTGTGCTGCTGTTTGTGGTGCTGGCCTGGCTTGTGTGGCGGCGCGGCTGGCTGAAAACGCCGGGCGCCGTGACCGGGGTCTTCGTTGCAGGCTACGGGCTGGCGCGGTTCATCGTCGAGTTCTTTCGCCAGCCTGACGCCCAGTTCATCACGCTCGACAATCCGATGGGGCATGTCCTGAGCCTCGGGCCGCTGGGGCTGACCATGGGGCAGATGCTGTCCCTGCCGATGATCGTGGCGGGGCTGGGGCTGCTTTTCTGGCGCAGGCGGGCATGACGGCGCTGCGCGAGATCCTGCTGCGCCGGATCGCGCTTGAGGGGCCGATGAGCCTGGCCGAATACATGACGCTCTGCCTGCTGCATCCGGAGCATGGTTATTACACGACGCGCGATCCCTTGGGCGCTTCGGGGGATTTCACCACTGCGCCCGAGATCAGCCAGATGTTCGGCGAGATGCTGGGGCTGTGGCTGGTGCAGGTCTGGATGGATCAGGGCGCGCCCGCGCGTTTCACACTGGCCGAGCTTGGTCCCGGTCGCGGCACGCTGATGGCCGATGCCCTGCGCGCCACGCAGCGCGTGCCGGGGTTTCATGACAGTCTGCGACTGCATCTTGTCGAAGCCTCGCCGGTGCTGCGCGAGGTGCAGGCGCGGGTGCTGGCGGAGTTCGCACCGGTTTTCCATGACAGTGCCGCCACACTGCCCGACCAGCCCCTGTTCCTGATCGCGAATGAGTTTTTCGACGCCCTGCCGGTACGCCAGTTCCAGCGCCGGGGCGCGGGCTGGGCCGAGCGGATGGTGGGGCTGTCCGAAGGCGGCCTTGTCATGGGGCTGGCCCCGCCAGCGCCCCTGCGCGCGCTCGATCACCGGCTGGAGGACACCGCCCAAGATCAGATCGTCGAGACCTGCGCCCCGGCGCGACCGGTGATCGAGGCTGTGGCGCAGCGGATCGCGGCGCAGGGCGGCGCGGCGCTGATCGTGGATTATGGCGACTGGCGCAGCCGCGGCGACACTGTGCAGGCGCTGCGCCAGCATGCCTATGATGACCCTTTGGCCCATCCGGGCGAAGCCGATCTGACCGCGCATGTCGATTTCGAGGCGCTGGCACTGGCCGCCGCCCCCTTGCATGCCGCGCCCCTGACACCGCAGGGCGTGTTTCTGGAGCGTCTCGGAATGGGCGCCCGCGCTGATGCGTTAGCGCATAGGTTGAGCGGGCTGCGGCTGCAAACCCATCTCGCGGCATATCGGCGCTTGACGCATCCGCAGGAAATGGGACAGTTGTTCAAGGTGCTTGGCCTTGCGCCCGCGAGCGCCCCTGACTTGCCCGGACTTGCGTGATGACCCTTGAGATCCTGACCGCTGACAGCCTCTCCCCGCTGCGCCACGGGTTCTTCACCCGGCGCGGGGGGGCTTCTTCGGGGATTTTCGCAGGGCTGAATTGCGGGCCGGGCTCGTCTGACCAGTCCGACACTGTGCGCATGAACCGCGCCCGCGTGGCCGAGGCGATGCAGGTCGACCCGGACGCGTTGATGACGGTGCATCAGGTCCATTCCCCCGATGTGGCTACGCTGGTTGCCCCCTGGCCCGATGGCCTACCCCACCCCAAGGCCGATGCCATGGTCACGGGCGAGCCGGGGCTGGCGCTGGCGATCCTGACAGCGGATTGTCAGCCGGTGCTGTTTGCCGACACGCAGGCACAGGTGATCGGGGCTGCCCATGCTGGCTGGCGTGGCGCGCTGAGCGGGGTGCTGGAAAACACCATCGACGCCATGGAAGCGCTGGGCGCCGAGCGCGCGCGTATCCGCGCCGTGATCGGCCCCTGCATCAGTCAAGCAGCCTATGAGGTGGGTCAGGAATTCCTGGAAACCTTTCTGGATGAAGATCCCGGCTATGCGCGTTTCTTCATCAATGGCGCGGGCGAGAAATACCAGTTCGATCTGGTCGGGTTCGGGCTGCACCGTCTGCGCGAAGCCGGGATCAGCGAGGCGCGCTGGATCGGGGAATGCACCTATAGCGACCCGGCGCGTTTCTACTCCTATCGCCGCTCGGTGCATGAGCGGCAGGCGGATTACGGGCGGCTGATCTCTGTCATCAGACTGTGACACGCGCGCCGGGGAAATACCCTGCGAAGATCATCTTCTTGTCCAAGTCCTGCCTGATTTGAGGGCGAGGCTTGTCCCTGAGCAATAACCACCTGTTCCCGTGGAAGGACAAGACCCATGACCAAGAGACCGCAGCACCGCTGGATCACCGCCATCGTCACCGAGGCCGCAGACGTGCCGGTCCTGCCCTGGGAACGCGCGGCCAAACGCGCCCGCCGGTTGCAGCTTGCCGCAAGGCCCGGTCTGGCGGGTTTCGCCTGAAGCTCGGAATTAAGCATATTTTCACTCTCGGGTGGCAAGGTTTTTTCGGTAACGAGTGTTTGAAATATAGTCTTTAATTAGTAACGGGCGCTCAGGGTTGAGCGCCCATTTTCTTGAGCATTCGGCAAGCGGGGATCAGGCCGCGTCGGCCTGTGCCTCGACCAGCTTGCGTGCGGATTTCGTGTCGCTGTCAATCTCGATCTGGCGCGGTTTCAGCGCCTCGGGCAATTCGCGGGCCAGTTCGATATGCAGCATGCCATCGGCATGGCGCGCGCCCGTCACGCGGACATGATCGGCCAGATGGAAGCGCCGCTCGAAGGCGCGGGTGGCGATGCCGCGATGCAGATAGTCGCGGGCGCTGTCATCCTCTCGGGACCGGCCTGCAACCACGAGGGCGTTTTCCTTCACCTCGACACTCAGATCATCGGCGGCGAATCCGGCCACGGCGATCGAGATGCGATAGGCATTCTCGGCGGTTTTCTCGATATTATAGGGGGGGTAGCTGGGGGCCTGCAGATCAGCAGAGAGCACCCGGTCCAGCATGTCGGCCATACGGTCAAAGCCGATAGAGGCACGGTAAAGGGGAGTGGGATCGAAACGACGCATGAGCATCCTCCTTTTCGAAGCGATACAAAGGTTTGCGCGCCTTCCTTCATGCGGACAGGCGCTTTTTCGAGTATGTTCAGGTCCGTCATGGCCCCTGAACACCGCAGATCTGGGAATGGGCTATGGGGCTTTCAAGAGCCCTGCGCGCGAAGTATCACGCTTTTGTGATCAGGGTCGCATGAAGCGTGCACCCCCGCCCGCGCTCATGGCGCGGGGCTGGTCGGATGGCGCGGCGGGCTGGACAAAGCGGCGGTCGCGCGCATCGAGGGCTGCGCGCAATTCAGCCAGACGCGGCCCGAGCGACACGCCCAGCGACACGTCGCGCGAAACGCCGCCCACAATGCTTGTCCCCATGGCCGAGACCACCGAGACGATATGCGGCCTGCCCTGCGACAGGCCGAAAACCGGCGCACCGGAAGATCCGAAATCGACCGAGCAGGTCATCATCAGAACGCCGCTGCGGTCACGTTCGAGCACCTGGCAGCGCTCTTGCAGGGCGGGCGCTTCCAGCCGCCCGCGCGCATAGGACACGACCCCCACCTGATCGCCGCTGCGCGGTTCGGAATAGACTGCAAAGGGCACCACGCCCATGTTGCGGATCGGATGGGTCAGTTCGAGAAGGGCCAGATCATGCGAGACATTCTCCAGCCCGGTGCCGTCTGCGGGGTTGTAGCGCGGATGCACGACCGAGCGGATCACCCGGCCCTCGGCAGCGGCCCGCCCGGCGCGGAAGCCCGCGCGAAACACCAGTTCCGCATCGGTGGCGCGCGCGCCGGTATCCTTGTCAAACAGGCAATGCGCTGCCGTCAGCACCAGCTTTTCCGAGATCAGCGCCCCGGTGCAATGCCCGCGCGTACCGATATCGATCCGCCCGACACCTTCCCAGCCTTGCACCTGCAGGCCCGATTCGAGCAATGTCAGGGGTTTGTCCTGCGCCACCAGCGGCGCGGGCAGGCCAAGCATCAGACCAAGGGCGATCACGACGCGTAATGTCATCCATCTCTCCATCCTGCCAGAGGCACCGGTTAGCGCGGCACTATGGCAGCAAGATGGCATGTCAGCGCAGGATTGGCACCTCTGATTTTCCGCCATCCAGCGCACGCGGGCGCGGCCCGCCGGTGGCCCAGTCAAGCAGTTCAACCGTATGCACGACCGGCAGGTCTGTGCCCGACCCGATCTGCATCATGCAGCCGATATTGCCTGCGGCGATCAAATCGGGCGATTTCGCCTCCAGCGTTTCGACTTTGCGCGCTTTCAGCTGTTTCGAGATTTCGGGCTGCATCAGGTTATAGGTGCCCGCTGAACCGCAGCACAGATGGCTGTCCTTGGGTTCCACAACCTCAAAGCCCGCGCGCTTGAGCAGATCCTTGGGAGCGGACTTGATCTGCTGGCCATGCTGGAGCGAACAGGCGGCGTGATAAGCGACCTTGAGCGTTTGTTTCGCGCCTTTGGGCAGGTCGAGCTTTGTCAGAACCTCGCTCACATCCATCGCGATGCTGGCCACGGCGCGCGCGTCCTCGGCCAGGGGCTCATTGCGGAACATATGGCCGTAATCCTTGACCGTCGTGCCGCAGCCGCTGGTGTTGATCACAATGGCATCCAGCCCCTGCCCCTGCATCTCGCGGCCCCAGGCGCGGATATTCTTCGCGGCGGTCGCGTGGCTCTCGGCGGTCTTGCCCATGTGATGGGTCAGCGCGCCGCAGCAGCCCTGCCCTTCGGCGATCACCACCTCTGCGCCCAGACGGGTCAAGAGCCGGATCGTCGCATCATTGATATCGGTGTCGAGCGCGCGCTGCGCGCAGCCGGTCATCAGCGCCACGCGCATCTTGCGCGGACCTTCCGCCGGGAAGACTTGCGGATCGTCATTGCGGCTGACCGGCGGGATCTGTTTCGGGGCCATTTCCAGCATCGCGCGCAGGCGGGCATCGGGCATCAGCCGCGCGAAGGGCCGCCCGATCTTCGCGCCCAGAAGCGCGAGCCGGAACCGCGTAGGATAGGGCAGGATCCGCGCCAGTGTCCAGCGGAGCACCCGCTCGAACAAAGGCCGCTTGTAGGTCTGTTCGATATATTCGCGGGCATGGTCCACCAGATGCATGTAATGCACGCCCGACGGACAGGTCGTCATGCAGGCAAGGCAGGACAGGCAGCGGTCGATATGCTTGACCGTCTGCGCATCGGCAGGTCGGCCCTTTTCCAGCATATCCTTGATCAGGTAAATCCGCCCGCGCGGGCTGTCGAGTTCATCGCCCAAGACCTGATAGGTGGGACAGGTCGCGGTGCAGAAGCCGCAATGCACGCAGCTGCGCAGAATCTCGTTCGAGCGCGCGGTGGCGGCATCCTTGAGCTGGGCCTCGGTGAAATGTGTCTGCATGTCGCTTATCCCATCAAGCCGGGGTTCAGAATGCCGCGCGGATCAAATTTCGCGCGCAGGCCCGCGCTGAGCGCGGCCACAGGCGCGGCTTCGGGCTGGAACACCGGCAAGGCGGCGCGGGAGGCCTCTGTGCCGCGGATCAGTGTGGCATGGCCGTGAAATGCGCCCAGCCTTGCGCGCAGATCTGTGCCTTCGGGCGTCAGCGCCCAGATCAGACCCCCGCCCCAGTCGAGCAGCACCGGGCAACCCATCTGAGCTACCAGAGCGGGCGCGTCACTGGGCCGGACGGATATCCGCCAGACATCGCCTGCCCGCCCGGCAAAACCGGACACATCGCGGATACCCGCCCAGATCCCGCCACTCGCCGCACCCTCGATGATCTCCCACTCCCCACCAAGCGCGTCCTGCAGCGCGCCAAGGCGATAGCGTACCTGTTCGGCAAAGCCCTCGATGCGCAATGCGACGCGGCCTGCTTCGTCACGCGCAGCGCCATTGACCTCATAGGGTGTGCCGAGCGCGCGGCTCATCAGATCCACGGCCTGCGGCAGATCCAGCGCCTCGCTGAGCAGTGTCGCCTGCGTCTCTGGCACCGGCAAGAGCTTGAACGAGCATTCGCTCAGCACCCCCAGCGTGCCCCAGCTTCCCGCCATCAGCTTCACGAGATCATAGCCGGTGACATTCTTCATCACCCGCCCGCCATTCTTGATCACCGCCCCGGCGCCATCAATGAACCGCACCCCGATCAGACTGTCACGGCAGGCCCCGACCTGCACCCGGCGCGGGCCAGAGGCATTGGTGGCAACCATCCCGCCGACCGTCGGCGCCCCGTCGCGCCCCAGAAGCGCGCGCAGATCCACAGGCTCGAAAGGCAGGCGCTGGCTCTCGGACGCAAGTGCCGCCTCGACCTCGGCCAATGGCGTGCCCGCCTGCACGACCAGCGTCAGCGCGCCGGGCTCATAAAGCGTGATGCCACGCATCCCGCCGGTTTCCAGCAGCTCGCCCGCAACGGGCTTGCCGATATCGCGTGTGCGCCCGCCCGCAATCCGCAACGGCCCCTGCGCCGCGCAGATCAGGTCAGACAGTTCAGCCTCGCTGGCAGGGCGCATGGGCGGCCCTCCTCTTTTCATCCTGATTTCAGTCTTGCCCGGATAGTCAGGGGCGGTGATTGGCCAAAGCCCGGTTATGCCGCGCGCCGGGCCGCACTCGACGCCAGCGGAAAGACCTTGGCCGGGTTCAACAGCCAGCGCGGGTCGAACACATCCTTGACGCGCATCTGCGCTTCCAGATCAGCCGGGGTGAATTGCACCGTCATCAGGTCGCGCTTCTCGATTCCCACGCCGTGCTCGCCGGTCAGGCAGCCGCCCGCCTCGACGCAAAGTTTCAGGATATCGGCGCCAAAGGCTTCGCAGCGCTCCAGATCGCCGGGTTTGTTGGCGTCAAACAGGATCAGCGGGTGCATGTTGCCGTCGCCGGCATGAAAGACATTGGCCACGTCCAGCCCGTAGTCCTTCGACATCTCGCCGATGCGGCGCAAAACGAAAGGCAAGGACGAGACCGGAATCGTCCCATCGAGGCACATATAGTCATTGATCTGCCCCATCGCCCCGAAGGCCGATTTGCGCCCGAGCCAGATTTTGCGGCTCTCTTCCTCGGACTGGCTCTCGCGCAGCTCGACCGGGTTGTGGCGGCGCGCGATCTGGCTGATCAGGCCCAGTTGTTCGGCGATTTCGGCCTCGGACCCTTCCACCTCGATGATCAGAAGCGCCTCGCAATCCGGGTAGCCCGCCTTGGCGAAATCCTCGCAGGCGCGGATGCAGGGGCGGTCCATGAATTCAATCGCCACCGGCAGCACGCCCGCCTTGATGATATCCGACACACAGGCGCCCGCGACTTCATTGCTGTCAAAGGCGATCAGCACGGGCCGCGCGCCTTCGGGCCTGGGCAGGATGCGCAAGGTGGCTTCCGTCACGACGCCAAGCTGGCCTTCCGATCCGCAGATCACGCCGAGCAGGTCATAGCCTGCGGCATCGGCATGGGCGCCACCGATTTCCACGATGGTGCCATCCATCTGCACCATGGTCACGCCCAACAGGTTATTGGTCGTGACCCCGTATTTCAGGCAATGCGCGCCCCCCGAATTCATCGCGATGTTGCCAGCGATCGCACAGGCAAGCTGGCTGGAGGGGTCCGGCGCGTAGAAGAACCCGTCGCTTTCGACTTCGCCTGTGACCGAGAGATTGGTCATGCCCGTCTGTACGCGGATGATGCGGTCGGCAGTGCTCACCTCCAGCACCTCGCGCAGTCGCGCCACGCCCAGGATGATGCTGTCCTCGGTCGGCAGCGAGCCGCCCGCGAGCGAGGTGCCTGCCCCGCGGGGGACGACCTTCACGCCTTCCTCATGGCAGATCCGCAGGATGGCCGCGACTTCCCCGGTCGAGCTTGGCAGGGTCACAGCCATGGGGATGCAGCGATAGACGGTCAGCGCGTCGCATTCATAGGCGCGGCATTCGGCTTCCTCGGTAATCAGGGCCTCGGGCGGCAGTTCCGCCGCCAGCCGTGCGAGGATGCGCGCGCGCTGCGACAAGATGGCCGGACTGGGTTGCGGCATGTCCATGGATCGACCCTCCCTGATCGCGGATTTGGTAAAATAATATTACCAATACGCGCGAAGGCAAGCCTTTTGTTTCAGGATTGGTCGAATCCGCATCGAAAAAGGCGCGCCCAGATCGCTCTGGCCCGCTGCCCGGACCTGTGCGGCGACAGGACCGACCGCTGCGTCACAGCCATGGCAATGGCGTCCGCAGGGGGGTCAATCCCCCCAAGGACGCCGCCCGCTCACTCGGCAGCGAGCGGGGTCTGATCCACGAGACCCACGATATCCATCATGATCTGGTTGAGCTGGAAATCCTTGGGCGTATAGACCTGCGCGATTCCCATGGCGCGCAGCCGCGCCGCATCTTCCTCGGGGATAATGCCGCCCACGATCACCGGCACATGGCCAAGCCCTTCCGCGCGCATCAGCCGCATCAGTTCTTCCATCAGCGGGATATGCGAGCCCGAGAGGATCGACAGCCCCACCACATGCGCCTCCTGATCGCGGGCGGCGGCGACAATCTCGGCCGGGGTCAGGCGGATGCCCTCATAGTGAATATCCATCCCGCAATCGCGGGCGCGTGCCGCGATCTGCTCGGCGCCGTTGGAATGCCCGTCCAGCCCCGGCTTGCCCACGACGAATTTCAGCCGTCGGCCCAGTTTCGTGCTGACCATATCCACCGCCTCGCGCACCGGATCCAGCCCCTCGGTCCGGTTCGAGGGCGCACGGCTCACCCCGGTCGGCCCGCGATACTGGCCGAAAGCGGCGCGCACCGTCTCGCCCCATTCGCCGGTCGTGGCGCCCGCTTTCGCGGCGGCGATCGAGGCGGGCATGACATTCACGCCAGAGCGCGCCGCCTCGCGCAGATCGGCCAGTGCCTGCTTCACCGCTGCCTCATCACGCGAGGCCCGCCATGCGGCCAGCCGCGCGATCTGATCCGCCTCGGCTTCGGGGTCGCAGACCATGATCGCGTCCTCGCCGGTCGTCAGCGGCGAGGGTTCAGTGGTGGTGAACCTGTTGACCCCCACCACGACGGTATCACCCGACTCGATGCCCGAAATCCGTTCGGCATTGGCCTCGACCAGCCGCGATTTCATGTAGTCGATGGCCTTCACCGCGCCGCCCATATCATCGATCCGCGCCAGTTCCTCGCGCGCGCCCGCCATCAACTCGGCCACCTTGCGATCCACGGCCGGGTTGTTGTCGAACAGGTCATCGAATTCCAAGAGGTCCGTCTCATAGGCCAGAACCTGTTGCAGGCGCAGCGACCATTGCTGATCCCAGGGGCGCGGCAGACCCAGCGCCTCGTTCCAGGCGGGCAGTTGCAGCGCGCGGCAGCGGGCTTTCTTCGAGAGCGTGACCGCCAAAGCCTCGATCAGGATGCGATAGACGTTATTCTCGGGCTGCGGTTCGGTCAGGCCAAGGCTGTTGACCTGCACCCCATAGCGGAAGCGGCGGTATTTCGGATCGTCAATGCCGTAGCGGTCGCGGCAAATCTCGTCCCAGAGATCGACGAAGGCGCGCATCTTGCACATTTCGGTCACGAAGCGGATGCCCGCATTCACGAAAAATGAAATCCGCCCCACCATTTGCGGGAAATGCTCGGTCGGAACCTTGGTTTTCAGATCATCCAGCACCGCGCAGGCCGTCGCCAGCGCGAAAGCCAGTTCCTGCTGCGGCGTCGCCCCTGCTTCCTGCAGATGGTAGGAACAGACATTCATCGGGTTCCATTTCGGCAGATGCGCACGCGTATAGGCCGCGACATCGGTGATCATGCGCAAGCTGGGTTCCGGCGGGCAGATATAGGTGCCGCGCGAGAGATATTCCTTGATCAGATCATTCTGCACAGTGCCGTTCAGTTTCGAGATATCGGCCCCCTGCTCTTCGGCGGCGGCGATATAGAGCGACAAGAGCCAGGGCGCGGTCGCGTTGATCGTCATCGAAGTGTTCATCTGCTCCAGCGGGATCTGGTCGAACAGCATCCGCATGTCGCCCAGGTGACAGATGGGCACGCCGACCTTGCCGACCTCGCCGCGTGCCAGTTCATGATCGCTGTCATAGCCGGTCTGGGTCGGCAGGTCGAAAGCGACGGACAGCCCGGTCTGCCCTTTGGACAGGTTGGTGCGATAGAGCGCATTCGAGGCTTTCGCCGTCGAATGGCCTGCATAGGTGCGAAACAGCCAGGGCTTGTCTTTCTGGTTCCGTGCTTCGGTCATCATGCGCTCCTGATCTTCCGGCACCAGATGGGTGCCGCGTAATTTTCTTACCCAATCGGATGATTTATGCGCAAGATAATGTCAAGACGAAATCGCTGCAACGCGGCGTAGTGCGGCGGCCTGCCACGCCAGAGCGCTGACTTGACAGGCATTGCACCAATCCTGTTAGGGTGCGCATCGCTCCGTCGCTGAAAAAGTTGCTCTTCCATGACAGTCCCTGCCGCGACCCCGGCGCCTGACGATGCTGACCCAGACCCGCTTGCCCAAGCGCGGTCGCTGCTCGGCGCGGGTAAGGAGTTGAGCATCGCGCAGATCAATCTTTTGGCGCGGCATGCCTTCACCAACCGCGACATGGATTTCTACACAGAGTTTTTTGCCACGATCGAGCCGCGCCTGCAGCGGCATTTCCGGCACAACTGCCTTGCGCCGGAATTTCTGGACGATACCGGGCGCGTCGCGGGCAATGTCAATATCTATCGCAAGCTGCGCTACCGGTCGCTGTCCGGGCCGGTACTGGCCTTCGAGAAAATCTATCGGCGCAACGCAGCGGATCTCAAGCGCCTGCAATGGGTCAGCCGCAATCTCTGGGGCAAGCTGCCTTACGACATGCCGCGGATCATCGAGATCGTGCCGGGGCGGCGCTTCACTGTGGTCATGTTCGATTTCGAAGCCTTTGCACCGGTCTCTGCCGAGGGTCTGTTCGAGACCATGCGCCGGATGAACGCCTTCAGCATCGCGCATCCGGCCTCGGCCTTTGCGCATGTGGAAGAGGTGATGCTGGGACTGCCGGAACTCTATGCGTTGCGGCGACGGAACCTCTCGCCCAATCTGGTCAGGGCGGGGATCAGCGAGGCCGAACTTGCGCAGACCGAATCCGCCTGCATGGACACAGTGCATGTCCTCAACCATGCCGATCTGCACCGGTTCAATATCGGGCAGAACGGGATGATCTATGACTGGGACTGCGCCTGCTTCGCACCTGCCGCACATGATCTCGGGCGCACGATAGCGGCCATCCGGGACTTCCAGCGCCTGTCCGGCCTGCAGAGCTTCATCACCAACCGGCTTGGCCGCGATCTGGAACAGGAGCGCGCAGAGGTTGCGCGGATCATGTTCTTCTATCTGGTCTATGCGGCCAAGAAACGGCTGACGAAACAGGATGACGCGGCGCTGACCACTCTGCGCGCCATGTTCCGCGCGGTGCAGGCCGGGCTGGGCTGAGGGGTCTATCCGGGGCTTGGCGGGGCCAGCGCGCTTTCGCGCGCGGCTTTTCGGGCGTTCCCGATCAAGATCGCGAAAACCACGGACGCACTCAGCGCAATCGCCAGCAGGTCATGCGCGACCAGCACCAGCCCGGCGATGGTCAGCACCCATTTCTCCCAGCGCGCGACATGGGTCTGGAAAAAGCCGATATAGGCCACTGACAGCGCGATGATCGACAGCACGCCCGATGAGAGCGCCAGCGAGAAATCCCAGACCGTGAAGTCAATGAAGAGAAGCGCGGGCGCATAGATGAACATCATCGGCACCAATGCCTTGCCCATCGACAGGCGGAAGGCGGTCATGCCGGTCTGCATCGGATCCGAGCGCGCGATACCTGCGCCCGCATAGGCGGCAAGCGCCACGGGCGGCGTGATATCGGCCAGCACCCCGTAATAGAAGACGAAGAAATGCGTGGCCAGAAGCGGCACGCCCAGTTGCTGAAGCGCAGGCGCCGCGATGGCGGCAAGGATGATATAGGTGGGCGTGGTGGGAATGCCCGCGCCCATGATGATGCAGGCAATTGCCACAAAGATCAGCGCAAAGAAAAGCGTGGTGCCGTTCTGGCTGAGAAAGCCCAGCGGGTCGAGCGCCGACACCGCAGCCCCCATCCATGCCGCGCCGTCAATCACCGCGCCAGAGAATTTGAACCCCATGCCGGTCAGCGTGGTCACGCCAAGGATGAAGCCCACACAGGCGCAGGCGGCGGTGATGGCAATGGATTGCTGCGCGCCGCTTTCCAGCGCGCTGACCAGTTTTCGCGGCGTGAGCGCGCTGGAGGCATCCATGCGCTGTCCCAGCCCCAGCATTTGCAGCACCAGCGGGATATAGGAGCAGCCAATCGTCAGGATGATCCCCCAGAAGGCCGCAAGGAAGGGGGTGAATTTCATCAGGAGAAGCGTGACCATCACCACCAGCGGGATGAACAGGTGCCACGAGCGTGCCAGCACATCCATGAATTGCGGCAGCTTGTCGGGCGCGATGCCCGACAGGCCAAGGCGTTTGGCTTCCAGATGCACCATGAACAGCGTCGAGAGGTAATGGAACGCCGCCGGGATGATCGCGATCAGGATCAGCTCGTTATAGGGCACGCCCAGCATTTCGGTCATCACGAAAGCCGCCGCCCCCATGATCGGCGGCGTGACCTGCCCGCCGCAACTGGCCGAAGCCTCGGTCGCGGCGGCAAAGCGCCCCGAGAATCCCTTGGATTTCATCATCGGGATGGTGAAGGCGCCGGTGGTCACGGTATTGGCCACAGGCGAGCCCGAGATCATGCCGAAAAAGCCGGATGAGACCACCGCCACCTTGGCCGGACCGCCGGAATAGCGGCCCGCGACGATGCTGGCCAGATCAATGAACAACTGCCCCAGCCCGGATTTCTGCGCCAGCACCCCGAAGAGCACGAAGTGAAAGACGAAGGTCGCGACAACGCCGATGGCGATCCCGTAGATCCCTTCGGTGCCAAGATAGAGATGGTTGACCAGCCGGATGATATTGTAGCCGCGATGGGCCAGATCGCCGGGCAGATAGGGGCCGAAAATGGCATAGAGCAGCGCCAGCGTGCCGATGACCGGCAGCACCTCGCCCATGGTGCGGCGCGCGGCTTCCAGTACCATGATGATGGCAATCAGGCCCATCACATAGTCGAAAGGCTGCGGGAAACCGACATTGCGGATAAAGATCGTGTCGAAAAACACGATCAGATAGAGCGAGGAGGCGCAGCCCGCAATCGCCAGCGGCCAGTCGATGATCGAGGGCCGGTCGCCATAGCCGCCCAGCTTGGTGGCGGGCAGCGCGGTCAGCGCCAGCGCGGCACTGAGCGCAATCAACCCGTAGCGCGCGGCCTCCGGGATGCGGCCTGCCAGCGCATCGGCCAGCTGGATGCCCAGAAACAGATAGAATGCCGCGAAAGCCAGCCCGAAGCCCCAGGCGCGCAAGGGCTTTTCGACCTTCACGCGCGGAAAGAGCAGGAATACCAGCGGCATGATGAAGCTCATATGCACCGAGCGGTGCATGACTTCGTTCAAGAGCCCGAAGCCCGAGGTGTAGATGTGGAACACGCTGAGAACGACACAGGCCAGGGTGACAATCCAGCCTGTCACCCCGGTCAGGCGCCGGAAATTGGTCTCATTGTCATATTTGCGGACAATGGCGTCCATTTCGGCGTCAGAGAGGGGGCTCTGGGGCTGGGGCGTGGTCATCATTCGGTTTCCTTGCAATCCACCGCCCGGATTTCGAGCGGTATTGCGGGCCATTGGGTCAGGTCGATCACATCGGCAGCGGCGAGAAGCCGGTTTTCATGTTCAGGCGCCGCGCGCAGGATCAGGCGGTCGATGTCGCGGTCAAGTTCGACCAGCATCAGCCCGTTCTCGCTGCGCCAGCCCGCCCCCTCATGCGCCATGCCCGGACCATGGGCGGCAAAGCGCTCGGCGGTCTGCACGATCCCGCGCCCCGGCATCAGGCGATAGTCTGCGCGCACTTCGGTCAGGGTCACGGAATGACGCCAGGCAAGTGCGAATTCGGGGCCGTCGATCTGCGCCAGAATTGTCCCGTCGCGTATGCTGACCAGTTCGATCAACGTGGCCTCGCAGGCACGGGCGGCAGCGGGGCCGCCCGTGGCCAGTCCTATCAGGCACAGCGCGGCAAAGCCGCGCCAGCCCGTCCCGATCACTCGATCAGACCCATTTCGCGGTAGAAACGCTCGGCGCCCGGATGCAGCGGGACCGAGACGGATTCCAGCGCTGTTTCCAGCGAGATCTGCGCGCCCATGACATGCACCTGCGCAAGTGTCTCGGTGTTTTCATAAAGCGCCTTGACCATGGCATAGGCCAGATCCTCGTCCAGATCGGCATGCGTGGCCCAGATCGCGCGCACGGCCAGCGTCTCTACATCCGCATCCACCCCGCGATAGGTTCCGGCGGGCAGTGTGACCGAAGCGTAATAGGGCTGCACCTCTTGCAGGGCTTCGA
This sequence comes from Natronohydrobacter thiooxidans, assembly GCF_001884735.1. Classification (GTDB taxonomy): domain Bacteria; phylum Pseudomonadota; class Alphaproteobacteria; order Rhodobacterales; family Rhodobacteraceae; genus Roseinatronobacter; species Roseinatronobacter thiooxidans_A. The sequence goes on along the minus strand of NZ_MJAP01000014.1, from coordinate 68,564 downwards.
TTTCTGCACCGGTCAGGGGCACGATGGTAATGTCATGGCCATTGGCGAGTTCAGTGATCGATGCGGTGGGGATCCCTGCCGTGATCAGCGAGGCATCCAGATTGCCGTCGCGCAGCTTGTCGGCGGATTGCGCGAAGGAGGAGTAATCCTCGGACACATCCTCGCGCGTCATGCCATGCGCTTCCAGCAAATCGCCCAGAAGCTGCCACTGGCCCGACCCGGGCGAACCGGAAGAAACCGATTTGCCCGCCATATCGGCAAAGCTGCCGATGTTGGCACCCGCACGCGCCACAAGCTGCACGGTTTCGGGATAGAGCGAGCCGAGCGCGCGGATATTCTCGGCGGCATTGCCTTCGAACTGGTTTACGCCACGGTAAGCTGCGTCCAGAATATCGGCGGCGATGAAGGCGGTTTCGATTTCCGCCTGTGCCAGCAGGCCAGCATTGGCGACCGAGGCATTGCCGGTTTCAGCAGTCGCAGAAATGCGGCGGCCTTCAAGCTCGGCATTGTTCGAGATGAGCTGCGCGAGCATGCCGCCCAGTGGGTAATAGGTGCCGCCGGTGCCACCCGTGGCGATGCCGACAAAGACGCGTTCCTGCGCCATGGCCGGGGCCGCAAGGGCCATGGCCGAAAGTGTCAGCGCGCAGAAGGATTTGGTCAGGTGTTTCATTTCTCTCTCCGTGTTGGTGGTTTCTACTGTTCAGTCCGGCTTCCATGCGGCCAGTTCGGCCAGCAAGGGCGCGAGCACGGCGCGCAGCCTTGCCGCGCGCTCCTCGTCCCAGTTCCAGGGCGGGGATTCGTGCATATAGGTCGATTGCGCCAGTTCGAGCTGGATCGCGTGCCGCCCGTGTTCGGGCCGCCCGTAATGGCGTGTCGTCCAGCCCCCGAGGAAACGGCCATTCAGGACATGTGTGTAGCCTTCTGCCTGCGCGCAATGGCGCAGCGTGATCGCTTCGAGTTCCGCGGCGCAGGTCGTGCCGCGATTGGTGCCGATGTTGAAATCCGGCAGGCGGCCGTCAAACAGGAAGGGGATCTGCGAGCGGATCGAATGGCAGTCAAAGAGCACGACATGGCCATGCAGCGCCTGCACACGGTCCAGTTCGGCCTCCAGCGCGGCGTGATAGGGCGCGTGCCACTGGGCGCGGCGGGCCTCGATCTCGGGCGCGTCGGGCGGACGGTCCCAGATATTCACCCCGTCAAAATCGGTCAGCGGCACCAGCCCGGTCGTGTTCTGCCCCGGATAGAGGCTTGCGCCTGACGGGTCGCGATTGGCGTCGATCAGGTAGCGGTGGAACTTCGCCGCGACCACAGTCGCGCCGGGAACAAGACCGGAAATAAGCCGCGCCATATGCCAGTCGGTATCAGAAAGCCCGCGCCCGGTTTCATTGAGCGCGGCCAGAACCGGATCAGGCAGGAAGGTGCCGCCATGCGGCACACCCAGAACCAGCGCCGAGTCGCCTTGGGCGACGGAAACGGCGGGCAGGTCAATTCCGGTAATGGCGGCGTCGTGCATTTTGCTATTCCATGAGATCGGTCTTTGTGCAATTTTATGCTTAAACATAATATGCGTGTCAATATGAAGATGAATCCTGCAAATACTCTCTGGGCGCGTGCCGCCCTGCTGCCTGATGGTTGGGCAAAGCATGTCCGCGTCGATCTGGACGATCTGGGCCGGATCGCAGAGGTCACAACGGATCAGCCACCGGTCGGAACCCGCATCGGCACCCTGCTGCCCGCCCCCGTAAACCTGCACAGCCACGCGTTTCAGCGCGCTATGGCAGGGCTTACCGAGGCGCGCGGCCCCGATCCGCGCGACACGTTCTGGACCTGGCGACAGCTGATGTTTCGCTTTCTGGACCATCTCAGCCCCGAGGATTGTCAGGCCATCGCCGCTCTGGTGCAGATGGAATCGCTTGAGGCGGGCTATGGGGCGATGGTCGAGTTTCATTATCTGCATCACCAGCCCGGCGGCCTGCCCTATGACAATCGTGCCGAGATGGCCGGGCGCATCTGCGCCGCCGCGCAGGACAGCGGGATCGGTCTGACGCTCCTGCCGGTGCTCTATCGCTATGGCGGCTGCGACCGCCGTCGGCTCGCCCCCGGCCAGCAGCGTTTCGGCAATGACCCCGAGGGCTATGCCGCCCTTGTTGCTGGTTCTGCCGCCGCTGTCGCGCAGCTTGGGCAGGATGCCGCGCTGGGAATCGCGCCCCATTCCTTGCGCGCCGTCGCGCCTGCGGATCTGAACCTCTGCCTTGAACTGGCAGAAGGCCGGGTCATCCATATGCATCTGGCCGAGCAGGAAGCCGAGGTCGCAGAGGTCGAGGCCGCATTGCGCGCGCGTCCGGTGGAATGGGTGCTGGACAATCTGCCCCTGTCCGAAAAATGGTGCTTCATCCATTGCACCCAGATGACGCCCAATGAGACGATCCAGCTTGCGGGATCAGGGGCGGTCGCGGGGCTGTGCCCGATCACCGAAGCCAGCCTTGGCGACGGGATTTTTGACGCGCCACGCTATCTCTCGGCACGGGGCAGCTTCGGGATCGGCAGCGATTCGAATATCCGCATTTCCGTGATCGAGGAATTGCGGGCGCTGGAATATTCGCAGCGCCTGCGCGACCGGGGCCGGGCGATTCTGGCCGTTGCCGGGCGGTCCACCGGGCGGGTGCTGTGGCAAGGGGCCTGCGACGGCGGGGCCAGGGCCGCCGGGCGTCAGACCGGGCGGATCGCTGCGGGCTATTGGGCGGATCTGGTGGCGCTGGATGACAGCCAGCCCGATCTGGCCGTGCGCGAGGGGGATGCGGCTCTTGACACTCTGATCTTTGCAGCCGATCACCGTGCCATTGCCGAGGTCTGGTCTGCGGGGCGCCATCTGGTGACGCAGGGTCGGCATATCCGGCGTGACAGGATCGTGGCGGAGTATCGGCGCGTCGTGGAGCGATTGAAGGAGCTTGTTTGAGCAAGGACACCCTCCCCTTTGACTGGAAGGCGATCCGGCGCGATGTGCTGGAGCAGATCCAGTCCGGCCAGTGGAAACCCGGCGACAAGATCCCGCGTGAGATCGAGCTTGCGGCGCATTATGACTGCACGCGCTCGACCGTGGGCCGGGCCCTGCGCGATCTGGCGACCGCCGGATTTCTGGAGCGCAGGCGCAAGGGCGGAACGATTGTCGCGGCCAATCCGACACGCAAGGCCCCGCTGGAAGTGCCGATCCTGCGCGAGGCAATCCGCGCGGCTGGCTCCGAGCCGGGATACCGCTTGCTGCAGGCAGGCCCGGAGCGCGCGCCTGAGGAGATTGCCGCAAAGCTGGGTCTGCCCCCCGGAGGGGAACTGCTGCATGTTCTGGCGCTTTATCTGGCGGATGGCGCAGCCCATCAGATCGAGGATCGCTGGCTGGTGCCCGCCATGGTGCGCGGGCTTGACCCGGATCACCTGCGCAGCCAGCCGGTGGATGAATGGCTGTTGCACAACGCGCCACTGACCCGCGCGAAGATCGAGATCGAGGCCATCGCCCTGCCCGCCGGACTGGCGCACCATTTCGACCAGCCCGCGCAGAGCCCCAGCCTGCTGGTGACGCGGGTAAGCTGGCGGCAATCCAAACCTATCGGGCTGCTGCGGCTCTATCATGCGGCGGGGCAGCGGCTGAAGACCGGGATCTGACACAGGTCACGCGGAAAGCCATCCGAGCGCGAATCCCAGCTTCTCGCGCGCCACGGCTGTGTTGACAAAAGGATAGATATCGGGCTGGCCGACCGCGCGGTTGACATGGTTCATGGCAACCCCGATGGCGATGGCCCTGTCGAGAAGCCGCGCGGGATCGGTGTCGCGAAAGGCATCATATCCCTGCGCGATGACATCCCCCAGTCCAAGGCCAGCCGCGCAGAAACTGTCCGTCAGATCGGTCAGATGCATGGCATGGGCCGCGCTTTCGGCCCAGTCCTCATGCGGATGGGCGGCGGCATAGGCGGTGACATGGGCGCTTTGCCAGTCCGGGGGCGGCCCATCCGCATAATGCCGCGCAAGCGCGGCGCGGTAATCCTGCCGCTCATCCCCGAAAAGCGCGCGGAAATCCGCAAGGAAGCTGCCGCGACCGGACAGGCGCTCGAACAGGAAATGCGCGATTTCATGGCGGAAATGGCCGATGAGGGTACGGTAGGGTTCGCCCAGCATCTCGCGGCGGCGCACGCGCTCCAGCGCATCGGCTTCGGCCAGGTTGATCGTCACAAGCCCAGCGGCATGGCCCATGGTCACATCGACCGCCCCCTGGGAGGTGGCCTCGGCCAGCATGTGAAACTCGGGGCGCGGGCCGCTGTCGCCCGCCGTGAACCAGCCCCAGCGCATCAGCCCGGCCAGCACATGGCGCTTGGCGGCCTCTGCGCGCGCCCAATGCATCTCATTGCCCGGCACCGACAGATCCGGGTGCATGCTGGTCATCCCGCAGCTTTCGCAAAGCGGCTGGTCCGGGGCCGCGATCCAGTTGCAGCCGATGCTGTCGCGATTGGCACAGAAATGCTGTGAACCGGTGAAGGACTGCGCCGCCGGGTCATAGCCGACCTCCAGCCCACAACTGCAGGCCAGATTGTCGAAGTAAAGATCAGCGCGGCAGCCCGGACAGTGAAAGATCTTCATTGCTTACCTCTCTGACAGAAGCCCGGACAGCAGCGGGTGTATTATGGGCGCGGCCTAAAGCGGCCAGACGATCAGCAGAAGCGGCAGGCTGACCGCGACCACCAGCAGTTCCAGCGGCACGCCCAGTCGCCAGTAATCCCCGAAGCGAAATCCGCCGGGGCCAAGGATCAGCGTGTTGTTCTGATGCCCGATCGGCGTGAGAAAGGCGCAGGAGGCCCCGATGGCCACCGCCATCAGGAAACTGTCGGGATTGACGCCCAGGGTTGCCGCAATGCCAAGCGCGATGGGACAGAGCACCGCCGCCGTGGCGGCATTGTTCATCGCATCTGACAAGAACATGGTCGTGACCAGCACCACAGCCAGCGCGGCGATGGCATTGCCCTGCGCGATGGTCCCGACCAGAAACCGCGCCAGCAGATCCGCCGCGCCGGTTTGCTGCATCGCACCGGCCACCGGAATGAGTGCGGCCAGGAGCACGATCACCGGCCAGTCAATCGCCGTATAGACCTGACGCGGCGGCACTGTGCGCAACAGCATCGAAGCGATCACCCCCAGCATGAAGGCCGCTGGCGCCGGCAACAGCCCGGCTGTCACGATCCCCACCGACCCCAGCATAATCGCGCCCGCGATGAGTGCCATACGTTTGTCAGGGATGCGAAGTTCGCGCGCGCCCAGCGGCACGCAGCCCATGTCATTGATGAAATCGGCCATCACCTCGGCCGGGCCCTGCATCAGCAGCAAATCGCCTGCTTTCACTTTCAGCGTGCGCAGCCGCGCGCGTGGCGGATGGCCATGGCGTGACACCGCAAGCAGATTCAGACCATAGCGCGTGCGCAGCCGCAGATCGCTGGCTGAACGCCCGACGATCTGCGCGCCCGGCAGCACCGCCAGTTCGCGCAGCACGATATCGGCGTCGCGTTTTCCGTCATCCTCATCCGACCCTGCATCCGGTTTACTCTCTGCGACGGGTTGTTCCGTCTCGCTGTCCTCTTCTGACGAGGGCCCCTGCTCTTCCAGCTTGATCCCGAACACGGCCAGCGCCTTGGCCAGGCCCGTGACATCGGCATCCAGCACCAGAATGTCATCGACCCGGATACGCCGCCCGCCATGGGGTGCGGTCAGCCGCACCTCGTTGCGCACAAGGCCCACGACCTGCGATTCGCTGTCTTCTATCTCGTTCTCGAAGGCGCGCAGGGTCAGGCCCACGGCCTTGCTTTTCTCGGGCACGCGCACTTCGGTGAGATAAGTGCCGGTCTCGAATCCTTCGACGGCAGAGGCCTTGCGCGCGGGCACCAGACGCCAGCCGACCAGCACCACGAAAACCACACCGGCCAGCGCCACAGCCACGCCCACCGGTGCGAAATCGAACATGGCGAAAGGGCCCGGCCCCGCCTCGGCGCGAAACCCCGAGACGATCAGATTGGGCGGTGTGCCGATCAGCGTGGTCATCCCGCCAAGGATCGTGCCAAAGGCCAGCGGCATCAGCACCTGCCCCGGCGTCAGATCCAGCCGCGCCGACCATTGCACGGCGACCGGCATCAGAAGTGCCATCGCACCCACATTGTTCATGAAGCCCGACAGGATCGCCCCCAGCCCCATCAGCGCCGCCATGCTGGTGATATGCCCCGCTTCACGCGGCAGGACGGTACGCGCAAGCCAGTCCACGGCGCCGGTATTCTGCAATCCCCGGCTGAGCACCAGCACACAGGCCACAGTGATCACTGCGGGATGGCCGAACCCGGTGAAAGCCTCGGTCACCGGAACAAGCCCGGCCATGACGCAGGTCATCAGCGCCATCAGCGCCACGATGTCATGGCGCAGGCGGCCCCAGAGGAACAGGCTCATGGTCCCGGTCAGGATGGCAAGGATGAGAAGGTGCGGTACGGTCATATCGGCCCATCCTGCCAGAATTCCTATGACATGCCTGCCCGTTTCTTTGCGGAATGCAAGCCTGCACGCAAATGTACAACTCGTTCGGCACGGATCCGGTTTCAGTGCGGGCAAAATACCGCGCCGCAGGATGGCAGGGATCCTGATGCCGCAACAACACCCTGCGTCGGCACCTTCGGGTCAGTGATTTTCTGAAAATGGTCGGGGCGGCAGGATTCGAACCTACGACCTACGGTACCCAAAACCGTCGCGCTACCAGGCTGCGCCACGCCCCGACTGAGCGCTCTTTAGCGATGAAGCCCGCGGGTGAAAAGAGCGAATTGCACCGCAGGCCCCGAAATCGGCCTAGCTGTCGCAGGGCCAGACCGCGCCGTCCTGATCCAGCCGCGGATGGCGCATTTCGCTGCCTTCGGTTATCCCCATGGCGCGCGCCAGCCCGCCATTGATTTCCAGCACCATCAGCACATTCTCGCCGCCCGGAATCGGGGTTTCGTCCAGCGGGATGGCCTCGTGATGGATATGGCTGACACGCCCGGTCGGATCCACGAAGATCATGTCCAGCGAAATCAGTGTGTTGCGCATCCAGAACGACGCGGCGACCGGACGGTCATAGATGAAGAGCATCCCCGCCGAGCGCGCCAGACGCTCACGATGCATCAGCCCGCGCGCGCGGGTTTCATCGGTATCCGCGATCTCGACACTGAAGCGCGCCTGCCCCCAAGGGCCACGCAGATCGACCGCACCTTCGCTGCAGGCTGCCTGCGCAAGCCCGGCCCAGAGCGTGGCGACAAGCGCCAGAGCAAGGCGGGAGAGCCGGATCATGTTTCCTCAGAGTCGCGTTCCGCCCGCGCCGGTTCGGTCAGGCTTGCCTCCCAGGGTTCGATCGACACGGCCATGCGCCCGCGCTCGCCGTCGATGACCCGCACGGCGATGGCCTCGCCCGCCTGCAATTCGGCCAGCCCCGACCGCCGCAGCGTTTCCATATGGATAAAGACATCCGAGGGCTTGCCGAAGACATTGGCAAAGCCGAATCCCTTGACCTTGTCGAACCATTTCACGCGCGCAGGTTCGAGAGGGATCGAGCGATCAACCTCTGCGCTCAGGCGCGGATCGGCAAGGGATCCGTTCTCCGTCTCGGTTTCGGGTGGCTGAACTTCCAGCACCTCCAGGGTCTGCAGCCCGCGCGCCGTACGTTGCATGACCAGACGGATCTTCGCCCCGTCGCAGACGGAGCTCAGCCCGAAATTGCGCAATGCATTGGCATGAAGCAGGACGTCCGATTCCTGCCCCGCGACGACGACAAATCCGAAACCCTTGGCCGGGTCGAACCACTTTACAACGCCCTCAACCACCTCAGAAGGGTTTTCATCCGAAACCATGAATAGTGTCTCGCTCATTTTTGGTGAAACGCCTTTGGCGCTTCACGGTATTTTGGGGTACGCAACGAGCACATCAACCACAAGAAGCAAATTTTTCGGGCGTCAGGGTGACAACCTGACAATATCCCAGCTTCTGTCACTCACCGACTTGCGCCAACAAAAGCGATCATGCAACCGAAAAGCCCCATCGGCCCAGAACTCGATCTCTACCGGCCGGATCGCAAACCCACCCCAGAACGGAGGGCGCGGCGGATTGGTGCCGTGGCGCGCAGTCTGTCGCGCAACCTCGGCCATCAACTCTGCCCGCGACCCCAGAGGTTGCGACTGCCGCGATGCCCATGCGCCAAGACGGCTCTTGAGCGACCGCGAGGCGTAATAGGCATCCGCTTCGGGGCCGTCAACCTTCGAAACGTCTCCGCGCACCCGGATCTGGCGCCGCAGGGTCTTCCAGTGCAGCACGAAAGCCGCTTTTCCCGTTTCAAGAATTTCCTGCGCCTTGGCACTCTCGTAATTGGTGTAAAACACGAACTGGTCAGCACCGATTTCCTTGAGCAGCACCATCCGCACATTCGGCAGGCCGCGAGAATCGACAGTCGACAGGGCCATGGCATTGGGGTCATTCGGTTCGGTCAGTTCGGCTTCCGCCAGCCATCGCCTGGCGATGTCGAACGGATCCAGCCCAGCGAAAATGCCATGTCTGTCGGTCACGCGTTCCTCCGGTCACATACGGGAAAGAGGCAGTCACACCACAAATTCTGGCACCGCCTCCCCTATACATTCATCTAATCTCAAAGCTGTATGTGTTAACGACTCTGAACAGCCGCGCAAGCCTCCAAAGCCGAATCTTTCGAATTTATCCGCTGATCGCGGGTAGAGTGACGTATCGGCAGGCGTGAGCCAGCTTGCAGCACCGCGACCGATATCCTAGAAGACTACGACAATTTTCCACAATGGGCAGAGACACGATGACAGGATTGATGAGCGGCAAGCGCGGGCTGATCATGGGGCTTGCGAATGACAAATCGATCGCCTGGGGAATTGCCAAGGCTCTGGCAGATCACGGCGCGGAACTGGCCTTTTCCTACCAGGGCGAGGCGCTGAAGAAGCGTGTCCTGCCTCTGGCCGAACAGCTTGGCACGCCGCATCTTTTCGAGTGTGACGTCGCTGACATGGCCTCGGTCGATGCGCTTTTTGACGGTCTGGAGACGCTCTGGGGCAAGATCGATTTCGTGGTCCACGCGATTGGCTTCTCTGACAAGAATGAGCTTCGCGGCCGCTATGTGGACACCTCGCGCGACAATTTCGCGATGACGATGGATATCTCGGTCTATTCCTTCACCGCCGTCTGCGCGCGCGCGGCGAAACTCATGCCCGACGGTGGCAGCCTGCTGACCATGACCTATTACGGCGCTGAACAGGTCATGCCGCATTACAATGTGATGGGGGTGGCCAAGGCCGCGCTGGAGGCTTCGGTGAAATACATCGCCGAGGATCTGGGCAAGGATGGCATCCGCTGCAATGCGATCAGCGCAGGCCCGATCAAGACGCTGGCGGCCTCTGGCATCGGTGATTTCCGCTATATCATGAAATGGAACGAGTTGAACTCGCCCCTGCGCCGCAATGTCACGCAGGAAGAGGTCGGCAAGGCTGCGCTCTATCTGCTCTCTGATCTTGGCTCGGGCACGACGGGCGAGAATCTCCATGTCGATGCAGGTTATCATGTCGTCGGCATGAAGGCGGTGGATGCGCCAGATATCGATGTCGTGACAGGCAAGAAGGACGCCCATTGATGACGCTGGCGGCATTCCTTGCTTTCGCAGGATTGTCGCTGATGGCCGCGATCAGCCCCGGACCTGCCGTGCTGATGGCCGCGCGTACCGGTCTGACCGAGGGGTTCCGCACCGGCGCATGGCTGGCCGCAGGCATCGGGCTGGGCGCGGTGGTCTGGGCCAGTGCGGCGCTTTTCGGGCTGGGGGTGCTTTTTGCCATGGCCCCGGCGCTCTTGTGGGCGTTCAAGATTGCAGGTGCGGGCTATCTGTGCTGGCTGGGCTGGGTGCTGTGGCATTCGGCCCGTGACCCTCTTGATCTGAGCGCGACCCCCGCCCTGCCTCGCTCTGCCGCGTCCGCCTTCCGGCTGGGGTTGTTCACGCAACTGGCCAATCCCAAACCCGCCGTGATGTTCGCGGCGATCTTTCTGGGCACTGTGCCGGCATCGACCCCGCTTTGGGTGCTGTTGGCACTGATTCTCGTAGTGTTTCTGAACGAGACCCTCTGGAACACCGCTGTTGCGCGGATTTTCTCACTGGAGCGCACCCGCGCGGGCTATATTTCCCTCAAAACCATCATCGACCGGGTCTTCGGCGCGGGCCTCGCGGCTCTGGGCGTCAAGATCGTGGCCACCTGAAAGGCAAGACCATGACCGACCGCCTGCCCCATGAAAAAGGCTTTCATATCAGCTGGGACCAGATCCATCGCGACAGCAGGGCGCTGGCATGGCGGCTGGACAAGCAAGGCCCCGATGGCGGGCAGTGGCGCGCGGTGGTGGCGATCACGCGGGGCGGGCTTGCCCCCGCAATGATCATCGCGCGCGAACTCGATATCCGTGTGGTCGATACGATCAGCGTGAAATCCTATGACTGGCAGGAGCAGACCGAGGCCAAGGTGCTGAAAGCCCCGCAGGCCGAGATCATGGGCGCGGAGGGCGAGGGTGTGCTGATCATCGACGATCTGGTGGATACCGGCAAGACGCTGGAACTGGTGCGCAAGATGTTCCCCAAGGCGCATTTCGCGACCGTCTATGCCAAGCCCATGGGGCGCAACATGGTGGACAGTTTCATCACCGAAGTGTCGCAGGATACCTGGATTTTCTTCCCCTGGGACATGGCGCTGCAATATGTGGAGCCCTATCGCGGGCGGTAAGGCTTAACCCCGCCGCGCGGCAATCAGATCGCAGGCGCGCGCCACAGCCGCGTCAATGCTCAGATCGCTGGTGTCAAGGATCACCGCATCCTCTGCCGGGCGCAGGGGCGCATCTGCACGGCCCATATCGCGGGCATCTCGGGCGCGCACCTGTTCCAGCACTTCGGCGAATGTGCCCTCGCCGGTCTCGGCAAAACGCCGCCCGGCCCGGACCTCGGGACTGGCGGTGACAAAGAGTTTCACATCCGCCTCTGGGCAGATCACCGTGCCGATATCGCGCCCGTCAAGAACCGCGCCGCCCTCACGCTGTGCAAACTCGCGCTGAAAGGCGACGAGTGCGGCACGCACTTCGGGGATCACCGCGACGCGGCTCGCGGCCTCGCCTGCGGCCATGCTGCGCAGATCGGGGCGGGCCAGGTCTTCGCTGCTCAGGCTCCGGGCCGCGGCGACGGGATCGCCACCTTTCATGCCGACGGCGCGGTAGAGCAAGCCGGTATCGAGATGCGCCAGCCCGAAATGCGCGGCCACAGCGCGGCTGATCGTGCCCTTGCCGGCGGCTGCGGGGCCGTCTATCGCGACACAGAATCTCATGGCGCGGCGGCCACTGTCCCGGCGCCTGTCAGACCTGCGGCGATCAGGTGGCAATTTTGGCACATTTTCGCAGTTTCCCCTGATATGATTGGACCTTGATGCGCGTCCGTTTATTACAAATGCAGTGTAGTGAGAACAAGGAACGAGTCGATGATCAGTACCAGTAAACTGACACTTGCAACCGCGCTTGCCCTCGGCGCAGTCACACTGCCTGCACAGGCACAGGACAATGCGCTGTCGTTTTCCCTGACCGGGGGCGCGCAGATCTCGCCGAAATATTTCGGATCCAGCGAGTATCGTGTTGGCCCAAGCGGTGCCTTCGGCTTCACCGGGCTGCGCTTTGGGGCAGCCCAGCTTGGCGACCCGGAGGGGCCTGCGCAATTCGCGCCCGGTGCCGGGCTGCGCGGCGCATTCCGTTTCATTCCCAAGCGCAAGGGCGAGAGTGAGCTTGCCGGGATGGAGGACGTCAAGACCTCGGTGGAACTGGGCATTGGCGCGCATTACACGCAGGAATTCTGGCAGGTTTTCGGGGATATCCGCTACGGGGTGATCGGTCACAAGGCGATTGCCGGGGAAATCGGGGCGAATCTGATCTGGCGTGATCCAAGCGGGCTTGTCCTGCATGGCGGGCCGCGTGCGGAATTCGGCAATAGCCGGTTCAACCGCACCTATTTTGGTGTGACCCCTGCAGAAGCGGCTGATCCGGGCAACACGCTCACCCCCTACACGCTCTCTGGCGGTTTTCACTCGGTTGGGCTGGAAATCGGTGCCTATCAGCCGCTCAATGCCGATTGGGGCATCACCGCTGCGCTGCGCTATGACCGGTTGCGCGGCGCGGCTGCACGTTCGCCCATCGTGCAACAGGGTAGCCGCAACCAGTTCGGCGCCGAAATCGGTCTGACGCGGCATTTCAACCTGCGTTTCTGAGCAGGTCGATTCGGGCATGGCCAAGCGCGCGCCCGCGCGCTAGGTCTTGGGCACACCAAGGATCGGAGTTCCCATGTCTGACGCAGCCCTGCCCGAAATCTGCGAGATCTCTCTCGACGCGATTGCCGCGCATGAGGGGCGGCTGGTCGTCTTTGCCGATCCCGAGGCGCCCCTGCCGCCGCTGACCCGGCGTGCCGACAAGCTGATGCGCGGCGCCCTCGCGCGCGCGGTGGCCAGTGACAGTTTCATCAAGCTGAAGCCCGGCGACGGGCTGAGCCTTGCCTATCCGGCGGGGCTTGCCGCGGAAGCAGTGCAGATCATCCGCATGCCCAGACGCGCGGATGCCGCGATTCTGCGCCGAGCGGGTGTGAGCATTGGCAAGGCGCAGACCCGCAGCGCGGCGCTGATTTGCGCGAATACGCTGCCGCTGGGCGAGATGCTGCGCGCCGCGCTGCTGCGGGCCTATCAGTATGAGGCACAGAAATCCGACCCCAAGCCGGGCTTTGGCCCCTATCAGGTGATGGTCAAATCACCCGAGGCCGCAGAGGCCAGCGTGACCGAGGCCGCAGCCCTTGCCCGTGCCGTGCATCTGACCCGCGATCTGGTCAATGCCCCGGCCAATGTGCTGACCACCACCACATTCGCGGATCAGATCAAGGGCATGGAGGCGCTTGGCCTGAAGGTTGAGATCCTTGAGGAAGCGCAGCTTGAGGAACTCGGCATGCGCGCCCTGCTCGCTGTCGGGCAAGGCTCGGACAGCCCCTCAAAGGTCGCGGTGATGCAGTGGCAGGGGGCGGAAGGGGCGCCGCTTGCGGTGGTCGGCAAGGGCGTGATGTTCGACACGGGCGGCATATCGCTGAAACCCGGCGCGGGCATGGAAGAGATGACCATGGATATGGGCGGGGCCGCAGTCACGGTCGGGCTGATGCAGGCACTGGCCACCCGCAAGGCCCGCGCGCATGTCGTGGGGCTGGTGGGGCTGGTCGAGAACATGCCCGACGCCCGCGCCCAACGCCCCGGTGATGTCGTGAAATCCATGAAGGGCGACATGATCGAGGTGATCAATACCGATGCCGAAGGCCGCCTCGTTCTGGCCGATGTGCTCTGGTATGCGCAGGAGCGGTTCAAACCCGCCGCCGTGATTGATCTGGCAACGCTGACAGGGGCGATCATTGTTGCGCTGGGGCATGAGAAGGCAGGCGTTTTCGCCAATGACGACCAGCTCGCCGATGCCTTCCTGAAAGCCGCTGCGCAGGTTGGCGAAGGCGCATGGCGTATGCCGCTGGACCCGGCCTATGATGCGCTGATCAAGTCGCGCATTGCCGATATCAAGAATACCGGTGGGCGGCCTGCCGGGTCGATCACGGCGGCGCAATTCCTGCAATGTTTCATCAAGCCGGACATGCCCTGGATGCATCTTGATATCGCGGGTGTCGCGCTGACCAAGTCCGATAGCGCCCATGCCCCGAAAGGTGCCTCTGGCTGGGGGGTGCTGGCGCTTGACGCGCTGATCCGGGCGCGGTTCGAGGACGCGTGAGGCCATGGGCAAGGCCATGTTCTATCACCTGACCCATAGCACGCTGGAAGCGACCGCGCGCACGCTTCTGTTGCGCGCGCTGGATCAGGGGTGGCGGGTCGCCTTGCGCGGACGGGACCGGGCGGTTCTGGAACGGCTGGATATGGCCCTCTGGACCGATGACAAGGCCGGGTTTCTGCCGCATGGTCTGGCTGGTGGGCCGCATGATGCCGACCAGCCGGTGCTCCTGACCACGGACAGCACCGCCCCGAACGCCCCTCAGGGCGTCATGGCCGTGGACCGGGCGCCGATCACACCCGAAGAGGTGGCGGGGCTGGAACGGCTCTGGGTGCTGTTTGACGGACAGGACGAAACCGCGGTCCAGAACGCGCGCAGCGATTGGAAAGCCATGACGGCGGCCGGGGTTCTGGCGGAATACTGGTCCGAAGAGGGCGGCCGCTGGGAAAAGAAAGCCCAATCCGGCGGATGAGAGCGCGCATCGCTGCACAGCTGCTGTGTCCGCGTGCGGAATAGTCTGCGCTGGCATGCACCCGCTATGTCATATGCAGTTTAGTCAAAAGGACAGCTCATATGACAAACACTTCGCTTCTGCTGGTCGCGCGTATCCTGCTCGGCCTGCTTTTCGTCGTCGCAGGATTCGGCAAGCTTGGCAATGTGGATGGCTTCGGCGCCTATATGGCCTCGGGCGGGATCCCTGCCGCATTGGCCTGGCCGGTGGTGCTCTTTGAAATTCTTGGCGGCCTTGCCCTGATCGCGGGTTTTCAGACGCGCCTCGTGGCGCTGGCGCTGGCCGGTTTCTGTGTGCTCTCGGGTCTGCTCTATCATTTCGACCCGGCCGATCAGATGCAGATGACCCAGCTTCTGAAAAACCTTGGTCTTGCCGGTGGGTATCTGGTGCTCTGGATCACGGGCGCTGGCGCGTGGTCGCTGGACGCAAAATTCGCGCGCAACAGCGCGCTTGCCGCCTGATGCGCGAAGGGCGGGGTCATCCCCGCCCTTATTCACCTCTGCCGGGCAGGATCAGCCCGCAATCCCCCGCGCCGCGCGCACCAGATCGAGGATCTTTTTCGCGGCTTCGGGAATATTCGTGCCGGGACCAAAGATCGCCTTCACCCCGGCATCATAGAGAAACTCGTAATCCTGTTGCGGGATCACGCCACCACAGATCACCAGAATATCCTCGGCCCCTGCGGCTCTCAGTTCCTGCACCAGTTGCGGTGCCAGCGTCTTGTGCCCTGCCGCCTGCGACGAGATGCCGATGATATGCACATCATTGTCGATCGCATCCTGCGCGGCTTCGGCCGGGGTCTGAAACAGCGGTCCCACATCCACGTCAAAGCCGATATCGGCAAAGGCCGTCGCGATCACTTTCGCGCCGCGGTCATGCCCGTCCTGCCCCATCTTGACGACCAGCATGCGCGGGCGGCGGCCTTCCTCTTCGGCAAACCGCTCCACATCGGCCTGAATGGCTGCGAAACCGTCATCACCCTCATAGGCGGCGCCATAAACCCCGGCCAATGTCTTGACCTCGGCCCGGTGGCGGCCAAAGATTTTCTCCATCGCCATGCTGATCTCTCCGACTGAGGCCCGCGCGCGGGCGGCTTCGACTGCGGCTTCGAGAAGGTTCCCGCCTTCCGCCGCGCGGCGTGTCAGTTCCGCCAATGCGGCATCGCAGGCCCCCTGATCGCGGGCGGCGCGCATCTTCTCCAGCCGGGCGATCTGGGCATCGCGTACTTTCATGTTGTCGATATCGAGAATGTCGATCGGGTCTTCCTTGTCCTTGCGATACTTGTTGACCCCGACAATCACTTCCTCGCCCCGGTCGATCATCGCCTGGCGCTTTGCTGCGGTTTCTTCAATCCGCAGCTTGGGCATGCCAGAGGCGACAGCCTTGGTCATGCCCCCCATCTCCTCGACCTCTTGCATCAAGGCCCAGGCGGCTTCGGCCAGATCATGGGTCAGCTTCTCGATATAGTAGCTGCCCGCCAGCGGATCGACGACGCGTGTCACGCCAGTTTCTTCCTGCAACACAAGCTGGGTGTTACGGGCAATCCGCGCGCTGAACTCGGTCGGCAGCGCAATCGCCTCATCGAGCGCATTGGTATGCAGGCTTTGTGTGCCCCCCAGAACCGCGCTCATCGCCTCATAGGCAGTGCGGATCACGTTGTTATAGGGGTCTTGTTCCTGCAGGCTAACCCCGCTCGTCTGGCAATGCGTGCGCAACATGCTGGATTTGGGGTCTTTGGGCGCGAATTCCTCCATCACCCGCGACCACAGCAGCCGCGCGGCGCGGAGCTTGGCGATTTCCATGAAGAAATTGGTGCCAATCGCAAAGAAGAAGGACAAACGCCCGGCGAAATGATCCACATCCATCCCGCGCGCAATCGCGGTGCGGACATATTCGCGCCCATCGGCCAGAGTGAAACCCAGCTCCTGCACCAGATTGGCGCCTGCTTCCTGCATGTGATAGCCGGAAATCGAGATCGAGTTGAATTTCGGCATCTCGGCGGAGGTGTATTCGATGATATCCGCAATGATCCGCATCGAGGGCTCGGGCGGGAAAATATAGGTGTTGCGGACCATGAATTCCTTCAGAATGTCATTCTGAATCGTGCCCGAAAGCTGCCTGCGATCCACCCCCTGCTCCTCGCCGGTGACGATGAAATTCGCCAGAACCGGGATCACCGCCCCGTTCATCGTCATCGAGACCGAGACCTTTTCGAGCGGGATCCCGTCGAAGAGGATCTTCATATCCTCGACCGAATCAATCGCCACACCGGCCTTGCCCACATCGCCGACAACGCGCGGATGGTCGCTGTCATAGCCGCGATGGGTGGCCAGATCGAAAGCGACCGACACGCCTTGCTGACCGGCGGCCAAGGCCTTGCGGTAAAAGGCATTCGATTCCTCGGCGGTGGAGAAACCCGCATATTGCCGGATCGTCCAGGGGCGGCCTGCATACATCGTGGCCTTGACCCCGCGCGTATAGGGGGCCTCGCCGGGGATATTGCCCAGATGCGGCAGACCTTCGGTATCGGCCTCGGTATAGAGCGGCTGGACCGGGATGCCCTCAAGTGTGTTCCAGGTCAGGCTGTCCAGAGGGCGGCTGCGCAATTCCTTCGCGGCAAGGGCGGCCCAACGGGATTTGGGATCGCTCATGGCTGGTCCTTTCTGTCGTCAATTCGCGGAGAATGCATGCCCGCTCTGGTGTTTTCTGGAAAACCGCGCCTATATAAGGCCCATGCAGGAGGCCGTATGAAACCCGTCTGGACGCTTGTTTTCGCTCTGATTTTCCCGCTCGCCCTCGGCGCGACCGAAGGCGGAAGCCCGGCTGCGCCCGAGACGGCCGCTGAAGAGATCGAAGTCGCTCCGAACCCGGATGAGGAATTGCTGTTCCTTGACGCCCGCGAAATTGACGTGCGCGATTTCATCTGGACGCGGCGGCTGATCGTGGTCATGGCCGACACGCCCGAGGATCCGCAATTCACCCGCCAGCTTGCGGCGCTGCGCGAGCGCGACATGGAATTTGTCGCCCGCGACGCGGTGGTGATTTTCGACGCCCATCCCGCTGACCGCAGCCCGCTGCGCCAGGTGCTGCGCCCGCGCGGCTTCGTGACCGCGATCATCGACAAGGATGGCGAGGTCAAGGCGCGCAGGCCCGCGGTACGGTCGGGGCGCGAATTGATGGCGGTGATCGACCGTTTTCCGACCCGGCGGCAGGAAGTGCTGGAACGGCTGCCCTCGGGGCGCTGACCTGCCATTTCCGGATTGCGGCTGGCGCCAGGTTTATCGGTCACGGGGCTGCCGCCCCCACCAGCCCTGGCGGGCTGGTTCCCCCGCGAGTATTTGCGGCAAGAAAATGGGCTCATTGGTAATACCCGTTCTTCTCTGCCCAGCCTGACATCAGCCACCAGCCCGGCCCGAAGACACCGGCCAGCCAGAAGACAAAGGCAGTGCCCGGATCAAGCAGACCGAGCCAGACCACGCCCGTCATCAGCGCGCCCAGACCATAGACCAGCCCGCCCCCCACAGCGACGAATTCCAGACCCAGCCGGAGGCGGCTGAGCATCGGGAAAAGACCGTGGAACAGCGCCATTCCGCCGAGCGGGGGCAAGAGCAGCAGGACCGGATAGCCCTCGCGCACGCCCTCGATCAGCTGGGTCAGGATTACCCAGGCGAGGACAAGCCCGGCGCAGAAACACAGGAAATAAATGGCGAAGAGGCGCAGCGGCGTGCGTTTCATCATTCGAACTCCATGATCACGTCATCCACGGCGAGCGAGGCCCCCGGCGCGGCATTGATCTTCGTGACCTTGCCCTTGCGTTCGGCGCGCAGGATGTTTTCCATCTTCATCGCCTCAACCGTCGCCAGTGCCTGACCTTCGAACACCTCCTGCCCTTCCTCGACCGCGATCGAGACGACCATTCCCGGCATCGGGCACAGAAGCAGTTTCGAAGTGTCGGGCGGCAGTTTCTCGGGCATGAGCTGCGCCAGTTCCGCCTGACGGGGCGCGAAAACCTGCACCTTGAGATCGGCCCCGCGCAACCGCATGCGGTAGCCGCCGGGCAGTTTGGCGACTTTCATCACCAGCGCCGTGCCGTTCACCATCAGCCGCGCCAGCGGCTGGCCGGGCTGCCAGTCCGAGGTGATGCGATACTCCTGCCCCGCCAGCGTGACGGTGGCGCCTTCGCGGTCGGCCCTGATCGCGGCATTCAGGCTCTGGCCCGCGACCACCACCACCCAATCGGTGCCCACGACACGTTCGTGATTGTCCATCCGCCCCGAGATCCGCGCGCGCCGGATCTCGGCCACGCGGTTCATCGCGCAGGCACTGGCGGCGACGCGGTGGATCAGATCATCCGCAAGCGTGGCGCCCTCGAACCCGTCGGGATATTCCTCGGCGATGAAGGCCGTGGTGATCTCGCCCGAGACGAAGCGCGGATGGTCCATCACCGCCGAGAGAAACGGCAGGTTATGGCCGATGCCCTCCAGCTCGAATTCGTCGAGCGCAAGACGCATTTCCTCGATTGCCTGCCCGCGCGTGGGCGCCCATGTGCAGAGTTTTGCGATCATCGGGTCGTAATACATGCTGATCTCGCCGCCCTCGAAGACGCCGGTATCATTGCGCACAGCGCGGCCGGATTCGGCCAGTTCCGCAGGCGGGCGGTAGCGCGTCAGTCGGCCAATCGAAGGCAGGAAATTGCGGTAGGGGTCTTCGGCATAGAGGCGGCTTTCCATCGCCCAGCCGTTGATCTTGAGGTCAGACTGCGCGAAGGGCAGCTTTTCACCTGCGGCGACGCGGATCATCTGCTCCACCAGATCAACCCCGGTGATCAGTTCGGTCACAGGGTGTTCCACCTGTAGCCGGGTGTTCATCTCCAGGAAGTAGAAATTGCGCGCGCCGTCGACGATGAATTCCACCGTACCCGCCGAAGTATAGCCCACCGCCTGCGCCAGCGCGCAAGCCTGCTCGCCCATCGCCTTGCGGGTTGCTTCATCGAGAAACGGCGAGGGGGCTTCCTCGATGACCTTCTGGTTGCGGCGCTGGATCGAGCATTCGCGCTCATGCAGATAGACGCAATTGCCATGCGCATCGGCCAGCACCTGAATCTCGATATGGCGCGGCTGGGTCACGAACTTCTCGATGAAGATCCGGTCATCGCCGAAACTGTTCGCGGCCTCGTTCTTGGACGACTGGAAACCCTCGCGCGCCTCGTCATCATTCCAGGCGATCCGCATCCCCTTGCCGCCGCCCCCGGCGCTGGCCTTGATCATCACCGGATAGCCGATCTCGCCCGAGATCTTCACCGCCTCGTCAGCATCGGCGATCAGGCCCATATAGCCGGGAACGGTGCTGACACCCGCTTCGGCCGCGAGTTTTTTCGAGGTGATCTTGTCGCCCATCGCCTCGATGGCGCCAGCAGGCGGGCCGATGAAGGCCACCCCGGCCTTCGCCAGCGCCTCGGCGAATTTCATGTTCTCGGACAGGAACCCATAGCCCGGATGCACGGCTTCGGCCCCGGTCTGGCGAATGGCCTCCATGATCTTGTCGATCACGATATAGGACTGGTTCGCAGGCGGCGGGCCGATATGGACCGCCTCATCGGCCATCTTGACATGCAGCGCGTTGCGGTCGGCATCCGAATAGACCGCGACTGTCTTGATCCCCATCTTGCGGGCGGTCTTGATCACGCGGCAGGCGATTTCACCGCGATTGGCGATCAGGATTTTCGAGAACATACTGGCTCCTCTCCAGGGCAGGTCGGGGACTGAGGGCTCAGTCTTCCCAAGTATCAAAGGCAAATTCGGACGATCCGTCGAAAAGCTGCGGGAAACTGGCCTCTGCCGCACGCATGTCGACGCGCAGAAGCTGGTCATAGCTGACAGGATCAAAAGGATCGGATGCCGCCACCACCTCGCGCCCCAGAAGCCAGGACAGGCGGCCAGCATCAAGATTGCCGCGCTCGAAAGGGGCGTCGGCGAAATGCGCGATCAGCGCGCCGAGGAACGCCTCATCCGCGCGCCGGTCGATCAGCTTGCGATCCGCAAAGCGTTTGCGCGGCTGCAAGGGCGTCACGCCCTTGGGATTGGCGCGACGGATGGTGAACTGGAAATCACTGCCGGGCAGACGGCCCGGAAACCCACGATGTTTCAGCATGGGCGCCCCTCCGAACGGGACGCCACCGCTGCGATTACTGCGTCAGACCGGAAAACCGGGCCTGCATATATCTCAGCGATATTTGCCTTTGCCAGCGACAGGCTCGACCATGATCGGCTGGGCCATGACGGGCTCGGGTGCGGGGGCCTTGCGGGCACAGGCCGAAAGCGCGAGGGTTGCACCGATGGCCAGCATGATGGTGATCTTGGACATAGAAACCTCCTGTTCACGGGGTCGAACTCAGCGCTGACAAACAAGGTCTGCCAGAAACGTGCCGAAGCGCCGTGATGATCACGGCGCCTGCCCCGAAGGCTAGCGGAAGCCGTGCTGGCTGGCCACAGGAAATTTTCAAGGGATAGCGAAAAGCCCGCCCGCGCATCTCGCGCGCCAGGTTTTCCGGAGGTCGGGACAGAGCAAAGGCCCTGCCCCGAAATCAGATCAGCGGTATTTGCCTTTGGTCGATGCGGGCTCGACATAGATCGGTGCGCTGATCGGCTCGAAGGTCGGCTCGGGAGCCTTCCGCGCGCAGGTAGCCGGGATGAGCGACACCAGGAACGCAGACACAAGAGCGAGTTTCGCCATAATATTCTCCTGCTCGTATTGCCTGAGCGCGTTGTTTTGTTTTCACGCGCCCTTTGTTTTTCACATATATGCGCCAGAACGGACGCATACTCGCGCATCATATCGGCTTTGCAGAATCCTGACCATGAAAAACTTATCATGCCACTGGCTTGTGGCGCGCTTGCATCATCTTGGCCGGGGCGGCGCTGGTCACTCATAATGGTCTCCAAGGTCAAGTTCGCATCCGTCCATTCCAATGACGAACCATTCAAAAAGCTGGAAGGACTCGGTGTCGACAGTGCCGAAATCAACTTCCCGGTCCATCAGGGTCACGACGACTCCGGTCCAGCCATCATCGCGCGGGTCCATATCCGCCTCGAAAAGCCCGGCAAGCTGAGTTTCACATAGCCAGTGCATGTCATCGAGCACCCTTTGCGGATCACCGGCATACAGGCTTTGCGGCTCGCGCAGACGCTCCACGATGAAGCGCAGGCGAATCACCGACTCGCCCTCGTCCCAGACAACTGGCAGCCGTTGCGCCTCTTCGCCCGAAGGCAGCAGCAACTCCGCCGAGGCCATCGCGGGCACGATTGCGGCAAGACCGGTTGCAATGATCAGGGCAGTGGCGCGCATGGCCATTCCTTACAGCGGGATATTGTCGTGTTTCTTCCAGGGCGTTTGCAACGCCTTGTTGCGCAGCGCCGCGAATGCGCGGGCAACACGCTTGCGGGTCGATTGCGGCATGATCACCTCGTCAATAAAGCCTTTCTCGGCGGCCACAAACGGATTGGCGAAGCGCTCTTCATATTCATTGATCCGCGCGGCGGTCTTCTCCGCATCATTCAGTTCCGAGCGATAGAGGATCTCGACCGCCCCCTTCGACCCCATCACCGCAATTTCCGCCGTGGGCCAGGCATAGTTGAAATCCGCCCCCATATGTTTCGAGGCCATCACCACATAGGCCCCGCCATAGGCCTTGCGGGTGATCAGGGTCACTTTCGGCACTGTGGCCTCGCCGTAAGCATAGAGCAGTTTCGCGCCATGCTTGATCACGCCCGCATATTCCTGCCCGACACCGGGCAGGAAGCCCGGCACATCGACAAGCGTCAGGATCGGGATCTCGAACGCATCGCAGAAGCGCACGAAACGCGCGGCTTTGCGCGAGCTGTCGATATCCAGACAGCCAGCCAGAACCATCGGCTGGTTGGCCACCACGCCCACGGTACGACCTTCAAGGCGGATAAAGCCGGTGATGATATTCTTCGCGTAATCGGCCTGAATCTCGTAGAAGTCACCCTCATCCGCCAGTTTCAGGATCAGTTCCTTCATATCATAGGGCGTGTTCGGATTGTCGGGGATCAGCGTGTCGAGGCTCGGCTCGATCCGCGCAGGATCGTCGAAGAAGGGCCGCACCGGCGGTTTCTCGCGATTGTTGAGCGGCAGGAAATCGATCAGGCGACGTATTTCGATCATCGCCTCGACATCATTCTCGAAAGCCCCGTCCGCGACCGAGGATTTGCGCGTATGCGTCGTGGCGCCGCCCAATTCCTCGGCGGTCACAACCTCATTGGTCACGGTCTTCACCACATCGGGACCGGTCACGAACATGTAGGACGAATCCTTCACCATGAAGATGAAATCGGTCATGGCCGGGCTGTAGACCGCGCCGCCCGCGCAGGGCCCCATGATGACACTGATCTGCGGGATCACGCCCGAGGCGCGGATATTGCGGTCAAACACATCGCCATAGGCGGCAAGCGAGGCCACACCTTCCTGAATGCGCGCCCCGCCCGAATCGTTCAGCCCGATGACCGGCGCCCCGTTCTGCAGCGCCATATCCATGATCTTGCAGATCTTCTTGCCATGGGTTTCGGACACAGACCCGCCCATGACCGTGAAATCCTGCGCAAAGACATAGACCTGACGCCCGTTTACCGTGCCCCAGCCGGTCACGACGCCATCGCCCGCCGGGCGCTCGGCCTGCATGCCGAAATCGATGCAGCGATGCGCGACGAACATGTCGAATTCCTCAAAGCTGCCCTCATCCAGCAGCAATTCAATCCGTTCGCGGGCGGTGAGCTTGCCCTTCGCATGCTGCGCTGCAACCCGGCGCTTTCCGCCGCCCATACGGGCCGTTTTGCGCCGGTCATCGAGTTGTTGCAGGATATCTTTCATACGCGCCCCTCCGCACCGCAGCCGAATTTCGCCGGACCATACGCGGGACAGCCGGAGGGCGAAAGGAAAATGGAGAAAATTTGCAAACCCAGCAACAGATTGCGCCGCAAATTTGCAAACCATAGCAGACTTGCCATTCGCGGCTATTTCCGCATTAGTGCACAAGTTCAATTTTCCGGCGCAACCCCGAGTCGCTCATGCCCATCCCTGTCACCACGATCCTGCTTTTGACCATCTCCAATGTCTTCATGACCTTCGCCTGGTATGGGCATCTGAAGTTCAAATCCGCACCACTGCTGGCCGTGATCCTGATCGCATGGGGGATTGCGCTGTTCGAATACCTGTTTCAGGTGCCCGCCAACCGGATCGGACACGGATATTTCAGTGCCGCGGAACTGAAAACCATTCAGGAAGTGCTGACGCTGTCGATCTTCGCGATCTTTTCGGTCTGGTATCTGAAGGAACCGCTGCACTGGAACCACCTGCTGGGCTTTGCCTTCATCGCGCTGGGGGCGTTTTTCATCTTTCACAAATGGGGGGCCGCATGACCAGCCCGACCGTGCGCTTTCTGGACCCGACGACGGCCCCGCATGTGATGACACTGGTTGCGCAGGCGTCCATCGCGGCGCTGGCGATGAATGTCTTTCTGCCCTCGCTGCCGACCATGACCGCCTATTTCGATACGGATTATGCGGTGATGCAGCTTTCCGTCTCGCTATATCTGCTGGTCAATGCAGTGCTGCAACTGTTTGTCGGCGCGATTTCTGACCGCTATGGGCGCAGGCCGGTGATGATCGCGGCGCTGATCGGGTTTATCCTTGCCACGATCGGCACCTTGCTCGCGACATCGGCTGCGGTGTTTTTGCTGTTTCGCATGGGGCAGGCTGTCGTCGTGACCGCCATGGTGGTCAGCCGGGCCTCGATCCGCGATGTGCTGGACGAGGCGCAATCGGCCTCGCGCATCGGCTATGTCACCATGGGCATGGCCATCGTGCCGATGATCGCCCCGGCCATTGGCGGGCTCTTGGATGAGGTCTTCGGCTGGCGCGGCAGTTTCGGGCTGATGCTGCTGGCCGGGATTGGCGTGCTGGCGCTGACATGGCGCGATATGGGCGAGACCAAACTCACGCGCAGCACCAGCATGTTCGGGGTGCTGCGCGAATTGCCCGAACTGATGCGCGCGCGGCGCTTCTGGGGCTATTGCGGCACGGCCACGCTCGCCTCTGGCGCGTTCTTTGCCTATCTGGGCGGTGCGCCCTTCGTGGGGGCAACGGTTTTCGGCATGTCGCCTGCCATGCTCGGCGTGTTCTTTGGTGCGCCTGCGGTGGGCTATGCGCTGGGGAATTTCCTGTCGGGGCGCTATGCGGGCCATATCGGGATCAATCGCATGATCCTGTTGGGCTGCACTGTCGCCTTCGGCGGCATGCTGTCTTTGCTGCTGTTATCGCTGATCATCCCCCTGAGCCCGATCCTGTTCTTCGGCCTCTTCGTGACAGTGGGCTTGGGCAACGGGATGCTCCTGCCCTCGGCCACATCGGGCATGATGTCAGTGCGTCCGCATCTGGCGGGGACCGCGAGCGGCATCGGCGGCGCGATCATGATCGGCGGCGGCGCAGGACTGTCGGCGCTGGCGGGTGCGGTGCTGACGCCAGAGTCGGGCGCGGCCCCGCTGATCTGGGTCATGGTCACGACCACCGGGCTGGGCTTTCTGCCGCTTCTCTATGTGATCCGGCGCGAGACGCAGATTTCCGCTTGACGGATCCGCAGGACTTTGCAAACTCCATCGGCAAAGCCTGCTAACCCATCCGAGGTGAAATGCCGCCGCAAAAGCTCTATGCCGGTGCCAAGCTGCGCGAAACGCGCAGCCATCTGGCCCTGACGCAAAAGGATTTCGCCGCGCGGCTGGGCGTGTCGCTGCCCTATCTCAACCAGATGGAGAATAATAACCGCCCGCTTTCGACGGCGGTGGTTCTGGCGCTCGCGCGCGAATTCGGAATGGATGTGACCGAGTTGTCAGCCGGGGATAGCGAGAGGCTGGTCTCGGATCTGCGCGAAGCCTTTGCCGATCCGCTTTTCGCCAAGACGACCCCCGCCCTGCCCGATCTGCGGCTGGTGGGCGCCAATGCACCCGGATTTGCCCGCGCCTTTCTCGACCTGCACCGCGCTTACCGGCAGGCACAGGAACAGCTTGCCTCGCTCGATGAGGCGCTGGGGCGCGAGGACACCACCCTGCGTCTGTCGCCCTGGGAGGAAGTGCGCGATTTCTTCCATTATTGCGACAATTACATCGACGCCGTGGACCGCGCTGCCGAACATTTCGCCGCCAGCGGGCGCGACCCTATGCAGCTTGCAAGCGAGGCGCTGGCGCGGCGCAAGATCACGCTGCGCCTGACCAATACAAGCAGCCTGCGCCAGCTGGATCTGGAGAGCGGTGTGCTGGAAATCTCGGCCAAGGCCACGCGCGCCACGCAAACCTTTCAGGTGCTGCATCAGGTCGCGCTGATCACACAGGCCGATCTGCTGGAGGCCACGCTGGATCTGGCCCGTTTCCAGTCCGACGAGGCGCGCGCCATCGCCAAGATCGGCCTTGCCAATTACTTCGCGGGCGCAGCACTCATGCCCTATCGCCGCTTTCAGGATGCGGCCATCGCCACGCGGCATGATCTGGAGACATTGGCCGATCAGTTCGGCGCCTCCATTGAGCAGGTGGCGCATCGTCTGTCGACGCTGCAACGCCCCGGCGCCAAGGGCGTGCCATTCTTCTTCGTGCGCATCGATCACGCGGGTACAATCACCAAACGCCATTCGGCCACGCGGTTGCAATTTGCGCGCTTCGGCGGGGCTTGTCCGCTGTGGAATGTACATCAGGCTTTCGAGACGCCGGGCCGCTTCCTGCGCCAGCTGGCCGAGACCCCGGACGGGATGCGCTATTTCTGCCTCGCGCTGGCCGTGACCAAGGGCGGCGGGGCATTTCATGCGCCTGTCCGGCGCTATGCGATCTGTCTGGGCTGCGAGGTCGATCACGCCAGCCGTCTGGTCTATGCCGATGGCATGGATATCAGCCGCACCGCCGCTTTCGATCCGATCGGGATTTCCTGCCGCATCTGCGAGCGCGACAATTGCCACCAGCGTTCGGTCCCGCCGCTGGAACGGCGGCTGCGCATCGATCACGACCGGCGCGAATTGCTGCCCTACCGGATCGAATGACAGCGATATATCTGCGCGCATCTGCCGCGCGACATTTTGCCATGCTGCACTGCGGCATTTTATATTCTAGATACAGGGCGCATGTTTATGACAGGACAGCCCATGACCGCGACATTCGACACCAGCACCGCCCCGCAAACCCGCCGCAACTGGCGCGAGGCTGATGAACCCTGGCCGATCTGGGCCGCAATCATGGTCTTTCTGAACATTCTGGTAATCTCTGCCAAGGTCTGGGGCCTTGCCGGTCTGGTAAGCGTGATGGTGCCCGCCGCCATCGGCATGCTGATCGTGCTTTTGCTGATCGTCAAAGGCTAAAGCAATTTCAGAAAAAGTTGATAGACTTTTTCGCTTCGAAATTGCGACAGAACACGAAGCCAAAGCGTCTCGGCGATTCAACGAAAAGTCGAAACGCTTTGGCCAGCTTGCCGCATTGCGCCCCGTGCCTGCCGCGCTATGATCTGCGGCAGGCATTACCGGGGGCAAGCCATGCGCGCGCAATTCGATATCGTGATTTCCGGCGGCGGCATCGCAGGCATGACCGCTGCCGCCGCTTTTGGCAGCGCGGGCTATCGCACGCTTTGCGTGGATCCGGCGCCCCCGGTCATCGCCGAGGGCGACCCCGGCTCTGACCTGCGCAGCACGGCCTTTCTGCACCCATCGGTCAGGGTACTGGAACAGGCAGGGCTGTGGGAACGCTTCAGCGCCCATGCCATGCCCCTGCAGGTGATGCGCATTGTCGATGCGGGCGGCGAAGCGGCCGAACCGCGCGTCAGCCATGATTTCAATGCCGCCGATATCTCTGACCAGCCCTTTGGCTGGAACCTGCCCAACTGGCTGCTGAAGCGCGAGATCGCGGCGCGGCTTGCCGAACTGCCCCAAGTCACCTTCCGCCCCGGCATCGCCACGACCCGCCTGACCACGCGCGAAAGTGCCGCCCTGATCGGCCTCTCTGATGGCACCAGCGTCGAGGCAAAGCTTCTGATCGCTGCGGACGGGCGCAATTCGCCCATGCGGCAGGCGCTGGGCATCGGCGTGCGCACCACGCGTTTCGGTCAGAAGGCGCTCGCTTTCGCGGTCACGCATCCCGTCCCGCATGAGAATGTCTCGACCGAGATCCACCGCTCGGGCGGCCCTTTCACCTTTGTTCCCCTGCCCGACCGCGATGGTCAGCCCTGTTCCGCGATTGTCTGGATGGAGACCGGGCCAGAGGTTGCGCGCCTGAGCGCCCTGCCCGTGCCGGAGTTCGAGGCCGAGATGAACACCCGCTCCTGCGGGCTGTTCGGCCCCCTGACGCTGGCCTCGCGCCTGACCATCTGGCCGATCATCAGCCAGATCGCCGAGTGTTTCTATGGCGAACGCACCGCCCTGATGGCCGAGGCTGCGCATGTCGTGCCCCCCATCGGTGCGCAGGGGCTGAACATGTCGCTGGCCGATCTGACCGCGCTGATGGATCTGGCTACGCCTGAAACACTGGGCACCCGGCCGATGCTCGCCGCCTATCAGCGCCGCCGCTACCCGGATGTGGCGCTGCGTGTGGCGGGTGTGGGGATACTCAACCGGGCTTCGATGATTCATGCCCAGCCACTGCGCGACGCGCGCGCGAAGCTCCTCGACGCGATGTATTCCGCCGCCCCCATGCGCCGTGCCCTGATGCAGATGGGCATTGGCGTGCGCTGAGCAGGCTTGCCCTTTCGGGCGGGTCGGCGCAGTCTCGCACCGAACCGGACTGCGGAGGGGAAGATGCAGAAAACCGCCATCATCACCGGGGCAGGCAGCGGGATTGGCCGCGCTGTCGCGCTGGAGCTTGCAGCACAAGGCTGGGCCGTGGCCCTTGCCGGGCGTCGCCCTGATCCGCTGCGCGAGACCGCAGCCAAAGCGCCGGGGGCGGCGCTGGTGGTGCCGACCGATGTGACCGAGCCGCAAGCGGTGGACAACTTGTTCCGCGCCGTCACGGAAAAGTGGGGCCGGGTGGATCTGCTGTTCAACAATGCCGGTATCTTCCCGCCGGCCCTGCCGCTTGAGGACATGCCCCCCGCCATCTGGCGCGAGGTGGTCGATGTGAATCTCAGCGGCATGTTCTACTGCCTGCAATCGGCGTTTCGCGCCATGAAGGCGCAGTCGCCCAAAGGCGGGCGGATCATCAATAATGGCTCGATTTCCGCGCAGGTGCCCCGGCCCAATTCTGCCGCCTATACGGCCACGAAACACGCCATCACCGGCCTGACCAAAGCCGCAGCCCTGGAGGGGCGCGGTCATAGGATCGCGGTCGGACAGGTCGATATCGGCAATGCCGCGACCGAATTGCTGGCCAATATGCCGACCGCCGCGAAAGGGGATGCGGAACCGCTGATGGATGTGGCCCATGTGGCGCGGATGGTCGCCCAGATGGCGGCCCTGCCACCGGAGGCGAATGTCCTGTTCACGACCATCATGGCGACCGATATGCGCTTTGTCGGGCGCGGCTGAGGGAAAGGGTTGACAGATGGCTGCAGACACTTAATTTAGAACCATTCTAATTTGGTGCCTCATGTCTGATCCGACCGTCCTTTTGGTTTTCATTGCCGCCGCCATCACCGCCCTCGCCACGGGTCTTGGGGCCTTGCCACTGCTCGCTATGCGCAACGTGACCCCCCGCGCGCTGGCGATCGGCAATGCTGTCGCTGCAGGGCTGATGCTGGCCGCCACCTTCCAGCTTGTGCTCGAAGGGTTCGAGATTTCGCAACCGCGCACCCTTCTTGGCCTGCTCCTCGGGCTGGGCGGCATCTGGCTGGCGCATAGATGGCTCAATGGCCGCTCGGATATCAGCATTGCCGACACCAGGGGCGCGGATGCGCTGAAGATCCTGCTGATCATGGGGGTGATGACCGCGCATTCGGCGGCCGAAGGCGTGGGTGTGGGCGTCGCCTATGGCGGCGGCAGCGATCTGGGCAATTTCATCACTGTGGCGATTGCGCTGCATAATGTGCCCGAGGGGCTCGCCATTGCGCTGATCATGGTCCCGCGCGGCGCCTCGGTCGCCAAGGCGGGCTGGTGGGCGATCCTGTCCTCGCTGCCGCAACCGCTGCTGGCGGTGCCTGCCTTTCTCTTCGTGCTGTGGTTCGCCCCGGTCCTGCCCGTGGGGCTGGGACTGGCCGCAGGGGCAATGCTGTGGATGATCTTCTCGGAACTTCTGCCAGAGGCCGGGGCAGAGGTCGATCATTCCCTGCTGGGGGTGATCGTGACACTCGCCTTCACGCTGATGATGGCGCTGACGCTGGTTCTGGGCTGATCCCACTTGCCCCGCCCCGGCCCCTGCCCCATATCTGAACCATGACCAAACTGCTCCCGATCCTTCTGATCCTCGGCTATGGGCTGATCATGTATCTCTTCTCGGCCTGGCGCACCTCGCGCGAGCTGGATGAGCGCTCGACGCCGCTGGCCGATGCCAGGCTGAAAGCCCTGACCGAACGCATGGCGCAGGCCATCGGGATCGACCGGGTGATGGTGCATATCTACGAGATCGATCCGGTGAACGGGCTGGCCGCCCCCGACGGGCGTATCTTCATCACGCGCGGCTTTTACAACAAATATCGCGCGGGCGAGGTGTCTGCCGAAGAAATGGCCAGTGTCATTGCGCATGAACTGGGCCATGTGGCGCTTGGCCATACCCGCAAGCGGATGATCGATTTTTCCGGCACGAATGCGATCCGCATGGCGCTGGCCACAGTGTTCAACCGCTTCCTGCCGGGGCTGGGGGTCATCGTGGCGAATCTGTTGACCACGCTTCTGATGGCGCGGCTGTCGCGCGATGATGAATACGAGGCTGATGCCTATGCGTCGGCCCTCTTGGTCAAGGCCGGGATCGGGCTGGAGCCGCAGAAATCGCTCTTTCGCAAGCTCGAAGGGCTGGTGGGCATGGGCGGCGGGGCGCCCGCATGGATGCTGAGCCACCCCAAGAGCGAAGAGCGCATCCGCGCCATCGAGGAGAATGAGGCGCGCTGGAAACGCGCGCCGGACGGGTGAAGCGTAGGGTGCGTGCTGTAGCACGCACCTTACCTCAGACCACGACCGCAGCGCCTTCGGTCGAATCCCCCACGCTCGCGCGGAACGCCGCGAAAAGCTCGCGCCCGATCCCGAATTCATTCGCGCTCAGATCGGCGGTCACGGCTTCGCGCGCCTCAAACCCCTCTTCCAGCACATCCAGCCGTCCCACGACCGCATCGAGCCGGACCAGATCCCCGTCGCGCAGTTTTGCCAGCGGCCCGCCTTTCGCGGCTTCCGGGGCCACATGGATCGCTGCAGGCACCTTGCCCGATGCCCCCGACATCCGCCCGTCCGTCACCAGCGCCATTTTCAGCCCGCGATCCTGCAACACCGCCAGGATCGGCGTCAGCGAATGCAGTTCAGGCATCCCATTGGCCGCCGGCCCCTGAAAGCGCACCACCACAATCGTATCTTCGGTAAATTCCCCGGCCTGAAACGCAGCCTTGACGCTCGCCTGATCGTGGAACACCCGCGCGCGGGCCTCGATCACATGGCGCGAAGGGTCCACCGCCGAGGTCTTGATCACCCCCTGCCCCAGATTGCCCGCCAATTGCCGCAAGCCCCCGGTGGACTGGAACGGATCCCCCGCAGGCCGCAGAATACGGTCATTCAGGCTCTCGCCCGCGCCATCTTCCCAGACCAGTACCCCGTCTTTCAGCTTGGGTTCCTGCGCATAGCGCCTCAGACCGTCGCCCGCGACAGTGCAGGCATCCTCATGCAGAAGCCCCGCATCCAGCAACTCGCCGATCATATAGCCCAGACCACCGGCGGCATGGAAATGGTTCACATCGGCCAGACCATTGGGATAGACCTTGGCCATCAGCGGCACCAGTTCCGAGATATCAGCGAAATCCTCCAGCGTCAGTTCGATCCCGGCGGCGCGCGCCATGGCGGGCAGATGCAGCACCAGATTGGTCGAGCCGCCCGTGGCCATCAGCCCGACGATCCCGTTGACGAAAGCGCGCTCATCCAGCACTTGTCCGGCGGGCCGGAAATCATTGCCCTGCGCCGTGATCGCCAGCGCGCGTTCGGTCGCGGCCACGGTCAGCGCCTCGCGCAGGGGCGTGCCGGGATTGACGAAAGCAGCCCCCGGCATGTGCAACCCCATGAATTCCATCAGCATCTGATTGGTATTCGCGGTGCCGTAGAAAGTGCAGGTGCCGGGGCCGTGATAGCTGGCCATTTCGGCGGCCATCAGTTCCTCGCGCCCGATCTCGCCCTGGGCGAATTTCTGGCGCACCTTGGCTTTCTCGTCATTGGGCAAGCCGCTGGTCATCGGCCCTGCGGGCACAAACACCGCGGGCACATGCCCGAAACTCGCCGCCGCCATGATCAGCCCCGGCACGATCTTGTCGCAGACCCCAAGCCAGACCGCCGCATCGAAACAGTTATGCGACATCGCGACCCCCGCCGAGAGCGCGATCACATCGCGCGAAAACAGCGACAGCTCCATCCCCGGCTGGCCCTGTGTCACCCCGTCGCACATGGCAGGCACACCGCCCGCCACCTGCGCCGTGCCCCCTGCCGCGCGCGCGGCGCGGCGGATGATCTCGGGATAGGTCTCGAACGGCTGATGCGCCGAGAGCATGTCATTATAGGCCGTCACGATGCCGAGATTGGGCGCCCGCCCTGCGGCAAGCGCGTCCTTGTCGCCCCCCATCGCGGCATAGGCATGGGCCTGATTGCCGCAGGCAAGATGCGCCCGCGCCGGTCCTGCGTCCACCGCCGCCTGCATCCGGTCGAGATAGGTGGAACGGCGCTTGTGCGAGCGGGTCTTGATCCGGTCGGTGACAGCTTCTAGGCGGGGATTGAGGGGCATCGGGGTCTCCATCATCCGGCATGCGGGAATCGGTTTAGGGACATATAGGCAGTTAGCGCTAACAATTCAATTCCCAGTTCGCCCTGCCAAGCCATGCAACCGGCGCATGGCGGGGTTCCGCATTTGCCTCTCGCAATGCTGCACTGCGGCGACTATCTGAGCCGCGTAATGAAAACCCGAGGCATGAGAGCCATGTTTGATCCCAAAACCACCCGCCCCGTCATCCTTGACGCCCTGCAAATCGAAGCCGAGGCCCGCCGGTTGCGCGCCGAGTTCATCGCCGCCGCTTTCGCCAGCCTGAAAGCGAAAATCGTCGCAGCCCTCCAGCATGCGACCGCAGGCAAGGCCACGGCCTGATCCTGATCTGGCAGGGACCGGGGCTTTCCAAAGCTCCGGCTCTGCCCTATGGCACGGGGGCGAGACGACAAAGGACCGCCCCCATGCCCGACCTGCCCATCATCCGCCTGATGCCCAAAGCCGAAGCCCGCGCCATCCGCCACGGCTTTCCCTGGGTCTTTGCCAATGAACTGGTGACCGACCGGCGCACCCGCGCGCTGGCCCCGGGCACATTCGCGCGGCTGGAAGATGCCGAGCGCCGTCCGATGGGCGTGGCAACGGTCAATCCAAATTCCAAGATCATCGCCCGGATGCTCGACCGCAACCCCGATGCGGTGATCGATGTGCATTGGCTGACCGACCGGTTGCGCCATGCGGCCGCCCATCGCGACCGGCTGTTCGATGCCCCCTTCTACCGCCTGATCCATGCCGAGGCCGATGGCCTGCCCGGCGTCGTGATCGACCGCTTCGGCGATGCCGCCGTGATCCAGCCCAATGCGGCTTGGGCCGAGACGCATTTTGACATGCTGGCCGAGGCGCTTCGCGCTGTCACCGGTGTTTCCACCATCGTCAAGAACGGCTCTGGCCGCGCGCGTGTGCTCGAAGGTCTGCCCGAGGAAACCGCGCTCCACCTTGGCACGCTTGACGGGCCGGTGCCGGTGCCGATGAATGGCGCGACCTATATGGCCGATCTCTTAGGCGGGCAGAAAACCGGTCTGTTCTTCGACCAGCGCCCCAACCATGCCTTTGCCGCAGCGCTGGCGAAAGGGGCGCGCGTGCTCGATGTGTTCAGCCATGTCGGCGGGTTTTCCCTTGCTGCATTGGCCGCTGGTGCGGACGCCGCGCTGGCCGTCGACAGTTCCGCCCCGGCCCTTGCACTGGCGGAACAAGGCGCAGAAGCCTCTGGCAGCGCCGCGCGCTTCACCACCCGGCAGGGCGACGCTTTCGCGGTCATGGAGGCCCTTGCCAATGAGGGCGCGCAATTTGATCTGGTGGTCTGCGATCCGCCCGCCTTCGCCCCCAACAAGGACGCCCTGACCGCCGGTCTGCGCGCCTATGAACGGGTGGCGAAACTTGCGGCCCCCCTTGTCGCGCCGGGGGGCTATCTGGGGCTCTGTTCCTGTTCGCATGCGGCGGATCTGACAAGCTTCCGCAACGCGAGCGCACGCGGGATCGGGCGTGCCGGGCGGCGCGGGCAGCTGATCCATACCGGCTTTGCCGGTCCCGACCATCCGCAATTGCCGCAACTGGCCGAAAGCGGCTATCTCAAGGCCGTGTTCTTCCGGCTGGAGGCATGAAGGCCGTTCTTGACGCCTGTGTGCTCTATCCCAACGTCTTGCGCGAAATCCTGATCGGCACTGCCGCTCAGGGCGTCTACGGGCCGCTCTGGTCGGCCCGCATCCTTGGCGAATGGCAGCGCGCCGCTGCCCGGCTGGGGCCAGAGGGCGCGGCCATCGCCTCGGGCGAAATCGCGACCCTGCGCGCGGCATGGCCCGAGGCCGAAATCCTCGCCAACCCGGATCTGGAAAAACGCCTCTGGCTGCCCGATCCGGCCGATGCGCATGTGCTGGCCACCGCCATTGCCGGGGGCGCTGCGCTGATCATCACGTTGAATCTGCGCGATTTTCCGAACCGCGCATTGGCCCCCGAAGGCGTGCAGGCGCAAAGCCCCGATGATTTCCTGATGGAACGCTGGCTCATGGACAGCGCCGCCGTCGAATCTGTGATCCGCTCGGTGCATGCCAGAACCGAATCCCTCTCGGGGCGCGAGCAGCCATTGCGCGCCCTCCTCAAACGGGCAAGATTGCCCAGACTGGGCAAGGCCTTGGGATGAGCGCGACGCAGAACCACAAAATCCCCGCCTCCCCTTGCGGCTGGGAAAGCGCAGCACTAAGATTCTGTCAACAGAGTTCCGATATCACCACGCGACCCGAGCGGTCACAGTCACAAAGGCAGGCAGATGCGCGATCCGATTGAAACCTACATGAACCTTGTTCCCATGGTCGTCGAACAGACCAGCCGTGGCGAGCGGGCCTATGATATCTTCTCGCGCCTGCTGAAAGAGCGCATCATCTTCGTCACCGGCCCGGTGCATGACGGCATGGCCAGCCTGATCGTGGCCCAGCTTCTGCATCTGGAAGCCGAAAATCCGTCGAAAGACATCTCGATGTATATCAACTCGCCCGGCGGCGTCGTCACCTCGGGCCTGTCGATCTATGACACGATGCAATATATCAAGCCCAAGGTCTCGACGCTGGTTGTGGGTCAGGCGGCCTCGATGGGCTCGCTTCTGCTCTGTGCCGGCGAGAAAGGCATGCGCTTCTCGCTGCCCAATTCGCGGATCATGGTGCACCAGCCTTCGGGCGGGTTTCAGGGTCAGGCCACCGATATCTCGATCCATGCGCGCGAGATTCTGGAACTGAAAGAGCGTCTGAACAAGATCTATGTCAAACATACCGGCCAGACCCTGAAAAAGGTCGAGGATGCACTGGAGCGCGACAATTTCATGACGGCGGAAATGGCGAAGGATTGGGGTTTGATCGATGAGATCGTGACCTCACGCGCGGATTCCGGCAGCGCATGATAAAACGTGATCCGGGCAAGGGCGGGAAATCAGGTGGGCGGCGCAGTTTTGCATTGTCCCGCCCCCCGCTCTCGCCTACCCTAGAGGACAAGAAGGCGACAATCGCCCGCCACGCGCCGATGCCTATCGCAGTAGAGACCACAGAGGTTTGAAATGCCGACATCCGATTCAGACAGCAAGAACACGCTTTACTGCTCTTTCTGCGGCAAGAGCCAACATGAAGTGCGCAAGCTGATCGCGGGGCCGACGGTCTTTATCTGCGACGAATGTGTCGAATTGTGCATGGATATCATCCGCGAGGAAACCAAATCCGGCGGGCTGAAATCCACCGATGGCGTGCCCACCCCGCGCGAGATCTGCAATGTGCTTGATGACTATGTGATCGGGCAGGAACAGGCTAAGCGCGTGCTCTCGGTCGCCGTGCACAACCATTACAAGCGGCTCAATCATTCCGGCAAGGCGGGCGATGTCGAGCTGTCGAAATCGAACATCCTGCTGATCGGCCCCACCGGCTGCGGCAAGACGCTCCTGGCGCAGACGCTGGCGCGGATCCTTGATGTGCCGTTTACCATGGCTGATGCCACCACGCTGACCGAAGCCGGCTATGTCGGCGAGGATGTGGAAAACATCATTCTCAAACTGTTGCAGGCGAGCGAGTACAATGTCGAGCGCGCGCAGCGCGGCATCGTCTATATCGACGAGGTGGACAAGATCACCCGCAAGTCCGACAATCCCTCGATCACCCGCGATGTCTCGGGCGAAGGGGTGCAGCAGGCGCTCTTGAAACTGATGGAAGGCACTGTCGCAAGCGTGCCCCCGCAAGGTGGCCGCAAGCATCCGCAGCAGGAATTCCTGCAGGTGGACACGACCAATATCCTGTTCATCTGCGGCGGCGCCTTTGCCGGGCTGGACCGCATCATCAACCAGCGCGGCAAGGGCACGGCCATCGGCTTCGGTGCAGATGTGAAGGATGAAAGCCAGATCACCATCGGCCAGTCGCTGAAACAGCTTGAGCCGGAAGACCTGCTGAAATTCGGTCTGATCCCGGAATTCGTGGGCCGTCTGCCAGTGGTGGCAACGCTGATGGATCTGGACGAGGATGCCTTGGTCACGATCCTGACCCAACCCAAGAACGCACTGGTCAAGCAGTATCAGAAGCTGTTCGATATCGAAGGGGCAGACCTGACCTTTACCGAAGAGGCGCTGAAAGCCATCGCCAAACGCGCGATTGCCCGCAAGACCGGGGCACGCGGGTTGCGCTCGATCCTTGAAGATATCCTGCTCGATACGATGTTCGACCTGCCGGGGCTGGAAAATGTCAGCGAAGTCGTGGTGAATGAGGAAGCCGC
Source organism: Natronohydrobacter thiooxidans (assembly GCF_001884735.1). GTDB lineage: Bacteria > Pseudomonadota > Alphaproteobacteria > Rhodobacterales > Rhodobacteraceae > Roseinatronobacter > Roseinatronobacter thiooxidans_A. Next base: position 31,983 of record NZ_MJAP01000014.1, on the reverse strand, counting down.
GATCTCGGCTGCGAAGCCGCTGATCATCTATGCCGATGCCAAGAAAACAGCGGCCAGCGCAGGCTGATCGCAGCCCGCCCTGTCAGCCCGAAACATGAAAAAACCCGGCCATCTGGCCGGGTTTTTGCGTCTCTCGCGCGGCAGATCAGCCCTTGGGGCCGATCATATCCTCGGGCCGCACCACACGGTCAAAGGTCTCGCCATCGACAAAGCCCAAGGCGATCGCTTCCTCGCGCAGGGTCGTGCCGTTCTTATGCGCGGTCTTGGCGACCTTGGTGGCATTGTCATAGCCGATGGTCGGCGCAAGTGCTGTCACCAGCATCAGCGATTCCTTCATCAGCCGGTCGATCCGCTCGACATTGGCCTGCGTGCCCGCAACCATATTATCGGTGAAGCTGGAAGCCGCATCGCCCAGAAGCTGCATCGATTGCAGCACATTGTAGCTCATCATCGGGTTATAGACATTCAACTCGAAATGCCCCTGACTGCCCGCGAACCCCACCGCCGCGTCATTGCCCATCACATGCGCGCAGACCATGGTCAGCGCCTCGGCCTGGGTCGGGTTCACCTTGCCCGGCATGATCGAAGAGCCCGGCTCATTCTCGGGCAGGATCAATTCGCCCAGACCCGAACGCGGGCCAGAGCCCAGAAGCCGCATGTCATTGGCGATCTTGAAGAGCGAGGCCGCAACGGTCTTGAGCGCGCCCGAGAACATCACCATCGCGTCATGCGCGGCCAGTGCCTCGAATTTATTAGGGGCGGTGCGGAAGGGAAGCCCTGTGATTTCCGCCAGTTGCGCCGCGACCTTCACGTCCCAGCCCTTGCGGGTGTTCAGCCCGGTGCCGACCGCTGTGCCGCCCTGCGCCAGCTCATAAATATGCGGCAGGCACATCTCGACCCGCGCAATCCCCATCTTGACCTGATGCGCATAGCCGCCGAATTCCTGCCCCAGTGTCAGCGGCGTGGCATCCTGCGTATGGGTGCGGCCGATCTTGATGATATCCTTGAACTCTTCGGATTTCGCCTCCAGCGCCGCTTGCAGCTTTGCCAGCCCCGGCAGCAGCACATCGCGCGCCAGCATGCCGATGGCGACATGCATCGCCGTGGGGAAAGTGTCATTGCTGGACTGGCCCATATTGCAATGGTCATTCGGATGCACCGGGTCTTTCGAGCCCATCACGCCGCCCAGCATCTCGATCGCGCGATTCGAGATCACTTCATTCGCGTTCATGTTCGATTGCGTGCCCGAACCGGTCTGCCAGACGACCAGCGGGAAATTATCGTCGAACTTGCCTTCAAACACTTCCGACGCCGCCGCGACAATCGCCTTGCCGCGGGTCTCATCCAGATCGCCCTGCTCCATATTGATCAGCGCGCAGGCCCATTTGATCGCCCCCAGCGCCCGGATGATCGGCACTGGCTGGCGCTCCCAGCCAATCGGGAAATTCAGGATCGAGCGTTGCGTCTGTGCGCCCCAGTATTTATCGGCAGGAACATCGAGAGGGCCGAAACTGTCAGTCTCGCGGCGGGTGGCAGTCATGCGCAAAGCTCCTTGCAACAAATGGTCGTGCAGTGCTTAGCGGCAGGATGCAGGAAAATCAATCGGTATGCTGTCGCATACCAAGCCTTACTTCCGAAACCGGTCGAGGCTCACGACTTCGCCGGATTTCGGCTCCTGCGGCGCATCCTCAAGCATGGGCGCCTCTTCATCATCCTCATCCTCGTCATCCTCTTCGTGATGCAGCTCAAACCGCAGCCCGAATTCCACGAAGGGATCGACGAAGGTCGAGATCGAATCGAAGGGGATATAGAGCGGCTCGGGCGCATTGCCGAAATTGAGCGTGATCGCGAATCCATCCTCTTCGACGCTCAGATTCTCGAACCAGTGCTGCACCACCAGCGTGATCTCTTCGGGGTAGCGCTCGCGCAGCCACCCGGCCATCTGCATATCGGGATGGGTGGTGTCGATGGTGATGAAGAAATGATGATCACCGGGCAGACCGTCACGCGCAACGCCTTCCATGACCTTGCGGATCAGTCCCCGCATGGCGTCATGCATCAGATTGCCGTAATCAATTCCGCGACTCATGTGTCCTCTCTCTTTCCCGCTACCTTAAAAGTTTCGCGCGCGAATGAAAGACCAGACTGACGGGCACGCGCAAGTTTCTGCGACTGCATTACAGCGCGACAGAAGGGAAAAGATTTAAGAGACTGATTTGCAATTACTATCGCCGGGGCCTGAAGGCCGGGCAATGGGCAGGATCAGTCTCGATCCGCGCCGCCCCGATCAGATCGAGGCAATAGGGAACCGATGCAAAGACCGCATCAAGGCAGGTTGCGATGGCCGCAGGCTTGCCCGGCAGGGTGATGAACAGCGTCTGCCCCCGCACCCCCGCGCCCTGACGCGACAGGATCGCCGTCGGCACCTCCCGCAGCGAGGCGCGGCGCATTTCTTCGCCAAACCCCGGCAGATCGAAATCGATCACATCGGCCAGCGCTTCAGGCGTCCGGTCGCGCGGCGCGGGCCCGGTCCCCCCGGTGATCAGCACAAGATCTGCCCCGTCTTCGGCCAGCCTGCGCAGCCTTCCTGCGACAAGATCGCGCTCATCCGGCACGATCTGGCGGGAAACGCGGATGGGCGAGGTCACACTCCTGCGGATCCAGTCCTCGGCCGCAGGGCCGCCCCTGTCCTCGTAGACGCCCCGCGCCGCGCGGTCCGACACCGTGACAATCGCAATACTGGCAGACTCACGCGGCATGGATGAGCCGCGCGCTCAGGCACCAGGCGATCACATGCTGCGCATCTTCCGGCAAGGGCTGCGCGATGCCCTCAGTGAATCCCTCAAACGCAGGCAGGTTCAGGGCATTGACGCCCACCAGAACAGGAATGCCCGCAAAAAGCGCCTCGGCGATCAGCGGCGCGAAGCCTTGCCCCTCGGCCTCGGTCTTGCCGAATTTGTTGACGATCAGCAGATCCGCACCGGCCAGAGCGGCCTCGCTGCGCGCCACAGCCTCGGTCAGCACCTGTGTGTCCAGCGTGCAGCCACGCGCGAAAGCGCCGCGATCTTCGGATATGCGCAGCACCTCGCCCGTGGCCAGAAGCCGCAAATCCATGTCGCATTTGCGCCGGTCCGCGCGGGTGATATTGGTCTGCACCGTGCCGCAGAGTTTGAGCTGACCGCGCAGGGCATCGGCGATCTGCGCCAGAAAAAGGTCATTGGCCCCGCGTCCGGGCAGCGAGACATATCCGAGTTTCACGACGCAACACTCCCTGACTGTTTCGATCCTGAATGGCAGAAACGGGCCGATCAAACATTGACACAAATCAACCAAGAGTCGCGGCATGAGATTAATTCTCAGATTCCTAAAGAATCCACGGCATAAAAATCAATACTTTGATTGACAATTATCAACCATCACATGACCCGGCAAAGCACCCTCACACCGCTGGCGGTCGCGAATTCCGAATGGACTGGCAGCGCGCCACCCTCTGAAATACCGGCCCTGCCCCATCGGCTTTCGTATAAAAAGGCCCCGACCCTCGCGCAGGGCCGGGGCAGGTTGCGGGCGGCAAGGGGACGCAAGACCGCCCGAAACGGACCGCGCTACAGCGGCAGCACCTCAACCAGCGCGCCCTTGGGCAGGGCATCCATATCCGCCGGGATCATCACCAACGCATCGGCCTGAGGAAATTGCGCCAGCCGGTGCGAGCCGGTGCCCTCAAGACAGGCGACCTGCTGCAGGCCGCGCGCATCATGCCCCAGCAGCCGTGCGGGGCGAAATTCGCACCGCCCCGGACTGTGGCGCAGCGGCGCGGCAAGTGCCGCGAGGGACTTGACCGGACCGGGCCGCGCCATGCCGGCCAGCGCCTGCGCCAGCACCTGCCCCACAACATGCCAGGTCACGAAAGCCGCCACCGGATTGCCCGGCAGCCCCAGCCACAGCGTCTGCCCGACCTGCCCGATGGAAAGCGGCTTGCCCGGTTTCATCGCCAGTTTCATCGCATGGATCTGCCCGCCAAGGTTTTGAATCACGCGCGCCATGTGATCCTCATCCCCAACCGACACCCCGCCCGTGGTGATCAGGATATCGGTGTCGCGCAGGGTCTTGGCGATGTGCTTTTGCAATAGCGCCGGAGTATCGGCCAGCGCGGGCCGGAGCCGCAGCGCGATCCAGGGCTGCGCCAGCGCCGCGCCCAGCATGGCCTGATTGGCGTTCCATATCTGGCCCGGTCCCAGCGGCGCACCCGGCGGCACCAGTTCGCTGCCAGAGCAGAGCACACTCACCCGCAAGCGCCGCGTAACAGGCACCTGCCCCACGCCCGAGCCTGCCAGGGCTGCGATCTCGCGCGCGCCCAGCAGGCGCCCGGCCTCCAGCAGCGGGGCGCCAAGCGCCACATCCTCGCCTGCGCGGCGGATATGCTGGCCGTTCCGGGGGCGCTGCGCAATCTCGATCCGCGCAGCCCTGCGCGCGACCTGTTCCTGCGCGATCACCGCATCCGCCCCTGCGGGCACCGGCGCGCCGGTCAGAATACGCATTGCTGCGCCTTGCGGCAGCGGGCTCGCCGCATCACCGGCGCGGATGCGCCCCGCAACGGGCAGGAACCACGGCCCCTGCCCCGCCAGATCTGACAACCGCAGCGCATAGCCATCCATCCCGGCATTGTCGAAGAGCGGCAAGGCCACCGGCGCGGCGATATCCCGCGCCAGCACCCGGCCCGTGGCCCGCGCCAGCGGCAGATGCTCGGTTTCCGCGAGCGGTCGTAGCAACGCCAGTCCGATAGCGATGGCGTCATCCACCGGCAGTAACCCTGGAGCGGCGTCGCATCCGCAGGCGGCCCGGTCCGGTGTGTGAACTGTCTGGTGCAGGGTCATGGGGTTCTTCTCGCTTTACTGCTGCTGAAAACGCGCCAGCGCCTTCGCGCAGGGCGTGGTTGTTTCGGAGCGTGCCCGGACCGAACCCATACCGTCCGGCGAGCCCGCACCGCCCTGCATCCTCTCATGCATCACCGACCCTTTCTGCCTCAGGCCGCCCGCAGGCGAATCCCGTCAATCGTGGCTTTCATCAGCAGATCCGACGCGAAACGCGCCGCAGCCTGTGCCCAGGCCGCTTTTGCACGCGCATCGCGCAGGCGCGGCAGGACCACCTCGAAGGGCAGAACATCGCCGCGCGCACGCGCGTCCAGCCGGATCAGATGCAGCCCGAAGCGCGTTTCCACCGGATCGCTGATCTGCCCTTCCGCCAGCGCCTCCAGCGCGGTTTCGAATTCGGGCACGGTATCGCCCGCCGAAAGCTGGCCCAGCACACCGCCATTCTCTTTCGACGAACAGGCGGAATGCGCGCGTGCCAGTTCGGCAAAGCGGCGCGGATTGGCGCGCAGCTCCACCAGCACGGCCTGCGCGCGGGCGCGTGGACCGGCCATGTCCATCTCGCGCGGGAACAGGATATGCGCGGCCTCATAAAGCGACGGCGCGCGGAAACGCTCGGGATGCGCGAGATAGTGGTCATGCAGCCCCGCATCAGTGACAGCGCCCGGTGTGATCGCACTCTCGCAAAGCTGGCGGATCAGCGCCTCGTCACCGGTTTCGAACTGACCCGGCGCGATTTCCGCCGGGTCAGGGGACAGCCCACGCGCGCGGGCCTCTTGCAGCATCACCTCGCGCAGCACCAAAGCCCGCGCCGCAGCCTGCCAGGCCAGCCCCGGCTTGTTCTTCGGGGCTGGGTGGTTCTGGGCCTCATTCGCGATACGTTCCGCCGGGATTTCAACGCCATTGACAAAGACAGGCGGCAGAAGCGGTTTCATCGGTCTGGTCCTTTCACTTATTCCGCAGGGGCCGAGGCGACAGATCTGGCGGCAACCGGCTGACGAGTGGCACGCACGGGCGCCACGTCTTTCGGGGCCGCCCTGACACCGCGCCGCGAGCGCACGATCTGATAGCCCGTCCGGCCAAGCAGATAGCGGAAGGGCACCGCCACCCCAGAGATAACATGCGCAAGCCGCGTGAAGGGCACCATCACGAAGATCACCAGCCCAAGGAAGATATGCAGCTTGAAGATCGGATGCACATCACTGATATAGCCTGCCGATCCGGCCTTGAAGCTCAGGATCCCCTGCGCCCAGGCCATGAATTTCAGCATCTCGGAACCATCCAGATGGCCCAGCGCCAGCGGGATCGTGGCCAGCCCCAGCACAAGCTGCACGATCAGGATGATCATCACGGCATTGTCGCCAAAACTGGAATTGGCCTTGATGCGCGGGTCCGTCAGGCGCCGATGCAAGAGGATCGCCCCCCCGGCAAGCGCCGCGATGCCCGCGGCACCGCCCGCGACGATGGCAATCATCTGCTTGGTCCCCGAGGAGATGCCGAAAGCATACCAAAGCTCCTTGGGGGTCAGCAGCCCCACGACATGCCCGGCAAAGATGGCCAGCACACCGACATGAAACAGCACCGAGCCGATCACGAATTGCCTTGTGCGCAGCATCTGGCTGGATTTGGTTTTCCAGGTGAAAGGGTCACGCTCATAGCGGGCGATGGAGCCGAGGATCATGATCGTGAGGGCGATATAGGGAAATATCCCGAAGACGAAATTGTGCATTGGGGCCTCCGTTAACGGCTTGCGGCGCGCGGGCGCGCCGGGGCGGGTTCATGCATGCGGGCAAGGATGTCGCGCGAGACCGGGCAGCCCGCATTCGGATCGGGGCCGAAAGTGACCTGCGCTTCCTCCCAGACCGCATCGAGCGCGGCCAGATCTTCGGGGTCATCATCGCGCTCGGAGAGCAGCGCCTCGGCCTCGGGGGTCACTTCGATCTGCCCCAGTGCCACAAGTGCTGCCAGAACCGGCGCATAGATGCTCTCGCGCCGCGCCAGCCGCTCGGAGAGCGCCAGCAGGATATGGCCTGCATCCGCGAGAATGGCGCGCGCCTGATCGGGGCCTTGCGTGGACAGGAATTCCAGCAGCACCGGCAGGTGATCGGGCAGTTCCGGCCCCACCAGATCGAAGCCCCCCGCGCGATAGGTGTCCAAAAGGTCCACCATCGCCCCGCCCCGATCCCGGCTTTCGCCGTGGATATGCTCGAACAGGTTCAGAGACAGCGTGCGCGAGCGATCAAACAGCAGCACATAGCGTTCCTGCAGATCATAGAGATCATCCATCTCCAGCGACGCCAGCAGCGGCACCAGCGCCGCAATCTGCTCTTGGCGCAGCAGCCCCTCGCATGCGAGGGTCTGGCCGATTGTCGGAATGGCGGCCTGCAGATCCGGTGTCGGATAGCTCAGCAGCGCCGAGAATGCGCGAAAGGTTTTCATGCGATGAACTCCTGCGGGCTGCGAAATTTCTTGCCCTCGAAGAGCGTGCCGCCCGACGACCCGCTGGAGCAGCCATTGCCATCGGTAAAGCCGCAGCCGCCTTTCAGGTCATAGGCATCCTCTACCAACTCGCGATGCGTGGTCGGGATGACGAAACGATCCTCGTAATTGGCGATCGCCATCAGCTGATACATCTCGTCGATCTGGTCGGGCGTCATGCCGACGCGCTTGGCCACGCCCAGATTGATCACCCCATCCACGGTTTTCGACCGCATGTAGGAGCGCATTGCCAGCATCCGCTCCAGCGCGCTGACAATCGGGGCTTCATCGCCCGCCGTCAGCATATTGGCCAGATAGCGCACCGGAATGCGCAAGCTCTTCACATCCGGCATCTGGTCCTGCGCGCTGATCTTGCCCGCTTCGGCCGCGTTCTGAATCGGCGAGAGCGGCGGAATGTACCAGACCATCGGCAGGGTGCGGTATTCCGGGTGCAGCGGAAAGGCGATCTTCCATTCCATCGCCATCTTCCAGATCGGCGAGTTCTGCGCGCCCTTGATCCAGTCCTCGGGGATGCCTTCGACCCGTGCGGCCTCGATCACTGCCGGGTCGTTAGGATCAAGGAAGACGTCAAGCTGCGCGTCATAAAGCTGCTTTTCATCCGCCACGCCCGCCGCCTGACTGATCTTGTCGGCATCATAGAGCATCACCCCTAAGTAACGGATGCGCCCCACGCAGGTTTCCGAACAAACCGTGGGCTGTCCCGATTCCAGACGCGGATAGCAGAGCGTGCATTTCTCGGATTTGCCCGAAGACCAGTTGTAATAGATCTTCTTATAGGGGCAGCCCGAGACGCACATCCGCCAGCCACGGCATTTCTCCTGATCGATCAGGACAACACCATCATCCTCGCGCTTGTAGATCGCACCGGATGGGCAAGAGGCCACGCAAGCCGGGTTCAGGCAATGCTCGCACAGCCGCGGCAGATACATCATGAAGGTGTTTTCATATTCCCCATAGATGTCCTTCTGAATGCCCTCGAAATTGTAATCCTGCGAGCGCTTCGAGAACTCCCCGCCCAGAATTTCCTCCCAGTTGGGGCCCCATTCGATCTTCTCCAACCGCTCGCCCGAGATTTTCGACCGGGGCCGCGCGGTCGGAAATGCCTCCATTTCCGGCGCCGATTTCAGATGATCATAGTCGAAATCAAACGGCTCGTAGAAATCGTCGATCTCCGGCAGGTCGGGATTGGCGAAGATATTTGCCAGGATCCGCCATTTGCCGCCCTGCTTGGGCACAAGCTGACCCGAAGGGTCGCGCTTCCAGCCGCCATTCCAGCGTTTCTGGTTTTCCCAATCCTTGGGGTAGCCGATGCCGGGTTTGGTTTCGACATTGTTGAACCACGCATATTCAACGCCCTCGCGCGAGGTCCAGACATTCTTGCAGGTCACGGAGCAGGTGTGACACCCGATGCATTTATCGAGATTCAGCACCATTCCGATCTGGGCACGTACTTTCATTCCGCTGCCTCCGTTTTCGCGGGACGGTCGAGCCAGTCCACATTTTCCATCTTGCGAACGATCACCATCTCGTCGCGGTTCGCCCCAACGGTTCCGTAATAGTTGAAGCCGTAAGAGAATTGCGCATAGGCCCCGATCATATGCGTGGGCTTCGGGATCGCCCGCGTGACCGAGTTATGGATCCCGCCCCGCTTGCCGGTGATCTGGCTGCCCGGCGTATTCACGATCTTTTCCTGCGCGTGATACATGAAGGTTGTCCCGTCCTTCATCCGCTGGCTGACCACCGCACGCGCGGCAATCACCCCGTTCGCGTTGAACAGCTCCACCCAGTCATTATCGACAATCCCTGCGGTTCTGGCGTCATTCTCGGAAATCCAGATCACCGGCCCGCCACGGTTGAGCGTCAGCATCAAGAGGTTGTCCGAATAGGTCGAATGGATGCCCCATTTCTGGTGCGGCGTGATGAAGTTCAGCACCACATGCTTTTCCGCCGATTTCAGCGCGCGGGTGGCGTCAACCGTGATGGTTTTCAGATCGACCGGCGGCCGCCATGTGACGAAAAACTCGCCAAAGGCCAGCATCCATTCATGATCCTGATACATCTGCTGGCGTCCCGAGAGGGTGCGCCAAGGGATCAGCTCATGCACATTGGTCCAGCCCGCATTGTAGCAGACTTCCTCGGACTCGATCCCCGACCATGTGGGCGAGGAAATGATCTTGCGCGGCTGCACGGCAATGTCGCGGAAGCGGATTTTCTCGTCTTCCTTGACCTCGGCCAGATGGGCGTGGTTTTGCCCCGTGGCCTTTTCCAGCGCCTTCCATGCCTTGACCGCGACCTCGCCATTGGTTTCGGGCGCAAGCATCAGCACGACCTCGGCAGCATCAATCGCAGTGTCGATCTTCGCCATCCCCTTGGTCGGCCCCTCCGTATGGGTGCCGTTCAGCGCTTTCAGATGGTGCACCTCGGTCTTGGTATCCCAGGCAATCCCCTTGCCGCCGTTGCCGACCTTCTCCATCAACGGCCCCAGCGCAGTGAAACGCGCATAGAGGTTCGGGTAATCCCGTTCCACCGCGATATAGGCCGGCGCGGTCTTGCCGGGGATCAACTCGCATTCGCCCTTCTTCCAGTCCTTGACGAAAGGCTGCGCCAGTTCGCCGGGGCTGTCATGCTGCATCGGCAGTTGCACGATATCGGTTTCCACACCGAGGATTTCCGGCGCGACTTCGGAGAATTTCTTGGCAATCGCCTTGAAGATCTCCCAGTCGGTTTTCGACTCATAAGCCGGGTCCACTGCCGCCTGCAGCGGGTGGATGAACGGGTGCATGTCGGATGTGTTCAGGTCGTCCTTCTCATACCAGCTGGCCGTGGGCAGCACGATATCGGCATAGACCGCCGTCGTGGACATGCGGAAATCAATCGTCACCAGCAGGTCAAGTTTGCCCTCGGGCGCGTCCTTGTGCCATTTGGCCTCGACCGGCTTCTGCCGCCCCTCCTCCCCCAGATCCTTGCCCAGAACCCCGTGATCCGTACCCAGAAGGTGCTTGAGGAAATACTCATGCCCCTTGCCCGAAGAGCCCAGCAGGTTCGAGCGCCACACAAACAGGTTGCGCGGCCAGTTTTCCGGTGCATCCGGGTCTTCGCAGGACATTTCCAACCGGCCCGATGACAGTTCCTGCGCCACATAGGCCGGGATTCCCATCCCCGCCGCTTTCGCCGCCGCCCCCACTTTCAGCGGGTTAGTCTTGAGCTGCGGCGCCGAAGGAAGCCAGCCCATCCGCTCGGAGCGGATATTGTAGTCAATGAGCGAGAGCTTCTCGTAATCGCCCTCGGGCGCGGTGGGCGACAGGATGTCCTTGGCCGTCACCGTCTCATAGCGCCACTGGTCGGTATGGGCATACCAGGCAGAGGTCGAATTCATATGCCGTGGCGGGCGCGCCCAGTCGAGCGCAAAGGCCAAGGCCGTCCAGCCCGTCTGCGGGCGCAGCTTTTCCTGCCCCACATAATGCGCCCAGCCACCGCCCGACTGACCGACACAGCCGCACATCACCAGCATATTGATGACAGCGCGGTAATTCATGTCCATATGATACCAGTGGTTCATCGCCGCGCCGATGATCACCATGGATTTGCCGCCGGTCTTTTCAGCGTTGTCGGCAAATTCGCGGGCCACCTGAATGATCTTGTCGCGGCTGACACCAGTGATGCGCTCGGCCCATGCAGGCGTGAAGGGCACATCGGCGTTATAGTCATTCGCGACGTGATCGCCGCCCAGACCCCGGTCGAGCGAATAATTCGCGCAGAAGAGATCGAACACCGTTGTCACCAGTGCCTCGGATCCATCCGCCAGTGTGATCTTCTTCACCGGCACATTGCGCGTCAGCACATCGCCACGCGCATCGTTCTCCCACTGCCCGCTGGCCATGCCGCCGAAATAGGGGAAATCCACGCCCACCACATCGTCGCGGTCCTCATCAAGGATCAGCGACAGTTTGGGCGAGATCGCAGCCTCTTTCGCCTTCTCCTCCAGATTCCACTTGCCCTGCTCGCCCCAGCGGAACCCGATCGAGCCATTGGGCGCGACCAACTGGCCAGAGGTCTCGTCAATGCAGATGGTTTTCCATTCGGGATTGTTGGCCTCGCCCAAGGCGCCATCAAGATCAGCGGCCCGCAACTGCCGACCGGGAATATAGCGCTCGCCTTTCCTGTCCAGCCGGACCAGCATCGGCATGTCGCTGTATTTGCGGCAATATTCCTCGAAATAGGGCACCTGCCGGTCCAGATGGAACTCGCGCAGGATCACATGGCCAAAGGCCATCCCCAGCGCGGCATCGGTGCCTTGCTTGGCATTCAGCCAGACATCGCCGAATTTCGCCGCTTCCGAATAATCCGGGCAGATCACCGCGGATTTGGTGCCGCGATAGCGCGCCTCAGTGTAGAAATGCGCATCCGGCGTGCGCGTCTGCGGCACATTCGACCCCCAGAGCAGCAGATAGCCCGCATTGTACCAATCCGCCGATTCCGGCACATCCGTCTGCTCGCCCCATGTCATGGGCGAGGCCGGCGGCAGGTCGCAATACCAGTCATAAAAGCTCATGCAGGTGCCGCCCAGAAGCGACAGGTAGCGCGAGCCCGCCGCATAGCTGACCATCGACATGGCCGGGATCGGCGAGAAGCCGAACACCCGGTCCGGGCCATAGGTCTTGGCGGTCCAGGCATTCGCCGCCGCCGTCATCTCGGTCACTTCATCCCAGGATGCGCGCACGAACCCGCCCGTGCCGCGCTTGCGGGTGTAGCTGGCGCGGGCGGCGGGGTCTTTCTGGATCGCCTCCCAGGCCTGCACCGGCGTCATGCTGCGCCGCTTCTCGCGCCACAGCCGCATCAGCGCACCGCGCACCAGCGGCGTTTTCACACGGTTCGCGGAATAGAGATACCAGCTATAAGACGCCCCCCGCGCACAGCCGCGCGGCTCATGATTGGGCAGATCTGGCCGCGTGCGCGGGTAATCGGTCTGCTGGGTTTCCCAGGTCACGATCCCCGATTTGACATAGATCTTCCACGAACAGGATCCGGTGCAGTTCACCCCATGCGTCGAGCGCACGATCTTGTCATGGCGCCAGCGGTTGCGATAGGTATCCTCCCAGTCGCGGTTCTCAGTCGTGGTCTGGCCGTGCCCGTCCGAGAACGTATCCTTGCGGGTCGATTTCAGAAAGTTCAGCCGGTCAAGAAGATGGCTCATGGCTGTCTCCGTTCTTGTGTTGGATAGGGTGGGCGCGCGCGCCCACAGGCGAATTCAGCAGGGATAAGGCGCGTTCTTGCGGGCATAGAGCACCCAGTTCAGCGCCACATTGAAGGCAAAGAAGGCGGCCAGCCCCCAGAACACCGGTGCAGCGGACTGGAAGGCCGCGAAGGACCAGGCAAACAGCATCCCGAAAAGGAAAGGCCCGTAAGCCGCAATCGCCGCCGTGAAGCCGATCACGCCCCCCGCCTGACGCGGCGCAAACAGCATCGGCATCTGTTTGAAGGTCGAGGCATTGCCGACACCGGCAAAGAAGAAGAGCGCCAGCATCCCGGTCACGAACATGGGGAAAGAGGCCAGACTGTCCGCGCCGGTCACGATCCAGGCCACCAGACCGGCACAGACCAGCATGCCAAGCCCGGCCCAATGCGTCACCCGCGCGCCCCCCAGCTTGTCGGAAACCGGGCCTGCGATCACGCGGCTGGCCGAGCCGATCAGCGGCCCGTAGAACGCCCATGCCAGCGGATCGGGGGCGCCCTCATACTCGCCATAGATCAGGCGGATCAGCAGCGGGAAAGTCGCGGCCAGCCCGGAAAACGCCCCGAAGGTCATGATATAAAGCGAGGTCTGCGCCCAGGTATTGCCCGATTTGAAGATGTCGAACTGTTCGCGAAAATTCGAGGTGATGGGGATCGATTTGAGAAAGATCCAGGCCGTGATGCCGAAGACCGCGACAAAGGGGATCATCACCAGAGGCGCATTCTGCAGATAGATCTGTGAGTCAACGCCCGCGCGCGTCATCGTCTGCGGCTCGCCAATCCAGGCCATGCCGCCCAGAAGCGCGAATCCGATCACCCAGGGCGTGACGAATTGCACGACCGACACCCCGAAATTGCCGACCCCCGCCTGAATGGCCAGCGCCGTGCCTTGCAGGCGCTTGGGAAAGAACATGCTGGTCGAGGGCATGAAGCTGGAGAAATTACCCCCGCCCAAGCCCGCCAGAAACGCGAGCAGCATCAGCACCCAATAGGGCGTGGTCGGATCCTGCACGGCATAGAACCAGCCCACCAGCGGGATCAGCAGCGACAGCGTGGAGAGCGAGATCACATGCCGCGTGCCATAGATCGGCACCAGAAACATATGGATCAGCCGCAAGCTGCCGCCCGCAAGGCCCGGCATCGCCGCCAGCCAGAAGAGCTGGCTTGCGGTGAACTGGAACCCGATCTGCGGCAGACGCACCACCAGCGCCGAAACCAGAAACCAGGTGATGAAGGCCATGGTCAGCGCCGCCGTGGTCAGGATCAGCGTGACCCATGCCTGCCGCTTGCCGCCCGCCTCCCAGAAAGCCTGATTTTCAGGCTCCCAATTCTGCAACCACGTCCGCGACGACGGGATCTGATTTGTCTGTTGTACCGTCATTGGTGTCTCGCCTTTCCTGGCTGAACTTGTGGCGGACCCACACCCTTGCGGGCCCGCAATACTCGGTGGATCACTCGGCGGGCTGCGCTCTGCTGCGCCCGATCTGCGCAAGCGCTGCGCGCAGCTCCTCGACCGAGCGGAACTGGGCTTTCAGTTGCAGCCCCGTGCCGCGCTCGGTCAGTTCGACCTTCTCGGATGTCACGAAAATCGCGGCCAATTCCTGATCGAGGGCTTTCTTCTCGGCCGCCTCACGCGCGATCTCGCGGTCTACGGAAGAGATGACATATTCATCCCCGAACCCGCCCTCGGGCTCTTTCAGCCAGAACCAGCACACGACCCAGCTGATCGCCGCCCCTGCCGCGATGATGAAGAAAAAGGTCGAGGCATCGACGAACATGAAGACGAAGAGGTAGAATACCGCGCCGACATTGCCGTAGGCGCCCGCCATGCCCGAAATCTGGCCCGTGACCCGGCGCTTGATCGAGGGGACAATCCCGAAGGTTGCACCCTCCGCACCCTGCACGAAGAAGGAGCACAGGATGGTGATGGCAATCGCGATCACCAGCGGCCAGCTGGAGTTCAGAAGCCCCATCATCACGAAGCCAAGCGCAATGCCGAACATATAGGCCATCATCACGAAGCGGCGGTTGCCGAAACGGTCAGAGACCAGCCCGCCCATGGGCCGCGCGAACAGGTTCACGAAGGCAAAACTCGCCGCGATCAGACCGGCGGCCACAGCCGTCAGACCCCAGGTTTCCTGAAAGAACATCGGCAGCATCGACACCACGGCCAGTTCCGCGCCGAAATTGGCGAAATAGGTGATGTTCAGCGCCGCAACCGACTTGAACGGATATCTGTCATCCTCCGGCACGCCCTTGCGCAGGATCGGAACATTGACGCGGATCGCCTGCCAGACCTGCCAGGTCACGATCACGGCGATGGCCGCGTAGCAGATGACAGCCGTCATCGCGTCGATATAGCCCATCAGTTGCACGCGATAGACAAGGATCGACAGGATCCCGACCAGCGGCACCGTGAAGATGCACAGCATCACCAGATCGCCCCAGCTCGACACTTCCAGAGCCGAGGCCTTGCGCGGTTTCTTATGCGTGTCCTTGGTCGGCCCGTCGGTGATGGCGAACCAGTAGAAGACACCATAGGCGGCGATCACCAGCCCCGAAGTCGCGATGGCCCAGCGCCAGCCCTCCGGGCCGCCAAAGATCTGCAGCGCGATCACCGGCAGCGTCATCGCGGCGGCAGCCGAGCCGAAATTCCCCCAGCCCGCAGCAAACCCTTCGGCAAAGCCGATGCTGCGCGGCGGGAACCACAGCGCCACCATATGAATGGTCACAACGAATGACGCCCCGATCGAGGACAACACAAGCCGCGACATGAACAGCACTTCGCGCGTATCGCCAAAGGCAAAGACCCAGGTCGGGATCGCCATCAGCACCATCAGCACGGAAAACACCCGGCGCGGGCCATAGCGGTCCAGCGCCATGCCGACGATGATGCGGGCGGGAATGGTCAGGGCCACATTCGCAATGGCAAAGAGGCGGATATCATCCCGCGTCAGCCAGTCCACCGAGGCAAGCATGGAACTAGCCAGCGGGGCCATGTTGAACCAGACATAAAACGACATGAAAAAGGCAATCCATGTCAGGTGGAGCGCCTTGATCTCGGCATTCTTGTAGCGGAAAAGATCGCTGATCTGCATGTCAGACCTCGAAATCAGATGTGAAGCGGAATCATTCGGCGTGGGTCGGAATGATCAGAAGCGGACAGGGCGCGCGCCGCGCGAGAAAGGCGCTGGTCGAACCAAAGGTCATGTGGTCGAACTCCTCGACCAGCGCATCCAGCTTGCGGGTGATGAAGCTCAGCGGGCCGGGGTCGGGCTTGTGGCTGTGTCGGGCGAGAACCAGCAAATCCGGCTGCTTCTCTTCGACCGCGCGCAGGATCATCTTGCGCGCATCCCCCTCGGCGATCAGAACAGAGGTCTCGAAACCATCCGCGGCCAGACCATGCGCCGCCGCTTCGGTCCCCGATTTCTGCTCCTCATACTGGGCCCTGAACATGTCATCGGCGCCAGCGGTCGTGCTGCCCACATCCTCGACCACGGAAATGAGCGTTATCCGGGGTTTGATCGGGTTGAACAATCCGCGCACCGCATCAAGTGCGATCCGCGAATTGCGGGAATTGTCATAGGCCAGCATCACATGCATGGGCGTCTCCTGAAGGGTGCAGGCGCACGAGAACGCACCTGCTCTGGCGCGACAGGGACATAGCGCCGGGTCAGAAAACTTGATGCATGTCAATCTGAGCGGCTGGCCTGCACGAAAACACGCCGGAATTGCCGCCTGTCGTGGTTGCCTTCACGGAAGCACAATTCGTCATCCGAAAAACGCGAATTGAAGCGTTGACTTTATGGGTCACTTCAATTGATAATTGTTAACCGACCAAAAGCGAGAACCGATGCGCCCCGATACAGACCCCCAGATTCGGCACCTTCCCCTGTTCCGCGACATGGTACAGGCCAATTTCACCGAACTGATGACCGCCTCTTACGACCAGATCTTCCCGCCGGGTCTGGAAATGATCCGGCAGGGCGATCCGGCCGATTTTCTGCATATCGTGATGGAAGGCTCGGTCGAACTGGTCGGACAATGGGCCGGGCGCGAATGCACCATGGCCGTGGTGCGCCCGGTCTCCACCTTCATTCTGGCCGCCTGTATCCGCGACGCCCCCTATCTGATGACCGCCCGGACGCTGGAGCGCACGCGCATCGTACTGGTCCCCGCCTCGGATCTGCGCTCAATGTTCCGGCGCGACCCGGAATTCGCGGTCGCCGTGATCAACGAGCTTGCCGCCTGTTACCGCTCGGTGGTGCGCAGTGCGAAATCGATGAAACTGCGCAACTCGCGTGAACGTGTCGCGGCGTATCTGCTGCGCCATTCCATCATCGCGGGCGGCGCAGCCAGCTATACGCTGGCGGTCGAGAAACGCCTGCTGGCCTCTTACCTGGGGATGACGCCCGAGAACCTGTCGCGCACGCTGAAATCCCTGGAGAGCAATGGCATAAAGATCGACGGCGCGCGGGTCATCATCACTGACCGCGCCAAACTGACAGCGCTGGTCAAGCCGGACAAACTGATCGACGGGCTGGACGTAGGTTCCACCGCGACCGGAACGGGGCTGATCACCTGACACGGCTTTTGAAATGCTCACCTCAGGCGGCGACTCCTAGCCTTCCGCCTTTTCCGCCAGCATCAGCCATTCTTCCTCAGCCGCCTCCAATGCGGCCTGCCTTGTGCTCAGCGCCTCGGTCGCCTTGCGGAATTTCACCGGCTCGCGGGTGAACAGTTCTGCATCCGACAGCAAATCGGCCAGTTTCGCGATCTCCGCTTCCAGCCGCGCAATTTCCGCAGGCAGTGCCTCCAGCCGGTGGGATTCAGTGAAACTCAGCCCCGATCTGGCCGCAGCCTTGGGCTTGCCCTTGGCCGGGGCAGCAGTAGCCGCCGGTGTTTTCTCGACCGGCGCCTTCACCTCGGGCCGCTGCGCCAGATAATCGCTCCAGCCGCCCGCATAGGCCGTCACCCGTCCCTCGCCCTCAAAAACCAGCGTAGTCGAGGCGATCCGGTCGATGAAATCCCGGTCATGGCTGACCAGCAGCACTGTGCCATCAAACTCGCCCAAGATATCCTGCAACAGATCCAGCGTTTCCACATCCAGATCATTGGTCGGCTCGTCCAGCACCAGCAGATTGGCAGGCTGCGCCATGATCCGCGCCAAAAGCAGCCGCGCCTTCTCGCCCCCCGAAAGCGAGCGCACCGGCGCGCGCGCCTGCGCCTCGTCAAACAGGAATTCTTTCAGATAGCCCACGACATGTTTGGGCGTGCCGCGCACCATGACCTGATCAGCCTGCCCCGGCACCCGCATCAGCGGATCGCCGGTCAGGTTCTCCCAGAGCGTGGCATTGGGATCAAGCTGCGCGCGGGTCTGATCAAAGACCGCCATTTCCAGATTGGTGCCGCGCCGGATCATGCCGCTATCCGGCTCCATCTGCCCGGTGATCAGCTTCAGCAGCGTGGTCTTGCCCGCGCCATTCGGGCCGACAAAGGCCACGCGCTCGCCGCGCAGCACCCGCAGCGAGAAATCGCGCAGAATGGGGCGGTCGCCGAAGCTCTTGCTCACATGCTCCAGCTCGGCGACCAGCTTGCCCGAGGGCGGGGCCGCTTCCAGCGCCATCGCCGCTGTGCCCTGCCGCTTGATCTGGCTTGCCCGCTCGGCCCGCAGCGCGGCCAAAGCCCGCACCCTGCCCTGATTGCGCTTGCGCCGTGCCGAAATCCCCTCAACCGCCCAGCGCGCCTCGGCCTTGATCTTGCGGTTCAGCTTGTGGCGGGCCTCATCCTCGGCGGCCCAGATCGTGTCGCGCCATTCCTCGAACCCGTCAAACCCCGATTCGCGGCGCCGCACCTGTCCGCGATCCACCCAGAGCGTCGCCCGCGTCAGCGCCCGCAGGAAGGCGCGGTCATGGCTGATCAGCACAAACGCCGCCCGCGTCTCGCGCAGCCGCGCTTCCAGCCAGCCAATCGCATTGATATCCAGATGGTTGGTCGGCTCGTCCAGGAGCATCAATTCCGGCGCTTCGGCCAGAAGCTTCGCGAGCGCCGCCCGCCGCCGCTCGCCGCCAGAGGCCCGCTCGGGCGCAAGATCAGGGTCAAAATCCAGCCCCTCGGCGGCCATCTCGATGCGATACACCTCTGACGGATCAAGGTTCTGCGCCGCAAATTCGCCCAGAGTCGCGAAACCCGCGAAATCCGGGTCTTGCTCCATATAGCCGACCGTCGTGCCGGGCGAGAGCGAGCGCGCGCCGGAATCGGCCTCGACCAGCCCCGCCATGACCTTCATCAGCGTGGATTTGCCCGAGCCATTGCGCCCCACCAGCGCCACGCGGTCGCCGGGCTGGATCACCAGATCAAGCCCGTCAAAAACCGGATTGCCGCCGAAAGTCAGCGAGATGTTCGAAAGTTGCAGAAGGGGTGCCTGTGCCATGGCCGCGCATATAGACTGCGCCCTGCGCCAGTGAAAGGGCTTTCCGCGCTGGCGCCCTTCCCGATCAGCCTGCGCCGCAGCCCGTTTTCATGCCCCCGGACTTCATCTTGCCCAACTTCATCTTGCCGAAAAATACTCTCACTGAGAGGCCGCGGGCCGCAAGGCCCGCCCCCCGTCAACCGCGCTTGCCGCGCAGCCTGCCCAAGCTGGTCGGAATGCACGCTAGATCTGGCGCAACCGCCAGTCCAGCACCGCCTCGATCACGGCACGGATCGCCGCCAGATAGCGGCTGTCCGAGGGCAGCGGTTCCGGCGCCACCCCGATGCCGAAAGCCGCACTCATCAAAGTGCCATTGCCCAGACGCGGATGATGCCGGCCCTGCGCCTTGCGGTAGCGGTCGGCGTGATGGGCGTCCTCCAGCAGTCGCGCCATCAGCGCAGGCCACTCCGGCTCTGGCCGCGCAATCAGCACACGCGCCGCCACACGGATATCCCCATGCGTGATTTCCCGCATCAGCCCAGCGCCCTGCGCAGGCGGCAAGCAAAGCCGCGTAGCGGATTTGCGGGGTTGGGCGGGCGGGCCGTCTGCGCAGGGGGCGTCATGCACTGACCTCAACACTCGCAAAAGGACCGGGGCCGAACAGATCCGAGACCTGCGCCACCTCGATCACCACCCCGCCCCCGTCCTGCGCCTGCATCGCGGCGGAATAGAGCCATTCCGGCGCGCTCAGCGTCACCTCGCGCAGCACTGCCCCGCCCTGACGCACGCGCAGCAGATAGGCTTCCGCCACCTCGGAGAGCGGCACCTCCACCATTCCCCAGCCATCACCGCCAATCCGCGTACGCCGCACCCAACGCACCACCAGCGCGCCCGCCCCATCCGGCCGCGCCCGCAGATGCGCAGGCCGGTAGGGCCGCAGCCCGACCCCCCGGAACACCGCCTCGAAATCGCGCTGGCTCGGGTCGCTCAGGGGCCGCGAGGCAGGCCCGATCCGGTAGCCGCGCGGCAGACCCAGCGCACCCGACGGCACCGGCAATTGCTCCAGCCGCGCATCGACCATGACCACCAGCGCCCCCGCAGGCCAGGTCTCGGGCATGATCCCGTCGGTCCCCTGCTGCCCCCGCAGCCGCATCCGCAGATCATAGACACCCGGCGCGACCAGCTCGGCCTCGGCGAACTGGAACAGCTCCCAGTCCTCGCCCAGACCAATCGCCATCAGATTGGCCCCGCTCAGCACCGCCAAGGGCGCCGCGCTCGCCAGCGTGCCGCTCAGCATCCGCACCCGCAGCGCAGGGCCACGATCCCACAGCCCCGGCGCACTGGCGGCAAGCGCGGTTTCCGTCACCCCCACCACCGCAGGGGCACCGACCAGCACCTCCAGATCGAATTGCTCGCCCCCCGCGCGATGATGCACCGCCACCAGCCCCGGCCAGACCCGCGCCGTGATCCCCAGCCAGGGATGATGCGCCTCTTCCTCGCCGGTGATCAGCGGCAGGTCCAGAAACACCGGCTGCACCGGCCCCGGCGGCTGGAAATTCAGCAGCCCCAAACCCGCGCGCCCGGTCTCGCCCCAGTCATAGAGCTTGTCCTCGACCCGCGTGGCCTCGATCATCCGCCCGCCCGAGAGCGTCGCGCGGTCGATCCGCCACAGCCCCACACCTGTGCCCAGATCCAGCGCCACCACATCCCCCGCGCCCAAATCGCGCGAGGGCGGCAGCCGCAGCCGCAACGTGTCGCGCGCCACCCGCGCCTGTGCCAGCCAGCGCTCTGCGATCAACACCGCCTCGCCCTCGGACAACACCAGCGGCAGATCAGACCCGCTCGCCCGCAAGGCCGTTGCGTCGGGATAGACCGCTTCCGCCACCCGCATCTCGAAATCCGCGCCTTCCTCGACATAGCCCAGCCGCACCCGGCCCGAGAGTTCCGCCTCGGGCGCGCGGATCAGCGTCACATCCCCTTCATCACTGCGCGCCAGATCATCGCGGCCAAGGCTCGCCAGTGCCCGCCCGTTGCGCATCTGAAAAATCAGCCGCCCCTCGCGTTCGACGGCCTCGACCCCGTAGGCCAGCATCAGAGATTGCAGCATCGCGCGCGGCGCCTCGGTCGATGCCGCAGCAAAGCCGCGCACCACCCCATGCACGCGCAAGACATCCACATCCGCGACACCCGCCCGCGCGCAAATCTCGGCGATCAGCGCATCCAGCGGCTGGCCCGTCGCGCGCCCGGTGATCCAATGCCCGCGCGCCCAGTTGGCCCCGTCCGACCACATTGCCGCATTGCCCGGAAACCACGGATAGGGCCGCGCATCCCAGGCCCAGAGATGGGCGCGCGACATATCCACCATCGGCCCCTCGTAAATCTCCGAGACCGGGTTATGCGCAGGCTCCGCCCAATAGGCATTGACCGCGCGGATATATTGCATCTGGATCGCATCATCGCGCCAACCGCGCGAGAAATGGGGCGCGAAACTCTCAGAGGATTTCGGGTCCAGAAACACATTCGGCTGGTTCGTGCCCCGGTCTATCGCCGCGCAGCCATATTCGGTGAACCAGAAGGGCTTGGAACGCGGCTCCCAGTCGGTTTTCAGGGCCGCACGCACGCCCCCCACCCGGTCATGATGGTCATTCTCCCACCAGCCGCGCAAATCCTTATAGCGCCAGATCCAATGCTCGCCCCATTCGCTTGTGTCCTCAATCGGCGTACGGATCTGCGCCGCGCGATCCGGATCCGAGGCATAGAACCAGTCATAGCCCTCGCCCCCCGCAACATTGCCGGTCAGATAGCCCAGATCATGCACAGTCCCGAAAGCGGCATCCGCATGATCCGCCCCATCGCGCCAATCCGAGAGCGGCATGTAATTGTCGATCCCGATCAGGTCGATATTCTCATCCGCCCAGAGCGGATCAAGATGGAAGAACCGGTCGCCCTCGCCCGTGATATAGCCGAAATATTCCGACCAGTCGGCGGCATAGGTCAGCTTCACCTGCGGCCCGAGGATCGCGCGCACCTCCGCCGCCAGCGCCCGCAGCGCCGCCACTGCCGGAAAGCTGTTGCCCGCGCCCCGGATCTGCGTCAGCCCGCGCATCTCGGATCCGATGCAGAAGGCATCCACGCCCCCCGCCGCTGCACAGAGCGCCGCCTGATGCAGGATGAAGCGCCGGTAGCGCCAGTCCTGCGGCCCGGAATAGCTGACCACCCCGCCGGAAATGCTGAAATGACTCGCCTGCGCGGTCCCGAAAAACGCCGCAACCTCGGCTTCCGCCTCCGCCGTGCCATCCGTGCTGCCCGCCAGCCCCGGTGCCTTCACCGTGGTGATCCGCCCCCGCCAGGGCAGAACCGGCTGATCCTCGGCATCTGACCACGGGTCCGGCAGGCTATTTCCGGCAAGCACTTCCATCAGCATGAACGGGTAATAGACAACCTTCTGCCCGCGCGCATTCAGCGCGGCAATCGCCTCGATCACCGAGGCATCCGAGGGCGTGCCGCCATAGACCGGGCGCCCTTCCACGCGCGGCACTTCCGGCGTGGCACTCGCCGCGCGCCCGGCCACGGACCAGGGCTGCGCAGGCGCCATCCGGTCGGAATACTCGACCTTCGGCTCCACTGTGCAGACCCCCGCCCGCAGGTCCGATCCGAACCACGACACAATCAGCAACGTCGAGCCGCAATTAGGCAATTCGCGCATCAAGGCATCAAGCGAGCTGTCCAGATCGCTCAGCCCGGAAGGCGCATTCAGGTTCATCGGCACATCGGCGGGGGTGCTGGAAAAACCGCTCAGCGCCCCCGAAAAACCATCGCCACCCGCGCCCCCGCCCCGCGCATAAACCGGCGTCGTCGCCAGCGCGAAATCCCCCGATCCCGGCATCAGCGCCACCGCCTGCACATGATCCGACAGGCTTTGCCGCGCGTCCGACTGCACCGCGCGGATCACCTCGAAACTCAGTTGCGGCACGCGATTGCCAAACGCGCCCAGTTCCAGATCCTCGATCACCAGATAGGCAATTCCGCGATAGGCAGGCACCTGCCCTGCCCCCTCGATAGCCTCGATCAGCGGATCAGGCAGTTGATCGTCGCCGCCGGAATAGAGCCGGATATTCAGATCCGCCGGTGCAAGCTCCTGCCCGTCGGCCCAGATGCGCCCCACGCCCAAGACCGGCCCCTCGCACAGTGCGACCGCCACCGAGATCGAATAGGAATATTCCCGCACCTTCGGTTTCCTGACGATCTTGCCGCCCCCGCCCGAGGTCGTGACAGTCTCGCGGAACTCGGACGACCAGATCACCTGCCCGCCCAGCCGCACGCGCCCCCAGACCAGCGGCACCGGCGCGCCCTCGCTCGCCCCGGTCATCCGCAGCCGCTCGATCCGGCCCGCCTCGATCACCTGAGAGCCCCCGCCCAGCAGCCGCTGGTCGATCATGCGCCCGACAGTCGCGCCAATCGCGCGGCCCACGACCATGCCCGTCAGGCCCAGAAACGTGCCGCTGACGCCAGAGCCGATCGCCGCGCCGACCGCAGACAGGACCAAGGTTGCCATGGGTTACTCCAGTTCAGTCAGAAATCGGCGGAAAATCAAAGCGCGCCACGATGCGCCGCGCCCAAGGCTGCGACAGCGGGGCCCGCACCACGCCCGCGCGCGGGCAGGCATGGATGAACCCCCGCCCCGCCTCGCATTGCACGCCCAGATGCTTGGCCAGCGCCCGCGGCTGCAGCCGGAACAGCAGCACCTGCCCATCGGCAGGCACAAGCGCCGGGACCAGATGCCGCGCGAGCGCGGCCCAGAGCCGCTCCTCCGCCCCCGCCTCATCCCAGCGCGGGCTGTAATCCGGCAGGGCTTCGGGCAAGGGACCATGCCGCGCGCGCCACAGCCCGCAGATCAGCCCCAGACAATCCGCCCCCACCCCGCGCAGGCTGGCGCGGTGGTGATAGGGCGTGCCGATCCAGAGCGCGGCTTCGTCCAGAACGCCGCGCGCGCTCATCCCGAGCCCCGCCGCGCGCCGCCGGAATTGGGCGCCCCCGCCTTGGGATAGGCACTCATCCAATCCTCGCCCGGAATATGCGGGAAGCCCTGAAAATTCAGCATATTGTCGAATTTCAGCCGACAGGTCGCAGCCTGCCTGTCGCAGCCCACCTCCAGCCGCACCATATCGCCGGGCGCAAGCGGCGCGCGCAGACTGTCCCAGAGCGTCAGCACGCGCGCGCCGTCGCGCATCCGGTCATCGCGGATATGCCCGACCAGCCCTTCCGCCGCGCCCGACAGCACCAAAAGCCGCCCCGCGGCAAACCAGCCCGGCCCGACCGTCCCGACCGGCGCAAAACCTATCTCCACGCCCTCACCCGCGAAGACCACCGGCACTTCCGCGACATACCCCGGCGCCCCCAGATCGACCCGGCAGGCATGATCCCCCAGCACCGCCGAACAGGCCGCATGATAAATCCGCCCCCCCGGCTGCCCCAGCGGCTCCGACAGCCCGCGCAACTCGGCCCGGAACGCGCCCCCGGCCCGCGTGATCTCGCCCAAGCTGCCGCGAAAGATCAGCCGCCGCTGCGCCACATCGGCCCAGTTCACTTCCCAGATACGCAGCCCCGCGCCATCATAGCGTCCCGCCAGAATATCCTCCTCGCGCAGCCCCGCATCGCGCAAGGCCCCCACCGCCTCGGAGTTGTCCACCGCAAGCCCCGTCACCTGCTCCAGCGCCCGCGCGGTCAGCCCGGCCTCGGCGCGAAACACCACACCTTCAAAACCCAGATCCCGGTCATGATCAGTGAAGCCCAGCACCGCGCCGCCAGCCCGCTCCAACGCCCAGGCCCGGCAGATCGTCGTGGCCCCTGTGGCCAGATGCGCGCTCAGGCTCACAGCCGCACCTCCACCACCGGGACTTTCGGCACTTCGCCCGCCTTGAAACTCGCGACTGATATCTGGATCAGATCGCTGTCGAACCGCACCGGCACGTCAAACTCAAACCCCGCGCTGACTTCCGCCCCCAGATCAGGCGCCCAATTGAAACTCACAATGCCGGTTGCCGCATCAACCTCGTAATCCTCGCCCAGCGTCATCGCCTCTGCGCCGATCCCGGCCAGAACCGAGCCCACCACAGGTTTCGCGATCTCGCGCCACCAGACCTGTTCGCCCGACCGATACCCCTTGCGCAGCTGAAAGCTGCGCGTCTCGCCATCGCCGAAGCCCAGAAGCTGGTCGAACGCTGTCAGGGGTTTCGAGGCCGGGGCCGAGCGGTAATCCCCCCAATCCTTCCAGCGAAACCCGTGCAGCATGCCCTGCCGCGCCTCGAAAAACGCGATCACCGCTTCCAGATCATCCAGCGCCCGCAGCCCAAACCCCGCATCATAGCGCCTGCGCGACCCGGCCCAGGGCGTGTTGCGTTCCTCATGCCCATTGGCAAGCTCAACAATCTCGGTGCGCCGCTCCGGCCCACCCAGCGCCCCGAAACTCAGATTGGCCGGGAAACGAATTTCGTGAAATGCCATTGCTCTGCCCCCTCAGCGATTGCGAGCGCCCTGCGCGAGCAGGCGGCCCATCTGCGCGGCGATCTGCGTCTGCGAGCGCTGGAACCCCGCCACATCCGGCGTCGAGATATTGAAGGTCACATGGACCGGACCGCCGCCGCCTGCCCCGCGCACCCCCAGCCGCCCATCCGGCCCGCGCGAGAGCGGCAGGATCGCCTCCGGCCCCGCCTCGCCCATCAGCCCCGTGGTGCCGCCGCGCATGGGAAAGGCCGTGGCCTGCGAGATCACGCCCCCCGTGGCGAAAGGCATCACCCGCCCCGCGCTGAAGGCACCGCCTTGCGCAAAGGGCAGCAAGGCCCCGGCAAGTGCGCCGCCCAGCGCGTTCTGCACCGGGCGCATCGCGGCACTATAGACCGAATTGATCATCGTCTGGGCAATGCCGCGCAGCGCATCCTGCAACCGCATCCCGTCAAAGATCACCCCGTCAAAAGCCCGCCGCAGCCCGGTCGAGAAATTGCGCGACAGCGCATCAACCTCGCGCCCGGTAAAGACCAGATTGCGCCCCAGCCCCGCCAGCTCGCTGTCGAAATCGGATACCAGCCCCGTGGTCTGGCCAAGCCGCGCCTCCAGCGCCGCAATCTGCGCTTCAAGGTCACTGAGCGTTGTCATGTCGCTTGCCTTTCGTGTCAGGGTAGCGCGCCGCCAGTTCCTCCAGCCGCGCGCGTGTGAAGGGGCCGGGCGCGGCCTCCAGCCCCGCCATCAGCATCAGTTCCGCCGGCGTCAGCGCCCAGAAATCGCGCGGATGCAGTCGCAACTCGCGCAGCCCCAGCCGCATCAGCGCGGGCCAGTCGAACCCGGGCGCACTCATGCAGGCGGCGTGAAGGCACGCGCAAGCAGTTCCGCCGCGATCCGCGCCGCGCCCGGCAAGCCCCCCGCGATCTCGGCGCGCATCAGATCCGACGCCTGCCCCTGCCAGCCGCCGCCGCGCAGCCCCGCCACGATCAGCGCCAGCACATCGCGACCGGAAAACCGCCCCTGCTCGAACCGCTCCACCAGCCCAAGGATCGTGTCCTCGCCAAGCGCGGTTTCCAGCTCCGCCAGCGCGCCCAGCGTCAGGCGCAGCACATGCATCTCGCCATCAATGACCAGCGCCACCTCGCCTGCATGGGGGTTGGTCATGGCGCCCCCTCATCATCCGGGTGCGGCGGCTCGACCGGATCGCTGGGATCGCCCGGATCTTCCGGGTCCGCCGGGTCGCCGGGGGCAAATTCCGCGCTCATATCGGGCAGAAATTCCAGCATCCCGGCCGAGGCCAGCGACAATTCAAACGTCGCCTCACCATTATGACTGCCCGCATAATCAAGGCCCGTAATCAGGAACGGCCCCTCGACCACCCCGAAATCGGGAATGATGATCTGAAACTCCGGCGTCTCGCCATTGAAAAAGATCGCCCGCGCGCGCTCATCGGTCGCCGCATCGCGAAACACGCCCGAGCCCGAGATGCTCGCCGATTTCACCCCCGCGCCGCCCAGCAACTCGCGCCAGCCCTGTTGCGACGAGACCGAGGTCACATCGACCGACTCGGCATTGAAACTCAGCCGCGTCGCGCGCAGCCCCGCGACAGTCTCGAACTGTCCGGTCCCGGTCATATCGACCTTGACCAGCAGATCCTTGCCATTCTGTGCGCCCATCTGCGCCCCCTTATGTTGCGTGAACTCAGTTGTCTTCGACCCGCGCACGGAACCGCAGGTCGATCCGCCGGGTCTGGTCGCCCTCGATCTTGCGCGCCTCGGCCCGCTCGAACCACAGCCCGACCAGCCGCCCGCGCGAAAGCACCAACGCTGGCGCGTCCAGAAGCTCACTGATCCGCGCGGCAATCTCCTTGGCGGCCAGAAACCCCATGGCATTGCTCACCACGCTGATCACCAGCCGGTGCTCGGCCCCGTGCCCGGTCTTGTCAGAGCGGTCGAACACCTCTTCGGGGCCGATCAACACATAGCTCGCAGGCGGCGTCGCAGGCGGGATCGCGTCAAAAATGGCGTCTCCCACAAGCGCCTGCAGTGCCGCATCCCCTACCATCCGCGCATAGATCGCCGCCTGCAGCGCGGGTGCAATCACATAGCTCATGCGGGCATCTCCTCTCGCGCCGTGCAGATCAGATAGCGCCCCTGCACATCCGCCTCGGCCACAGCCAGAATTCGAAACAGCCGCGCCCCCTCACGAAAGCGTTGCTCCGGGCGCGGGCGCTGATCCGATCCCACAGGCGCAGCACGCACCAGAATGCGCAGGCTCACCTCGCCCGCAGGCCCCAGCGCGGCAAAGCGCTCCCGCCCGGCTCCGGCCCGGATCTCGGCCCAGAGCGTGCCCAGACCCTGCCAGCTCACAGCAAAACCCCCGGCACCATCCGGCACCGTCACCGGCGTCTCCAGCACCAGCGCGCGGCTCAGATTGGGCGCGCGGTTCATGCGCCCCCTCCCATGCGCAGATCGCGCCAGCGTTCCAGCAGCGACCGGATGCCGAAAGCCGCATCACTATCGCCGGTGCCGTCGCGCCCTTCGTAATATTGCGCGGCCAGAAGCAGCACCGCCTGCCGCAGATCCGCCGGGATATCCTCCCAGGCCGGGCCGAACCCGGCGGTAAAGCCAATCTCGACCCGCCCCCCCGTCGGGATCATCGGCAGCGCCGTTCCCGCCGCTTCCAGCCTTGGCCGCGTGCCATCGCCGTCCAGCCGGTAGCGCGTGGGCGAGACCACCATCTCCACCCCGCCCGCATTGACCAGCGTGACCGAGGCCACAGCCACCACCGGCGCCACCGGCAGACGCTGGGCATAGTCCTCGCGCCAGCGCGTCAGCACCAGCAGATAGTCGCGCCGGAACAAGGCCCGCGCCACGCGCCCCTCGACCGAGGCCAGCGCCGCGCGCAGATATTGCTCCAGCGTGGCATCCGGCGTCACCTCATCGGAAAACCCCGATCCCAGGCGCAGATGCGCGCGAAACTCTGCCAGAGGCAGGGCAGCAGCAGGAACAGGGCTGGTCTCTCTCAGATCCATCTCGGGGCCTCGTGCAGAGATTCAGGAAAACAACGGGGTGCCCTGCCCCATGCCGCGACCGGCACAGGGCAGGACCGGCAGGATCATTCCTCGCCGAATTTCAGCAGCTTGATCGCCTTGAAATCCGACACATCGCCGCCCACGCGCTTGGTGGCATAGAACAGCACATGCGGTTTCGCGCTGAACGGATCGCGCAGCACCCGCAGATCCGGGCGCTCGGCAATCGTGTAGCCAGCGGCAAAATCGCCAAAGGCAATCGCATAAGCATCCGTCGCGATATCGGGCATATCCTCAGCCACCAGCACCGGATATCCCATCAGCCGCGCAGGCTCGCCCGCCGCCAGACCATCCGACCACAGGAACCGGCCATCGTTGTCCTTCATCTTGCGCACTGCACCGGCGGTTTTCGAGTTCATCACGAAAACCGCATTGGCGCGGTAGGACGCCCCCAGCGCATAGACCAGATCGACAATCGCATCCGCCGGATTGGTGCTCGCAAAATCGCCATCCTCGCCGGTCGCGATATAGCCGATCTCGCCCCAGTCCCAATCCGCATCCGCCACCGCGTCATGGTCCAGAAAGCCGCGCGGCTTGTCCACACCATCGCCATTGATGAAAGCCGCCGCCTCGGCCCGCGCGAATTTCGACGCGATCCGCCCGGCCAGCCAGCCCTCGACATCGAACGCACTGTCATCGAGCAGCCGCTGGCTCGCCTTTGGCATCGCCGACAATTCATGCAGGCGGATCGGAATACGGTCGATCTTGGGCGTGGCCCCTTCCAGCACATCGTCGGTTTCCGTGGCCCAGCCAGAGGCCACATCGCTGTGATCGACCAGCACATCAAAGGAACTCGCCTCAACCGTCACAACGCTCGCAATCGCCCGGATCGAGGCCGTCGCCGCCAGCGTCGATTTGATGCTCTCCGCCGTCTGCGGATCGACCAGATAGCCGCCATCAACCGGGGTCAGCGTGTTCAGCCCCTTGGTCTCGATCTCAAGGCCCCGCATCGGGCTCTCATCGCCGCGCCGCAGATAGGCGTCAAACGCCTTGTGATGCAGGCTCAGGCCCGCATCGGCCTGGGCAAGCACCGGGCGGGCGGGGGTAAAGGCAGTCTTGCGATCCAGCATGGTCAGTCGCTCTTCTGTTTGAGAAAGTTTCCGGGTGATTTCCGCCTGAAAGGCGTCGAAGTCCTGCGCGAAGCCCTGCATCGCACTCTTGAGTTCAAGGCCATCGGCGACGGGCAAAGCCGTGCCGCTCTGGCCCGGTGCCATGGGCACGGGGTCTGTCATGGTCGTCTCTCCTGCTTGGAATAGGGTGATTTCAGGTCAGGGGGCAGAATAGCGCGCTGCCCCCAAGATCAGGTGAAGCCAGCGTGCGCCGCTCAGAGCCGCGCAACACGCAGCCTTGCGGCCCGCATCTCGGCGCTCAGGCCCGCAAGCTGGGCCAGCAGATCCGATTTCGACGCGATCCGCGCCTCGGCCTGCATCGGGAATGTGACCAGCGAGACCTCCCAGAGATCCAGCTCCACCAGCCTGCGCCCGCCCCCCGCCACCGCCTCGGCGCGAATTGTGCGATAGCCAATCGACAACCCGTCAACCGCCCCCGCTTGCAAAAGCGCCTTGGCCTCGCGGGCGCGGGCCACATCTGGCAGCAACCGCCCCGTCACATGCAGCCCGTGCGCATCCTCATGAACCTCATCCCAGATCCCGATCGGCTGCGCCGGATCATGCTGCCAGAGCATCCGCACCCGCTCGCCCCGCGCCGCCAGACGCTTCAAAGACGCAGCATAGGCCCCGGGCAACACCGTATCGCCGCCCTTGTCGCGCCGCCCAAAGACCGAGGCATAGCCCGAGATCCGGTGCCCGTCTTCAAGCACCACACCAGCATCACGCTGCAAATACTTGTATTCCATGCGAAATCCTTTCACTGCACGATGCTCAGAAGCGCCAGCGCGCCATGCATCAACACGCCTGCGGCCACGCCATAAACCGCCAGCCACAGCCGCTTTTCCAGCCGCTCGAACGCCCCTTCCAGCCGCCCGAGACGAAAATCCAGCGCCTCCTTGCGCGCCTCAAAGAGCCGCTCCTGCGCCTCCAGATGCACCTGCGCCGCCTCGAAACTGTCATAGAGAAAGCGCGAGCCACCCACGGCCCGCCGCGCGCTCATGCGCCCTCGACAAGCGGCGGCAGCCCCAGCAGCACGCGCTTTTCGGCATCGGTCAGGAAGCTGGCCTCGCCCACGCGCCGCCATTGCTGTTCGCGTTCAACCGCGAGCGCCGGCACCTGATCCAGATCCGGCCTCAACTCGACCGCCCCCGGAATGAACCCCGACAGCCAATGCGCCACCGCCGCCGTGACCCGCATCGCCATCGGCAGCACCGTCAGCCGGTAAAAGGCGCGATTGGCCTCTTGGTAATTGGCGTAAGTGGCCTCTCCCGGCACCCCCAGCAGCATCGGCGGAATCCCGAAAGCAATCGCGATCTCGCGCGCCGCCGCCTCCTTGGTCTTCTGGAATTCCATGTCAGAGGGCGAGAACCCCATCGGCTTCCAGTCGAGCCCCCCTTCCAGCAGCATCGGACGCCCCGCATTGCGCGCGCCCTGATGATGCGCCTCCATCTCCGTCTGCAAGCGCTCGAACTGCTCGGGGCTCAGCGCGCCCTGCCCATCCGCGCCGCGATAGACAATCGCGCCAGAGGGCCGCGCGGCATTGTCGAGAAGCGCCTTCGACCAGTTCGACGCCGAATTATGCACATCCACCGCCCGCCGCGCCGCTTCCAGCGGCGACAGCCCGTAATGATCATCCTGCGGATGGAAAGAGCGGATATGACAGATCGGTGCGACGCCGCCCTGCACATGAAACCGATGCACCTTGTTGCCGACCGTATAGTCATAGCCCACCGGCCAGCCATCCGCGCCCGGCACCACGCTCATCCGGTCCGAACGCAGCACATGCAATTCGCGCACCGCGCCCGCCTCATCCGTGACCGCCTCCAGATAGGCATTGCCCGACAGCAGCAGCTGCGCATAAAGTGCCTCGAACAATTCGCTCCGCCCCTGCGCCGGATTGGGCCTGGTGATCAGATCCAGCACCGGATGGCTCTCATAGCGCCGCTCGCAATCCTGCAGCACCAAAGGCAACGCAGATGCGGCCTCGGCAATCAGCTTCACGGCCCGAAACCCCACCGGATTGCCCAGAAACCCGGCGCGGGCCAGCGACACCCCGTCGCGCGCCGTCCAGCCCGTCCCGGCCACGCCATAAGCCAGGCCCTTCCCGGCAATCCGCCCCGCCGTCAGCGGCCCGACAGCCGAGGCCTTCGCCTCTGCCCCCGCCTGAACCGCCGTCTCCGGGGCCTTGCCCCTGCGCAAAAACTCGAACATCTCAGGCTCTCTCCATCCAACCCAACCCCATTTTCTTGCCGGAAATACTCTCGGGGGGGCGCC
>NZ_MJAP01000013.1 GCF_001884735.1 Natronohydrobacter thiooxidans | reverse complement strand
GTTAACACAGACCTCTCACAGCGTGCGCAGCTTCGACCGCGCAACTCGCCCCACCACGCCGCAGCCCATGCGAGCGGTCAGCGGCGCCACAGCCGAAGCCTTGGCCTCCGCCCCTACCGTCACAGCCGTCTCCGGGGCCTTGCCCCTGCACAGAAACGCGAACATCTCAGGCTTTCTCCATCCGACCCAACCCCATTTTCTTGCCGAAAATACTCTCGGGGGGGTCGCCATTGCTGCGCCATTGGTTCAAGCACAATGGCGACGGGGGGGCAGACAGCCCCCCCGCCTGCTCGCGAAAACCACCTTTCGCCCTGATCTGCACCCAAACGCGCGCCCGCGTTAACACAGACCTCTCACAGCGTGCGCAGCTTGGGCCGCGCGACCCGCGCCCCCAGAATCACCTCATGCAAGGCCCAGACCAGCGCATCCACCCGGTCCGGGCTGCCCACCCCCTGAAACCCCTGCGCCGTCATCTGCATCATCTGATCTTCCAGCGCGCCAAGCCGGGCGGCATGAAACACCCGCCCCTGCTCATAAAGTGCGGCCACAGGCTCGGCGCGCGCCACCTTGCCGCGCGTCGCATGCACTGCGCGGAACGGCACCAGCGGGTCAATCTGGCGCAAGACCTGCTCCACGAGATTGCCGCCCTGATTGACCTCAGCCACGATCCGCTCCGCCCCATGCCGCGCCATCGCATCCAGCGCCGCCTGCGCCCAGGCGCTGGGCGAGGAAGCCCGCAGCGAGGCATCTTCCAGCACATAGGCCCGCCAATCCTCGACCGGCCCCTCGGTCACGGCCCCCACCACGACAATGCCGCAGAGGTCCGATTTCACCCCCGCACTCACCGCCGGATCGACCGCCACCACCACCCGCGACAGCGCAGGCAGCGCTTCCACCCGCGCGCGCTCCAGCAGCGCCATCGGCCAGAGCGTGCCCTCGACATCCTCGACCAGTTCTCCGTCCAGCTCCTGTCGTTCCAGATGCGTGCCCCGGTAGCGTTCGCGGATCTCCTCAAGAAAGGAGGGCGCCAGAAAGGCCCGGTTCGCCTCACTCGTGGCATGGGTCAGCACCGTCGAGGGCGCGCGCAGAATGGCCTTCAGCGTGGCTTGGGTGCGCGGCGTGGTCGTCACCAGTTGCCGCGGTGCCTCGCCCAGCCGCAAAGCGAATTGCAGCATGTCCCAGGCCTCATCCGCCTTGGGCCATTTCGCCAGCTCGTCGCACCAGGCCGCATCAAATTGCGGGCCGCGCAGCGCTTCGGGGTCGGACGCCGAAAAGCATTGCGCCACCGCCCCGTTGGGCCAGAGCAGACGGCGGCGCGTGGCCTCCCAGTCGGGCCTGCGGTCGGGCGGGCAGCAGGCCAGGATCCCGCTCTCGCCAAAGACCATCACATCGCGCGCCTGATCATAGGTTTCCGCCACCAGCGCCACCCGGCGCGCGCGGCCCGCATCCAGCGGCCGCGCCCCTTCCACCTGCGCGCGCACCCATTCGGCGCCTGCGCGCGTCTTGCCCGCACCGCGCCCGCCCAGACAGACCCAGGTCCGCCACTCCCCCTCGGGCGGCAATTGATGCGGCTGCGCCCAGAACTCGAACAGCCAGGGGAGTGCTGCCAGCGCATTGGGCGACAGCCCCTCAAGGAACCCCGCCACGGTCTCGGGCGGCGCGGATGAGATCCAGCCTGCGTCCGATCTCGGCGCGTGCGGCGTCAAGGTCAAGCTCGGCCCCGCGCGCCGCAGCCTCGACCCCCTTGAGCTTTTGAAGATTGGCACGTTCATGGTAAGCGATCTCCAGTGCTTTGCGCAGCCCGCGGAATTCCTCGGCCAGATCCTTGCCCAGACCCGGCCGCGGCTCGCCATAGCCCTCCATCAGATGGGTCAGCCGCGCGATGCTGATATTGAGAAGTTGCTCGGAATAGGACACCATGTTTTCCGGTGTCGGCCCCGGTCCGGGGCTGTGGTCATTGCTCATATGGTTCTTGCCTGTCCCTATGCCCCACCGCAGGAAACACCTCTGGCAAGACCCGCCAGCGGGCCGGTCAGAGGGCAGGATCAGACTAGCGCAAGGGTATGACCAAAGCGGTCACAGAGCGCGCGCCGCGCTCACAGGCTGCGGAAATCAGACGGGCCAGAAATCAGACGGGCCGGAAATCAGACAGGCCGGGCCGCAGAAGAACCGGAACTCACAGCGGCCAGAAAATCGGGATAAAAACCGCCGCAACCAGGGCCAGAAGCAGGTTGATCGGGATGCCGATACGCAGGAAATCAGTGAATCTGTAGCCCCCCGGTCCGTAAACCAGTGTATTGGTCTGATAGCCGATCGGCGTCGCAAAAGAGGCCGATGCCCCCATCATCACCGCAACCACCAGCCCACGCGGATCGATCCCCAAAGCCAGCCCCAGCGCAATGACAATCGGCGTCAGGATCACCGCCACAGCGTTATTCGTCACCAGCTCGGTCAGGAAGGATGTCAGCGCATAGACCGCCAGCACCAGCAGCACGGGCGAGAGTGTCGCCATATAGGGCGTCAGGAACTCCACCACCAGCTTCACCGAGCCCGCATTCTCCAGCCCTGCGCCCACGGCCAGCATGGCAAAAATCAGGACCAGCAAGCGCCCGTCCACGAAACTGAAGGCTTCATCCGCATCAATGCACCGCGTCAGCAGCACCACCGCCACCCCGAGGAAACTCATCAGCGAGATCGGCGCGAGGTCCAATGCCGAAAAGAACACGATGGCGCACAAGACCCCCACCACGATGGGCGCATGGCCGCGACGATAGGCGCGCTCGGTGGGTTTGGCAATATCGGCAAGGTTCATGTCCTGCGCCAGCCGCTCGATATCCTCGGGTGCCCCTTCCAGCAGCAGCGTATCGCCCACCCGCACCACCAGATTCTCGAAATTCGTGCCGATATTCTGGTTCCGCCGATGCACTGCCAGCGGATAGACCCCGTAGCGACGCCGCAGCCGCATATCGCCCAGCCGCCGCCCGACCATCTTGCAATCCGGCGAAATCAGCACCTCGACCGTATCCGTCGCAACCGAGGACAGCCGGTCCACATCCCGGTCGGCCAGCAACCCTTCCGGATCCGGCGGATTGTGATGCGCCACCCGCTCGACATCGGGGTTTTTCCTCAAGCCCAGAACCTCGGACATCTGCGTGCGCAGCACAACCCTGTCACCCGCCTGCAATATGATGTCGGTCATATCTCCGAACCGCAGCGACGCATCCCCGCGCAGCACATCGATCACCCGCGCACCCTCGCGCTTGAACATCTCGATCTCGGCCAGCTTGCGTCCGATCAGCCGCGAGGTCTCGGGAATGGCAACCTCGGTGAAATATTTGTTGCGCCCGCGCCCGGCCAACACATCGCTCAGCGAGGCCCGCTCGGGCAGCAGACGATGGCCGATCAGCGCCAGATAGCCCACTCCGGCAATCGCCATCAGCAGGCCCAGTTTGGTGATCTCGAAAACCGTGAAGGGCGCCATGCCATTGGCCCGCGCCACCCCATCGACCAGCAGATTGGTCGAGGTGCCGATCAGCGTCAGCGTGCCCCCCAGAATCGCAAGATAACTTAGGGGAATCAGAACCTTGGACGAAGAAACGCCCATCTGCTTGGCAAGCTGGATGAAAATCGGGATCATCACCACCACAATCGGCGTGTTGTTGACAAAAGCCGAAAGCCCCAGCACCGCGCAGGTCAGCACGGCCAGCGTGCGGATCGGACGCTTGCTGACATTGCGCGCGGCAAGCTGCGAGATCCAGTCCAGCGCGCCGGTGCGCACCAATGCGCCCACGATCACGAAAAGCGCCGCAATCGTCCAGGGCGCGTGGTTCGAAAAGGCTGCGAAAGCCGCCGATTGCGGCAGGATGCCCAGCAGCAGCATCAAAACCGCGCCACCAATCGCCGTCACTTCCACCGGATAGGATTCG
The DNA here is from genome assembly GCF_001884735.1 of Natronohydrobacter thiooxidans. Taxonomy (GTDB): domain Bacteria; phylum Pseudomonadota; class Alphaproteobacteria; order Rhodobacterales; family Rhodobacteraceae; genus Roseinatronobacter; species Roseinatronobacter thiooxidans_A. The sequence continues at coordinate 226,348 of NZ_MJAP01000013.1, read as the reverse complement.
CGCATGAAAGCGATGAACATGCCCGCAACGATCAGCAGGGCCACGATGGCCTGAGTTCCCTCACCCAATGCGATCCCGAACATACATCTCCCCCGATGCCTACGCGGTCATGGCCACGCCATCATCTGCTCTTGTCGCATATTGCCGACCGGATGCAAGCCACCCGGCTTCATATCCAGCGCGAAACCGGATGCCTGCCGCAATTCGCAGCAGCCGCGCCCCGGTTCAGTTACCGGTCAGGTCCGGCCCCGCCTGCGGCAGCCTCCCGCCAATGCGCACCATCTCGACATGGGCCGCCTGCCCGCTGCGCGCATCCACCTCGACCAGCACCCCCGAAAGCGTGGCCTCGCCCATCGCAGGCTCGAACCGCGCCTGCGCCATGCCGGTGATGAAACGGCGCATCGGCTCGTCCTTCTGCATGCCGATCACCGAATCATAATCGCCGCACATGCCCGCATCGGTCTGATACGCCGTGCCGCGCCCGAGGATCTGCGCATCCGCCGTAGGAATATGCGTATGCGTGCCAACCACCAAACTGGCCCGCCCGTCACACCAATGCCCCATGGCATATTTCTCGGATGTGGCCTCGCAATGCATATCCACAATGACCGCCTGTACCAGCCCGCCGCGCGGATGCGTGCGCAAAACCGGCTCAATGGCCGAGAACGGGTCACTATAGGGCTGTTTCATGAAAACCTGCCCCAACACCTGCGCGACCAGCACCCGCGCGCCGCCCGGCAGATCATAGACCCGCGCGCCCTGTCCGGGCGCCCCGGATTTGGCGAAATTCAGCGGCCGGATGATCCGCGCCTCCTGCGCGGCGAATTCGCGCATCGCGCGCTGGTCAAAGGCATGATCGCCCAGCGTCACGCAATCCGCCCCGGCCTCGAAAAGCGCCTTGGCATGTTCGGGCGACAGCCCCATGCCCCCGGTGGCATTCTCGCCATTCACGACCACGAAATCCAGCCGCCACGCGCTCCGCAGCCCCGGCAGACGGTCCGCCACCGCCTGACGGCCTGCCCGCCCCATCACATCGCCCAGAAACAAGATCCGCATGCCCCCGGATTAGGCTTCCCCGCGCAGAGGCGCAAGACGCAAACCACAGCGGCGCGCGGATTCCAGACCCGGCCAGATCGCTAAAATCCGATGCAGTTTTCACGCCTTTCCGCGTGGGAAAGAGCTAGACTGATGGCGAATGACGAAAGGAGCCCGCCATGCGTCAAATCCAGAACGCAGCCCTACCGGAGTGGCAGCTTCCCCCCACCCATCCACCCCTTGCGCCCCGCGACAGGCCGGATGCCTTCCTGCGCGCGATCCCGGATGCCGCGCTCGACATCTGCCTGATCCTGCGCAACAGCCCCGTCGCCGCACCGCGTGACGCGCTGCAACTCGCGATGCGCGGCTTTTGCACCCTGCCCTGGCCGATCTCCCATGCCACGCTTGGCCCCGGCAGGCTCGACCTGCGCATCGACGGCGCGCAGCTCGTCTTCGGAAGCTTTCCGCTGCCCACCACCGCCGCCTTCTTCCGGCCCGATATGGCCGGGGCCTCCCGCGCAACCGGGCGGCTCGGCTATCTGCTGAGCCATCACGACATGGCGCTGCGCCTGCGCATCGCCATATCCGCAACAACAGAGATGCTCGCCGCCATCCGGCATCTGCTCCTCAGCCTCACCCGGCCGAAAGCCGTGATCGCCCTGCCGCAATGGCTTGTGCTCAGCCTGCCCGAATTCGAGCGCCTGTCAACCGAGGCGCCCGACCAGCCCCTGCTCGCGATCCCCCTGCCGCGCCGCGCGCCGCGTCATGCCCGCCTGCGCCCCCGCGATCCGGACGCGAAACCGCCACAACAGCCCACCACCGAGCAGCCCGCAGCGCGCCCGCGCCTGTTTCGCCGCAGGCAGGACGGGCCAGATCCGCAGGGCGCGCCGGACCCGATCGAAACCCTGCTCGACGACTATCACGATACCCGCCTCAGCCGGGCCCTGCGCGCCGAGTTTCGCGCCACCGCCAACTGGAACTGGATCGCCACAAGGGGCAGCAACCACCGGCTTGCGCTCCTGCGCGGCCAGACCACCCGGTCAGAGCAGGCAAGCGACATGCTGGTCTGTGACGCAGTGGTTCTTGCCCGCCGGGGCTGGGCACGCCCCCGCCTCGCGCCGATCCTGCTCGCCACGCTGGTCGCGCTTCTGCCCCTGACAGGGCAGGACAGACCGGTTCAGACGGATATGGATCCCGACCGACCGGGGCTGATCCTGACCGCCGCGCCAGTTTATTCCGCGTAGACCTGCAATGTCACCAGTTGCGTCAGCGGCAGGCCCAATGTGGTGAAAGCCGAAAGCGAAAGCTGACTGCCCGACCCGGCCTCCGCGCCCGAGGGCCGCAACTCCACCCGCAACGATCTGCTGCCATCGGGCAACTCGATCCGCCCCTGCGTCACCCGCGTCACCAGACCGGTGCGCAACCACAGCCCCGGCTCGGACGGGCTGCCCAGACTGGCCAGCGTCTCGCCCAGGTGCTGCGTGCGCGCGGCAGGGGGAGCCAGCGCCGCAGCGCGCTCTTCAGCGCTGGTCTGATCGAGCGCTGCGGCCTGCAGCCCTGCACGTCCCAGCCCTGCCGCAACTCCGCCGTCCGGGCGGGTTTGCGGGCGTGCCGTCGCCTCATCAGGGCTTTGCACAGCGACCGCCTGCGCATCGCCCCCGCCGCGCCCAAGGCTGGAAAGCTGCGCACAACCGCCCAGCACCAGCGCCGCACCCAGCAGCATAGCAGAAGAATACCGTACCATCATGCCGCATGACATACCGCCAATACCTGCACCCTGCAATGCCCAAGCCCCTTGCCGCACCCAAGCGTGATCGCTAGATTACCTTGCATGACAGCCCCCCTGATCGACCCTTTCGCCCGCCCGATCTCTTACCTGCGCGTCTCGGTGACGGATCGCTGCGATTTCCGCTGCGTCTATTGCATGTCCGAGAACATGACCTTCCTGCCGAAGAAAGAGCTTCTGACGCTGGAAGAACTCGACCGGATGAGTTCGACCTTCATCCGGCTGGGGGTCCAGAAACTGCGCATCACCGGCGGCGAGCCGCTGGTGCGCAAGGATATCCTGACCTATTTCCGTGCCATGTCGCGCCATCTCGACAGCGGCGCGCTGCAGGAACTGACCCTGACCACCAATGGCAGCCAGTTGCGCAAACATGCCCGCGCGCTGGCCGAATGCGGCGTGCGCCGGATCAATGTCTCGCTCGACACCCGCGATGACACGAAATTCGCCGCCATCACCCGCTGGGGCAGGCTTTCGCAGGTGCTCGACGGCATCGCCGCGGCGCAGGAAGCCGGGATGCGGGTCAAGATCAACGCGGTGGCGCTCAAGGGCTTCAACGAGGACGAGCTGTTCAGCCTCGCCGAATGGTGCGCGCGCGAGGATATGGACATGACCTGGATCGAGGTCATGCCGATGGGTGATCTGGGCAATGAGGACCGGCTCGATCAATACTGGTCGCTCAAGGATCTGCGCGCCCGGCTCGCGACACGCTACACGCTGACCGATCTGGCGGAACGCACGGGCGGCCCGGCGCGCTATGTGCGACTGGAAGAGACCGGCCAGAAAATCGGCTTCATCACGCCCCTCACGCATAATTTCTGCGAAAGCTGCAACCGCGTGCGCCTCACCTGCACGGGAGAGTTGTATATGTGCCTCGGGCAAGAGGATATGGCCGATCTGCGCGCGCCGCTGCGCGCCGCGCCGGAAAATGACCTGCTGGAAACGGCCATCCGCAACGCCATTTCCCGCAAACCCAAAGGCCATGATTTCGACTATTCGCGCCAATCCGTCGCCGGTCAGGTCTCGCGCCATATGAGCCATACGGGCGGCTAGACGTAAGGTGCGTGGTCCCCACGCACCCTACCCCGCCCCAGCGCCCCCTCTGGACAGCGCGCAGTGATTGCGCTCTTCTCCCCGCGAAGCCAGAACCATTTCAGGACATGATGATGATAGATCTCGGCCCGATCACCTTCTCCGGGCGCCATGTCGCGCTGTACCCGCTCGACCCCCGGCACCATGACGATCTCGTTCAGGCCGTGACCGAGGGCGCGCTCTGGCGCCTGTGGTATACCACCATCCCCCGGCCAGAGGCGATGGAAGCAGAAATCGCGCGCCGTCTGGCGCTTCAGGCGGCAGGCACGATGCTGCCCTTCGCGGTCATCGACCCCGCCACCGGTCAGGCCGTCGGCATGACCACCTATATGAATATCGACGCTGCGACCCCGCGTCTGGAAATCGGCTCGACATGGCTTGCCCGCCGCGTGCAGCGCACGGCGCTCAATACCGAAGCCAAGCTTCTCCTGCTCACCCATGCTTTCGAGCGCCTCGGCTGCATCGCGGTCGAATTCCGCACGCATTTCCACAATCAGCAAAGCAGGCGGGCCATCGAGCGGCTGGGCGCAAAGCTCGATGGCGTGCTGCGCCAGCATATGCGGCTTGCCGATGGCAGCCTGCGCGATACTTGTGTCTACAGCATCATCGCCTCGGAATGGCCCGCTGTACGCGCGGGCCTGAACTGGAAACTCGAACAGCACAGCGCCGGTTGACAGGCGCGAAGACCCGCAGCAATCCTGCCCGCCCATGCCCCCGGCATGGGCAGCGCCCGCGAATGGCATGGGCAGGGCGGGCGGGCCGTGAGCGGGCGCTCCTGCCCCCCTCAGGCCAGCTTGCGCCGCCGCGACACGGAAATATCCAGTTCCGTGATCTTCTTGCGCAGCGTGTTGCGGTTGATCCCCAGCAGATCGGCGCATTTCGCCTGATTGCCGCCGGTTGCATCCAGCGCAATCTCGATCAACGGGATCTCCATCTCGCGCAGGATCCGCCCATAGAGGCCGGGCGGCGGCAATTCCTGCCCATGCAGGTCGAAATAGCGCTTCAGATGCCGTCCCACCGAATCCGAAAGCGTCTCATCGGTGAAGCGCTCACCCATCACCGCAGCGCTGGGCTGGCTCTGCAGCGCGCCTTCGATCTCGGCGCGGGTGATCACCGGATCGCTCTGGGTCAGGCTCAGCCGCCGCAATGTGTTCTGCAACTGGCGCACATTGCCGGGCCAGGAATAGCTGCGCACCAGTTCCATCGCCTCGGGCGACAGGCTGCGCTGGCTCGCCCCTTCATCCGCCGCCTGCCCCAGAAAATGCGCGGCCAACGGTTCCAGATCGTCGATCCGCTCGCGCAGGCTGGGCACATTCAGCACCACACCGCCCAGCCGGTAATAGAGATCCTCGCGTAGCGCCCCTTCGGCCAGCGCCCGCGTCAGATTGCCCTGCGCCGTGGCCATCACCCGCGGCCCGTCCTCGGGCAGCGCATCCAGTAGCCGCGCCGCGCGCAATTGCGCATCCGTGTCATAGGCGGTCAGCTCGTCAAAGAGAAGCGTGCCCCCCCGCACCCGCGACAAGAGCGACTGGGCCCCGTCCGCGCTCTGCAGATCCTCGGAATTCGCGGTCACAAAAGGCTGGCTGCGCCGGTCCGACAGATCATGCAGCGTGCGCGCGATCAGCGATTTGCCCGTACCCGATTCGCCGATGATCAAGACCGGCATCGTCGAATTGATCACCCGCGCGATCAGCCGGTACAGCTCCTGCATCACCGGCGTGCGCCCGACAAGCGGTATGGCATCCATGCTCAGCATATCGCCGCGCGGCGCGGGCGAAGGGCGCTGCGGCGCCTCCGCCGCCGAGATCAGCCGCCGGTTCTTCATCGCCGCACCCGCGCGTTTCAGCAGATCCGGCAGGTCGAACGGTTTGGGCAGATAATCATGCGCATCGACCTCATTGGCCTGAATCGCCGTCATGATCGTATTCTGTGCCGAAATCACGATCACCGGCAGATCGGGGCGCTCCTTGCTGATCTTGGGGATCATCTCGATTCCGTTGCCATCGGGCATCATCACATCGGTGATCACCAGATCGCCGCGCCCCTCCTCGACCCAGCGCATCAGCGTCGTCAGGCTGGAAGTGGCATGCACCTTGCAGCCCGCCCGCGTCAGCGCCTGAGTCAGCACGGTGCGGATCGTGCGGTCATCGTCAGCCACCAGAACTGTGCCGTCCATCAGGGCCTCTCCTTGCTCTCGGTCATTTCGGACTTCCGGTCATTTCAGGGTCGCGCGCACGCGGCAGCGAGACGCGGAACATCGTCCGTCCCGGCCTGCTTTCCACAGTGATCCAGCCATCATGCGCGGCGATGATCTTCGAGACCAGCGCCAGCCCCAGCCCGGTGCCATTCTCGCGCCCCGACACGAACGGATCAAAAACTTCATCGGCAATCTCGGGCGGCAGGCCGGGACCATCATCAATCACCTCGACATGAATGGGCAGCGCCACATCCTTGCCGCTCGCCCCGCGCCGCCGCAGCGACTGCTCGAAAAACGTGCGCAGCTCGATCCGCCCGCCCAGCAGATTGGCCTGAGCCGCGTTTTTCAGCAGGTTCAGAAACACCTGCAGCAACTGGTCCCCATCCGCCCAGACCGGCGGCAGCGACGGATCATAGGCATCGACAATCCGCATATGCGCGGCGAATCCCACCTCAGCCGAGCGCCGCGCGCGCTCCAGCACGTCGTGGATATTCACCGCCCGGCAATCGGGCGGGCGCTGGTTGCCGAATTGCTCGACCTGATCCAGAAGCTTCACAATCCGCTGGGTTTCGGCCACGATCAGATCGGTCAGCCCCCGGTCCTCGCCCGAGAGCCCCATCGACAGAAGTTGCGCCGCCCCGGTGATCCCCGCCAGCGGGTTCTTGATCTCATGCGCCAGCATCTGCGACATGCCGATGGCCGAGCGCGCGGCATGGCGGATCCCATCCGCCTTGCCCAGCTTGCCGGCAATATCGCGCGGGGTCATCAGCATCAGCACCAGATCGCGCCGATCCCCCATCAGCGCCAGATGAATCGCGCAATGCCCGCCCGAACGCTCGCCCAGACTGACCGGCACATCATTGATGAAAACCGGTGCGCGATTCTCGCGACAGCGCGCCAGTGCCGTCTCGATCGGCGCGTCAATCTCGATGATCCGCGCCAGCGGCCGCTCCAGCACCGACCGGCGCGACAGGCTCAGGAACTGCTCCGCCGCCGGGTTGCAATCTATGATGCACTCAACCCCGCCCTGCAGCCCGATCATCAGCGCAGGCAGGGGCAAGGCCGCCCAGATCGTGCCGGTGGCCGGTGGCGTCATGCGGCGCACTCCAGATCATCGCAAGGCTCCAGCGCCTCGGGCAGCAGGCGCAACACCTCGTCCGGATCGCGCGCTGTCAGCAGCCGGTGGCGCAGGGCAGCAGATCCCCGCGCCGCCTCGACATACCAGCCCAGATGCTTGCGCGCGTTCTTCATCCCCAGATCGCGCCCGTAAAAATCAAGCATCGCCTCGTAATGCCCGGCCACCAGCGCGACCAGCGCCGCGCCACTCGGGCGCGCAGGCGCCGCCGTACCGAACAACTCTGCCGCCACCTCAGCCAAGAGCCACGGCCGCCCCTGCGCGCCCCGCCCGATCATCACCCCCGCCGCGCCCGATTGCCCCAGCGCCGCCCGCGCGGCCTCGACACTCACGATATCGCCATTGGCGATCACCGGCACGCCCGCCGCCGCGACCACCTCGCCAATCGCCGCCCAATCGGCGCGGCCCTTGTAGAACTGGCAGCGCGTGCGTCCATGGATCGTGACCATCCGCACGCCCGCCTCTGCCGCCCGCCGCGCGATCTGCGCGGCATTCAGGCAATCATCATCCCAGCCCAGCCGGGTTTTCAGCGTCACCGGCACCCTGACCGCGCCCACCACCGCCTCGATCAGCCGCAGCGCATGATCCGGCTCGCGCATCAGCGCCGATCCCGACATGCCGCCCACCACCTTCTTGGCAGGACAGCCCATATTGATGTCGATGATCTCCGCGCCACCCGCCTCGACCATGCGCGCGGCTTCCGCCATCCAATGCGCCTCGCGCCCGGCAAGCTGGACCGAGGTGCGTGCCTCGCCCAGACCCAGTTCCGCCCGCGCCTTGGCCCGGACCGAGGGTTTGGCCTGCACCATCTCCTGACTGGCCACCATTTCCGAGACCACCAGCCCGGCCCCGAATCCGGCAACAACCCGGCGGAAGGGCAGATCGGTGATTCCCGCCAGCGGGGCCAGCAGCACCGGCGGCGCAATCCCCAGCGCCGCCAACCCCGCATGGGGCGGATAGTCTGCGCGGCTCTCGTTCCTCTGCATCAGGTCATCCTGCATTCTCTTGCCCCTGTCCTAGTCTGCCGGGACCGATCACGCAAATGCCTTCGGCAAAAGGCTGACGCGAATTTCATCATGTGATGAAAAATTGTGCATATTTTTCCGGCAGACGCGCGGATTGTCAGCAAGCCCCGCTTCGGCCTATAGCTGGGCGCATCACCAGCCGAGGGGCGCATGGCACAGACACTCGCCGCAATCATCGTCGCCGCAGGGCGCGGCACCCGTGCCGGACCGGGCGGGCCGAAACAATGGCGCCCGCTTGCGGGCCGCCCGGTTCTGGCCTGGACGCTCGACGCTTTCCGCAAGGCGGGGCTCACGCGGCTCGTGCTCGCCATCCACCCCGAGGACCGCGATCAGGCCGAAGCCCTGCTGCGCCCCGGCGAGATTGCCGTCACCGGCGGGGCCGACCGCGCCGCCTCAGTCCGCGCCGCGCTCGAATCCCTCAGCGACAGCCCCCCCGATCTGGTGCTGATCCATGACGGCGCGCGCCCGCTGGTCAGCGCCGCCGTCATCGCAGGCGTGATCACAGCGCTTCAGACCAGCGAGGGCGCCGCCCCCGCCCTGCCCGTCATCGACGCGCTCTGGCGCGGGCAGAACGGCCTCGTGCAGGACACCGCCCCGCGCGACGGTCTCTACCGCGCCCAGACCCCGCAGGGCTTTCACTTTGCCGCTATCCTGCAGGCCCATCGCGCCCATTCCGGCCCCGCCGCCGATGATGTGGAAATCGCCCGCGCCGCAGGCATGCGCGTCGCGATCACGCCGGGCTGCGAGGATAATTTCAAACTCACCTATGCCCCCGATTTCGCCCGCGCCGCGCGGCTTCTCGGGGCCTGAACAGGACAGACCGACATGGATATCCGCCTCGGCAATGGCTATGACGTGCACCGTTTCACCAGCGGCGAGGGCTGCTGGCTCTGCGGCATCCTCGTGCCCCATGACCGCGCGCTCGATGGCCATTCCGACGCCGATGTCGGCATGCATGCGCTGACCGACGCAATCTATGGCGCGCTCGCTCAGGGCGATATCGGCCGCCATTTCCCGCCCAGTGATCCGCAATGGAAGGGCGCGGCAAGCCATATCTTCCTGCGCCATGCGGTCGATCTGGCCGCGAGCATGGGGTTTCGCATCAGCAATTGTGATGTGACACTGGTCTGCGAACGCCCCAGAATCGGCCCCCATGCCGCGGCGATGCAGGAAAAACTCGCGCAGATCATGGACCTCGACACCAGCCGCATCTCGGTCAAGGCCACCACCTCCGAACGCCTTGGCTTCACCGGCCGCGAGGAAGGGATCGCCGCCCTCGCCACCGCCTGCCTGATCGCAAAGGAGACAGCATGACCCCCACCCGCCTCATCGCCACCTTCTTCGGCGCGGGCCTGTTGCGCCCGGCCCCCGGAACTTGGGGCTCGCTCGCAGCCCTGCCCGCGGCATGGGCGATCCACCAGATCGGCGGCTTCGCGCTGCTGGCACTCGCCACAGTGCTTGTCTTCCTGATCGGCTGGTGGGCGACGGTGCAGGAAACCCGCGGCCTCGATGACCCGGACCCCTCGGAGATCGTCATCGACGAAGTGGCCGGTCAATGGCTCGCGCTCTGGCCGGTCTCGCTTGGGGCGATGATGCAGGGCGTGCCGATCACCGCACTCTGGCCGGGCTGGGTGGTGGCGTTTCTCGCCTTCCGCGCCTTTGACATCTGGAAACCGGGGCCGGTGGGGCTGGCCGACCGGATGCACACGCCCTTGGGCGTGATGCTCGATGATATCATCGCAGGCGCGCTGGCGGCAATGGTCGTGGCCGTGGCCGCCGTGGTCGCACATGGGATCATGGGGGCATGAGCCCCGCCGAGCTTCTGGCGTTGGCCCGCGCCGCCGGAGCGCGGATCGCCACCGCCGAAAGCTGCACCGGCGGCATGATCAGTGCCGCGCTGACCGATATCCCCGGATCGTCGGATGTGGTGGATCGCGGCTTCGTCACCTATTCCAACGCCGCCAAGACCGAGATGCTGGGCGTGCGACCTGAAACCCTTGCCGCCCATGGCGCGGTCTCGGAACAGGTGGCGCAAGAGATGGCCGAAGGCGCGCTGGCCCGCGCCAATGCGACAATCACCGTCGCCGTCACCGGCATCGCAGGCCCCGGCGGGTCCGAGCACAAACCCGAAGGCCGCGTCTGTTTCGGCATCGCGCGGCCCGACGGCACCCGTACCGAAACCGTCGATTTCGGCCCGCTTGGCCGTGCTCGGGTGCGCGCGGCCAGTGTCACCCATGCCCTGAACCTGCTCGCCGCAGCGCTTGGCGACGACGCAAGGTAAGGTGCGTGCTACAGCACGCACCCTACGCCCCCCTCACCCGTAAAGCGCCTTCGCCCGCGCCTCGAACGCGCTCACAACCCGGCGCATCGCCTGATCGAACACCACCCCGATCAGCTTTTGCAGCACCGGATTGCGGAACTCGAAATCAACCGAGAAATCCACGACACAGCCGCCCCCCTCGGCAGGCCGCACCTGCCAATGCGAGATCAGATATTTGAACGGCCCGTCCAGATAGGCCGTGTCGATCTTGCCCGCTTCGGGGTAAAGCCGCACGCGCGAGCCGAATCGCTCGCGAAACACCTTGAAGGAAATCACCAGATCCGCCTCGATCTCCTCGCCCCCCGCAATCGGCCTGCGCGACCGGATCCGCGCCGCCGCGGTCCAGGGCAGAAATTCGGGATAGCGCGCCACATCCGCCACCAGATCGAAAATCTGTCCCGCCTCATAGGGCATATGGCGATGTTCGGTATGTTTGGGCATGCTCTGCTCTTGTCCTGCTCCGCGCCCATGTCCTAAAGTCAGACCGAAAAATCAAGGGGCAGTTATGACGCAGCCAGCCTATGTCATCGACCAGATGATCTCCGCCAAGCAAATCGCCGCACGGGTCGAGGAACTGGCCGAGGAAATATCGCGCAGCTTCCAGAGCACCGAGAAACTCGTGGTCGTGGGGCTTTTGCGCGGCTCTTTCGTCTTCATCGCCGATCTGGTGCGCGAAATCGACCTGCCGGTCGAGGTCGATTTCCTCGAAGCCTCCAGCTATGGCGACAGCACCCGCTCCTCGCGCGAAGTGCGCATCCTCAAGGATCTCTCCGGCCAGATCGAGGGGCGCGATGTGCTGGTGGTCGAGGATATCGTCGATACCGGCTTCACCCTCAGCCATGTGCTGCAACTCCTGCTCGCGCGCAACCCCGCCCGGCTGGAAGTCTGCGCGCTTCTCGACAAACCCTCGCGCCGCGAGGTCGAGATCAAGGCCACATGGACCGGATTCGAGATCCCCGATGAATTCGTCGTCGGCTACGGCATTGATTATGCCCAAAGAAACCGCAACCTGCCCTTTATCGGCAAGGTCCGCTTCACCTGAGACCCGCCTCACGGATCTATGATATTGATTTGCGACAGCATTATCCTAAGGTCACAGCCGTGATCAACAGGGAGTAGACAGAATGTCTTTCAAACACCTCATTGGAACCCTTGCCCTCGGCGCCGCCATCGCCTTTCCGGCCATGGCCGAGAATGACCCGGCAGTTGAAACACGGCAGGGGCAGTTCAAGCTCTTCATTCATAATTTCGGCGTCATGGGCGCCATGGCGCAAGGCCGGATCGACTATGACGCCGAAATGGCGCAGACCGCTGCCGACAATCTCTTTCATGTGACCCGCCACGACCAGTCCCGCCTCTGGCCCGAAGGCACCGATTCCATGAGTATCGACGGCACCCGCGCCCGGCCCGCGATCTGGGACAATCTCGATGATTTCGCGGCGAAATTCGGCGCATTGCAAGACGCGACCGAAGCGCTGCAGGGGGCTGCGGGCGATGGTCTGGAGGCCATGCAGGCCGCCTTTGGCAGAACCGCAGGCGCCTGTCAGGCCTGCCATGAGGTCTATCGCGAAGAGGCCAGCTAAGGCAGGGCGCGGCATCGAACCCGCCCACAGGATCAGCGAAAGGGCTCTCATGCACCGGTTTCTTCTGGGCTTCGCAGCTTTGGGCATCATAGCGGCAGGAACCGCCTGGGCGCTCTCCGCCCCGCGCCCCTTGGACGAGGCACAGATCACCGACCTGCAAGGCGACCCGCAGGCAGGTCGAACCATCTTCCTCGCCGCCGGCTGCAGTTCCTGCCATCGTGCGCCTGCGCGCGACTCTGATCCGCTGATCCTGTCAGGCGGGCGCAGCTTTGCCAGCGATTTCGGCACCTTTCACGCCCCGAATATCAGCACCCACCCCGACCATGGCATCGGCAACTGGTCGCAGGCCGAATTCATCAATGCGGTGATGCGCGGCATCTCTCCGCAAGGCGCGCATTATTACCCGGCCTTCCCCTATACCAGCTATATCCGGGCCGAACCGCAGGACATCGCCGATCTCTATGCCTATATGATGACCCTGCCCTCGGACGCGACCCCCTCGCTGCCGCATGATCTGGACTTTCCCTTCACCATCCGCCGCACGCTGGGCCTGTGGAAAACCCTCTTCCTGCGCGACGACTGGGCCGTCACCGGCCCCCTCACCCCGCAAGAAGAACGCGGCCGCTACCTTGCCGAAGCGCTCGCCCATTGCGGCGAATGCCACACGCCGCGCAACCTCCTTGGCGGGCTCACCCGCGCCGAATGGCACCGTGGCGCACCCAACCCCTCGGGCACAGGCCGGATCCCGGCCATTGCCGGGCCGGGTTTCGACTGGACCGAATTCGATGTCAGCGCCTATCTCAGTTCCGGCCTGACCCCTGAATTCGACGTGGTGGGCGGGACCATGGCCGATGTGGTCGGCAATCTGCGCCAGCTCGACAAGGCCGATCTCGACGCAATCGCCGCCTATATCCTGCGCGCGGCCCGCGAAGGCGACTGAGCCGCCGATAAAAAACGCGGCAACACCCTTGTGCGCGTCACAGGGGGCACGCATACTGCATACCTGAGTTCCGCAGTGGCAGCCGCACCATATGTCTGACAAGAACACCACCCCGGCCCCAAGCGGCATCGCAAGGCTGAGCTTCAACGAGAAGTTCCGCCTGCAGACATGGCTGATGGGCATCATCGCCTTCGCCGTGGTGCTGTTTCTGCTGGTGCAGGCGAAATTCATCCTGATCGCACTCGCCATCGCCATCATCCTGTTTTCGCTGACCTCGGATGCGATCAACTCGATCTCGCGCCTGCGCATCGGCCAGTTCCGCATCGCCAACTGGCTGGCCTCGATCGTCGCGGTGTTCCTCATCGCCTCGGGGCTGCTGACCCTTGCAGGGCTGGTGATCTCGCAGATCAATACGGTCCTCAGCACCACCCTCGCCTATACCGACGACGCGCAGCGCGCGATTGCGCAGATGTTCGCATGGATGGGTCCGGGGGTCGAGAACTCGGTCCTGCAGACGGTGCGCAGCATCGAGATCTCGGGCTATCTGCGCTCGGCCGCCGGTCAGGCGGGCACGATCCTCAGCCAGGTCGTGCTGATCATCCTCTTCGTGGGCTTTCTCTTCCTCGAACGGGTCTGGTTCGGCACCAAGCTGGAAAACCTGATGGCCGACAAGGCCCAGGCGGCGCGCGTCAGCGCCATCATCGGCTCGATCATCCGCCGCGTGAACCGCTACCTTCTGGTCAAGACGCTGGTCTCTTCCGTCACCGGCGTCGCGATCTTCCTGCTGCTCAGCGTCTTCAACCTGCAATTCGCCGTGGCCATGGGGCTGCTGACCTTCGTTCTGAACTTCCTCCCCTCGGTCGGCTCCATCATCGCCACGCTGATCGTGACGCTGGTGGCCTATATCCAGGTGCCCGAGCCGCAGACCGCCGTGCTCATCTTCGTGCTCGCAGGCATGATCCAGTTCATCCTCGGCAATGTCATCGACCCGATGCTGATGGGCCGGACCCTGCGCCTCTCGGCCTTCGGCATCATCATCTCGCTCGCCTTCTGGGGCGCGGTCTGGGGCATCCCCGGCATGTTCCTCGCCGTCCCCTTCATGGTCGCGGTGATGATCGTCTGCTCGCATATCCCCGCCGCCCGCCCCGTCGCCATCCTGCTCTCGCGCGAAGGGTTGCCGGAAGAGGAATTCCCCCTGACGCCCGACAGCCCGGCCCAGAGCACCGAGGCCGGGGCCGAACGCGGCTACAGCCACGCCATCGGCGCCGAATAACCCGCCCCGAAAACGCAGCCCTGCCTGCCAGCACCGCGCTTCACCCCGGCCGCCATCCGTGCCAAGCTGGCGCAACGATCCGCTGTCCCGCCCAAGGTGCCCCGCCATGACCCAAAGCCCCCATGCCACCCGCGAAAGCCGCTCGATGATCCTGTCGATGATCGGCAATCTCTTCATGGGCGCGGCGGGTGTCGGCGCGGGCATCATGGCCAATTCCAGCGCCATTCTCGTCGACGGGCTGTTTTCGGCCATCGGCTTCACCTGGGCGCTGATCGGCCTGCTGGTCAGCCGCCGCCTCTCGCGCGGTCCCGACAAGTTCCGACCGCTGGGCTATGCGACCGAGGAATCACTCTTCACCACCTTCCGCGCGCTCACCATCCTTGGCCTGATCCTCTTTGCGGTCGCCACATCCGCGCAGTCGATCCATGCCTATCTGGTCCATGGCGAGGTCTCGGAACTCGTCTTCGCCCCGGTCTTCATCTATTTCGCCATCATCGCCGTGACCTGCCTGCTGCTCTGGGCGGTGCATTACCGCAACTGGGTCAAAACGGGTCGGCGCAGCGACATCCTGCGGGTCGAGGCCAAGGCCGCGATCTTCGACGGCGCGCTGTCGGGCATCGCCGGAACCGGCCTCATCGCCATCTATGTCTATCGCGACAGCTTCCTCGCCCCCGTCGCGCCCATCGGCGATTCGCTGATCGTGCTCATGCTGTGCCTCGCCGCCCTTGGCCATTTCTGGAAGGATTTCCTCGCCGGTCTGGGCGAATTGGCCGGTGTGACCGCACAGCCCGCCACGATCTCAGCGGCACGCCGGGCGATGCGCCCGGTTCTCGCGGCCCTGCCCGGCGAGGTGCAGGATTTCACGGTGATGAAAAACGGCCGCAGCCATCTGATCTGCGTCTATTACACGCCCGAGGCCGCCATCACCGCCCGCGAGGTCGACGCGCTCTATCAGCAACTGACAAAAACCGTGCACCCGGTCCTGCCCGGATCGGAAGTGCTGGTGATCATCTCCGAGGAATCGCGCGCAGGCGTCGCGATGCCCGGCCCGGAGGGGTTGCCCACCGCCCCGGCCTGATCGCGCAGCCCTTCCCGCGCGCCATGTCAACGCCCGCGCCCCGCAGCGGCGAGACGCCACGCATCCCGCGCCCGCCCCGGCCCACCTCGCGCGCGCTCAATATCCGCGACCTAAAATGCGCGAGAGGCTGCATATTTCCCTGCCCGGCACCACAAGGCGCCTGATCCCCCCGAAAGCGCGCACGCAGCTGTCATCCCTCCCATCCCGGACGGCTCAGACGCCAATCTGACCTTCACCCGCCGCGTTCATCGCCGCCCGTGCCCCGCAGCGGCGAAAGGCCCTCCATTCCGCCCCACCCGGCACCGCGACGGCCCCGATCACCCCCGAAGACCCGTGCACGCAACTAGTGCTGCCCCGCCCGGAGGGGCTCCCCCGGCCCCAGGATGCAGCTGGTCACCTCCGAGAGCTCACGCGCGGGATTTGTGCTGCCCGGCCCGGAGCGGCCAAACGCCCGCGCCTGATCCGCGCACACCACTACGCTCCCAACCTGCGCCCAGCGCCCCCGCCCCTCAGCAGCGAGAGACGGTACAGTCGCCCCCCACCACAATGCGACCGCCCCCCCGAAAATTCGCCCGCAGGCGTCGCATTTCCCACCCCGGACGCGCTCTCCGCCGCCCCGGCCACAGCGAATACCGGGCTGAGGATTCACCCGACCGGACATTCCGGCGCGCGATATCAATGCCCACCACCCCCGCGGCGAGAGACCACGCATTCCGCTCCGGCCGACCCCGCGAGGCGGCTGATATCCCGGAAGAGTCCTGCGCGGGCGTGGCACCGGCCGCCCAGGCGGGCCAGACTGCCCCGCCTGATCCACATTCGCCCCCCTCCCCGCGCGCGCCCAGCGCCCCCGCCCCGCGGCGGCGCGAGCCGTGCCAATCCCCCACCCAGCACCACAATGCGGCTGATCATCCCGGAGGACGCGCGCCCAGGGCTTGTCCTGCTTGGCCGAGCAGGCTATCCGCCGCCCCGGCCTGATCCGCACCCGCCGCACCCCTCCCCGCGATGTGGCTGGTCACCCCCGAAAACTCGCGCTCAGCCATTCTGTTTCGAGCACCGGACGGAAGCGATCTGGAGGGATAGCGGAGGGAAGCAGCACCCGACCGGACAGGCCCAACACCCGCTGCCCCGACAACTCTGCCCCATGGCGCGCCCCCGCCCAGGATGCGCCTGAGGGATCACGAAGCCCTGCGACACCGGACCAGTGCCCATGAGGGCACTTCATCCCCCCGGCGACCAGCGACGCTTCCCGCGTCTGTGCCGCGCTTGCGCGATGCGACCTCCGACTCGTTCAGGAACCCAGCGCATCCCCCCGCCGGATCACCGGACAGGCCCAACACCCGCTGCCCTGCCCGACATGCGACCTCCGAGCTCGGCCCCCCCGGATCAAACACCGTCACGGAGTCCGCCACAGAGCTGTCCGGTCACTCCGGCACCATCACCCGCTCCGGGGTCACAATCAGATCCAGCCGCTGGTCCGTCGCCTCGATCGGCACGAGCGGCACTTCCTGCGTATCAAAGGCGAAGCCGATCGCCAGAACCGGGCCTGCGGCGCGCAATCGCTCCAGCGTCCGGTCATAGAACCCTCCGCCATAGCCCAGACGATAGCCCTGCCGGTCAAAGGCCAGCAGCGGCACGATCAGCACTTCCGGCACCAGCGCCTCGCGTGTTTCGGGGATCATCGCCCCGAATGTGCCCGCCACCATCCGGCCCTCGGGCGTCCAGCGGTGAAAATCCAGCGGCTGGCCCTTGCCCGTGATCACCGGCACGCAGACCGGCCCCGGATGGCGGGTCATGATCGCGCGCGGATCGAGTTCCCCGCGCATCGCCATATAGGCCGAGAGAACCACCCCCGGCAGCCTGTCCCCGAACCGCGCCGCCAGCACATCCGCAACACGCGCCGCAGCCGCTGCGTTCATGCGGTCAGGATCGCCAGCGGCCACCGCCTGATCGCGCCGCAAACCGGCCTCGCGCCGCATGTCTTTCTTCGCCACTGCAAGCGCATCCGTCATCGCGCACCACCTTTTCTGCCGGGTCTGGCGCAAGACTGCCCAAAGCGCGGCAGGACAGCAATGCGGATTACGGCATCTCCCCTGCCGCAGGCGACGCGCGTGCGGGAAGGAAGAAGCCGATCACGGTCATTGACAGCACCAGCGCTGCCGCCCCGCCGAGGCTATAGGCGAGCACCGCCAGCAGCAGCCCGGATCCGCCCGAAAGCGCATAGCCCGCCGCAACCAGCCCGCTCAGTATGGCGATCAGAAAACCGATAATGCTCATCCACGCGCCCCCTGCGAGATCCGATCCCGCGAGTCTCGCATCAAGGGCTGAAGATTTCCTTAAAGCAATTTCAGAGAGCGCTGACAGATGTTTTCTGATAAAAACACGCCACAACAAGACCTTAAAGCAATTTCAGAAAAAGTTGACAGACTTTTTCGGTTCGAAATTGCGACAAAACAAGAAGTTAAAGCGTCTCGACAGCTCAATGAAAGCCGCATTGCGGCGCGCGCTTATCTTCAGGTGCCTGCCCGCCCTGATCTCGCGCGAGCGCCTGTCGTGCAACACCGGAACCCACTCTCGCGCATCGTGCCATGGTGACAGCGCGCTCTATCGCGCCAGCCGCGCCTCGAACTCGCGGTTCAGCCCGCGCACGAAATCCGTCAAGCCGGTCTGGCGCTCACGACGCAGGCGCTCGGACTGGATGATCCCGCGCAGCGCCGTATCGGTGCGCTCCAGATCATCATTGATCAGCACATAATCATATTCCGCCCAATGACTTATCTCATCGCGCGATTTCTGCATCCGCCCGGCGATCACCGCGTCACTGTCCTGCCCGCGCCCGCGCAGCCGCATCTCCAGCGCCGCGATCGAGGGCGGCAGTACGAAGATCGACACCACATCCTTGCCCAGGCTCGAATTGCGCACCTGCTGCCCGCCCTGCCAGTCAATATCGAACAGCATGTCGCGCCCCGCGGCCAGCGCGGCCTCGACCGGGCCTTTGGGCGAGCCATAGAAATTGCCGAAGACTTCGGCATGTTCCAGCATCTCACCCGCCGCGATCATCTGCTCAAACTCTGCGCGGCTGCGGAAATAATACTCGCGCCCCTCTTCCTCGCCGGGGCGCGGCGCGCGCGTCGTGGCCGAGACCGAAAAGCGGATCGTCGCATCCCAGTCCATCAGGCGGCGCGCCAGCGTCGATTTCCCCGCCCCCGAGGGCGATGACAGGATGATCAGCAAACCGCGCCGGGTCATGGGCTTACTCCACGTTCTGAACCTGCTCGCGCATCTGGTCGATCACGGTCTTGAGGTCAAGCCCGATCCGCGTCATCTCCAGATGCTGCGCCTTGGAACAGAGCGTATTGGCCTCGCGGTTGAACTCCTGCGTCAGGAAATCCAGCTTGCGCCCGACCGGGCCCTGGGCCTCCAGCAGCGCATGCCCGGCGGCGCAATGCGCCTCCAGCCGGTCCAGCTCCTCGGTCAGATCGGCCTTGACCGCCAGCAGCGCCAGTTCCTGCTCGATCCGGCCCGGATCGGCGCGCGCGCTCTCCAGAACCAGCGCCATGGCGCGCTCGAAATGGGCGCGCAGATCGGCACTGCGCGCGTCCCGCAAATCCCGCGCGGCGGCAGTCAGCCGCGCGATCTCATCCAGCTGGCCCGCCAGCAGCCCGGCCAGCGCCGCCCCTTCCTGCGCCCGCACCTGCGAGAAATCCGCCAGCAGCGCATCGAAATCCTCCAGCAGAATCCTCCCCAGCATTTCGGGCGGAATTGTGGCAATTTCCGGGCCCTGCTGTTGCACACCGCGCCAGGCCAGCAGATCCAGCGCACTCGGGGCCTGCAGCAGAACCCCTGCCGCCTGCGCCCGCGACTGGATCAGATCCAGCGCCGCCAGCACCGCCTCCAGCGCCTCTGCATCCACCTGCGCCACAGTCTCCGCCTGTGCGATCCGCAGCCGCAGCGCCAGGCTGACATTGCCGCGCGACAACTGGTCCGAGAGCCTGTCGCGCAGGGATTTCTCCAGAAATCCAAGTGTATCGGGCAGCCGCAGACGGAGATCCAGCCCGCGGCCATTGACCGCGCGCATATCCCAGTCCCAGTCAAGTATGGTCGTACCGAGCCTGTGGCTCCCGGCGCGGCTGGCATAGCCTGTCATCGAATACATGCGCTCTCCCTGTCTTCGCCATCGCGCCCGGTCGCATCGCCTTAACCAAATTCACAAAATATGGCAGAAATCGAGCACAATTCGAGCTATTAATATCTCATTAACAGAGCTTGCTGCAGGATGAAGGCTCCGATCAGCAGGCTCCGGGCAAGGATGTCGCGGCGCGTCTTGCCGCGCGTGGAGAGCAGGGGATGGATGCAGCATGACGGATACGGGCAAATTCACCGGTAGCACCGCTTTCGATTCGCATGCGACCCCGACGCTCTTCGCCCGGGTCTGCGCCTATTGGTCCAGCCTGCGCGAGAACGGCACCCCGCCGCGCCGCGCCGCAATCGAGGCTCAGGCGCTCGCTGATGCCCTGCCCCATGTCTTTCTGGCGGAACTCGTCACCCCGCGCGTGGCGCGGCTGCGCATCTGCGGCCACCGGATCGAGGCCCTGATGGGCATGGAAATGCGCGGCATGCCGCTTTCGGTGCTGTTTGTGGGCAGCGCGCGCGACGCGCTCGCCGAAGCGGTCGAACAGACCGCAAAGGGCGCGCGCGTGATCCTGTCGCTGGAGGCCGAAGCCGAGTCGGGGATGCCGCAGATCAGTGCCACGCTCGCGCTCTTGCCGCTGGTCGATGAGGCTGGGCGCATCACCCGCCTTCTGGGCGTGCTCGACCAGCGCGGCGAGACCGGGCGCGCGCCGCGCCGCTTCACACTGGCCCGGCCCGTGCTCGACGAGCCCCCCGCCGCGCCTGCCCGACGCCCCGTGCTGCGCGTCATCCCCGGCGGGCGGCGCTGAGATCCTCGGGCGATCTGGCGCCTGAAGTGCTGCGTCTTCGGGCGAAATCCATGAGGCTCAGCCCCCCAGAGTGACCAACCGGTCCCGCAGAACCGGAAACGCGGTTCGCAATACTCTTTAAGTGCCCCCGCTGCACCCTGCCCAACCACTGCCACACGCCCCGCCCGGCTATGCCGGGCAGCGCCCGTGAAGCGTGCAAGGACACGCTGAACGGGCGCTTTCTGCCGCAGCCCTGCAAAGCCCCCGTTTTCACTGCACCACCGCACGCATCCGGCGCGGCAGACGTCTTTTAGAGGTTTTCCTGCCCCCCGCCCCAAGGTAGAAGGCGCGCAAATCCCGCTCAGGAAAGGCCGTGCCATGATCCTCTACCCTGCCATCGACCTCAAGGACGGCCAATGCGTGCGGCTTTACAAGGGCGAGATGGATCAGGCGACTGTCTTCAATGACAGCCCCGCCGATCAGGCCCGCGCCTTCGCCGCCCAGGGTGCCGAATGGCTGCATCTGGTCGATCTGAACGGCGCTTTCGCCGGTGCCCCGGTCAATGCGCAGGCGGTCGAAGCCATCCTTGCCGCCGTCACCATCCCCTGCCAGTTGGGCGGCGGCATCCGTGACATGGCGACGATCGAGGGCTGGCTCGCCCGTGGCCTCCGGCGTGTGATCCTTGGCACAATTGCCGTCGAAAACCCCGATCTCGTGCGTCAGGCCGCCCGCGCCTTCCCCGGTCAGGTGGCGGTCGGCATCGACGCGCGCGAGGGCCGCGTCGCAACCAAAGGCTGGGCCGAGGAAACCGATGTCCTTGTCACCGACCTTGCCCGCCAGTTCGAGGATGCCGGCGTCGCTGCGATCATCTACACCGATATCAACCGCGACGGCGCGATGCAGGGCCCGAATGTCGAGGCCACCGCCGCCCTGGCGCGCGCCGTCTCGATCCCGGTCATCGCTTCGGGCGGGGTTTCCAGTCTGGCCGATCTGATCGCGCTGCGCGATTCGGGCGCGACACTCGACGGCGCAATCTCGGGCCGCGCACTTTATGACGGCAAGCTGGATCTGGCCGAAGCCATGGCCGCGCTCCGGGCGGGCTGATCCCGCCCGAATCCCCCGCGCTCAGGGCTGGAGGATCCGCAGCGCCTCTTTCCGCGCCCATTTCGCCAGCCCCGCGCCGGGACCGTCAAGAAAGGCCAGCACCCGTTCCGGGTCGCGCCGCGACAGATCGCGCAGCCACCAGGCCACCGCCTTCTGGATGAACCAGTCGCGATCCGTCACATAGCCCTCTGCCCAGCCCAGCACCCGCTCGCGCACTGCCAGTTCCTGCGCTTTCGGATGGGTCAGCCGCGCCCAGGGCAGCGTCATCACCAGCGCCGCGCGCCGCGTCCACATATTCTCATGTGTGGTCCAGCCCGCGACCTGATCCAGCCGCGCAGGCACCGCCTGCAACCGCTTCGCGCCTGCGATACTGGCGTGATCGGCCAGGGCCCAACTGTCAAATCCCTGCGCCCAACCGGCGATGATCTGCCAGACTTCGTCATCCTCGGGCCGGATCCGCGCCTGCGTCAGCAGTTTCGCGGCAAAGATGCAGGCTTCATGGATATCGCTGGCCCACATCTCGCGCGCCAGCGCGCAACGCGCCTCCAGCGTGATCTCGCGGCGCAACCCACGCGCCATTTCATCCAGCAGCGCCGCCGAGACACCCAGAAATTCGCGCCCGGTCTTGTGATAGGCCGCCATCTCCGCCGCCTTGGTCGCATCGCCCTGCGCGCGCAACGCCTCCAGCACCTGCTCTGCGCGGCTCATTCCACCGTCACCGATTTCGCCAGATTGCGCGGCTGGTCCACATCCGTGCCGCGATGCAGCGCCGCGTGATAGGCGATCAGCTGCGCGGGCACCGCATAGACAATCGGCGCGATCAGATCGGGGACCGTCGGCATCTGCAGCCGGTTGGGCACATCCCCCGCCTCTGCCAGACCCTTCGCATCCGAGACCAGAAACACATTGCCCTGCCGCGCCATGACTTCCTGCATGTTCGAGACGGTTTTTTCAAAAAGCGCGTCAAAAGGCGCGAAAATGAAAATTGGCAGATCCTGCTCGATCAGCGCGATGGGGCCGTGCTTCAGTTCACCTGCCGCATAAGCTTCGGCGTGTATGTAGCTGATTTCCTTGAGCTTCAGCGCACCTTCCAGCGCCAGGGGATACATGGTGCCGCGTCCAAGGAACAGCACGTCCCGCGCCTGCGCCAGCGATTCGGTCATCCGCCGTATCTCCTCCTCCCGATCCAGCGCCTGCGCCACATAGCCAGGAACGCTGCGCAACTCATTGAGAAGGCTTGAAAATTCTTCATCCGACAGGCGCCCGCGATCGCGTCCGGCGCGCAGCGCAAGCAGCGCGAGCACCTGAAGTTGCGCGGTAAATGCCTTGGTCGAGGCCACGCCGATCTCTGGCCCGGCATGGATTGGTAAAGCGACCGTACTCTCGCGCGCGATAGAGGAAGTCGGCACATTCACCACCGAAACCACTTGACCTACATGTGGTTTCACATGGCGCAGAGCCGCCAGCGTGTCGGCGGTTTCGCCGGATTGGCTAACGAAAAGCGCCATATTCGCAGGCCCCAGAACCGGGTCGCGATAGCGGAATTCCGAGGCGATATCGATCTCGACCGGCAGGCCCGCATATTTCTCGAACCAGTATTTCGCCACCTGACAGGCATAGAAGGCGGTGCCGCAGGCGACCATCAACAGCCGATCAACGCTTTTGAAATCAAGGGCTTCCGGCAGATCAATGCCCTGCGCATCCGCCGCGGAATATTGCCCGAGCGCCGCTTTCAGCACGGCAGGTTGCTCGGCCATTTCCTTGGCCATGAAATGCTTGTGGCCGGATTTGTCGATTCGCGCGGCCTCGACATTGATCCGGTTCACCGGGCGCGCGGTCTGTTGATCTTCCGCATCGAAAATCTGCACCCCGGCGCGCGACATGATCGCCCAGTCGCCTTCTTCCAGATAGGTGATCCGGTCGGTCA
Organism: Natronohydrobacter thiooxidans; assembly: GCF_001884735.1. Taxonomy (GTDB): domain Bacteria; phylum Pseudomonadota; class Alphaproteobacteria; order Rhodobacterales; family Rhodobacteraceae; genus Roseinatronobacter; species Roseinatronobacter thiooxidans_A. Next base: position 202,940 of record NZ_MJAP01000013.1, on the reverse strand, counting down.
GATCCGCCAGCGCAATCGCGTCCGAGCCGAGATACATCTCGCCATCCCCATGCCCGATGCAGAGCGGAGACCCGCGCCGCGCCGCAATAATAAGGTCTTGCTCGCCCTCGAACAGAAAAGCCAGCGCAAAGGCCCCTTCCAGCCGCTTGAGCGCCGCGCGCGCCGCCTGAACCGGGGTCAGGCCCTGATCGAGGAACCGGCTGGTCAGTTGCACGATGGTTTCCGTGTCGGTGTCTGACGCGAAACTCACCCCGTCAGCGCTCAATTCTTCGCGAAGCGCGCGAAAATTCTCGATGATGCCATTATGCACCACCGCCACCCGGCCCGCCCGGTGCGGATGGGCATTGGCGACAGTCGGGCCGCCATGCGTGGCCCAGCGGGTATGGCCGATCCCGGAATGTCCCGGCAGCGGCTCATGCACCAAGAGATCCGACAGGTTGATCAGCTTGCCCACCGCCCGGCGACGGTCCAGCCGCCCATTGTTCACCGTGGCGATACCCGCACTGTCATAGCCACGATATTCTAGCCTTTTCAATGCGTTGAGGATCTGGGGCGAGGCTTCGTGGCGCCCGAGGATACCGACGATTCCGCACATGGCTTATCCTTTCACCTTGGCGGCCTTGGCCGCGCGCAACCGCTCCATCAGACGTTTGCCAAGGCCCGGCTTGGTCTCCTGCTTCGCCCGGCCCAAAGCCAGCGCACCCTCCGGCACATCCATGGTGATGACCGAACCCGAGCCGGTCAGCGCATGCGCCCCCACCTTCACCGGCGCCACCAGCATGGTGGAAGAGCCGATAAACGCCCCCTCGCCGATCTCGGTGCGATGCTTGAACACCCCGTCATAGTTGCAGGTTACTGTCCCCGCCCCGAGATTGGCGCGCGGCCCGACGGTTGCATCGCCCACATAGGAGAGGTGATTAACCTTTGCGCCCTCGTCGATCTGGGCATTCTTGATCTCGACGAAATTCCCCACCCGCACATCTTCCGCCAGTTCCGCCCCCGGCCGCAGACGTGCATAGGGGCCGACCACCGCGCCACGGCTGACATGGGCCCCTTCCAGATGGCTGAACGCGCGGATATGCGCGCCGCTTTCGACCGTCACACCGGGGCCGAAGACCACGAATTGATCCACCACCGTGTCGCGCCCGATACAGGTATCCTGCGCAAAATAAACGGTTTCCGGCGCGCTGAGGGTGACACCGTTTTCCAATGCCTCGGCCCGCATCCGCGCCTGAAACCGCGCTTCGGCCTGCGCCAGTTCCGCGCGGGTGTTGATGCCCAGCGTCTCGGCCTCGTCGCAGCGCACGACGCCTGCACTCAGCCCCTGCGCGCGGGCGAGCGCCACGATATCGGTCAGGTAATATTCCCCGGCGGCATTTTCCGTACCGATCTTTGCGATCAGGTCGAAGAGCCGCGCGCGGTCCGCACAGATCACGCCGGAATTACAAAGCGTTATCGCGCGTTCTTCTTCGGTGGCGTCCTTGAATTCGGTGATCCGCTCCAGCGCCTCGCCCTGAGTGATCAGCCGCCCGTAACGCCCCGGATCGGCGGCGTCGAACCCCAGCACCACCACGTCATGGCTTGCGCGCGCGGTCCGCATCGCCTCCAGCGTCTCGGGGCGGATGAAGGGGGTGTCACCATAGAGTACGATCACATCGCCCACTGCCCCCTCAAGTGCGGCGCGGGCCTGATCGACCGCATGGGCGGTGCCAAGCTGCTCGGTCTGGGTGACGATGGTGGCAAGCTCATCCTCGCCGCGCACAACCTTCGCGACCGCATCGCCCCCGTGCCCGACGACAACCACCGTGCGTTCCGGCTCGATCTCGCGGGCGGCGCGCATGGCGTGCAGGACCAGCGGCACGGCCCCCAGAGGATGCAGAACTTTCGGCAGGTCGGATTGCATGCGACTGCCCTGACCGGCTGCGAGAATTACCACTGAAACGGACATGCCTGCCTCTTCTCTTGTGTGAACTGCCTGAAATACTCCCTCGCGCAGATACAGGGGCGGGCGCAAGAGGCGCAAGGCTCACATCTCATGTCATACTGAAACACTGGCGAATTGGCGCCGCGATTTGACACGGATCAACGCGCAGGCGACACAATTCCCGCAATCTGGCCCGGCGTAACAGGAAAGGACAGTCGCATGTATAGCCGTATCATCGTGGCCGTGGATCTGGAACATCTGGATCAGGCCAAGGCCCTCTTGCTCCGCGCGACCCGGCTTCTCGATGCCGGAGGCGAGATCCGGCTGATCCATGCTCTGGAGGAAGTGCCCGGATATATCGCCGCCGATCTGCCCGCCGATCTGGCTGAGAGACGTCGCGCGGAAGCTGCGGTCGAGTTGCGCGCGCTGATTGATCCGGGGCTGGAAATCCGCATGGTGCCCGAGGTCCGCCGCGGTGCGGCATCAGGTCAGATCCTGCAGGCCGCCAGTGACAGCGGCGCGGATCTGATCATGGTCGCGAGCCACAAACCCGGTCTGCGGGATTATTTTATTGGCTCGACTGCGGCGCGCGTGATACGACATGCGCAATGCTCGGTTCTGGTAGAACGCTGAATAGACCCAAGAAATACCCAACAAGACAAGGAAAGTTCCATGTATTCCTCCATCGTTATCGCCGCTGCCCTGTTCAATGAAGGTGCGACCACGCGCGCAGCCCTTGCGAAAGCCCGCACGCTTCTGGATGAGGGCGGCAAGGTCACGCTGGTTCATGTGATCGATGAAGTGCCGGGCTATGTCGCGGCCTCGATCCCGAAAGAGCATATGAGCGCGCGTCGCCGTGATGTGCAGGATCAGCTTGAGGCCCTTGCCGCCGAAGGCGCGGGCATGAATGTCGAATGCGTCGTGCGCGAAGGCCAGCCCTCTGCCGCCATTCTGGGTGCCGCGAAAGAGGCGGGTGCCGATCTGATCATGATTGCCAGCCACAAGCCGGGCCTGAGCGATTACTTCATCGGCTCGACCGCATCGCGCATTGTACGTCATGCGCCGGTTTCGGTGCTGGTCACGCGCTGAGTCGCCTGCCACCGCGATTGCCTTGCGGTGAAACTTGTGCGATGCTGCCTTCCAAAGCGCTTTGGAAGGCAGTTTTCTTTCGGAACCTGCCACGGCTGAAAGGGAGGAAGCCATGTACAGATCCATCGTTATCGCTGTGGCCTTGTTCAACAAGGGTGCGACCAGCCGCGGGTTGATCGAGAAAGCCAACAAGCTGATCGACCCGGATGGCAGCATCACGCTGGTGCATGTTCTGGATGAAGTCCCGGCCTATCTGGCAACGATTGTGGCGCGCGAGCAATTGCTGGAGCATCGCAAGGCATTGCGCGAGCAGATGGAATCGCTTGCCGCAGTGGCCAAGGCCAAGACGGTGGATATCGAAATCCGGGGCGGGCGGGCCTCGGAAGAGATCATCGCCTGTGCCGGGGATTGCAACGCTGATCTGATCATGGTCGCCTCGCACAAGCCGGATATGAGCAATTATTTCATCGGCTCGACCGCCTCGCGGGTGGTGCGCCATTCGCCGGTTTCGGTGCTGGTCGCGCGCTGACGGAATTTCGTGCCGAATTGCCGCGATCCGGCCTTCCCTCTGCCGCTCAGACAGTTATCTGAGAGGGGTAGCACGGAGGCAGGCAGATGGCAGATGCGCTGGTGATTTTCACGCCCTCGGGCAAGCGGGGGCGTTTTGCTGTGGGAACCCCGGTTCTGACCGCCGCGCGGCAATTGGGGGTGGACCTTGATTCCGTCTGCGGCGGGCGGGGTATCTGTTCCAAATGCCAGATCACGCCGGGCTATGGCGAGTTCTCCAAGCATGGTGTGACGGTCAAGGACGGGGCGCTGTCCGAATGGAACGCGGTCGAGCAACGTTACAAGGACAAGCGCGGGCTGATCAGTGGCCGCCGTCTGGGTTGTCAGGCCAAGATCATGGGCGATGTGGTCATCGACGTGCCGCCCGAGAGCCAGGTGCACCGGCAGGTCGTGCGCAAGGCCGCGACCGCGCGGGCCATCGTGATGGACCCGGCGACGCGGCTTTATCTTGTCGAGGTGCAGGAGCCCGACATGCACGAGCCCTCGGGCGATTTCGAGCGTCTGGCGAAGGCGCTGCGCGAGGAATGGAACATCCCTGAAATCACCGCCGGACTGGAGGTGTTGCGCAAGCTGCAACCGGTGCTGCGCGAAGGCAAATGGCGCGTGACGGTCGCGCTGCACAAGGATCACAATGCCGGGCCGCACCGGCTGCTCGATATCTGGCCGGGCTTTTATGAGGGCGGGCTTTACGGGCTGGCGATCGACCTTGGCTCGACCACCATCGCAGCACATCTGTGCGATTTGCGCACCGGCGAGGTGGCGCTGTCATCGGGCATCATGAACCCGCAGATCCGCTTTGGCGAGGATCTGATGAGCCGGGTGAGCTATGCGATGATGAATCCCGGCGGCGATGTGGAAATGACCCGCACGTTACGCGAGGGGATGGATGCGCTGATCGCCGAGATCGCGCGCGAGGCGCAGATCAGCGCGCGCGAGATCATGGAAGCGGTGATCGTGTGCAATCCGGTCATGCATCATCTGTTTCTGGGGATTGACCCGGTGGAACTGGGTCAGGCGCCTTTCGCGCTGGCGACTTCTGGCGCGCTGAATGTGGGTGCGCGCGATCTGGGGCTGGCGGCGATGAACCCGGCTGCGCGTGCCTATCTGTTGCCCTGTATCGCCGGGCATGTGGGGGCGGATGCGGCTGCCGTGGCGCTGTCGGAAAGCCCCGAGACATCGGAAGATCTGGTGCTGGTCGTGGATGTGGGCACCAATGCCGAGATCCTGCTGGGCGACAAGCGCCGGGTGCTGGCCTGTTCCTCGCCCACCGGGCCCGCGTTCGAGGGGGCGCAGATTTCCTCCGGGCAGCGCGCGGCACCGGGGGCGATTGAGCGCATCGAGATTGACCCGGTGACGAAAGAGCCGCGATTCCGGGTGATCGGATCGGATCTGTGGTCGGATGAGCCAGGCTTTGACGCAGAGACCGAGGCGACGGGAATCACCGGCATTTGCGGTTCCGGCATCATCGAGGCGGTGGCGGAAATGCGGATGGCGGGGCTGGTCGATGGTTCTGGCCTGATCGGTTCGGCAGAGCAGACCGGGACCGCGCGCTGTCTGCCCGAAGGGCGGACACATGCCTATCTGATCCATGATGCAACCGCGACGGGCGGACCGCGTATCACCGTCACGCAGGGCGATATCCGCGCAATCCAACTTGCGAAATCCGCGCTTTATGCCGGGGCGCGGCTGCTGATGGATGAAATTGGTACCGAGCGCGTGGACCGCGTGGTGCTGGCCGGGGCCTTTGGCGCCCATATCAGCCCGAAACATGCGATGGTGCTGGGCATGATCCCCGACGCGCATCTGGACCGCGTGACCAGCGCGGGCAATGCCGCGGGCACCGGCGCGCGGATCGCACTGTGCAATGTCGCGGCGCGGGCCGGAATCGAGGCCACAGTGGGGCGGATCCACAAGGTCGAGACCGCGATCGAGCCGCGCTTTCAGGAGCATTTCGTCAATGCCAATGCCCTGCCCCATGCGGTCGATACATTCCCCGAACTGAGCCGCATCGTGACGCTGCCCGAGGTGAGTTTCAACACCCATGATGGCGCGGGCGGCGGGCGCAGACGGCGGCGCGGCTGAGACATGAAAAAAGCCCGGATGCGCGCATCCGGGCTTTCTTTTCATCAGCGTGAGCGGATCAGTTACCGGTCATCTGGCGCAGACGCTCGGCCACTTCGCGCAGCAGTTCGGGGTTCTCACCAGCGGCCTGCAGCAGACCTTCGATGATACCGCGCTCTGCGATATTCAGATTTGCGGCCTCGATCTGGGCGCGGATGGTGTCGAGCGATACATCAAGGCCAAGCTCTTCAAGCTCAAGCTGTCCTTCAACTGCATCTGCGGTTTCTTCTGCAGCCTCGGGGGAGAGCGTCTCTTCCGCCGTGTCGAGAGCATCTTCGACAGCGGCTTCGCTGCCCGCATCAGCTTCGGCTTCGACGGCAGCATCTGCTTCCACCGCAGCTTCTTCCTCTACCACAGCTTCTTCTTCAACTACGGGTTCTTCTTCCGGCTCGATGGGCTCGGCTTCGACGGGCTCGGGTTCAACCGGCTCGGGTTCAACCGGCTCGGGCGCCTCGACGGGTTCTTCGACGGTTTCGGGTTCGACTACCGTCTCCGTCACCGGTTCGATCACCTCGGGCGCCTGCCGCGACTGGAACCCGAACCAGATGCCAACGGCCACTGCCGCTGCTGCGATGAGACCGAGAAGGGTCTTGTTCATGATGTTTTCCCTCTGAACAACAATACTCTGGCCGCCTATGCCAGAACTGTCAGGGTTTGCAAGTCGACTCTGCCACATGCGCGAAAACAAGCATGTTCTCGCGGATGGGGCTTGATCTTCGCGCTTGAATCGCACATGCCGCGACATTAGTTTGAGTTACCAGCCGAAACAGCATACAGGAGGCTTCCATAGCCCGCAGACCGCATAATGCCCCGCCGCAACGCGATACCGGACCGCGCATCAATGATCGTATCCGGGCGCCGGAGATTCGCCTTATCGGGGCCGATGGTGAAAATCTGGGGGTGGTCAAACCCTCGCAAGCGCTGATCCTGGCCGAAGAGGCCGGGCTCGATCTGGTCGAAATCTCGCCCAATGCTGTGCCGCCTGTCTGCAAGATCATGGATTTCGGCAAGTATAAATACGAGATGCAGAAGCGCGAGGCCGAAGCGCGCAAGAATCAGAAGATCATCGAGATCAAGGAAGTCAAATTCCGCCCGAACACGGATACGCATGACTATGAGGTCAAGATGCGCAATGTGTTCCGCTTTCTGGAAGCGGGCGACAAGGTGAAGGTCACGCTGCGCTTCCGGGGGCGCGAAATGGCGCATCAGGATATTGGCGCGCAGCTTCTGCACCGGGTCGCCGCCGATATTGATGAGATCGGCAAGGTCGAGAATATGCCCAAGATGGAAGGGCGGCAGATGATCATGATGATCGCGCCGCGCTGAACCGGCAATCAGGACCGCCATATGAAACCCGCCGCATCACCGGCGGGTTTTTTCATGGCTTGTGGCGGTCAGCTGGCAGTGCCGGGCACCGGGAAAGCCTCGTCGCGCGCCGTATAGTCCGTGCCATGGGCGATCAGGCACATGCGCCCGTCGCGCAAAGTCACGGTCAGCGTCCAGCGCTGGCTGTCTTCGGCGGCGAAAAGCTCCATCACGGCAGGGCCCGCCTGCCCCATCGCGCGGCGGGTTTGCTGGCTTTGCGCGAGCATGTCCAGAAGCTGCGCGCGCGGCGCGCATTGCGGGGATTGTGCAGCGGCGGGGGATGCGAGAAGCAGGGCAAGACAGAGGCTGAGGGCACGCATGGGAGAGTCCTTTCGAAGAATGCGCAAGCGGGGCCCCCAGCCTGCCAGCACGCCCCGAAAGCGGCGTTAACCCGGCGCACGCTGCCATGTTAGCGCCGCAGGACGCCCCGTCACCGCTGCGATGCAGCATTTTCCGCTTGCGGTTTATGTCGCAAAATGCTCCACAAGCGACAGAATATTACAAGGAGCCTTCATCATGGACACGCGCCCCTTCCGGTCTGTTCTCTATATCCCCGGCTCGAAAGCGCGCGCGCTGGAAAAAGCCGCAACGCTGGCCACGGATGCGATCATCTTCGATCTGGAGGATGCGGTCGCGGTGGACGAGAAGGCGCGCGCCCGCGCGCTTCTGGCCGAGACGCTGCAGGCCCAGGACTATGGCCCCCGCGCGAAGCTGGTGCGGATCAATGCCCTGTCCTCGGACTGGGGCCGCGACGATCTGGACGTGATCGCAACCGCCCGGCCCGAGGCGATTCTGCTGCCCAAGGTGGATGAGGCGGGCCATGTCGAGGAGCTGGCCCGCCTGCTCGACGCGCGCGCCGAGACGAGCGAAACCCGTATCTGGGCGATGATGGAATCCCCCCTTGGCGTGATGAATGCGCTGGCGATTGCGCGCGCGCCCCGCATGGCGGGCTTCATCATGGGCACGAATGATCTGGCCAAGGATATGGGCTGCCGCTTCCGCCCCGACCGCCTGCCGCTGCTATCGGCGCTGCAACTGCCGCTGATCGCGGCGAAAGCCGCCGGGATCGTGGCGGTGGACGGGGTCTACAATGCGTTCCGGGATGAGGCGGGGCTGCGTGCGGAATGTGAACAGGGCCGCGACATGGGCTTTGACGGCAAGACGCTGATCCACCCCGCGCAACTGGCCATCGCCAATGAGGTCTTCTCGCCCAGCGGCCCTGAGATCGAGCTTGCGAAGCGCCAGATCGAGGCATTTGACGCCGCGACCGCGCGCGGCGAAGGGGTGGCGGTGGTGGATGGCAAGATCGTCGAGAATCTGCATATTGTGACTGCGAAGCAAATCCTTGCAAAGGCAGAGGCCATTGCAGAACTGACGGAGTAGCCACATGGGAAATCTGGTCCTGATCCTCGGCGTCGCCCTCTGGGCCGGGGCGCATCTGTTCAAACGCCTCGCGCCCGACCGCCGCGCGGCACTGGGCGAGGCGGGAAAGGGGCCGGTCGCGCTGGCGCTCCTGGCCTCGATCATCCTGATGGTACTGGGCTATCGCTGGGCCGATCCGGTCTGGCTCTGGGTCGCGCCGGGTTGGATGGTGCATCTCAATAACCTGCTGGTCTTTATCGGGTTCTACCTGTTCGCGGTGTCGGGGCTGAAAACCCGGCTGCACCAGAAGATCCGCCATCCGCAGCTTTCGGGCTTCAAGGCCTGGGCGCTGGCGCATCTCCTGGTCGTGGGCACGCTGCAGGGTGTGATCCTGTTCGGCGGGCTTCTGGCCTGGGCCGTGATCGCGGTCATCTCGATCAACCGCGCAGAACCCGACTGGACCCGCCCGCCCGAGGCTGCGGGCTGGAAAGAGGGCGTCGCGGTGGTCGCCGCACTTTTCGCGATGCTGGTGGTGGGGCAGATTCATGGCTGGCTTGGGCCATGGCCATTCGGGGGGGCGTGATGCTGGCCTATCGGTTGCTGACGGAAGAGGACACATCGGCCTTTTGTCACAAGGTGACGGAAGCGCTGTCAAAAGGCTGGGCGCTGCATGGCAGCCCCGCCTATGCTTTTGACGCGTCGAGCGGCAAGATGCGCTGCGCGCAGGCGGTGGTGAAAGAGGTAAATGGGGACTATGCGCCCGAGATGAAGCTCGGAAGTCTCTAGCGCCGGGGGCGCTGCCCCCGGACCCCCGGAGTATTTTCAGCAAGAAAATGAGCAAAAGATGAGCAAGACGACTGCAGGCCGGTTTTTCGAGGATTACCGGATCGGAGATGTGATCGAACATGCGGTGCCGCGCACGGTCTCGGGTGGGGAGCGGGCGCTTTATCATGCGCTCTACCCGGCGCGCGGGGCGCTTTATTCTTCGGATGAGTTTGCGCGTGCCTGCGGGCTGCCGCAAAGCCCGGTGGATGATCTGATCGCCTTTCATATCGTCTTTGGCAAGACCGTGCCCGATATCAGCCTGAACGCCATCGCCAATCTGGGCTATGCCGAGGCGCGGTTTCTGGCACCGGTCTATCCCGGCGACACGCTGCGCGCGCGCTCGGAAGTGATCGGGCTGAAGCAGAATTCGAACGGCAAGAGCGGCGTGGTCTGGGTGCGCACCGAGGGCATGAACCAGCGCGGCGAAGTCGTCCTGAGCTATGTGCGCTGGGTGATGGTGCGCAAGCGCGACGCGGCGGCAGAGACCGGCGCGCCCGTGGTGCCGGATCTGGCGCCCGTGGTCGATGCGGCGGATCTGGTGGTGCCCGAGGGGCTGGATTTCAGCGCTTATGATTTCACGCTGGCGGGCGAGCCGCATCGCTGGGGCGATTACATGCCGGGCGAGCGCGTCGATCATGTGGATGGCGTGACGGTCGAGGAAGCCGAGCATATGCTGGCCACGCGGCTGTGGCAGAACACGTCGAAAGTGCATTTCGACACCACCCAGCGCGCCGATGGCAAGCGGCTGATCTATGGCGGGCATGTGATCTCGATGGCGCGGGCGCTCTCGTTCAACGGGCTGGCCAATGCGCAGATGATCGCGGCGATCAATGCGGGCAGCCATGCCAATCCCTGTTTCGCGGGCGACACGATCCGGGCCTGGTCGGAAGTGCTGGACCGGGCGGAAACCACCGCGCCGGGCGTGGGCGCGCTGCGGTTGCGGCTGGTGGCGACCAAGGGCGCGGGCGATATCTTGCGGGAGGAGAGCGGGAAATATCACCCCGATGTGCTGCTTGATCTGGATTACTGGGTGCTGATGCCGCGCTGATTTCCTGACCTGCCGGGCTTTGGCTGTGATATCCTTTGGCCTATTGGCATGGAGGATATCATGAGAAAGGGACTATTGGCACTTCTCCTGTCGGTCATGAGTATCGGCCCCGCATTGGGGCAAGGATTGAGCTGCGGGGCCGCCGCCAAAAGCTGGCCCCTGTTCGAGCGGCTGAAGGCGCATTTCCTGAATGCAGAATACCGCGCTTTCCTCGAAACCTCTGGCCCGATGCTGGCGCATGAGGTCGAGAATTACGACGCCTATTTCGCGATCATGGATGAGCTGTTTCCTGCGGGCTTCGATCTGTGCCAGACCGTTCTGGTCCGCGACGAGGAGCCCGCCTTCCGGCAGGAAATCGTGATGTATATGCGCGAGGATATGCGCGGGCCGATCACCTTGCTGTTGATCGGGGTCGTGATCCGGGGCGTGCCGCAACTGGTCTATTTCAACTACAGTTCGGATTCGTCGGCGGTTCTGGGCGAATTGAAATAGCCCGATGCGCGAAGTGAGTCGGGTCGGGCGTGAAGAGTGATCACGCGGGCCGGGATTTGTGATCACAGCACGAAATTCCGTGATCACAAACCTCGATTTCCTTTGGATTTTATCGCAATCATCGGCGAAAAACACCCGCACGCCCCTGTGAACGCGTGACATTTGCGTGAAATCCAGTATGTCAGGAGGCACCAAGCGAGGCGCCGCGAGGTCGCCGAGCCACCAGCAAGGGAGCCGTGCATGGCTGATGTCAACCGGGGCAATCGCCCGCTTTCCCCGCATCTGCAAATCTATCGCTTGCCGCTTTCCGGCATTACCTCGATCCTGAACCGGATCACCGGTGTGAGCATGACACTGGCGGCCATGCTGATCGTCTGGTGGTTCGCTGCGGGTGCTTTCAGCGCGGGGTATTTCGCCTTTGTGGACGGGCTGCTGACCTCGATCCTGGGCCATCTGATCCTGATCGGCTCGCTGGCGGCACTGTGGTATCACATGCTCAATTCGATCCGTCACCTGATCTGGGATACTGGCCGCATGATGGATGTCGCCACGGTTGAAAAGACCAGCTACGGCGTCTTTGCAGGCACGGCGGTTCTGACGCTGCTGACCATTCTGATCGTCTGAGGGGGCTGGATCATGGGTTTCAAGACAGATTACGCGCGCGTCCATGGCCATGGGGCGGCTGGCGAAGGCTCGCATCACTGGTGGAGCCAGCGCGTCACCTCGGTCGCACTTATTCCGCTGACGCTGCTGTTCATCTTCCCCTTTGGCCGCGCGCTGGGGGGCGGGCATGAGGTGTTCGTCGCCACCTATTCGAACCTGTGGCACGCGCTGGTCGCGGTGCTGTTCATGATCGCGGCTTTCGCCCATCTGCAACAGGGCTTGCAGACCGTGATCGAGGATTATGTGCCCGGCAAAGCGACCCGCACTGCGGCCCTGCTGGCCAATACCCTGTTTTGCTGGGCTTTCGGGGTGGCGGGCGTGCTGTCCGTCGCCGCTGTCCTGTTCCGCGCCTGAGGAAAACCAATGTCTGCATACAAGATCGAAGAACATTTCTACGATGTCGTCGTCGTGGGCGCGGGTGGGGCTGGACTGCGCGCCACGCTCGGCATGGCCGAACAGGGGCTGAAAACCGCCTGCGTGACCAAGGTCTTCCCGACGCGCTCGCACACGGTTGCGGCGCAGGGGGGCATTGCCGCCAGTCTGGGGAATATGGGCCCCGATAGCTGGCAATGGCATATGTATGACACGGTGAAAGGGTCCGACTGGCTGGGCGATACCGATGCGATGGAATATCTCGCCCGCGAAGCCCCCAAGGCGGTCTATGAGCTGGAACATTACGGCGTGCCGTTTTCGCGCACCGAGGATGGCCGGATCTATCAGCGCCCCTTTGGCGGGCACACAACCGAATTCGGCGAAGGCCCGCCGGTGCAGCGCACCTGCGCCGCCGCCGACCGCACCGGGCATGCCATGCTGCACACGCTTTATGGCCAGTCGGTCAAGGAAAAGGCCGAATTCTATATCGAATATTTCGCGACCGACCTGATCATGTCCGAAGATGGCGTGTGTCAGGGGGTGCTGGCCTGGAAACTCGATGATGGCACGCTGCATCTGTTCAACGCCAAGATGGTGGTGCTGGCGACGGGGGGCTATGGCCGCGCCTATTTCTCTGCGACATCGGCGCATACCTGCACCGGCGACGGCAACGGGATGGTGGCGCGCGCAGGTCTGCCCTTGCAGGATATGGAATTCGTGCAGTTCCACCCGACCGGGATCTATGGTGCGGGCTGCCTGATCACCGAGGGCGCGCGCGGCGAAGGCGGTTATCTGACCAATTCCGAGGGCGAGCGTTTCATGGAACGCTACGCGCCGACCTACAAGGATCTGGCCTCGCGCGATGTGGTGTCGCGCTGCATGACCATCGAGATTCGCGAAGGGCGCGGGGTCGGGCCGAACAAGGACCATATCCATCTGCATCTGAACCACCTGCCGCCCGAGACGCTGAAACTGCGCCTGCCGGGGATTTCCGAGAGCGCGCGGGTCTTTGCCGGTGTCGATGTGAACAAGGAGCCGATCCCGGTTCTGCCGACGGTGCATTACAATATGGGCGGCATCCCCACGAATTACTGGGGCGAGGTGCTGAACGCCGATAGCGAGAATCCGGGCCGCATCGCGCCCGGCCTGATGGCGGTGGGTGAAGCGGCCTGCGCAAGCGTGCATGGCGCGAACCGGCTGGGATCGAACAGCCTGATCGATCTGGTGGTCTTCGGACGTGCTGCGGCCATCCGCGCCGGTCAGGTGGTGGACCCCAAGGCGCCGAACCCGACCCTGAACCGCGCCAGTGTCGACAAGGCGGTCGCGCGGTTTGACCATTTCCGCAACCTGAACGGGGCGATCCCGACCGCCGATCTGCGGCTGGAGATGCAGAAAACCATGCAGGCCAATGCCGCCGTGTTCCGCACCGAAGAGGTGCTGGCCGAAGGCGTGTCCGAGATGGGCAAGGTCGCGGCCAAGATGGGCGATCTGCAAGTTACCGACCGCTCCTTGATCTGGAACTCGGATCTGATGGAAACGCTGGAGCTGGACAATCTGATGCCCTGCGCGCTGACCACCATCAATGGCGCATTGGCGCGCAAGGAAAGCCGTGGCGCGCATGCGCGCGAGGATTATTCCGACCGCGACGATGTGAACTGGCGCAAGCACACCCTGGCGCGCATGGACGGCACCAATGTCGCGCTGGATTACCGCCCGGTTGTGACCGAGCCGCTGACGAAGCAGGAAGAAGGCGGCATTGATCTGGCGAAAATCGCGCCCAAGGCGCGGGTCTATTGATCCGCGCGGCCCTTCTTGCGGCGCCGCTGGCGCTGGTGGCCTGCGCGCCGGTGCAGGACCAGTTCGCGCGGGACGCCGCGCGGCAAGCCGTGCGTCCGGTGCTGGCGGAACGCTTCCCCGGTGTGCCGCTGGAACAGGCCAGCGACTGCGTGATCAACAATGCGTCCGGGGCAGAAATCACGCAGCTTGCCCTTGCGGCAACGCAACCTGTCGTCCATCCGACGACAAGCGCGCTGGTCTACGAGATTGCCACGCGTCCCGAAACAATCAGATGTCTAGCCACGGACGGGCTTGCCCCGTTCCTGCGATGAGGTAGCACGATGGTCCAGTTTTCCCTTCCCAAGAACAGCCAGATGCGCACCGGCAAGACCTGGCCCAAGCCGGAAACCGGCGGCACGCTGCGCAAGTTCCAGATCTATCGCTGGAACCCTGATGACGGCAAGAACCCGCAGGTCGATACCTATTTCGTCGATCTGGACGATTGCGGCCCGATGGTTCTGGACGCGCTGATCTATATCAAGACCAAGATCGACCCGACGCTGACTTTCCGCCGGTCCTGCCGCGAAGGGATTTGCGGCTCTTGCGCCATGAATATCGGCGGGCAGAACCGCCTCGCCTGCATCTTCGGCATGGATGAGGTTTCGGGCGATGTGAAGATCTACCCCCTGCCCCATATGCCGGTGATCAAGGATCTGGTGCCCGATCTGAGCCATTTCTACGCGCAGCATGCCTCGGTCAAGCCATGGCTGGAGACGACCACGAACACGCCCGCGAAAGAGTGGAAACAGTCGATCGAGGATCGCGAGAAGCTCGACGGGCTCTATGAATGCGTGATGTGCGCCTGCTGCTCGACCTCCTGCCCGAGCTACTGGTGGAATGGTGACCGCTATCTTGGCCCGGCGGCGCTGCTGCATGCCTATCGCTGGCTGATTGACAGTCGCGACGAAGCCACGGGCGAGCGGCTGGACGATCTGCATGATCCGTTCAAGCTCTATCGCTGCCACACGATCATGAATTGCGCCCAGACCTGCCCCAAGGGGCTGAACCCCGCAAAGGCGATTGCCGAGATCAAGAAAATGATGGTCGAGCGGGTGATCTGAGCCGCGCGTTGGGGGGGGCATCGCCCCCCCTATTACTTCGAGGTTGTTGCGAGATTCCGCGTCCAGCAACAAAGGTCTGCGTGGCGCAAGAATGCCGCCAGTCATAGCGAAACCACCTGAGTATATTGCCAGTTTCAAAGGGCGCCAGAGTTGAAAATACAAGACATCGAGACCCTTATCGAGGCCTTCAAAGCACTTGGGGTTGAGGAACCAGAAGCGTGGGCTGGGAGCGAACTGAAGGAAGGCATTTTTCAACTGGCCCGCGCCACGTTACTGGTTGAAATGGCTAGCAGCGTGGAAGTTGGCACGCAGTCGGTTCTGGACTATGACCAGCATGAATTTCCGTCAGCAAGGGTGCCGACGATCCTGAACAAGATCAAGGCAGCAGGTGTCACCGATGATGATTTGCTCGTCTTGTTACGTTTTGCGTCATCGCTGGTCGTCTTTGACTTGTGCGCCTTGTTTGATGGCTCCAGCGAGGTTCGAAACAATCCCGGCCAACTGGCGTTTGGATTGGCTGTCGCACATGATGATCCTATGTCCGACGAGTGCGATCTTCAGCCAACAGATATGGGTTTACATGAAAGCTGGGGTACGCTGGTCGCAGAAAAGCTCGGCAAGGATGTGTATTGGTATTGAAACGACTTTATCTCAAGTTGACAGGATTTATTGCCTCGAAAGACCGAGAAAACAATAGGTTGTAGCGTATCAGCGTGTCAGTGCTTTTCTAGAGGCCTCAACCGGAACTGCGCCGCAGGTCAGGTTTCAGGGTCAGCCTTGATCATCGCCTTCTTGTCACACCGCGCGGATCCGCAGAAGCTGGAACATCATGGATCAGGCGTCGGCACAGTTGCACGACCCGGTATCCTCGCGAAGGACATATGGGCCGCTGACCAGCATGCGCTCCGGTGCTCCGCTCGGGAATGTGATCGGCGTTTCGGCCTGAAACGGGCAGAATGGGGCCATGCGGCACCCTGATATCGACCTGCATGTGCTGAGACTCCTGCTGACGCTGGCTCTGACCGGGCTGGCCCTGCTTGGTATCGCCATGGCCCGGACCGAGGCCCAGCCGCGTGCCCTGCGCATCCCCCCGCCGCCGGATTTCGAGTTGCGGCTGGACGCGGGTGGGGCGGGTTTCCACTTTGAAGGGCTGGTGGATTTTGGCCTGACCGAGGCCCTGCGCGGGCTGGTGGCCACGCATCCCGAGATCCGCCAGCTGACGCTTGAAAGCCATGGCGGCTATATTTCCGAGGCGCGCGGCGCGGTGACGGTTCTGCGCGCGCATGGGATTGCCACCCATGTCGAGGGGCATTGCGCTTCGGCCTGTGCGCTGATCTTTGCGGGCGGTGCTGCACGCAGTCTGGGGCCTGAAGCGCGATTTGGGCTGCATGGCTATGCGCTGGTCCGTGAACGGCATTTCGGCATGATCGACCCTGTGGCCGAGATGCAGCGCGATCTGGCGATCTACCGCGCGCAGGGGGTGGAAGAGAGCTTTGTCGCGCGGCTGGCGGATCTGCCGCAGGTGCCGATGTGGTATCCAAGTCGTGAGAAGCTGCGCGCCGCCGGAATGGTGACAATGCCTTGACCTGTGGCGCGCGGCCCGGCACAACGCAGGCATGATCCTGATCCTTGTCCTTCTGATCGTCCTTGCGGTGATCCTGATCCTGCGCCCCTGGAAGCAGCGCGGCTGTCGCTGGCGGCAGGATACGCGCAAGCTCGCGGATGGGCGGGTGCTGTTCACCTGTGCGGCCTGCGGGGCGGAAACCGCATTGCCGAAAGGACGCGAGCCGCGCGACTGTCTGGCGGGGGAGATGAAATGAGCGCGCCCGAAGATGCGGGAGCGCGCCGCGCCATTGCCCCGGTGATCTGCTACCCGACCGCGACCCTGCCGCCCGCGCCGCTGGATCTGTATCATGCAGCACGGGCTGTTGCGGTTGAAGGTCCACGCCTGCGCATTGCCCCGCGCGAGGCCGGGGCCTTCACGGTGCCTGCGGGCAGTTTCTTCCGCATTTCCTGCCCGGAGGGCGCGCAAGTGGGGGATCTGAACCTCTTTGCAGCCGATAATCTGAGCGAACGCTTCTTCTCGGGCAAGACCCGCGCGCTGCATGGCACGCATGTCTCCGCCGGCGACCGGCTCTGGTCCTGCCTGCCCTTTCTGCGGCCCATGGCGACGATTACCGCCGATAGTCTGGACTGGTACGGCACCGACCCGCATGGCGGCCGGGTGCATGATGTGATCGGCACGCGTTGCGATCCCTATACCCATCATCTGTTGCAGGGGCAGGAGTATCACCATTGCTGCCATTCCAACCTGACGCGGGCGCTGGCGGCGCATATGGGCAGGCCCTTGGCAGAGGTCGAACCGCATGTGCATGATGTGCTCAATGTCTTCATGTGCACCGGATTCACCCGCGACACGGGCCAGTATTTCATGAAGGCCAGCCCCGCGCGTCAGGGCGATTACATTGAGTTCTTCGCCGAAATCGACCTCTTGGGCGTGCTCTCGGCCTGTCCGGGCGGGGATTGCGGGGCAGAGCATTCCTCGGACGCGGCCATCTGTCACCCGCTGGAGGTCACGATCTATACGCCCCCGGCAGGCGCGCTGGAGGGCTGGCGCCCCCTGCCCGCTCTGGCTATTCACGAAGGCATGGGCCGGGCTGACACAAGCCCTGCAATCCCCATTGACCACCCGCGCAAACCGCTACATAGACAGGCCATGACAGAGCTTTCGCATATCCGCAATTTCTCGATCGTGGCCCATATCGACCACGGCAAATCCACCCTTGCTGACCGGTTGATCCAGTCAACCGGCACGGTGTCCGACCGCGACATGAAGGACCAGCTTCTGGACGCGATGGATATCGAGCGCGAGCGCGGGATCACCATCAAGGCCAATACGGTGCGGATCGACTATACCGCGCAGGATGGCGAGAAATATGTGCTGAACCTGATCGACACGCCCGGACATGTCGATTTCGCCTATGAGGTCTCGCGCTCCATGCGCGCGGTCGAGGGCTCGCTTCTGGTGGTGGATGCCAGCCAGGGGGTCGAGGCGCAGACGCTGGCCAATGTCTATACCGCGATCGAGGCCAATCACGAGATCGTGCCGGTCCTGAACAAGATCGACCTGCCCGCCGCCGAACCCGAGCGCGTGAAGGAACAGATCGAGGATGTGATCGGGCTCGATGCGTCAGACGCGGTGCTGATCAGCGCCAAATCGGGCCTCGGGATTCCCGATGTGCTGGAAGCCATCGTCAAGCGCCTGCCCGCGCCCAAGGGCGAGCGCAATGCGCCCTTGAAGGCCATGCTGGTGGATAGCTGGTATGACGCATACTTAGGCGTTGTCGTGCTGTTCCGGGTCATGGATGGGGTCATCCGCAAGGGCGACCAGATCAAGATGATGCAGACCGGTGCGAAATACGGGATCGACAAGCTGGCAGTGCTGAAACCCGCGATGGTCGATGTGGCGGAGCTGGGGCCGGGCGAGATTGGCGTGCTCACGGCCTCGATCAAGCAGGTGCGCGACACGCGCGTGGGCGACACGATCACGCATGAGAAAAAGGGCACCGACACGCCGCTGCCCGGGTTCAAGCCCTCGCAGCCAGTGGTGTTCTGTGGCCTCTTCCCCGTGGACAGCAATGAGTTCGAGGATCTGCGCAGCGCCATCGAGAAGCTGGCGCTGAATGATGCGTCTTTCAGCTATGAGATGGAAAGCTCTGCCGCGCTTGGCTTCGGTTTCCGCTGCGGCTTCCTGGGCCTCTTGCATCTGGAGGTCATCCGCGACCGGCTGGAGCGCGAATATGATATCGACCTGATCACCACGGCGCCCTCGGTGGTCTATCACGTCCATATGCGCGACGGCACGATGATGGAGTTGCACAACCCCGCCGACCTGCCCGACCTGACCCATGTCGAGCATATCGAGGAGCCGCGCATCAAGGCCACGATCCTTGTGCCGGATGACTATCTGGGGGATGTGCTGAAACTCTGTCAGGACCGGCGCGGCATCCAGCAGGAACTGACCTATGCGGGCTCGCGCGCGATGGTGGTCTATGACCTGCCGCTCAATGAGGTGGTGTTCGATTTCTACGACCGTCTGAAATCCATCTCCAAGGGCTATGCGTCATTTGACTATGAAATCACCGGCTACCGCGAGGACAAGCTGGTGAAGATGCAGGTGCTGGTCAATGACGAGCCGGTGGATGCGCTGTCGATGATGGTGCATCGTGACCGGGCCGAAGGGCGCGGGCGGGCGATGTGCGAGAAGCTGAAAGACCTGATCCCGCGGCATATGTTCAAGATCCCGATTCAGGCAGCCATCGGCGGCAAGGTCATCGCGCGCGAGACGCTGGCGGCTTTGCGCAAGGATGTGACGGCGAAATGCTATGGCGGCGACGTGACGCGGAAGAAGAAATTGCTGGAGAAGCAGAAGGCCGGGAAGAAGAAGATGCGCCAGTTCGGGAAGGTGGAGATCCCGCAGCAGGCGTTTATAAGCGCGTTGAAGATGGATGGGTGATGGCTAGAAGCGTAGCACCACTACATACGCGAAGTGAGGTTAAAAAAGCAGGCCGTGCAATCCGAGCAGGCAGTGCAAGATTGCATGATCATCAAATCATCGAGAATTTCCGGGCTAGCCACGTCCATGTATTGAATGGGTTTCAGGCATCGCTTCGCAATCGAGCACGCTCTAAAGACATAACTGTGGCACAGAGATTAAAGCGGCGCGTTACCATTTATGACAAACTAACACGAAGGCCTAACTTTTCATTAACTGAGATGCAAGATATTGCAGGCTGTCGCCTGATATTCAAGAACACGCAAGAGCTTCAAGATTTTAGATCATCTTATCACCGAGCTAATTTTTCCCATAAGCTCCTGAGTGAAAACGACAGGTATAATTACATCATTTCTCCAAAGCCTGACGGCTATCGTGGGATTCATGATGTTTATGAATATTGCGGAAGAAGCTCAAGCAGCAAGCCTTGGGACGGCCTAAGAATCGAATTGCAGTATCGAACGATATATCAGCACGCTTGGGCTACAGCAGTTGAAGTGGCGGGACTACTCACAGGGAATGAACATAAATTCGGGCGAGCTGCACAAGCTTATTCGGAGTTCTTTTGTTTGACGAGTGAACTTATTGCTAGAAGCTTCGAAGCAAGCACGAGTTGCAGACCAGATCTAACGATATCAGAAATAGCGAAATCAATTTTAGAAATTGATCAGGAAATAAAAATACTCAATCTTTTTGAGCAATACAATTCTGTTGCACTCAACGTGACCGCAATTCACAAGAACGCGATTCTGATATTTAATAAAAGACCCGAGAAATACCAAGAACGGACGAAGATCTTGAGATTTTCAAGCTTTTCCGATGCCGTGCGGAAACTGGAAAAAATCGAGCAAGCAAATGTAAGGGATGGTGATCCTTACGATGTTGTCCTAGTCCGGTCAGTAGAAGGACCAAAAAGTGGTTCAATTCAAAGCGCCTTTAGAAACTACTTCGCTGATACTCGAGATTTTGTTTCATATGTTCAACAAGGATTAAACTTAGCGCCAAACAGTCATCGCGGATGAATTCGTTTATTCCGCGCCTTACAGAAAACACGCGCCACACGCGGCCCACCACTCTGAAATCTAAAGGAAAAGTGGTGGGCGACCCTGGAATCGAACCAGGCGTGGGTCTCCCCGGCGGAGTTACAGTCCGCTGCCGCACCTTGCAGCCCGTCGCCCTATGAGCGCCCGTCTAACGAAGCCCCCGGCGGGCGTCAAGAGGCTAAAATCACCCTTGCGCCCCCCTGCCCGCCTGCCGCATTCTCGCCCCCGCAAGACAGGGGAAATCCGATGAAAAAACCCGCCTGGGTGATCGACAAGGAAAAGGCACGGCGCGCCAGCGCACAGGAAACGCTGTGGCTCTTTGGCCTGCATGCCGTGGAAGATGCTCTGAAAAACCCCGCCCGCGACAAGCGCCGCCTGATCCTGACCCGCAATGCCGCCGACAAGCTGGCCGAGGCGGTCGCGGCCTCGGGGATGGACCCCGAAATCAGCGACCCGCGCAAATTCGCGGCCCCCCTGGACAGCCAAGCCGTGCACCAAGGCGCCGCGCTGGAGGTCCGCCCGCTGGCTTGGGGTACGGTGGCGGAGGTCTGCGCCCCGGAAGGCGCGCGCGGGCTGGTGGTGCTTCTGGACCATGTGAGCGACCCGCATAATGTGGGCGCGATCCTGCGCTCGGCCGAAGTCTTCGGCGCGAAAGCCGTGATCGCCACCCAGCGCCATGCCGCGCCCGAAACCGGTGCTTTGGCCAAGACCGCGAGCGGCGCGCTGGAACGTCAGCCCTATTTGCGGGTGCGCAATCTGGCCGAGGAGATGGAGGCGCTGAAGGGGCTAGGCTATGTGCTCCTGGGCCTCGACGGCACTGGCGAGGTGACATTGGCCGAGGGGCTGGCGCGTTTCCCGCCCGGCCCGATTGCGCTGGTGCTGGGGGCCGAGGGGCCGGGGCTGCGCGACAAGACGCGGGCGACTTGTGACCTGATCTTGCGGGTGCCGAGCGCGGGCGAGTTTGGCTCGCTGAACGTGTCGAACGCGGCTGCTGTGGCGCTCTATGCCGCAAGGATGGCGCAATGATGCTGCGCATCGGTACAGGGGCGCTGCAGGCGGAGCTTCTGCCCTATGGCGCGGCGCTGCATCAGCTCTGGCTGGGTGGTCATCAGGTTGTGGCGGGTCTGCCCGACATGGCGGCCTATCACGCGGGCCGGGGCTATCATGGGGCGGTGGTCGGGCCGGTGGCGAATCGGATCCGCGGCGCAGAGGCGATGATCGGCGATCAGCTCTGGCGGTTCGAGCCGAATGAGGGCACGACGCTCTTGCATGGCGGCGAGCCGGGATTGCATGCGCGGGACTGGGCGATTGCCGATCAGGGGCCGGAGCATGCGACCTTCGCCCTCGATCTTGGCCATTGCGAGGGCGGTTTTCCGGGCCAGCGCCGGATCGAGGCGCGCTATCGCGTGGCGGAGATGACCCTGCGGCTGGATCTGGTGGCGCGCACCGACCGGCCCACGCTGATGAACCTCTCCAGCCATGTCTATTGGAACCTGACCGGGCGCGGCAATCTGGACGGGCATCGCCTGCGGGTGGCGGCGGACCAGTTTGTGCCGGTCGATGCGCGGCTCTGCCCCGCGGGTGCGCCGGTCGCGGTGACAGGCGAGATGGACCTGCGCGAAGGTCGCCCTCTCGATGGCGGGCCGCGCTATGACCATAATTTCTGCCTGTCGGACTCGCGGTCGGCGTTGCGCCCGGTGGCATGGCTGTCCGCCCCGGATGCGCCGGAGATGGAACTCGCCACAACCGAGCCGGGATTGCAGGTCTATGACGGGGGTGCTTCAATGTTCGGCATTGCGCTGGAGCCGCAGTGCTGGCCGGATGCGCCGAACCAGCCGGGCTACCCGTCGATCCTGCTTGCGCCCGAAGACGGCCCGCTTGTGCAGGTGACCGAGTGGCGTTTCACCCTGCCTGACGGAGCCTGACCATGCGCACCCTGCCCCTTGCCCTTGCCGCGCTCGCCCTGCTTTCCGCCTGCGCCTCGGTCTCGCGCGAGGAATGTCTGGCGGGGGATTGGGTCAGCATCGGCCAGCGTGACGGGGCTGCGGGGCGCGTGGGGGCGGTGCAGTTCGAGCGGCATGTGACGGCCTGCGCCAAAGTTGATGTGACCCCGGATCGCGCCGCCTGGGCGCAGGGCTATGAGGCGGGTTTGCGGCAATATTGCACGCCGCTGAGCGGGCTGCGCGAGGGCGAGGCCGGGAACCGCTACCGCGATACCTGCCCTGCCGCCAGCGAAGCCGGGTTCCTGCGCGGGCATGAACTGGGGCTTGCGGCCCATCGCCAGCGCCAGCGCATCAGCGAGATTGAGCGCGAGATCAACGCCTTGACCCGGCGCAATGCCGCGCTGGCCGGTCAGGAAGAGGGCCGCGCGGAATGGCAGGCCAATCAATCGCAAATCCTGTCGCTGCGGCTGGATCTCGGTTTCGCGCGCGCGGAGCTTTCGCGGATCGAACGCGAGATCCGCGCTTTCAGGGCAGCGCAATAGGGGCGCGCTTGCCCTCCAGCACGCGGCGCAGCACCGCGGGGTAAAGCTGATGCTCCAGCGGCAGGATGCGCGCCGCCAGGGTTTCGGCCGTATCGCCGGGCAGGACTGGCACCCGCGCCTGCCCCAGAATCGGGCCGTCATCAAGGGCCGCCGTCACTTCATGGACCGTGCATCCGGCCTCGGTATCGCCCGCCGCGATGGCACGGGCATGGGTGTTCAGCCCCTTGTATTTCGGCAGAAGCGAGGGGTGGATATTCAGCATCCGCCCCTCAAAACGCGCCACGAAATCAGGCGTCAGCACGCGCATGAAGCCTGCAAGCGCGATCAGATCGGGCGCGGCGGCCAGAAGCGGCTCCATGAGGGCTGCCTCAAACGCGGCACGGTCGCCCTTGAATGGCCGGTGATCCACCACGGCTGTGGGGATGCCCATGGCTCTCGCCTTGGCCAGCCCCCCGGCCTGCGGATCATTCGACAGAACCAGACAGGCACGCCCCGGATGATCGCCCGTCATCGACTGCGCCAGCGCCACCATATTCGAGCCTGACCCGGAAATCAGGATCGCAACGCGCTTGTTCACGCAAGCACCCCGGAATAGCGAATGCCTGCGCCGGGCGCGACATGGCCCAGATGGTGCACGCTTTCGCCCGCATCAGTCAGAAGCGCGGTCAGCGCCCCGGCCTGATCGGCGGCCACGACCAGCACCATGCCGATCCCGGCATTGAAGGTCTTGAGCATCTCGGCCTCTGCAATCCCGCCTTCTGCTGCCAACCAGCGGAAGACAGGCGGCAGCGTCCATGCGCCCAGATCGATCTCGGCGCCCATGCCCTCGGGCAGCACGCGCGGCAGGTTTTCGGTCAGCCCGCCCCCGGTGATATGCGCCAGCGCATGCACGCCCCCCGCCCGGACCGCTGCCAGCGCGGGTTTCACATAAAGCCGCGTGGGCGCCAGCAGTGCCGCGCCAAGGGTTTCATCGGCGAAAGGTGCCGGCGCATCCCAGCCCAGACCCGTGCGCTCGACGATCTTGCGCACCAGCGAGTAGCCATTGGAATGCACCCCGTCCGAGGCCAGACCTAGAAGCACGTCCCCCGCCTGCACCCCCGCAGGCAGATCGGTGCCGCGCTCCATTGCGCCGACGGCAAAGCCCGCAAGGTCGAAATCCTTGGCTTCATACATGCCCGGCATTTCCGCCGTCTCACCACCGATCAGCGCGGCACCTGACAGGCGACACCCTTCGGCAATCCCGTTGATGATGCGGGTCGCAGCGGGCACATCCAGCTTGCCGGTCGCGAAATAATCCAGGAAGAACAGCGGCTCTGCCCCCTGACAAACCAGATCATTGACGCACATCGCCACCAGATCGATGCCGATCGTGTCCAGATGGCCGGTGTCAATGGCAATGCGCAGCTTGGTGCCCACCCCATCTGTTGCCGCCACAAGGATCGGGTCCGAGTAGCCTGCGCCCTTCAGGTCGAACAGTGCGCCAAAGCCCCCAAGCCCCGCCATGACGCCGGGGCGTGCCGTGGCCTTGGCGGCAGGCTTGATCGCCTCGACCAGCGCATTGCCCGCATCGATATCGACGCCTGCCTGCGCATAACTCAACCCGTTCTTGCCCTCTGACATGATTGCAGCCCCTTGCAGCGAAATGTCCTCACGCCGCGCGATAGCGGATCGGGGCAGGCAGGGCAAGCAGACAAGCCCCACTGGCGTCTTGACCCGCCCGCGCTTTGCGCATAGCACCACGCGCAGGCGGGCCTGTAGCTCAATTGGTTAGAGCAGAGCGCTCATAACGCTTTGGTTGGGGGTTCGAGTCCCTCCGGGCCTACCACGCCGTCGCGCAAAGCCCTTGCGACCCTGCCTAGCCTTCACGCTCGCGGATGCTTGCCCCGTCCTCGATCCCGGCACCCGGATAGAGCAGCACCCGCGCGCCTTCGGCAATGCCGACCAGAACTTCGGCCTGCCCCGAAGCCTGACGCCCGATCTCGACGATCTGCAGCCGCGCGCGCCCGTCCTCTTCGACAAAGACCGCCCAATCCCCCGCCTGCCGGAACAATGCCGCCTGCGGCAGTTGCAGCACGTCCTGCGCCTCCCACAGAATCAGGCGGACGGTGACGCGGAACCCCTCGCCCAGACCCTGCCGCTCTTGCGGTCCGGCCAGCAGATCGAGACGCAGGCGCACGCGCTGTTCCTCTATCCCCAGCGCCGAGACGCGGGTGAAGGCCGAAGGCTCGATCCGGCGCAGCCGCGCCTCCAGCACGCCCGAACCGCCCCAGTTCTCGATCAGCGCGCGGGCTTCTGCGGGCACGCGCACGGCATCGGTCGAGAGCAGGTCGAGTTCGATTTCCATCTCGTCGAGATTGCCGATGGTCAGCAGTGGTGCTCCGGCCTGCACCAGCCGCGCGCTCAGATCCGTGACGTCAAGCACCAGACCGGTCTGGGGCGCAAGAATACGCATGCAGCAGGCGCCGGGGTCATCCGAGGGGTCGAAGTTCAGATCCGGCCCGATCAGTTGCGCCTGCGTGCGGGTCAGCGAGGCGCGGGAGAGATCCAGCCGGGATTGCGCGGCCTCAACCGTCTGGGTGGCGCTCTGATAGGTTGTCTCGATTTCCTCCAGCATCCGGTGCGGGATGGTGCCGCTTTCCGCCAGCGCCCGGCTGCGGGCAAGCTGCGTGCGCGCTGCGCGAAGCGCGGTCTCGGCCTGCCGCAGATCGCTCTCGGCCACGCCGACAGCGGCTTCGGCCTCGATCACTGCCGCCTCGGCCTCGGCGCGCGAGCGGGCATCCATCAGCACCGGATCGGCAGGCCGGATCAGCGCGACGACGGTTTCGCCTGCAACCACGGCATCGCCCACCTCGACCGGCGAGCGCGTGACGCTGCCGGTGATGGGTGCCGCAATCGTATAGGCGGCGCGCACCCGCGTCACGCCCTGCGCGGTGATCGCGCCCTGCATCGGTGCACGGCTCACTGTCGCCAGATCGACCCGCTGCGGCTGCGGCCAGAGCGCCCAAATCAGCGCCGTCACAAGCCCCAGCCCGATCAGACCCAGAAACAGCTTGCGAAACATGGTCATCCTCAAACCTCTCTTTTACGCGCGCGACTTCAGCGCCGTGGCCAGATCCACCCGGTCCAGACGCCGCCGCACCATCAGAACCGCCCCCAGCGCCGCCAGAAAGACCGCGAGCGCGGCCAGCGCATAGGTCCGGCGGCTCAGATGGAAGGGCAGTTGCATCATATCGGTCGAGATCGCGCCCACCATGCCCTGCGCCAGAAACACGCCCAGAACCCAGCCCGCCGGAATCGCCAGCAGGGTCAGCAACATCATCTCGCCCACCAGCACATATCCGACCTCGGCGCGGCTGAAACCCAGCACCCGCAGGCTGGCGAGTTCATAGCTGCGCTCGGATAGCTGGATTCGCGCGGCGTTATAGACCACGCCAATGGCGATCAGCACGCCGATCAGCGTGTAGATCAGCACCATGGTCAGCAGGCTTTCGCTGAGCGTGGCGTCGAACTGGCGGCGCACCTCGGCCCAGTCGGTCAGCCCGGCAATGGCGGGGGTTTCCTTGATCGCGGCATTGAGCGCGTCCATCCGGTCGGATTGCACCGCAAGATGGATCATATTGACCTGCGGCACGCTGTCCATCGCCGCAAAAAGTGCGGGGGCGGCGATATGCACCTCTTGCCCCAACCCCTGCGGGATGATCCGCGCCACCGGCAGGTCGAGCACCGCGCGCGGTGCGGCGAGCATCTCGATACGCAGGTTTTCGCCCGCAGAGATGCCCAGCGCGCGGGCCAGCATTTCGGGCAGCACCACCCCGTCAACGGGCAGCGCCACCACCGCGCCTGCATCATCGACGAGCCGCGCAAGTTCGGTTCCGGGGAAATGCGCCTGCAATGCGGTCAGGCGGCTGCGATGGCCATGCAGGGCGCGGACCGGCATCACATAGGACGCTTCGGCGCGCAGCACCCCGGGCAGGCTGGTCGCATCCTGCACGGCGCTTTCTGTCTGCGCCTGAGACAGGCTGATCGTCACCTGCTGGCGGTTGGCCTGCTGGAACACGCTCTCGCCCAGCAACTCGACCGCATCCATCATGAAATAGCTCATCACCAGCGCCCCGACCGAGGCGGAGACCCCGAAGAGCGTGATCGCCGCCCGCCCCGGCCAGCGCAGGATCGAGCGAAAAATCATCATCGTGGTCTGACGCAGGCGCAGCGCGGCCAGCACCCGGTCGGCCATGCCGCGCGCGAAAACCGGCGGTGCCGGGGGCTGCATCGCTTCGGCGGGCGGCAGTTTCAGCGACGACCAGACCGCGCGCAGCCCGCCCAGGCCCACAGTGGCAAGCCCCAGCAGCGCGGAGATGACCAGCGCTCGCGTGCCCCAGTCGCGCAGGATGAAGGGAAAGCGGAAATAATCGCCGTAGAGCCGGATCATGGCATCGGCGATCCACCAGCCAAAGCCCCAGCCCAGACCCACGCCGATCACCCCGATCAGCGCCGCGAGTTTCAGGTAATGCCCGGCGATCTCGGCCCGGCCATAGCCCAGCGCCTTCAAGAGCCCGATCTGCACGCGCTCCATCGCGATCAGGCGGCCCAGCACCATATTGACCAGAAAGGCCGAAACGATCAGGAAGATCGGCGGGATATAGACGGCCATCGCGCCCAGCTGGCTTAGCTCGCCATCAAGGAAGGCATGCGAGACCTGCCGGTCGCGGCCATAGGCGCCGGTTCCGCCATAGGGGTCGAGAAGCGTATCCAGCGCGTCGATCACGGCGCGGCTGTCGCCCTCGCGGGTCAGGCGCAACGCCAGTTCATTCACCGCGCCCTGCATGTCCATCGCCGCCGCCGCTGCCCCCTCGCCCATCCAGATCAGCCCGAAACGGCGGTCATCGGGCATCAGCGCACCGGGCGGCATGGCATAGATGAATTCGGGGCTGAGCACCCAGCCCGTCACGGTCAGTTCGCGGCGCTGGCCGTTCAGCACGGCATGAAAGCGGCTGCCGGGGATCAGGTCATGCGCCTCGGCAAAGGGTTCGGAGAGCGCCACTTCTTCGGGCCGTGACGGATCGGGCAGCGCGCCGCGCCGGATCAGTGGCAGGTTCAGGGTGGGCCCCGTGGCGGGCAGTGACAGGATGCGCCCGGTCGCGGGTTCGGCCATGCCGTCGATATCGAGAACCGCCTGCAGGCCGATGCGCCCCTCGACCTGCGCGACGCCGGGGATCATGGCTACAGTCGACACGATCTCGGCCGGGGCGCGGGTCATGCCTGCAAAGATATCGGCGAAACGGTGGCGGTCGTAATAGGCGGCCTGTGTCTGGACCAGCGTCGCCTGCGTGGCCTGCGCGCCCACCATGACCATGATCCCGCAGCCCAGCACCAGCGCGATTGCCAGCGTCTGCGCCCAGATCTGGCGCAGGTCGCGCAGGAGTTTGCGGTCCAGCGCCCTCACCAGCTTACCTCTGCGGGCAGGACGCGTGCGGTATTGATCTCGTCGCGCGTGACCCGGCCATCGGCCAGCACGACGACGCGATGCGCGATGCGCTGGATCGCGGCATTATGGGTGATCAGCACGGTGGCGGTGCCCAGATCGCGATTGACCTCATGCAGCGCTTCGAGCACCTGAATCCCGGTCTTGCTGTCCAATGCGCCGGTCGGTTCATCGCAGAGCAGCACATCGGGGCGCTTGGCGATGGCGCGGGCGATGGCCACGCGCTGTTGCTCGCCCCCCGACAGTTCTGCCGGGAAATGGTCCATCCGCGCCGCGAGCCCTACCCGTGCCAGCGCTTCTTCAGGCGTCATCGGGTTGCGCGCGATTTCCGTCACCAGTGCCACATTCTCCCGCGCGGTCAGGCTGGGCACCAGATTGTAGAACTGAAAGACGAATCCTACATGGTCGCGGCGAAAGGCGGTCAGCGCCCGGTCACTGGCCCGTGTCAATTCGCGCTCGCGGAAGAACACCCGCCCGTCGGTCGGCAGATCCAGCCCGCCAAGGATATTGACCAGTGTCGATTTTCCCGACCCCGAGGCACCGAGCAGCACCACCATCTCGCCTTCGGTCAGTGACAGATCGACGCCGCGCAGCGCCCGGACCTCGACCGCGCCGGTGCGGTAGATCCGGGTCAAGCCCTCGGCCCGAAAGACGGGTAATGCCTGAGTATCGCGCGCCATGGCGGCACCCTAGCACAGCCGATGGCCCCCACATTGATCAAAATCAAAAAAGACCAGGCGGCGGCTTCAGCCCCGCAGAAACGCGGCGACCTGCGCTTCCAAAGCGGACCAGTCGGTAAACTCGCGCCCGCTTTCGCCAAGCGCGACCTCATGCCCGGCAAGCGCCACATGGCGCACGATCTGGCGCTCGTAATAGTCATAGGCGTTCAGCCGGACAGCGCCTGCGACCAGCACCTCCTGCGTGGGTCTGAGGCCCGTGCGCATCTCCATCTCGATCAGATAGTCGCGCGCCTCTTCCAGCCCGTCGGGAAAGGCCGCTTTCAGACTGACCGACAACATCAGCGTCGGGCGCGCGGCAAGCTCGGCGCGGGCGGCGACCAATGCGGCCTCGAAACTGCGCGGATGGCGGCGTTCATGGACGGGGGCGGCGAGGATCACCCTGTCGGCACCGTTCAATGCGCCATTGACGGTCTTTTGCGCTGTGTCGCACAGCGTGACCCTGTGGCCCAGATCGCGCGCCTGTTCCGCCACCACCCCGACAATCTTGCCGGTCTGGCCTTCGACCGTCTCGAAGAGAATCACGATATCCATGCACCACCTTCGGTTGACCCTGGGATGTTCAGCGCAGACGATGGCCGTGAAAAAGCGCGCCCGCCTTGTTCCAGATCAAGGCGGGTTGACCTTACGGCAGCCAGAGGCCGGGTTTGCGCTCACAAGGTCGCGTTGATCGCGCCGCCATCCAGCAGCAGGTTCTGCCCGACGATGAACCCGGCATGCTGCGAGCAGAGAAAGGCACAGGCCGCCCCGAATTCGGCCGCGGTGCCATAGCGCCGCGCCGGAATGGTCGCTTCGCGCTTCGTGCGCGCCTCCGCCATCGAAATCCCCTCTGATTTGGCCACACCGCTATCGAGCGCAGAGGCGCGGTCCGTGTCATGGATGCCCGGCAGCAGGTTGTTGATGATCACCCCCTTGCCCGCCACCTGCCGCGCGGTGCCGGCGACAAAACCGGTCAGCCCGGCGCGGGCGGAATTGGACAGGCCCAGCACCGGGATCGGCGCTTTTACCGAGCCGGAGGTGATATTCACCACCCGCCCCCAGCCGCGCGCGATCATGCCCGGCAGAACCGCCTGCATCAGCGCGATGGGTGTCAGCATATTCGCATCCAGCGCCTTGATGAAATCCTCGCGCGACCAGTCGCTCCACATCCCCGGCGGCGGCCCGCCTGCATTGGTGACAAGGATATCCACCGCGCCCGCGGCCTCCAGCACCGCGCTGCGCCCGGCCTCAGAGGTGATATCGGCGGCGACTGTCACCACCGCGACGCCATGCGCGGCGCGGATTTCGGCCGCCGTGGCCTCCAGCGCCGCGGCCCCGCGCGCATTCAGCACCAGATCCACCCCCTCGGCGGCCAGTGCCTCTGCGCAGCCCCGGCCCAGACCCTTTGATGACGCGCAGACCAGCGCGCGTTTGCCGGTTAGTCCCAGATCCATCCTGTCCTCCTGATCCACTCGCTTGCGACAGAGATAACACCCGGCAGAGATGCCGACAAACCCGCCCGAGCGACAAGATTCTGTCGCTTATGGAACATTCTTCGCCGCCAAGGGTAACAATTCACCAATTTGTCATGTTAGCGTGACCCATCGTCAGGGGGTCAACGCGCGGAATCGGTAAAGGCTGACCTGCGAGCCGCAGAAGGCGCGGCGCAGCCCGCTGGCCGGTGCGACATAGGCCGGTCACTGACGCAACACTCAAGGCCCGCAAGTGATACGACGGGTCCAACAAGGGGAATACGCAATGTCACAAATTGACGAGGACGATGGTTCTGCCGCGACCGAAGAGGCGATTCCGGAGCCCGAGGGCGCGTCGGAAATCATCCAGACCGACTATGAGATCGGTCAGGATAACATCACCCCGAAGATCGGCCCTTTCGGTCTGGATATCCATAATCCGGTCTTTGTCGTTTCGGGTTTGGTCGTGGTGGCCTTCGTCATCATCACGCTGGCCTTTCAGGAGGCGGTCGGCCCGGCGCTGGGCGCGATGCGCGGCTATCTGACCTCGACCTTCGACTGGTTCCTGATCATGGCCGGCAATATCTTCGTGCTGGTCTGCCTTGGCCTGTTGATCTCGCCGCTGGGCAAGGTTCGCATCGGCGGGGCGGAGGCAACGCCGGATTACAGTTACCTTGGCTGGTTCGCGATGCTCTTCGCCGCAGGCATGGGCATCGGGCTGATGTTCTTCGGCGTGCTGGAACCGGCCTATTACTTTGCCACGCCCTGGGGCGATCAGCCGTTGAGCCGCGATATCGGCATTGTCGAGGGCATGCTGGCCGATCCGGCGACGGTCGAGGCCGCGCGCCGTACCGCCATGGCTGCCACGATCTATCACTGGGGTCTGCACCCCTGGGCCATGTATGCGGTGGTCGCGCTGTCGCTGGCGCTCTTTGCCTATAACAAGGGCCTGCCGCTGACCGTGCGCTCGATCTTCTATCCGATCTTCGGGGACAAGATCTGGGGCTGGCGCGGCCATGTCATCGACATTCTGGCGGTGTTTGCCACGCTCTTCGGCCTTGCGACCTCGCTCGGCTTTGGCGCGCAGCAGGCGACAGCCGGGATCGGCTTTGTCTTCGGCATCGAGGATCTGGGCGCGACGGCGACCTTCCCGGTCATCCTGATCGCGATCATCACCGGTCTTGCACTGATTTCGGTGCTGCGCGGGCTGGAAGGCGGCGTCAAGGTGCTGTCAGAGATCAATATGGTGCTGGCGATCCTGCTGATGGCCTTTGTGATCCTTGTCGGGCCGACCTTCACGCTGATTTCGCAGTTCTTCAGCAATCTGGGATCCTATGCGACCGAGATCCTGGCGCTGTCCAACCCGATCGGGCGTGAAGATGATGGCTATCGTCAGGGATGGACCGCCTTCTACTGGGCCTGGTGGATCAGCTGGTCGCCCTTTGTCGGCATGTTCATCGCCCGCGTCAGCCGGGGCCGCACGGTGCGCGAATTCATCACCTGCGTGCTGGTGATCCCGACCATCGTCTCGGCCATCTGGATGACCGCTTTCGGTGGCACCGCCATCAGCCAGTTGATCGACAATGTGGCTGAAAGCGCCGTCTATGGCTTCGTGGTCGAAGCCTATGTGCCGGAGCTTTCGCTCTTCGGGATGCTCTCGGAACTGCCCCTTGCCGCGATTACCTCGGTTCTGGGCATCATTCTGGTGATCGTGTTCTTTGTCACCTCGTCCGATTCCGGCTCGCTGGTCATCGACACGATCACGGCAGGCGGCAAGATCAACGCGCCGGTCAGCCAGCGGGTTTTCTGGGTGATCTTCGAGGGTCTGGTGGCGGCAGCGCTGCTGCTGGGCGGCGGGCTTGTGGCGCTGCAGGCGGCATCGGTCTCGACCGGACTGCCCTTTGCCATCGTGCTGCTGATGGCCTGTTACGCGCTGGTCAAGGGGTTGATGAACGAACCCCGCTAGCCGGAGGCACCTGAGGCACCCCTACCCTCGGCGCCTCTGCGACTGATGGCAAGGCCCTCGCTTCCGGCGGGGGCCTTGTGCGTCAATCAGGTGAGCGAATGGCCTATGCTGAGGCCGGGGCGGCCGCGTTCGGCCGGTGATCTATCGCGCAAGGTGGCGGCAGGGTGTCCGTCCCGAGGCATGCCGCCGCTGCCGGTAAGGTGCGTGCTGCAGCACGCACCTTACATCCCGTAGCGCCCCCCCCTGTCCGCATGGCGGAACGAAAAAAGCCGCGTCCCGAGGGAGGCGGCCTTCCAGTCGGTCAAAGCGGGCAGGATTACTTGATCTTGCCTTCCTTGTATTCGACATGCTTGCGCACAACGGGGTCGTATTTCTTGATCGAGAATTTCTCGGTCATGGTGCGGGCGTTTTTCTTGGTGACGTAGAAATGCCCGGTTCCCGCGGTCGAGTTCAGGCGGATCTTGATGGTGGTTGGCTTTGCCATTGTCTCTCTCCTGACCGGGCAAAGCGCGGTGCGCGCCCGATTGAATTCTGAACCCGCCTTCTACTGGTCTGCTGCGCCATGTCAACCGCAAAGGGCCGGAAATCAGCACTCAGACCGCGTTTTCGCCACGCAGGACCGATGGCAGGGTCAGGGCAAGGATGCGCAGGTCCAGCATCAGTGACCAGCGGTCGATATATTCGAGATCCAGCGCCACGCGGCGGCTGATCTGATCCGGCGTCTGGACCGGCCCGCGCAGCCCCTGCACCTGCGCAAGCCCGGTGATGCCGGGCTTGACGCGGTGGCGCGCGGCATAGCTGCGCACGACGGCCGCGAATTCCATCTCGCGGTTGCGCGCGCCCAGTGCATGCGGGCGCGGCCCGACAAGGGACATGCTGCCTTCGATCACATTGAAGAGCTGCGGCAACTCGTCCAGCGAGCTCTTGCGCAGGATCCGCCCCAGACGGGTTACGCGGCTGTCGCCCGCAGTCACGGGCACCACCGCGCCGGGATCGCTTTGCGCGTGATGCAGGCTGCGGAATTTCCAGACATGGAAGGGGCGCGAGGCGTAGCCTTCGCGCGCCTGCCGGAAAAACACCGGGCCCGGACTGTCCAGCCGGATCGCGAGCGCGATCAGCCCGAAAAGCGGCGCGAGCAGCATCAGGATCAGCGCAGCAAGGCAGAGGTCAAAGCTGCGTTTGAGCGCGGCATCCGCCGCGCGCAGGGGCCGGTCGAAAAGGTCGAGCAGCGCGACGCCGCCCAGCCAGCGATAGGTCCGGGGACGGTAGATCAGGGTCGAGCGCACCGGTGCCAGCCGGATATCGACCGGCATGGCCCAGAGATCCGAAAGGATCTGGCCGATCCGGGCCTCTGCACTTGGCGGCATGGTCACGATAACCAGATCGAAAGGGGTGCGGCGCAGGAAAGCGGGCATGTCGCGGATCCGGCCCAGTTTGGCCACGCCCTGTTGCACCAGCGGCGAGCGCGCGGGTTCGCGATCATCAAAAATCCCCAGCACCTGCACGCCCTGACGGCGCAGTTTCGCAAGTTCCATCAGGGTCTCGCGCGCCTCGCGCCCGCCGCCCGCGACAACGACACGCAGGCCAAGGCGGCCTTGCCGGATCAGCCGACGCACCCGCGACGACAGCGCCGCGCGCCAGAGCAGGGACAGGAGCGCTGCGGGCAGAAGCCCGGTTGCCGCGATAAGCGCGGCTTCGGGTCCGAGTGCGGCATGCACCGGGCCGAGCGTGAGCGGCAAGGCGATCAGCCAAAGCCGTCGGGCATGGCGCAGGGCCTGTCCGGGCTGGTCATAGGCGCCGAGGATCTGGCTAGGCCGGGGGCGCGTCAGCCGGGCCCAGCCCCATACCAGAGCCGCCCCGGCAAGCACCCAGGACCCGCCCTGCCAGACCGGCCAATGCGGCATCCCAGCCCAGAGCCATGCGCCCAGCAGGCAGGCGGCGATCAGCGCCACCTCGCCCCCGCGGGCGAGGGTGAGGAATTGCGCCGGGTTCAGGCGCAGGCGCGCAGGTGGGGCCACGGCTTCCAGCCCCGGCAAGAGATCGGATTGGCGGGTCTGTCGCATCTGGCCCCATCCTGCGCGGCGGCATTGCTATGAGCTTGCCATACCGGGGCTTAAGAAAGGCTGAAGCGCGATGCGGAGGGTCTGTAAGCCGGGTTCTGTCCCGGAGTTGCCTCCGGGGATGACCATTCATCTGCCCCTGCCCTTGCGGACAGGATCTAGCTGCCAACCCGGACTTCGGGCTGAGGCGGCCCTGCGGGGATATCCGGAAGACCCGGATCACGCCCGCGCGAAGTCCCTATTCGGCATTGCTCCGGGTGGGGCTTGCCGTGCCGGTCCGGTTGCCCGTCCCGCGGTGGGCTCTTACCCCACCGTTTCACCCTTACCCAGCCGGTCCGGCATAGCCGACGCGACTGGGCGGTCTGTTTTCTGTGGCGCTTTCCCTTGGGTTGCCCCAGCCGGGCGTTACCCGGCACCCTTGCCTCATGGAGCCCGGACTTTCCTCGCACCGAAAGGGGCGCGGTCATCCGACCTTCCGCATCGCAGCTTTGACATAGGCGCGTTGCACGGGTGACGCAAGCGGGGATCCGGGCTATGCTTGGGTCCGTCTTCCCGGGAGCCATGCATGACCAAGACGATCATTCTGCTCTTCGATGGCACGGCGAATACGGTCCGGTCCAACCGCAGCAATATCCTGCGGCTTTATGGCTGTCTGGAGAAATCCGACCGCCAGCTGGTCTGGTACAGCCCCGGTGTCGGCACATTCGGCGGCGAGAATTCGCTGTTCTACTGGCGCGCGCGCCTGCGCGAGGTCTTTGACCGCGCAACCGGCTGGGGGCTGGATCGAAATGTCAAGGACGCCTACCGTTTTCTGGTGGAGAATTACGATAACGGGAAGCGCGACGGCAAGCGGGTGCAGCCGCGCGACCGTGTGGTGCTGTTCGGGTTTTCGCGTGGCGCCTATACCGCGCGGGTGCTGGCGGGGTTTCTGAATGCTTTCGGGCTGATGGCGCCCCGCCATCTGAACCTGCTTGATCAGGCATACCGCGCCTATAAGGGCGTGGCCGAACGCCCCGATGCGAGGGGCGACTGGGAGGAGATGGATCTGTGGTATCGGGTGTTGCGGCCCGATCTGGTGCCAATTGCGTGCCTGGGTCTGTTCGATACGGTCAGTTCGGTCTTTGAATGGGGGCGCAATGGGCCGCGCTTTCGCGCGCATGCCAATACGAGCGAGAACCCGTCCGTGGCAGCGGTGCGTCATGCCGTGGCGCTTGATGAGCGGCGCGCACTCTATCAGCCGCTGCACTGGCCGGGCGGGCAGATTTGCCATGGCAACCGCTTCAGGCGCGGCCCCGGACAGCCGCAGGATCTGCGCGAGATGTGGTTTGCGGGCGTCCATGCCGATGTGGGCGGCGGCTATCCCGAACACGATTCGGCGCTGGGCAAAGTGGCGCTGGACTGGATGATCCGCGAGACCGAGGCGCTGGGGGTGCAGTATCGGTGGGGCACTGTCAAGCGTATCGTTCTAGGCAGGCAGGGCGACGGGCCTTCGCCGCGCTATGTTGCGCCAGATCCGGGGGCGCCCGCGCAGAACTCGCTCTCGCTGCTCTGGAAGCTGACGGGTTTTCTGCCGCGCCGTGGCCCGCCCGCGCTTGCGTCTTTTGGCCTTTATCTGCCGCTCTGGCGCAGGCGCAGGGTCGGCGCGGCGGATCTGGTTCATGCTTCGGTGGCCGGGCGTCAGGGCAGCCCGCATCTTGCCTCGCCCAATCTGCCTGAGGATCCGAACTATCAGCCCTGAGGGCCTTGCCCGTCACCGGGCGCTGTTCTAAGCAGGTCGAAAGGCAATCGGGGGCGAGATGCGCATTCTTCTGACCAATGACGACGGGATCAATGCTCCGGGTCTGGCGGTGCTGGAGGAAATCGCGCTGAATGTCGCGGGGCCCGATGGCGAGGTCTGGATCGTGGCGCCTGCTTTCGAGCAATCGGGCGTGGCGCATTGCATCAGCTACACCCATCCGATGATGATCGCGAAACTGGGCAGGCGGCGCTATGCGGCTGAGGGCTCGCCTGCCGATTGCGTGCTGGCCGGGCTTTACGATGTGCTGCAGGGAGCCAAGCCCGATCTGGTGCTTTCGGGTGTGAACCGGGGCAATAATTCGGCCGAGAATGTGCTCTATTCCGGCACGGTCGGCGGCGCGATGGAAGCCGCGCTGCAGGGCCTGCCCGCGATTGCGCTGTCGCAATATATGGGACCGTTGAGCGAGGATCTGCCATCGCCCTTTGACGCAGCGGTCGGGCATGGCGAGGCGATCATCCGCCGCCTGCTAAAGCGCGGGATCTGGGATAAGGGCGACTACCGGCTGTTTTACAATGTGAATTTCCCGCCGGTCGGGCGCGAGGCCGTCAAGGGGATGAAGGTCGCCCCGCAAGGCTATAGAAAAGATACGTTTTTCGGGGTTGAGTCGCAAATTTCACCCACCGGGCGCAAATTCCTGTGGATCAAGGGCGGGCCGCAGCATCTGCCGACCGCAGCGGGCACGGATGCGGCGGTCAATCTGGATGGCTATATCTCGGTCACGCCGATGCGCGCGGATCTGAGCGCGCATGACGCGATGGATGATGTGCGAAAGGCGCTGGAATGAGTGATCCTGACGCGCTGATCGAGGCGCGGATGCGCTTCATCTACACGATCCGCTCGCGGGGCGTGACGGATACGCGCGTGTTGCAGGCGATGGAGAAGATCGACCGGCGGGCCTTTGTGACGGGGATTTTCGCCGATCGCGCCTATGAGGACATGCCACTGCCGATTGCCTGCGGCCAGACGATCAGCCAGCCCTCGGTCGTGGCGCTGATGACCGAGGCGCTGCAGGTCGGCCCGCGCGACAAGGTGCTGGAGATCGGCACCGGCTCGGGCTATCAGGCGGCGATCCTGAGCCAGCTTGCGCGG
This sequence comes from Natronohydrobacter thiooxidans, assembly GCF_001884735.1. Lineage (GTDB taxonomy): Bacteria > Pseudomonadota > Alphaproteobacteria > Rhodobacterales > Rhodobacteraceae > Roseinatronobacter > Roseinatronobacter thiooxidans_A. Next base: position 165,549 of record NZ_MJAP01000013.1, on the reverse strand, counting down.
CGGGTCTATTCGCTGGAGCGTCACCGCCAATTGGCGCAGGCCGCACAAAAGGTTTTTGACGCTCTGGGACTGAACAATGTCACCGCGATGGTCACCGATGGCAGCCATGGCCTGCCCGATATCGCGCCTTTTGATCGCATTATCGTGACCGCAGCCGCAGAAGACCCGCCCGGCCCGCTCTTGGCGCAGTTGCGGATTGGGGGTATCATGGTCGTGCCGGTCGGCCAGTCTGACACGGTGCAGACATTGATCCGGGTGATCCGGCGTGACGACGGGTATGAGTACGAGGAATTGCGCGCAGTCCGCTTTGTGCCGCTGGTCGAGGGCCTGGGGCAATAGCCAGCGGATGGCAAGGAAGGGCGGATCAACCGCCGAAGTGACGCGCAGAAAAACATGAGGGCAGAGCAGATGTCGAGAACTCCGAAAACAGTGTTGCTGTGCAGCGTCGCCTTGCTTGGTTTGAGCGCCTGTAGCGACTTCGACATGGATATGCGTCGCTCCGATAATGGCTTCTCCACCGCTGAAGCCGCGCGACAGGCCACTGCCGCCCGTCCGCGCCCCGATGCGCGCGGCATCATAACCTATCCTGATTATCAGGTCGTTGTGGCGCGCCCCGGTGATACGGTCTCTGCTGTCGCGCAGCGTGTCGGCATTGCAGAAGGTGAGCTTGCGCGGTTCAACGCGCTGGATTCCGGCACGGCGCTGCGCGGTGGCGAAGTCCTTGCTCTGCCGCGCCGGGTCGATGGGACGGGCGGCACAACGGGCGTCGCGCAGAACGGGGCTATCGAGATCTCGACGCTGGCTGATGCCGCGATTGCGCGGGCCGAGGGCGGCAGCCCCGCGCCGCAAACACAGCGCCCTGCGGTTCAGCCAGCCTCGGAGCAGCCGCGCCAGCACCGGGTGCAGCGCGGCGAAACCGCGTTCCAGATTGCGCGGCTCTACAATGTCGCGCCGCGTGCATTGGCCGACTGGAACGGGCTGGACCCGGAAATGCGCGTACGCGAAGGCCAGGTGCTGATGATCCCGGTGCCCGATCAGCCTGCCCCGGCCCGCGCGGCGCCTGAGCCCGCCCCTGAACCTGCGGTTCCGGCCCCCGGTTCGGGCAGTGCCACGCCTTTGCCGCCAAGCGCCTCGACGCCACTGCCCCCGCCAGAGCCGCCCGCACGCGAACAGGAGGCTGCGGCGCAAGAGGCCCGCCCGCCCTCGCCCGCGCTGTCCGAGACCCGGACCGAGGCCACACGCCCGCGCTTTGTCATGCCTGTGGAGGGTCGGATCATCCGCGCCTATGCGCCGGGGCGCAATGAGGGGATCGGGATTGCGGCCAGCGCCGGAACCGCTGTCAAGGCGACCGCAGCCGGGCGCGTTGCCGCGATCACCGAGGACACGAACAAGGTGCCGGTCGTTGTGATCCAGCATGACAATGGCCTGCTGTCGGTCTATGCGCAGCTTGAGGGTCTGACGGTCGCGCGCGGTGCGTCGGTGACGCAGGGCCAGACCATCGGACGCGTTCGCGCAGGTGATCCGAGCTTCCTGCATTTCGAGGTGCGCCAAGGCATGAACAGCGTCGATCCGATGCGCTATCTGCAATAGGGGATGCGCGTCAGGCTTGCCAAACCGGGTCTTTGCGCGTATCCGTTAGCGCAAACACCGCAAGCGGAGTGATCCCATGACCCCAGCCGAGCAAAGCCAGCACGCCCTCGCCCTGTGCCAGATGGCCCCTGTCATCCCGGTTCTGGTGATCGAGGATATCGCCCATGCCCTGCCGCTGGCGCAGGCGCTGGTGGCCGGTGGATTGCCGGTGCTGGAAGTCACCTTGCGCACCGATTGCGCGCTGGATGCGATCAGGGCCATGGCGCAGGTCGAAGGCGCGGTCGTGGGCGCAGGCACGGTGTTGAGCCCCCAGCAGATGGAAGCCGCCGCGCAGGCGGGCGCACGCTTTGCGGTCTCGCCCGGTGCGACGCCCGCGCTGATTGATGCGGCCCGCGTCCACAACATGCCGCTTCTGCCCGGCGCGCAGACCTGTTCCGAGGTGATGGCGCTGCTGGAACAGGGCTATACGGTGCAGAAGTTCTTTCCTGCCGAATCCATCGGCGGGGCGAGCGCGCTGAAATCCATCGGCGGCCCGCTGCCGCAGGTCACATTCTGCCCGACAGGCGGGATCAGCGTGACGCGCGCCCCCGATTACCTGAGCCTGCCGAATGTGGCCTGTGTCGGCGGATCCTGGATTGCACCCAAGGATGCGATGATCCGGGGCGACTGGCAGGCGATCACCGATCTGGCGCGCGCGGCCAGCCAGTTGCCGCGCTGACGCGCGCTGCGGTGGCGCAAAGGTCACAGACCGCCCCGCATGCGCAATTTGTCGCTGTTCATGCTCCATCGCTTCGCCTAGCCTGAACCCGAGGCAGGAAAACAGGCAACCACAACAGGTTGCACGATGATGAGATTTTCCAGACGCGGGTTTCTGGCATCCGGCAGCGCGGCGGGCGCAGTGGCGCTGGCGGGCTGCGAAGCTTCGCAAACCACGGGTTCCGGAGCGGATCGCCTGCGCTTCACCGAAGACGGTCGCCCGATTGCGACCACGCGCGCCGAGCCCCTGTCCGATCTGGCTGCGCGTTTCGACATCACGCCAATCTCTTACGCAGAGCGTCAGGATGGCGACCGCATCCTGCCCGCCACCGGCATGAGCCTGATCCCGCCGCAGTTTCACCGGCAGGTGGTGGAATATCCCTCACCGCATCGCAAAGGCACGATTCTGGTGCAGAACAGCACGCGGCATCTTTACTTCATCCTCGATGAGGGCCATGCGCTGCGCTACGGGATCGCGGTCGGGCGCGAGGGGCTGACATGGCGCGGACGCGGGCATATCTATCGCCGCGCAGAGTGGCCGACATGGACCCCGACCGCGCGGATGATGCGCGAAGACCCGAGCCTGACGCGCTTTGCAGGCGGCATGCCGGGCGGACCGCGCAATCCGCTGGGCGCGCGGGCGCTTTATCTGATGTCGGGCGGGCGTGATCAGGGCTACCGTATCCATGGTACGCCGGAATACTGGTTGATCGGGCAATATGTCTCGTCTGGCTGTATCCGCATGGTCAATCACGATGCGATTGATCTTTACAACCGGGTGCCCGTCGGCACGCGCGTGATCACGATCTGACACAAGCTCTTGCAAATGCCTTGGGGTTTGCGATCATGTCTCCGTGAGTTCAGGAAAGCCGAAAATGACCGCACCCTTGTTGACCCGTCGCCGCCTGCTGGCGCTCTCTGCCAGCGCCCTTGCGCTTGGGGCCTGCGTGCCTGCGCTTGTGGCGCCGCCGCCCCCGCCCGAATTCGAGCCCATCGACTATGCCAGCCGCCGCGACGGGGCGCACCGCCTGCGCGCGATCAATCTGCAGGAGATCCCCGAATTTCTGCATCGGCAAGTGGTGCCCTATCAGAGTGAGGAAGCCCCCGGCACCATCGTCATCGAGAACAATAATCGCCTGCTCTATCTGATTCTCGAAAACGGCTATGCGCTGCGCTATGGCATCTCGGTCGGGCGCGAAGGCTTTGACTGGACCGGCGAATCGACGGTCTATCGCAAGGCGCATTGGCCGACATGGACCCCGCCGCCCGAAATGATCGAACGCGACCCGAAACTGGAGCGCTGGAAAGATGGCCAGCCGGGCGGGCCGGAAAATCCGCTGGGTGCGCGGGCGCTCTATCTGATGACCGACGGGCGCGATCAGGGCTACCGCATTCACGGGACGCCGGAATGGCGTTCGATCGGGCGGTTTGCCTCATCGGGCTGTTTCCGCATGCTGCAGCAGGATGTGATCGACCTCTATCAGCGGGTGCCCATCGGCACGCGGGTTGTGGTGATCTGAGGCCACTGCATTTTCTTGCTGAAAATACTCAATCCTCACCGCTGCGCAGGGCGCATCGGTTGCGCCTCACGCGCTCTGCGCCCAAGGTGTGCGGGTTTTGGCCCAGGCGCGCACCGCGTCGCCAAAAGCCTCGAATAGCGGGCGCGAGACCGGATCCTGCCCGGCCCGCCATTCCGGGTGCCATTGCACCGAGAGGGTGAAACCGGGCGCGCCCTCGACATAGAGTGCTTCGGGTGTGCCGTCGGGGGCGTGCCCGTCGATGATGATCCGCGCGCCGGGGGTCTTGATCCCCTGCCCGTGCAGCGTGTTGGTCAGCACCTCGGACGCCCCCATCAGGCGGTGAAACACGCCGCCCTCGCGGAAGCTCACCTTGTGGCGCAGAGCGAATTTCTCTTCCAGCGTGCCATCGGGCGGCATGCGGTGATTCATCCGGCCCGGCAGGTCGCGGATTTCCGGGTGAAGCGTGCCCCCCAGCGCCACATTGACTTCCTGAAAGCCACGGCAGACCCCAAAAAACGGCTGGCCGCGCGCCACGCAGGCCCGCACCAGCGGGAGCGTGATCGCATCGCGCGCGCGGTCAAACGCCCCATGCGCCGGGGTCTCGGCCTCGCCATATTCCTCGGGATGGACATTGGGGCGCCCGCCGGTCAGCAGGAAGCCGTCACAGACTTCGAGCAATTCCTCGACTGAGACAAGGCGCGGGTCCGAGGGCACAAGCAGCGGCAGGCAGCCCGAGACCTCGGCCACGGCCTCGGAATTCATGGTACCACCGGCATGGGCGGGGTATTCATCGTTGATCAGATAGGAATTGCCGATGATTCCGACGACCGGTCTGCGCATGCGCCCCTCTGCCCGTTAGGTCAGGATATGGTATCACGCTTCTGCCAAAGGTCTAGAGGCTGGGGCTGAAATGGCGCTCAGCAGGGCCGGTCCGGGCTGGGATGCTGCGGCGCCTGCCCGCGCGGCAGGCAGAGCTGATACAGGCGCTCTGCCCCGCAGCGCAGGGGTGAGCAATTCCCCTCACGCTGCCCGGTCTCGACAAAACCAAGGCCAAGCAGCAAGGCCATCGATGCCGCGTTGTCGTGATATACCTCGGCGCGGATCGCTGGCAGTTCCGTCTGCGCAAAGACATGGGTGACAAAACCGGCCAGTGCGACCCGCATCAGCCCTTGGCCTTCGGCCTCTGGCACAAGAAAGAAGGTCAGCTGTTCGGGATCGCGTTCGGACAGGCCGACAAGGCCAAGAAACCGCCCGTCGCCTGCATCAAGCGCGAAGCAGGGCCAGTCGACGCGACTGGCAAGGCGCGCAATCAGCGACCGGGCCTGCTGGAGTGTCCAGCCAGCGGGGAAGCCATGCAGCATTCGTCCGATCCGGGGCAATGTGACGGCCCCGTGCAGCGCCGGGGCATCCGCCTGCTGCAGGGGCCGCAAATGTAGCTCTGGATATTGGTCATGGTTCAGTGACAGCCGCATCAGCGCGTCACATCCGTCGGATATAGGTCCATGTCGGCACCGTGGCGCGGCGGGCCACCGAATAGGCTTCGGCATCGCCCAGATAGTCGAACCCGGCATTGGTCAGCACATGGGCCGTGGCCGCATTGTCCTGAAACACCTCGGCGAAGAGCGTGCGCGCGTGATGTGGATTGGACTTGATCACCGCGCGCACGGCTTCAGAGGCGAAACCTGCATTCCAGAAAGCCGGGGCCACCCAGAAGCCGATCTGGCTTTGCTGCCGCTCCAAGGGTTTCAACGACAAGAGCCCCATCACCTGCGCCGCCCCCGACACCGAGCCATCGAGCACCCAGACATCTTCTTCGCGCTCCGGCGCGGTCGAGCGGGCGATGAACTGTTCGGTGGCACCCGGCGGCAAGGGATGGGGGATCGAGCGCGTGCCTTCGGCCACGCGCCTATCGCTCGTATACAGCGCCAGAAGTGCGGCATCGCTCTGCGCGAGCGGGCGCAGGACGAGCCGTGCAGTTGTCAGAATTGGTTGATCCGCTTGAATCGTCTTGTCAAAACTCATGCTCATTCTCTCCTGTCAGGCCGCAGCCTGCCCTCCTCAATCCTTGAGCATGCGGCCGGTTCCAATGATATAGGAACGGATCGCACAAAAAAGAACAGGGCCGACGCTGCCGCCGACCCTGCTTACATCCGAAATGTAAAAGTTCGGCTTATTCGGCAGCAGTCTCCATCGGCACGACGGATACGAAGCTGCGCCCTTTGAGACCTTTGGTAAATACGATACGGCCTTCGGTCAGGGCAAACAGCGTATGGTCGCGGCCCATGCCCACGCCTGCGCCGGCCCAATGCTTGGTGCCGCGCTGACGCACGATGATATTGCCGGGAATGACGTGCTGGCCGCCATAGAGTTTCACGCCCAGGCGACGACCGGCTGAGTCGCGCCCGTTACGGGATGAACCGCCTGCTTTCTTGTGTGCCATGAGGGATTACTCCTCTGTCTTGGCTGCGGGCTTCTTCGCAGCGCGTTTCGGTTTGGCGGGCGCTTCTGCGGTTTCCGCAGCAGGCTCTGCCTTGGCTTTCTTGGCTTTCTTCGCGGGGGCGTCAGCCTCTGCGGCAACGTCGGCCTTTTTCGCCTTTTTGGGCTTCGGGGCTTCTGCCGGGGCGGCCGGGGCCTCTGCGGACCAGTCCTTGACCGAACCGGTGCCGATGGCGGCTTTCACGCCGGAAGCGTCTGCGCCCGAGGCGAGGATATCGGTGATCTTGATCAGCGTCAGTTTCTGGCGGTGGCCCTTGGTGCGCTGCGAGCTGTGCTTGCGGCGGCGCTTGACATAATGGATCACCTTGTCGGCCTTGATCTGGTCGATCACCTCGGCCTGAACGCCAGCACCGTCGACAGTCGGCGCACCGATCACCGGGCTGTCACCGCCCAGCATCAGGATCTCGTTGAACTGAACTGTTTCACCAGCATGGGCAGCAATGCGCTCGACGCGCAGCAGATCGCCTGCCTGCACGCGGTATTGCTTGCCACCGGTTTTGAGGACCGCAAACATCGGGTCTTTCCTTCTTTACTCTGCCGCGCCCTGTGGCCCCTGCGGATCAGATGCAGGCGTTTGGTGCTCTCGGACTGCGTGTCCGGAATCGCCGGACAATAGCTGACTGCCGCGCGGGCCGGATGCCCGAACGGAAGCTGGGATATGCTGGAAAGCAATTACAGTGTCAAGCGCGATGTCGGCAGCAATGGATCAACCCGCTGCGATTTCGCCGGGCAGGACGCAACCCGAAAGCCAGGCCCGTTCAGGAGCGAGACGCGAGCGCATGTTGCACGGTCTCGACCAGTGTTTCGCGCCGCACGGGTTTGGGGATCGTACCCGCAAAGCCCTCGTTGAGGTAGTGGCGGACCTGATCGGTCATGACATTCGCGGTTACGGCGATGGCGACGGGCGGCTGACCTCCCGCTTCCCGCGCCTCGCGGATCATGATCCGCAGGGCCTCGACCCCATCCAGCACCGGCATCGAGATATCCAAGAGGGCCACATCGAAATTGCCGCGCCGCCACAAATCGCATGCTTCCTCGCCATTGCTCGCGAATTCGGCACTGGCACCGAGCCGCGTCAATATCGTGCCCAGAACCTTGCGGTTGACCACATTGTCATCGGCGACCAGCACCTTGCAGCCGCTCAGAGCATCCGCCTGCGTCGGCCCCTCGGGTACTGCGGCGGCGGGGCGCTCTGCCGTGCTCTCGGGCGCGGGTGTCGCGGCACTCGGGAGCGGGATATCCAGAGATATCCGGGTTCCCTTGCCGAGGGCGGTCTCTATGCCGATCTTGCCATTCATCAGATCGATCAGGCGGCGCACGATGGTCATGCCCAGACCGCTGCCGCCAAAACGTCGGGTCGTGCTGGCCTCGGCCTGCTCGAACACGTTGTAGATCCGCGCCAGCTGGTCATCGGACATGCCGATTCCCGTGTCGCTGATCACGAATTTCAGGGATGTGGCCTCGCTTGCATCGACCTCCAGGGTGATCTTGCCCGCGCTGGTGAATTTGACGGCGTTGCTGAGCAGATTGTTCAAAATCTGCATCAGCCGGGTCTGATCGCCAAGGCGCGTGACAGAGGTATCGCCGCTCTGTGACAGGACAAGCTCCACCCCCTTGGCCCTGGCATTTGCCCCATGCAGCGAAACGAGCCCTTCGATCATCGGCGGCAGCTGAAAGCTCTGATATTCCAGTTCCACCTTGCCCGCCTCAACACGCGAGAGATCAAGAATATCGTTCAGCAATGTCAGCAGGCTCCACCCGGAGTCGCGGATGGTCGAAATCATCACCCGCTGATCCTGATCGAGATTTGTCTGCGCCAAGAGATCCGCCATGCCCAGGACACCATTCAGCGGCGTGCGGATTTCATGGCTCATATTGGCCAGAAACACCGATTTTGCCCTGTTGGCCGCTTCTGCGGCTTCACGGGCATGGGTCAGTTCGGTGACATCGACACGCAAGCCGACCCGCCCGCCCTCGGCCGTGCGCCGGTCGACGATCCGCAACACCGTGCCATCCGCAAGAACCTGCCGGTCGGGGCCATCGCCGCGATGCATCGAAAGGCATTCACGCAGCCATTCCTCTTCGCGGCCAAAGGCTTCGACATACTGCCCCCGTTCAAGCCCGTAGCGCAGGATATCCTCGTATCGGGCACCGGGCACGATCGAGGGCGCGCTGATTGCATAGATCTCGCGATACCTCTGATTGGCCATGACAAGGCGATCATCGGCATCAAAATACGCAAAACCGTCCTCCAGAGCCTCGACTGCGCTGACGAGTTGTCGTTTGACCCGCTGCAACTCGTGGAAGCGATTCTGCGACACAAGCATTGCCGCGTTCAACGCGTTGCTTGCGCGGGTCTGTTTGAACAGATTTTCCCCGATATTGTAGCCATAGAGCAGCAGCGCCATGATGATGAGAACCCATCCGTAAGGCCCTGCGGGCTCGATCGGGTTATGGGCGATCAGCCAGACAACCACCCCGGCGCCAAGAACCGCCGGAATCAGCAAGGAACATGTGTAGAGCGGCATCTTGCCATAAGCATTTGCGGCGTAGATGAAGACGCCACAGGTCCAGATAATGCTGATGACGACGATCGCCAGATCCGGGTGCCCGGCCAGACTGATACCCGGAATCATGTAAACTGCAGTGCTGAACATATTCAGCAGCCAATGCCCGAGCAGCACGCCGATTGGCACCTCCTCCTGAGCCGCAATTTCCCGGCGCGACAAGGCTTGTGCGGCCAGTTCGACAAAGACGATCAGAATAGCGGTGACAACGACGATCCTGCCCATGCCCAGATAGACCATCAGCGACAGGAAAACCGCCGCCATCATCGCACGTTTCGGCAAGTCGCTTATTTCGATGGGGCGCAGCAGTTCCGTTTCTCTGCGCACTGCTCGAACAAAGGCGTCTGGCAGTTTCATTCCTGGTTCTCTCGCGGGCCTCAGGGAGACGTTAGCAAAAATTCATATGCGATGGGTTAATATTCTGCTACCGGACGAAGCTTCGCGCACGGGCCGCCGCTATCCCATCGAATCCAGCAGATTGCGCCCTCGGGCATCCTCGATCTCGATCACCCAGAGGTCAGGGTCAAAGCGGCGCTGGCGAGTGATGGCGGCATCGACTTCGTGTTCCGGCCCTTCGATCAAGACCCGCCAGACCCGCGCATCCAGCGCCATGTCATATTCGCGCAGATAGGCGCGCGCCGTGCCGTCCAGCAGCGCGAGCTTCACCAGCACCGCGCCCGCCGTCTCGTCCCCGCGCGCGAGGACATAGGCGGGGATATTGTCGATCTGGAGGCGCCGCAGGTAGGCCGCGACCCAGATGCCGGAGGCCAGCCGCGCGCTCATGTATTCCCGTCGCGGAACTCCAGCCCCATCTCCGAATAGCGCTCGGACTCTTCCATCCAGTTCTCGCGGACCTTGACCTGCAGGAACAGATGGACCGGGCGGCCGAGAAATTCGGCGATCTCGGCGCGGGCAGCCTGAGAAATCGCCTTGATCGTCTCGCCCCTGTTGCCCAGCACGATCCCTTTATGGCCGTCGCGCATGACATAGATCATCTGGTCGATCCGCACGGAGCCATCCTTGCGCTCCTGCCATTGCTCGGTCTCGACCGTCAGCTGATAGGGCAGTTCCTCATGCAGCCGCAGGGTCAGCTTTTCGCGCGTCATCTCGGCCGCGATCATGCGCATGGGCAGATCGGCGATCTGGTCCTCTGGGTAGAGCCAGGGGCTTTCGGGCAGGGTTTCGGCCAGCCAGCGGCGCAGGGCGTCCACGCCGTGGCCCTTTTCGGCAGAGATCATGAAGGTCTGGGCAAAGGGATAGGCGTCATTGAGTTTCGCGGAAAGCGCGAGCAGCGCCTCGGCCTTCACGCGGTCGATCTTGTTGATGGCGAGCGCCACGGTCTGTTTGGGCGAGATCCGGTCTTTCAGCGCGTCGAGTATGGCCTGCGTGCCCTCGGTCAGGCCGCGATGCGCTTCCACCAGCAGCACGACGATATCGGCATCCGCAGCCCCGCCCCAGGCAGCGGCAACCATCGCGCGATCCAGCCTGCGGCGCGGGCGGAAAAGGCCCGGCGTGTCCACGAAGACGATCTGCGCCGCGCCTTCCAGTGCCACGCCACGAATGCGGGCGCGGGTCGTCTGCACCTTATGGGTGACGATCGAGACTTTCGCCCCCACCATGCGGTTGGTCAGGGTGGACTTTCCGGCATTGGGTTCACCGATCAGGGCCACGAAGCCCGCGCGTGTTGTCATCTCTTACGTCTGCCTTTGTGCTTCACTTGCCTTGGGACTTAGCCGGTTTCGACCGCTCCCGCCAGAGCGTATAGAGCCCTGCGCCCACGATCAACGCCGCACCTGCCCATGTCACCGCATCCGGGCGCTCGCCGAAAACAAGGATGGCAATGGCCAGCGCGGCGACCAGACGACTGTAGCGAAAGGGGGCAACGGCAGACACTTCGCCCGTGCGCATGGCGCGCGTAAGCGCCGTGTAGGCGATCACGCCCGCGATAGCGGTCAGCGCCATGAATCCCAGCCCCGGCGGTGCGGGAAGGCGCGGCGCCCCCGGTTCCGCGATCAGCAGGACAATACCTGCAATGGTGACGACCCCAAAGCCCAGCAGCGAAAGCTGCGCGGGGCGCACCTCTGGCGGGCTGGTGCGGGTGGCCAGATCGCGCAACGCAAAGCCGAGCATGCCCAGAACGGCAAAGATCGCTGTGGGTTCGAATTGCGCGGGCACCGGGCGCAACACCAGCACGACGCCCGCCAGCCCCAGCCCCATCGCGATCCAGCGGCGCGGCCCTGCGCGTTCGCCGAGCAGGAACACGGCACCAAGGGTCACGATGATCGGGGTTGCCTGCAGGATGGTCGTGGTCACGGTCAGGCTGTTATAGAACAGGCTGAGCGCGAAGAAGAGCCGCCCCATCACCTCTGCCGCGGTGCGCGCGAGCAGGCGGGGTTGCAGATAGGCCGGGTGCCAGAGCGGGCAGCCCTGCAGCTTTGCCGCTATGCCGGAAATGCCGAGCGCAATCAGCCCGAACAGCAGCGTTCCCATGCCCGGCGTCAGCCAGCCTGCCCCGGTCGCGGTCTTGAACAGCGCATCCTCGACGGCAAAGCCCAGCATCGCCAGCACCATCCACAGCGCGCCGCGCAGGTTGTCGCTCATCCGGCCTTGTCCAGACGCGCGAGCAGCGCGCGGGCAGCTTCCTGCTCTGCCACGCGCTTGCTGCCTGCTGTGGCGGTCGCGCTCTCGCCCGTGGCGATCTGAACCTCGATGGTGAAGCTTGGCGCATGATCGGGGCCGGTGCGGGCGATCTCGACATAAAGCGGCAGCGCGAGCCCGCGCCCCTGCGCCCATTCCTGCAACATGGTCTTGGCATCGCGCGCATCGGCATCGACCCGCGTGACGCGGTTGCCCCAATGGCGCAGGATCAGGGCGCGGGCGGCGTCAAACCCGGCATCGAGATAGACCGCCGCGATCACCGCTTCCATCGCATCGCCCAGGATCGCTTCCTTGCGCCGCCCGCCCGAGAGCATCTCGGAACGCCCGAGTTTCAGCGCCGCCCCAAGGTCCAGCGCGCGCGCCACATCGGCGCAGGCTTCCTTGCGCACAAGCGCATTGAAGCGCGGGGCAAGCTGGCCCTCAGAGGCGGATTTGTCGGCCTGCAGCAGCGCCTCGGCCATCACCAGCCCGAGCACGCGGTCGCCCAGAAATTCCAGCCGCTGGTTGTCGGGGCGCGAGGGCGAGGACATGGAGGGATGCGTCAGCGCCTGGTGCAGAAGCTCCGGGCGCTTGAAATCATGCCCCAGCCGCGCGGCAAAGGCTATGAGATCGGCAGAGAGTTTCACGGCAGCCTCTGGAAGAATCGATCCCCGCGCCATGTCCAGAAGAAGAAGAGCGAACGCCCTTGCGCCGAGAAGACCACATGGCGCGCACGTCCGATCAGATGGTCGAAGGGCACCATGCCGACACCGCCGACCTGACGCGGCATACGCGAGTCGAGCGAATTGTCGCGATTGTCGCCCATGAAGAAGAAATGCCCCTCGGGCACGGTGAATACGGGCGTGTTGTCGCCCGCGCCATTGTCCACGATATTCAGGACCGGATAGCTTACACCATTGGGCAGGGTCTCGATGGCGCGTGATTTGCGGCAATCGCCGCCCTCGCCCACGGGCGCATTCTCGCAGCGCGGGAACTGGCGGGCGCTGCCCTGACGCTCGAACACCTCGACGAAATCACCGGCCGGTTCCTGCGGCACCTCTTCATCATTGAGATAGAGCACGCCCTCGCGCATCTGCACCCGGTCGCCGGGCAGGCCGATCAGGCGCTTGATATAATCTGCGCCCGTGCCGGGATGGCGGAAGACGACGATATCGCCGCGCTCGGGGTCAGAGGCAAAGAGCCGCCCGTCAATCGGGCAGATCGCGAAGGGGCAGGAATAGCGCGAATAGCCGTAAGCCATCTTGTTGACGAAGAGGAAATCCCCGATCAGCAGGGTCTCCTTCATCGAGCCTGAGGGAATCCAGAAGGGCTGAAAGAACAATGTCCGGAACAGCCCCGCAATGAGAAGCGCATAGACAATCGTCTTGATATTGTCCCAAAGCCCGTCTTTCTTGCTGTCAATCGCGCTCATCTGTGCTTTTCCCTGCCCGAAACCTGTCGCGCGCTACATGAGGGGGGGCGCGCGCGGAGTCAAGCATGAGCGCCCCGCGCGGGAACCTACCGCCCGAGATTTGGGGTTTTCAACAGCGCAAGCGCCGCCTATAACGGCGCCCATGAGACTGACTGTTGCCCTTCGTCCGCTGCCCGGCCTGCTTCTTCTTAGCAGCCTCTGAGCGTGTCCTGTTGCAGGCGCGCCGCTCAGAGGTGACCAGCGCCCGCGTAACGGACAAGACAGACAGGATAGACAGGAACATCCCATGACAGACGCATCCGCCAAACAGGACCGAGTCCTGATTTTCGACACCACTTTGCGCGATGGCGAACAAAGCCCCGGCGCGACCATGAGCCATGCCGAGAAGCTGGAGATCGCGGGCCTGCTCGATGACATGGGCGTCGATATCATCGAGGCCGGGTTTCCCATTGCCTCGGAAGGGGATTTTCAGGCGGTCAGCGAGATTGCAAAGAATGCGCGCAATTCGGTCATCTGCGGGCTGGCGCGGGCCAATTTCGCCGATATCGACCGCTGCTGGGAAGCGGTGAAACATGCGCCCCGTGCGCGCATTCACACCTTCATCGGCACATCGCCGCTGCACCGGGAGATCACGGCGCTGGATCAGGACGGGATGGTCGCGCGTATCCATGACACCGTGACCCATGCGCGCAATCTGTGCGACAATGTGCAATGGTCGCCGATGGATGCGACCCGCACCGAGCATGACTATCTGTGCCGTGTGGTCGAGACCGCGATCAAGGCCGGGGCCACGACGATCAATATACCCGACACGGTGGGCTATACCTATCCGCGCGAAAGCGCCGATCTGATCGCGATGCTGCTGGAACGTGTGCCCGGCGCGGATGAGATCATCTTCGCCACGCATTGCCATAATGATCTGGGCATGGCCACGGCCAATGCGCTGGCGGCGGTCGAGGCCGGTGCGCGCCAGATCGAATGCACGATCAACGGGTTGGGCGAGCGCGCGGGCAATACCGCGCTGGAAGAGGTCGTCATGGCCCTGCGGGTGCGCAATGACATCCTGCCCTATCGGACGGGCATCGACACCACCAAGATCATGGGCATCTCGCGCATGGTCGCGGCGGTCTCGGGCTTTCCGGTGCAGTTCAACAAGGCGGTCGTGGGCAAGAATGCTTTTGCGCATGAATCGGGCATCCATCAGGACGGGATGCTGAAGAACAAGGAAACCTTCGAGATCATGCGCCCCGAGGATATCGGGCTGGCCGCAACCAATCTGGTGATGGGCAAGCATTCAGGCCGGGCGGCGCTGCGCGCGAAACTCTCGGAACTGGGGTTTGAACTGGGCGACAACCAGTTGAAGGATGTCTTCGTGCGGTTCAAGGCGCTGGCCGACCGCAAGAAGGAAGTCTATGACGACGATCTGATCGCGCTGATGGCCGAGGCCAGCACGGCGGATGAGGAATCCTACCTGCAAATCCGCAAGCTGCGCGTGATCTGCGGCACCGAAGGGCCGCAGGAGGCGGAACTGACGATGCTGGTGGGCGGCGAAGAGAAGTTCATTGATGCCACTGGGGACGGGCCGGTCGATGCGACCTTCAACGCGGTCAGGATGCTGTTCCCGCATGACGCGCGGCTGGAACTCTATCAGGTCCATGCCGTGACCGAAGGCACCGATGCGCAGGCCACGGTCAGCGTGCGGCTGAAACTGGATGATATCGTCTATTCCGGCCAGTCTTCGGACACCGATACGGTGGTGGCCTCGGCCAAGGCCTATGTCAATGCGCTGAACCGGCTGGTGCTGCACCGCCATCGCGGCAACCTGTCGGCGCTGATGAGTTCGGCAAGCTGAGACAGGTTCTGCGCCACAGGCGATCCCCGTGGCGCGGTTCTGCTTATGCCTTGGCGAGTTCCGTGCGCCAGTCATGTTGCGGCGCGAAACCGAGCAGGCGTTTGGCCTTGGCATTGCTGTAGAAGGTTTCGCGCGGGCCCATCTCGGACCGGACCGGCACATCTGCATAATACTCAGTGATCAGATCAGCGGTGCTGCGGTCTACGGAATGATCGTCATTGGCGACATTGAAGATCTGATAGCCCAGCCCATCGGTCTGCAGGCAGCGCCCGACCATCTGCCCCAGATCGCGCGCGTCGATATAGGCGAAGATATTGCGCCGCCGCAGGCCCGGATTGGCAACATAGGCGGGGAAATCGCGCGCATATTCATGGGGTTCTATGACATTGTTAATGCGCAGCCCGTAAATATCCGCCCCGCTGCGGCGCTGGAAGGCGCGTGCGGTCACTTCATTGACCACCTTGGACATGGCGTAGCTGTCTTCGGGCTCGGTCGGGTGACCCTCGTCCATCGGCAGATAGTCGGGCTTGCGGGTGCCATCGGCGAAACAGACGCCATAGGTGGTTTCGGATGAGGCGAAGATGATCTTGCGCAGACCGAATTTCACCGCGGCGTCGATGACGTTATAGGTGCCAAGCGTATTGACGCGAAAACACTCATTATCGCTCTTGAGCAGGATGCGCGGGACAGCGGCAAAATGCACCACGGCATCGAAACGCGGCATGCCGGTTCCGGGGTCGAGTTCGTCAAAGCCCGCATAGCTTGCCATCACATCAAACATCTGGCCTGCATCGGTGATATCGGCGATGCGATTGTCCACGCCCGGCAGATCAAGCGGCGCAAGATCGACATTCAGCACCCTGTGGCCCTGCGCGAGAAGGACCGGGATGACATGCCGCCCTGCCTTGCCGCTGCCGCCTGTGAACAAGATGCGCATATCTGTCTCCTTCTCTGTTGGCTGCCCGCCCGCAATCCTGGGCGCCCGGTCGCATATGATCGCGGGCAGGCGGTCAAGGCAAGTGGAGAGCGGCCACCGGCGCCGGCGAAGGATCTGTGGGTCACAGTATCGTGCGCGACACGCCACTTCCCGCCGATCTGCATGCTGCCCCCCCTTTACCGCGCCCATATCCCCGCCCTATAAGGCGCAAAGCGCAAGGCGACCCGTTCCGGGCGCTGCATCTCTCGTGAGCACTGGATATCCCGCATGAATTTCTTTCCCAGCCTGTTCTCATCCGACATGGCCATTGACCTCGGCACTGCCAATACGCTGGTCTATGTCAAGGGACGCGGGATCATCCTGAATGAACCCTCGGTGGTGGCCTATCACTCGAAAGACGGGCGCAAGGCCGTGCTGGCGGTGGGCGAGGATGCGAAGCTGATGCTGGGCCGCACGCCCGGTTCCATCGAGGCGATCCGACCCATGCGCGACGGGGTGATCGCGGATTTCGATGTGGCCGAGGAAATGATCAAGCATTTCATCCGCAAAGTTCATCGTAACACTGTGTTTTCAAAGCCGAAAGTGATCGTCTGCGTGCCCTATGGGGCGACCCCGGTGGAAAAGCGCGCGATCCGGCAATCGGTGCTTTCGGCAGGGGCGCGGCGCGCCGGGCTGATCTCGGAGCCCATCGCGGCGGCCATTGGTGCGGGCATGCCGATCACCGATCCGACCGGCTCGATGGTCGTCGATATCGGTGGCGGCACGACCGAAGTTGCGGTGCTCAGCCTGGGCGATATCGTCTATGCGCGCTCGGTGCGGGTGGGCGGCGACCGGATGGACGAGGCGGTTGTCAGCTTCCTGCGGCGCAACCAGAACCTGCTAATCGGCGAATCGACCGCCGAGAAGATCAAATGCTCGATCGGCACCGCGCGGATGCCCGATGACGGGCGCGGCAAGTCGATGCTGGTGCGCGGGCGCGATCTGCTGAACGGCGTGCCGAAAGAGGCCGAAATCACACAGGCGCAGGTGGCCGAAGCGCTGGCCGAAACCGTGACCACGATCTGCGAGGCCGTGATGATCGCGCTGGAGACCACACCGCCCGATCTGGCCGCGGATATCGTGGACCGGGGCGTGATGCTCACCGGCGGCGGCGCGCTCTTGGGCGAGCTGGATCTGGCGCTGCGCGAACAGACCGGGCTTTCGATCTCCGTGGCCGATGAAGCGCTCAATTGCGTCGCCATCGGCACCGGCAAGGCGCTGGAATTCGAGAAGCAGTTGCGCCACGCCATTGACTACGAGAGCTGACGCATAACGCGACTGGGTGGCAGTTTTGGCCGAAGATCGCAAATACGATCAGGATTTCATCCGCCCGCTGCGGCGTGTGCTGGTGGGCGTGATCGCGGTCCTGCTGGCGCTGACCTTCCTGATCTGGCGCATCGACAGCCCGCGCGTCGAGCAGTTCCGCATGGCAGTGATCGACCGGGTGGTGCCCTCTTTCGACTGGGCGATGAAGCCCGTGACGCGGCTTGCCGTGCTGACCGAGGATTTCCGCTCCTATGCGCGCATCGTCGAGCAGAATCAGGAATTGCGCCGCGAATTGCAGCAGATGCGGGCCTGGCGCGAGGCGGCCCTGCAGCTTGAACAGCGGAATGCGCAGCTTCTGGATCTCAATCATGTGCGGCTGGATCCGCAACTGACGCATGTGACGGGCGTGGTGATGGCCGATAGTGGCTCGCCGTTTCGCAAATCGGTCCTGCTGAATGTGGGCGCGCGCGACGGGGTGCAGGATGGTTGGGCCGTCATGGACGGGCTGGGGCTGGCCGGACGCATCGCGGGTGTCGGGCAGCGCACGGCGCGGGTGGTGTTGCTGACCGATACCGCGAGCGCCGTGCCGGTGATCGTGCAGCCCTCTGGCCAGCGCGCCATGCTGATCGGGGATAATTCCGCCTATCCGGTGCTGGAATTTGTCGAGGCCCCGGATGATCTGCGCCCCGGCGACCGGGTGATCAGTTCGGATGATGGCGGGGTGTTTCCGGCGGGGCTGCTGGTGGGCGAGGTGGTGATCACGCGCGACCGGCGCTTGCGGGTGCGGATCGCCGCCGATTACGGAAGGCTGGAGTTCCTGCGGGTGCTGCGCTCGCGCCCTGTCGAGCGGATCACCGATACGGGCAGTCTGATCGCGCCCGGTGACGAACCGGTCCTGGAGTCAGCGGAGCCGGTGGCCCCGGAGGGCACGGGCGATGGTTGAGCGGCGCCAGACCAAGCGCCTGATCTATGTGGCGCTGTTTCTGGCGCTGGCGGCTGGGCTGATGTTCTACCGCTTCCTGCCGCTGGGCGGCTATGGTGCGGATTTCGGCATGATCGAGGGCGCGGCGCTCGTCGATTACGACGATGCGCGGGGCTGGAGCCTGCCGCTGCCGGATCTGCTGCTCTGTCTGACGCTGGCCTGGGTGCTGCGGCGGCCTGATCTGCTGCCCGCGCCGATCATCGCGGGGTATTTCTTTATCGAAGATATCCTGCTTTTGCGCCCCCCCGGTCTGTGGGCGCTGATCGTGCTGATGGGCAGTGAATTTCTGCGCCGCCGCTCGGACCAGTTCCGGGGCTATGGGTTCTTGCATGAATATGCACTGGTCGCGGGGTTGATGCTGGTCATGTATCTGGCAAATCGCGCTGTGCTCGCGATTGTGATCATGCCGCTGGAACCGCTTGGCTTGAGCTTTGCGCATTTCCTCGGCACTGTACTGGCCTACCCGGTGGTGGTGGCGATATCACATTTCGTCTTTGGCCTGCGCAAACCG
This sequence comes from Natronohydrobacter thiooxidans, assembly GCF_001884735.1. Lineage (GTDB taxonomy): Bacteria > Pseudomonadota > Alphaproteobacteria > Rhodobacterales > Rhodobacteraceae > Roseinatronobacter > Roseinatronobacter thiooxidans_A. Next base: position 146,964 of record NZ_MJAP01000013.1, on the reverse strand, counting down.
GCCACGGGCGAAGTGGATGCATTGGGGCAGAAACTGTGAAACGCTCGGATCGTGACAAGGAACTCAGCCGCCGCACGATCAGCCGTCGTGCGCTGCTGCTCGGGGCTGTGCAGCTTGGCTTTGCGGGCACGCTCTTGTGGCGGCTGCGCGACATGCAGCTGAACCAGTCCGAGCAGTTCCGGCTGCTGGCCGAGGAAAACCGTATCAACCTGCGCCTGCTGCCGCCCATTCGGGGGCTGATTCTGGACCGCAATGGCGTGATTCTGGCGGGAAACGAGCAGAATTACCGCGTCGTGATCAAGCGTGACGATGCGGGCGATATTGATCTGGTCCTGAGCCGTCTGGCCCGACTGATCCCGCTGAGCGAGGAAGATATCGAGCGCGCAAGGCGCGACATGCTGCGCAACCGTCCTTTCGTGCCGGTGACGGTGGCCGAGCGGCTGAGTTGGGAAGAAATCAGCCGGGTTGCAGCCAATGCCCCTGCCCTGCCCGGTGTCACGCCGGAAATGGGCATGTCGCGCGCCTATCCGCTGCGCGAGGATACCGCCCATGTCGTGGGCTATGTCGGCCCGGTCTCGGAACGCGATCTGGAGGCGCTGGAAAGCCCCGATCCGGTGCTCTTCATCCCGCGCTTCCAGATCGGCAAGAGCGGGGTCGAGCGCATGGCCGAGGACCGGCTGCGCGGGCGCGCGGGCTCGCAGCGGGTCGAGGTCAATTCCGTGGGCCGCGTCATGCGCGAGCTGGACCGGGTGGAGGGCACGCCCGGCGCGAATGTGCATCTGACGATTGACGCGCGGCTGCAGAATTACGCGCTGGAGCGGCTGCATGGCCATAGTGCGGCTGCCGTGGTGATGGATGTGAAGAATGGCGATATTCTGGCGCTGGCCTCGGGTCCGAGTTTCGATCCGAACCTCTTCGTGCGCGGGATCTCCAGCACGAATTTCAATGAACTTCTGAACAATGACTACCGCCCGCTGGTTAACAAGACTGTGCAGGGCATGTATCCGCCCGGCTCGACCTTCAAGATGGTGACCGCGCTGGCCGCATTGGAGGCCGGTGTCACCAATGGGCAGGAAACCGTATTCTGCCCCGGCCATATGGACGTGTCCGGCAACCGGTTCCATTGCTGGAAACGCGGCGGGCATGGGCGCGTCGGGCTGGTCTCGGCGCTGGCGGAGAGTTGTGACGTCTATTTCTACGAGATGTCGCAGCGCTGCGGGATCGACAAGATCAATGAAATGTCCACCCGGCTGGGCCTTGGGATGCGCTATGATCTGCCCATCACCTCGGTCGCGGGGGGTCTGAACCCGACGCGGGAATGGAAACGCAACAATCGCAATGCCGAATGGCGCATCGGCGATACGGTCAATGCCTCGATCGGGCAGGGTTTCGTGCTGACGACACCTCTCCAACTGGCGGTGATGACCGCGCGTCTGGCCACCAACAGCGCAGTGCTGCCGCGGCTGGTGCGCGATCCGCTGGAGCGGAGCGAACGCGAATTGGCCAGCCTTGATCTGCGCCCGGAGTGGTTGCGCATGATCCGTCAGGGCATGGACCAGACCGTCAATGATCGGCGCGGCACAGCCTATTCCTCGCGCATTGTCGCGGACGGGCAGTTGATGGCGGGCAAGACCGGCACCTCTCAGGTTTTCTCGATCACCCGCGCCGAGCGCGAGGCGGGCGTGCGCCGACAGGAGCAACTGCCCTGGAACCGGCGCAACCACGCGCTGTTCGTGAATTACGCCCCGCATGACGCTCCGCGTATCGCGGTTTCGGTGGTCGTGGAACATGGCGGCGGCGGTTCTTCTGCTGCTGCGCCTATCGGACGCGATATCACCCTCGCGGCGCTGAATGACGCGCTGCCGCCGCTCTCGGCCTATCCGGCCCCGCAACGCAACCGGATCCAGTATGAACAGGACGAGATGCATGAGCGCCTGCGCCGCCCCGAAGATCTGAGGCTCAGCCGGGCATGAGTTATCTTGAGTATAACACCCGCCAGATGCCCTCGGGGCTGCGCAAGGTGCTCTATCTGAACTGGCCGCTGATCGCGCTTCTGATCATGGTGGCGGGATACGGCTTCGTGATGCTCTATTCCGTGGCGGGCGGCAGCCTGACGCCCTGGGCCGAGCCGCAGATCAAGCGCTTTGGCATCGGTCTGTTATGCATGCTCATAGTGGCCTTCACGCCGCTGTGGTTCTGGCGCTCGATTGCGGGGGTGGCTTATGGCGTGACGATCCTGCTGCTGCTGGGGGTCGAGTTCTTCGGCTCGGTCGGCATGGGGGCAAAACGCTGGCTGGTGATTGGTCCCATGCGCCTGCAACCGTCGGAACTGGCGAAAATCACCACGATCCTGGCGCTTGCGGCCTATTACGACTGGATCGACATGAAGAAGATCTCGCATCCTGTGCATGTGGTCATCGCGGCGCTGATCGCTCTGGTGCCGACGTTACTGGTGCTGCGCCAGCCCGATCTGGGCACCGCCATGCTGATTGCCGCGGGCGGCGGCGTGGTGATCTTCGCGGCCGGCGTCCATTGGGGCTATTTCGCCGCCCTGATCGGCTCTGCGGCGGGTCTGGTCACGGCGGTGCTGCAATCGCGCGGCACCGAATGGCAGTTGCTCAAGGATTACCAGTATCGCCGGATCGATGCCTTTCTGGACCCGACGCTTGACCCGTTGGGCGCAGGCTATCACATCAACCAGTCGATGATCGCGCTGGGCTCGGGCGGCTGGTCCGGGCGCGGTTTCATGGAAGGCACGCAGGCGCGGCTGAACTTCCTGCCCGAAAAGCATACCGATTTCATCTTCACCACATTGGCCGAGGAATTCGGCTTTGTCGGCGCCTCGTCGCTGCTGCTTCTCTATATGATGATCATTGCCGTCTGCCTGCTGACCGCTCTGCGCACGACAAACCGTTTCGGAGCGCTCTTGGTGATGGGGGTGATCGGCAATTTCTTCCTCTATTTCGCCGTGAATATGGCGATGGTCATGGGGCTGGCGCCGGTGGTGGGCGTGCCGCTGCCGCTGGTCTCTTTCGGCGGGTCGGCCATGCTGGTCTTGATGGTCGGATTCGGGCTGGTCCATTCGGCGCATATCCATCGCGCCCGGTTGCCGTCATGACGCTGACCATCCTCTTTGCCGCTGGTGAGGGCGATTTCGCCGAATATGCACCGCATCTGAAAGATGCGCTGGCCGAGGCGGGTCTGGAGGCCGCGCTGGTCACTGAAGCCCCGCCCGAGAGCGTGGATTACATCATCTATGCCCCGGCGAACCCCCTGCGCGATTTCAGCCCATTCACGCGCTGCAAGGCCGTGCTCAGCCTATGGGCCGGGGTGGAACGGATCGTGGGCAATCCGACGCTGACCCAGCCGCTGGCGCGCATGGTGGATCCGGCGCTGACCAGGGGTATGGTCGAATATGTCACGGGCCATGTGCTGCGCTATCATCTGGGGCTCGACGCGCATATCCATGCGCGGGCAGGCGAATGGGCGGCGGAGCCCCCGCCGCTGGCCGAGGCGCGGGTGGTGGGATTTCTTGGCCTTGGCGCGCTGGGACAGGCCTGCGCGGATGCTTTGCGGGGCTTGGGATTTCAGGTGATCGGCTGGTCGCGCAGCCCGAAATCGCTGCCGGGGATCACCTGTCATCACGGCGATGAGGGCTTGAAGACCGTCCTGCAACAATCTGAAATTCTTGTGACTTTGCTGCCGCATACCAGCACGACCGAGAATCTGCTCGATGCGCGGCGGTTTGGCTTTTGCCGTCCGGGCCTGTGTCTGATCAACCCCGGACGCGGCGCGCTGATTGATGAGGCCGCACTGATCGACGCGCTGGACGCCGGGCCGGTGCAGCATGCCACGCTGGATGTGTTCCGCACCGAGCCGCTGCCCGAGGATCATGCGTTCTGGCACCATCCGAAGGTCACGGTCACACCGCATATCGCGGCGGCCACCCGCACCGAGACGGCAGCGCGGGTGATTGTCGGGAATATCGCACGGGTGGAAGGCGGTGCACCGCTCTTGAATGAGGTCTGTCGCGCGCGCGGGTATTGAACCCGACCGAGTGCCGGGATTTGTTCAGAGATTGGCAATGGATCGGTGCTAGGTTTCGGGCTAGACTGAGGGCCGCAAGTCAGGATCTGTCGATGCAGGATCGCGCCGCGCCTTTGCACAGCCCGCGCCGCCGCAGGCGCGCAGGCCGTTCTTTCCTGCCTGAGCAGGCGAGCGTGCCGCCCCCGGTGCGGCCCGCTGCGCGCGGGCTCAGCTGGCGCGATGTGCTTGCTGCCGTCGCTTTCAGTCTTGCCGCCCTGATCGCGGTCAGCGCGGGGCTGGACTATTGCGCGCGACCGGGGGCCTTCTGCCAGTCACCGCAAGATCTCGCCGGGGAAAGCATGACGGCTGCGCCCCCTTCCGTTGCGCAGGCATCCGTGCCCGAACCGGTCGAACCGGAACGCCCGGTTCTGGCCCATGCCTTTGCGCCCCTGCCGCTGAGTTTCGAGACCCGGACCACGCGCAATTTCGTTCTGCCGCCGGGGCGCAGCATGCTGGATATGGCGACCGAGGCAGGGCGGATCGCGCTTGATGACCTGACCCTGATCGCAGTCGTGCAGCAAAACGGGGTGCGGCATGCCTTGGTGCGCCTGCCCGATGGCCGGATCGCGCGGCTGCAACAGGGTGATCTGCTGGAGGGCGGCACGGTGGCGGCAATCGGCGAAGATGCGCTCTATCTGCTCGATGACAATCAGCGCCCGCGCGCTCTGGTGCTGGGCGGATAAGCGCGCGGGGCTTGGGGACACGGGCATCAACAGGGAACACCGATGGCAGGTGGGTTTCACTGCTTCGCACGCGGTGTCGGACATGCGGCGCCGACAATGCTACCTGATGATGGCAGGGCTTGCTGTCGGCGCATTGGCTTGGCATGACAGGCTGGGCAGATGAGAGCGCGTTCATGCAGCAGGATAGCGAAATCGCCATTATCGGCGCGGGGGTCGTGGGGCTGGCCTGTGCCCTGCATCTGGCAGAGGCCGGGCATCAGGTCACGCTGATCGCACCCGAAGATGACGAGAGCGGCGCCTCCTATGGCAATGCGGGTGTGATCGCGGATTATGCGGTCATGCCTGTCGGCACGCCCGATGTGCTGCGCAACCTGCCTGCGCTGCTTTTCAACCGCGACAGCCCGCTGGCCATCCGCCCTGCCCTTGCGCTGGCGCCATGGCTGCTCCGCTTTGCCCGCGAATCGCTGCCCGGACGCGCGCGGCTGAATGCGCAGGCCATTGCGGCCCTGCTCGCGCCTGCGGCATCAAGCTGGAAAGAGCTTGCTGCGCAGATTAGCGGGCAGGATCTGCTCAAGCCCCTGGGCTCGCTCTATCTGTTCGAGACCGAGGCTGACCGGCGCGGCACGCGGTTCGAGACTTACCGCGCGCATGGGGTTGCGGTCGAAGAGATCAGCCGCGCCGAACTCGGGCAGTTGCAGCCGGGCCTGCCCGAGGGGATTGGTCTGGGCGCGGCCTTCTTTCCCAACACGATCACGCTTGATGATCCCGGCCAGATGCTGCGCCGCCTGCGCGTGGCGGTCACGGCTGCGGGGGTGGAACGGATCGCGGCGCGGGTCACGCGGCTGAAGCGTGGCAAGGGGCAGGTCACGCTGCGCGGCGAAGGACTGCATCTGAACGCGCGGCGCGTGGTCATCGCGGCGGGCGCATGGTCGCGCGCATTTGCCGCGCAGGCAGGCGACCGGGTGCCGCTGGATACCGAGCGCGGCTATCATCTGGAATATGACAGCCCTGCCCCGCGCCTGATCCGGCAGATGACACCGGTTTCGCGCGGCTTCTATTTCTGCCCGATGGCGGGTCGGCTGCGGGTGGCAGGTACGGTGGAACTGGGCGGGCTGGACGCGCCCGCCTCAGAGCATCGCTGGGCCGTGCTGGAACGCGGCGCACGCGCGATCCTGCCCGATCTGCCGGAACCGGACCGGCGCTGGATGGGCTGCCGCCCCTCGCTGCCCGATTCGCGCCCGGTCATCGGCCCGTCCCGCGCCGGGCCAGAGGTGATCCATGCTTTCGGTCATGGCCATCTGGGTCTGACCCTTGCGCCCATAACCGCGCGGCTGGTCACGGCGCTGGTGACGGGGCGCGCGCCGGAACTCGACCTTGCGCCTTACCGGGCTGATCGGTTCTGAACCAGCGCCGCGCCGAGTGTGGTGGCCAGAAAGATCAGCGCGGCAATCACCACGATAGAGGGGCCGGAGGGCGTGTCCCGCGCCAGTGACAGTTGCAATCCGCCAAAGACCGACACGGCGCCGATGGCCATGGCGAAAGCGGCCATCATCTCGGGCGAGCGCGCGAGGTTACGCGCGGCGGCGGCCGGAATGATCAGCAGTGCTGCGATCAGAAGCGCGCCGACGATCTTCAGCGCGACCGCGACGACCACCGCCAGCGCGAGCGTCAGCACCATGCGTTCGCTCCCCGGATTGATCCCCGCCGATTGCGCCAGATCCTCGCTGAGCGTGGCCATGAGCAGCCCCTGCCAGCGCCACAGGATCAGCCCCAGGACCAGCGCGGAGCCGAGCACGATCACCGCGAGATCAAAGCGCGAGACTGCAAGGATATCGCCAAAGAGATAGGCGGTCAGATCGACGCGCACATTGGGCAGGAAGGATACGGCCACCAGACCGAAGGCCAGCGCCGAATGGGCCAGAACGCCGAGCGTGGTATCCATCGCCCAGCCGCGCCCTGCCAACGTGGCCACAACCATCGCCATGATCAGCGCCACGACCATCGTGCCGATGAAAATGCTGATCTGGAAGCCGAGCGCCAGCGCCACGCCGAGGATCGCCGCATGGGCCGTCGCATCGCCGAAATAGGCCATGCGCCGCCAGACCACGAAACAGCCCAGCGGGCCGGTGGCGATGGCCACGGCCAGCCCGGCCAGCAGCGCGCGCATCAGGAAATCATCCAGCATGATGGGCATGCTCCTTCGTATGGTTGTGGTCGTGGTCGCAATCTTCGTCATGCACATGGTCATGGCTGTGCTGGTAGAGTGCCAGCGCGCCACCCGTGCCAAGCCCGAAAAGCGCGCGATATTCGGGCGCGGCGCGCACCACCTGCGGCGCGCCTTCGCAGCAGATATGACCGTTGATGCAGATCACCCGGTCCGAGGCACTCATCACCACATGCAGGTCATGGCTGACCGACAGGACCGCGCAATTCATTTCGCGCCGCACATCCTCGATCAGCCGGTAGAACGCCGCAACACCGGGCTGGTCCAGCCCGGCAGTGGGCTCATCCAGCATCAGGATATCGGGCCGGGTCAGCAGCGCGCGGGCCAGAAGCACGCGCTGGAACTGCCCGCCCGACAGAGTGGCCATGTTCTGCCGCGCCACATCGGGGACGCCCACGCGCTCCAGAATCGCGGCAATAGCCTGCGGGCTTTGGCGGCTGGGCAGAGACAGGAAGCGTGACACCGGCATGGGCAGTCCGGGGTCAAGGTGCAGGCGTTGCGGCACATAGCCGATACGCAGCCCCTTCGCGCGGGTGATGCGGCCCTTGTCAGGCGCGACGACGCCCAGAAGCACGCGCAGGAAACTGGTCTTGCCAGAGCCGTTGGGGCCGACGATGGTGACGATCTCGCCCCGGTTGATCTGAAAATCAATGTCGAACAAGACGCGGCGTCCGGTATAGCTGACGCCGACTGAATTTGCTGTGATCAGGCTCATGCAGCGCTATCCCGGCAGGCGCTGCACTGGCCCACAGCCTCGATCGTGGCGCGGTTCAGATGAAAGCCTGCGGATTGCGCGGCCTGATCGAGTGCGGCACTGACGGCACCGGCATCGGCCTCGGTCACACTGTTGCAGCTCTCGCAGATCAGAAAGGCCGCGCGGTGGTCATGGCCGGGATGGGCGCAGGCGGTAAAGGCGTTGAGCCGCCGGATGCGATGCGCAAGCCCGTGATCCACAAGGAAGTTCAGCGCGCGATAGGCAACCGGTGGCTGGCTGCCGAACCCTTCGGTGCTGAGTTTTTCCAGCACCTCATAGGCGCCAAGCGCGCCATGCGCCTGCAGCAGGATTTCCAGCGTGCGCCGCCGCACCGGGGTCAGACGCGCGCCTTGCGCGCGGGCGCGCGTCTCGGCCTCGGTCAGGATCGCCGTGACATTGGCCGCGCCGCTATGGTCCGCGCAACAAAAACCGGGGCCGTGGTCTTGTGGTGTCATCTGCCTTGCCTTGACTGTTATGATATAACGTTAGATAAGCCTGCCCAGACATAGCACAAGGAGAACAGGATGCGCTACTCACTTGCCATGGCCTGCGCCATGATGGCCACACCGCTTGCGGCACAGGATCTGCGGGTGACGACCGATTTTCAGGTGACGCATTCGCTGGTCTCTATGGTGATGGGTGAGACCGGCACGCCGGATCTGCTGCTGGATCAGGGCGGCGATCCGCATAGCTTCCAGCTACGCCCCTCGCAGGCGCGCAATCTGGCCGATGCGGAGCTGATTTTCTGGATGGGGCCGGACATGACACCCTGGATGGCGCGCGCGATCGCAGGGGTCGAGGCGCAAGGCGAGGTGGTGACGCTGCTGGAGGCCGAGGGGCTGCGCCTGCAGGACTATGCGCAGGGTCATGCGCATGATGACCATGGGCACTCCAATGACGAACACGGGCATTCCCACGATGACCACGGGCATTCCCACGATGACCACGGGCACTCCCACGATGACCATGGGCACTCCCACGATGACCACGGGCATTCGCACGAAGATCACGGCCATTCGCACGACGACCATGGCCACTCGCACGATGACCATGGGCATTCCCACGACGACCACGGCCACGCGCATGACCACGGGCACAGCCATGACGGAACCGATCCGCATGCCTGGATGAATACCGACAATATCGCCGTCTGGCTTGACCTGATCGCGGCGGAACTGGCCGAGCATGACCCGGCCAATGCCGAGACCTTCGCCGCCAACGCCTCTGCCGCGGGTGCGGAAATTGCAGAGCTTGCCAATGAGCTGCAGGCGATTCTCGCGCCTGTCGGTGACGCGCCTCTCATCATGTTCCATGACGCCTATGGCTATCTCGCCCGCCAGTTCGGGCTGAATATCGCAGGCACTATCGCGCTCGGTGATGCTGCCGCCCCCGGCGCACAGCGGCTGAGCGAATTGCGCGATCAGTTGCGCGATGCTGGTGCGGTCTGCATCTTCCCCGAGGTCAATCATTCCTCGCGCTATATCGATATGGTGATCGAGGGCACCGAAGTGCGCGTGGGTGCAGAGCTTGACCCCGAAGGCGTGACGCTGGAGCCGGGCGCGGATCTGTACCCGACGCTGATGCGCAACATGGCGCAGGCGATTGCCGATTGCGTCGCGGGCTGAGGGCTGGACGCGCGGGCGCTCAAAGGTTAGGTCTGGCCTTGTGATCGAAAGGGCCAGACCATGACTGACCGCTCCCCCCTGACCCTCTATCTCGCGGCCCCGCGCGGGTTCTGCGCGGGCGTGGACCGGGCCATCAAGATCGTCGAGATGGCAATCGAGAAATGGGGCGCGCCGGTCTATGTGCGCCACGAGATCGTGCATAACAAATATGTCGTGGACGGGCTGCGCGCGAAGGGTGCGGTCTTTGTCGAGGAACTGGATGACTGCCCGCTGGACCGGCCGGTGATCTTCTCGGCGCATGGCGTGCCGAAATCGGTGCCCCTTGAGGCGCAGGCGCGCGAGATGCTTTATGTCGATGCCACCTGCCCGCTGGTCAGCAAGGTGCATATCGAGGCAGAACGCCACCATCAGAACGGCTTGCAGATGGTCATGATCGGCCATGCAGGCCATCCCGAAACCATCGGCACGATGGGGCAACTGCCCGAGGGCGAAGTGCTGCTGGTCGAAACCCCTGCAGATGTGGCGGGGCTGGTGGTGCGTGACCCGCAAAAGCTGGCCTTCATCACTCAGACCACGCTTTCGGTGGATGACACAGCCGAGGTGGTGACGGCCCTGAGGGCGCGGTTTCCCACGATTGTCGGGCCGCATAAGGAAGATATCTGCTATGCCACCACCAACCGGCAGGAAGCGGTCAAGGCGATTGCGCCGAAGATCGACGCGCTTTTGGTGATCGGCGCGCCCAATTCGTCGAATTCACAGCGACTGGTCGAAGTGGGCCGCGCCAAGGGCTGCGCCTATGCGCAGCTTGTGCAGCGCGCAAGCGAGATCGACTGGCGCGCGCTGGACGGTATAAGCAGCATCGGGATCACCGCCGGGGCCTCGGCCCCGGAAGAGCTGGTCAATGAAGTGATCGATGCGTTTCGCGCGCGTTTTGATGTGACCGTGGAACTGGTGGAGACCGCGCAGGAGCGGGTCGAGTTCAAGGTGCCACGGGTATTGAGAGAACCGGCATGAGTTGGGATTTCCTGCTGACCGCCTTCATCGTCTGTGTCACGCCCGGTATCGGGGTGGTGTATACGCTCTCGACCACTCTGGGGGGCGGGCTGCGTGCAGGGCTATGGGCGGCGCTCGGGTGCACTGTGGCGACGGTCATTCATCTTGCGGTGGCCCTTGGCGGGCTTGCCGCGATCCTGCTGACCTCGGCGGTCCTATTCCAGACCCTCAAATATCTGGGAGTTGCCTATCTGATGTGGATGGCATGGGCTGTGCTGAAAGATGTCGGAGGCATGTCAATCAGCCCTGCTGCACCGCTTCCCGCAGGGCGGCTGGTCTGGCGGGGAATTGTGCTGAACCTGCTCAATCCCAAATTGCCCCTGTTCTTCGTGGCCTTCCTGCCGCAATTCCTGCCCGCGACGGGCGCGACCTCGGCGATGATGATCGAGCTTGGCCTGGCCTTTACCATGATTACCTTACTGACCTTTGTCCTTTACGCAGGACTCGCAGCGCAGGGGCGCACGGCCGTTCTGGGTTCGGAACGGATCATGACCTGGCTCAAGCGGGTCTTTGCGCTGTCTTTCGCAGGGCTTGGCCTGCGCCTTGCTACCGAACGCGCATAACCATTCTTCGTCTGGCACTGGCCTTGGGGCTTTGGCTGGGCTAAGCCACGGACAGAACATTGCACAGGAGAGTCGGGCCATGCGGCTTTATTCAATGCCCACATCGGGCAACAGCTACAAGGTGCGGCTGCTGCTGGCGCTGCTTGGCCAGCGGGCAGATCTGATTGATGTCGAATATGGCTGGGAGTCGCTGGCGCAGGCCAAGGCCGAGGGCAAGATGCCCTTCGGCAAAGCCCCGGTGCTGGAACTCGACGATGGCACGCTTTTGCCGGAATCGAATGCGATCCTGTTCTGGCTGGGGCGGGAGACGCGCTTTGTGCCCGGGGATGCGCTGGATCAGGCGCAGATGCTGTCCTGGATGTTCTGGGAGCAGAACCAGCATGAAGGCGTGATCGCCGTACGCGCAGCATTGCTGAACTACCCGCATCGCCGCGCACAGGCCACGCCCGAACGGCTGGCCGAGTTGCTGGAAAGCGGCAACGCCCTGCTGCAGATCATGGAGGATCATCTGGCCACCCGCGACTGGCTGGTGGGGGCGGATGCAAGCCTCGCCGATATCTGCCTCTACGCCTATACCCATACCGCCGACACGCGCGGCGGCTTTGATCTGTCCCCCTTCCCTGCCCTGCGTGCATGGCTTGGCCGCGTCAAGGCGCTGCCCGGATATATCGGCCTCGATGACTGAGGTGATCGCCTATACGGACGGCGCCTGTTCCGGCAATCCCGGCCCCGGCGGCTGGGGCGTGCTGATGCGCGCCTTGCGCGGGGGCGCGATTATCAAGGAACGCGAGCTTTCGGGCGGTGAGGCCGACACCACCAATAACCGCATGGAACTGATGGCCGCGATCACGGCGCTGGAAACCCTGCGCCAGCCAAGCACGATCACCATTGTCACCGACAGCGCCTATGTGAAGAACGGGGTCACAATCTGGATCCATGGCTGGAAGCGCAATGGCTGGCGCACAGCGGACAAAAAACCGGTGAAGAATGTCGAATTGTGGCAACGGCTGGACGCGGCACAGGCGCAGCATCGCGTGACATGGGAATGGATCAAGGGCCATGCCGGGCACCCCGAAAACGAACGCGCCGATGAACTGGCGCGCGCGGGCATGGCGCCCTTCAAGCCGGTCAAGACATGACGCTGCTGCAGGGGCTGGATTACGCATCGGTGTTCATCTTCGGACTGACCGGGGCGCTGGCCGCGTCGCGCGCGCAGCTTGATATCGTGGGCTTTGTGTTTCTGGCCTGCCTGACGGCGGTGGGGGGCGGTACGATCCGCGATGTGATCCTGAACCGCGATCAGGTGTTCTGGGTGGCCGATCCCGGCATGATCTTGTCAGCCTCTCTGGCGGCGGTGCTGGTGTTTTTCACCGCGCATCTGCTGGAATCGCGGATCCGCACGCTGGAATGGCTGGACGCGCTTGCGCTGGCCGTGGCCGTGCCAGCGGGCGTCGGCGTCGCGATGGGGATGGGGCAAAGCTGGCCGATCGTGCTGATCATGGGGGTGGCAACGGGCACATTCGGCGGGCTGATGCGCGATGTGGTCTGCAATGAGGTGCCCTTGGTGCTGAAAAAGGGCGAGCTTTATGCCACTGCGGCCTTCAGCGGCGCGCTGGCGGCGCTGGCACTGGCGCAGGTGACAGAATCGATGCTGGTAATCCTGCTGGGCTGCGCAGTCACGACCTGCGCGCTGCGCGCAGGCTCGATGTTCTATGGCTGGTGCCTGCCGGTCTATAAAAGCCGCCCGCCGCGGCGTTAGCCGCGACGCTGCGGGGTCAGCTGGCGCATTGGCGCCCGGCTTCCTCGGATGCGGCGGTGAAGCCAAAGAGCGAGAATGTGTCGCGCGTATTGGTCCCGCGCGAGGAACGTGCGGTCAGCACCGCTTCTGCACCAGCGCGCATGGCCGTGAAGATGCGCTGGTCATCCTCGGGCGAGCCCGCCCAGGCCCATTGGCCATCGACGAACAGCTGGAATTCATTGCTGCCGATGGTGATCCCGACGGTCGAATCCGGTGCGAAAGGATAGCCCCCGGTGAAGGAAATCTCGGGTGTGGTGCGACCTGGCCGGTAGGTGGCGAACATCAGGATGTCGCCGCGCCGCACCTGCACCGGTTGCCCGTCGCGGGTGTTGACGGTCTCGCGCGGTGCGGAAACCGCCCAGCATTCCTTGCTCGGCGAATTCTCGACGAAGACGCTCCAATCCGTCTCGGCGGCGACGCGATTGGTGGATTCCTGCGCCTGAGCCGGGGCGGTCAGCCCCGTGACGAGAAAACTTGCCGCGACTGCAACGGTCGCTCCGAAATGACCCAGTGACGCCATCTGCTGTCTTGCCTCCAATTGACCCGGCCCTTTTTGCGCCACACCAGACCCGGATGGTCGGGTGGCAGAGAACCATTCGCTAGTTTCTTAGCGTTATGCCAGCGAGATTTCAAAGCCCAACGGCAGAAAATCGCGCAGCCGTGAGCAGTTGCGAGACCGGCGTGACCAAAATGAGCGACAAGATGCCGAGTTTCGCGCAAGACAGCGCTGAAACTGCGCTTAGGATCGCCTCGCGGCCTGTCAGGACGGCGGGCAAGCGCCCTGTGCAGGCGGGTTCTTGCTGACCATGATGTAAAGGCGAAACCCCGCGCGGCAGCACAGGCCCTTTTCCCATACCGGTTCAGCGTGTAAAGCCAAAGGTATCATCAGAAAAAGGGGATATTGCCATGTTCAAGTTTCTGTTCGGCGCAAAGGACAAGAAGCCCGAAGTCAAGCGCGAAACCCAGCGCGAGACGGTTCTTCGGGCGCAACAGGAACTGAACGATATCCTTGCCGGTCTGAGCCCCAAGGCGAAGATCACGATCTACCCCGAAGAGGGCACGTTCACCATCGCCCTGCCCGAGCAGATGCCGGATGAAGCGAAGGCCCTGCCGTCACCGGCGAAACCAGAGGACAACCCCGCGACACCGCCGACGCAGACCACCGAAGCGGCCTGATCGCGGGACAGCGCCGCACTCCACGCTTGCCCTGCGCCAAGCCCTCGTCTAGCTTCGCCGCGACAGCCAATAGCGGAGGTATGGCGATGAGCGACAAGCAGCCCGGTTTCGACACATTGCAGATCCATGCGGGCGCGCGGCCCGATCCTGCCACCGGCGCGCGGCAGGTGCCGATCTACCAGTCCACCGCCTTTGTCTTTCGCGATGCGGATCACGCGGCGGCGCTCTTCAATCTGCAGGAACTGGGCTATATCTATTCGCGCCTGACCAACCCGACCGTCTCTGCGCTGCAGGAGCGCATGGCGACGCTCGAAGGCGGTGCAGGCGCGGTCTGCTGTTCTTCGGGCCATGCCGCGCAGATCATGGCGCTGTTTCCGCTGATGGGTCCGGGGCTGAATATCGTGACCTCGAACCGGCTTTATGGTGGCACGGTCACGCAGTTCAGCCAGACGATCAAGCGCTTTGGCTGGTCGGCGAAATTCGTCGATACCGAGGATCTGGCGGCGGTCGAGGCCGCGATTGACGACAATACCCGCGCGATTTTCTGCGAATCCATCGCCAATCCGGGCGGCTATATCACGGATATCGACGCGCTGGCCGCCATCGCGGATCGCAATGGCATTCCGCTGATCGTCGACAACACCACCGCGACCCCCTATCTGTGCCGCCCTATCGAGCATGGCGCGACGCTGGTGGTGCATTCGCTGACGAAATACCTGACCGGCAATGGCACGGTAACGGGCGGCTGCATCATCGATTCGGGCAAGTTCAACTGGTCGAACGGCAAATTTCCCTCTTTCTCGGAGCCGGAACCCGCCTATCACGGTCTGAAATTCCACGAGACCTTCGGGCATCTGGCCTTTACCTTTCATTCCATCGCCATCGGGCTGCGTGATCTGGGCATGACCATGAATCCGCAAGCGGCGCATTACACGCTGATGGGCATCGAGACGCTATCGCTGCGGATGGAACGCCATTGCGCCAATGCCGTGAAAGTAGCCAAGTGGCTGGAGCAGGATCCGCGCGTGGCCTATGTCACCTATGCGGGACTGCCGTCGTCGCCCTATCATGACCGGGTGGCGCGGATCTGCCCCAAAGGCGCGTCGGCGCTTTTCACCTTCTCGCTGAAGGCAGGCTATGAAGCCTGCGTGAAACTGATCGATTCCGTCAATCTGTTCAGTCATGTGGCCAATCTGGGCGATACGCGCTCGCTGATCATCCATTCCGCTTCGACCACACACCGGCAATTGACCGAGGCCCAGCAGATCGCCGCCGGAGCCGCGCCGGATGTGGTGCGCCTGTCGATCGGGCTGGAAGACCCGGAAGATATCATCGCGGATCTGGATCAGGCGCTGGCGAAGGCCACTGCGTAAGTCATTTGCGCGCACAGAGTCATGTCCCTGTGCGCGCAGAACACGGACCTGATGGGCGATTTTTTGCCCCGGTTCAAGGAACTGAGGTATTTGTGACTCCCGATCTCGTGGAATCCTGTGCTAAAGGCCAGACATGAAACCGAATTTCGCTCTTGGCCTGACCGATGATGGCATCACCCTGTGGCAACGCGACGCAACCGGATGGTTGCGCGTGGGTGCAGTCGCGCCGGAGGCCGCCGATCTGGCCGCGCAGATGCAGGGGCTGGTCAAGATCGCCTCTGCGCTTGCCCCGGAAGGTGTGCGCACCAAGCTTGTGGTGCCTGACGAGCAGATCCTGTTCTGCGATCTGCCGGTCTCGGCGCGCAATCGTGACATGCAGAGCCACGAGATCCGTGCCCAGCTTGCCGGCCGCACCCCCTACCCGGTCGAGGAACTCGATTTCGACTGGACCGTGAGCGATGGCATGGCCCATGTGGCGGTGGTGGCGCGCGAAACATTGGTCGAGGCCGAGGATTTCGCGCGCGGTTTCGGGCTGAACCCGATCAGCAGCGTTGCATCCCCCGCCAATGGCAGCTTCCCGCAGGAGCCGTTTTTCGGCCCGACGCGCGGCGCGCGCGCGATTATCGGCGATGTGTCGCAGCTTGAGCGTGACAGCGCGCTGTTGCGCGAAACCGGAATTGCGCGCCTGCCGGAACCGGAACTCAAGCAACCGGAGCCGGAACCCAAACCGCAGGTTGATCCGGAGGTGACGCCGGACCAGGCGGCAGAGCCCGAGGCACCGCGAATCTCCGGATCCGCACCAGCCCCGGTTGCGAGATCCGAGGCAGAGGCAGAGGCAGAGGCAAAACCGGAGAAGCAGCCCAAGTCAGGCCCCGAAGCGGCAGCGAAAACGCAAGACCCTGCGCCGAAGAAATCCGAAACCGGCAAGGAAAAGAAAGCATCCTTGGAGGCTGCGAAATCTGCCACGGCGGATGCGCAAGCGACTGGCAAGGACGGTCCCGAAACGGCAGAGAAGAAGGCCGGGCGCCCGGCGGATGCCAAAGGGGATGCAAAAGCCGCAGCGCCCGCACCTGCCGCGTCGACGACCGAGCCACCCGCCGGGAAGGTCGGGGATAGGGTGTCGACCGGATCACCCTCTGGCGATGCGCAGAAATCTTCCCTGATTGCAAAACTCCGTGCCGCCAAGGCCGCGTCAGAGAGCCGGAAGGCTGCGGCAGGACCATTGACCGGCGGTATGAGCGCCCTTGGGCGCGCGAGGCAGAAACTGACAGATGTACTGCCCTCAAAGCAATCCTCGGTGAATGCCGACGCAGAGCCGGTGCAGGCCGCCAGCGGAACGGGTGAAGGCGCGGTGGCCTTTCGGTCCCGTCGTGCAAGCGCGCCCGTACCGGGTGCGACCCCTACTGAGGCGCAAGCGCCGAAACCCGCTTCCGATCTGCTTGGCAGCTGGCGCGCGAAGCTTTCGGGCGCTCAGGATTTGTCGAAACGCACCTTCGGCGGCCTGAGCAAAGCCGACGGTACGCCCCCGGCGGAGACGTCCCAGCGCAGGGCGGTGCCGACAGAGCCTGCGCCCAAGGCAGAAAAGACCGGCACGCCTGCGAACGGCAAGAGCAAGTCGAAACCCGCTGCAGAGGCCAAGAGCCCCGCCCCGGTCAAGATGAGTTCTGGGGCGGCGACCACCGGACGCAAGGATCCGCTGGAGACCCTGCAGGCGCGTGCAGGCGGCAAATCACCGCCCCCCTCCAACGAGGCAGAGCGGCTGACGATCTTCGGCGCGCGCGGTCAGGCGGAGAACACAGGCGCCGCACCGCGTCGGGCGCTGCTGGTCCTTGTCGGTCTCGGGCTGATCCTTGTCGCGGTGGCGATCTGGGTCGTGTATTTTCTCAATACTGGCCCGGTGACCACCGAGGTTTCGGAACAGGCAGACCCGCCAGCCGCATCCGCGCCTCTGGTGACAGGTCAGGCAGAGCCTGAAACGGTCCTGCCTGAAAGCCTGGAAGATATCGAGGCTGCATTGGGCCTTGAAGACGCCGCGCAGCAACTGCCGCTTGATGCGCCGGAACCTGCGCCGCTGGATGATCCGGTCCATCAGGCAGACGCGGTTTCGGGAGATGCCCCTGTCACCGAGAGCGAACAGCCCGCTGGGCGCGTTGCCGGGGTGCGCAGTTCAGCGCTGCTGGCGCCGCAGGATCATCTGCCACTTCCGGATGCGCCCTCGGCTCCGGCGCCTTTCGGCGCGGAGCCTTTGCCGCCGCTGCGCTCTGAAGTTGAACAGGCGGCGCTGGCGCAGGCCGAGGCCCCGGATCCGGCGGCAGAAGCCGCACCGGATGCCGAAACCCAGACTGGCCCGTCCTTGCCCGAAGGCGAGGAGGCGCTGGAGATTGACGTGACCGAGGGCACCCCGGCAGTAGTGCCGCCCGCGCGGCCCGAAGGGCTGGCGCCAGAGACAGAGGCTGCGGTTGAAGCGGCGCTTGAAGCCGCAACTCTGGAAGCTGCGGCGGAAGCCGTGATCGCGGGTGATGCAACGGATGCTCCGGAAGCCGGGATCGCGGCGGAAGATCTGGCCGAATCTCTGGCCATGCCTGATCCGGCTGCGGACCCGCTGGATGAGAGCGGTCTGGAGATTGTCGTGACCGAGGGGCGCCCTGCGGTTGTCCCGCCTGCGCGCCCGGAAGGGCTGGCCCCTGAACAAGCCGCGCCCGAACCTGCAGCCGCAGACGCGGACTCAGAGGCGCTGGCCCCCCCGACAACCGACGAATCCCATCCTGATCCGAGTGCGGATCAGGCAGAGCTTGACACGCCGCCTCCGGGCGGCGTTGCGCTGACTGCGCTGCGTCCGGCGGCGCGCCCCTCGATGGTCGCCGAACTGGCCGAGGCCGCGCGCGCTGCAGAGGCCGAACCGGTCTTTGATGCCACCGAACTGGCCGTTGCCGCATCGGCCCGTCCCACTGCGCGACCGGGACAATTCGCCGCCGTGGTGCAGCGCGCCCTGCGTGCGGCGCAACCACGCAGCACAACCCAGACCCCCGCCGCTGTTGCTGCCGCCCCGGCGCCAGAAGCACAGGCCCCGGTCCAGACCGCGCGCGCCGCCGTGCCCGCCGCCCCGCCGATCCCGTCTTCGGCCTCGGTCGCGCGCGAGGCGACGCAGGCCCGCGCCATCAATCTGCGCCAGATCAACCTGATCGGGGTGATGGGCACATCGTCAAGCCGCAGGGCACTGGTACGGCTTTCGAACGGGCGGGTGGTGACAGTCCGGGTCGGGGATTCGCTCGATAACGGAAGTGTCACCGCGATCAGCGAAAATGAACTGCGCTACTCCAGACGCGGGCGCGATGTGGTGTTGCGCATCGCCTCCTGAGCCGCGATAAGTCCGGGAAATGACCTGAGAGGAATGTCGATGTCGGAAAAACAGGTTTCGCCTGCGGTCAAGATCGGTCTGGAACTGGGGCCGGTCTTTCTGTTTTTCGTGGGCTATATCTCGACGCGCGGGCAGAGTTTCCTGATCGGCGGCACGGAATATGATGCGTTCATCCTGCTGACTGCGGCTTTCATCCCGCTGATGGCGCTTGCGACATTTGTGCTTTGGAAACTCTCGGGGCGGCTGAGCCGGTTGCAGCTTGTCACGCTGGTCATGGTCGTCATCTTCGGCGGGCTGACCGTCTGGCTGAATGACGAGCGCTTCTTCAAGATGAAGCCAACCGCCGTTTACGGCATTTTCGCGAGCCTGCTCTTTATCGGGCTTGCGCGCGGGCAAAGCTGGCTGGAGCTGGTGATGGAAGGCGCGCTGCCGCTGACCCATGAGGGCTGGATTCTGCTTACCAAGCGCATGGCGCTGATGTTCGTCGCAATGGCGGTCGCCAATGAACTGGTCTGGCGCACGATGACGACCGATGCCTGGGTGAATTTCCGCACCTTCGGCCTGCCCTTCGCGCTTTTTGCCTTCCTGATGCTGCAAGGCAAGCTCTTCGAGCGCTACAATACCAATCCCAAACAATAAGGCGCTGTCCGGCGGCGGGAAGGCGGGGTGGTCCCCACCTTCCCGAAATCCTCAGCCGCGCTTGCCGAACAGGATTTTCTGCGCCTCACGGTCTTTGATCGCATCCGAGCGCAACTCCGCCCCAAGCGCCCGCCCGCGTTGTACCGCAGCCCGCGCGCCAACCGCGTCAAGCCAGCGTTTCAGGTTCGGCTTGTCCTCCAACGTCTGTTCCTGCCCTTCCCAGAGCGAGGCCCAGGGCCAGATCGCCATATCGGCGATGGAATAGAAATCGCCTGCGACGAATTCATGCTGCGCAAGCTGGCGGTCAAGCACGCCATAGAGCCGCGCGACCTCGCGCTGGTAGCGATCCTTGGCATAGGGCAGATCCTGCGGCGGTTCCAGCGACGGCGCGTATTTCAGGAAATGATGCGCCTGCCCGGCCATCGGCCCCACACCGCCCATCTGCCACATCAGCCACTGATCCACCGCCACGCGGTCACGCTCGGTCGCGCCGTAGAATTGACCGGTCTTGCGCGCCAGATATTGCAGGATGGCGCCGGATTCGAAGATCGAGATCGGCGCACCGTCCGGCCCGTCATGATCCACGATTGCGGGCATGCGGTTGTTCGGTGCGATTTTCAGGAAGTCGGGATTGAACTGGTCGCCCGCGTTGATGTTGACCAGATGCACCTGATAGGGCAGCGCCATTTCTTCAAGCGCGATAGAGATTTTCCAGCCATTCGGCGTGGGCCAGTAGTAAAGGTCGATGCTCATGGAGCCTCCGGGGGTTTTGCGGTTGCTGCACAAGCTAAGCATCCTGACGCCGAAGCCAAGTGCGATATGCAAAAGAGGGCCGCGCGGGCCCTCTCTCATTTTCGCACAGAAGTTGCGGATCAGTGTGCGGCGCGCACCGCGCGCTGGGTCATCACCCGGACCAGATGGGCGCGATATTCCGCTGTACCATGCAAGTCTGCAATCATTCCGTCCGAGGGGTGCGAGAGCCGCCCGATACTGTCAGCGTCAAAACCCGACGACAGCGCCGCCTCGGCCTCGGCCCAGCGGAACACGCCGCCCTCGGACGCCCCGGTCACGGCCACGCGCACGCCCGAGGCATATTTTGCCACGAAGACGCCCGTCAGCGCGAAGCGCGAGGCCGGTTGCAGGAATTTCGCATAGGCCGCTTTCTCGGGGATCGGGAAGCGGACCGAGGTGATGATCTCGCCCTCGTCCAGCGCTGTGGTGAACATGCCCTGAAAATAGTCATCTGCCGCGATTTCGCGGGCATTGGTCACGATGGTTGCGCCTGTGCCAAGTACGGCTGCCGGATAGCAGGCCGACGGGTCGTTATTGGCCAGACTGCCGCCAAGCGTGCCGCGCGTGCGCACCGCCGGATCGCCGATCTGGCCAGCGAGCGCCGCGAGGGCCGGAAAATGACTGGCGGCGTCGCGGGCGACCGCGGCATGGGTCGTGGTCGCCCCCACCACCAGCGCGCCGCCGTCGCGCCTGACGCCGTTCATCTCGGCAATCCCGGTCAGGCTGACCAGTATTTCCGGCGCATTGAGCCGCGCCTTCATCGACGGGATCAGCGTCTGGCCGCCTGCAAAGGGCTGCGCCTCGGCATTGGCCAATACCGCGACAGCATCCGCGACGGTCGAGGGTTTCACGAACTCGAAATTATGCATGGGTTCCTCCTCCCTCAGCTGTTGATCGCCGCCCAGACGCGCGCGGGCGTCAGAGGCATGTCGATATGGGTGACATGGGTATGGCCCGCGCGGTGCAGCGCATCGATCGCGGCATTGACCACGGCAGGGGGCGAGCCGATCGCGCCTGCCTCGCCGCAGCCTTTGACGCCAAGGGGGTTATGCGTGCAAGGCGTGACGCAGCTATGATCCACGGTGAAGCCCCGCAGATCATCGGCGCGCGGCATGGCGTAATCCATGAAACTGCCCGACAGAAGCTGGCCCTGATCGTCATAGACGCAGTTTTCCAGCAATGCCTGACCGATCCCCTGCGCCAGACCACCATGGACCTGACCTTCGACAATCATCGGGTTGACGATATTGCCGAAATCATCCGCCGCGATGAAGCGCAGGATGTCGATCTTGCCGGTCTCGGGGTCCAGCTCGATCTCGCAGCCATAAGCGCCTGACGGATAGGTGAAGTTCGACGGATCGTAGAAGGCGGTTTCTTCCAGCCCCGGCTCAAGCTCTTCCAGCGGGTAGTTATGGGGGACATAGGCGGCAAGCGTCACCCCGGACCAGTCCACCGATTTGTCGGTGCCTACGACCGAGAACTTGCCGTCCTTCAACTCGATATCCTCGGGCGCGGCTTCCAGAAGGTGCGCGGCAATCTTCTTGGCCTTGTCGATCACCTTGTTGGTGGCCTTGACGATGGCCGAGCCGCCCACGGCGAGCGAGCGTGAGCCATAGGTGCCCATGCCCATCGGCGTGTTCGACGTGTCGCCATGGTGGATTTCGATGCTCGACGCATCCACACCGATCATATCGGCCACGACCTGCGCGAAGGTGGTCTCATGCCCCTGCCCGTGGCTGTGGCTGCCGGTATAGACCGAAATCGAGCCGGTGGCATTGACCCGGATCGAGGCGCTCTCATAGAGCCCCGCGCGCGCGCCAAGCTGGCCCACAAGGTTCGAGGGCGCGATGCCGCAAGCCTCGATATAATGGGCAATGCCGAAGCCGCGCAGTTTGCCCTTGCTGGCGCTTTCCGCGCGACGCGCCTCGAAGCCCGCATAATCGGCAAGCTCCAGCATCTTGTCCATAGTGGCGTGATAATTGCCCGTGTCATAGACCACCGCCACCGGGGTCTGATAGGGGAAGTCCTCGGGCTTGATGAAGTTCTTGCGCCTCAACTCAATCGGGTCCACACCCAATTCGCGCGCGGCCTTGTCCACCAGCCGCTCGATCTGGAATGTGGCCTCGGGGCGACCCGCGCCGCGATAGGCGTCCACCGGCACCGTATTGGTGAAAACCGCTTTCACATTCACATAGATCAGCGGGGTCTTGTAATTCCCGGCCATCAACGTGCCATGCAGCCATGTCGGGATCGACGGCGCGAAGGTCGAGAGGTAAGCCCCCATATTCGCATAGGTTTCGGTACGGATCGCCATGAAGTTATGGTCCGCATCGAGTGCCAGTTCGATTCTGGTCTTGTGGTCGCGCCCATGCGCATCCGAGATGAAGGCTTCGGAGCGCGAGGAGGTCCATTTCACCGGGCGCTTCAGAACCTTGGCCGCGTAGGTGCAGAAGGCTTCTTCGGCATAATGGTAGATCTTCGAGCCGAAACCGCCGCCCACATCAGGGGCGACAACACGCAGCTTGTGTTCGGGGATCGAGAGCACGAAAGCCCCCATCAGCAGCCGGATCACATGCGGGTTCTGGCTGGTGGTGTAGAGCGTGTGCATATCACCCCAGGGGTCGTAATCGCCGACAGCGACGCGCGGTTCCATCGGGTTGGCGACAAGGCGGTTGTTGGTCAGATCCAGACTGACCACATGCGCGGCGCTCTCGAAAGCTGCGTTCACGGCCTCCTTGTTTTCCTCGACAAAACCCCAGTCATAGCAAAGGTTCGAGCTCAGATCGTCATGGACCTTGGTGGCGCCATCCGCCAGCGCGGCCTGCATGTCGATGACCGGCTCCAGTTCCTCGATATCGACCTCGATGGCCTCAGCTGCGTCTCTCGCCTGTTCATGGGTTTCGGCGACCACCGCCGCGATGGGATCGCCGACATGGCGCACCTTGCCTTCCGCGAGGATCGGATGCTTGGGTTCCTGCATCGGCTGGCCGAAACGGTCGGTCACCTGCCAGCCGCAGGGCAGACCGCCTGCGCTTGCGAAATCTGCAGATGTGAAGACCTTGAGCACACCGGGCATGGCCTCGGCGGCGGCGGTATCGATACTGGTGATGCGCCCATGCGCCACATCCGAGCGCAGGAAATGGACATGCGCCTGTCCACGCAGGTTGATATCGTCGGTATATTTCCCGTTTCCTGTCAGGAACCGCACATCCTCGCGCCGTTTGGTGCTGGCGCCAATGCCATCATCTTTGGGCATTTCTCTCTCCCTGAAAAACCTCTGATCTCGGGTAGGGTGCGTGCTCAGCACGCACCTTACGGCGCTTACTCCGCCGCGAGGGCTCCGGCATCCTGACCGGATGCCGCCATCACCGCGCGCACGATGTTCTGATAGCCCGTGCAGCGGCAGAGATTGCCCTCAAGGTAATGGCGTACCTCTTCCTCGCTGGGCTTGGGGTTCTCGGCCAGAAGCGCGGCCGTCGACATGACCATGCCCGGCGTGCAGAAGCCGCATTGCAAGCCGTGATAATCCTGAAATGCCTGCTGGATCACGCCCAGACTGCCATCGGGGTTCGCCATGCCCTCGACCGTCGTGACCTCGGCCCCTTCCAGATCGGCGGCGAATGCCGTGCAGGATTTCACGGGCTGGCCATCGACCAGCACCACGCAGGCCCCGCATTGGCTGGTATCGCAGCCGACATGCGTGCCGGTCAGCCCCAGCCCTTCGCGCAGATAGCTTGACAGCAGCGTGCGCCCCTCCGCCTCGGCGCTCACCGCACGGCCATTCACGGTCATATTCACTTTTGTCATCAAGTCCTCCCTAGACCTAAATTTTAGTTCATCTAACCACGGTTTCCGGCCCGCGCCTATGCGACCTTGGGCTTAGTCTCCCCCTGCGTCTGCGGCGCCCTCCTCACCCTGGCGGCGCGGTCTCGGGCGCGTCGGAATTTCCTTGAGCAAGCCCCCCACTCCCATCGCCATGATATCGGCAGGTGTCACCTCCAGCCCGCAGATCACCCGTTCCAGCACCCAATCCGCCCCGTTCAGCGCAGGGCTTTTGGCGCAGCCCGGCAGGCCGATCACCCGACGCGCGCCAAGCTGGCCCAGAAACAGCAGATTGCCCGGATCCACCGGCATGCCGAAATGCGCGACGCTGCCGCCCGCCTGCCGCAGCGCCTGCGGGGCGGTGTCGAAAGCATCCGACGTGGCCGATCCGGTCAGGATCAGGATCAACTCGCCCGATGCCGCGCGCAAAGCTTCGGCCAGCGGCGCGATCTGATGCGGCACGATACAGGGCGGGTCCAGCGTCACAGCCAGCCGGTCCAGCCGCGCCGCTGTCACGGAATGTCCCTTCGCCCCATCCGCGCGCGCATCGACCCGGGTCTGGATCAGGCTGGCATGGCGCAGAACCGGCGGCAGGATTTTCATACTGCCCGCACCGGCCAAGCAGGCCGAGTGCAGCGCGGGTTGCGCCACGCCATAGGTGATGATCTTGACAGTGGCGACCATCGCGCCGGGATCGACGCGCATCAGATCGGGCAGGGTCGCAACCGTGATCGCCGGATCGACATTGTTCACGGCATTTATCCGCGCCGCTTCCAGCCGCACCAGACCGGGACCAGCGGCCACGATATTGACCCGCCCGGTGCCGACGGGTTTCAGCGTCAGACCTGCCGCATCCGGCGCGGGCACCAATGCGCGGGCAAGGGCGATGGCCGCGTCATCCTCATGCACGTCACCGGGGTCCAGCCGCGCGAGGGTCAGGCTGTCATGCCCCGCAGCCCTCAGCGCGGCCACATCCTCGGCGCAAAGCACCCGGCCCTTGCGCAGACGCCCGCCTGCGATCGTGACCGAATGGGCGAGGATCGCGCCTTCGGCCTGCGCGACGGGATGCGGGCCGAACCTCATCGCGCCCCCCGCAAAGCAAGGGTGATCTGCGCGAGCGTGGCCAGCGCGATTTCCGCAGGGCTGCGCGCGCCAAGGTTCAGGCCGACCGGCGCGTGGATACGGGCAAGCTGGTCCTCGGACAGCCCCGCCGCGCGCAGGCGCTCCAGCCGTTTGGCATGGGTGCGGGTGGAGCCAAGACAGCCAAGATAGAACACATCCGAGCGCAATGCCGCGATGATCGCAGGGTCATCAAGCTTCGCATCATGCGTCAGCGTCACGACCGCCGTGCGCGCATCAAGGCCGAGCGCGTCCAGCGCCTCGTCGGGCCAGTCCTGCAGGATCGTCTCGCCCGGAAAGCGCGCTTGGGAGGCAAATGCCGCGCGCGGATCGACCAGCGTGGGGGAATAGCCCGCCAGCCGCGCCATCGGCAAGAGCGCCTGCGCGATATGCACCCCCCCCACGACCACCAGGCGCAGCGGCGGGTTATGGAGCGTGATCATGCGCCCGGCCTCATCCCGGCCCGACTGATCCGCACGGAAACGCGCCGCCATGCCCGGCGCGTCGGGGGTCACGAGGGCGCGCTCCCAGCTTGTCAGATCGGTTGCGCAGGCGATGGGCTGGCGCGCGGCGCGCGCCTCGACCAGCGCGCGCAGCGTCCGGGGTTTCAGCGCGTCGGGGCCGTCGCCAACAGGCTCTACCAGCACCTCGATCCGGCCACCGCAGGCCAGACCCACCTCGAATGCCGTCTCATCGGCCACGCCGAAGCTCAACAGGCGCGGGCGGCCGTCGGCCAGCGCCTCTACGGCCTCGACCACCACTGCGCCTTCGACACAGCCGCCAGAGACCGAGCCCATGATCTCACCCGCGCCGGAAATCGCAAGCTGGCTGCCCGGCTGGCGCGGGGCCGACCCCCATGTCGCCACGACCGTTGCCAGCGCCGCGCCCTGCCCGCGCTCATGCCAGTCCAGCGCGGCTTCGGGAATCTGGTCGAATCGCAAATCCATGCCCGCGCCTCCCCGCGCGCTCAGATGTCCTCCGCGCAAGGATGGCAGCAAGACCGGCACTTGGCAAATACGACCTTTGGCGCGGGGGTCACATGGCAGCGGAAAAGCGCGGCTCTCCTTGAAACGCTGCGGCACGAGCGCTGCCGCCCCTCTCGACATGACCGGCGAAACCAAGCAAGACTGCGCGCATGTCGCGCCCTGCCCTGCATCCGCTGCTTGCCCATCCCGGTGCCATCGCCATCGCCCATCGCGGCGGCGGGCTGGAGGCCGAGGAAAACACCCTGCCCGCCTTTGATCACGCGGTTTCGCTGGAATTCACCCATGTGGAACTCGATGTGCATGCCACGCGCGACGGGGTTGTGGTGATCCATCACGACCCGGAGCTGACCCGCCTGTGCGGCGATCCGCGCCGGATTGCCGATCTGGACTGGCGCGACTTGCAGCAGGTTCGGACGAAGGGCGGCGCAGAAATCCCGCGTCTGAAGGATTTGCTGGAGACGCACCCGGCCCTGCGGGTCACCATCGAGGCGAAATCCGATTCTGTCGTGGACCCGCTTTGCGATCTGATCCAGCGCATGGGCGTCTTGCCGCGTGTGAGCATCGGGGCCTTTGCCCCGGCGCGAACTGCGCGCGCGCGCGACCGATTGGGGCCGGGGCTGCTCTGGTCGCCCGCGCATGGACAGGTCGCGCGGCTGTTCGCGCGTGGCTGGGGGCTGCCCTTGCCCCTGCAGGATTTCCGTGTCGTGCAGATCCCGACGCAGTGGAAGGGCATTCAGCTTGTCACCGCGCGCTTTCTGCGCGCCGCGCATGCGGCAGGTGTGAAGGTACAGGTCTGGACCGTGAATGACGAGGCCGAGATGCACCGACTGCTGGATCTGGGGGTTGACGGGCTGATGACCGACCGGCCCGCCCTCTTGCGCGCGGTG
This sequence comes from Natronohydrobacter thiooxidans, assembly GCF_001884735.1. Taxonomy (GTDB): domain Bacteria; phylum Pseudomonadota; class Alphaproteobacteria; order Rhodobacterales; family Rhodobacteraceae; genus Roseinatronobacter; species Roseinatronobacter thiooxidans_A. The sequence goes on along the minus strand of NZ_MJAP01000013.1, from coordinate 120,026 downwards.
CTGGAGGCGCGGGGCCAATGGCCCTCAGCCGCCGAGCACCAGCACCATGATCGCGGCGTAGAACAGAAATGACGCGACCAGCACGAAGACATGCCAGATCGCGAAATGATAGGGCAGCGCCTGCCACAGATAGAACACCACGCCCAGCGTATAGACCAGCCCGCCTGCCAGCATCAGCCCGACGATGACCGGCGACAGGCTGTGCGCCAGATCCGGCAGGATCATGAGACCGGCCCAGCCCATGCCCAGATAGAGCGCAATCGCCAGCAGCCGGAAGCGCGCGGGCGAGATCAGCTTCAGGACCACCCCGCACCCCGCCGCCCCCCAGAGCCCGGCAAGCAGCCATAGCCCCTGCCCGGTGATCAGCGTAAACGGCGTATAGGTGCCTGCGATCTTGAGATAGATCGCGGCATGGTCAAGCCGCTGGAACAGCCAGGCCAGTGCCGGGCGCAGGCTAAGATTGAACAGTGCCGAGGCGCCGATCATCGCCGCGAATGTCGCGCCGTAGATGCTGGCGCCAAGGATGATCTGGCCGGTGCCCTCGGTCAGTCCACGCATGAGCGCGGCCCCGATCAGCAGTGGCACTGCGACCACGACACTGGCAAGCCCCAGATAGTGGATGGACGCATCCAGCCGCTGTTCGGCGGCGCTATAGGTCTTGGTCTGGGCGGATTGATGGGACTGCATGCGGATCATGCGCCATCATAGCCCGGTTTCCGGCCGCTTGCGAAACGCTTTCACGCGAGCGGCGGGCTGACCTCGCGTCAGCACAACACGCCAAATCGCTTGATTTTCCTGCCAAACCCGCCTAGCCCCACGGCAAGCGACATGAAGAACCGAGGCCGCCATGACTGTCCATCTCTACGCCGATGACCTGCCCGACGGGCTGGATCTGGGGCCCGTCGTGGCCATTGACTGCGAGGCGATGGGGCTTCACCCGCATCGCGACCGGCTTTGCGTGGTGCAGCTGTCAGGCGGAGACGGGAATGCGCATCTGGTGCAGGTTGCGCGCGACATTCGCCCTGCCCCGAACCTGACCCGGCTTCTGGCTGACCCTGCGGTGCTGAAACTCTTTCATTTCGGCCGGTTTGACATCGCGCTGCTGCGCCATAGCTACGGGGTGACAACCGCGCCGGTCTATTGCACCAAGATCGCGTCGAAGCTGGTGCGCACCTATACCGACCGGCACGGGCTGAAATACCTGCTCTCGGAGCTTTTGGGCGTGGATATCTCGAAACAGCAGCAAAGCTCGGACTGGGGGGCTGCGCGCCTGTCGGATGCGCAGCAAAGCTATGCGGCGTCAGACGTGCTGCATCTGCACCGGCTGCGCGAGGTGCTCGACGGGATGCTTGCGCGTGAAGGGCGCAGCGATCTGGCGCAGCGGTGTTTCGATTTTCTGCCCAGCCGCGCGGAACTGGATATCGCGGGCTGGCCGGATATCGACATTTTCGCGCATTGAGCCCTTGCAATGCCGCCACCGTCCCGCATGACCACTGCCCGCATGAGCCTGTTCCGGCTTCTGCGTCTGGTCCTGCCTCTGGGCGCGCTAGTCCTGCTGTCCACTGTGTTTCTGGTGTCGCGCAGCATTGATCCGCAGCGCGCGGTCGAACTGGCCGATATGGATGTGACCGAACTGGCCCGCGAGCCGCGCATCGGAACCGCGCGTATCGCCGGGGTCACGCGGGAAGACACGGCCCTGATGATTGAGGCCGAATCCGTGCGCTCGCTTGGCGATCTGCAGCAATCGGGACCGGTGCATCTGACCCTCACCGCCCCGAACGGCGCGCTGAACTTTCCCTCGGGCCGGGTCGCGCAGTTTCGATCCGACACCGGCGTGCTTGATCAGACGCGCGATCAGATCGTGATGCGCGGGGGGGTGCTGCTGGAAACCTCGGACGGATACAGGCTGGCGATGTCGGAACTGATCTCGCGGTTGCAGAGCACGCATGTCACGGGCCTTGGCGGTATCGAAGGCGACGGTCCGGCGGGGTCAATCTCGGCGGACAGGGTGGAACTGACCGCCAAAACCGGCGGAAGCGGCGGATATCTGCTTGCCTTCTCGGGCAATGTCAGGCTGATATACCTGCCAGAAGACTGAAGGAGCCGACCAGAGTGCGCGTTTCGGGAATGATCCTCGCGGTGAGCCTTGCGCTTGCGACCGGCCCGGCTTGGGCGCAGGGCACCGGCCTGTCCTTTTCCGGGCTGAACGCGGTGCGCGGGCTACCGGTCGAGATCCGGTCGGATCAGTTGCAGGTCGACAACACCACGGGCGAGACTGTCTTTTCTGGCAACGCGGTTCTGGGACAGGGCGATATGCGCATCGCAGCCCCGACCATCCGCATCATCTACGCCCCGCAGGACGGCAACCGCATCCAGCGGCTTGAAGCCTCGGGCGGGGTAACGCTGGTCACCGCAGCGGAAGCCGCCGAAGCCGCCACAGCGGTATATGAGGTGATCGCGGGCACTGTCGCCATGCGCGGATCGGTGATCCTGACCCAGGGGCGCAATGTGCTGTCCGGCGACAGCCTGCATGTGAATGTGCGCACAGGTCAGGGCCGGATGGAAGGCAATGTGCGCACCATCATCCAGACCAATCCCTGAGCCTGCATGCCCGACGGACCGACCAACCGCATGACCTTGCCAACGGCTCAGGATAACGCGCTTCAGGTGGTGAACCTGCAGAAACGCTATGGCAAGCGCGTCATCATCCGCGATGTGTCCCTCAGCCTGCATCCGGGCGAGGTGGTGGCGCTGCTGGGGCCGAACGGCTGCGGCAAGACGACCTGTTTCTACTGCATCGCCGGCATTGTGCGTCATGAGGGCGGGCTCGTGCGCATTGACGGGCAGGACGCAACAGGACTGCCGCTTTACCGGCGCGCTCGGCTGGGTCTGGGCTATCTGCCGCAGGAAATGTCGATCTTTCGCGGGCTGAGCGTGGCGCAGAATATCATGGCCGTGCTGGAACTGGTCGAGCGCGACCGGAGCAAGCGCCAGACCCGGCTGCGCGATCTGCTGCAGGAATTTTCCATCGAGCATCTGAGCGACTCACCGGCGCTGGCACTGTCCGGGGGCGAGCGGCGGCGCGTCGAGATCGCCCGCGCGCTGGCCGCGAATCCGCGCTATGTGCTGCTGGATGAGCCTTTCGCAGGTGTCGACCCGATCGCTGTGGGCGAAATCCGCATGCTTGTCGCGGATCTGAAGACCCGCGGGCTTGGCGTGCTGATCACCGACCATAACGTGCGCGAAACCCTGTCGATTGTGGACCGCGCCTATATCCTGCATGATGGTGGTGTGCTCAAGGAAGGCGCCCCCTCCGAGGTGGTCGCCGATATGGATGTGCGCCGCGTCTATCTGGGCGCGGATTTCCGGCTGGACTGATCCCGCCGACACGGCCCTGTTCAGCGCAGAAAGCATTGACAGAGTGCCGCAATCCGTTGCCAAATGGGGTCAAGACGTCACGCCTGACCGCCCTTGCCCGCCACATGAATACCGGCAGGCAATTAACGGAAAAACAGGGAAAAGTCGCGATACTACAGAGGCGGCAGGCCCGGAATCGTGTCTGCCAATCACAGCAAGGAGACGCGCATGCGCTACCAGATCAGCGGCCGACAAATCGACATTGGCGAAGCACTGCAGACCCATGTCAAAGCCGAATTCGGAGAGTTGGTGGAGAAATATCAGCAACGCCCGACAGAAGCCGTAGTGATCTTTTCGCGCGATGCGCATAATAATGTCTGCGAAGCGACGCTGCATCTGTCCACCGGTCTGACCGCTGCCGCCCGCGCGCAGGCCGGAGAGATCTACGCAGCCTTTGAATCCTGCCGCGAGAAACTCGACAAGCAGTTGCGCCGCTACAAGCGCCGCCTGAAAGACCATCACCGCGAACGTTCAAACCCGGTTGAGTTTGCGGACGCATCCTCTTATATCCTCGCGTCAGATGACACCGAGTCCGCAGACGAGCCGGACTCGTTGCAGCCGATGATCATTGCCGAGATGGAAACCCGTATTCCATCTATTTCCGCAGGAGAAGCCGTGATGCAGATGGAACTCGCCCATGCCCCGGTTCTGGTGTTCCGCAACGAACGCCACGGAGGTCTGAACGTGGTCTATCGCCGCGACGATGGCAATATCGGCTGGATCGACCCGCAATAATCCAAGCCATCCGCGCCCATCTGAACGCCCAGCGCGTGCAGATGGGCGTTTGCCAGCCAGAGTTCCGGGAGACAGCCTTTATGGACATGACGACGCTTCTGAATCCGAAAGCCGTGCGTTTCATCGCCTCGGCCACCAGCAAGAAGCGTCTGTTCCAGACCATCGGCGAAGCCGCCCGAACCGTCTATGGGCTGGAAACCGAAAGCGTGATCGGCGCGCTGCAGGAACGCGAGAGTCTGGGGCCGACAGGCGTGGGCCATGGTGTCGCGGTCCCGCATGCGCGGCTCGATGAGATTGATCGCGTGCTGGGCGTGTTCTTCCGGCTGGACAAGCCGTTGGATTATGGCTCGGTCGACAAGGCCCCTGTCGATCTGGTCTTCGCGCTTTTCGCGCCGCGCGATGCCGGGGTCGAGCATCTGAAGGCGCTGGCCTTCATTTCGCGCACTCTGCGCAATCCGCGTATCTGCGAAAAGCTGCGCGCAAATGATGATCCGACGAAGCTTTATGCGATCCTGTCCAGCGGCGAAGTGACCAAGGCCGCCTGAACGCACGGCGCGCAGTCACGCTGCCGACCAGTCCCCGAAACCGAGCTGGTGGTAATCCCTGCCATAGGCCGCGCGCCCTGCCGCCTCGACCTGCGCATCATAGATATCGCCCAGCGCGACCGGATGGTCCTGCGCTCTGGCGTGAAACGGCGGCAGGTCGCGCCCCAGATAGCGCCCCAGACGCGGCAGATCCTCGGCCAGATGCTCGATGCGAAGCAGGTGATGCAAGGGACACTGGCTGGTAATGCCTTCGATCAGACGGGCTTGACTGGCCCAGACCGGACGTGTCGGCAGGGCCGTCTGGCCGTTGAGATTGGCCTGCACGAATTGCAGGAAGCCCAGAAAAGCGCTGCGATGAGACTCGCGATCCATGGCGCGCAGACCTTCGGTATCGCCCGGCAGGGCAATACCATGCACGCGCTCGATGAAGCCGCGCACATGCTCGCGCCTGCCAAGCACCACTTGCCCCACAAAGATCTCATGCGCGCGCGCAAGCGGGTGGCGCAGAACCGTGAAACTCAGACGCTGCGGGTTGCTGCGCTGCCAGTCGCGCCAGCTCTGGGCGCTGAAATCCGACAGCAGATCGCGCGGCCCTGCCCCGTCGATACGCGCCATCCAACTCAGCACCGCGCGTTCGGAGCAGCCCGGCAGCGGCGCATAGACCAGCGGCAGGCTGCGGCAGGCATGATAGGCCCAGATAAGCGCAGGCTGGCGCGGCTCGAAACTGGGACTGCGCGACAGGTGGAACCGGTCCAGCCGCGCCAGCCCCAGCGGGATGGCTTCGGGATTGACCAGCTTCTCTTCCAGCGGTTCCGGATTCTGGCGCTTCAGCTTCTTCGGCAAGGCCTCGATCCGCTCGGTGAGTCCCAGCCATTGCGCGAGCCCATTGAGTACATCGAGCGACTGGATATCCTCGTAATCGACATAGAAGGCCGTCTGCCCGCTGGTCTGCAGGGCGGATTGCACCTTCAACTGAAACTCCTGCAGCTCACGGACATGGGTTTCGAACTCGATCGGATCGAACACGACCTTTTCGACCTTGCGGTTCTTCACATCGCCCAGCCGCCATTGCTGCGTCGCCCGCGCGATCTGGAGCGAGACATAGCTGTCCAGCGGATTGCGCGTCAGCACGATCTTGGCGCAGGCGGGATCGTTCAGAATCGGGTCAATCACGCGCTGGTCGTGGTCATGGAAATACCGGAAGCCCGCCAGCCCCGGCTGCGTGCCAAAAGCCGCAAGCAGCGCCAGCGGATCGGCGTCGCGTGCCGCGCGGTCAAACCCATAGAGGGTTTCCGTCCTGGGATAGCCCAGGAAGACCGGGTTGAACGCCTCGCCCATGCAGGACAGGCCCGGAAATTCGTTCAGGCAGGCTTCGAGCAGGTTCGAGCCCGTGCGCATCTCGGCCAGAACGACGAAATAGCGGAAACGGGGGGGCTGGGACATCTGGGAATCCTGTAAAATCAGAACTGACACTCTTTGAGAACCTGCGCGGGCAGGCCCTGATTGCGCAGCCTTGCAAGGAAGGGTTCAAAACCATCGGCGGCGCGCAAGGGCGGCACACCATGCGCCGCCAGCGCCGCCTCGCCCGCAATCTCGCGGACGATCTCTGACAGGCGCGCGCTCGGATCTTGCATGAATTCCGCCAGCGACCAGATCCGCACCCGTGCCAGCGTATGGCGCGAGTTCAGGTTTTCAACCCAGTCCTGTTCCTGACGGTGCAACAGCCCGGCGCGGGCGATCTTCTCGGCATCAGACCCCGGCGCATCCTGCAAACCCAGAAGCCAGGCCCCGCGAATGACAGAGATCTGCGCATTGGTGTCGGTCGCCATGAACCAGCTTAGCGTGCCGTCCATCACATCCCCCGGCCCATGCAGGAAACACTGCCGTTCCGGCCGCGTAGCCCAGAGCAGATTGGTCAGGAACATGCGCGGGTTATAGTCGCGAATCGCGGCGGAATTGCTGATCGCGCCATGCCAGACCCGCGCGCCACCGTGGAAATGGACAGCATCGGGCGCGAAAAGATGGCCATGCACCCGCGCGCCCGTCACCTGCCCCAGCCAGTAGTCGAAATTCTGAAACACATGCTCGAAGCCGGTAAACACGGAATAGGGTGCTGCAGATTTCGTCGTGGCGCTGTCCGCATGGGGAAAGCGGCTTTGCATATAGAGCCCGGCCCGCCCCTCGACGCGCTGTTTTTCGGCCAGTTCGAAATAGCGGTCGATCTTGGCAGGTTCGGGCGTCACCGGGTCAAGCCCCTTGGCCTGATCACTCAGGAAGAAACTGTAAAGCCGCTCGGCCTCTGGCCAGATCTTGCGGGCGAGGAAACAGTCCGACCGGCGCAGCAGTTGCAGATGGTCGTCATAGAACAGGTTGGGCCGCCCGTGCCGGTCGAATTTGACCAACGTCAGCGAGCGGCTCTCGATCTCGCGCGCATGCAGCCGTGCAAGCGTCTGGAAATAGGATTCGTCCGGGATCCAGTTCTGCCGGAAATAACGCTCATAGCGGGTGCGGTTCGGATCGGTCAGGATCGCGTCCAGCGTTGCCCGCGTCAGGCACCACCATTGTGAGCCCATATGCGGGCGCAGGGGCGCAGGAATCCGGCGGCGCAGCTCCAGCTTGCGCTGCAGATCGACGCAGCGGTCAAACAGCCAGCGCTGCCTGCGCCAGTTGAACGGAAAATAGAGCGTGAACCGTTCTTCCGACAGCCCGCCGGTGATCCAGTCGGCATGGGTGATCGAGACGGATTCGATGAAATCGGTCTCGGGGTGCGCATCGAGATGCGCCAGCAAGGCGGCGGCAGGGCGCAATGGCAGACAAGAGCCAGAACTGAGCAGCACATGCCCGACCGACGGAAAATCCTTCAAAAGCAGCGCGCTGGCCTCTTGCGAGGCCAGAACCAGCCGCCATGAGCCCCAGTCGCAGCGATGCCGCGGGCTGAAGCGCAAGAGCGGATGCGCGCCCAGATCGCTCTTGAGCGCCTGCAGATCGGCCTCTGACACAGAGCGGTCGACATGCAGCACGACCGGGCAATCCGCCTGCAGCCAGAAACGCGCCAGCTGTGCGGCCCGGCGCAGCGCCGTGTGGCACAGGATCACGACACCCAAGCGAGCGGTCTGCGCGCTCATGCCCAGTCTCCTTTCGACATCAGGCCAAGGATCTCCAACTGCCGCCAGTTGATATACTCGGTCGACCATTCACACCACAGATCCTGATTGCGCGCGAGCGTATCCTCATAAGCGCGGTATTCGCGGCTGCGCGCGTAATGCTGGCCGCGCTGCAATTCTTCCTGCGCCTTGGCGACAATGGTGTCGAGGAATTTTGCGTGCAAAAGCACGCCAGACGCCAGTTCCCCCCCGCCCTGATCATAGACCCGGTTCAACCCACGCGGCAGGATCATATGGGTGGAACTCTTGAAAGCGTATTTGCGGGTCCAGAGCACCAGCGGGATTTTGTTGAGCGCGGGCGCCTTGCCGGGGTCATGGGCCATGACGACGCGCTGGCGCACACCACCCTGAATCCAGAGATTGTGATACTCGGGATTCCGCCGGATGGTGTAATTTCCCGCATCGAACCAGCGCGCGATCTCGAACGGGTTCTGACCAGAGACATAGGGCTGCGCGGTCACAGGCCCTTTGGGATACATGTCCAGCAGCATGGCGCCGAAAGACCGCCGACCCTGACTTTCCAGCCAATCGGTCAGCGCCTGCAAGGGGCGTGTGTCGCAGAAGGGATAGACGAAGAACTCATCCACATCGACCACCAGCACCCAATGCCCGGCCCCATAGAGCCAGAGCAGATGGTTCAGCCAGTCCACCCCATAGCCCGCCGCCTTGTAACTGGCCGAGGTCGTCCAGAGCGAGACATCGCGCTGCTGCGCCAGATATTCCGCCGAACCATCGGTCGAGCCATTATCGACGATCAGGAACTGGCGCACGCCCTGCGCGCGGTAATAGTCGAGGAAATAGGGCAGCCGCACCAACTCGTTGCGCAGGGTGGTGAAAACCAGCGCATCGCGGGGCCGAATCAGATCGGTGCGGTTCTGGATCGTGCGCAGCGACGCGCTTTTGCGCAGGCATCGCAGCAGCTTTGCCTGTCGCTCTGCGCGTAAACGTAGCTGGCGTAACACACCCATAAAACTACCTGCCCATGGCGCGCTTCCCAGACCGGGGCGCACCCTTCTTGCCCGCGGCAATCCTGCCGACGGAACATTTGGGATCAGCTTTGCCCAAGGCTGTGCAGGATTGCAACAATCTTCGCTGGATCAGGTTATTGTCGCGTTATCAGAACAGCTTGGCGTTGCCTTTCGGACTCAGGCACCAGCAATTTCAGACCCAGCCCCCGCGCGAGATCAGCCCGAGCGCTTCAAGCTGCTGCCAGCCTTCAAACCGGGTCGATGTCTCGCACCACAGATCGGGCGCGCGCGCGACGTGATCGTAATAGGCATCAAACACCTGCGCATTGCCGAAATGCTCGCCACGCGCTTTCTCGATGCGGGCTTTCTCGACCACAGTCGCCAGGAATTTCGTGTGCAACAGCGCGCCGGAGATCTGCTCGCCGCCATCCGTAGCAAAGACACGGTTCAGCGCGCGCGGCAGGATCGAATGGGTCGAATTGACCCAAGTGTTGTGAAAGGACCATTTGATCAGCGGCAATTTCGTCAGCGTCGGCGCGCGGTTGGGACTAGAGGCGAAGAAATGCCGCGCGCGTGGCCCGCCCTGTATCAGCAGGCAATCCAGAAGCGGTTTATGCGTGATCGTGTAATTGCCCGCATCGAACCAGTTCAGCACTTTGGTCGGGTCGGTGCCGGGCTGGCAGGGGGCGGCATCGAGCGGGCCTTTGGGGTAAAGCTCCAGCATCATCGCGGGCAGGACGGGCTGGTGCTGCTGGTCCAGCCAGTCGGTCAGGGCCGGAAGCGGCCGGGTTTCCCAATGCGGATAGACCAGCAACTCATCCGCATCGGCCACCACGCACCAGGCCCCATGCGCATGGCGCAGCATCAGGAAATTGATCCAGTCCATGCCGAAACGTGACGCGCGGTAACTGGCCTTGGTGCCGTAAACGGTGGTATCGGGCTCGGCCATCAGCCGCGCGCGCGTGCCATCGGTGCTGTCATTGTCGATGAAGATAAAATGCTGCACGCCAAGGCGGCGGTAATGCTGCAGGAACCAGTCGACGCGCTCGATCTCGTTGCGGATGGTGCAGAAGAGCAGGATATCCGCCCTGCCCCTTCGCCCGGCTTTGAGCAGATGCAGCTCGCGCGCTTTCGCAATCGCGCGCGCACGCAGCCGCCGCCGTTTCCACTGCATGCGGAAGTCGAACCATCGCTCTTGCCCTGCGGGCAGCGGAGAGAACATGCGCACCCCGTTCTGGCCTGTCGCGTGCCCCGAGCAAACCGCAGACGCGGGAAAACCACAAGGGCGCATGCGAAAAGGGGCGCCCCTCTACGCGCGCCCCGGTTTCTTTTCTGGTGGTGCTTATTCGGCCGCTTGCCGCTGCGCCATCATGTCGAACAGGAAACGCTCCAGTTCCGGGCCAAGCTCTGCACGGGCCAGACCAAAGGCAACCGTGGCCTGCAGAAAACCCGCTTTCGACCCGCAATCATAGCGCTGCCCCTCGAACCGGTAGCCATAGACGTTGCGTTTTTCGGCAATCTCGCGGGCAATCGCATCGGTCAACTGGATTTCACCACCTACACCGGGTTTGACCTCGCCCAGATGGCGCATCACATCCGGCGACAGGATATAGCGGCCAATCGCGGCCAGATTCGAGGGCTGCGTGCCCGGCGCGGGCTTTTCGACCATGCCCTGCATCGGCAATACACGCCCGATCGAGGGGGGCACATCCATGATCCCGTAGCTGGAGGCCATGCTCGGCGCGACTTCCATCGCCGCGATCATGTTACCACCGGTTTCGGCATAGGCGTCGACCATCTGCGCAAGGCAGGGCTTGTCGGCGGCGATCACATCATCCGGCAGCAGAACGGCGAAAGGCTCGTTACCGATCAGATGGCGGGCACACCAGACGGCATGGCCCAGACCCAATGCCTGATTCTGGCGCACATAGGCAATCGCGCCGCTGTCCATATTGGTCGCCTGCACCAGATCCAGCAGGTCGGTCTTTCCCTTGGCCTTCAGCGTGGCTTCCAGATCGGGGGCGCGGTCGAAATAGTCTTCCAGCGCGCCCTTGCCGCGCGAGGTCACGAAAATGAACTCGGTGATGCCCGCAGCGCGCGCTTCGTCAATCGCGTATTGAATCAGCGGCCGGTCGACCAGCGTCATGATTTCTTTCGGCACCGACTTGGTAGCAGGCAGAAAACGAGTACCCATTCCTGCGACGGGAAATACGGCCTTGGTAACTTTGCGTTGCATCTTCAACTCCAGTGACTGATTGTCTGTTCATATCGATCACCGGTTAAAAACACCTGAAATGTGGCGGGTTTGGGGTCGCGAACCCCTATGATATCGGCAATTTCAAGGTCTTTTGCAGAATGCAACACGCATAGGTAGAAAAAACCGAGATCGCGCTCAGTTCAGCGCGATTTCGGGATGGCGGGCAATGAAGAACGGGTTTTCATAGCCGGGCTTGCCATAGCGCAAGGGCGCATGCGTGTCGAAATCCAGCACCTCACCGCCTGCGGCCTGCAACACGGCATGACCCGCCGCCGTGTCCCATTCCATGGTCCGGCCCAGACGCGGGTAGAAATCGGCCTCGCCCGCCGCCAGCAGGCAGAATTTGAGCGATGACCCGGCACTGCGCATATCCGCGACCGGGTAGCGCGCGATATAGTCATCCGTCGCCTGATCGCGATGCGATTTCGAGGCCACGACGACCAGCCCCGCCGGATCGGGCGCACGCATGCGCAGCACCTGACAGGTGCCGGGCGTGTCATCGGCGAAAGGCCCGCATTCCTCAACAGCCTGACCCGCGGCATTGGTGTAGAACATGCGCCCCTTGGCCGGGGCATAGACCACGCCCTGCACCGGCACGCCATTCTCGACCAGCGCGATATTGACGGTGAAATCTCCGCGCCGCTGCACGAATTCCTTGGTTCCGTCCAGCGGATCGACGATGAAAAACCGCTCGGCGCGCAGATCATGCGTCTCGGCCTGTTCTTCCGTGACCAGCGCCACATCGGGAAAACCCGCGCGCAGACCGGCGCTGATCAGCCGGTCGGCGGCTTCATCCGCCTCGGTCAGCGGGCTTTCGTCGCCTTTCAGCCGCACATTGAAGTCGGGGCGCTCATAAACCTCTAGGATCGCGCGTCCCGCCTGCAGGGCAAGGCGGCGCAGAACGGTTTCAACCTGGCGAGCGTCAAGCAATGTCATTGCAAATTCCTGTCACGTCATGTCATGGCCGGATCGCGTCACGGCAAGGGCTTCATTGAACCTTCACGCCATTCAGCCTATTCTTCTTCGGCACGGGACTTAGCGCAGGGCCCCGCAGGTCACAAGGTGAAAGGCTGGAGATGCTCACTCCTACCAGAGGCGGATCGGGCCTGTATATGGTCCTGCAGACACTGGAGCTGATCTACCATCAGGCGGTGCGCCATATCCGCAAGACCCATGGCAATGCCATCATTGGGCTGATGCTGAATATCGCCCAGACCATGATGCTGGTGGCGGTGTTCATGCTGATCTTCGTCTTTGCGGGCATGCGCTCTGCCGCCATCCGGGGCGATACGCTGATCTATCTGATGAGCGGCGTGTTCCTGTTCATGGCGCATGTCAAGGTGATCGGAGTGGTCGCAGGGGCCGAAGGGCCGACCTCGCATATGATGAAACACCGGCCGATGAATGCCATCGTGGCCATCGGCGGGGCGGCGCTGGGTGAACTATATATCCAGATCCTGTCGGTTCTGGTGATCCTGTTTCTCTATCACGCGATCTGGACCCCGGTCGAGATTTACAATCCGGTGGCGGCGATGGGCATGCTGCTCGCGGTCTGGTTCGCGGGGCTGGCCATCGGCGTTGTGCTCTATGCGCTAAAGCCCTGGATGCCCGGACTGAGCAAATTGCTGACCACACTGATCACGCGGATGAACATGGTCGCGTCAGGCAAGTTCTTCCTGGCCAATATGCTGCCCGAATCCTATCTGCATTACTTCATGTGGAACCCACTGTTCCACAGCATCGATCAGGCGCGTGGATTTGCCTTCATCAATTACAACCCGATGCATACATCGGCGATGTATCCGGTGTATTTCGGCATGGCCTGTCTGGTGCTCGGCATGCTGGGCGAGTTCTTCACCCGCAAGCGCGCCTCGCTGAGCTGGTCGTCAAAACACTGACCGTTCAGACTGTCGCCAGATCCTGCAGCACGGCCAGCGCCGCCTGACGCGGGTCTGGGGCGGCCCAGATCGGGCGACCGACGACGATGTGATCGGCGCCCGCGCGCAGCGCATCAGCAGGCGTCGCGATGCGTTTCTGATCGCCTGCCGCAGCCCCGGCCGGACGCACGCCCGGCGTGACGATCAGCTTGCCCGCCGCCTCGGGCAGCGCACGGATGGCGGCGGCTTCCTGCGGGCTGGCGATCACCCCGTCCGCCCCTGCCGCAAGCGCGCGCGCCGCGCGTTCCAGCGTGACCTCGGCCAGATCACCGGGACGGATCATCGCCTCGTCCAGATCCCCCCGGTCAAGCGAGGTCAGGACCGTCACCGCCAGAATTTTCAGGCCCGAGGCCCCGGCCCCCTCGCGCGCGGCCCGCACCACATGCGGATCGCCCTGCACGGTCAGAAAATCCAGATCATATTGCGCAATCCCGCGCACCGCAGCTTCGACGGTCGCACTGATGTCAAAGAATTTCATGTCCAGAAAGATACGCTTGCCATGTTCCTGTTTCAGTTCATTGGCCAGCGCCAGCCCGCCCCCGGTCAGCATGCCAAGGCCGATCTTGTAGAAGGATACAGCGTCGCCCAGCTTCGCGGCAAGTTCCAGCCCTGCCAGCGCATTGGGCACATCCAGCGCAACAATCAGGCGGTCATCGGCTTTGGTCATGGCAGGCGCTCCTTATTGGCAAACGGCCTGCCTTTATGCCCGTCGCGCAGAGGGCGCAAGCCCTCAGTTGAAGAACTCGCGGAACAGATTGCTGACCATCATGGTCAGGAAATCCTGATCGACATAGCCCGTGGGCACCAGATCGAAGCGCGTCTGGGCCTGCCGGATGGCGATGCGGGTCTGATCGTCAAACACGCCGTCAATCGGGCCGGGATCAAGCCCCAGCCGTTCCAGCCTGCGTTCGATCAGCAGCCTTGTGGGCTGGGGCAGGCCCAGCGCGGCCTCTGCGGCACGCGCCCGCGCAACTGCCGGAGTTTCGGGCGCAGGCGCAGGATCGGGATCAGCTTCGGCGACCGGGGGCTCCGGCGCGGGGCGGCGCTGGTCGATCCGGGCGCGGGCATTCTCGACAAACTCGCCCTCTGGCCAATCCTGCAGGTAGGACTCATAGCCTGCCACAGTGTCGAGCGCGCGTGCACGCCGCCATGCGGCCAGATCCCGGTTGCGCTGCTCGGTCTGCTGGGCGCGCGCGATATCGTCGAGCCGCTCGCGTGCCAGCCCGGCAAATATCCCCTGCGGGTAGCGCTCCAGATAGCTGCGCAGCCCCGGTTCATCCCCCGCAGCCCCGGTCAGCGCCCAGAATTCACGATCCGCGCGTTCCTCGACCTCGCGGCGGGCGCGCTCTTCGGCCTCGATCTCGGCCGCGCGGTCAGCGGCCTGTGCCCCCAACCTGAAAATCTGGTCGCGGTCGAGATAACCGGTTTCCGCAAGCGTGTTCCGCGCCTGCCAGCCGGAAATCGCCCCGCGCGTGCCCGGACCGAAGATCCCGTCAATGCCGCGCGTGTCGAAGCCCAGCACGGTCAGGTCGCGCTGGATCGCGCGGCGTTCATCACGGGTCAGGAACAGCGCCGCCTCGATCCGGTCGGGCGCGTTGCGGATACGGTCCAGTTCACTGCGCGCGGCCTGCGCATTCTGCCCATTGGGAAAGGCGTCAAGATAGGCCCGGTAGCCCGCTTCGGTGTCGGTCTCCTGCGCCAGCACCCAGGCGCGCGCATCCGCCCGCGCGCCGGGGGTGAACCCGTCGGGCAGGAAAGGCGAGGTCTCGGGCAAGGCCCCCTCGCCCGTCAGCGCGCGGTTGGCGCGGGCGATGCTGGCCAGCGTGGTGCCGGGGCGCAGGCTGGCGCGCAGCCCCTGCACGACCTGCGCCGCTGGCCCGCGCAGCGCGGCGACCCCCTCGGGCAGATCGAGGTTTTCGGGCAATTCCGCCTGCAATCCGGGGCCAAGGTCAGGATCTGCGGCAGCAGGCGCAAGCCAGAGCACAGCGCTTTCGCTGGCAAGTGCCGCGATCTCGGCGACCAGTTCCAGCCGCAGCCCCTGCCCGTCCGCCAGCGCCAGTCCCGCATTGCTGCTGTCGCTGCCCATCAGCCAGACGCCGCTCTCGGAGCTTGCGAAATGCCCCGAAAGCACGATCACCACACGCTCGGATTCCTCGCGCCGGATCTGCTCGAAACTACCGGCAAGCTGGGCGCGCATTTCCTCGGCGCTCAGCCCTTCACCGGCAAGCACCAGAAAGCCCATCTCCTCCAATGCGGAAACGGTCTGCATGATCTGACTGGACTCAGCAGCCTCGGGCAGTGCGTCATAGGCCTGATTGCCAAGGACCAGCGCAACCCCGCCCGCCTGCACCGGCAGTCCAAAACAGGCCATGACCAAGCCCGCAAACACTTTCCGCATTCCCCGTCCCTCCGCCATCCCGCGCGATCGGAGGTCAGTCGTAGCGGCGCAGATCCTCGATCACCAGCCCGTCATTAGGCAGTGACCCCGGCGGCACAAGTTCGACCTGACCTCTGAGTTTCAGAGTAGACAGGACAGTTTCTTCATACAATGCCGGATTCGCCGCGCGCGTCTCGATGCGGACAGTCATCACGTCCTTTTCACCGGACCGGGTGGCAATAACACGCGCACGGTGGATTTCGTCATGCCGCGCCACCAATGCCGCGACCTGTTCAGGGCGCACGAACATGCCCTTGATCTTTGTGGTCTGATCGGCGCGGCCCATCCAGCCCCGGATACGCATATTGGTGCGCCCGCAAGGGCTTACGCCGGGCAGGACCGCGCTCAGGTCCCCCGTGGCAAAGCGGATCAGCGGATAATCCGGGTTCAGGCTGGTCACGACCACCTCGCCGACCTCGCCCTCGGGCACCGGATCTCCGGTGCCTGGGCGGACGATCTCGACGATCACGCCTTCATCAACGACCATGCCCTCCAGCGCATCGGTCTCATAGGCGACATTGCCCAGATCCGCCGTGGCATAGCATTGACGGCAGGTGATCCCGCGCTCGGCATAAAAGGCGCGCAGGCTGGGGAAGAGCGCGCCGCCGCCCATAACCGCCTTGGTGATAGCAAGTGCTACCCCCAGCTCTTCAGCTTTCTCAAGGATGATCTTCAGGAAATCGGGCGTGCCTGCATAGGCCGTGCAGCCGATATCGCGGGCGGCTGTCACCTGCAACTCGGTCTGCCCGGTGCCAGCGGGCAGGACTGTCGCGCCCACAGCGCGCGCGGCATTTTCGAACATCATGCCTGCGGGCACCAGATGATAGGAAAAGCAGTTCTGCACGATATCACCCCGCCCGATGCCCGAGGCATGCAGGAAGCGCCCCAGCCGCCACCAGTCCGGGCTGGCGCGCCCCGGCTCGTAGATCGGTCCTGGGGACTGGAATACATGCTCGAAATCGGCCAGCGCGGTCGCGTTCAGCCCGCCGAAGGGGGGCTGCGCGCCCTGTGCGGTCACAAGCGCGGATTTGCGCAGCACGGGCAGCGCGGCGAGAGCCTCGCGCGAGGTGATCTGATCCGGCGTCACAGCGCCCAGATGCGCGGCCAGCCCCGGCGCATTCAGCGCCGCTGAAATGGCGCGCGGCAGGGCCTGCGCCAGATCAGCCTCGCGCGCGTCCGAACTGCGTGTCTCTAGCGAGTCGAAAGGCGTCATATTGCGGCCCTCTGATCTGCGGGGGGTATGTCCATCGGCCATGTCAGGCCAGCCAGCGTTTGCGGCGGCGGTAAGAGCGCACTTCGCGGAAGCTCTTGCGGCCCTTATCGGACATGCCGAGATAGAATTCCTTCACATCCGGATTCTCGCGCAGACCATCGGCGCTGCCCTCCATCACGATGCGCCCGTTCTCCATGATGAACCCGGTATGCGCATAGCGCAGCGCGACATTGGTATTCTGTTCCGCCAGCAAGAAGGTCACGCCCTGTTCGCTGTTGAGCCGCGACACGATCTCGAAAATCTGCTCGACAAGCTGCGGCGCCAGCCCCATCGAGGGCTCATCGAGCAGGATCATGCGCGGCTTCGACATCAGCGCGCGCCCGATGGCGGTCATCTGCTGCTCGCCGCCCGAAGTGTAGCCGGCCTGAGATTTGCGGCGCTCCTTCAGGCGCGGGAAATATTCATAAACCATGTCCAGATCCGCAGTCACAGCACCGCGCCCGTCCGCGCGGGTATAGGCACCGGTCAGCAGGTTTTCCTCGACGGTCAGATGTTCGAAGCAGTGGCGCCCTTCCATGACCTGTACCACCCCGGCCTTGACCAGATCGGCCGGATCCAGCCCCACCATGTTGCGCCCTTCATAGAGGATCGTGCCCTTGGTGACTTCGCCGCGCTCGGAATGGATCAGGTTCGAGATTGCCTTGAGCGTCGTGGATTTACCCGCCCCGTTTCCGCCCAGAAGCGCCGTGATCCCGCCCTTGGGCACGCTCAGGCTGACGCCTTTCAGCGCCAGAATGACGTGATTGTAGAGCACTTCGATATTGTTCACTTCCAGAAGCGTGGTCTGGCTGGGGCTGGCATCAAGCATGGCTTTGGGCCTTCTCAAGGTCGGGTTTGGGTGGCCCGGCACGCAAGCGCCCCGGACCACCGGTCAGCATCAGTTCAGGCAGGAAGGCTCGATATTGTTCTCTGCCGCAAAGGCCGCACTGTCCTCCATGACCATTTCCATGATCATGTCGCGATCCGACTCGATCCAGTCAGTGATCAGGTTCCACTCACCCGCATTGGCATCCCATTGCTGGATCATGGCCGCGCCAGAGCCGCCGTGGTTCTGGCACGAGACCGAGAAGGCCGGGCCGAAATTCGGCAGTCCCAGTTCGGCCATCAGCTCTTCGGTGATTTCCAGATTGGCCATCCCGTCGCGCATCATCGCAGGCGTGATCGCCGCGACGCCGTGGATTTCCTGCGCTTTCTTCGCCGCCTCAACCGCCAGCATGGCGGCATACATGCCACGCGAGTACAGCACAGTGCCGACTTCCTCGCCGGTCCCGGCATATTTGCCCGGCTCGATGACATAGCGCTGCATATCCTCGTAGATCGGATAATTCGTGCCGGTTCCGTGCATGGCGAGGGCCTTGTATCCATGCGCGCCCTGCCCGACGGGCCGGACATCCTGCTGCGAGCCGGACCACCAGACACCGATGAAATTCTCCATCGGGAAGCGGATATTCGCAGCTTCCTGAATCGCGGTCGGGTTCATCACGCCCCAGCCCCACATCAGCACATAATCAGGGCGTTCGCGCCGGATCTGGAGCCACTGGCTGCCTTGCTCCTGACCGGGGCTGTCGACGCCAATGCTGAGGAACTGGTAGCCGTGACGCTCCGCCAGACGCTCCAGCGTCGGGATCGGTTCACGTCCGTAAGCCGAGTTGTGATACAGAAGCGCGATCTTCTTGCCTTCGAGCGAGCCGTCATTCTCGCCCAGCAGATAGTTGATGATCACGCTCGCCCCGTCCCAATAGGTGCCGGGATAGTTGAAGGTCCAGTTGAAGACCTCGCCATTCACCGCCGAGGTGCGCCCGTAGCCCATCGTATGCATGGGAATGCCGTCTTCCATGGTGCGCGGGATCAGCTGATAGGTGATGCCGGTGGACAGGGGCTGGATCACCAGCGGGTTGTCCCCACGGATCGACTGGTAGCATTCCACGCCGCGCTCGGTGTTATAGGCGGTCTCGCATTCGGTCTGCCGGATCGGCACACCGCCGATGCCGCCGTCACGCTCGTTGATCAGGGTCAGATAGTCGGAATACCCATCCGCAAAGGGGATACCGCCAGCGGCGAAAGGCCCGGTCCGGTAGCTGAGCGAGGGGAAGTGCAGCGTCTCGGCCAGAGTGGGGCCCGCCGCCAGCATGGTTGCCGTGAAAGCGACGGCAAGTTTGGTCATCTTCATTTGGTTTCTCCTCCCAGTGATGACAAGTTCCTGCATGGCCCCTCAATAGGGGAAGGGCCACAGTCTCAGTTTTTCCTTGATGGTGCGCCACAAGGCGGCGATCCCATGCGGCTCGACGATCAGGAAGACGAGGATCAGCGCCCCGATGATCATGATTTCCAGATGCGCTGCCAGATCGGTCGGCCAGCCCAGTGTATTGACCAGCAGCAGTTTCAGCATCACCGGCCCCACGATGAGAAAGGCCGCGCCTGCAAAAGCCCCGAAGATCGAGCCCAACCCCCCGATGATCACCATGAAGAGGACAAGGAAGGATTTGTCGATGCCGAAAGCCTCGCCTGCTTCTGCCGCGCCCAGATAGACGGTGAAGAGCAGCGCGCCGGAAATCCCGATCAGGAAGCTTGACACTGCAAAGGCCGTCAGCTTCGCCATCAGCGGATTCACCCCGATGATTTCCGCCGCGATATCCATATCGCGAATGGCCATCCATTGCCGCCCGAGCGTGCCGCGCGTCAGGTTGCGCGCCAGCCAGGCCGAGGCCACGAGGAAACACAGGCAGATCATGTACATCGACACGGCAGAGGCGCGTGGGCCCGTGACCGGAAAGCCGAACACTTCACGCGTGGGGGCCGAGATCATGCCCGTGGGCGAATAATTGTAGAACCAGGCCTGCCGGGTGAAGAGCCAGATCAGGAAGAACTGCGCGGCCAGCGTCGCCACCGCCAGATAGAAGCCCTTGATCCGCAGACTGGGCAGGCCAAAGAGCACGCCCACGCCTGCGGTGATGACCCCCGCGGCAATGATCACGAAGATGATGTTCAACTCGGGGAAGGCGGTCATCAGCTTGTAGCTGCCATAGGCGCCGACCGCCATGAAGGCGCCGGTCCCGAGGCTGAGCTGCCCGCAATAGCCGATCAGGATATTCAGCCCGAGTGCCGCAATAGTATAGATCAGGAAAGGCACCACGATGGAATTGGCCCAATAGTCATTGATCACCAGCGGGATGCCCAGAAAGGCAATGGCGAGGATCGCGTAATAGCCGAACCGGTCGAACTTGATCGGAAAGGTCTGGCTGTCGGCGACATAGCTTGTCTTGAAATCGCCTGCTTCACGATACAGCATGAATCACACCCTCTCGATGATACGTTCGCCGAACAGCCCTTGCGGTCGGAACAGCAGGAAAACGAGCGCGAGCATATAGGCGAACCAGTTCTCCGTGGCCCCGCCGATGATCGGCTGCATGTAGAAATCGAACAGTTTCTCGCCCACACCGATGATCAGCCCGCCGACAATCGCACCGGGGATCGAGGTGAAGCCGCCAAGGATCAGCACTGGCAGGGCTTTCAGTGCGATCAGCGAGAGCGAGAATTGCACCCCCGATTTCGACCCCCACATGATGCCCGCGACCAGCGCCACAATCCCCGCAATCGACCAGGTGAGCACCCAGATGAAGCGCAGCGAGATGCCCACGGACAGTGCGGCCTGATGGTCATCGGCCACAGCGCGCAGCGCGCGGCCCTGCTTCGTGTATTGCGAGAAGATCGTCAGAGAAGCCACGAGAATTGCAGCAATTCCTGCCGCCCAGAGTTCCAGCCGGTCGATGTAAAATCCATAACCGAACCAGCCAAAGGTCAGATCATCCACAGCGCCCGACATGCCCTTGGGCAGACCGACATCCAGCGCCTTGACCTCGGCCCCCCACATGATGTCGCCGACACCTTCGAGCAGATAGGCCAGACCGATGGTCGCCATGAACAGGATGATCGGTTCCTGATTGACCAGATGTTTCAGGATGAACCGCTCGACCAGTATGGCAAGCCCAATCATCACCAGCACCGTGGCCGGGATGGCCAGCAGCGTGGGCATGTTCCAGCCGAAATGGTGGATACGTGTGCCGAAAATCGCATTGATCAGATGCGCGAAGGGCACCTGCCCCGATTGCAGCCCCACAAGCGTCAGCGCAGCAAAGAGCGCCATCACCCCTTGCGCGAAATTGAAGATGCCGCTGGCCTTGAAGATCAGCACGAAGCCCAATGCCACAAGCGCATACATCACGCCCGCGGTCAGGCCATTCAGCGTGGCCTCCATCGCGAAAAGCAGGTTATCCGGCATGGCGCGCGCCCCCTTTGAATGTCAGATCAGTCATGCGAGACCCCCAGATAAGCGCGGATCACATCTTCATTGCCCCGCACCTCGTCAGGGGTGCCGTCGCCGATCTTCTTGCCGTAATCCATGACCACCACGCGGTCGGACAGGTCCATGACCACGCCCATATCGTGCTCGATCAGCACAGTGGTCGTGCCAAATTCGTCATTCACATCCAGAATGAAGCGGCACATGTCCTCTTTTTCTTCGACATTCATGCCCGCCATCGGCTCGTCCAGCAGCAGGATCGAGGGTTCGGCCGCCAGCGCACGCGCCAGTTCCACGCGTTTTTTCAACCCGTAAGGCAGCCGCGCGACGGGCGTCTTGCGGATATGCTGGATTTCCAGAAAGTCGATGATCTTCTCGACCTGTTCGCGGTTCTCGTCTTCCTCGCGGCTCGCCCGGCCCCACCAAAGCGCCTGTTGCAGCATATTGGCCTTCATGTGATGCATGCGGCCCGTCATGATATTGTCGAGCACCGACATGCCTTCAAACAGCGCGATATTCTGAAAGGTGCGCGCAATCCCTTGCCGCGCGACCTGATAGGGCTTCATCTTCGGACGCTTGTAGCCCTTGTAGATCACCTCGCCCTCTTGCGGGTGATAGAAGCCCGAGATCACGTTCAGCATCGACGATTTGCCCGCGCCATTCGGCCCGATGATCGCGCGGATCTCGCCCCAGCGGATATCGAAGCTGATATCCTTGATCGCGACCACACCGCCGAAACGCAGGGTGATGTTGCGCATCTCCATGGCCACACCGCCGATCTTGCGACCGTCCGCCGTGATGTAGCCCTCGTCTGACTGTGTATCGAGCATGTCCCCTCCCTTCCCGCTCATTCCGCCGCCATCCGGGCAGCGGGTTGGCCGAAGACCCTGGCATCGCGCAATTCCAGCGTCGCTTTCAGCTTGCCCTTGCGCCCGTCCTCATAGGTGACTTCGGTCTCGGTATAGATGCTGTCCTTGCCCGCATAGAGCGCGTCGATCAGATCGGCGAATTTCTCCTCGACGATCCGGCGACGCACCTTGCGGGTGCGGGTCATCTCGCCGTCATCGGCGTCCAGCTCCTTATGCAGCACCAGAAAACGGTGGATCTGGCAGCCCGAGAGCATCTTGTCCTGCGCCACGCTTTGATTGACCTGCTCGACATGCTCTTGGATCGTATCCAGCACGCGCTTGAGGCCCGCCAGTTCCTGATAGCTGGAATAGGCGATATTGTTGCGCTCGGCCCATGAGCCCACCGCCGTCAGGTCGATATTGATGAAGGCCACGCAGCGGTCGCGATCATTGCCAAAGACCACGGCTTCCAGAATATTGGGGAAGAATTTCAGCTTGTTCTCGACATATTTCGGCGCGAATAGGCTGCCATCGGCCATCTTGCCCACATCCTTGGCGCGGTCGATGATGCGCAGATGGCCGGACCCTTCCTCGAAAAATCCGGCATCGCCCGTCGCGACCCAGCCTTCGGCATCTTTGGTGGACGCCGTGCTTTCGGGGTTCTTGTAATAGCTCTCGAAAGTGCCGGGCGAGCGGTAGAACACTTCGCCACTCTCGGCGATGCGCACTTCAACCCCCGGCGAGGGCACGCCCACAGTATCCGAGCGTACCTCGCCATCGGGTTGCTGGGTGATGAACACGCTTGCTTCGGTCTGGCCGTAAAGCTGTTTCAGGTTAATCCCCAGCGAGCGGTAGAAATCGAAAATCTCGGGGCCAATCGCTTCGCCCGCCGTATAGGCCACGCGGATGCGGCGCAGGCCGAGCGTGTCTTTCAACGGGCCATAGACCAGCAGATTGCCAAGCGCATATTTCAGCTTCGCGCCGGGCCCGACAGGCTTGCCGTCCAGCAGCTTTGGACCAACTTCGCGCGCGAAGCTCATGAAATGGTTGAAGATCCTGCGCTTGAGGGGGGATGCGTCCTCCATCCGGATCATGACCGTGGTCAGCATGTTCTCGAACACGCGCGGCGGGGCGAAATAGTAGGTCGGCCCGATTTCGCGCAGGTCGGTCAGCATGGTCTGCGCCGATTCCGGGCAGTTCACGCAAAAGCCGGTCCAATAGGCCTGCCCGATCGCAAAGATGAAGTCCCCCACCCAAGCCATTGGCAGATATGCCAGAATCTCGTCACCGGCGCGCAGATTGTCGAACTCGGAAGAATTCTTCGAGGTCACGATGATATTGCGGTTCGACAGCACCACGCCCTTGGGCTTGCCGGTCGTCCCCGAAGTGTAGAGCATGACGCAGGTATGATCGAGCGTGAGCGCGGCGATGCGCTGGTCCAGGTCCGCCCCCAGCCGGGTTTCTGCCGCGCGCCCCTCGCGCATCACATCCTGCAGCCAGTTCATGTGGCTGTGGTCGTATTTGCGCATACCGCGCTTGTCGAGATAGGCGATTTCCTCAATGCAGGTGACTTTTTCCTGCACTTCCAGCACCTTGTCGACCTGTTCCTGATCGCCGCAGATGACAAACCGGGCGCCGCAATGGTCCAGAACATAGGCCATCTCTTCGGCCACAGCGTCCTGATAGAGCGGCACCGGAATCGCCCCCACCGATTGCGCCGCGACCATGGCCCAGTAGAGCGCGGGCCGGTTGCGTCCGATGATGGCGACGTAATCGCCCTCGCGCATCCCCAGAACCAGAAACCCCAGCGCCATGGCGCGCACCTCGGCCTGCGTCTCGGCCCAGGTCCAGGCCTGCCAGATGCCGAATTCCTTTTCGCGATAGGCCGCCTGCATGCCATAGCGTTTCGCATTGCGCGCAAGCAGCGCCGGTATGGAACACAAGTCTCCCAGCGTCTCCGTGGTGCTCACGGGGCTCCTCCTCTTGGTGTATGGGGCAGATACGCCTCCTCGCGTCCTGCCCGTCTCCCTGCGCCTATCTGCGGGCGCGATTCTTGCCCTAGTTTTACCCAATCCTTACAAATTGTAACGGCGCGTTCTCAGAGCTTTTCCTGCGCCCCGGTCCCCGCTAGCATCTGGGCACAAGGGAGAGAGTAATGGCAGTGCAGGAAGAAACCCGCATCAAGCTGATGGGCGCGGGGCTCAACATGATCCAGCAGGCGCTGTCGATCTTCGACAGCGATTTGCGGCTCTCGGTCAGCAACCGTCGTTATCAGACCATGTTCGACCTGCCCGATGCTCTCGCCCAACCCGGTGCGGCCTTCGAGGACACGATCCGCTATCTGGTGACACGCGGCGAATATGGCGCGGTCGAGGATATCGAGGATGCTGTACGCATCCGCGTCGAGGCCGCGCGCGCTTTCGTGCCGCATTACATGGAACGCGAACGCGCCAATGGCCGCTGGATCAGCGTCGAAGGCGCGCCCCTGCCGCAGGGTGGCTGGGTCACGGTCTATACCGACATCACCGAAGTGAAACTGCAGGAACGGCTGTTGCAGGCCCATTCCGAGGAACTGACCAGCGAGGTTCTGGCCCATGCCGAGCGGCTCGCCCAGACCAACCGGGCGCTGGCCGCCTCCAATGCCGCGCTGGAACAGGCCAAGCGCGAATTGACCGAGATGGAGGCCCGCACCCGCCTGACCACCGAGATGATGCCCGCCCATATCGCGCATCTGGACCGCGAATTGCGCTACACATTCTCGAACCGGCGGCTGTCATCGGTCTTTCCGGGCCTGCCGCAGAATATCGTGGGGCTGAGCGCGCGCGAGGCGCTCGGGGCCGTCTTCGACCAGATCAACCCTTGGCTGGAGCGTGTTCTGGAGGGCGAGAATCTGGTGCAGGAATTCACCCATGAAGAGAGCGGCCGCCGCATCCGGCTGGCGCTGACACCTGACCGGTTGGGGACTGGTCCGATCAACGGCATCTACGTCATGTCGATGGATGTCACCGAGGAAGCACAGGCCCGCGCCGCGCTTGCGCAGACGCGCAAGCGGGAGCTGGCGGCGCAGCTGTCCTCGGGACTGGCGCATGATTTCGGCAATCTGCTGACCATCATTCTGGGGCTGCAGGGCCAGTTGGCCCGCCGCACGGATCTGCCCGAACAGATCCTGCAGGCGGTTCAGTCCACGATTGCCGCAGCCCGGCGCGGCGGCGTGTTACTGGAACGCATCGCCACCATGTCCGGCGCGCGCGAGATGCGCCTGCAGCCGACCGATCTTGCAGCCCTGCTGGGGGATCTGCAGCTCATGGCAGGCCCCGCCCTGCCGCCGGATATCGCTGTGCATGTCAGCATCGACGATCTGCCGTCGCTGATGCTGGATCAGGGCGTGCTGCAGGACAGCCTGCTGAACCTGATCCTGAACGCCCGCGACGCGCTGGCAGGGCGCGGCGGCGAGATTTCTGTCAGCGCCCGCAAGCTGGGGGATACATGGCTGGAACTGACTGTGACCGATACCGGCACCGGGTTCAGCGAGGCCGCGCTCAACCGTGCCATGGACCCGTTTTTCACGACCAAGGGTAGCGCAGGCACCGGGCTGGGGCTGGCGATGGTCTATGACCAGATCACGCTTTCCGGCGGAACCGTCCGGCTGGGCAATCGCGCGCAGGGCGGCGCAGAAGTGACGCTGCGCCTGCCCTATAAGCCTGCCGCCCCCCGCAGCGAAAGCGCGGGCGGTATGGTGCTGCTGGTCGAGGACACCGATGCGATCCGCGAATCCGTCCGCCAGATGCTGCGCGATCTGGGCCATTCGGTGATCGAGGCCGCAAGCCATGACGAGGCGCTTTCGCTTCTCGACCTGCCCGGCCTTGATCTGGTGCTGTCGGATATCAATCTGGGCAATGGCGCCTCGGGGCTTGATCTGTTGCGGGCCTGCCGCGCGCGTGGCATGACACGGCTGCATCTGATGACCGCCCTGCCCGCCACGGATTCGCTGCATGCCGATGCCCGCGCCGAATTCCCGGTCCTGCCGAAGCCCTTTACCCTGAACGATCTGCGCATCGCGCTGGAGACCATGCCATGAGCCAGCCCCATATCGCCATTCTGGACGATGAGCCGGAAATCCGTCAGGTGCTCTCGACCGCGCTGCAGGAGGCGGGGTTTCAGACCTCAAGCTTCGGGCGCGCGACCGAGTTCGAGGCAGCTTTGCGCCGCATGACACCGGATGTCTGTCTGGTCGATCTGGGCCTGCCGGATCGCGACGGGCTGGCGCTGGTGCATCGCCTGGCACTGGAATCGGGGGCGACGATCATCATCATTTCGGGGCGCGCGCAGGTGCAGGACCGGGTAACAGGGCTGGAACTGGGGGCGGATGACTATATCATCAAGCCCTTCGATCCGGCCGAGGTCGTGGCGCGGATCCGCGCGCGCCTGCGCAAACCTGCGCCCCAGCCCGAAGCGCGCACCAGCCGCGCGCGGTTCAACGGCTGGGTGGCGGAATTCGACCGCTACGCGCTGATCCCAGACGAGGGCCCGGAAATCCCCTTCAGCCATGCCGAGGGCGAAGTGCTGCGGCTGTTTCTGGAAAGCCCCAAGCGACTGATCTCGCGCACGCAGATGCTCGATGCGCTGGGGGGTGCTGCGGGCGAGAGTTTTGACCGCGCGATGGATGTACGGATCTCGCGGCTGCGCACCAAACTGGGGGAAGACCCGCGCAATCCACGCCTGATCAAGACCATCTACGGCGCGGGCTATATCTTTCTGGGCGATGTGAGCTGGGGCTGAAACAGTTTACAGTCCTGCAGGCTTGCGCCAATATGGCGCGATTGAGCCGGTTCAAGGGGCAATGATGCGCAAGTTTCTGGTGATCCTCGACGACAGCCGCGAATGTCTGAATGCGATGCGTTTCGCCGCCTTGCGGGCCGCGCGCACGGGCGAACAGGTACAGATCCTGTCCATCGTCTCGCCCGAGGAATTTCAGGGCTGGGCCGGGGTCGCGGATCTGATGCGGGCCGAAGCACGCGAGCGGATCGAGGCGCATTTCGAGGTCTTCGCCAAATGGATGCGCGACCGGCAAGGCATCAACCCCGAACTGGTGATCCGCGAAGGCGAGCCCGTGGATGAAATCCTCGCCCAGATCGCGGAAGACCCGGAAATCGGAATTCTGGTGCTGGGGGCCGGGACCGAGGGCAATTCGCCGGGACCGCTGGTCACGCAGCTTGCGCGCAGTTCGGGCAGCCTGCCGATCCCGATCACCATCGTGCCCGGAGAATTGTCGCGTGACCGTCTGGAAGAGATTTCCAGAGGCTGAAACCGGCGCACAAGCAATGCGCCTGCTCGCGCCTGAGACGATGACTCAGATCTGCGGCTCGCAGGGGTTCATCCGGCCTGTGGGGCAAGGAAACCTCCTTGTTTTCAATATGCCCCCATCGCTTGATCGCACACAGCCCCGGGCTCAACGGTCGCCGTCAGAATCGCTATCCGTCTGATCCAGAACCTCGTCGCGCACCATCTCGGTCCGGGCCTCGGCATCGCGCGGGTCGCGGGGTTCCTCGGGCTCCGGCGCGGGCGTTTCTCCGCGCAGGGCCTCGGGATTGCGCAGCCAGATATCGCGCTGCGCAAAGGGAATCTCGATGCCTTCTTCCTTGAACCGCTCGACGATCTGATGGCGCAATTCGGTGCGCACGGCCATGGCAAAACCCACATCACTCAGCACCATCCGCAACTCGAAATTCAGCGAGTCCGCGCCGAAATCCATAAAATGGACCTGCGGCGCCGGATCAATCAACGCCAGTGGCTCATTCTCGCCGATCTCCTTGAGAATGCGCGCCACCTTGCGCGTATCCGCCCCATAGGCCACACCAACCGGGATCGAGATCCGCCCCAGCGAGTTGTAGCGCGTCCAGTTCGTTACCGTTCCCTGAATCAGATCGGCATTGGGCACGATGACATCGGTACGATCAAAGGTCTCGATCACGGTCGAGCGCACCGAAATCGAGCGCACGGTCCCCATTGTGCCGCCCACCTCGATCCAGTCCCCTTCGGCCACGGGGCGTTCAATCAGCAGGATCACACCAGAGATGAAGTTCGACACGATATTCTGCAGGCCAAAGCCGATACCCACCGAAAGCGCACCCGCGACGATCGCCAGCCCCGACAGATCGATCCCGGCAGTCGAAATCGCCACCAGCGCCGCAATGAAGATACCGACATAGCCGGTACCCGAAATGATGGCTTTCTGTCCGCCCTTGTCGATCTTGGTCTTGGGCAGGACCGAGCTTTCAAGCGCGCCTTGCAGGATGCGTGTGACCAGAAACCCGATCGAGAATACAATGACGAAGCTCAGGATATTTGTCGGCGAGATCCGCGTGTCCCCGATGCGGAACCCTTCACGCAACACTTGCAGGAATTCCAACAACTCGGTGGGGCGCATCCCCCAGATCAGCGCGAAAACCGGCAGCGACAGGATCACCAGAACAAAGTTGAACAGTGACGGGATCAGCGCCGAATCCGGGTCTTCCTCGGATTTGGTGACAACGCAGTAAATGTCATCGTCAAGCTGCATCAGGAAGAGCAGTACAACAATCAACCCAAGCGAGGTGACCGTGGAATAGAGCAACGCCTCTGCCGCCTGCACATAGCCGATCGCAGCAAAGACCGGAGCTCCTACACCGACGATCATCAGCACCTTGCCAAGTACCGCGATCATCCGGTCCAGGAAGCGGGGCACGCGCGTCTCATCTTCCCGGATCGCCTGATTGTGCTGACCCAGCAACATGCCGAGCCGGAAGAGCACCAATCCGATGAAGACAAGTACCGGGAAGGCCAGCACGGCATTGGCCGCATCGGAATTGGTGTCGACGGGAAAGAGTTCGTCGAACAGGCTGGCAACGGCCAAGGCCAGCCCGATCATATTGGCCCAGAAACGCCCTTCCCGGCGGCGGTTCGCGGGCAGATGCAAGGGCGCCGACGCGCCGTCCTCAACCGGGAACATCTGCCGCCCCGCCCAGCGCGCGGTGAAATAGGCCATTCCTGCAACAACCATCCCGGTTGTGACAGGCTCACTGGTGGTTCCCAGAAGCGAACTCAGCTCCAGCGCGAAGCTGATGGCAATGACCGCCGTCACAGGAACAAGGATCTGAGTCAAGGACAGCAGACGCGCCAGAATGCGTTTGCCGCGACGCGTCTTGCCATCACTCAGCCAGCGCGCGACAATCTGCTCGATCCAGAACCGTCCCCGCAACAACACGAAGCCTGAGACCAGCAACAGAAGCAGCGACACGGGCAGGTTCGAGCGCAATTCGCGCATGCGGGCCGGGTCATCGACCACCCCGAGCACCTGCGTTCCGAGAACGAAACTGGTCCCCCAGACCGCATCCACTGCTGCAACCCAGTTGACCGGATTGACCGGCGAGGGCCAGAGCGTCAGCAGCGCTTCGGCGTCGCGCTCGCGCAGGGTCGTGTCGATCTGGCGGATCAGCCCGTCCGCGCGGCGAAACGCCTCTTGCGCCGCGATCCCCGGCGCCTGCAGCGCGGTCAGTTGTTCTGCCAACTCAGCCCGGCGTTCGGCGATTTCCGGCGCCTCGGTCGCGCCCTCTTCGGGGGCGGGCCCCAGCGCGGCGATCTGGTCGCGCAGGCTGGCGATACGGGTCTGATTGGCATCCTGCGCTGCCAGAAACCGGGTCCGGTACGCGACGAGTTGGGCCCGCAGTTCTGCAAGCTGCTCGCTGGTGACCGGCCGCCCGTCGAGTTGGCTCTCCGCCTGCTGCGCAAAACTGCGCCACGCCTCATAGTCGGGCGCTGTGGGCTGTGCCGGTGCGGAAGCGGACCCATTGGGCGCAGTAGGGTCTTGCGCTTGCACGGGTGTTGCAAGGCCCGAAAGCGCACAGATCAGTGCCAGCGCAAGGATGCGGATCAGAGGCATTGCGGTCCCTTATGCATCCTCGAAAACGGGTGGCAGGGACCGGGCGGAGCGTGCCAGCCATTCCGGCACGGGCAAGCCCTTGCCGCGCAGGAACTCGGGGTTGAACAGTTTCGACTGGTAGCGCGTGCCATAGTCGCACAGCACCGTCACGATGGTATGCCCCGGCCCCATCTCGCGCGCCATGCGGATCGCGCCGGCCACATTCACCCCGGACGACCCCCCAAGGCACAACCCCTCCTCGGCCAGCAAATCAAAGACAATCGGCAGCGCTTCTTCGTCGGGAATCTGCGCGCAGAAATCCGGCTGCATGCCTTCGAGATTGGCCGTGATCCGCCCCTGCCCGATGCCTTCGGTGATGGATGTGCCCTCGGATACCATCTCGCCGGTCGTGTAGAAGCTGTAAAGCGCCGCGCCCATGGGATCGGCCAGCCCGATCTTCACGCCCTTGGGCTGAAGCGCCTGAGCAACCCCCGCGAGCGTGCCGCCAGAGCCCACAGCACAGATGAAGCCATCGACCTTGCCACCGGTCTGTTCCCAGATCTCGGGGCCGGTGGTTTCCAGATGCGCCTGCCGGTTGGCCACATTGTCGAACTGATTGGCCCAGATTGCCCCTTTGGGTTCCGTCTTGGCAAGCGCGGCCGCAAGACGCCCGGAATAGCGCACATAATTGTTCGGGTTACGATAGGGCGCGGCAGGCACTTCGACCAGTTCTGCGCCAGCGAGGCGCAGCATGTCCTTCTTTTCCTGACTCTGGGTTTCGGGAATGACGATGACAGTGCGAAATCCCATCGAGGCCCCCACCAGCGCCAGACCGATCCCGGTATTGCCTGCAGTCCCTTCGACAATCGTGCCGCCGGGCTTGAGCTCGCCGCGCGCCACAGCGTCACGGATGATATAGAGCGCGGCGCGATCCTTGACCGACTGGCCGGGATTGAGGAACTCGGCCTTGCCGAGGATCTCGCAACCCGTGGCGGCGCTGGCCTTGTTCAGGCGGATCAGCGGGGTGTTCCCTATCGCAGCGGACAGGTTTGCATGAAGGGTCATGTCAGACTCCAATGACAATGTTGCGCACCGTCCATGAAGCGGCGCGCGATCACAAGCGCCCCTGACGCAGCTGTGACCGGGGCAAGAAAACCAGGCGTCAGAGCGAGCCGTAGCGCTTGGCAGTGCGCGCAAACAGCCATAGCCCGAAAGCCACGGCAGCCTGACCCGCACCGAAGAACAGCGGACTTATCTGCCCGAGTTCGGTCAGGCCCTGCGCAAAGGCAAGCGCGCCCCAGACCAGCGTCACAAGTGCCACCAGAAGTGTCAGGGCCAGCAACAGCACCGACGCGCGATCGCCCAGCAACAAGAGTAGCGCGCCAAGCAGCCCCGTCCAGATGGTCAGGGTCAGCGCCAGTCCCGCCCATTGCGGCATGGCATCGAACAGACCGCCCAACCCCATGGGAACAGGCAAGGGCAGATAGCCCGCCAGCGCATCATAGCGCCCATGAACATATTCCAGCGCGTGAAAGCCAAACCAGAAAAGCCCGACTACTCCGAAAAGCGTGGTAAGAATACTGCGGCCCCGAACTGCTGGCATGTAATACTCCTTCTTTGCGGCCAGATTGCCCTGACTGGCGCAGACTGTCCAGCCCTCGCGCTTGAACATGGAGCGGCGCCACAAAGGAAAAAGCGCCCCGCCAGAGGCAGAGCGCTTCGGGTAAACTGTCAGGAAAAATCAGGCTGCGAAAAGCAGGCGGGCCTCATGGGCCTTGAGCGTCATGCGCGCCGCCGTGTATGCGGACTGACCGGCTTTCCCGGCGAGTTCGGGAAAGAGCGCCAGAATCTCGTCGCGTTGCTCGGCACCCAGCCCGTCAAGCGAATGGTCGGCGGGCTGGAAGCTCTCGCTCCACATCCCGTCACCAAGCACGATCTGGTGCGATTCGAACATGACATGCACATAGCTGACCGGACGGCTGTCGCGCTCGATGCCCGGCTGCCCGACCAGATGCCCGGCCGGAACAAGCACTTCCTTTTCGCCGAACAGCATTTCGGCCTGTGCGCCGCAGATCAGAACGCGGTGCGCGGGCGAGACGCGGGTATCCACCTCGGGGGTGTTCAGCCCCAGCGATCCCGCACGCAGCAACACTGCCGCGAATTCCGGCTGCGCGGCCAGTTCTGCCGCGTCAATGCTGCGCTGGCCCGTCCAGACAAGCGGCATGTAACCATGATCGCGCGTCAGCACCAGATCACCGACCGCAAGCGTTTCGACAGCTTTGCGCCCCTCTGCCGTGTCGATCAACGTACCCGCGACGAAACAGGGGATTTCAACATCGTCATCATTGCTCAGCTTGCTGTCGTCACTGCCCGGCGTCAGGTTGACAACCCCTTCATCGACCGGGGGCGACGAGACTTCGATACTCACGATCGCGCCCGGCAGCCACGGGTCATCGATGTTGAACGTGTCGGAGGGAGACAGGAAACTGAGTGTGCCGCCATCCGGTCCCTCAAGCGTCAGCGCGACAGTCTGGCCTTGCTGGGTGAAGGTTTCGCCGGTTTCCGGGTCAATCTTGGTATAGGTGCCCCAGAATTCGTGCACCCCGACCAGTGAATAGGTCACACCGTCGATTTCGACTGTCGATCCGACCGGGATGAGATTGCCGAATGTGCCCTCGGGGGTGTCGAACACCAATCCGTCGCGCACATCCTTGAGTTCGGACAGATCCGGGTGGTCGTCATAGGTAAAGGTCGTCCCCATCTCGGTTTCCGTCGTAATGCCGGTACCGCGGGTCAGGATGAGATCATTAACTGTAACCAAAGGCATCGCTGTTCACCTTCCACCAAGTACGAGGGTGGCGCCTGCTGCACCCTTCCCAAAACCATATGTTTCACATTCTGCGCAAAGCAGAATTGCCCTTCACAGCACAACATATCTTAACGTACCGGGTTTTGCCTGTAGTTTGCGGCAAAAACATGGCGTGCCGAAACAAAACTGCTAAAAACACAGCATCATTGTTCTCAAAACAGAAACAACGAGGCGGGCCAATCCGGTTTGTCGGCAAATCCGTTCAAGCCCGTCACAGGCGCCTCTCCTATGGCGCGTCCGCGCGCACGCAAAGAACAACCTGCGCGCGAAGCCTGGAAGCTCTTTTTGTTAACTATGATTCCGGCGGCGAATCAGGTCTCAGGGAAGGGCCTTGCGATACAGGTGCCAGCTGGCATGCCCGAGCAGAGGCAGTACAAGAAACAGCCCGAGAAACAGCGGCAGCATCCCGGCGAAAAGCAGCACCGCGATCAGCCCGGCCCAGACCGCCATGACCGCGAAATTGGTCGTCACGACCTTGAAGGAGGTGATCATCGCGGTGATGAAATCGACCTCGCGATCCAGGAGCAGCGGAAGCGAAACGACCGTCAGCGCGAACAGCGTCGCCGCCATCACCCCGCCGATCGTACCGCCGACAAGCAGCATCATCAGCCCCGGCCCTGACAGCAGCATCTCTGCCGTCGAACTCGTGATCGGGCGCAGGCCGAAGAACAGCGCAAATATCGTATGCGCCACAAAGACCCAGAACATGAAAGCCAGCATGATCACCATCGCCATGGACGGAACCTGCCGGTCCTTCTGCGCCAGAACGCAGCCAGCGACAGCAGTCCAGTTCAGCGGTTCATTCTGCTCCAGTCGGCGGCTGACCTCATAGAGGCCGGTCGCCGCAAAGGGCGCGAGCAGTGGAAACCCGACGGCGATGGGAATGAACCACCAGCTTTGCCCCGAGGCGAGAAACACCGCATATAGCACAAGCCCGCCCAGAACATAGACCAGCGAGAAGGCGATGCCGAAGATCGGCGCGCGCAGAAAGTCGCGCAGGCCCGCATGCAAGACCGTGGCAAGATCGGCATGGCTCAGTTTCTGAGGTGCCGGAACAGGCGATGGCGGCAGGTGCGCCGCGCTGGACATGTGGTCAGACATAAGATTTCCTCCGGTTCCCTGAGCGAAGGATAGAACTGCGCCGGAAAGCCGCGCAAGGAAATTCGCGCCGGAACGCGTGGTCCTTGGCGTGAAATCTCGGCTGCTCAGTCAGCAATCGCGCGCCGGTAGAGATGCCAGGTTGCATGCCCGAGAACCGGCAGGGCAATGAACAGGCCCAGAAAGGCCGGGGCCATCGCCACGATCATGATGGCCGCGATCAGTGCCGCCCAGCGCAGCATGACCTGCGGATTACTGCGCACTGTCTCGATACTGGCGATCAGGGCGGTGGCAAAATCCACCTCGCGGTCCAGCAGCATCGGCAGGCTGATCACCGTGATCGAGAAAAGCGCGAGCGCCACGACCGCGCCCACCATCGTTCCAACCAGCAGCATCAGGATTCCGCTGCCCGTGACCAGCAGACCAAGGCTTTCGAATCCGATCCCGCTCTGCGCCATGAAGATCGCGAAAATGCCGCGCGCGAGGATGATCCAGAAGCCGAAGATGATCAGCACGCAAACGGCCATCAGCGCAAGCTGGCCATCGCCCCGCCCTTTCAGCGCGCCCAGCACCGGCCGCCAGAGCAACGGCTCGCCCGCTTCGCGACGACGGCTGACCTCATAAAGACCGATGGCCGCAAACGGCGCCAGCAGGGGAAACCCGGCCGCGATGGGAACGAACCAGACCGGCTGACCCGCCGCCCCCAGACCGAACCAGAGCGCCAGCCCACCCAGCACATAGACCAATGCGAAGAAAAGGCCGAAAGCGGGCGCGGCCCTGAAATCGGCGAAGCCCGCCGCAAGCGCCGCGCGCAGATCGGCTATCTCAAGATTGCGCGGGCTGGCCCGATGAGAGGCCGATGACTGAAGCGTGGTGCCGGACATGCGCTGGACTCCTCTTCTGACCTGAAATGCCAGAAGTCTAAGCCTGCGACATACTGCCGCGCAAGAAAATCCGCGCCGCCGGTCAGGGGATTGCGGTCACATCCGGGTTAGCCGCGCTCAATCGCCCGCCGTCGCCTCGGCCCGCGATTTTCCGGCAACATCCCGCGCCAGTGTCGCCGCCATCAGCCCGTCCAGCGCCCCGTCCAGCACGCCCTGGGTATCCGATGTCTCGAACCCAGTGCGCAGGTCTTTCACCATCTGATAGGGATGCAGCACATAAGAGCGGATCTGATTGCCCCAGCCTGCATCGCCCTTGGCGTCATGCGCGGCCTCGATGGCTTCGGTGCGCTTGCGCAATTCCATCTCATAGAGCCGCGATTTCAGCGCATTCATCGCGATCTCGCGGTTCTGATGCTGCGATTTCTGGCTCGATGTGGTCACGATACCCGTCGGAATATGCGTGATCCGCACCGCCGAATCCGTGGTGTTGACATGCTGCCCGCCCGCGCCCGAAGAGCGATAGGTGTCGATGCGGATATCCGAGGGGTTGATCTCGATCTCGATATTGTCATCCACCACCGGATAGACCCAGACCGAACTGAACGAAGTATGCCTGCGCGCAGAACTGTCATAGGGCGAGATCCGCACCAGCCGGTGCACGCCGGATTCCGATTTCAGCCAGCCATAGGCATTATGGCCGCTGATCTTGTAGGCGACCGAACGGATGCCCGCTTCCTCGCCCGCGCTCTCGCTCATCATCTCGACCGTGTAGCCGCGCTTCTCGGCCCATCGGACATACATCCGCGCCAGCATCGACGCCCAATCGCAGCTTTCCGTCCCGCCTGCGCCGGCATTGATCTCAAGGAACGTGTCATTGCTGTCAGCTTCGCCGTTCAGCAGCGCCTCAAGCTCTTTCTCGGCGGCGACCCTGGCCAGCTTGGCCAGTTCGGATTCGGCTTCCGCCACGATCTCGGTATCGCCCTCGGCTTCGCCCAGTTCGATCAGCCCGACCTGATCCTCCATCTCGCGCGAGAGCGAGCGGTAGGTTTCCAGCGCATCGGCCAACAAGCGGCGGTCCCGCATCAGCGCCTGCGCGCGCGCGGGGTCATTCCAGAGCGCCGGATCTTCCGACATCGCGTCAAATTCTTCCAGCCGGTGCGGGGCCGTTTCAATGTCCATCCGCTGGCCCAGCAGGGTCAGGGATTTGCGGATCGCATCAATATGGCCTTGCGTCTCAGAGCGCATTCCGTCTCACCATTCGCTGATCAGTCTGTTCAAGCGCGTGCATAGCGCGGCGCGCCCGAAGGGGCAAGCGCGGCTCAGTAGAGCCCGCCTGTCGAGATTGTGCCAAGGCTTGCGGGCGCGCGCTGCTGCACCTGACCGCGTCCGGCATCGGGGTTCTGCAACGCCTCGTAGCTCTCGCCCGGTGTGAACATCGGCAGATCAGAACCCAGCGAGAAGCCCCCGTCAATCACAGCCGCCAGACCGAAGATCGGCTCGACGCCTTCGCGGAAGAATTCCATCACCACATTCGCCCCGGTTGCATCATCGGGCAGACGCGCGCCGGTATTGCGGTCGATCTTCATGAAATAGCCGCCTTCGGGCACGCGGAACCGCCCGCCACCATATTTCTTGACTGCTTCCAGCATGAACTCATTGAAGACCGGGCCGCAGATCGTGCCACCCCCGGCGCCACGCCCCAGTGGGCGCGGCTGGTCATAGCCGATATAGCACCCGGCGACGATATTCGAGGTATAGCCCACGAACCAGACATCGCGCGCTTCGTTGGTGGTGCCGGTCTTGCCCGCCGTCGGGACCGGCAGGTTCACGGTGCGCGCGGCGGTTCCGCGTTCGACCACGCCCTGCATCATCGAGGTCAGCTGATAGGCCGTGACCGCATCCATCACCCGCGCGCGTCTGTGCGTGATCCAGGGGGTGCGGCCCGAAGGCAAGGCCCGCTCGTCGCAATCGACACAGTTGCGCTGGTCATGACGGTAGATCGTCTTGCCCCAGCGATCCTGCACACGGTCCACCAGCGTGGGTTCCACACGCTCGCCGCCATTGGCGAACATGGCATAGGCCGCCACCATGCGAAACAGCGTGGTCTCCTGCGACCCGAGCGAGGCGGCCAGGAATTGCTGTGCCCGGTCATAGACGCCAAAACGTTCGGCATAGCCCCCGACGACATCCATGCCGATTTCCTGCGCAAGGCGAATAGTCATCAGGTTGCGCGACAACTCGATCCCGCGCCGCACCGGGGTCGGCCCGTAGAACTGGTTCGACGCATTGGTGGGGCGCCAGATCCCCTGCGGTGTGTTCACCTCGATGGGCGCATCATTGACGATGGTGGCAGGCGTGAAGCCGCTGTCAAGCGCTGCCGCATAGACGAAGGGCTTATAGGCAGACCCCGGCTGACGCTGCGCCTGTGTCGCCCGGTTGAAAACCGAATGCTGGTAGGAAAAACCGCCCTGCATGGCGATCACCCGGCCGGTATTGACGTCCATCGCCATGAAGCCGCCCTGCACATTCGGCACCTGCCGCAGCGACCAGCGGATATGGCTACCATCGCTGTCCGAGGTAACGCGGCGCACATAGACCACATCGCCCACATTCAGATTGTCCGACAGCGACCCCCGCGCCCAGTTGATATCGGCCCGTTCGACCACATGGGGCGCGTGGTAATCAGTGGCAACAGCCTCGATCCCCAGCCGGGCGCTGTCGGCACTGACCTCCAACACGACCGCCGGATACCAGCGATTGCCCAGCGTGATGTCGCGCGCGAGTTCCAGATCGGCCAGCGCAGTGCGCCATGCCCCCTCGTCCCCGAGTTGCTCGGGCTCGATGGTGTGGCCCGTGGTCCGCAACCGCCCAAGCCCGCGATCATACTCCTCCAGCGCGCGTTGCAGCGCATGGGCGGCATGGATCTGCATCTCGGGGTCGATGGTCGCGCGGATCGACAGCCCGCCCGCGAAGAATTCTTCCTCGCCGAACGTCCCTGACAACTGGCGGCGCACTTCATCGGTGAAATAATCCCGCGACGGCATCGAGGCGCGCGGATTGGGGAAATCGCCCGACTGGACCGTCAACAACGGCTTGTCGCGGGCGGCATCATGCTCAGTGCTGGTGATGAACCCGTTGCGCAGCATCTCACCCAGAACATAGTTGCGCCGCGCCGTCACGCGGTCGCGGTTGCGCACCGGGTGATAGCTCGACGGGGCTTGCGGCAGGGCTGCCAGAAAGGCGGCCTCATGCAGATCCAGCTCGTCCAGGGTCTTGTTGAAATAGGTCTGGGCGGCGGCGGTCACACCATAGGAATTCTGCCCCAGAAAGATCTCGTTGAGATAGAGTTCCAGAATCTGGTCCTTCGTCAGGGTGCCCTCGACCCGGCTGGCAAGGATCAGTTCCTTGATCTTGCGTTCCCCCGTCCGGTCCCCGGAGAGCAGAAAGTTCTTCATCACCTGCTGGGTGATGGTCGAGGCGCCGCGCAGGTTCTCGCCACGCGATGCGACAGCCTCATAGGCGACCACAGCCATGGCGCGCGCGTCAAAACCGGTATGGACATAGAAATTCCGGTCCTCGGCGGCGATGAAAGCGTTCTTCACCGGCTCGGGGATATCCTCAATCGGCGTGAAGAGGCGCCGCTCGGTTGCGAATTCGTCGATCAACCGCCCTTCGCCCGAATAGATGCGGCTGATCGTGGGCGGGGCGTAGCTGGCAAGCTGCTCGTGATTGGGCAGATCCTGACTGTAGAACCAGAACACGCCCCCGACCGCGACTGCAACGAAAACAGCCGCGGTTATGACGAAACTGAAAATTCCGCCAAAGAAAGATAGAATCGCTCTGAGCACGCGCGCCTCTTTATGTATTTTGCGCTCTATACGATAAGCGCTTTGGCCCGTCAGGTCAAAACACGGGCCGGTCAACAGAAAATTGACCCTGACTCAGAAACGACACCGGAACCGGCCCGCCACTCAGTGCCGCCTGAGCGCCTGTTGCGCAAGGTCTTCGCGATGCCAGATTTCCAGCCCGTCGGCGATGGATTCGGCCATGCGCTGGCGCCATGTACTATCCTGAAGATTGGCCAGATCGCGCGGGCTGGACATGAACCCGAGTTCAATCAGCGCCGAAGGCATATCCACTGCCCTGAGCACCGTGAAGGCGCCCGACTGGACCGGACGGCGGTGCAGCCGTATATCGGCCGCGCCCATGCCCGCCACCAGCGCATCCGCGAGCGCACGCGCGCGCGGCGCCGTATCCTGCCAGGCGACCGACATCAGCACGCGGGCGATTTCATCGGTGTTGCGGCTCAGATCGACCCCGGCCAGCAGATCGGCGCGGTCATGGCGTTCGGCCAGATAGGCCGCGGAATCGTCGCTCGCCTCATCCCCCAGCAGATAGACCACCGTCCCCGTGGCAATGCCCTCGGGCAGCGCATCGGCATGCAGCGACAGTAACAGATCCGCCCCGGCTGCGCGTGCCGCGCGGATCCGCCCGTCCAGCGACACGAAATCATCGGCATTGCGCGTCATGCCGACCTCGAACACGCCCCGGCGCAGCAACACCTCGCGCAGTTCGCGCGCGAAATCCAGCACCAGATCCGCCTCGCGCACGCCGCCGCGCTCGGCACCGGGGTCAATCCCGCCATGACCGGGATCCAGCATCACCAGAGGCTTTCTCTCGGCATTCCCCGTCGGCGGGAGCGCAGGCGCATCGGGATGCAGCAATGCAGGGCTTGTGCGCGACGCGAACTCGGCCTCGCTCTGCGCGAGCCGTTCGAACTCTTCCAGCGCGACGCGCTGCAGGTCGAGATGAATCACGGCGCGACCCGTCTCTTCGCTCACCCGTTGTTCCGAACGGCGCAGCGCGAAAGGCGCGGTCAGATCGACAACCATACGCGCCCAGCCATCCGGCAGATGCCCCATGCGCACTGCCCCGACCGGCCCCTGTCGCGCGCGGTCAGCCCCGAGCCCGGCGGCGCCCCAGTCCAGCGTATTGGCATCGACCACCAGTCGCGGCGGATTGGCCAGCATCCGCACCCGGAAGGGCACGGGCTGGCTCAGTGCCAGCCGAAGCGTGATCGCGTCGCGACTGGCCGTCAGCGCGCTGCCCTCTTCCAGCACACGCGCCTGAACCCCAAGGCCCGATTGCGCGAGACCCGGCCCGGACCAGACCATGGCGAGCATGGCTGCCAGCATGACAAGCCTCCGAAACACTCCGATCCGATGCTGTGCCACGCGCTGCCCCGCCATTATTCCGGCTCTTGCCCTTTCATGCCGTGATACATGCTCACCCTGCCCCGGAAAACCGCTTTCCCGCGGACACACCCCTGAAATAGCGCTCACATTTCCGAAAGCGCCCCCTTGCCGCGCTGCCAAGGGTTGATTCCACGCCGCGCGCAGGATTTAAGAGCAGCAGGATTTTGACACAGGATACGACGCGCGCGCCGGATGGCCTTCGCGCCCCAGAAAGACAGGAACGCACAGATGGCAGGAGCTTCAGAGACCACGACCAAAAGCGGATCGCTTCAACTCACCGATTCCGGTCTGATCGGAACCTGTTTCGCGGCTGCAGCGCTGGGTCTTCTGGTGCTCACCTCGCCGGGCAGCAGCGGCAATGCGACCTCAACCCCGGTGGTGGAAGAGGAAACAGAGAGCGGTGCCGCGCTCGTTGAAGAACCGGCAGCGGTCGCGGAAGCAGATGCCGAATTCGGGGCGCGCGTGCGCAGCTATCTGTTGCAGAACCCGGAAGTGATCTTCGAGGCCGTGGCGGCCTATGAACAGCGAAATGCCGCCGCGCAGGCGGATATGGACCGCGCCATCCTCGAAGCCAATGCCGAAGCGCTGTTCAATGACGGCCATTCCTGGGTCGGCGGCAATCCCGAGGGTGATATCACGCTGGTCGAATTCCTCGATTATCGCTGCGGGTTTTGCAAACGCGCGCATGATGAAGTCGCGACCCTGCTAGAAACCGATGGCAATATTCGCCTGATCATCAAGGAATTCCCGATTCTGGGGCCGGATTCGGAACTCGCGTCGCGCTTCGCCGTGGCGACGCTGCGCCTTGCCGGGGACGAGACCTATGAGGCCGTCCATGACGCGCTGATGCGCCATGACGGCCCGATCACGCCGGAGTATCTGGACGAGCTTGCGAGCTCGTTCGATCTGGATTTCGAGGCCATTGTGGCCGAGATGGACAGCGAGCCCGTGAGCACTGTGCTGGCCGAAAACCGTGCACTGGCACAGCGGTTGCAGATCAGCGGCACGCCCACTTTCGTGATGGAAACTGAAATGATCCGCGGCTTCGTGGATGCGGATGTGCTGATCGAAACGGCTCAGGCCCTGCGCGACTGAGCCAGTATCCGGGCAAGTCGCGCCCTGCCCTCGCCCGGCACGCAAGCCCGGCGAAGGCAGGGGCATAACGCCCCGGTCCCTACCCCCTGTCCCAATCCCGCAGCCGCGCGACATAGCGCGCCAGCGTGTCAATCTCCAGATTGACCCGATCCCCCAGAGCGACATCGCCCCATGTCGTCACGGTCTTGGTATGCGGGATCAGGTTCACCCCGAATTCCGCGCCTTCGACCTCGTTTACGGTGAGCGAGGTGCCGTTCAGCGCAACCGACCCTTTCGGCGCGATGAATCCCGCCAGATGCTCGGGCGCGCGGAAGCGCAGGCGCGTGCTCTCGCCTTCATCGCGCAAGCCCACCACTTCGGCCACCCCATCGACATGGCCGGACACGATATGCCCGCCCAACTCATCGCCCAGCTTGAGCGCGCGTTCCAGATTGACGCGTCGGCCCACCGCCCAGTCGCCCAGATTGGTCTTGGCCACGGTTTCGCCCGACACTTGCACCTCGTACCAGTCCGGCCCAAGTGCGACCACGGTCAGGCAGACCCCATCCGAGGCTATCGACGCCCCCAGATCAATTCCGGCGGTCTCATACCCCGTTCCGATCCGCACCCGCAGATCGCCCTTCGGCTCCAACGCGCGGACGATGCCGATATCCGTGATGATGCCTGTGAACATGAAACCCCTCGCACTGCGCCTGTTGCCGTCACGACAG
Organism: Natronohydrobacter thiooxidans; assembly: GCF_001884735.1. GTDB lineage: Bacteria > Pseudomonadota > Alphaproteobacteria > Rhodobacterales > Rhodobacteraceae > Roseinatronobacter > Roseinatronobacter thiooxidans_A. The sequence continues at coordinate 78,337 of NZ_MJAP01000013.1, read as the reverse complement.
GGCTACCTTGCAGCGCGCGCCTTGGCAAGCGCGCCACATTGATGCCGAAATCATGTGTAATCGTCCTGACATTCACGAATTATTGTGAATCTATCCCATGATCCGGGCCGAGGCCCTGTCTGACAGAACCAGTAAAAAGGCGCGAGCGATGCGCGTAGAGAGTGACAACAGACGTTTTCTGTTCCTGCAAGGGCCGCATGGGTGGTTCTTCAACCGCCTTGCCAAGGGGCTGCGCGCCGCCGGGGCCGAAGTCTGGCGTGTGGGTTTCAATCAGGGCGATGCGGTCTTCTGGCGCGACAAGTCGCGCTATATCCCTTTCACCGAAACGCTCGATGACTGGCCCGCACGGTTTCGCGACATCGTCGCCCGCCATCAGATCACCGATATCGCGCTTTACGGCGATGTGCGCCCGATCCATGCCCGCGCCATCGAGGTCGCGCGCGACCTTGGCCTGACGATCCATGTTTTCGAGGAAGGCTATCTGCGCCCCTATTGGGTAACCTATGAACGTGAGGGCGCCAACGGCAATTCGAAACTGATGGAACTCGGCCTGCCGGAAATGCGCCGCGCGCTGGAGAAATGCGATCTGGAACTGCCGGATCCGCCCGCGCATTGGGGCGATATGCGCCAGCATATCTTTTACGGCGCGCTCTACCATTTCTGCGTCATGGCACTGAACTGGCGCTATCGCAATTTCCGTCCGCATCGCGACCTCAGCGTGGCGCAGGAGTTCAAGCTCTACCTCAAGCGGCTCTGGCTGATGCCCTTGCATTCTCTGGAACGCCGCATCGCGACATGGCGCGTGCGCAACGGCGGCTTCCCCTATCATCTGGTGCTCCTGCAACTCGAACATGACTCGAGCTTCCGCGCCCATAGCCCGTTTCAGTCGCAGACCCAGTTCCTGATGCAGGTCTTTGACGGCTTCGCCAAGGGCGCGCCGCGTCACCATCATCTGGTGATCAAGGCGCATCCGCTGGAAGATGGCCGCACGCCCCTGCGCAGCACCATCCGCGCCCTGACCAAGGGCCATGACCTCGAAGGCCGGGTCCATTTCCTGCGCGGCGGAAAACTCGCGCGGCTTCTCAACCATGCGCGCTCGGCCGTCACCGTCAATTCCACCGCCGCGCAACAGGTGCTCTGGCGCGGCATGCCGCTGCGCATCTTTGGCCGTGCGGTCTATGACAAGCCCGAATTTGTCTCGACCCAGCCCATCGAGACATTTTTCGCCAAACCCACCCGCCCCGATGCGCGCGCCTACCGCGATTATCGCCATTTCCTGCTGGAAACCTCGCAGATTCCGGGCGGCTACTATTCTTTGGGGGGGCGCAGGCAGTTGATGCGACATGTGGTGGATCTGATGCTCGCCCCGCAGGATCCCTATACAGCCCTGATCAGTGGCGACGCGGCACCAAGGCAACAGTTGCGCATGGTGCGCTAGGCGCTAAGCCATTTCCACGCTTGGCGTTTTCGCCCGAAACCTGTATGGTCAGACAAAAATCAGAGGCACGCCCTTTCAAAGGAGCCCGAGCAGTGACCGCGAAAACCATGACGATGGGCCGCCGCATGGCCCTCTTTGCCGCTGTTGCGGCGATTGCATCCTGTGCTGTGTCCCGCGATGGCCCGACCAAGCGCGAAATCTATGAGGGCTCGGTGATGCGCTCGGGCGATGCGCATGTCGTGCTGGTGACAAAACGTGTCAGCCATGCCGCGAACCGCCCTGAATCGCTGGGCTTCAGCCACGCGCTGCGCTCTGGCGCGCTGATGGGCGGCGACACGATCCGGCCGGGCGATGTGATCAGCCTGAATGTCTATGAAAACGTGCCCGAAGGTCTCTTGGCCCCGGAAACGGCCAATAACGCCATTGTGGAAGAATTGCAGGTCGATGATGCGGGCTTCATCTTCGTGCCCTATGCAGGCCGTATCCGCGCGGCAGGCCATACGCCCGACGCGCTGCGCCGCATCCTGACAAGTGCGCTGGACGAACAGACGCCCGACCCGCAGGTTGTCGTCGCCCGCGCGCAGGGGGATGGTGCCACGGTCTCTGTCACCGGTGGCGTGACCGCGCAGGGCGTCTATCCGGTGGGGCGCGCCACCAACCGGCTGAGTTCAATGATCGCCACGGCAGGCGGCATTTCCATCCCGCTGGAAACCGCACAGGTGCTGGTCACGCGCGGCAACCGGCAGGACAGCGCCTGGCTGCAGGATATCTTCTCCAACCCCTCGCTGGATATCGCCATGCGCCCCGGCGACCGGATTCTGGTGCGCCAGGACCAGCGCGCCTTTTCCGTTCTGGGCGCGACCGGCACATCGAACCGTGTCACCTTCGACTCCCGCCAGATTTCCGCCATTGACGCCCTTGCCATGGTTGGCGGGCTGGATCCGCTGCGCGCCGATCCGACCGGGGTGTTCGTCTTCCGCGACGAAGTGCCCGAGGTCGCGACCGAGATCCTCGGGATCGGCAAATTCGTGACCGATGTGCGTTTTGTCTATGTGCTGGATCTGACCGCACCCACCGGCATGTTCAACGCCCGCGATTTCAAGATCCGCGACGGCGACACGATCTTCGTGACCGAAGCCGCCTCGGTGCTCTGGGCGCGTCAGATCTCGGCGCTGACCGGTTCGCTGACTGCGGCAGGCGCAGCGCGGCGCGTGGCGCGCGGCGGCACCGACTGACCTGACCATGCCCACCGCTGGCGAAGGATCCGTCCATGCCTTCACCGGCGGTTTTCTCGGTCCTTCGGCAACCGCCAGGCGCATCCGGCGCATCATGGCGCTGGCGGGGTTGCCGGTCAGCACAGGCTGGCCGGGGCGCGATGGCACTGTCGCGGTCTGGGGCCAGGCCGCCCATGCCGCGCGCGGCGAATGGGTAGCGCAGCGCTCAGGCGCAAGGCTCATCCGGCTGGAAGATGCCTTTCTGCGGTCGCTCTTTCCGGGCCGGGGCGGGGAGCCGCCCCTCGGCCTGCTGATCGACCAGACCGGCATTCACTTCAACCCCGCGCGCCCCTCGGATCTGGAAACCCTGCTCGCCACGCATCCCTTCGACGATCACGCGCTGATGGAACGCGCGCGCCTTGGCATGGCGCGGCTCAGACAGGGGCAGTTCAGCAAATACGCCGCCCATGACCCTGATCTCCCCCCACCCGCGCCCGGCTATGTGCTGGTCGTGGATCAGGTCCGGGGCGATGCCTCGATCACCCATGGCGGGCTGAACGGGCCGCTATCCGAGCATCTGTTTCAGGACATGCTGGTTCAGGCGCAACTGGACTTCCCCGGCGCGCGGATCGTTCTCCGCACCCATCCCGAGACCATGGGCGGGTTTCGCGCGGGCCATTTCACCGAAGCGGATGTCACCGGCGCGCATATCACGCTTTGCAGCGATCCGGTCTCACCCTGGGAATTGCTGGAAGGGGCCATCGCGGTCTATACAGTCTCCTCGCAGCTTGGGTTCGAGGCGATCCTCGCAGGCCATCGCCCGCGGGTCTGGGGCCTGCCATTCTATGCCGGCTGGGGGTTGAGCGATGACCAGACGCTCCACCCCCGCCGCCGCCGCAAACTGACCCGCGCGCAGCTTTTCGCGGGCGCGATGCTGCTCTATCCACGATGGTATGACCCGTGCCGCGACCGGCTCTGTTCTTTCGAGGACGCGCTCGATCACCTGGAGGCCCTGCGCCGCGCCTGGCGCGAGGATCGCCACGGCTACTGCGCGCTGGACATGCGGCTGTGGAAACGCGCCCATCTGCAAGGCTTCTTCGGGCACTGGAAGCGGGTGCGTTTCGCCACCGCACCCGACCCCGGGCGGCCCAATCTGATCTGGGGGGCGGCGCCCGCGCCAGTCGCGCCGCGCGTGATCCGCGTCGAGGATGGCTTCCTGCGCTCGCGCGGGCTCGGGGCGGAACTGACCCCGCCGCTGTCGCTGATCACCGATGATCTGGGGATCTATTTCGATCCCGCGAAGCCGTCGCGGCTGGAATCCCTGATCGCCGCGCCTCTTCCCCCCGGTGGCGCAGAGCGGGCGGAAGCACTGCGCGCGGCCATCCTCGAACAGCGCCTGAGCAAGTACAACCTGCGCGGCAGCTTGCCCGATCTGCCGCAGGGCCACCGCATCCTTGTGCCCGGCCAGGTCGAGGATGATGCCTCGATCCGCTTGGGCACCACGCGGATCCGCACCAATCTGGACCTGCTGCGAGAAACCCGCGCGCAGAACCCCGATACGGTGATCCTCTACAAGCCCCATCCCGATATCGAGGCCGGTCTGCGCCCCGGCGCCATCGCGGAGACCGAGGCGCTGCGTTATGCCGACAGGGTGCTCTCGCGCGCCGATCCGGTGCTGCTGCTCGACCATGTGCAAGAGGTCTGGACCATGACCTCAACGCTGGGGTTTGAAGCGCTGCTGCGCGGCTTGCCTGTGACCACGCTGGGCGCGCCTTTCTATGCGGGCTGGGGCCTGACCCGTGATCTGGGCGAGATCCCCGACCGCCGCCGCGCGCGCCCTGATCTCGACGCCTTCATCCACGCCACGCTGATCGCCTATCCGCGCTATCTCGATCCGGTGAGCCGCCTGCCCTGCCCGCCCGAAGTCGCGCTTGAGCGCCTTGCCTCAGGCCAAAGCCCCAGACCGCCGCATCTGCGTGCGCTTGCCAAGCTGCAAGGGCTGCTCGCCGCCTACCCGCAACTCTGGCGCCGCTGATATCATTTTCTTGCCCGAAATACTCGCGGGGGCGGCTGGCCGCAGGCCAGACGGGGGCGGCAGCCCCCTTCTTCACATAAACTTGGCCGCAGGCCTCCGCCGGATCACGGCTCAGTCGCCCAACAACCGGCTGACCACGATGGTGACTTCCGGCTTCTTGCCAAGCTCTTCCATCACCACCTGCCGCACCACGCGGCGCATCCCGTCATTCAGCTTGTCATCATCGGCCAGAATCTTGTGACCCGCCCGCGCAAGGAATTCCTCCAGCTCGGCCTCGATGATCTCATTGAGCGCCTCGCCGCCCCGGCCCTCGGGTTTCAGCCCCGCAATCTCGGCCCAGGGCGCGCCAAGCGCCTCATTCTCTTCATCCAGGATCAGGGTCACAAAAACATGCCCGCCGATCGCCATACGGATCCGGTCGCGGATCACCCCGTCCATCGCGCCCACCAGCCGCGAGCCATCCAGATAGATGCGCCCGGTTTCGACCTCATCGACCAGCACCGGCACATCGCCCGTCAGATCGCAGATCGAGCCATTCGGCACCACCAGCGCCCGCCGCCCGTTGGCCAGCGCCAGTTTCGCATGTTCGCGTAGCATCCGGTGTTCGCCATGCATCGGGATCACCACAGCCGGATCAATCAGGCGCTGCATCTCTTCCAGATCGGGCCGGTTGGCATGGCCCGAGACGTGATAGAGCCGCTGGCTGTTATCCAGCACATCGACCCCCATCTGCGACAGACCATTCACGATCCGCCCCACATCGCGCTCATTGCCGGGAATGGTCATCGAGGAGAAGAGGAACGTGTCCCCTTCCTTCATGCTCATCCCCATGTAATTGCCGCGCGCCAGTTGCGCCGAAGCCGCGCGCCGCTCGCCCTGCGAGCCGGTCACGATCAGAAGCAGGTTTTCACGCGGGATATCCTTGGCGGCTTCCGGGCTGACCGTGGGCGGCATATCCTTCAGGATCCCCGCTTCGGTCGCGACCTGCACCATGCGCAGCATGGCGCGGCCCATCAGGCAGACCGAGCGCCCGGCCTCCTGCGCGGCCACGGCCAGCGTTTTCAGCCGGGCAACATTGGACGCGAAGGTCGTGGCCACCACCATCCCCTTGGCGTTGCGCATCAGCTCGGTGATCGGTGCGGTCAATGTGGCCTCGGACCGGCCTTCATGGGTGTTCATGACATTGGTGCTGTCGCAGATCATCGCCTTGACGCCGGTGCGCCCGATGGCTTCCAGCATGGCCGGATCATGCGGCTCGCCCACACCCGGCGTCAGGTCCGACTTGAAATCGCCCGTATGCACGATCCGCCCTGCCGGTGTGTCGATGATCAGCCCGGAGGCTTCGGGCAGCGAATGCGCAACCGGGAAGAACTGCACCCGGAACGGGCCCAGATCCAGCGCCTCGGGCACTTTGCCGACCGTCTTCACGATCTGCGGATCATGCCCCGCATCCTGCATCTTCAGCCGTGCAATCCGGGCGGTGAAATCGCGCGCATAGACCGGCGCGCGCAGCCGGTCCCAGAGCTGACCCACCGCACCCACATGATCCTCATGCGCATGGGTGATGATGATCGCTTCCAGCCGGTCGCGGCGTTCTTCCAGCCAGACGGTGTCGGGCAGGATCAGATCCACCCCCGGCGAGCCGTCCATATCCGAGAATGTCACGCCCAGATCGACAAGGATCAGCCGCTCGCGCCCCTTGGGGCCGTAGCCGAAGATATAGGCATTCATGCCCACTTCGCCTGCCCCCCCCAGCGGAAGATAGATCAGCCTGTCCTTGCTCATGCCTGCTCCTTGGTGCCGTGCGTCTTGTTATAGTCGTGGATCACGCGAAGGCCATGCAATGTCAGATCATCCTCGACCCTGTCAAACAGGTTCTCTGCCTGCGCAAACAATGGCGCCAGCCCGCCTGAGCCGATCACCGTCATGGCGCGGCCATATTCCGCCCTGATCCGTGCGGTAATTCCCTCGACCAGCCCGATATAGCCCCAGAAGACACCCGACTGGATACAGGCGACCGTGTTCGTCCCGATCACCTTCTCGGGCTGGGTGATATCGACATGCGGCAGGGCCGCGGCCCCCTGATGCAGCGCCTGCAGCGACAGATTCACCCCCGGCGCGATCACGCCGCCGATATAGGCCCCGTCCTCGGCCACCACGTCGAAATTCGTGGCCGTGCCGAAATCGACGATGATGACATTGCCGCCATGGCGGTCAAAGGCCCCCACCGCATTGGCCAGCCGGTCCGGGCCGGGGCGCACACCTGCATCCACCCGCGGCGCCACCGGCAACAGACATTCGGGCTTGCCCACCACGAGCGGGCGGCAATTGAAATACCGGTCGCACAGCACCCGCAGATTGAACACCACGCGCGGCACGGTCGAGGAGATCACCACATCGGTGATATCGGCATAAATCCCGGTCAGGTTCATCAGACTGTTCAGCCAGACGAAATACTGATCCGCCGTGCGCGTCACATCGGTCGAGGTGCGCCATGTCGCGATGAACTGCGTCCCGTCCCAGACGGAAAACACAGTATTCGTGTTGCCGCAGTCAATGGTCAGAAGCATGGGGCCTGCCTTTCACGCGAAATAGACATCTGCCGCCGGGATCGCACGCAGCCCGCGCGCGTCGCGCAACAGCAGCGCGCCACTGGCGTCGATACCCTCAAAAGTGCCGGTATGGCTCTCGGTCACAGTGCGCGCCGCGATCACCTGCCCAAGTCGCGCGGCCCGGTCAAGCCAGGCCCGGCGGATCGGCGCGAAACCATAGGTCACGAACTGATCTTCCCAGCGCGCATAGGCAGGCGCAAGCAGATCAAGGAACTCTTCGGGCGTGATGCTGGTGCCGGTCTCGCCCATCAGACTGACCGGCGGCACCGCGCCGGGCTCAGGCTCCGGGCTCATGCGCAGATTGACCCCGATCCCGATCACAAGATGCCCGACCTGCGCCCCATGGCCCACGCTTTCAAGCAGGATGCCCGCAAGCTTACCGCCATTCAGCAGCACATCATTGGGCCATTTCAGCGCGAAAGCCTCAGCGCGGCCTGTGACAGTGATCAGGGCGTCATGCAGCGCAAGCGCGGCGACAAAGGATCGCAGCGCGACCTGATCGGGCGCGCCACCTGGGCGCGTGACATAGCTCGCCGCGAAATTCCCTTCCGGGTCGCGCCAATCGCGCCCGCGCCGCCCCCGCCCCTGCGTCTGGCGCAGAGCGAGGATCCAGGTCGGGCCGCTCAGGCCGGGCGCAATCCGCGCCGCTTCGGCATTGGTGCTGTCAATCTCGGGCAGGATCACCCGCCCGACACCTGCGGGCCAGTTACTTGACAAGGGCACTTGCTGCCAGTCCGGCGATACCTTCGATACCGAACAGGTTCACCACCCCCAGCACCATGATCGCCGCAGAGGCGACCAGCAGCGTCGATTGCACCGGCGCGCGCACCTGATCCAGCGGGTCGGTATCGGCACCGAAATACATGTAATAGACGATGCGCAGATAGTAGAAGGCGCTGATTACCGAGGCGATCACCCCTGCAACCGCAAGCCATGCCATCCCGGCCTCGACTGCAGCCCAGAGCACATAGAACTTGCCGAAGAAGCCCACCAGCGGCGGCACACCGGCAAGCGAGAACATCAGGATCAGAAGCGCCAGCGCACGCAATGGCTCGGCTTTGGAATACTGGTGCAGACTGTCGATATCGACCACGGCCTTGCCGTCGCGCTCCATCATCAGGATGAAGGCAAAGACACCGATATTCATGGTGACATAGATCGCCATATAGACCAGCATCCCCTGCACGCCCTGCGCCGTGCCTGCCGCCAGCCCCACCAGCGCAAACCCCATATGCGTGATCGAGGAATAGGCCATCAGGCGCTTGATATTGCGCTGGCCGATCGCCGCGATCCCGCCCAGGAACATCGACGCGACCGCCAGAAGCGCGATGATCTGCGACCAGTCGCCCGGCACCGTGCCAAAGGCTTCATGCACCACGCGCGCGATCAGCGCCATGGCCGCAACCTTGGGCGCCGTGGCGAAGAAGGCCGTGACCGGGGTCGGCGCGCCCTCATAGACATCCGGCGTCCACATATGGAAGGGCACGGCCGAGACCTTGAAGGCGAGACCCGCCAGCATGAAGGCCAGCCCCATCATCAGCCCCACCGACATGCCCTCTTCCGAGATGGTCGAGACGATGCCCGCAAAGAGCGTCGTTCCGGCATAGCCATAGGTCAGCGACGCGCCATAAAGCAGCAGGCCCGAGGCCAGCGCACCAAGGATGAAATATTTCAGGCCCGCTTCGGTGGACCGCGCCGAGTCGCGGTTCATGGTGGCGACGACATAGAGCGCCAGCGACTGCAGTTCGAGACCCATATAGAGCGCGATCAGATCACCGCTCGACACCATCAGCATCATGCCGACGACCGAGAGCGCGATCAGGATCGGATACTCGAATTTCAAGAGCCCCCGCGCGGCCATATAGCCCTGCCCCATGACCAGCACCACGGCGGCAGAGATCAGAATGACCAGTTTCGAGAAATGCGCGAAAGCATCGGCCAGATACATGCCGTTGAAGGCGGTCTGCTCCTCCAGCCCTCTGGACCCCACGACCAGCGCGAGCAGCACCATCAGCGCCGCCGTGGCCCAGAGGATCGGCTCGGCCAGCTTGTCCTTGCCGCCATAGACCCCCACCATGAGCGCGGCCATGGCAAAGAGCGCCAGGACAATCTCGGGCAGGGCCGTGTAAAGATCAGCTCCGATCATCGCGGGACCTTTCAGTTCTGTGCCAGTTGGGATGCGGCCTCATGGGCCTGCAACGCCAGCTCATGCCCCTGCACCAATGCGGTGACCGAGGGGCCAATGATATCAGTAACGAGCGCAGGATAGACACCAAGCAGCAGCGTCATCACCGCAAGCGGCGCGATCAGAAGCTTCTCGCGGCGGTCCATATCCTTGATCGACTTGAGCGCTTCCTTGATGAGTTCCCCCATCACCACGCGGCGGAAGAGCCAGAGCGCATAGCCCGCCGACAGAATCACCCCGGTCGCAGCGAAGAAGGCCACCCAGGTATTGACCTGAAATACGCCAAGGAAGGTCAGGAACTCGCCCACGAAGCCCGAGGTGCCGGGCAGGCCGACATTGGCCATGGTAAAGAGCAGGAACACCGCCGCATAGACCGGCATCCGGTTGATCAAGCCGCCATAGGCCGCGATCTCGCGGGTATGCATCCGGTCGTAGATGACACCGACCGCCAGAAAGAGCGCGCCCGAGATGAAACCATGGCTGATCATCTGGAAGATCGCCCCGTCCAGACCCTGCTGGTTGGCCGCGAAAATCCCCATCGTCACGAACCCCATATGCGCGACCGAGGAATAGGCGATCAGCTTCTTCATATCCTCCTGCATGAGGGCGACGAGGCTGGTATAGACAATGGCGATAGCCGAGAGCCACAGCACCAGCGGCGCGAAGATGTCGGATGCCACCGGGAACATCGGCAGCGAGAAGCGCAGGAAGCCATAGCCCCCCATCTTCAAGAGCACCGCTGCCAGAATGACCGAGCCCGCCGTGGGGGCCTGAACATGGGCGTCGGGCAGCCAGGTATGGACCGGCCACATCGGCATTTTCACCGCGAAAGACGCGAAGAAGGCCAGCCACAACAGCGTCTGCATGCCGCCCACGACCTGCCAGCCCATCAGGCTGAAGGTGCCCGCGTCGAACTGATGCGTCAGCAGGGTCGGAATATCGGTCGTGCCCGCATCGACATACATCGCGATCATGGCGACCAGCATCAGCACCGAACCGAGGAAGGTGTAGAGGAAGAACTTGAACGCCGCGTAAATCCGGTCCTTGCCGCCCCAGATCCCGATGATAAGGAACATCGGAATCAGACCCGCCTCGAAGAACAGGTAAAACAGCACCAGATCCAGCGCCGTGAACACCCCGATCATCAGGGTTTCCAAGAGCAGGAAGGCGATCATGTAATCCTTGACGCGATGCGTCACGTTCCAGCAGGCGCCGATCGTGATCGGCATCAGCGCGGTCGTCAGCATCACGAACAGGATCGAGATGCCATCCACCCCCATCTTGTAGGTGAAGCCCATGATCCAGTCATGTTCCTCGACGAACTGAAAGCCGGTATCCTGCGGGTCGAACCCGACAAGCAGGATCAGCGAGGCCGCGAAAGTGGCCAGTGTCGCCACCAGCGCCACCCATTTCGCATTCATCTGCGAGGCTTCATCCTCGCCGCGCAGGAAGATCGCAAGGATCGCTGCGGCAATGGCCGGGGTGAAGGTAATGATCGACAGAAGGTTCAGCATCAGTGCGACCCTCCGGCAAGCGTGACATAGGTGACGATCACGACAATCCCCAGAACCATTGCGAAAGCGTAGTGATAGACAAAGCCCGACTGGACGCGGCCCGCGAGCCTGGTGAAGAAGGGAATGATCCCCATGGCCAAGCCGTTGATGCCGCCGTCAATCGTGGCACCGTCGCCTTTCTTCCACAGGAAATACCCGATCGCCTTGGCCGGACGCACGAAGAGGAACTCGTAGATCTCGTCGAAATACCATTTGTTCAGCAGGAACTGATAGGCACCGGGGAAGGTCTCGGCCAGACGCCGGGGCAGCGACGTGTCGCGGATATAGAAGAGCCATGACACGCCCAGCCCGACCAGCATGGCAAAGAAGGGCGAGACCTTGACCCATGCGGGCACATAATGCGCCTCAGAGATCAGATTGTTGCCTTCGCCCATGAAGATCGCCGCGCCGAAATAGTCGCGTACCTGACCGGTGGAGCCGAAGAACGGCCCATAGAACAGCATCCCCGCCAGCACCGACCCCACGGCCAGCACTGCCAGCGGGACCAGCATGGTCATCGGGCTTTCATGCGCATGCTCATGCGTGTGCTTGTCTCCGCGCGGCGTGCCCCAGAAGGTCAGGAACATCAACCGCCAGCTATAGAAGCTGGTCAGACCCGCCGCAAAGACAAGGATCGCGAAAGCATAGGTCGTGCCCGAGGCAAAGACCGATTCAATGATCGCATCCTTGGAGACAAACCCTGCAAAGCCGATCATCGTCAGCGGAATACCCACACCGGTAATCGCCAGCGTGCCGATCAGCATCGCCCAGAAGGTCATCGGCAGCTTGTCCTTCAGCCCGCCATAATTGCGCATGTCCTGTTCATGATGCATGCCATGAATGACCGAGCCCGCGCCAAGAAACAGCATCGCCTTGAAGAAGGCATGCGTCAGCAGGTGGAACATGGCGACGGAATAGACACCGACGCCTGCGGCAACGAACATGAAGCCAAGCTGCGAACAGGTCGAATAGGCGATCACGCGCTTGATATCGTTCTGCACCAGACCCACAGTCGCGGCAAACAGCGCGGTCATCGCCCCGATGAAGACCACGAATGCCAGCACCTCGGGCGTGTATTCCATCAGGGGCGACATGCGTGCGACCAGGAACACCCCCGCCGTGACCATGGTGGCCGCGTGGATCAGGGCCGAAACCGGCGTCGGGCCTTCCATCGCATCCGGCAACCATGTGTGCAGGAAAAGCTGCGCCGATTTGCCCATCGCGCCCACAAACAGCAAAAACGCAATCAGGTTCGCGGCATTCCAGTCGGTCCAGAGGAAGCTGACAGTCGTCTCGGCCAGCATGGGAGCAGCGGCAAAGAGATCATCATACTGGATCGAGTCGACCAGGAAATAGATCGCCATCAGCGCAAGGATCAGCCCCATATCGCCGACACGGTTGACGATAAACGCCTTCATCGCCGCAGCGCCCGCCGATTGCTTGCGGAAATAGAAGCCGATCAGCAGGTAAGAGGCCAGACCCACGCCCTCCCAGCCGAAGAAAAGCTGCACGAGGTTATCGGCCGTCACCAGCATCAGCATGGCGAAGGTAAACAGCGACAGATAGGCAAAGAAACGCGGGCGATAGCTTTCATTCTCATGGAAGTTATCGTCATGCGCCATATAGCCGAAGCTGTAGAGATGCACGAGCGCCGAGACGGTCGTGATCACGATCAGCATGACAGCGGTCAGCCGGTCGAGCCGGATCGCCCAATCGCCGACCAGCGTGCCGCTGTCGATCCAGCGCAGCAGCGTGATCTGGCTCACACTGCCGTCATGCGTCAGAAAGATCACCCAGGACAGAAAGGCCGACAGGAACAGCAGCGCGGTCGCCACGATCTGCGCGGGCTTCTCGCCAATCACGCGCCAGAACAGCCCTGCGATGATCGCGCCCAGCAGAGGGGCCAGAAGAACGGTGACTGCCATCATCTCAGCCTTTCATCACATTGACATCTTCAACGTCAATCGTGCCCCGATTGCGGAAGAAGCAGACAAGGATCGCCAGACCGATCGCGGCCTCGGCGGCGGCCACGGTCAGCACGAACATGGTGAAGACCTGCCCCACCAGATCGTTCAGGAAGCTGGAAAAGGCCACCAGATTGATATTGACCGACAAGAGCATCAGTTCGATGGACATCAGGATCACGATGATATTCTTGCGGTTCAGGAAAATCCCGAAAATCCCGATGACGAACAGGGCTGCCGCCACTGTCAGGTAATGTTCAAGTCCAACCATGCCGGTTCCCTCGTTTCGGTATGTGTCAGGGCTTATGCTGCCCGTTTGCTCCGTCTGGCAGCGGGCCTCAGCCCAGCCCCTGCCCCGGCTTGATATCTTTCAGCTCCAGTGTCTTGGCCGGGTCGCGATGCATCTGCGCCACGACATTCTGGCGCTTCACGTCCTTGCGGTGGCGCAGCGTCAGCACGATGGCCCCGATCATCGCCACCAGCAGAATCAGGCCCGCGACCTGAAACAGCAGAAAATACTGGTCGTAAAGGATCAGCCCCAGCGCTTTGGTGTTGTGAATCTCCGCGGCATCGGGCGTCGGCGCCTGCCGCAGCGCCTGCGCGTTCTGCGATTCCTGCCAGGAGCCGAAAAGCAGCGCCATCTGCATCAAGAGGACGATCCCCACGATACTGGCCAGCGGGAAATAGCGCGCGACCTCCCCCTTCAGCGCCGCGAAATCCACATCCAGCATCATCACCACGAACAAGAACAGCACCGCGACCGCGCCGACATAGACGATGAGCAGCAGCATCGCCATAAACTCGGCGCCCAGAAGCACGAACATGCCTGCGGCAGAAATGAAACTCAGGATCAGCCAGAGGACCGAATGCACCGGGTTACGGGCAATCGTGACCAGAAAGCCCGCGCCCAGAAGCGTCACCGCGAAAGCGTAGAATGTGATATCGGCGATCCCCATGTCCCTCGGGTTCCTTTTGTCAGTGGCGGGCGCTTACGGCCCTTGGTCGTCTCAGTTCAGCGATAGGGCGCGTCGATTTCGAGATTGCGCGCAATCTGCGCTTCCCAACGCTCGCCATTGGCCAGCAGACGATTCTTGTCGTAGAAAAGCTCCTCGCGCGTTTCGGTCGCGAATTCGAAATTCGGCCCTTCGACAATCGCATCCACCGGGCAGGCTTCCTGACAGAAACCGCAATAGATGCATTTGGTCATGTCGATGTCATAGCGCGTGGTCCGGCGGCTGCCATCCTCGCGCGGTTCGGCGTCAATCGTGATGGCCTGCGCCGGGCAGATCGCTTCGCAGAGCTTGCAGGCAATGCAGCGTTCCTCGCCATTGGGATAACGGCGCAGCGCATGCTCGCCGCGAAAGCGCGGCGACAGCGGCCCTTTCTCATGCGGATAATTCACCGTGGGCTTGGGCGCCACGAAATATTTCATCCCCAGCCCGAAGCCTTTGATGAAATCGACCATCAGCGTGTATTTGACGGCACGTCCCCAATCAAATCCCATCTCAGCCTCCAATCGCCCAGCGGGCCCAGAAACCACCCGCGACTTCGAATTTTGCAAGGAATGCGATCAGCACGACCCAGCCCAGGCTTACCGGCAGGAAGACTTTCCAACCAATGCGCATCAATTGGTCATAGCGGTAGCGCGGGACAATGGCCTTCACCATGGCGAAGAGGAAGAAGAAGAAGGCCATCTTCAGGAACATCCAGTGGAACCCGTCGGGTAGCCCCGGAATGGGCGAGAGCCAGCCCCCGAAGAACAAGAGCGACATCAGCGCGCACATCAGGAAGATCGCGATATATTCGCCCGCCATGAACAGCAGATAGGGCGTCGAGCCATATTCGACCATGAACCCTGCCACGAGTTCGGATTCCGCTTCCGGCAGATCGAAAGGCGGGCGGTTGGTCTCGGCCAGCGCCGAAACGAAGAACAGAAGCACCATCGGCAGATGCGGCAGCCAGTACCAGCCCAGAAGGCCCCAGCCGGTATCCTGCGCATGCACGATCGCGCCAAAATTCATGCTGCCGGTCGAAATGATCACACCGATGATGATCAGCCCCAGGCTGACCTCATAGCTGATCATCTGCGCGGCAGAGCGCAAGCTGCCAAGGAAGGCGTATTTCGAGTTCGACGCCCAGCCGCCCATGATCACGCCGTAAACCTCTAGGCTGGCAATGGCGAAGACGAACAGGATCGCGACATTGATATCCGCGAGCACCCAGCCATCATTGAACGGGATCACCGCCCAGGCCAGCACCGCCAGAACGAAGCTCAGAAGGGGTGCCAGAAAATAGACCGGACGGTCCACCCCCGCCGGGATCACCACTTCCTTGACAACGAATTTCAGCGCATCGGCGAAGGTCTGCAGCAGGCCCCAGGGCCCCACCACATTGGGGCCGCGCCGCATCTGCACGGCGGCCCAGATCTTGCGGTCGGCATAGACCAGAAAGATCAGGCTGATCATCACGAAGCCGATCACCAGAAGCGATTGCGCGGCAATCAGCGTGGCGATGCCCAATCCGGTTTGCAGAAACTCGTTCATTCGTCCCTCAATTCCTCACACCGTGGGGATGCCTTGTTCCCGGCAATCATCCACGATCACTTCGGCGTCCATGTTGCGCAACCCTTGCGGCAGGTCGGGCGAAATGACGAAACCGCCATCCGCAGACCAGACATCGCCCGAGCGCGAGACGTTGGTGCGCACATGCTGCGCGAAACTGTAGCCGCGGATTAGCGCATATTGCGCTGCAGCACAACGCGCATAGGCCACGACATCGGCCCTGTCACGCGCGCCACGCATCCGCACCAGAAAGGCGACAGTGGTGTCGTCGATCAGCAATGTATCGACGCCCAGATACTCGGCCCCGTCCGGCGGTGACAGCACCGCGCGCGCCGCATCGTCCCTCGCACAAGCCATCAACCCGCTGCAAAGCGCAGCGAGCAGGGCAGTTGCGAGAAGGGCGTGCAGCATATCCGGTTTACTCCGCCGCCAGGGGGGCTGCCTGACGCTCTTTCGCCATGCGCGAAAGTTCCGCCATCAGGCTCGACGCCCGCGCAATCGGGTTGGTCAGGTAGAAATCGCCTATCGCATTGCGGAAATCGGCCTTGCCCAGCGGCGCTTGCGCCAGCGGTTGCCAGGCGTTTTCCGCCACCACATCAATATCGGCCAGATGCGGCACGGCCGCTGTCAGATGCTGGCGCAGCGCAGGCAGCGTGTCGAAGGGCAGTGTTGCGCCCAGTTCCGCCGAAAGCGCACGCAGGATCGCCCAGTTTTCCTTGGCCTCGCCCGGCGCAAAGCCCGCGCGGAAGGCAAGCTGGGGGCGGCCCTCGGTATTGACGAACAGCCCCGGTTCCTCGGTATAGGCCGCCCCCGGCAGGATGATGTCAGCCCGATGCGCGCCGCGGTCGCCATGGCTGCCCTGATAGATCACGAAAGCGCCCGCTGCGATATCGATCTCATCCGCGCCAAGGTTATAGATCACCTCGGCGCCCTCGACCGCCGCCTTGAGCCCGCCCTCGGTCGTGCAGCCTGCATCCATCGCACCGACGCGGGCCGCTGCCGTATGCAGGACCAGCAGTTTCGCGCCGGATTTCTCGACAATCGCCTGCACCATGGCCAGCACGGCGGCACCATCCGCCTCGCGCAAGGCACCCTGCCCCACAATCACGACGCAATTCTTGTCGGCAAGTTCGGACATATCCAGACCCGCCACATGCTCCAGCGCCGCGCGGTCGGTGCCCATATGCTCGTATTCATAGGTCAGATCCGCCGCTTCGCCCAGCAGCACCACATCGGCGCCACCCATCCAGGCCTTGCGGATGCGCGCATTCAGCACCGGCGCTTCCAGACGCGGGTTGGTGCCGATCAGCAGAACCTTATCCGCCGTGTCGATATCCTCGATCAGGGCAGTGCCCACATAGCCCGACCGATTGCCCGCTGGCAGATGCGCGCCATCGGTGCGGCATTCAACTGTGCCGCCCTGCCCTTCAACCAGCAGCCTCAATGCATAGGCCGCCTCGGTCGAGACCAGATCGCCCACCAGACCCGCGACTTTCTTACCCTTCATCGCAGCCGCCGCCGCCGACAGCGCCTCACCCCAGTTTGCAGGGCGCAGCTTCCCATTCTCGCGGATATAGGGCGTGTCGAGGCGCTGGCGGCGCAACCCGTCCCAGACATAGCGCGACTTGTCCGACAGCCATTCCTCGTTCACGCCGTCATGGTTGCGCGGCAGGATGCGCATGACCTCGCGCCCCTTGGTATCGACCCGGATATTCGACCCCAGCGCATCCATCACATCAATGGTTTCGGTCTTGGTCAGCTCCCAGGGCCGCGCGGTGAAGCTATAGGGTTTCGACACCAGCGCCCCCACCGGGCACAGATCGACGATATTGCCGACCATCTCGGAGTCGATCAGCGCACCCAGATAGGTGGTGATCTCGGCATCCTCGCCCCGACCGGTCTGGCCCATGACGCTGACCCCCGCCACCTCGGTCGTGAACCGCACGCAGCGCGTGCAGGAAATGCAGCGCGTCATATGGGTTTCCACAAGCGGCCCGAGCTGCAGATCCTCGGACGCGCGCTTCGGCTCGCGATAGCGCGAGAAATCGACGCCGTAAGCCATCGCCTGATCCTGCAGGTCGCATTCGCCGCCCTGATCGCAGATCGGGCAATCCAGCGGGTGGTTGATGAGCAGGAACTCCATCACCCCCTCGCGCGCCTTCTTGACCATGGGCGAGTTGGTCCGGACCACAGGCGGCTCGCCATTCGGGCCGGGGCGCAGGTCGCGCACCTGCATCGCGCAAGAGGCCGCAGGCTTGGGCGGGCCGCCCACCACCTCGACCAGACACATCCGGCAATTCCCGGCAATCGACAGCCGCTCATGGTAGCAGAAACGCGGGATCTCGATCCCGGCTTCCTCTGCCGCCTGAATGAGCGTCATCTCTGCCGGAACCTCAAGCTCCTTGCCGTCGATGATGACCTTGCGCAACTGGGACATGCGTTATCTCTCCCGCAACTGGCGACCAAGGGCTGTGCCCCCGGCGATCTCGGCGCGTGCATAGGCACAGACCGCCGCTTCATTCTTCGGGTCCACCCCGGCGCGGCGCAGATGGGATTCGACGATCCCGCGCATCCGCGCCTGTTCGGCCTTGTCCTCGACAAAACCCTCGATCTGCGCCCGGCTATAGCCCAGCCGCCGCGCCTGATTATAAAGACCCAGGAAATAATTGACCCGTGTGATCCGCCCCGGAGGCGAGACCGCAGGGCAGGTATCGGTGACATGCTTGATCAGCGCCGCCGTGAACAGCCCGTTATAGATGGCAGGCGTGTTGCGCAGGGTCTCATTGACTTCGGCCTGCGTGGTGGCAGCGGCAGCGCCCGCATTGACAAGGGCGGCAAGGGCAAAAGCGAGGATCGGGGTTTTCATAGGCTTACTCCGCGGCAACGGCACAGGACCGTTGTTTCCAAAGTTGCGCCTCGGCCAGCCAGTCCCAGCCAAAGGCATGTTCACTGGCCCCATGTGTTTTCATGTGCTCAAGCCGCGCAAGGCCCTCGTCCAGTGTCGGACGATGCCCCGCTGCGACCCACCACATGACGAAATGCTGTGCGCCAAGTACCTGAAACCACTCTGCCCGGCGCGCGTAGAATTGCCGGTGCACCGTGTTCCAGACAAAGGCTTCCAGCGACGCCACATCGGTCCAGACCGTCAGGTTGGACACGAGTTGCGGATCACCTGCAATGCAAGTTTCAGTGTTCCCCCGGCCCGGTTCGCCCGAGCCTTCCATCATCCACACGAATCCGGGGCTTCGCTTGCCGATCCCGTTCACACGGTCCAGCGCTGCCATGAATTCAGCCACGCGCGGATCATCGGTTGGCGCGACCAGCCGCCCGATATTCAGTTGCGCAAGGTGGCGTTGCTCACTCATTGCTTATTCCGCCGCCACTTTCGACACGCGCCCGGCTTTCTGGGCCTTGATGCGGTCCTCGATCTCGCCGCGGAAATTCCGGATCAGACCCTGCACCGGCCAGGCCGCCGCATCGCCAAGCGCGCAGATCGTGTGGCCCTCGACCTGCTTGGTCACGTCCCAGAGCATGTCGATTTCTTCCAGTTCCGCCTCGCCGCGCACCAGACGGTCCATGACGCGCATCATCCAGCCCGTGCCTTCGCGACAGGGCGTGCACTGGCCGCAGCTTTCATGCTTGTAGAATTTCGACAGCCGCCAGATGGCTTTGACGATATCGGTGGATTTATCCATCACGATCACCGCCGCCGTGCCAAGGCCAGAGCCCAGCTCGCCGCGCAGATAGTCGAAATCCATGATCGCATCGCGCATCTTCTCGCCGCGCACACAGGGCACCGAACTGCCGCCGGGGATCACTGCCAGCAGATTGTCCCAGCCGCCCCGGATGCCACCGCAATGCTTCTCGATCAACTCCTCGAAACTGATCGACATGGCCTCTTCGACGACGCAGGGGTGGTTCACATGGCCCGAGACCGCAAACAGCTTGGTGCCCGCATTATTCGGACGTCCGAAACCCGCGAACCACGCGCCCCCGCGCCGCAGGATCGTCGGCACAACAGCAATCGACTCGACATTGTTCACGGTGGTCGGACAGCCATAAAGCCCCGCCCCCGCCGGGAAAGGCGGCTTCATGCGCGGCATGCCCTTGCGGCCCTCAAGGCTCTCCAGCAGCGCGGTTTCCTCGCCGCAGATATAGGCGCCCGCGCCGTGATGCAGATAGAGGTCGAAATCCCAGCCCGAGCCGCAGGCATTCTTGCCCACCAGCCCGGCTTCATAGGCCTCGTCAATCGCGTTTTGCAGCGCTTCCTTCTCGCGGATATATTCGCCGCGAATGTAGATATAGCAGGCATGGGCATTCATCGCGAAGCTGGCGATCAGGCAGCCCTCGATCAGCGTGTGCGGATCATGGCGCATGATCTCGCGGTCCTTGCAGGTGCCCGGCTCGGATTCGTCGGCATTCACCACCAGATAGGCCGGACGCCCGTCGCTTTCCTTGGGCATGAAGGACCATTTCAGGCCCGTGGGAAAGCCCGCACCGCCGCGCCCGCGCAGACCCGATTGCTTCATCTCGTCGATGATCCAGTCACGCCCCTTCGCAAGGATGTTCTTCGTCCCGTCCCAATGCCCGCGCGCAATCGCGCCCTTCAGCGAACGGTCATGCATCCCGTAGAGATTGGTGAAGATGCGATCCTGATCCTTAAGCATATGCCTGCCCTCTCCTTGCCCCTAGCGCCGGTTCTGCCGCGCGCGCCAGACGCGAAATGTCACGATCAGCGCAAAGGCAAAAGCCGCCAGCGCTGCGAAATCTATCAGGAATGCGTAGCGCGGATCCCAGCCATATTCGCGCCCGATCCAGCCAAGGACGACCCAGCCCACAATCGCGCCACACATAACCACCGCAGCAAGCCGGGCTTGCTGTGCGAGGGCCATGTCCTTGGGCGAGGGCTTGGTCATTCACAGGCGTCCTGTCCTATTGCCGTTTGGAAAACTCGGTCTCGCCACCATCGGCAAGAACTCTGGCCTGCGCCACCCAGTCATCGCGGCTGACACGGCCCTTGAAACCCTCAAGATTCTCGTCAACCCAGGCGACTTCTTCCGCACCCCAACCGGCAATCTGCCAGAAATGGAACACGCCCATGCTGTTCAGCAGTGCCTCAAGCTTCGGACCCACGCCCTTGAGCTTCTTCAGATCATCCGCCTGCCCGCGCGCTTCGCCCAGCATTTCGGGCTTGATGCCGGTATCCTCTGCTCCTTTGGCCACTGCTTCGGGCTTGGCGGTCGGTGTTTCCTGCGCTTCCTGCTTGGACACCCCGGTCCGGTCAACCGGCACTCTCGCCGCGGGCTTCGGCTCATGATCCTTGACCTCGGCCGAGGGCACCCCCTTGGGTACCGGCACGCCCTGCCAGGGCGCGATCAGCGGCACTTCGGTGCCGTCAATGCGCTTGAGCGTATCGCCGATCCGGGTGGCCAGCGCGACCGAGCCGTTCTGCGCCTCGCCGGTATAGTCTTTCAGCGTGGTTGGCCCGCCCAGCGGTTCCGAGGCAAAACGGCCATTCTGCGGCCCCGGCACCGGCACCTTGCCCGCCGCCATCTCGTCAAGAAGCTTGGCAAAACTCTCGGCGGTCAGATCCTCGTAATAATCCTTGCCGATCTGGGCCATGGGCGCATTGGCACAGGCGCCCAGGCATTCGACCTCTTCCCAGGTGAACTTGCCATCCGCCGACAATGTATGCGGCTTGGGCGAGATCTTCTCTTTACAGACCCCGATCAGATCCTCTGCCCCGCAGATCAAGCAGCTTGTCGTGCCGCAAATCTGGATATTTGCCACAGACCCAACAGGTTGCAGCTGGAACATGAAGTAGAATGTCGCCACTTCCAGCGCCCGGATATAGGCCATGCCCAGCATTTCCGCGACATGCTCGATCGCCGCGCGGGTCAGCCAGCCTTCCTGCTCCTGCGCGCGCCACAACAGCGGGATGATGGCCGAAGCCTGACGCCCTTCGGGGTATTTGGTGATCTGAGCTTCTGCCCAGGCCAGATTGGCGGGGGTGAAGGCGAAGGAACCGGGTTGGTCGGGGTGCAGACGGCGTAGCATTAGCGGTCAATCTCTCCGAACACCACATCAAGCGTGGCGATGATGGCGGCCACATCGGCCAGTTGATGCCCTTTGGCGAGGTGATCCATGGCCTGCAGATGCGGGTATCCCGGCGCACGCAGCTTGGCGCGGTAAGGTCTGTTGGTCCCGTCGGCCACCAGATAGACGCCGAACTCGCCCTTGGGCGCCTCGACAGCGGCATAGACCTCGCCCTCGGGCACATGGAAGCCTTCGGTATAGAGCTTGAAGTGATGGATCAGCGCTTCCATCGAGGTTTTCATCTCGCCGCGCGGCGGCGGCGTGATCTTGCCGCGCGCGAGGATATCGCCCTGCCCCTCAGGAGCGCGAAGTTTTTCAATGGCTTGCAGGATGATCTTCGTGCTTTCCCGCATCTCGGCCATGCGCACCAGATAGCGGTCATAGCAATCGCCATTCTTGCCGATGGGCACTTTGAATTCGAACTCGTCATAGCATTCATAGGGCTGCGCGCGGCGCAAATCCCAGGCCATACCAGAGGCGCGGACCATCGGCCCCGAGAAGCCCCAGTCAAGCGCCTCCTGCTCGCTGACCACACCGATATCCACGGTGCGCTGTTTGAAAATGCGGTTCTCGGTCAGCAGCCCGTCGATATCATCCAGCACATTGGGGAAATGCTGCGCCCAGGCTTCGATATCGTCCAGAAGCGCGGGCGGCAGATCCTGATGCACCCCGCCGGGGCGGAAATAGGCCGCGTGCAGACGCGCCCCGCAGGCGCGCTCGTAGAAAATCATCAGCTTTTCGCGCTCTTCAAACCCCCAGAGCGGCGGGGTCAGCGCGCCCACATCCATCGCGCCGGTGGTCACGTTCAAGAGATGGTTCAGCACACGGCCGATTTCCGAATACAAAACCCGGATCAGCGAGGCCCGACGCGGCACCTCGACACGGGTCAGCTTTTCGATGGCCAGACACCAGGCATGTTCCTGATTCATCGGCGCCACATAGTCCAGCCGGTCGAAATAGGGCAGGTTCTGCAGATAGGTGCGGCTTTCCATCAGCTTTTCGGTGCCGCGATGCAGCAGGCCGATATGCGGGTCGCAGCGCTCGACGATTTCGCCGTCCAACTCCAGAACCAGCCGCAAAACCCCATGTGCCGCAGGGTGTTGCGGGCCGAAGTTAATGTTGAAATTGCGGATCTTCTGCTCCGCCGTCTGCGCGTCCGCTCTGATAGCGCCGTCCATCATTTCGCGGCCTCCGTTTTCTCGTCACCCGGCAGGATATATTCGGCCCCTTCCCAGGGCGACATGAAATCGAACTGGCGATATTCCTGCACCAGGTTGACCGGCTCATAGACCACCCGCTTCAGCGCCTCGTCATAGCGCACTTCGGTATAGCCGGTGGTCGGGAAATCCTTGCGCAGCGGATGGCCCCTGAAACCGTAATCCGTCAAGATGCGGCGCAGGTCGGGATGGCCCGAAAACAGGATGCCGAACATGTCGAAGACTTCGCGCTCGAACCAGTTGGCCGAAGGATGCACCTGCGTGATCGAAGGGATGATCTCATCCTCGCCCACCGCCAGTTTCACCCGGATACGCTGGTTCAGATACATCGACAGGAAGTGATAGACCACTTCGAACCGCTTGCGCCGTCCCGGATAATCAACCCCGGTGATATCCACCAGCGTCGAGAAACGCATGCTTTCATCAATCTGCAGATGGCGGATCAGCTTCACCAGATGCGTGGGGGTCGTGGTCACGGTCAATTCGCCAAAAGCCAGTTTGTGACTGACCACCGCATCGCCCATGCGCATTTCCAGCAGCGCCGCGATTTCGTTCATAGCCTCGGACATGACGCGCCCCCTCTTACCGGACCAATGTGCCAGTGCGGCGAATCTTGCGCTGCAACTGCAGGATGCCATAGAGCAGCGCCTCGGCGGTTGGCGGGCAGCCCGGCACATATATATCCACCGGCACGATCCGGTCGCAGCCACGCACGACGGAATAGCTGTAATGGTAATAGCCGCCGCCATTGGCGCAGCTGCCCATCGAGATCACATAGCGCGGCTCGGGCATCTGGTCATAGACCTTGCGCAGCGCGGGCGCCATCTTGTTGGTCAGCGTGCCCGCGACGATCATCAGATCCGACTGGCGCGGCGTCGCGCGCGGGGCGGTGCCGAAGCGTTCGACATCATAGCGCGGCATGGCGACATGGATCATCTCGACCGCGCAGCAGGCCAGACCAAAGGTCATCCAGTGCAGCGAACCATTGCGCGCCCAGTTGATGATATCTTCGGTCGAGGTTAGCAGGAAACCCTTGTCCTGCAATTCCCGGTTCAGCGCCTGCGTCGCGACTTCGCGATCCGCGCCTGCGGTATTCGCTCCGGTCATCACTCCCATTCCAGCGCCCCCTTCTTCCATTCATAGGCAAAGCCCACAGTCAGCACGGCCAGAAACATCATCATCGACCAGAAAGCGGTCATCGACATTTCCGAGAAGGCCACGCCCCACGGGAACAGGAAGGCGATCTCCAGATCGAAAATGATGAAGAGGATCGCCACGAGGTAGAATCGCACATCGAATTTCATCCGGGCGTCATCGAAGGCGTTGAAACCGCATTCATAGATCGAGTTCTTTTCCGGGTCTGGGCTGCGCACGGCGATGATGATAGCCGAGAGCATCAGCACAAGGCCCAGTACAACAGCGATTCCAAGGAAAATGATGATCGGCAGGTAGGATGCGAGTAGGGTGTCCACCTTTGGCTCCTTTATCGCGCGGGGTCCGGCCAGGCCAAAAGGGGCGAGTGCCAAGGACATCCGCAACTTGGCTGACCTTCCTCTACTCTTGTCACAAGGCCGGGTCAACTGAGGCGGCGCGGGTTCCGGTCGAAAAAGCTGGAACTGTATGCGGTTGCATACTCTATGGCCGGGCTCACGCGCTCCAGCCCGGTTTGCGGCGGGCGAAAAACGCCTCGACCCCTTCGCGCGCCTCCGCGCCCTCCCAGCAGGCCACCAGCTCCGCGATGGAATGGCCGACCTCCTCGGGGCCGATGCCCGCGCCCAGGTGCAGCGCCAACGCCTTGGCCCGCGCCACAGCGCCGGGGGCGCAGGACAGATAGGGCGTGACTTCCGCTTCGATTGCCGCGTCCAGCGCCTCCGCCGGGACCGCGCGCGCCAACAGCCCCAGCGTCACGGCCTCGGCCGCATCAAACCGTCGGCCCGACATGAAGACCCGCCGCGCCATGGCCTCGCCCATCCGCGCCAGCACATAGGGACCGATGGTCGCCGGGATCAGCCCCAGCCGCGTCTCGGTCAGCGCGAATTGCGCCGTGCCGACCCCGATGGCCACATCACAGACCGCCATCATCCCCAGACCGCCACCGAAAGCCTGCCCCTGCACCCGCCCGATCAGCGGTTTCGGCATCCGGTTCAGCGCCCCCAGCATCGCGGCCAGCTTGCCTGCCTCGCGCGCGCGGGTCTCGGCATCCGCCTCGATCTGCACCTTCATCCAGCCCAGATCGCCCCCCGCGCAGAAACTCGCGCCCGCCCCGGTCAGAACCACCACCCGCACGCCATCATCCGCGCCAAGCCGTGCGGCGGCCCCGGTCAGTTCCGCGATCATCTGCGCATCCAGCACATTATGTTTCTCGGGGCGGTTCAGTGTCAGTGTCGCAACCCCGCGCGCATCCGTCTCAAGCCTCAGTGTCTGATACATCCTGCCCTCCCTGTCGCATCGCGCGCGCCATCGCACTGGCCTCGGCCAACACCTTGCGGTCCAGACCCGTCTCCCAGCCCATACCGGTCAGCCATTCATGCACCGCCTCGGTCGCCACATTGCCCGAAGCGCCCGGCGCATAGGGACAGCCCCCCAGGCCCCCGACCGCTGCATCGAACACCCGCAATCCATGCTCCAGCGACACCTCGATATTCGCCAGCGCCCGCCCGCCGGTGTCGTGATAATGCCCGGCCAGCCGCTCGGGCGGCACCTCCTCCAGCACCGCGCGGAGCATGGCGGCGATGCTGTCCGGCCTGCCCCGCCCGATCGTGTCGCCAAGGCTGACCTCATAGCAGCCCATCTCGCAGAGCCGGGCCGCAAGCCGTGCCACGGCGGCAGGCGGCGTCGGCCCGTCAAAGGGGCAATCGGTGACGCAGGAAACATAGCCGCGCACCGGCAGCCCTGCGGCGCGCGCGGCCTCCAGCACCGGGCCAAAGCGCGCAAGGCTTTCCTCGACCGAGCAATTCAGATTGGCCCGGCTGAACCCTTCCGAGGCCGAGGCGAAAACCGCGACCTCATCCGCGCGCGCCGCCACAGCGTCCTGCAACCCGCGCAGATTGGGCGCGAGCGCGGCATAGCGCACCCCCGGCGCGCGGGCAATCGCCGCCAGCACCGCGCCCGAAGTCGCCATCTGCGGCACCCATTTCGGGCTGACAAAACTCGCGACCTCGATGCGGCGGAACCCCGCCCGGCTCAGGCAATCGATCAGCGCCACTTTCTCGCTTGCCGGGATCAGCCGCGCCTCATTCTGCAACCCGTCGCGGGGTCCGACCTCGAAAATCTCGACCGCGCGCATCGCTCACTCCTCCGGCGGCGGGTAGAATTCCCGCAGATAGATCTCTGGCGGCCCGTCCTGCGCAAGCGCGCGCTGAAACGCCGGGCGTCTCTCGCAAGCCGCCAGATACAGTGCCGCCGCTTCAGGCAGGGTCACGAAACGCTGCGCCAGCCAGACCGCATAGCCCTGCGCAATATCGGCCATGGTAAACGCGCCCGCCGCCCAACCCGGCCCGACGGCACGGAGCGCATTCTCCAGCCGCTTCGCCTCCAGCCGCATCACCGTGGGAGAGCGCATCGCAGCCTCGCGCAGCACGATATAATGCTGCGTCAGATTGGCCAGATGCGCGCCCAATGTCTCGGCATAATGCAGCCCCTGCAGGAATGCGGCCCGTCCTGCGGCCCCTTCCGCCACCCGCAGATGCGGCGCGCGCGTCTCGGAAAGCCAGATCAGGATCGCGCCGCTTTCACTCAGCACTGTCGCGCCATCCTGCAGCGCTGGCACCCGCCCGGCAGGCGAGCGCGCCAGATGCTCGGGCGCGCGCAGCGAGCGGTCGAAAAACGAACAGCGGATCAGCTCATATTCCGTGCCGATCTCTTCCAGCGCCCAGAGCACCCGGAACGAGCGCGACTGCGCCACATGCCAGAGCCGGATCACCGCCCTGCTCCATTTTCTTGCCAAAAATACTCAATACCCCGCCCGCGCCAGGGCGCCACGCCCGCGCTCATGCCGCGTCCTCCAGCCGCACCAGCGCCGCGCCCGCCTCGACCTGCGCACCCGGCCCCGCCAGCACTTCAGCCACCCGGCCCGCCCGCGCCGCGACCAGCGTATGCTCCATCTTCATCGCTTCCAGAATCGCCAGCCGCGCCCCTTCCTCAACCGCATCGCCGGGGGCCACGAAAATCGCCTTCACCAGCCCCGGCATCGGCGCCAGAACCACATCCGCCCCGATCCCCGGCTCTGATGCGCGCGCGAGAGGATCGACCAGCGCCACCACGCGCGGCACAGCGCCGAAGAGGCAGACCTTGCCGCCTGCGCAAACCCCGCGCATCAGCCCCGGCGCGCCGCTGACGCGCAGCCCCCCGGCCATGGCCTCGACCGCAAGTTCCTGCCCCGCCACCGTAACCCGCGCACGGCGCGGCCCGGTCACGGCAAGCCGGATCTCCGTATCCGCAAAGGGGACCTGCTGCCAGATCGGCCCGGCATTGCTGAACCCCGCCAGCGGTGCCACGATCTCCGCAAGCCCGACCGCCAATGCCGCAGCCGCGGCCCAT
The DNA here is from genome assembly GCF_001884735.1 of Natronohydrobacter thiooxidans. Classification (GTDB taxonomy): domain Bacteria; phylum Pseudomonadota; class Alphaproteobacteria; order Rhodobacterales; family Rhodobacteraceae; genus Roseinatronobacter; species Roseinatronobacter thiooxidans_A. The sequence goes on along the minus strand of NZ_MJAP01000013.1, from coordinate 50,923 downwards.
TCCCAGGGCGCGGGCTCCGGCTCGGCCACCAGCGCCTCCAGATCGCGCGCGATGACACCCGTATCCACATCGCCCGCACGAAACCCCTGATGACGGGCCAGCGCGCCCAGAAAGGCCAGATTGGTCACCGATCCGGCCACTTCCGTACCGCCCAGAGCCGCCTCCAACCGCCTGAGCGCGATGGCGCGCGTCGGCCCATGGGTGATGATCTTGGCGATCATCGGATCATACCAGGGGCTGATCACATCGCCCGCACGCACGCCGGTATCGGCCCGCGCGGTCGCGGGGAAATGCAGATGCTCCAGCCGCCCGGTTGCAGGCAGGAAGCCCGCAGGCACATCTTCGGCATAGAGCCGCGCCTCAAATGCATGGCCCTGTATCGACAGGGCGTCCTGTGCGCAGGGCAGCCCCTCGCCTGCCGCGACGCGCAACTGCCATTCGACCAGATCGACGCCGGTAATCGCCTCGGTCACCGGGTGCTCGACCTGCAGGCGGGTGTTCATTTCCATGAACCAGAACCCGTCGGGCCGGAGCCCATGGCTGCCATCGACGATGAATTCGACCGTGCCTGCGCCCTTGTAGCCGATGGCTTTCGCCGCGCGGACTGCCGCCTGCCCCATGGCCGTGCGCATCTCCTCAGTCATGCCCGGCGCAGGCGCTTCCTCGATCACCTTCTGATGTCGGCGCTGCAGCGAACAATCGCGCTCGAAAAGATGCACCGCCTCCACCCCATCACCAAAGACCTGCAGCTCGATATGGCGCGGCTTGGTGATGTATTTCTCGATCAGGACAGCCTCATTGCCAAAGGCCGTGGCGGCCTCGCCCTTGGCACTGGCCAGCGCGTCCATGAAATCCGAGGGGCGCTCCACAAGCCGCATCCCCTTGCCCCCGCCCCCGGCCACCGCCTTGATCAGCACCGGATAGCCGATGGCGTCAGCCGCCCCGGCCAGATGCTCGGCATCCTGATTGCTGCCGTGATAGCCCGGCACCACCGGCACGCCTGCCTCCTGCATCAGGGCTTTCGCCGCGTCCTTCAGCCCCATCGCGCGGATGGCCTTGGCCGAGGGGCCGATAAACACGAGCCCCGCAGCCTCGACCGCGTCGACGAAATCGGGATTCTCCGACAGGAACCCATAGCCCGGATGGATCGCCTGCGCGCCCCTGTCCTGAGCGGCCCGGATGATCACATCCCCGCGCAGATAACTTTCGCGCGGCGCAGGGCCTCCGATCATGACCGCCTCATCCGCCATGGCGACATGCATTGCGTGGCTATCCGCTTCCGAATGGACCGCGACCGTGCGCAGGCCCATGGCGCGCGCGGTGCGGATGATCCGGCAGGCGATCTCACCGCGATTGGCAATCAGGATCTTGTCGAACATGGCTTCGCACTCTCTTCGCCAGAAGGGGGGCGCTGCCCCCCATCGCCTCGCGGCGATCCCCCCCGGAGTATTTCCGGCAAGATGAAACTGAAATCGTTTTTCATCTTGCGAAAAATCCTCCGCTGTTTCACATCCGGAACACACCGAAGCGTGTTTCCCCCACCGGCGCGCAATGCGCGGCACTCAGCGACAGGCCCAGCACCTGCCGCGACTGGCGCGGATCGATCACTCCATCATCCCAGAGCCGCGCCGAGGCATAAAGCGGGTGCGACTGGCGCTCGAACATCTCGATCGTCGGGCGCTTGAAGGCATCCTCTTCCTCGGCGCTCCAGCCCTGCCCGGCCCGTTCCATCGCGTCGCGTTTGACAGTCGCCAGCACCCCTGCCGCCTGCGCGCCGCCCATGACCGAGATCCGGCTGTTGGGCCAGGTCCAGAGAAAACGCGGTGCATAGGCCCGCCCTGCCATGCCGTAATTGCCCGCGCCGAAACTGCCGCCCACAAGCATCGTGATCTTCGGCACCGCGGTGGTGGCGACGGCGGTCACCATCTTGGCGCCGTGCCGCGCGATGCCTTCATTCTCGTATTTCCGGCCCACCATGAAGCCGGTGATATTCTGCAAGAACAGCAGCGGGATGCGGCGCTGCGAACAGAGTTCGATGAAATGCGCGCCCTTCACCGCGGCTTCCGAGAACAGAACGCCATTATTCGCGACAATTCCCACAGGCCAGCCCATGACCTGCGCGAAACCCGTGACCAGTGTCTCGCCGAAGCGCGGCTTGAACTCGTCAAAGCGCGAGCCATCGACCAGCCGCGCGATCACCTCGCGAATGTCATAGGGCATGCGCAGATCGGCGGGCACGACACCGAGGATTTCCTCGGGATCATAGGCCGGATCCTCGATGGCGTTCTGTAGGGTGTGGGCTTTGCCCGCACCACTGGCGAGGCTCTCAACGGCGCGCCGCGCAAGGGCCAGCGCATGGGCGTCATCCTCGGCCAGATAATCCGCCACGCCCGACAGGCGTGTATGCACATCGCCGCCGCCCAGATCCTCGGCGCTCACGACCTCGCCGGTCGCGGCCTTCACCAGTGGCGGCCCGGCGAGAAAGATCGTGCCCTGATCCCGCACTATGATCGTCACATCCGACATGGCGGGCACATAGGCCCCGCCTGCCGTGCACGATCCCATCACCACCGCGATCTGGGCAATGCCTTTGGCCGACATCTGCGCCTGATTGTAGAAAATCCGCCCGAAATGGTCGCGGTCGGGAAAGACCTCATCCTGATTGGGCAGGTTCGCGCCGCCCGAATCCACCAGATAGATACAGGGCAGATGGTTTTCCTCGGCAATCTCCTGCGCGCGCAGATGCTTCTTGACGGTCATCGGGTAATAGGTGCCGCCCTTCACGGTCGCGTCATTGCAGACAACCATGCAAAGCCGCCCCGAGACCAGCCCGATCCCGGCAATCACCCCCGCACAGGGCGCCGCGCTGTCATAGAGCCCGTGTGCCGCCGTGCTGCCGACTTCCAAAAAGGGCGAGCCGGGATCGAGCAGGTTGGCCACCCGGTCGCGCGGCAGCAACTTGCCGCGCGCGACATGGCGGGCACGCGCCTTCTCGCCGCCGCCCGCGCGGGCCAGCGCCTGCGCTTCCGTGATTTCGGCCAGCGCCGAAAGATGCGCGTCCCGATTGGCGCGGAACTGGTCGGATCCGGTGAGGATGGAAGATGTGAGTTTCATGGACGGATCACCCCATCGCCCCCATCAACTCCCGCCCGACCAGCATGCGGCGGATCTCCGAGGTGCCCGCACCGATCTCCATCAGCTTCGCATCGCGGAACAGACGGCTGACGGCGCTGTCATTCATGAACCCCGCGCCCCCCATCGCCTGAACCGCCTGATGCGCCTGTTTCATCGCCTCCTCCGACGCATAAAGCACGCAGGCCGCGGCATCCGCGCGCGTGACCTCGCCCCGGTCGCAGGCTTTCGCAACCTCATAGACATAGGCACGGGCCGAGTTCATCGCCGTGTACATATCCGCGATCTTGCCCTGCATCAGCTGGAACGACCCAATCGGCTGACCGAATTGATGGCGGTCGCGCAAATAGGGCATCACCTCGTCGAGACAGGCGGCCATGATGCCCGTGCCGATGCCCGAGAGCACCACGCGCTCGTAATCCAGCCCCGACATCAGCACGCGCACCCCGCGCCCTTCCTCGCCCAGCACATTCTCGAAGGGCACTTCGACATCCTCAAACACCAGTTCGGCGGTGTTCGAGCCACGCATGCCCAGCTTGTCGAAATGAGGGCTTGTCGAGAACCCGGTCATGGATTTCTCGATCAGGAATGCCGTGATCCCCTTGGAGCCCGCCGCCGGGTCGGTCTTGGCATAGACCACCAGCACATCGGCATCCGGTCCGTTGGTGATCCAGTATTTCGTGCCATTCAGCACGAAACGGTCGTTCCTTTTCTCGGCGCGCAGCTTCATGCCCACGACATCCGAGCCCGCGCCCGCCTCCGACATGGCCAGCGCGCCGACATGCTCGCCCGAGATCAGTTTCGGCAGGTAGCGCGCGCGCTGGCCATCCGTGCCGTTCAGCTTGATCTGGTTCACGCAAAGATTGCTATGCGCGCCGTAAGAGAGCGAGACCGAGGCCGAGGCGCGCGCGATTTCCTCGACCGCGATCACATGCGCGAGATAGCCCATGCCTGCGCCGCCGAAGTCTTCCGGCACGGTGATGCCCAGAAGCCCCAACTCGCCCATTTCGCGCCACAGCTCATGCGGGAAATGGTTGGTCCGGTCCACCTCTGCCGCCATGGGTTTGACGCGCTCCTGCGCCCATCGATGCACCATCTCGCGCAGCGCATTCACATCCTCGCCCAGATCAAACCGCATGGATGCTGTGAACATGGGGCGCAACCCTCCCAAAAACTGAACGCTTGTTCATTTAATACGCGACAGGTTCCGGTCGCGTCAAATGATTCCCGTTCAGTTTAGCGCAAACAGGAAGGATTGCACCTGCCCGAAACCTGACGCATGGTGCGGCGCAAAACCCGGATCAGGAGACAGAACAATGGCGCGCAAGATCATTATCGACACGGACCCCGGACAGGATGACGCTGTGGCGATCCTGCTCGCGCTGGCCTCGCCGGAACTCGATCTGCTCGGGATCACCTGTGTGGCGGGCAATGTGCCGCTGGAGATGACCGCAAAGAATGCGCGGATCATCTGCGAACTGGCGAACCGGCCCGAAACACGGGTCTTTGCGGGCTGCGATGCGCCGATGTCGCGCAAGCTGGTCACGGCAGAGCATGTGCATGGCAAGACCGGGCTGGACGGGATCACCCTGCCCGATCCGGTCATGGAGTTGCAGGACCAGCATGCGGTCGATTTCCTGATCGAGACGCTGCGCGCGGAACCCGAAGGCACGGTCACGCTGGTGCCGATCGGGCCCTTGACCAATATCGCGACGGCCATGGAGCGGGCCCCCGATATCATCCCGCGGATTCAGGAAATCGTGCTGATGGGGGGCGGCTGTTTCGAGGGCGGCAACATCACCCCGGCGGCGGAGTTCAACATCTATGTCGATCCCGAAGCCGCGAAACTGGTCTTTGGTGCGGGCGTGCCGCTGGTGGTCATGCCGCTCGATGTGACGCATAAGGCGCTGACCTCGCGCGCGCGGGTCGAGGCGTTCCGAAATGCGGGCCGCGTCGGCCCGGCGGTCGCAAGCTGGACCGATTTCTTCGAGCGTTTCGACAAGGAGAAATACGGATCCGAAGGCGCGCCGCTGCATGACCCCTGCACGATTGCCTATCTGCTGCAGCCCGAGCTGTTCACCGGCCGCCATATCAATGTCGAGATCGAGACCGGCTCGGACCTGACGCTTGGCATGACCGTCGCCGACTGGTGGCGCGTCTCTGGCCGCGCGCCCAATGCGACCTTCATGGGCGGGATTGACGATGACGGGTTTTTCACCCTGCTGACCGAGCGGCTGGCGCGGCTGTAACCCGGCGGGGCTATTCGAACTCGTCCTCGACCTCGACCCCCCAGAGATGGCGCTTCTCGGCCCAGCCGCGCGCGCCATCCACCTCCAGTCGGCACCAGTCGCGCTGGCATTCGCGCAGCCGCGCGATCACACCGCGTTCCAGCAGGGCGGTCTGCGCGCTGTTAAGGTCAGGCCGCTGGAAAAGCTGGGTCATGTCGGTCTGCACCAGCACCGTGCGCAGCCCCGACAGCAGCGCGTAATGCATCCAGCCGCCCTGGCCCTCGACATCCTCGACCCGGCGCCAATGTTCGAATTCGGCGGTCACGCGCAGGGGAATGTCGCGCCTCGTATACACCCAGTCGATGCGATGGGTGGTATCCGGGCCGCGCCGCGCATTGGCCTCATTGGCTTTCAGAGACACATAGCGCGGGATGGGCAGATTGGTCACGGGACCACGGTCGAGATCCTGCGCAAAGGCCGGACCAGCGCCGAGAAGAGCCAGCAAGGCCAGCTTCCAGAATATCTGTCGTCTCATATGCCTGCCTGTCCCGTTCTGCCGGGAATCTTTGGTTTTCTTGCACTTGCCTCGTCCCCGCGCCAGATCGACGCTTGTGGATCGTCGCGAGTGCTGGCACTTTGCCTCAAAGGCCCAGACTTGCAAAGAGGTGAGACACGGATCATGCCCAATAAACGCCTGAGTGTTGTCGTCACGCGACGCCTGCCCGATGTGGTCGAAACCCGGATGACCGAGCTTTTCGATGTCACCCTGCGCGACAGTGATACACCGATGAGCCGCGAGGAACTTGTCGATGCGATGCGCCGCAGCGATATTCTGGTGCCGACGATCACCGATGATATTGACGCGAGCCTGCTGACACAGGCCGGGGACCGGCTGAAGCTGATCGCGAATTTCGGCGCGGGCGTCGATCATATCGATGTGCATACTGCGCGCCAGCGCGGCATTCTTGTCTCGAACACCCCTGGCGTGCTGACCGAGGACACCGCCGATATGGCGCTGGCGCTGATGCTCGCTGTCACACGCAAGATCCCGCAGGGGCTGGCCGAGATGCAGGCCGATCAATGGCGCGGATGGTCGCCGATGGCGCATCTGGGCACCCGGATCGGCGGCAAGCGGCTTGGCATTCTGGGCATGGGGCGGATCGGGCAGGCCGTGGCGCGGCGCGCGCGGGCTTTCGGGATGCAGGTGCATTACCACAATCGCCGCCGCCTGCGCCCCGAGGTGGAAGAGGCGCTGGAGGCGACCTATTGGGAAAGCCTTGACCAGATGATCGCACGGATGGACGTGATTTCGGTCAATTGCCCGCATACGCCTTCGACCTTTCATCTGCTGAATGCGCGGCGGCTGAAACTGCTGAAACCCTCGGCGGTGATCGTGAACACCTCGCGCGGGGAAGTGATCGACGAGAATGCGCTTACACGCGGGTTGCGCGCGGGCGAGATCGCGGGCGCGGGGCTGGATGTGTTCGAGCGCGGGCATTCGGTCAATCCACGGCTGCGGGAATTGCCCAATGTCGTGCTTCTGCCGCATATGGGTTCGGCCACGCTGGAAGGCCGGATCGAGATGGGCGAGAAGGTGATCGTGAATATCAAGACCTTCGCGGATGGCCACCGCCCGCCCGATCAGGTCTTGCCCTCGATGCTGTGACAGCACGGCGCGCGGATGAGACGCGCGCCTGTTCCTTTTGCCGCCGATATCGGCCAGCGGAACTGCCGGTCAACCGGTCCCCGACAGGTCCGAGGCAGCATCGGACAAGTCGAGCCAAAGCCGCGCCAGCGCCGCCTCGGGCGTCTCGACCCCGCCATTCTCGACCCCGGCCCGCCAGAGCGCGGCACCGGCAGCATAGGCACCGGGCATCAACCCGCCGGTCTCGCACTGGCTGACGGCGCGGATGCGGCAGCCACGCGCCACGGCATCCGCCAGCACCGTCTCCAGCGCCGGATCGGACATGATCGTGCCCGCCCCGAAGACGCGCAGCACGGCGCCATCCAGTTCTGCAAGCGCGGCTGCAACAGCCGCAGCGGGCAGGCCCGGCGACAGGGTGAGGATGGCCAGCCGAAGCGGCGCGAAGCGACGCAGGCGAAAGCGCTCAGGCAGGGGGGCTTGCGGGACCGAACGAAACGCATCCGCGCCCTGTGAATCGTGCTTGATCAGGCCCGCCGCAGGCAGCAACCGCCCGGCGAAAGCCAGCCAGACGCCGGGTGCGGCGCTGTGCACGGCCTGCAGGGCGAGTGCCAGATTGCCCTCGGCATCCCCGCCGGTATTCAGCGGCTGCATTGATCCACAGAGCACGACCGGGCAGCGCAACCCGGCCAGCGCCTGCGCCAGAGCCGCGCCGGTAAAGGCCATTGTATCGGTGCCATGGGTGATGATCACCCCGGCACCCTGAAAGGCGGCGATCCGGTCGATCAGCCGGTTCCAATAGGCGGGGCCCATCTCGGCGCTGTCCACCAGCGGGTCGAAAACCTCGACCGAAAGCGTCGCTTCCGTTCCTGCAAGCTGTTGCAGTGCCTGCTCCAGCAGACCGTCCGCGGGGGTCAGCCCGTCGGGCCCCGCCACCATGCCGATGGTGCCCCCAGTGTGAAGGATCAGAATCCTGCTCATGTTTTCCTTCCGCCAGCGATCAGAGCGTCCGCATCCCGACCACCGGTTCTGCAATGCTCCTGATGCGTCTTGCCAGTTTCAAACTGGCCGATCAATGGCAGTTCTGCGCGAAGGCACAACGGGGCGGCGCGTCGGTCCGGGCCGGAAATGGAGGGGCGCAGATTTGCACATCAATGCGAAGATCCCGCCGCCGCTTCGCCAGCCTCATTACGGGCTATGGTAAAGACCGGCTCCATCCGGGCCAGAATATCATCAGCAAGATGGCATTTGATCTGATGCCCGCCCGCCAGATTGCGCATCGGCGGCACTTCGGTCTCGCACAGGTTCCCCGGCACCTCGGATTTCCAGCGGCACCGGGTCTGGAACGGGCAGCCCGGCGGCGGGTTCATGGCCGAGGGAATATCTCCTTCCAGCACGATCCGCTTCTTGACCACCGAGGTATCCGCGACCGGGACCGCCGACAACAGCGCTTCGGTATAGGGATGATAGGGCGGCGCGAAGACCTGATCGGTCGTGCCAAGCTCGACCACATGCCCCAGATACATGACCATCACCCGATCCGACAGGTAGCGTACAATCGACAGATCATGGCTGATGAAGAGAAGCGTCGTACCATTCTTGCGCTGGATATCCATCAAGAGTTCGGTCACCGCCGCCTGCACCGAGACATCAAGCGCCGAGACCGGCTCGTCGGCCACCACCACCTTGGCATCCCCGGCAAAGGCCCGCGCAATGCCCACGCGCTGCTTCTGACCACCGGATAACTGGCGCGGCATGCGGGTGGCGAAGGCACGCGGCAGTTTGACCAGATCCAGCAGTTCCAGCATCCGCTGCTCGCGCTCTGACGTGGTTTTGCCGACCTTGAAGATTTCGAGCGCGCGGACGATCTGCGCGCCCACCGTCATCGAGGGGTTGAGCGTGTCGAACGGGTTCTGGAACACCATCTGCAGGGTGGAAACGGTATCGGTGTTGCGGTGCTGGATCGGGGTGGATTGCACATTCTCGTCAAAGAGCATGATCTTGCCCGAGGTCGCTGTCTCCAGCCCCATCAACACCTTGGCGAAAGTCGATTTACCGCAACCGGATTCGCCGACGATGGCCAGCGTCTCGCCCTCGCGCGCATCGAAACTGAGCGTTTCATTGGCCTTGACCACCTTGGGATCGCCGCCCGAAAACAGGCTGGAGGCCGCGACCTCGTAATATTTGCGCAGATCGTCCATTTTCAGGACCACCTCGCCGATGGGCGTTGCGGCCCTTTCCCTGTCGGAACTCCAGGCCGCGTCCCAGTCGATCTGATCCACGCGCAGGCAGCGGCTGCCGTGACGGTCATCGCCCGCGATCCCCAGCATGGGGATCTCCTGCGCATCGCACAGACCTTGCTGGAAATAATCGCAGCGCGGGCCGAAATTGCAGCCTTTCGGGCGCTCATGCGGCAGCGGGAAATTGCCCGGGATCGCGCGCAGGGGGCGCGAGCCCTTGTCGGCGCTGGGCAAGGGAATGGCGCGGAACAGCGCCTGCGTATAGGGATGGCGCATGCGGTTGAACACATCGCGGATGGCACCGGTCTCGACCGCCTCGCCGGAATACATGACGCAAAGCCGGTTGCAGGTCTCCATCACCAGCCCGAGATTATGGCTGATAAACAGCATCGAAGTGCCATATTTGCGGCCCAGATCCTTGACCAGATCGACGATCCCCGCCTCGACCGTCACATCGAGCGCGGTGGTCGGCTCGTCAAGGATCAGAAGCGCAGGGTTGGCCATCAGCGCCATGGCGATGACGATGCGCTGCTGCTGGCCGCCCGAAAGCTGGTGCGGATAGGCATCAAGGATGCGGTCGGGATCGGGCAGCCGCACATCGGCGACAAGCTGGCGCGCGCGGGCGCGGGCCTCGGTCGCCTGCATCTTCTGATGGATCATCGGCACTTCCATCAGTTGCCGCCCGATCTTCATCGCCGGGTTCAGGCTGGCCATGGGTTCCTGATAGATCATGGCGATTTCCGAGCCGCGGATTTTCGCGAGTTCCGCCGCGCTCATCGTATTCAGATCGCGTCCCTTGAACCTGATGGTGCCACCGGTGATGCGTCCATTCACGCCCAGATCCTGCATCACCCCCAAGGCAACCGTGGATTTGCCGCAGCCGGATTCGCCTACGAGCCCCATCGCCTCGCCCGGCATGACCGTGCAGGAGAAATCCATCACGGCGGGGATTTCGCCGCCGCGCGTGAAGAAAGAGATCGAGAGCTTGTCGATCTCCAAGATGGGTTTGGATTTGTCCCAATCGGTCATCTGGTGCGCTCCTTGATTGAGGGCAGAAGCGGGGGTTTCACACCCCCGCACCCCCGTGGAGTATTTCTGGCAAGAAAATGAACATCAGTCTTTCAAACTCTCTTCGCGCAGCCCGTCGGCCAGCAGGTTGAGGCCCAGAACCAGCGACATCAGGGCCAATGCGGGCGCAAGGGCGGCGTGCGGGTAGACCGTCAGCAAGCGGCGGCCCTGATTGATGGTGGACCCCCAGTCGGGGCTCTCGGGCGCGACACCGAGGCCGAAAAAGCCGAGCGTGCCCAGAAGGATGGTCGTATAGCCGATGCGCAGGCAGAAATCGACGATCAGCGGCCCGCGCGCATTGGGCAGGATTTCCCAGAGCATGATATACCACGGCCCCTCGCCCCGCGTCTGGGCGGCGGACACATAATCGCGGGTGCGGATATCCATGGTGATGCCGCGCACGATGCGGAACACCGTCGGCGCATTGACGAAGACCACGGCGACAAAGACATTCAGAAGGTTCGGCGACATGCCCCAGATGCCGAAAGGATCGGCATTGAAGGCCAGCCCCGAATAGGCCCAGAGCCCGATCACCAGCACCGCGCCGACATAGAGATTGCGCTTCAGCGGTTGGGTGAAGAAACGCGCATTCAGGAGCACGGTGAAAAACAGCACCGGCATCAGAAAAAGGATCCCCGCCATGACGCGCGGGATGGCTGTGTTCTGGATTTCCGGCGCGACCAGCAGGAAGAACAAGAGGATCACCGGGAAGGCCAGCACCAGATTGGCCACAAAAGTCAGGCCCGTATCCAGCCTGCCGCCGATATAGCCTGCGGGCAGGCCAAGGGAGATGCCGATCATGAAGGAAATCATTGCCGCGAAAGGCGCGATGCGCAGCACTTCGCGCGCGCCGATGATCATGCGCGAGAACACATCGCGCGCCAGCGCGTCGCCGCCCAGAAGGAACACCTCATACCCGCCTGCGGGATCGCGCAAGGGAGTGCCGGGGGTCGCGTTGCGCATGCCGCTGAACTGCGCCAGCGGGTCATGGGTGATGATCATATTGGCAAAGAGCGCCGCGAAGACCCAGAACATGACCAGCGCGAAGCCGATCATACCGACGGCGGAATCAAACAGCTTGCCATAAAGGCCAAGGCGGCGCTTGAAACCGATCGAGAGCGCAAAGAGCACCAGCAGCGCCAGCCAGACCGGCAGAAGCTGCACCAACAGGCGGCCAAGAATATCGAGCCAGCTTAACGGGTCCATCATGCCCTCTCCCCTCAGGTCACGCGGATGCGCGGGTTGAGCCAGACATAGCCGATATCCGAAATGAGCTGTGTCACCAGCACCACCAGAACCGCGACGACCGAGGCCGCCAGCAGCAATTCGATATCGTTATTGGCGGCGGCCTCGAACAGGGTCCAGCCAAAGCCGGGATAGCTGAACAGCACCTCGACGATGACAACCCCGTTCAAAAGCCAGGGGATTTGCAGCATGATCACCGTGAAGGGCGCGATCAGGGCGTTCCTGAGTGCGTGGCGCAGCACGATACTCGGGAAACTCACGCCCTTGAGCCGCGCGGTGCGGATATATTGCTGGGTCATCACCTCGGTCATCGAGGCGCGGGTGATGCGTGCGACATAGCCCATGCCGTAAAGCGCGACCGTCATCACCGGCAGCGCGAAGTTCCAGAAGGTGATCCCCTCCAACGCCGAGCGGGCATTGCCCTGAAACAGCACCGGCCCCTCGATCCAGCCCCAGCTGACCAGCAGCGGCGACAGCCCCACGGTGGAGGAGGCGAGAAGTGCGATGAACACCACGCCCGAGACATATTCCGGCGTCGCAGTCGAGGCGATGGCGAAGGTCGAGAGCGTACGGTCGGTGCGCGAGCCCTCGCGCATGCCCGCCAGCACGCCCACGATGAGCGCCATCGGCACCATGACGATCAGCACCCAGAGCATGAGCATGCCGGTCGCCCCGAGCCTTGCGCCGATCACCTCGGCGACCGGGGCGCGGAACCGGGTGGAATTGCCCCAATGGCCCTGCACCAGCCCGCAGCGTTCGGGCGCGGCACCGGGGATGGTGGTGCCGGTCAGCAGATAGCAGCGCCCGGTCATGCTGCCGTCATCAAGCTGCCGCGTCCAGCCGCGCGCCACACCCAGCCATTCCCCATAACGCACCAGCATCGGCTGGTTATAGCCATTGCGGTCGAGCCAGCTTGCGACCTCGGCATCCGAGATGCGCGAGCCGGCCTGCGTCTTGGCAAGGGTTTCCAGCTTGGCGGGAATGTTGGTCAGATAGAATACGACAAATGTCAGGCACAGGGCCGTGACCAGCATCACACCGACGCGACGGGCGAGGAAGAACAGCATCCTGTCTCCTGTCTGCCAGGGCGCCTATGGGCGCGTTGGCACTGGACGCAAGGAAATAGCGCCACGGCAGTCAACGCGCCGCCGTGGCAGATCAGGCTCAGGCCAGCCCGTAATGCTGGTAGCGCACTTCAAATGTCGGGTGCATTTCCGCGTTCAGAATATTGGGACGCGCGTTGCGATAGAGCGAGCGCCAATAGGGCTGGATCAGCACGCCCTCGTCGAGCAAGATCTGCTGAAGCTGCGCCATGATTTCGCGCCGCTCGTCCGCGTCGGCAATCCCATTGGCCTCGGCCAGAAGGGTGTCAAACTCGGCATTGGCGAAACCGGTCTCATTCCAGGCCTCGCCCGAGCGATAGGCCAGATTGAGCACCTGCACCCCCAGCGGGCGCATGTTCCATTCGGTCGCGGAGAAGGGATAGTTCAGCCAGTCATTCCAGAAGGTCGCGCCCGGCAGGATGGTGCGCCGGATATTGATGCCCGCAGCCCGGATCTGGGCGGCCACGCTGTCGCAGGTCGCCGCCTGCCAGTCATCGTCAATCGAGATCAGCTCGAATTCATGACCTGCGAGCCCCTCGGCCTCGATCATGGACCTTGCCTGAGCCGGGTCGAAGACGGGGCCGGGAATTTCGGCATATTCGGGATGGATCGGGCAGACATGGTGGTTCTCGGCCAGCGTCCCGCGATCATTATAGCCAAGCTCCAGCACGATCTCGTTATTGACCGCCATCTGCAAGGCGCGGCGCACATTGACATTGTCATAGGGTGCCTGCGTCTGATTGAACCGCACGGCAATGGTTGCAGAGGTGATCGCTTCGGACTGGGGCATGCCGATCATCTCGAACAGATCGACGAAATCGCCAGTGGTCTGATAGGTCATGTCGATCTCGCCACCTTCGGCGGCAGCCATCCATGCGGCAGGATCCGTGCCCAGGTCGATAAATTCGATCCGGTCCAGCCAGGCCCCGTTGCCCTCGTTCCACCATGTATGATCGGGGTTGCGCTCGATCACCGCGCCGATGCCGGTATTGTGGCTGACCGGGCGATAGGGGCCCGTCCCGATCGGATTGGCAACCGGATCATCCCCGGTAAAGGAGGGGTGCACGACAGCCGCAGGATAATCCGCCGTGTTGACGATGATCGCGATATCGGGGCTGGACAGGTGCAGCCGGATGGTCAGGTCATCGACGATCTCGACCGCGCCCTCGCGCAGTTTGCCGTCTTCCGACAGCGCGCTCATGCGACCGGCCATCGAATTGCCCTCGACCGAGGCATCGCACCAGCGCTCGAAATTATGCGCGATATGCTCGGCGGTCAGATCGTCGCCATTGTTCCATTTCACACCGGGGCGGATGTTCAGCGTGAACTCGGTCGCATCTTCATTCGCTTCCCAGCTTTCCAGCAGCACCGGCTGGATCGAGCCGTCGCGCTCGTAGCTGACCAGATATTCCAGCCAGCCGCGGCAGACATTCGACAATTCCGACCAGTCCCATGTGCGCGGGTCGCGCTGGGCCTTGATGTCCATCTGCATCCGCAAGCTGCCCCCCATCTGCGGGGTCTGCGCGCGCGCCTGCGGTGCGGCGAGGCCCAGCAGACCATAAGCGGCGGGCGCAGTGACGCCCAGCGCCGTGGCGCGGGTCATGAACTCGCGGCGGCTGAGCCTGCCCTCGCGACACTCGCGCGCATAAAGCTTCGCCGCGCGGTGCAATTCGGTCGCCTTGCGTTTGGAATGAGTCATGAATATCTCCCTGTCTTGCTGCTGGATCTGATCGCCAGCTTCCATTCTAGAGTTATGGCATTCTGTGCAGAACATGCCCGGCTTGCGGCGTCGAGCGGTCTGAAAACGACATAATGTCGCTTTTTTGCCATCCCGTCCTGCATGATTGGGGGTCAGTCGCGCGGGGCACCTCCTTCGAAACTATTGCCGTGGACGTAATCGCAGGGGGCTTCCTGCATCTGCAGATGTAGGTCGTTTTCATCGTAATTGTGCGCCCGCGCCAGGGTTTCGTCAAAAGAAATCCCCAGACCGGGCAGATCCGGGGGCGTGACGAACCCCTCCACGACGCGCAGGGAATGCCCGATCAGCGGCAGATGGAACGCGCCGCCGGTCTGGATACATTCGATCATCAGCAGATTGGGGATCGAGGCCGCCAGATGGATATTGGCCGCCCATTCCACCGGACCTGCATAGAGATGCGGGGCAATCTGCGCGCTGAACACCTCGGCCATGGCGGCGATTTTCCTGACCTCCCATATCCCCCCTGCCCGCCCGAGCGCGGGCTGCAGGATGCTGGCCGCGCCCGCGCGCAAGACCGCGCCGAACTCGGCCTTGGTGCAGAGCCGCTCGCCCGTGGCAACGGGGATGCGCAGGGCGCGCGCCACTTCGGCCATGCCGGGAATGTCATCGGGGGGGATGGGTTCCTCGAACCAGAGCGGCTGATGGCGCTCGACCGCCGCGCCCAGCCGGATCGCGCCTGCGGGGGTGAATTGCCCATGCGTGCCCAGCAGGATATCGGCGCGGGTGCCGATCGCCGCCCGCACCGCCCCGAGAATGCGCTCGGTGACATCAATGTCGCGCATGCCCGGCTGATGCCCGCCGCGCAGCGTATAGGGGCCTGCCGGGTCCAGCTTGATCGCCGTGAACCCCTGATCCACCGCCGCAAGTGCGCTTTCCGCCTGCATCTCGGGGCTGGTCCAGAAGGCGGCTTTCTCGTGATGGGCCAGCGGATAGAGATAGGTATAGGCGCGCAGCTTCTCGTTCATGCGCCCGCCCAGAAGCGCCCAGACCGGGCGCGCGCGGGCCTTGCCCAGAATGTCCCAGCAGGCGATTTCCAGCCCCGAAAACGCCCCCATCACCGTCGGATCGGGGCGCTGGGTAAAGCCCGAGGAATAGGCGCGGCGGAACATCAGTTCCACATTCTCGGGATTCTCGCCGCGCATATGGCGCGCGAACACATCCGCGATGACGGCGCGCATCGCCTGCGCGCCCACGGCGGCGGCATAAACCTCGCCATAGCCGGTCAACCCGCATTCGGTGGTGAGCCGGGTGATGATCCAGTACCGCCCGCCCCAGCCCGGTGGCGGGGTGCCGATCACGAATATCTCCAGCCCCTCAAGTTTCATGGCGCGCCCTGCCCGAAGCTGTCGAACACGATCACATTGCGCCGCGTGCCGCCTTTGGCGGTGTCGGCAATCGCCTCGTTGATCCGCGCGAGCGGGTAGCGGTTCGAGATCAGCTCATCCAGCCTGAGCCGCCCTTGCCGGTAGAGATCGATCAGGCGCGGAATGTCCCGGCGCAGCACAGTACCGCCCATCTTCGACCCGATGAGCCGCTGTTCCTGATAGGCCACCATCATCGGGTTCAGGCGCATGTAATCTTCATTGCCCGTCATCCCTGCCATGATGATCGTTCCGCCCGGCGCGGTCAGGCCCAGCGCCTGCTCATAGGCCATGACCGCGCCTACGGTGACAAAGACATATTCCGCACCGCGCCCTCCGGTCAGAGCCAAGACCTGAGCGCGCGCATCCGGGGCCGTGGCCAGCACGCCATCCGTGGCCCCGAATTCCCGCGCCGCGTGCAGTTTCTCGGGGGCCACGTCCAGCGCGATGATCCGCCGTGCGCCTGCGATGCGCGCGCCCTGAATGGTGTTGAGCCCGACCCCGCCGGTTCCGATCACAACCGCGCTGGCCCCCGCAGGCATGGCGGCGGTGTTGAACACCGCGCCCACGCCCGTGATCACCCCGCAGGCCAGAAGGGCGGCCACATCGAGCGGTATATCCTCGGGCAGCGGCGCAAGCTGGCTGGAATCGACAACGACCTTTTCGGCAAAACCGGCGGTGTTCATGCCCTGCGTGACCGGCGTTCCATCGGGCAGGGACAGGGGCGAGGCTGCGGTGCCAGCGGTTTCGCAGAGCATCGGGCGCCCGTCCGAACAGCAGGCGCAGGTGCCGCAGGCGCGGATCAGCGTGACCAGCACGCGCTGCCCGATCCGATACGCGCTGCCCCCCTCGCCCAGAGCGCTGACAAAACCCGCCGCCTCATGCCCATAGACCGCCGGAAGCGCGCCGCCCCATGCCCCTTCGATGAAATGCAGGTCGGAATGGCAGATCGCGCAGGCGGCGAGCGTGACCTCGACCTCGCCCCTGCGGGGTGGGGCAAGCATGAGCTCGGTGATTTCAAGCGGGGCGTTGAAACGGGTGCAGAGCGCGGCTTTCATGGTGCGACCTTTAAGGGGGGGGGGGACGGGCCTCTCGGCCCGTTGCCTCCGGCGGGAGTATTTTTCAGCAAGAAAATGTCAGCTTCGCATGCGCGTGCCTGCCGGGTCAAAGGGTGGATCAAGCGCGATACGGGCAGGACGGAGCTGACCCATGATTTCGACTTTGAACAGGTCCGTGTCGGGACGATGTGCCAGCGCGGCGGGGATATAGCCCTGCGCCAGTGACAGGCCGACATGATGGCCATAGCCGCCCGAGGTAACCCAGCCGATCACACGCCAGTCGCCCTCCTGCGAGGGATGCGGTCTGCTCAGCGCGCGCCCTGCCGCGTCGAAACGCGCGGGGCCGTAGCTGTGCGGTGGCGTGATCGTGCCGTAGTCCTGCGAGACCCGCGCCCAGATCGGTTCATCGGCGATGGCATCGGCACTGCCCGCATCAATGATCAGCGAGACGCGGCGCAGACGGGGGCCGGTCTCGCGTTCTTGCAGCGCGGCGTCGCGGCCGATGAAGCCGGGCTTGTCATAGGCGACAAAGCGCTCCATCGCGGCTTCCATCGGGCCATAGATGGGCCTGAGTTCGGCAAACCATGTCGGGAAGTTCTTCTCGAAGCGCATCGACAGGAGCGCGCGCATGCCGAAATCGCGAATGCCAAGGGCGGCGCCTGCCGCCTTGATGGCAGCATAGACGCGGCGCTGATATTCCGGCGCCATCCAGATCTCATAGCCCAGATCGCCGGTATAGGTGATGCGGTTCACCATCGAGGGCGCGCCCGCCACATCCATTTCGCGATAGTCCATGAAGCGGAAACCCGCGTTGGACACATCCTCATCCGTCAGCGCCGCCAAGACCGCGCGCGCATTCGGGCCTGCGATGGACAGGCCCATCAGCCCCATGCCCAGCGCCCGGATGTCAAGGCTGCCATCCTTGGGCGCATGCCGCTCAAACCAGCGCAGGTGGTATTTCGTGGCCGCCAGCGAGCCCCAGATCAGGAACCGGTCCGGTGCCGCGCGGGCGATGGTGAAATCGCCGATCAGCTTGCCTGCATGGTTGAGCATGGGCGAGAGCACGATGCGGCCCAGCTTCGGCAGGCGGTTGGTCATCAGCCGGTCAAGAAACGCCTCTGCCCCCGGCCCCGTGACCGCGTATTTGGCGAAATTGGCGATCTCGGTCACGCCCACTCCCTCGCGCACCGCGCGCACCTCGGCGCCGACATGGGCGAAGTCATTGGAGCGATGGAAGGACAGCACGTCCTGCGCCGCATCCGCCTTGGGCGCGAACCACAAGGGCGTCTCCAGCCCCCAGCTATCGCCCATCACCGCGTGATTGTCGCGCGTCATCACATCGTAAAGCGGCGTCGTCAGATGCGGGCGGGCGGCGGGGAGTTCCTCATTCGGGAAGCGGATCGAGAAGCGGCGCGAATAATTCTCGCGCACTTTCGCATTGGTGTAGCGCAGGCTGGCCCAGTCGCCATAGCGCGCCACATCCATGCCGAAGACATCATGGCCGGGATCGCCCGTCGTCATCCAGTTGGCCAGCACCAGCCCGACCCCGCCGCCCTGAGAGAACCCCGCCATCACCGCGCAGGCCGACCAGTAATTGGTCAGCCCCTGCACCGGCCCGACCAGCGGGTTGCCATCGGGGGCAAAGGTGAAGGGGCCGTTGATGATCTGCTTGATGCCTGCGCGCTCATAGGGCGGGAAATGACGGAAACCGACCTCCAGCGAGGGCGCAAGCCGGTCGATATCGGGTTGCAGGAGTTCATGCCCGAAATCCCAGGGCGTGGTCACTGGCGACCAGGGCTTGCAGGCTTTCTCATAGGTGCCGAGCAGGATGCCCTGCCCTTCCTGCCGCGTGTAGATCTCGCCCTTGAAGTCGATCACATGGATCAACTCGCGCCCCATCGTCTGGTTGAACTCGATCACCTCGGGCATGGGTTCGGTCAAGAGATACATATGTTCCATCGCCAGAACCGGCAGTTCCAGCCCGACCATGCGCCCCAACTCGCGCGCCCAGAGTCCGCCCGCATTGACCACATGCTCGCAACCATAACTGCCGTTTTGCGTGATCACATTCCATGTGCCATCCGGGTCTTGCGTCAGTTCCGTGACCGGATTGCGCAATTCGATCTGCGCGCCCAGCATTTTAGCCGCCTTGGCATAGGCATGGGTGGTGCCCGAAGGGTCCAGATGCCCCTCGACCGGATCCCAGAGCGCGCCCACGAAATGGCGCTCATCCATCAGCGGGAACATGGCCTTGGCCTCGGAGGGGGTGATGATCTCGGTCTCCATGCCCAGGTAGCGACCACGCGCATGGGCCATGCGCAGCCAGTCCAGCCGCTCGGGGCTGTCGGCCATCTGCACGCCCCCCACCAGATGCAGCCCGCAGGACTGGCCGGTCATCTTCTCCAACTCATCATAGAGCGAGATCGTATAGGCCTGCAGCCGCGCCACATTGGGATCGCCATTGAGCGTGTGAAACCCGCCCGCCGCATGCCATGTGGACCCGGAGGTGAGTTCCGAGCGTTCGATCAGCAGCACATCGCGCCATCCCGCCTTGGCCAGATGATAGAGCACCGAACAGCCGACGACACCCCCGCCGATGACAATGGCACGATAGGTCCGGGTCATGGGATTTCCTCGCATTCGGTCTCGGGCAGCGCCACGGCCCCGGTCGCGACCAGCGCAGCCGACAGGCGCTGGCGCAAATCACGCGAGGTCCCGCGCGCCGTGATATAGGGAAGGCCCATGCGCAAGGCGGTCCAGCCGGTGGCGATCAGGTCGCGCGCCATTGGCTCATGCGCGCGCGCCAGCGCCCATGTGCGGCAGTCGATTGCGGCGAAATCGGCCTTGCCCGCTGCGACCGCGCGGATCGAGGCGCGATGGCTGCCCGTGAGGAGCGCATGCGCGGCTAGATCGCGCAGCCCTGCATCCACGGCGAGCGCCAGACAGCCCGAGAGCGACAGCGGGCTGTTGATCGCTGCGCGCAAGCTGCCCAGCCCCTGCGGCAGGCAGGCCCCCTCATGGCTGGGCGGCGGCAGGGGTGTGCCGCTGCGCATGACGATGACCGAGCGGTAACAGACCCCCTGCCCGCCCGCCACATCGCTGTAATCGGCTTGCGCCAGAACATGCACATGGTCTTGCAGGCCCGCGCGCATCGGCCCCCAGCAGGTCTGACCCAGCACCAGCCCCGGATAGCGCCACAGCGCCTGCAGCGCGCGCTCCGAGGCGGGCCGCGTCAGCCTTGCGGGCAATTCGGGCACGCGCAGGCGCAGGGCGGCGAGCAAGGCATCGGTCTGCGGCCGCAGTTCCGGCCAGTCATACATGGGCAGCGTTGCGAGCCTGCTCATGCGGCGCGCCCGTCAAGCGGCAGTTGCGCGGCGGCGGGTGGTGGCATGCCCTCGGGCTGCAGCGCGATCACCTGATGCAGGACCGGATGGACCACCGGTTCTTTCGGGCGCAGCGCATGGGCACGGAACAATTGCCAGTAGCTGCGATAGACATAGCCGTGATTGAGCGCCCGCCAGTACTCGCGGCGCGTGTGATAGAGGCGCGGGAGCGCATACCAGGGTGCTGCCGGGATCTGATGATGCACGATATGCAGATTGTTGTTCAGAAACAGCCAGGACAGGGGCGAGCGTTCGACAATGATCGTCCGGCCCTCGGGCGCGTCATGCCAGCGATGTTCGGCATAGGTGCGGATCGCGATCAGCGAGAGCGATGGCCAGACCACCGCGACACAATAGAGCCAGAGCGGGATCCCGAAGGCCCAGAGCAGGGCGAGCACGGGGGCAAGACCAAGAAGATGCAGCCCCCAGCCCCGCCGCACGCCCGGCGCATTGGTGTGACACAGCCGCGCCTCCTGCGCCAGAAACCCGGTCGCGCCGAGAACCGGCCCCAGCAGGATACGGCCGATCATGGTGTTGTTCACGACCAGAATCCCCTGCAGCCAGCGCGGCATCCGGGCATGCGCCCAGGCCGCCTTGTAATAGCTTTCGGGATCTTCGATCGGATCGGTCAGGCGCGCATCATGATGATGCGCCAGATGCGTGGCCCGGTAGCGGCGATAGGGATAGATCAGGGATAGTGGCACAGTGACCAGCGCCTCGTTCACCAGCCGGTTGCGGGTCGGATGTCCATGCAGGTTTTCATGCACAAGCGAGGAATGCAGCGCCGACATCAGTGCCATCAGCGCGAGGGCCAGCACGGGCGAGTTCGGCCAGAGCACGGCGCCAGCCAGCCCCCAAAGCCCGTAACAGGCGAAAATCAGGCCAAGCGTCGGCCATTCGATGCGGTGCAAGCTGCTCTCCCATGTCCCATATCCTCTTAGCCTGTCCGCAAAGCCCGCGCGCGGCAATGCGAGTGTTCTCGTCACTCTTCAAGACGATTGTCGCCTATGAAAAAATATGCTTACTAAACACATCATATGTCTCGGGGTGTCTACATGCGCAAACGTGAATCCTCGGCCCTGTTCCGCACGCGCCTGCTGCAATTGCTGAGCCAATCCGGCCTCACGCAAGCGCGCTTTGCGAGCGCCATCGGCATTGACCGCTCTGCCCTGTCGCAGCTTCTGACCGGCCCCGATCCGCGCCTGCCGCGCGCGGAAACGCTGCTCTCCATTGCCGGGCAGTTTCAGGTTTCGGTCGACTGGCTGCTGGGCCTGTCGGAAGACAGCGGCATGGTCACCCAAAGCCTGGATGCGGTCGAGACCGAAGCGGCGCTGGATGAGGAAAGCCGCACCGCGATGGAACGCTGGCATGAGGAAGCCACGGGTCAGAAGATCCGCTATGTGCCTGCGCTCTTGCCCGATCTGATGCGCACCCCCGAGATCATCGCCTTTCAGGCGCAAAGTTCAGAACAGGAGAAGCGCCGCCTTCAGGCCCAGACCCAGCGCCGGTTGCGCCTGTCTCAGGCCCCGGAAGCCGATATCGAAATGTGCATGCCCCTGCAAAGCTTCGAGATTTTCGCAGCGGGCTGTGGCGTCTGGCAGGGGCTGGCGGCCCCCGCCCGCCAGCGCCAGATCGACCATATCGCGCAGACGGTCGATGCGCTTTATCCCGCCTTCCGCATGTATCTGTTCGACGGGCGCAAGCGCTTCGCGCCGCCGATGACGCTGTTCGGCTATACCCGCGCGGCGGTCTATGCGGGCGAGGTCTATCTGCTGATCCGCTCCAAGCGTCTGATCCGTGAACTGGCGCAGGGTTTTGACGGGCATATCCGCGCGGCGGAAGTGCATGCGCATGAGGCGGCAGACTGGGTGCGGGGGTTAAGGGCGGTGTGAGGGGGCGGACACCCCTGCGCCATCCGCACGCGTTTACCTGAACGTTTGAGCGTATTCCTCAAGCTGCGTCGCGACGGTTCCCCAGCCGTCGTAGAAGCCCATGTCTGCATGGCGCTGGCACGACGCGGCCGAACGGTGCCGGGCTGTCGCCGTATAGGTCGTGCCACCTTTTCCGTCATCTGCAAATTCGATGATCGCGGTCATGAACGGATCGGCGGCGGGCTTCCAGCCTTCGCTATAACTGTCCGTGAAAACCAGGCGCTCGCCCTCAACGATTTCGAGAAAGACGCCCTCATTCGCGATCAGATTGCCGTCGACATTCATGGTGATGTTGAATTTGCCGCCGACCCGAAGATCGATCTCACATGCCTCGATCCCATGCGGTCTGGGCACAAAGAAATTCTTTATGTGCTCGGGTGTGGTCCAGCATTCCCAGAGTATCTGTCTGGGCGCATTGATCGACCGCGTGAAGGTCAGATCGGTTTCGGGGTCGAGTTTCATTTGCTTCTCTCCTCCATGAGGTTCTTGATGTAATCGTCAAAGCGGTCGAGACGCCCTTCCCAGATCGTGCTTTGTTCGCTCAGCCAGTTCTGCGCTGGCGCGAAAGCACTTGGGGACAAGGCGCATACCCGCGTCCGGCCTTGCTTTTTCGATGCGATGAGCCCGGCGGCTTCGAGCTTTTTCAGATGTTCCATGAATGATGGCAGCGCCATGTCATGGGTGGCCGCCAGTTCGCTCACCGTCGCCGCGCCGCGTGCAAGGCGTTCGAGAATCCTGCGTCGCGTCGGATCACCGAGCGCGGAGAAGCACTGATCAAGGCCGGAATCATACTTAGACATATCCCTAAGTAACAACAGAGGCGCGGCGGGTCAATAAAGGTTAGGATATTTCCTAACCTTTATTGACCCGCCGGAAAACAGTCACTTGCCGCGCGCCCCGGAATATCCGCCAGAGGCTCCTCTCCCCCACTGCGACGCGTTCCCCCAACACCCCATCCCTGCCGACAACACTCCGCTTGTCGCCTGCCCCCTGCCCTCGCTAGCGTCAGGAAGGACCGACAGCCACGGAGACCCGCATGGACCCGCACCCCGCAGAACGCCGCCGCAGGTCCGGTGGACATGGCGGCAATGCGCGGCGCCGGGATGGCTTCCGGCTCGATCAGATGCCCTGGCAAGTGCCCCTCAATCCTGACCGCCCGACCGAGCCCTTGCCCGCTGAGGGCGTCGAGGCGATCCATCAGGGCGCGTTGCAAATCCTGTCCGAAATCGGCGTCGAGTTCCTCCATGACGAGGCGCTCGCGCTGTTGCGGCAGGCTGGCTGCATTGTCGAGGGGCAGAATGTCCGCATGGATAGCGATTTCGTCATGGAAATGCTCGCCCGCGCGCCCGGCGCCTTCACCATTACGCCGCGCAACCCCGCGCGCGCGGTGCCCATCGGCGCGCGGCATCTGGCTTTCGTCAATGTCTCTTCGCCGCCCTCAAGCTGGGACATGCTGCGCGGCAAACGCACCGGCGATTTCGCCACTTTCCGCGAATTCCTGATGCTGACGCAGAGCTTCAACTGCATCCATGTCGCGGGCGGCTACCCGGTCGAGCCCGTCGATATTCACCCCTCGATCCGGCATCTGGACTGTATCGCGGAAAAGCTGATCCTGACCGACAAGGTGGTGCATGCCTATAGTCTCGGGCGCGAAAGGGTTGAGGATGCGATGGAAATGGTGCGGCTGGCTGCGGGGCTGAGCCATGCCGAATTCGACGCCGCCCCGCATATGTATACGAATATCAATTCCGTCTCGCCACTGCGCCATGATTTTCCGATGATTGACGGGGCGTTGCGGCTGGCGCGGCGGGGGCAGCCGGTGGTGGTGACGCCGTTCACGCTGGCAGGCGCCATGGCCCCGGTCACACTCGCGGGCGCGGTGGCACAATCCATTGCCGAAGCCCTCTGCGCCATCGCGCTGATCCAATATGCCGCGCCCGGTGCGCCTGTGGCGATCGGCACATTTACCTCGAATGTCGATATGCGCTCGGGGGCGCCTGCCTTCGGCACGCCCGAATATATGCGCGCGACGCAGATGACCGGGCAGCTTGCACGACGCTACGGGCTGCCCTTGCGCTCTTCCGGGGTCTGCACCGCGAATATCCCCGATGCGCAGGCGATGTGGGAGACCTGCAACAGCCTCTGGGCCGCCGTGCAATCGGGGTCGAACCTAGTCTATCACGCGGCCGGATGGCTGGAGGGCGGGCTGATCGCCTCGCCCGAGAAATTCGTCATGGATTGCGAAATGCTGCAGATGATCCAGCGCTATTGCGCGCCGGTCCTGACCGAAACCACCCCAGAGGCGCTGGCGCTGGACGCGATCCGCGAGGTGGGTGCGGGCGGGCATTTCTTCGGGGTCCAGCACACGCGGGAGCGCTACGAGACTGCTTTCTATGCGCCCTTCGTGTCGGATTGGCGCAATTACGAGGCATGGGAGCGCGATGGCGCCACTGACACCATCGCCCGCGCGCATGGCATCTATCGCAATATCGTCGAGGGCTTCACGCCGCCGCCGATGGCCGATGACCGGCGCGCGGCGCTGCTGGATTTCGTCGCACGGCGCAAGGCCGAGGGCGGGGCGCCGACGGATTTCTGAACCCCGGCAGCGCTCAGGCGACCCGCACTGCCGCCTCGGCGCGGCAGAGCATCCCGAAGAGGTCGCGCGGGTCGTCGGGATCGGCGATCATGTCCAGTTCCTGAAAGAAGCCGGTGCCCTGCAGGCACTGGTGAACATGGCGCAGGGCGCTGAAATCCTCGATGGCAAAGCCCACACTGTCAAACAGCGTGACCTGCCCCGCATCGCGCCGCCCCAAGGCCGCGCCGCTGATCACCTGCCAGAGCTCGGTCACAGGGTGGTCCGGGTCAAGCTGCTGGATCTCGCCCTCGATCCGGGTCTGGGGCGGGTATTCGACAAAGATACCCGCGCGCAGCAGGATATCACGGTGCAATTCGGTCTTGCCGGGGCAATCCCCGCCCACCGCGTTGATATGCACCCCGCCGCCAACCATATTGTCGGTCAGGATCGTCGCATATTGCTTGTCGGCGGTGCAGGTGGTGATGATCTGCGCGCCCAGAATCGCCTCTTCCGCCGTTGTGCAAGCGATGACACGCAGCCCGCGCCCGGCCAGATTGGCGCTGCATTTGCGGGTTGCGGCAGGGTCGATGTCATAGAGCCGGACCTCTTCGATCCCGCAGAGGGCCTTCATCGCCAGCGCCTGAAATTCGGCCTGCGCGCCATTGCCGATCATCGCCATGACACGTGCATCGCGCGGGGCGAGCCATTTCGCGGCCAAGGCGCTGGTCGCGGCGGTGCGCAGCGCGGTCAGGATCGTCATCTCCGATATCAGCACCGGATAGCCGGTTGCCACATCTGCGAGCACGCCAAAGGCAGTGACGGTCTGCAACCCCTGCCGGGTGTTGGACGGGTGCCCGTTGACATATTTGAACCCGTAGTGCTGCCCGTCCGAGGTGGGCATCAACTCGATCACGCCGATATCGGAATGGCTGGCCACACGCGGCGTCTTGTCGAATTCCGGCCAGCGGCGGAAATCGGCCTCGATGGCATGGGCGAGGTCCACCATCATCTGCTCGACACCGATATGCAGCACAAGGCGCATCATGTGCTCGACACTGACAAAGGGCACAAGCGCTTGGCGCGAGGGAGAGGACATGGCGGGGCTCCTTCAGGTGAAACTGCGCGTGGGACGGTCAAAGACCTTGCGGCCCATCAGACTGCCCAGCAGATCGACCATCAGCCGCGCGGTGCGGCCGCGCTCATCCAGCGCCGGGTTCAGTTCGACCAGATCAAGCGACGTCATCAAGCCAGTCTCATGGATCATCTCGCAGACCAGATGCGCCTCGCGGAAAGTGGCGCCACCGGGAACCGTGGTGCCCACCGCAGGCGCGATGGCGGGATCGAGGAAATCCACATCCAGACTGACATGCAACATGCCGTTTTCCGCGGCAACGCGCTGCAGAAACGCCCGCAGCGGCGCGGCAATCCCCTGTTCATCCAGCACCCGCATGTCATTGACGGCGATATCATATTCGGCCAGCGCGCGCTGTTCGGCAGGATCGACGCTGCGAATCCCGAAGAGGCAGATCCGCTCTGCCGGGATCGGCGCGGGAAAAGGCGGGAAAGGCGCAAACCCCGCGCGCCCTGCCGCATAGGCAAGCGGCGTGCCATGCAGATTGCCCGATATGCTGCTGATCGGGGTGTGGAAATCGCTATGCGCATCCAGCCAGAGCAGGAACAGGGGCCGCCCGATCCGCGCAGCATGGGCCGCCGCGCCCGCGACCGATCCGAGCGCCAGCGCGTGATCCCCGCCCAGCACGATGGGCAGGCGACCAAGGTCCAGTTCCGCCGTGACCGCATCGCGGATCAGCGCCGTCCAGGCCAGCGTTTCGGGCAATTGGTCCAGTGCCGGGTTGGGCGGCGCGCAGGCGGGCAATGTGTCGGGCAAGGCCAGATCGCCGCGATCCAGCGCCGGATGGCCCAGCGCCGCCAATATCTCATGCAGCCCCGCGACACGATAGGCCGCCGGACCCATCAGGCAGCCGGGCTGGCGCTGGCCGCTATCGACCGGGGCACCGATCACTGTGGGCGGGTTCATCACTTGCTCCTGTTTTCCTTCATCTGTCGCGCAAAACGCGACAGATTCAACTGGACATACTGCAACTATGGTGGCGAAGATGACCATATCGGCAAGACAAGGTACCACTATGGACAATATGGATCAGCGCCTGATCGCCGAATTGCGGCGTGACGGGCGGGCCTCGGTCATGACGCTGGCAGAACGGACCGGCGCCAGCCGCGCGACCGTCCGGGCGCGGCTGGCGCGGCTGCAACAGGCGGGCGAGATTCTGGGCTTCACGGTCATCACCCGCAGCGATGTGGCCGAGGCCCCGGTGCGCGGCTTGATGCTGATCGGGATTGAGGGGCGCGGCGCGGAACGGATCATGGCGCGGCTCTCGGGCATGGTTCAGGTCACAGCGGTGCATTCGACCAATGGCCGCTGGGATCTGATCGTCGAACTGGCGGCCCGGTCGCTGGGGGAGCTGGATCAGGTGCTCAGCCAGATCCGAACGTTCGACGGGATCACATCCTCTGAAACGAACCTGCTTCTGTCCACGCGCCGGGCGAAATCGCGGTGATCCACCCCGGCCGGGTCAAGGCAGGCACGCGACGCGCCACGCGCAGGATATGCCAGGATTACGGGGCTTTACCCCCAGCGTGTTGAGCGCTAGCGTCGCGGCCGGGGGAGACGTCCATTCTTGTCATGCGCGCGGGCAGGCGATCTGCGCGCCGGAAGCGACCGCCCCGCACCACAGGACCACGCCCGCCATAAAGACAAGGACATTGCGCATGGGACGACTGAAGGGAAAGACCTGTCTGGTAACTGCCGCCGGGCAAGGCATTGGCCGCGCGAGCGCTCTGGCCATGGCCGCCGAAGGGGCGCGGGTGATCGGCACGGATATCAACGCCGATGCGCTGGCCGATCTGGCGCGCGACGGGATCGAAACCCGCCTGCTGGATGTGACCGATCCCGTCCAGATCGCCGCAGTGGTTGCGGATCTGCCCGCGCCCGATGTGCTGTTCAACTGCGCGGGCTTTGTGGCGCATGGCTCGATCCTTGATTGTGACGAGGAGAGCTGGAATTTCTCGCTCAATCTGAACATGACCGCGATGTACCGGATGATCCGCGCCTTTCTGCCCGGCATGATTTCCGCAGGGCGCGGCTCGATCATCAACATGTCCTCTGCGGCCTCAAGCGTGATCGCGGCGCCGAACCGCTTTGTCTATGGCGCGACCAAGGCCGGCGTGATCGGCATGACCAAATCGGTCGCGGCGGATTTCATCACCCAAGGCATCCGCTGCAACGCCATCTGCCCCGGCACGGTCGAAAGCCCCTCGCTGGAAGGGCGCATCCGCGCGCAGGGCGATTATGACGCCGCGCGCGCGGCCTTCATCGCGCGCCAGCCCATCGGGCGGATCGGCAAGGCCGAGGAAATCGCCGCTCTCGTGGTCTATCTTGCCTCGGATGAAAGTGCCTATACGACCGGGGCCATCCATGTCATCGATGGGGGCTGGTCGAATGTCTGAAGGAAAGGAACGCGCATGAAACTGTTACGCCATGGTCCGCGCGGGGCTGAAAAACCGGGGATGCTGGATGGAGATGGCACGATCCGCGATCTGTCGGGCATCGTCCCTGATATCGGCGGCAAGGTGCTTTCCGATGCGGGCCTTGCGCAGTTGCGCGCGCTCGACCCTGCGCGTCTGCCACAGGTGGATCCGGCGGCACGGCTGGGGGCCTGTGTCGCGGGCACCGGCAAATTCATCTGCATCGGGCTGAACTATTCCGATCACGCCGCCGAAACCGGGGCTGCGGTTCCGGCAGAGCCGATCATCTTCATGAAGGCCACCAGCGCGATCTGCGGGCCGAATGATCCGATCCTTTTGCCGCGTGGTTCCGTCAAGACGGATTGGGAGGTGGAACTGGCTGTGATCATCGGCACCCGCGCCAAATATGTCACGCCTGAACAGGCGATGACCCATGTCGCGGGCTTTGCCGTCACCAATGATATCTCCGAACGCGCCTTCCAGATCGAGCGCTCAGGCCAATGGACCAAGGGCAAGAGCTGCGACAATTTCGGACCGCTTGGCCCCTGGCTGGTCACCCGCGAGGAAGTTGCGGATCCGCAGGATCTAGAGATGTGGCTGAGTGTGAATGACGAGAGCATGCAGAAGGGCTCGACCCGGACCATGGTCTTCGGCGTCGCGCATCTGGTGAGCTATCTGAGCCAGTTCATGAGCCTGATGCCGGGCGACGTTATCTCGACCGGCACCCCGCCCGGTGTGGGGCTGGGCATGAAACCCCCGCGCTATCTGGCGCCGGGGGATGTGGTGGAACTGGGCATTGCCGGGCTGGGTCAGCAGCGTCAGGACGTGATCGCCGACCCGGAATGAGCGCTGCGCCGCGCCAGCGGGTGTGGCACAGGAAAGACCGCGCCGCATATCTGCGGCGCGGTTTTGTCTGGCCAGCAGACTGCCGGGATTACGGGTCGGATAAGGTCAGATCGGCAGGCAGGCGCGCGGCGATGATCCGGCGCGCATTGGCAAGATCGTTGCCTTCTGCGCGCTGCTGCGCGGCCTCCGGGTCATGACCATGGGTCAGCCAGCGGCGGATGCAGCGCTGCCGCACGGTCTCGACCGGCGTATCCAGCCAGATCGCGAGATCCCACAGGCCCGCCAGTTCCGACCAGGGCTGTTCGTCGAAGAGCAGGTAATTCCCCTCGATGATGACCATATCGCAATCCGGCGCGATCACGCCCGCCCCGGCAATCGACAGATCGCGCGCGCGGTCAAAGAGCGGATAGACCACCTCTGCCTCGGTTTTCAGCCGATGGATCAGGGCGATGAAACCGGCAGCGTCGAATGTCTCGGGCGCACCCTTGCGCGCGCGAAGCCCGCGCGCGTCAAGCAGGGCATTGTCGAGATGGAACCCGTCCATCGGCACCACTTCGACTGTGATCCCGTCTTGTTGCAGCAGATCGCGCAGCGCCGCAGAGATCACCGATTTGCCGCTTGCAGGCGGTCCCGCCACAGCGATCAGCTTGCGCGTCTGGCCAGCAAATCCACGCAGCCGGGCCAGCAGCGCCTGACCGGTTTCCGAGCCCGCGTCGAATACCGATCCCGAGGCCACAGCGCTCATGCCGCCTGCCCTGCCAGATAGCGCGCCAGCGTCGCCTCGACCCCCTCCGCGAGAAGCGCGCGATGCCAGTCCCCGAACGCCTGCGCGAAACGCGGGGCATCTTTCAGATCACCATAGATATGCACCCGCTCCAGCCACGCCTCGGGCCGCGTCAGGGCGGCCTGCGCGGCGCGCCTGAGTTCCGGCCAGAGCGGGTCATTCGCCGCGATCTCGCTGCCATCCTCGCGCCGCCCGTCGCAGTGCAGCGCCCAGAGCGCCGAGACCAGCGCCAGCCCCGCGACCGGGGTGCCCTTGCGCAATCCGTCGCGGATTGCGGGCAGGATGAAGCCCGCATGGCGGCTGGATCCGTCAAAGGCGACCCGGCGTGTGGTGTCCAGGATCTCGGGATTGGCAAAACGCGTCTCGATCAGGTCGATATACTCAGCAACGCTCATTTCCGGCACAGGCGCGACATGGGGGGCGATCTCGGTCAGGCAGACCCTGCGAAACAGGGCACGGATACCCGCATGAGCCATGGTCGCGGCGATCGTGTCAATCCCCAGCAATTCAGCCGCCCCGCAGATCACCTGATGGCCGCCATTGAGGATGCGGATCTTCATCGCCTCATAGGCATGGACATCCGAGGTGAAAACCGCCCCCGCGCGATCCCAGTCCGGGCGGCCCGCGCAGAAATCATCCTCGATCACCCATTGGCGGAACCGCTCATGCGTGACCGGGGCGGCGTCATCCAGCCCCAGACCCCGCGCGAGGTCGATCTCGCGCGCGCCGGTGGCGGGCACGATGCAATCCACCATACTGTCTGGAAAACGGCATTCCGCGTCGATCCAGTCAGCCAGCCCCGGATCAGAGAGCCGCGCCAGCCCCACGATGGTCTGGCGCAGGATCCCGCCATTGGCCTGCAGATTGTCGCAGCAAAGCCCCGTGAACGGCCCCGCGCCCTGCGCGCGCCGCAACCGCAGGGCGGCGACCATGGCCCCGAACGCCGTGCGCGGGGTGTCCGGGTTGGCGGCATCGAAGCGGATATCGGGGTGATCCAGATCCAGCGCGCCGGTTTGCGGATGGCGGTAATAGCCACCCTCGGTCACGGTCAGCGAGACGATGCGGATATCAGGCCGCGCCATGCGCGCGATCAGGGCGCGGTTCTCCGCCTCGACCGGCAGGAAATCCACCATCGCGCCGGTCACTTCCGCCGATCTGCCCGCCGGGTCCAGCGTGATCAGCGTGGTCAGGCAATCCTGCCCCAGCAGCTTGGCGCGCATGGCGCTGTCGCCTGCCCGGACACCGGCGCCGATGATGGCCCAGTCCAGCGCCCGCCCCTCTTGCATCAGCCGGTGCGTATACCAGGCCTGATGCGCGCGGTGGAAATTGCCCAGCCCGATATGCACGATCCCCGGCGACAGATCTGCGCGGGCATAGCGTGGTCCGACCACCCCGGAGGGAAGCTCGGCCAGCCGGGCCAGTCGAAGCGGGATCAGCTCATCCATTGGCCGCCATCCACATTATAGGTCTGGGCGACGATATAATCGGCCTCGGCGCTGGCAAGGAACACTGCCATGCCGGTCAGGTCGCTGGCCACCCCCATGCGCCCGAACGGGACCGACGCACCGACCTCGCGCTTTTTCTGGCCGGGGGCCTTGTTCTCGTATTTCGCGAAGAACGCGTCCACACCGTCCCAATGCTCGCCATCGACCACGCCGGGCGCGATGGCGTTGACATTGATGCGGTGCTGGATCAGGTTCAGCCCCGCCGATTGGGTCAGGCTGATGATCGCGGCCTTGCTCGCGCAATAGACCGCCACCAGCGCCTCGCCCCGGCGCCCGGCCTGGCTGGCCATATTGATGATCTTGCCGCCCTGCCCGCGCTCGATCATATGGCGCGCCACGGCCTGCATGGTAAAGAGCGTGCCCGCCACATTGATCTCGAAACAGCGGGCGTACTCCTCGCGCGTGATCTCGGCAATCGGGGCGGCGGTGAAGATCGCGGCATTGTTGATCAGAATGTCGATCTGGCCGAAATGCGCCACGCTCGCCGCGACAGCATTGTCAATACTGTCCTGCCGGGTCACATCCATTTCGACCGCGAAGGCGGCAGGGCCGAGCCTTGCGGCTTCTGTCCGCGCCCGCGCGACATCGATATCGGCCAGCGCCACCTGCGCGCCTTCGCGCAGATAGGCTTCGGCAAAGGCCAGACCGATCCCGCGCGCAGCACCCGTGATCAGGGCGGTTTTCCCTTGCAGCCGTGTCATGCGATCCGCAGCCCCTGTGCGTCAAAGCGGTGGATCATCTCGTCGCGCGGGGTCAGGAAGATGCGGTCGCCATGGCGGAAACTCACCTCGCCATCGGCGCGCACGGTCACAGTGTCGCCCAGGCCTGTGTCCTGAACATGGAAGAACGTGTCCGACCCCAGATGTTCCGAAACCCCGACAGTGCCCGACCACGCCCCCCCTTCGGCGCTGATGTGGATATGTTCGGGGCGGATGCCGATTGTGGTCGCGTTGTGCTTTGCGGCCTCTGCCCCCTCGATCAGGTTCATTTTCGGCGAGCCGATGAAGCCTGCGACAAACAGGTTGCGCGGGTTTTTATATAGTTCCAGCGGACTGCCGACCTGCTCGATAAAACCTGCGCGCAGCACCACGATCTTGTCGGCCATGGTCATTGCCTCGACCTGATCATGGGTCACATAGATCATGGTGGTTTTCAGCCGGTTATGCAGTTCGCTGATTTCCAGCCGCATGCCGACGCGCAGGGCTGCATCCAGATTCGACAGCGGCTCGTCAAAGAGAAACGCTGCCGGTTCGCGCACGATGGCGCGGCCGATGGCAACACGCTGACGCTGACCACCCGATAACTGGCCGGGGCGACGGTCCAGATAATCGGTCAGGTTCAGCACGGATGCGGCCTGCTCGACCCTGCGATCCTGCTCAGCCCTGTCGAGACCGGCCATGCGCAGCGGAAAGGCGATATTCTTGCGCACCGACATATGCGGATAGAGCGCGTAGGACTGAAACACCATGGCAAGGCCGCGTTTGGCGGGCGGGATCGAGGCGGATTCCTTGCCATCGATCCGGATTTCGCCCGAGGACACATCCTCCAACCCCGCAATGAGGCGCAGAAGTGTGGATTTGCCGCAGCCCGAGGGGCCGACGAAGACCGTGAACTCGCCATCCTCGATGGTCAGATCCAGCGGCGGGATGACCGTGACTTCGCCGAAGCTTTTGGTCACCTGTTGCAGAACGATTTGTCCCATTTTCAGTGCTCCTTACTTCACGGCGCCAAAGGTCAGACCGCGCACAAGTTGTTTCTGGCTGAACCAGCCAAGGATCAGGATCGGCGCAATCGCCATGGTCGAGGCCGCCGATAGCTTCGCGTAGAACAGGCCCTCGGGGCTGGAATAGCTGGCGATGAAGGCCGTCAGCGGGGCTGCACGGGCCGCGGTCAGGTTCAGCGTCCAGAACGCCTCATTCCAGGCCAGAATGATGTTCAAGAGCACGGTCGAGGCGATGCCGGGGATCGCCATGGGCGTCAGCACATAGAGGATTTCCTCTTTCAGCCCGGCCCCGTCCATCCGCGCGGCCTCCAGGATCTCGCCGGGGATTTCCTTGAAATAGGTGTAGAGCATCCAGACCATGATCGGCAGGTTGATCAGCATCAGCACGAGGGTCAGCCCGATCCGCGTGTCCAGAAGCCCGAACCGGATGAAGATCAGATAGATCGGATAGAGCACGCCCACGGCGGGCAGCATCTTGGTCGAGAGCATCCAGAGCAGGATATCCTTGGTGCGGTTCGACGGCACAAAGGCCATCGACCAGGCCGCCGGAATTGCGATGATCATGCCAAGGATCGTCGAGCCGCCCGCGATGATGATCGAGTTCCACAGGAAGCGGCTGTAATTCGAGCGCTCCTGCACCACGCGGTAATTCTCCAGCGTCCAGTCGAAGAAGAACCACACCGGCGGGTCGGCAATGGCCTGCGCCTCGGTCTTGAAGCTGGTGAGGATCGTCCAGAGGATCGGAAAGAAGATCAGCAGGCCGATGGTCCAGGCGATGAAGGTATTGAGTGACTTGCGTTGTGTCGTGACAGAGCGTGCCATGGTCCCCTCCCTAGCGGTCCAGATTCTTGCCGACGATGCGCATCAGAAAGAGCGCAAAGATATTGGCGAGAATGACCGCATAAATCCCCCCGGCAGAGCCAAGGCCCACA
Source organism: Natronohydrobacter thiooxidans (assembly GCF_001884735.1). Classification (GTDB taxonomy): domain Bacteria; phylum Pseudomonadota; class Alphaproteobacteria; order Rhodobacterales; family Rhodobacteraceae; genus Roseinatronobacter; species Roseinatronobacter thiooxidans_A. The sequence goes on along the minus strand of NZ_MJAP01000013.1, from coordinate 16,862 downwards.
TTCTGGCTTTCCAGCACGCGCTGGAAGATCAGATAGGTCAGCGTCCTTGTTCCGAACGAGCCTTGGGTCGTGACGAAAATCTCGGCGAAGATCGCCAGCAAGAAAATCGTCTGGATCAGGATGACGATGGTGATGGCGCGCGCGAGATGCGGCAGGATGATATGCCAGAAACGCGAGAGCATGGGCGCGCCGTCCATCTCGGCGGCCTCTAGCTGTTCGCTGTCCAGCGACTGGATCGCCGTCAGCAGGATCAGCGTTGCGAAAGGCAGCCATTGCCAGGACACGATCAGGATGATCGACAGCATCGAGGCATCCGACAGCCAGATGATCGGATCAGCCCCGACAGATCGCCACAGATGCGACAACAGCCCGTTATTGGGGTCCATGAACATGTTCTTCCACACCAGCCCCGAAACGGTCGGCATGACGAAGAAAGGTGCGATGACAAGGATCCGCACCATCCCCTGCCCCCACATCGGCTGATCCAGCAGGATCGCCAGCAGAATGCCAAGGGTGACAGTGATCAAGAGCACGCCACCGACAATGATGACCGTCGCCTGAACCGAGGGCCAGAAGGCGCTGGAGGTGACGAAACGGACATAGTTCTCGAAACCGACCCAGCCCTGAAACCCGCCGCGCAGGGGCAGATAGCGCTGGAAAGAGAAGATCAGCGTGAGGGTGAGGGGCACCAGCATCCAGCCCAGAAGCAGGATGACCGCAGGCGCCAGCATCAACCGCGCGGCAGAGCGCGAAGCCTTGGTGGACATGGCACTGGCCTTTCATCGGGGCAAGCCGGGCTTGCCGATGTGGAGGGGGATGGAAAGGGGCGCGAGGAGGTCGCCCCTCTCCGGGGGCGGCAGGGGCTCAGTAGCCTGCCGCTTCCATTTCATCCGTCACCAGCGCCTGTGCACGGGCAAGCGCCTGTTCCGGGGTTTGCTGGCCTGCAACCATGGCAGAGAATTCCTGCCCGACCTGCGTCCCGATGCCAGCCCATTCGGGGATGGCTACGAACTGGATCCCGACATAGGGCACCGGATCAACTGTCGGGTTGTTCGGATCAGCCGCATTGATCGAGCGCAGCGTCATATCGGCAAAGGGCACTTCGGCATATTCCGGGTTCTCGTATAGCGAAGAGCGGCTGCCCGGCGGTACATTCGCCCAGCCTTCGCGCTCGGCCACCAGCTCCAGATAGTCTTTTGACGTAGCCCAGTTGATGAACTCCATCGCGGCCTCTTCCTGCTGGGTGCCAGCCGGAATGGCCAGGGCCCAGGCCCAGAGCCAGTTGGCGCGTTTGTCGAGGCCGTCCTTGTTCGGAGCAAGCGCGAAACCAACACTGTCGGCCACGGTCGAATCGCTGGGGTTGGTCACGAAGCTTGCGGCCACGGTTGCGTCGATCCACATGCCGCAACGGCCCTGCTGGAACAGCGTCAGGTTTTCATTGAACCCGTTATTCGCCGCCCCCGGAGGGCCGTAATTCTGCAGCAGGTCATTGTAGAAAGTGACCGCTTCCAGCCATTCCGGGCTGTCAAGCTGGGCTTCCCAGTCCTCATTGAACCAGCGTGCGCCGAAAGAATTGGCGACCGTGGTGATGAAGGCCATATTCTCGCCCCAACCGGCACGACCACGAATGCAGATCCCGTTGATATTGTTGTCGCGATCCGTCATCGCCGCGGCGGCTTCAGCGATATCGTCCCAGGTGGGTTCCTCGGGCATTTCCAGCCCGGCGGCTTCCATCAGGTCGGTGCGGTACATCACCATCGAGCTTTCGCCATAGAAGGGTGCGGCATAGAGCGTGCCCTCATGCGACAGACCCGCGCGCATGGCGGGCAGGATGTCGTCAATGTCATAGTCTTCCGGCAGATCATCCAGCGAGACGAGCCAGCCGCGCTCGGCCCAGATCGGCGCCTCATACATGCCGATGGTCATCACATCGAACTGCCCGCCGCTGGTTGCAATATCCTGCGTGACGCGCTGGCGCAGGATGTTTTCTTCCAGGATCACCCATTCCAGATTGATGCCGGTCGCTTCGGTGAAGGCACCGCTCAGCGCCTGCATGCGGATCATGTCGCCATTGTTGACAGTCGCGATCGTCAATGTCTGGGCGTAAGCGCCCGAAGCCGCGATCAGCGCAAGCGCTGTCGACGCCACAAGTGACTTTCCGAGTCTCATCTGATTCCTCCCTGAACTCTGTGAGTATCAAGGACACTAGATGAAATGTTCCCGCGCGGTCAAGATAAATTTTACTCGCGCAAAATTTAGGCCGATTTCCGCAGGATAAGCTTGGTCGGATAGAGAAATTCCTCGCGCGCCTCGGGCATCGTCCCCTCCTCCAGCATGTGAAACAGCACTTCGACAGCCTTGTTGGAGACGGAATCGTAGTCATGCGCGACTGTGGTCAGTGGCGGGCAGGTAAAGCGCGAGACAGGGTGATCATCATGCGACATCACCCGCATGGCATGCTCGGCGCCATAGCCCACCGAGAGACCGGCCTCGAAACAGGCGGTCAGAAAGCCCACGGCAAGCCGGTCATTGCTGCACAGGATCGTATTGGTCGGAAGCGCCTTCTCGCGGATCGCCTTCAGCCCGCCCTCATAGCCGATGCGCTCGAAATCCCACCCCTCGCCCTCGATCTTGACGACATGGGGTTCCAGCCCAAGGCGTTTCATATTCGCGATATAGGCCAGACGGCGCTTGTTGGCATTGGGATTTGCCGGATAGCGCATCTCGAAAAACACCGGCGCCGTGCCGGTCCGGACCAGATAATCAACACTTTGTGTCACGAAATCCGTGTTGTCAGAGCCGACAAAGACCTTGCCCACGCCCTCGATATTACTGTCGAACAGCACCGTCGGCACATCGGCGCAGAAGCGCTCGACCGCCGCCCGGTCCGAAACGCGCCCCAAAGGAGCCATCAGAACCCCTGCGGGCTTGAGCACGCGCAGACTGTCGAGAATTGCATTTTCAAGACGCTGTTCGCCATGGGCCGAAAACAGAATCGGCCAGAACCCTGCATCAATGCAGCGCCGTTCGATCTTGCGGGCGATCTCGGCGAAGAACGGATCGGCCAGATAGGGCACCACCACGCCGACGATCTTGGTCAGCTTGCGGTTCTGGTTCATCGCAAAGATATTGGGCCGGAAATCATAGCGCTCCAGCGCCGTTTCAATCCGTTGGCGGGTCGAGGCGCGCACGCTTTCGGGATCCTGAAAATACTTGGAGACTGTCGGACGCGAAATTCCGCTGACAGCAGCGAATTCCTCCATGTTGCGAATTTTCTGCTCACTCACCTGATGCTGCCCTTCACTTCTCATCCGCACGGAACTTGCGCTTTTGTGACTGTAATATTTTCGCGCGCAAAGTTTCAACCAGCTTGTGAAAAATTCGCACTGCGCGCTGGGATGGGCCAGGTCACGCCTGCAAGGCTCAGATGTCTTTGTCCGCCTCATGCGCTTCGGTCAACTGGCGCACCGCATGTTCTGCAGCGTCATCAAAAGGCTTGAGCACCACGCTTGCCCCCTGCCGCAGCAATTCCTCGGCCTCGACCGCTTTCTGCACCGACAGAAATACGCGGCCACGGTAATTCGCCGAACTCAGCCCATGCAGCAGCGCAAGCTGCGGGTCGGCCTCGGTCAGTGCGCCCCGGTCGCGCGGCACCGCAGAGATGACCGCCTGCACTCTGCCAAGATCAAGATGCGCCACGAATTCGGGATCGGTGGCATCGCCGTAAATCGCATCCATGCCCATGCGCCGCCAATTGGCCAGCGCTTCCGGGTCGAAATCAATCCCAAGCACAGTATGGCCTTTTTCCTGCAGCCGCGCCCCGATGCGGCAACCATAGCGGCCCAGTCCAAAGACGATGAATTCATACCCGCGCGCCGCTGTCGCGCCTTCGGTGTCATCGGCCTCGCGATGGGCATAGCGCCGCTCGAACAGCCCCAGATAGGGCTCGCAAATCTCGAAAAGCCTGTGTGACCAGGTGATCATATAGACCGAGAGCGCAATCGTCACCAGACCGACCAGCGTGACCAGCCCCATGGCCTCACCGCCCACATGGCCGATGGTGATGCCCATCGCCATGAAGATCAGCGAGAATTCCGAGATCTGCGCAACAGTCAGCCCGGCCAGAAAACCGGTGCGCTTGCGGTAGCCCATGAAGCCCATGATCGCCAGAACGATCAGCGGATTGCCGATCAGCACGAAAAGCGACAGAATGATCGCCGGTCCGATCTGGTCGCCCAGCGTCGAAAGCTGCAGCGCCGCGCCCAGATTGATGAAGAAAAACAGCAGCAGGAAATCGCGCAGACTGGCCAGCCGTGAACTGATCGCCTCGCGATACTCGGTCGAGGCCAGCGACACCCCGGCCAGCAGCCCGCCAAGTTCCTTGCCGAAACCAAGCGCATCGCCAAGAGCGGCCAGACTCGCGGCCCAGCCCACGGCGAAAATGACCATCAGTTCCGGCGAGCGCGCGATCTGACCCAGCAAGGGATCGGCCAGATAGCGGATGAACAGGATCACCGCGCCGACCATCACGGCGCCACCCAGAAAAACCTGCGCGACCTCCCACAGCCCGCCGCTTTCCTCGCCAAGCCCCACGCCGATGGCCGAGAGCGTGACCATAGCCAGCACCACGAAAATATCCTGCACGATCAGGAAGCCCAGCGCGATCTTGCCATGCAGCGCCCCGATTTCCTGCTTGTCCGACAAGAGCTTGACGATGATGATCGTGGAAGAGAAGGTCAGCGCGATCGAGATATAAAGCGACGTGACCGCATCCAGCCCCAGCGCAAGGCAGATCAGAAAGCCAAAGAACGCGGTGAAAGTGACCTGCCCCAGACCGGTCGCGACCGCGACCTTGCCAAGATTGCGCACCAGACTGATATCCAGTTTCAGGCCGACCAGAAACAGCAACACCGCGATCGAAATCTGGCTGAGCGTCTCGATGAAATCCACCGATGAGACCAACCCCAGCACATCCGGCCCGGCAAGCACCCCCACGGCAATGAAGGCCACGACCAGCGGCTGACGCAGCAGCAGCCCTACAAAGCCCACGCCCGCCGCGAGCAGCACCAGAAGCGCGATCTCATAAAAGACAGAGGCGAAACTGGCGTCCACGCATCACTCCTTCAGCCACCGGGCTTTGGTCCGTGATAAGCCCTCCCGCCGCATCTGGCCAGAGCCATACGCTCAGGGCGGCGTCAGCAGGGCCGCGATTTCCTCGCGCGTGCCGAAGCCCAGATCGACCGCGGCATCCACGACGCTTTGCCCGGTATTGAGCGCGGTCTTGGCCACCTTGGCGGCCTTGGTATAGCCGATATGCGGCACCAGCATCGTCGCCAGAACCAGACTGTTTTCCAGCATCCCTTCGCATTGCGCGACATTCGCCTCGATCCCCGCGACGCAACGCTCGGCCAGCGTGTCCATCGCCTGCATCATGATGCGCATCGATTGCAGCACATTCAGCACGATGATCGGCTCCATCGCATTCAGTTGCAACTGCCCCGCCTCGGCGGCCATGGTCACGGTCAGATCATTGCCAATGACCTGAAAAGCCACCTGATTGACCACTTCGGGAATGACCGGATTGACCTTGCCCGGCATGATCGAGGATCCCGCCTGCACCGGCGGCAGCCGGATTTCGTTGAAGCCCGAGCGCGGCCCCGAGGAGAGAAGCCGCAGGTCATTGCAGATCTTGGACAGCTTCACGGCGATGCGTTTCAACGTGCCCGAAAAGGTCACATAGGCCCCGGTATCGGAAGAGGCTTCGATCAGATTCGCCGCCAACCGCACCGGCAGCCCCGAAACCACAGACAATTCCGCCACGGCGCGTTCAGGATAGCCCTCGGGCGTGTTGACGCGGGTGCCGATGGCGGTGCCGCCCAGATTGACCTCCAGCAAAAGCAGCGACAGGCGACCGATGATCTCGATATCTTCGTCAATCGTGGCGGCAAAACCCGCGAATTCCTGCCCCAGCGTCATCGGCACGGCATCCTGGAGTTGCGTGCGCCCGATCTTGTGCACCCCGGCAAAGGCGTCAGCCCGTTCCGAAAAGGCTGCGGACAGGCTGCGCTGCGCCTGCTGAAACGCCGCGCATTGGCTGACAATCGCGAGGCGCATCGCGGTCGGGTAGACATCATTGGTCGATTGCGAGCGGTTCACATCGTCATTCGGGTGCAGATGACCATAGTCCCCCGGCGCATGGCCCATGCGGGCAAGTCCGAGATTGGCGATAACCTCATTCGCGTTCATATTGGTCGAGGTGCCGGCACCGCCCTGAATCATGTCGACGCGGAAATGCTCGTGATGCGCCCCGGCAATGATCTCGTCACAGACCGCAGAGATGGTCACGGCTTTCGCGGGCTCCAATGCGCCAAGGCCCTGATTGGCCAGCGCCGCCGCCTTCTTGACCCAGGCAAGCGCGCGGATGAATTCGGGAAAATGCGCCAGGGGGATGCCCGATATCGGAAAATTCTCGATGGCGCGCTGGGTATGGATGCCCCAGAGACAGTCCTTCGGAAGCGCAATACTGCCCAGGCTGTCTTCCTCAATGCGCAGATCGGATGGCATGATATCTCCTGACAATTACGGGTCAAAGCCCCTGCCCCATGAACGGGATGCCCGAGTGCGGCGCCTCCGTGCCTGCTCGTCCCCGCTTTCCGTGTTCCATGCTTGCATGTCCAGATCAAGATGCTGAATTTCTCCGGGACCGAAAACCGGTCGGCATCATGGGCTGCCAGTGCGCCCCCATGCGATGAGCCCTCTGTCCTGCGCGTTGTGCCGCGCGGCCATCGGGCTTTCGGCGCGCTTGCTTCCACGGAATTGCGCGACGCAAGAAACGCCCCATGAGTCGCCGAGTAACACTTTGATTTTGTGCGTATAGCTTGTTAAGGGGGCAAATTCAGTGACTATTCCGCAGAAAATGGCCCGGTATCACAACGACCCGAGAAACCAGTTACGCGCATGATTTGAGGCAGGACGGGTTCACCACGCCTGATATGGTCTGCCCCTGTTTCCGTCATGCTTGACCCGTCTCTGCCCTTCGTCAGCGCAGGACAAACCGCATCCTGCGCCAAGCCGATCCGAAACAGAGTGTGTCTCAGCGCGTCATTTATCAGATGATGGCCTATGCTCCTCTCCAGAAGTCCCCCAAGCTGACACTGCTCTATCCCTATCATGCAGGACTCGGCGGCAAGGAGGGCGCTCAGGCATAGTTCCGGATCACGGGGCACAATACACTGATCGACGCCGCAAGCCTCAACGTAGCCAATGGAAGGGATATTGTCACACACTTGAGGGTAACGCTGCTTTCGGGTTGCATCCAGGCGCCCGTCGCCGCGCAATAATAAGGCTGTGAATCGGGCTCCGAAAAGATCCACTGCCTTAACCCGGAACCGCCGCGGGTTTACCGGAGAGTTTCTGGTTCAAGGATCAAGCTGCTTTTTCGACAACGTTCAAGCTTGTGCCCTATGCCTCCTCTGCCTCCGTTTAGCGTTGCGCAACAGATGGCTGCTGTAAAGGCACAACTCGTTATACCAGTGCATCCGTTTGAGGGCTCATGCCTGGAGTAGTCTGCTCTCCGGCAAATCCGGAGCGGATCATGTTGGCAAAGGGGTTGCATGCGCAGATGTAAATGTGCAACCGTTGATCAAATGCGACATTCATAAGTCGCAAATGTCAGGGATGGATTTTATGCCAAGATCAGATTTCTGGTCCGGGGTGGCCGTAGCTGGGTTCGGGCTACTGGCTCTGCTTTGGATGGTTCCGAATTACGCAGGAAGCAACCCTTTCGCGCGCATGCCGCCGGGGCTGGTGCCAAGCATCGGGGCATGGCTTATGGTTATCTGTGGTGGCATTGTTGCCGCGAAGGGGCTGTTCCAGATGCTGCGCGATGGGCTGATGCCCTTCAGCGCTGACCTGCACTGGGGCGCCGTGGCCTGGGCCGCATGGCCCTTTGCCTATGTCGCGGTCGCGATCTGGTTCATGTCCTTCATCAAGATCACGTGGTTCGGACCGGTGCTGATCGGCGGCATGCTGATCCTGCTGGGCGAGCGGCGCTGGTGGATGATCCTGGGCTGTTCGGTCGCGCCGGTGGCGGTGCTCTATGTCCTGTCGGTCTATCTGATGCGCGTCGGGGTGGTCTGATGGATTTTTCTGCTGTAAGTGCCGCCGCCTCCGAGGCGCTGACCCTTGCCTCTTTCATCGGCATCGGGGGCGGCGTGCTTCTGGGCTATATCGTGGGGGTCATCCCGGGCCTGTCGCGCTCGGTCGCGATTGCGATTGCCATCCCGATGACCTTCTACATGTCGCCCTTCATCGCGATTTCCTTCCTGATCGGCCTGTCCAAGGGAACAGCGGCGGGCAGTGCGGTCTCGGCCATCCTGCTCAATGCACCGGGCGAAGCCTCTTCCGCCGCTACCGCGCTCGACGGCTATCCGATGGCCAAACAGGGCAAGCCCAAGACCGCCTTGCAGATCGGGCTGATTGCCTCGGTCATGGGCGATATTCTGGCCACGATCATCCTGATTTTCGTGGCGATCCCCTTCGCCCGCGTGGCGCTTCTCTTCGGCCCCTATGAGATGGCCGCGATTCTGGCCTTTGCGCTGGTTTTCATCGCCGGGCTCTCGGGCGGCAGCATTTTCAAGGGGCTGGCGGCGGGGGGCCTGGGCATCTTCCTCGGCACGATCGGGCTCGACAACCAGACCGGCCTGCCGCGTCTGACCTTCGGCTATACCGAGCTGATGGATGGCATGCCCCTGATCGCGGTGGCCATCGGCACGCTGGCGCTCTCCGAGATGTTCGTGCAATCCGAGAAACTGCGCTATGACCGCGAGAATATGTCGGTCGCGATGAAGAAGGACAGCAGCGACCGCATCACCTGGCCCATCTTCAGACGCATCCTGCCGACGATCCTGCGCGGCACGGGCGTGGGCACCTTTGTCGGCGCGCTGCCGGGGCTGGGGCCATCGGTCGGGTCGTTCATGTCCTATGGCATGGCGCAAAAAGCCGCGAAAAACCCCGAAGCCTTCGGCAAGGGCGAACCCAAGGGCATCGCCGCCTCGGAATCGGCCGATAACGCGGTCATCCCGGCCGCGCTGATCCCGCTCTTCGGGCTGGGGATTCCGGGCAATGTCTCGGCGGCCCTGCTGATCGGGGCCTTTGCCATTCACGGCATCACCGTCGGCCCGCTCTTGCTGCGCGACAACCCGGAACTGCTGTATTCGATCTTCGCAGGCATGATCCTGGCCTCGGTCATCATGCTGGCGCTGGGCTGGTTCGGGCTGATGTTCTTTGCCCAGATCACCCGCGTGCCACCGCATGTCGTGATCCCCATCGTGATCTTCTTCTGTCTCGCGGGGATGATGCTGCAAGGCTATGGCACATTCGGCCTGATCATCCTGATGGCGTTTGCGGCTCTGGGCTATCTGATGAAGAAATATGACTACAGTTTCGTCACCTTTCTGGTGGCCTTCATCATCACGCCGATGCTGGAACTGAACCTGCGCCAGTCGATCATCCTGTCGCGCGGCAACTGGGAGGTGCTTCTGGGCCGCCCGATCGCGATGATCTTCATCGCCTGCACTGTGGTGGCGCTGGTGGCGCTGATCATCCGCACGTTCCGCAAGGAACAACCGCTGGCCAACGCGCCGGCTGACTAGCCACGCAACCAAGGGGAATTCTTATGAAAAGACGCAGCATTCTGACGGCAGGCGCGGCGCTCTGTGCGCTGCTGGCCGCATCGGCGGCACTGGCCGAGGGCTGGAAGCCGGAGCGCCCGATGACAATGGTGATCGGCTTTGCTGCGGGCGGATCGACCGATATTCAGGGCCGGGTTCTGGCGCGCACGCTGGAAGAGCATTTCGGCCAGCCGGTCAATGTGGTCAACCAGCCCGGCGGCGGCGGTGCGGTGGCGCTGACCCGCTTTCTGAACGCGGCACCCGATGGCCATACCTTCATGTTCGGGGTGCAGCTTGGGCTGACCTTCTCGCCCGTGGTGACCGAAACCGAATATGATATCGACGATTTCCGCTATGCGGGCACGCTGGTCGGCGGCCAGTTCGGTCTGGTGGCTGCGGGGGACGCGCCTTTTCAGAGCTTCGACGAGCTTATCGCCCATGGCCAGGAAAACCCGATGACCTATGCCCAGCAACTGCCGATGGATCAGGCCATCATGCAGCAGATTGCGGCGATGGAAGGCATTGATCTGGCCATCGTGCCCACGGGCGGCGGTGGCGGTATGGCCCCGCTGCTGCTGGGCGGCGAGGTGGATTTCGCCTTTTCGGGCGGGACGCATGCGCAATACACCCCCACGGGGGAAATGAATGTGCTGGCCTTTCTGACGCGCGAGCGCTCGCCCTTCTACCCGGATGTGCCCACGCTCGCTGAACTGGGCTATCCCTATGCGATGGATGACTTCCGGTCATTCTTTCTGCCGGGGGGCACCCCGGACGAGATCGTGCAGGCCTTTGAAGAGGCCGCCCGCTTCGCGGTCGGGCATGAACCCTTCGTCGAGGTCACGGTCGACAACACGCTGCACCCCATCGTCTTCATGGATGCCGCGGAAACCGAAGCCACCATTCGCGAAATTCGCGCGGCGAATGAAGCATTGATGGCAAACTGAAGACGCACCAACAGGAGAGAGAGAGCAATGAAAAAGACCCTAGCAGCCATTCTTGGCGCCACCATCCTGTCGGCCCCGATGGCGATGGCCGATGACTGGCCCAGCCGCCCGCTGACCATGGTCATCGGTTTCAACCCCGGCGGCTCGACCGATATTCAGGGCCGCGTTCTGGCCAATGTCATGGAAGAATTCCTCGGCCAGCCGGTCAACGTGGTCAACCAACCCGGTGGCGGCTCGGCCGTAGCCTTCACCCGGCTGAAGAATACCGAGCCGGATGGCTATACTTTCCTCTTCGGCGGCACCACAGCACTCACCTTCACGCCGATCATCACGCCGGTCGAATACGAGATCGACGATTTCGAATATCTGGCAGCGGTCGCACTGGGCCAGAATGCGATTGTAACCTCGGCCGAGCAGCCCTTCAGCACCTTTGATGAAATCATCGCGCATGGTAAGGAAAACCCGATGACCTATGCCCAGCAAACTCCGCTGGACGAAGCCATCATCCGCGCCATTGCCGAAGAAGAAGAGCTTGACCTGGCGATCGTCCCCACTGGCGGCGGCGGTGGCATGGCGCCGCTGGTTCTGGGCCGCGAGGTCGATTTCGCCTATTCCGGCGGGACACATGCGCAGTATACGCCCACGGGTGAAATGCTGGTCGCGGCTTTCATGTCGGCCGAGCGTAGCCCCTTCTATCCGGATGTGCCCACGCTGATGGAACTGGGCTATGACTATTCGATCGAGGATTACCGCACCATCATCGTGCCCACTGGTGTGCCCGAAGAGGTGAAAGAGCGCCTGATCGCTGCGGCGGAATTCGCCAGCACCCATCAGTCTTTCATCGACATCACCGAAGGCAACACATTCTTCCCCGTGGTCATGATCGGCCAGGAAGAGATGGAAGCCAATGTGCGGCGCATCCGTACCGCAACCGAAGAAGTCATGGCTGACTGATCCACTTTTGCGCCGACCACCGACAGCGACCCGCTGTCGGTGGCTCTCGTTCAAAAAAGTGGCCTGAAGGGCCGCTATTTGACGCAATCTTGTATATGATCGCGTCTGGGCACCGGGGTTGGGGGAGAGCGACTCCCAAAACGTTGACATGGCACTGACATGTCGTGATATCGACCGTCCGGCATCACCGGGCTAGCGTAAGCGTTCTGCTGCGTGACAATCGGGATCCGCGCTTCGTAGCACCGCGCGAGCGCCAGCATCGCAGCAGCGACCAAGCTGGCACTCGATCCGCGCCAATGTCCCTCACGCAGCGTCATGGCTGGCCCGGCCTTTTCGGCACTGGCGCTCCTGCTTCGCTACCGGAATCCGCCGCGCTCCCCGCATATGCCTCGGCGAAGCCGGCAAGCGACAGGTGCGGTCGGCAGTTCACCTCGCATATGCCGCTGTCGATCTCGAGAATATCGTCGGAGGAAAAGATGCCGCCATCATCATCGCGGAAGAGGATTTCGAAACGCAGCACTGCCGACGGATCGTCACTGAGAAAGATGTCCCGATAGCTGTGCAGCGCGACGGTGCTGGCGGCCAGCATGGCGGCGACAAGATCGGCGCCGAAGGTGAAGCGGTAGAGGTTCCCTCCGACATAGCGCGGCGGCCAGTGGAACCGGTCCGAAGCAGGCGGCGGGTACTCCGGCGCGTCGGCGCGCCAATCCTTTTCCCCCAGCCGCACGATCACGGCTTCCGGCATTAGCGCGCGCGCCTCGCCCTGCCATCCATGCGGCTCATAGGCGATGTCGACTAACAGTGCGGCGGCGTCACGCGGTCCGGCGGCTGGAAGGGTGACGATGACATAGATGCCGTCATTCCAGTTCATGGCCGCGCTGCCGGGAGGATAGCCATCGCTCGACCACCGCATCGCCACGCCCGGCACCGCATAGCCATCCGCCGCCTCGCCGAACCACGGCGCCTCACGGACCCACGGGCAAACCTCGGACGCATAGGTTGCATCGGCGCAACTCCACTCGGCGCTGGCCGGGGCGGGCAGCGCGAGAACTGCAAGCAGGACGACGAAGGCCCTTCTCATAGCCCTGCCAATGGATGCGGGGCGACAAGGCACCCCGCGCGCCTGAACACGCCGCGCGGCATCGGATCGCGGTCGGCGGCCTCATCCTCGGTCAGCGCCGCGGCGTCGTACCAGAGCGCGCGGCCGAGTTCGGGCAGCATGATGTAGGGTGGCGCATCCTCGCCGCTCATGGGAGGCTCGAAGGCAATGTTGAGTTCGGCGTCGAGCGAAAGAAAGCGCAGCGCGTTCAGGATGTCGGGGTCGGTGGCGCCATCGGGGTTGGCGCCGAAGGGCGGGCCGAGCAGGTCGCGCGGGCCTCCCTCCGCAAATGGATCGGTTACAGGAAAGACCGATATGCCGGAATAGCCCTGCGAGACGGAGAAGATGAACCAGTAGTCGCGCTGCGGCGTGGTCAGCTTGAGGTAAAGATCGGAGGCGATGCTGGCCATGTTGCGCGCCGACACAAAGCCGATGCGCCAGTTCTCCTCCGTATCGGGGGCGGTCATCTCATAGACGGCCCGCTCGGCCTCGCAACTCGCCGGGCCGATAACCGGCGCCTGGGCCAGCGCTGGCAGGGGAAGAAGGCAGAGTGCGGCGGCAACCGAAATCCTATTCACTGGTCGAACTCCGCGCGATCCGGCAATGACGTGGAAAATCTGAGCACCGCGCCAGTGAAGCCGACCCGCGCCGCATAGGGGCTGCCTTCGGGAATGAAGGTTGAATAGGTGTCGAGCGTTCGCGGCAGGCCCGGCGGCGGCCCCCAGACGGTGGAAACAAGCTCGGCCGGATCGACGGCGTAGAATGGATCGCTGCCATCCGTGGTGTAGGCAATGGGCTGGCCAAGCAGCCGTGTCAGGGGTTCGGGGTCGATAGGCTCGGTGGCCGCGAAATCGTAGAGATGGCAGCCCACGGTATCGAGATATTCCGTCAGCAGGTAGCTGACCGCCAGCAGATGGGACCGCCCGCCGGTCTCGCGGGTGAACCAGGCGCTGTCCGTTCCCTCTATGAAGTCCGGATCCTCCGCGATCTCCTCAGCCAGCAGGTCGGCAGCATGGGTGATGAAGCGGTCGTAATCCGCGTTTTCACCGGTGATGACGGGTTGCCAGCCGAGATTTTCAGCCAGAACCACCGTGCCCGTGTAGCTCAGCCGCTCGGGGATGCAGACCTCGCCGAAGATGGCGACGAATCCCTCGCCGCCCGGCGTCTTGGCTTGGGCGGACCCACAGAGGAATGCCGCGAACAAAAGGGCGACAGGCAGCGCTGTTAAGGAGCGGAAGGAACGATCAAGCATTGTCGAGTTCCCTCAGGCAATGGTGAAGGTTCCCCATTTCACGGGATGCGCTGGGCAGCGCAGAAATCCGGATGTCGACCCCATTGCCCGTTAGTGAAAAATCACCAGACATACGGAAATGCTCCAGGAGCCGCAAGCCGCCCTCCCGGTCGGCAAGCGTAAGCACGGCGACATCCGAGGATGTATCGGTGCCCAGAGATACCGTGAATGACCCGCCGGAAGGCAATGTGCCAGTGTATTCGTGAACGCCTGTCCGGCTGACAAATTCGTCGGCGCGGACCGCGAACCGGGTTCTTTCCTTCTCGAACACAAACGCAACGAGCGGGAGAGCTTCGCCCGAGCTAATGTCACATATTGGGCTGGCTTGCTCGCTCGCAGGCGTGAGTGGAAAGTCTCGCGCATACCACTCCTGCGCCATGGCTGGTGCGGTCAAGGCCGCTGCAAATGCGGTTATGGCCACGAGGCTTAATCCAGGAAAACGCATCGTCATCCTCCAAACGGCGACATCATGTCGGCAAGCTATTGACCGCCGGAAGAGCGTTCACCCCCCTGTTCAGAGGGGAGGAGGTGGACGCGCGCCTATTCCCAATCATGCCCGTAGAGACGAAGGCAGCGGGCGATCTCGGCCTCCGGCGTCTCGCCCTCATCCTCCAGCGAAAAAAGGACGGCCTGCCAGTCGGCGCGGGCATTGCGCCGGTCGATGGGCAGGTTGTCTGCTGCGAGGATCGCCCCGCTCATATCGACGACATTGCCGCTTCCGAGCAGGAACAGGGCGAAATTGACCGTGTAACCGATGCCCTTTTCAAGCAGCGGAAGCTGTTCGCTCTCCGGTGCGGCCTCGATCGCGCGCTCAAGCACGGCACTGCAGAGGACTGTGTCGTTATACAGATCGTAGGCGCCCCTGCCGGTCGTCTTGAAATAGGGTGAGAAGTCCTGCGCGAGCGCTACCGGCGTGCTCATTGCGACAGCGATCAGCGGGATGCAGGCGATGCGGTTGGGACTGCTTCGTGTCATTGTCTTTCGCTTTCGGCATTAGCCAGAGTCATAGTGATCAGTTGGTGGGCGGTTTCATCTTCCTCGCGCGCCAACGCATCGCGCAGGCTCGGCAGGGCGGTGGTGCGGTCGTGCCCGGCCAGCGCCATGGCGATATGGGCGCGCGTGCGCCATTCCGGACTGTGCAGACCGCTGGCGACGATCTCGATATAGCGACCCGGAACCCTCGCCAGGATCCTGTGGAGCGTTTCCCGCGCTCTTGCGATATCGTCCTGGCTGTCGCCATCCCATTCCGGCAGGGCGTCCCCCTCGCGCGAAAGTTCGTCGAGCCAAACGATGGCCGCCTCTATCTCGGCGACCCCGCATTTCTCCCCGATCGCGGCGAGGCGCTCCTCCGGGAGCTCGTCCCAAGGTCCAAGATCATGGCGAGCATCGCGCACCAGCTTGGTGAGCCCGGATATCCCGTTGAAGATCGATCCCGGCCATTCCTTTCCCAGATCCTCGACGATGGCATTGCCCTTTTTGACCCAAGCATGTTCCGCCGCGACATCGGTGAATCCGGACGCGAAGGGGTCGTCCTCATTGAAGGTCGCTTGAAACGAGGCATCCCAATCGGCAATGCGTTGCAGGAGTTCTGCGCTCAATCCCAGACTGGCGGGATCTACCATGTTTCCACACTCGTCGTCCCAGAGCGGTGCGCAGTGATATTCGGGTGCCAGCCTCAAACACTCCGGGTTCGGCGCATCCGCGGGCCGCGGCTCGGAGGAAGTGGACGGGGGCGCTATTGAAGTTGCTTTGCTTGCTGGACTGCTGCGTTGCCGGAAGAACCATGAAAGCGCGATTGCCGGTGCGGCGATGGCCGCCAGTTCGGCAAGGGCGGGCTCAAGCCAGATCCGCCACAGGCCGTACCGGTCGAGCCCGACGACGAAGCCAAGCGCCGCGATATAGTTGAAGAAGGCGCGCAAAGTGGCGCGCCGTCCGTGCCGCTCGGCATCGTCCTGCGGCGGGGAAGCCCGCGCCACCCAGAGGAGATATGCACCTTGCAGGACAGTATTGACGGCAAAGATCGGCAACGTCCAGCGTGACAGCGCCAGCAGCGAAAGTCCAGAGGCAAAGGTCAGCGCCGCCCCAGCCATCATCGCGCGCGTACGCAGGCGCTCGCTGCTGGCTTCGCCATCACCGAGCATGGTGAACAGTTCGTCGGCCATCGAATCCAGAACCAGCGCGCGCATGTGGACGATGCCGCCCACGACGTAAAACATGCCGATAGCGATGGCGATCAGGGTGATGATGCTGGCGAAACTCTCTGACATGACGTGAGCGTATGGATGCTCGGGAAATCCGGCTCCCCCCTGTTCAGGGGGGTGCGGCCCTTCGAGCCCACGTTCAAACTGCGGGCATGACAGATATTGGACAGGTCCAGGACAGCAACCCCAAGCCCTCCATCGGCCGCTTCCTCGGTATCGTCGCCGTGTTTGTAGCGCTCGGTCCACCCGTCGGAGCCTTGGCGGTTACGCTTCTCCTTGCCGTTTTGGGCCTCACTTCGGGGCTCGCTGCGGACGGTTGGCTGGATCAGGGCCGTTTCGCTGTAGGGGTGATGCTTCTCGGCCTCGTGTTCGGCCTGCCGATTTCCTACATGGTCGGCGCCGCCCCGGCAGCGCTGGTCGGACTTGCGATTGCTGCATGGGACGCGCGCACGGGACGCGTTTCCCTCTATGTCGCGCTCGGAACCGCCCTGCTGCTGGGCGTTCTAGCAGCTTCGCGCGCGTCCGGTCTCGTCTCGGCGCCGGAAGGTGAATGCGCCGCGCAGGTCGCGACCCTGCTGGCACACTTGGCCGCAGCCGGGCTTTGCTGGCTCCTCGCGCGGACGATCTTCCGCAGATCAGACAGATCGAATATTTCCAGACAAGGGGAAAGCAATGAGCAACAGTGAGTATCCGTCTTGATCA
>NZ_MJAP01000012.1 GCF_001884735.1 Natronohydrobacter thiooxidans | reverse complement strand
GGGGTGGAACCGGGCCGCCCGACTTCCTGACGCAGAGGGTGCCTGCTCAATCCTGTCGCAGAAACCATCGGGATGCGGGCGCTTGATCGCTGCGCGGATTGACCTCGATCCAGTTGGTGCCGCCCGCAACGACGCAGGAAATGCTGTCGGGACGGGTAACAAGGATGGTCCAGCTGTCGGTCTCTGCCGCCACCCAAAGCTCAAGTACCCGGTCCTGCCCGATCATCCCGACTGCGGATCGGCTCTCGCCGAAGCTGGTCATCAACCAGTTGGTGATCGCCGGTCGCGGCCCGCAGATCATTTGCGCCGCCGCAGGGGGCGCAAGCGCGGCCATGCCGAATACCAGTGCCGAGGTAAGAATTCGTTTGAACATATCAGCCTCCGTCGCATGACGCGCGGGGCTTTTCTGGGACGCATCCAGCGCACGGGCACCCCGCGCGGTTGGTTCAGGGCGCTTGCGGACGCAATCGCCTGATCTGAATATAATCATCGCAGCCGCCTGCTGCCAGCAGATTGCCGACAATTTCGCGTCATGATCAGGGCCTGTCCGATAGGAAAAACGCGCTGTTGTCCTGATCTCTGCGCGGCCTCTGGCGCCGGTGCAATGCAATCTGGACACCGACAGGCGGTCCCCGCAAGTGAAGCCGCCGGCTGCCCCGCAACGTTCAGCACATCTATTCCGCCCAAGGACGACCGCCCGCCAGCTCCTGCGCCAGATGATCGACAAGGGCGCGCAATTTCGCGGGCATGGGAGAAATCGGCGGCCATAGCGCAAGGACCGGCATTTTCCGCGTCGCGTAGCCCGGCAACACGGGTTCCAGCCTGCCTGCCGCGATGGGCGACGCCACCAGAAAGCCGGGCAACATGGCCAACCCGATACCTGCCAGAGCAAAATCGCGCATGGCCTCGCCATTGTTCAGGGTCAGGCAACTGCGGACGGGGGCCGAGGTCAATTTCCCGCCTTTCGCAAACTGCCACAGATGCCCATCCGGCAAGTGGCTGTAGCTGAGCACCTGATGGCCCGCCAGATCGGCGGGTGTCGCGGGATGGCCATGACGGGCCAGATAGTCAGGACTGGCACAGGCGACCATCTGGTCGGTGCACAGGGTCCGGCTGATCAGGGCGCTGTCGCGGGCCTCGCCGATGCGCAGAGCCAGATCGAACCCGTCGCGGACCAGATCGCGGGCGCGATCATCATAGTCGATCCGCAATTCCAGCTGCGGGTGCTCAAGCGCGAAGCGCGCAAGGATCGGGCTCAGGAAAAGCGTTCCGAAACTCATGGGCGCGGTGATGGACAGCCGCCCGCGCAGGGGTGCGGCGCCATCCATCCCCCAGGATGCGCTGTCGGTGGCCGCTGTCAGGGCGGCGAGCGCCGGGCGCAATTGTTCCGCCAGCCGCTGCGCCGCTTCGGTCGGAGTGACACGGCCTGCATTGCGCAGAAACAACGCGGCTTGCAGCGCACGCTCCAGATCGGAGATGCGTTTGCTGATCACGGATTTCGACAGGTTCATATGCGCGGCGGCAGCGGTGACTGTGCCAAGTTCCATCACCGTCAGGAAGGTTTCGATTTCGTCTAACGTATAGCGCATTGCCAGAGGGTATACCGCCCCTTGTCGTTCGGCAATCGCGAACACCGGGTTGGTACTGAAAGGGCTGCGCATTCGCGCCGTCTCGTGCCATGTTAAGACAAGAGAAAGGAGGCCCGCATGGACCTGACCGGAATTCACCACCTGACTGCGATTACCGCTGACGCGCCCGGCAACAATCGCTTTTACACTGAAACCCTGGGGCTGAGGCGCGTCAAGAAGACCGTCAATCAGGACGACACATCCGCCTATCACCTGTTTTTCGCCGATGGCGCGGGCAGTCCCGGCACGGATCTGACGTTTTTCGACTGGCCTGTCGGGCGCGAACGGCGCGGCACCCATTCGATCAGCCGCACCGGGTTGCGCGTGGCCGAAGGCAGTCTTGACTATTGGGCTGGCCGCCTGCGCGATGCCGGACTGAGCCGCGGCGTCATCGGACAGACCGATGGCCGCGCCACGCTGGATTTCGAAGACCCGGAAGGCCAGCGCTTTCGTCTGACGGCGGAGGCGCCGGGCGCCGCGCATCCCTGGGCGCGCAGCCCTGTTCCGGCCGAGCACCAGATCCGGGGTCTGGGACCAATCACCATCTCCGTGCCGCAACTGGCCCCGACCGACGCGGTTCTGACCCGCCTGATGAACATGCGGGCCGCGCGCGACTATGCCAGCCCCGATGGGCTGGGCCAGGTGCATGTCTATGAGATGGGCGCGGGCGGGCCAGCCGCCGAAGTACATGTGGCGGTTCAGCCGGACCTGCCCGTGGCGCAGCAGGGCGCGGGTGCGGTGCATCATGTCGCGTTCAGAGTGCCTGACAAAGCCGCCCTCAGCCAATGGGCGGCGCGGTTGAACAGCTTGCGCATGCCCAGTTCCGGCGAAGTGGAGCGCTACTATTTCCGCAGCCTGTATTTTCGGGAATCCGGCGGCAATCTGTTCGAACTGGCGACGGATGGGCCGGGATTCGCGGTGGATGAACCCTTCGAGACGATGGGCGAGGCGTTGTCTCTGCCGCCCTTTCTTGAACCCCGCCGTGCCGCAATCGAAGCCGGGCTGAAACCGCTGGACTAGGCGAACAATCGCCCGCCGCCGGGATGATTTGGCGGCGGGCACCACGATTTTACGCAAGAACTGTCGCTGAGAAACATGGACGGTTCAGTTTGAAGGGGGCAGGCCAATGGCTGTAGAAGGGTTGGGGCCGGTCATTGGCCCGGTCGTGGTGCTGATGGGCGCGGCGGTGGTTGCGGTGCCGCTGTTCCGGCGCCTGGGTCTTGGCTCGGTACTCGGGTATTTTGCCGCCGGGGCGCTGGTCGGGCCATCGGTGCTGGGCCTGTTCACGGATCCTGACACGATCCTGCATTTTGCGGAACTGGGCGTTGTGATGTTTCTGTTCGTCATCGGGCTGGAACTGCGCCCGCAAAAGCTCTGGGCGCTGCGCGGACAGATTTTCGGGCTGGGGCTGGCACAGGTCAGCCTGGCGATTGCCTTGCTGTCGGTGGCGGGGATGGTGGTCTTTGGTCTTTCCCCCGTCACAGCCTTCATCGCAGGGGCCGGTTTCGTGCTGTCCTCAACCGCCGTGATCATGTCCACCTTGCAGGAACGGGGTGAAATCGCCAGCACCGAGGGGCAGAAATCCGTCTCGATCCTGTTATTCGAGGATCTGCTGATCGTGCCTTTGCTGGCGGTTGTGGCTTTCCTGTCGCCCCTCGGACAGGGCGAGGGCGGGCTGGGGGCCGTGGCGCTGGCGCTGGCCGGGCTGGTGACGCTGCTGGTGGCGGGACGCTGGCTGCTCGATCCGTTCTTCGCGCTTCTGGCGCGGGCGCGCACCCGCGAGGTGCTCAGTGCCGGCGCGCTGCTGGTGGTATTGGGCGCGGCGCTTCTGATGGAAGCCGTGGGCCTGTCGATGGCGATGGGGGCGTTTCTGGCCGGGGTCATGCTCTCGGGCTCCAGCTATCGCCACCAGATCGAAAGCGATATCGAGCCATTCAAGGGCCTTCTGATGGGTCTGTTCTTTCTGGCGGTCGGCATGTCACTCAATCTGGGCGTGGTAGCCGCCGAATGGCCGCTGCTCCTGGCCATGCTGGTGGTCTATGTTCTGGTCAAGGCCGCGGCCATCTATGCCATTGCACGGGCCTTTGGCAGTGCCAATCTGACAGCGCTTCGTCGTACCGCCATGTTCGCGCAAGGCGGCGAGTTTGCCTTTGTCCTGTACACCGCCGCGCTGGCGGGCGGGGTGATTGATGCACGTGAGAATGCGATTTTCTCAACGGTCGTGATCCTGTCGATGGCGATTACGCCGCTGATCCTGATTGCGGCCGACCGGTTGCTGCGCGATCCGGGGGCAGCATTGGACGGAGTTGACGCGGCGAAGGGCTTGCGCGGACAGGTGCTGGTGATCGGCTTCGGGCGGTTTGGTCAGATCGCGTTGCAGGTGTTGCTCGCACGCGGCGCAGATGTTTCTGTTATTGACCACAATCCCGACCGCATCCGCGAGGCGGCGCGCTTTGGCTTCAAGGTATTTTACGGCGATGGCACGCGGCTGGATATCCTGCACGCCTCGGGCGCGGCACAGGCGCAGGTGATCATGATATGTGTCGATGACCGCCGCGCCGTCAGCGCCATTGCCGAACTTGTCCAGCATGAATTCCCGCATGCAGCAGTGCTGGCGCGCAGCTATGACCGGGGCCATTCGATGGAACTGATCCGCGCAGGTGTGGGTTTTGAGATACGCGAGACAGTTGCATCAGCCTTGCTGATGGGGGCCGAAGGCTTGCGCAGTCTTGGCTGCGATGAGGCTTCGGTGAGTGAGGCGCTGGAAGAGACCCGCCGCCGCGATGCCCAACGCCTGACCGAGCAGGTACAGGGTGACATCATGTCCGGACGCGACAAGATGCTGACCGAACCCGTGCCTGAACCCCTGACTGCGGCGAAACCAATGTCGAAAGGAGATATCTGATGACGAAAACCATCCTTGGCCTGAGCGGTAGCCTCCGGCGGGCCTCTTTCAATGCAGGCCTGCTGCGCGCGGCGGCAGAACTGGTGCCCGAGGGTACAGGGATCGAGATCGGATCAATCCGTGACGTGCCGCTTTACGATGGCGATCTGGAAAAATCGTCAGGTCTGCCGCCCGCCGTGCAAACGCTGCAAGCCCAGCTACAGGCCGCAGACGGGGTGCTTCTGGTGACGCCTGAATACAATAATGGCATTCCCGGCGTGTTCAAGAATGCCATCGACTGGATGTCACGCGGGCCGGGATTGAAGATGTGGGCGGGCAAGCCTGTCGCCGTGATCGGCGCCTCGCCCGGCGGGTTCGGCACAATGCTGGCGCAAGCCCAGTGGCTGCCGGTGCTGCGCACGCTCAAGGCAGATCTCTGGGCCGATGGGCGGCTGATGGTATCGCGCGCGGGTGATCTGTTTGACAGCGACGGGAACCTGACCGATACCGCCAGCCGCGACCGGCTGGCGGGGTTCATGGACGGGTTTGCCAAAGCGATCTGAGGCGCCATGACGGTCCCCCGCTCCGAGCATGCCGATGCAGGGGGCCGTCATCGCTTTCCCCTCAATCCGCGATGCGCTGGCCCAGCCATGCTTTTGTCACCTCCAGATCCGCCGCGCCAATGTCATGGCCTGCGGGCAGGGTCTGCGCATCAAGGCTGGCACCCGCAGCGCGCAAGGCGGCTTCGAGCGCCGGGGCCATGCGGGCAAAAGGATCATGCGCGCCCGAGAGCAGCAAGACCTCGGTCCCGGCAAGATCGGGGGATGGCGGCTCCTCCAGCGCGGCGATGCCGCGCAGCAGGATCGCGCGCTGCACCAGACCGGGATGCAACAGCATCACCGCGCCCAGAAGGTTCGCGCCGTTGGAATAGCCCAGATAGCTGATGCGCCCGGCATCCAGCCCGTAGCTTTGG
This sequence comes from Natronohydrobacter thiooxidans, assembly GCF_001884735.1. Lineage (GTDB taxonomy): Bacteria > Pseudomonadota > Alphaproteobacteria > Rhodobacterales > Rhodobacteraceae > Roseinatronobacter > Roseinatronobacter thiooxidans_A. The sequence goes on along the minus strand of NZ_MJAP01000012.1, from coordinate 305,370 downwards.
ACGGCGCTGTCCATGAACCCCTTGAACGCCGCAGCCTCTGACCGGATATCGGCCTGATCATAGGTCACGGCATCGAAACGTCGAAACCAGCGGTTGATGCCTTCCTCATTGGACCGCCCACGCACGCCCAGCAGGGTCGCGCGGGGTGCGATGCGATGGGCGAGTGGCATCAGGTCGGCCTCGTTTCCGCCCGTGCCGTGCAGCAGCACGATGACCGATCCATCAGGATCGTCCGGTCTGTGAAAACGGTGGATGAAGGGCAAATCACGCATCGGAGTCCTTTCTGCGCCGGGGCGGGCGAATTGTGGCAGCATCACACGCAAGTCCTGCGCGCGGGCCGCGTCATGTGGTGGGAAAAACAGCGTCTCCCCAAGGGATTGGTGCGGCTCGTCAATGGCAAATCCGGGACCGTCGGTGGCATATTCGATCAGATGACCGGCAGGGTCACGGACATAGAGGGACAGAAAATAGCGCCGGTCATGCACTTCGGTCAGCCCCTGCGCAGTGCCAAGCGCGCGTCGCATGGCGCGCAGGGCATCCGCATCCGGGGCGCGAAAGGCCACATGGTCGATCATCCCGGTGCCGGGAATGGCCGGCACGAATCCGCTACCATCGCGCAGGTCGATCACATCGCGCTCGGAGACCATGCGTTGCACAGCCCCTTCCGCAGGGCCAGCGCGATACCCGAACTGCGCAAGGAAATCCGCGCTTGCATCGCGTTGGTCACTCAGAAGGGTGACAGCCCGCAGGCGCGTTGGGGCAATGGGATCGGGCAGCGGGGCGGTTGCGGGTAGATCGGCCCCCACCAGCTTGACAATAATCCCGTCGGGATCGCGCAGGCGCAGGACCGGTTCGCCGAATTCGCGCGCAGGCCCGTCGACAGGGATTTGCGCATGCAGGGCGCGGGCCAGCCAGTCGCCGATGCTGGCAGGCGGCACGGCAAGCGCGATCTCGAATACCTGCCCGTGCCCGCTACGGCCACGCGCGCCCGCTTCCCAGACCAGGAAACTGATCAGGCTGCCGGGGCTGCCAGCTGCGTCGCCGTAGAACAGATGCAACTGCTCGCCATCGGCAAAACCGGCGGTCTGCTTGACCAGCCGCAAGCCCAGAAAGCCCGCATAGAAATCGACATTGGCCTGCACCCGCGCAGTGATGGCGGTCACATGGTGAAGTCCGGATGGCATGGGAAATCCTCCGTGCTTAGACGCGAATGCGCCTTGGGGTCGCCTGTCATATAGGAGTCATGGGAATGTATCACGACCGATGCAAGGACGAATGCCGTGTTCGGCGCAGGCGAACAGGCTTTGCTTGCCGGGTGTGCCATGCCGTCCTAAGCTGACATGGAAACAGGAGGATGCACCATGAGCTGGAACCCGACCCTGGACCCCGGTTGCCCCGATGATGTGGGCATTGACGCCATTGAAACGCTGATCGTGCCAAGGGCGCGCGACATTGGCGGGTTCGAGGTGCGCCGCGCCCTGCCCGCCCCCAAGCGGCAGATGGTCGGGCCGTTCATATTCTTTGATCAGGCCGGGCCTGCGGAATTCCTGACCGGCAAAGGGGTCGATGTGCGCCCGCATCCGCATATCGGGCTGGGGACTGTCACTTACCTCTATCAGGGCGAGTTTCATCATCTGGACAGCACCGGCGCCGATCAGGTCATCCGCCCCGGCGCACTGAACTGGATGATGGCGGGCAAAGGCGTCACCCATTCCGAGCGCACACCGCAGGCGACGCGCCAAGGTCCGTCCAGCCTGTTCGGCATCCAGACCTGGATCGCCCTGCCCGAGGATCACGAGGATGACGCGCCGTTTTTCGAGCATCATGGCGCGGAAGCCTTGCCCGAAATCCTGGATACCGGGATCACGGCCCGTCTGATCCTGGGCACGGCTTACGGAGCAAAAGCGCCCGCAACCATGTATTCGGACACATTCTATCTGGACGTTGTGCTGGAGGCTGGCGCGCGTTTTCCGCTGCCGGATGATCACGAGGACAGGGGTCTCTACATCACATCCGGCACGGTCGAGATCGCGGGAGAGGTCTTCGAGGCAGGGCGCATGATGGTGTTCCGGCCCGGCGACAGGATTACTGTGCGCGCGGGCGAACAGGGTGCGCGGCTGATGGCATTGGGCGGCGCCACGCTGAACGGGCCGCGCCATATCTGGTGGAATTTCGTCGCGTCATCGCGCGACCGGATTGAGGCCGCGAAAGAAGAATGGCGCGCCGCCAGATGGGGGCAAGGGCTGTTCGACCTGCCGCCACAGGACCGGGATGAGCATATTCCCTTGCCATAGGGTGCTGCAGAAGGGGCCGCTTCGGCATTCAATCACGGAACTTCTCTGCGATGCAGGAATGGCCGGATCAGGCAAGGGCGCCCAAGCCATCGTCACGCCGAGGCGATCCGTCCTGCGTGCTCAGCCCGAGAATGCGCTGCTGCCCTGACGTGCCAGCCACAGGTTGACCGCCAGCAAGATGCCCGAGGTGATGGCGATTGCGATCACGCTCATGGCCATTCCGGTCTGCACCGAGCCTTGTTCGAACTGGGAAAAGACGAAAGTGCCCACGGTGCGCATGCCTGCCGGTGCCAACATGATCGAGGCCACCAATTCGCGCGAGGCAATCGCAAAGACGAGCATCATTGCCGCGATCAGTGAGGGTGCCATCAGCGGCAGCGTCACATGGCGCAGCGCCTGCATCTGGCCCGCGCCCGCGACCCGCGCGGCATCGTCGAGCGCGCCGGAGATTTGCCGCAAACGCGCCACCGCATAGCGGATCGGATAGGGCAACAGGATGCCGATATAGGCGATCAGCAGTATCGCGGCGGTGCCATAAAGCGAAACGGGCTGATAGGGTGAATTCCAGAACAGGATGATGCCCACCGCCAGCACAATGGCGGGAATCGCATTTGGCAGCACCGAGAGCCCATCCATCACCGCCCTGCCCCGCCCGGTGCCGCGTACCACGATATAGGCAACCAGCCCGCCGATTGCGGCGGTGGCGAAGGCCGTCAGCACCGCAAGCCAGCCAGAGGTGATCAGCGCCTGCCAGGCACGGCTGCCACTTCGGAAAATCGGCTCATAGTGGCGCAGGTCGAAATTCGACCAGCTCAGCCCGCCGGAGATGGTGCCCATGACGGATGTGACTGCAATTGCTGCCAGCGGGATCAGCACGCCGATAATCGCCACCAGCGCGAACACCGCCAGCGCGGGCCAGCGCCATGGCCCCAGATCGGCCTTTTCCAGATCTGCGGGCTTGCCGGTCTGGCTGACATAGGACCGCCGCGTGGCGATCCAGTTTTGCAGCGTGAAAGCTGCCAGCACCATCGCCATCAGCAGGACCGAGCCAAGCGCCGCGCCTGACAGGTCAATCGGCCAGTCCGACAGGCGCGTGTAAATGCCCGTCACCAGAACCTCGAACCCCGTGCGCGAGGCCAGGGCCGCGGGCGTGCCGAATTCCTCGATCGACATGGCGAAGACGATCAGCAGGCTTGCGGCAATCGCCGGGATCGACAGCGGCAGGGTGATCAGGAAAAACGCCTGCAATGGTCGCGCCCCATGCACGCGCGCCGCCGAAGCAAAGCGGCCGCCCACCATCTCCAGCGCGCGCGATACGGCGAAATAGACCAGCGGGAACAGGTTCAATGTCATGACAAAGGCCACGCCAGTGAAGCTGAACAGGAAGCGGCTCATGTCGAAACCGACAAGCTGGAACAGATAGCCGCGCGGCTGCAGCGTCATCATCCAGGCGATGGCGGCGATGAAGGGCGGGATCAGGAAGGGGATCAGGAACACGACATCCCAGACCCGCGCGCCCGGCACGTGAAACAGCCCGCGCAAGATGCCGATGGGCAGGCCGAAGATCAGGCAGCCGATCATCACCGACATTGCCAGCAGCACTGTATTGCGCGCCTGCATCATCAGCCGGTCATTCTCGGTCAGGATGACGAGCTTGGAGAAGGGGGCGGCGAGCGAGCCCCGCGCAAATTCGGGGAAGACGGCCTGCAACAGGATGAACAGCACAGGCAGGCCGACCAGCAGGATCAGCGCTGCGGCGGCCAGCGTGGTCAGAACGGATTGCGCGCGCAACATGTCGGGTCTTTCGGAAAGACCTATGGCCCCGAGCGTTTCGGGGCCATAGGCTGGAATGCATCAAGGATTAACGGTTGCTTACGGTCTCATTGAAGCGCGCGATGATCTCGTCGCGGCGGGCAGAAGCAGCGTCCTCATCGACCTCGATCACGTTCAGATCGGTGATGCCAGGACGCAGCCCTTCGACATCGGCGCGGGCGGGCATCATCCAGGTATCGGCGACGAGTGCCTGACCGGCTTCCGAGAGTACGAAATCTACGAATGCCTTTGCCGCGTCCGCGTTCGAGGTCGACTCCAAAATGAACATCGGACGCGGAGCAATCACGGTGCCGCTTTCGGGCACGATCACCTCTACGCTTTCGCCATCGGCTGCGCGCGCGTAGGAAATGTAGTCGACAGCGCCAAAGACGGCTGCCGCAGCGCCTTGCAAAACGGGGTTGAGTGCCGCGGCATTCGGGCCGGGCACAATCATGCCGTTATCAGCCAGCGCACCAAGCAGGTCCCACGCCGCATCGCCCATCGCGGTTTCAAGCCCGGCAATCAGGTCAAAGGCAGAACCAGACTGCGCCGGATCGGGCATGGTGACGAGGTCGCGGTAATCCTCACTGGCCAGATCGGTCCATTCAGCAGGGCGCGGGGTGCCGCTCTGGGTGTTCCACGCAATCGCAAGCGCCGAAATGCCCTGCGCGACATAATGGCTGTGCTTGAGGAAGTCCGGCACGTTCTCGGCATGGGGCGAGGTGTATTCCATCAAGAGCCCGCGCTCGTGCAGGTCCACGGCAGAGCCCCAGCTTGCCGAGACCACGACATCGGCCTGCGGGTTGGCTTCTTCGGCCTCCAGCCGCGCCATGACCTGCCCGGTGGTGCCTTGGAACACATTGACCGTGATACCGGTCTCGGCCTGAAAGGCTTCGGCCAGCGCATCGGCCAACTCGCCGGGACCAGCGGTGTAGAATGTGAGTGTGTCGGCCTGTGCAAGCGTGCCCATCAGGCCCAGTGATGCAGCGAGAGCGGTCGTGCGGAACATATAGGGATTTCCTTCAGCTTTGGTTCAGAGCGGGAAGACGCGCAGGCGATCAGCATCAATCGCCAGCGGCACTTGACTGTTCACGGGGGCGGGCAGATCCGCCGGGCAGACAAGGCCAGTGCTTTGGCCATCAAGTCCCAGATGCAGCAGATACCGGTCGCCCTGAAACTGGCAGCGCAGCACCTGCGCCGTCAGCGCGCCCTGCGGGTCAGGCCGGATGGCCGTGCGGGGGATCAGGATGCGCGCAGGCCCTTCAGGCGCCCTGCCCGCGAGGGAGGGAAGGCTGAGTTGGGAACGCGTGCAGGTAAAGCCAGTCGAGGCACATAGACGACCATCGACCAGCGCACCGATGTTCAGAAACTGCGCAACCGCAACGGATGCGGGCGCGGTGAACAATGTCTCAGGGCTGTCAATCTGAGCGATCCTGCCGCCCAGCATGACCGCAACGCGGTCGGCGATGGTGAAGGCTTCGGACTGGTCATGCGTCACATAGATTGCCGACAGGCCCAGTTCGCGCAGGAGCGTGCCGATTTCCAGTGCCAGCCCCTCGCGCAATTCACGGTCGAGGTTTGACAATGGCTCGTCGAAAAGCACCAGCGGCGGCTCGGCGACTATCGCGCGCGCCAATGCGACGCGCTGCTGTTGTCCACCCGACAAAGTGCCGGGAAAACGGTCTGCCAGATGCGCCAGTCCCACCCGGTCCAGCGCGCGCCGCGCGCGTGTTTCGCGCTCATTCCGGCCCAGTTTGCGCATGCGCAACGGGAAGGCCACATTGTCCAGCACGCTCAGATGCGGCCAGATGGCATAGTCCTGAAACACCATGCCGATGCCACGCGCCTCTGGCGGCGCATTGAACCCGCTGCCATCGACCACGCGCTGGCCTGCAATCTGCATCTGGCCCGAACTCGCCGAAAGCAGACCTGCGGCAATGCGCAGAAGCGTGGTCTTGCCACACCCCGACGGGCCAAGGAGCGCCACCACTTCGCCCAGACCCAGGCCAAGATCGATATTGCGGAGAACCTGAGTATCGCCAAAGGACTTGGCGATTTGCGTCGCGCACAAGGCGATACGGTCGAGACCTGTCGGGACATCTTTCATAGAGGCCCGATAGCAGTTTCATGTAACAGTTTCTTGTCGGATTGCGGGATTGTGGCCTTTGTTCTGCCAGAGGCCAGCCGCTGCGCGGCGGATCAGGGCGAGATCCGCGCCCCAAGCCTCTGCAGATCCGCGGCGGTCTCGGCCAACTCGTTGGAAAACCCATGACCGGTCAAGGTTTCGGCGATCTTCTGAGACGTGGTGTCACAAGCTCATTGCGCAGCTGGTTGATGATTTCGGTGGGATAAAAACCAAGGCACGAAGATATCCTTGTCGGCATCGTGCATGAAACCACGTGTGGCGGACAGGACCGGGGCTGTGGATATGGCGTCCCGTCCGCCACTGTGAGATCTTGAGACTACCGCTTTGCGACCGCATCTTCGGATTCCACACGTCCGAGAAATGCGGTCGTAATGTTGTGGGTATGCTCTTTCAGCCAGTCGGCCATCGCCTCTTCTTCCTTGCAAAGTTCTTTGCACAGATCAGCGGTCTCATGGTCGCCTTCGGCGGCAGCGGCCTCGGACAAAATGCGGTAGGAGGCAATTTCCATGGACTCGAATGCATAGCTTGCAAGTAATGCCTTGACCACTTCATCCCCCGCAAACACCCCGCTCAGGTTCTGCATCATGGCCGTGAATTGCGCTGAGGCATCTTTTATTCCAGAGGTCGAGATGCCGCGGCGCTCCAGACAGGCTTCAAGGCGCTCGCGCTGGCTTTCGGTTTCCTTCAAATGCGCCTTCATACGCTCGGATAGCTCAGGGTAGTGCTCCAGCCGGTCGATTTGACCTTGGAGAATGGTTTCAGCCTGCTTTTCCATCGCATGCGCGTCACGCAACCACTGGTCGACATATTTCTTTGCATCGGGCATTTTGAATCTCCGTGAAAACTTGGGTTATTCCGACGCTCACCGAACCTGAAAAACGTCGCATTTGTTCCGGTCTGTGCCCGACTGTCTGCATATTCCTGCTATGTGGCGAGGATCGCGCGCTAGTCGCTCTGCAGGATGACGCTGATCTCTCCGTTTCGTTCGAGGCGCGCTTCCTTGACCTTGTTCCAGTCTGAAATCCGCGCCTTGAGGCGCAGGGCCTCACGCAGATCATTCTCGCTGATATTGCCACTTTTCATTTCCGACCAATCCACCTTTCCATCCGAAACAAGAACACGCGAGCGGCCCTTCACCAGCGTACCGAAGCCCTCCCAGCGCACTGCCAGCTGCGAAATAAACCAGTGGAGCGCGAGGATAACGACCACTGCGGTCAGTGTCGGGAAGAAGGGCGACTGTCCGGTAATGGCGCGGCTGATCGTGGATCCAAGCAGGACGCCAAGGATCAGGTCAAAGGCCGTATTTTCGCCAATGAAGCGTTTCTTTCCAAGCCTTACGACCACAATCGAGAAGATGAACACCACCACGGCACGCAGAGCCATGTGGCGGGCTTCAAGCTCGTCTTCATCCAGCCCCAGCCACCCGCGCGCTTCCATCAAGAGATCATCCACCATTTCGTTCAACCGACAGAGAAAAACCAAAGCTCGGTGACGGCATTCCGGCTCTTCTGCTGGCCACACGCCATGCCGCCGCACCTAAATGCGGCGCGAGCCAAAAGCCGAGCATCGTCCGGGCGAAACCGCGAAGGGAAGCATATGTTCCCCACAGCATCAGCGTCAGTGCCTCCCAGCCAGATCCTTGCCGTGGCGCCGTGCGGCCTTGCAGCCTGCGGTCTCGCTGCGCGAGATAGGTCGGGTATTGTTTCGATATCGCGCAGGGCGGGAACAAGTTTTCTGCGCTGTAGTTCGGTTTCCAGACCGGAAGGAACGGACAATGCGCAAGAACCAACAATCTTCCAAGACGCCCTCAAGGCTCCGGCGCGACATTGACGCTGGAGAAGGGCGCGACAAGATCGCCTTTCCTGATCCTGCCGCAGCGCCCCTGGGAACAGATGATGAAGCAGCCGGAGCCCCGGTGACCGACAGGCAGGCGCGGATAGCGCATCAGCACGAAATACAAGATCGTTCTGATCGGGATTTGGGCGAGGCCCAGAGTACCCACTTGGGGCCGCCTGCCCGTCAGGGCCGTGGCAGCAAGCTGCTTCAGCCCCGGCTTGGGCCATTACTTCTCGCGTTGGCCTTGGTCATTGCGATCCTTTTTGTTGTTGTTCTTGTGTTCATGTAGGAAAGCTCGCGTTTTGGCGTGCTCACATCGCTCGACGGTGGTGTCAGCGCATTTGCCGCGCGCAGGAGCGTCTTTCTGGCGAGGAACCTGAACAGGGGGCACAGGCTTATTCTCAGAGGAAAGTTAGAGGTGAGACATGCAAAGACTCAATACAAGCCTGCTTCGGGATCTCGCGGCCTGCGACGCGCCAATTTGTGTCAGCCTTTACATGGAAATGGCCGCAGGTGGCGGTGAGCACGATCACATCCGCATCGCGCTCAAGAATGCCAAATCGCAAGCCCAGAAAGCGATCGCGACGGTCGCCGCAGATGCAGCGGCAATTGCTTCGGTAGAACAGCGCTTGCGGGCTTTGAGCTATGACGATGTTGCTGGCGGGAGTGAACGTCGCGTGGCGGTGTTCATCGCCCCTGATGTGACGCGGGTGGTGGATGCGCGCTTCACCGAAACCAGCGTTCATGTCGGCCCGCGCTTTCGGCTGCTACCTTTGTTGGAGGACCTGAAACAGACACCCGATCACGCGATCCTTGTGGCCAGCCGTGAGCGCGCCTGCCTTTACCGCGCCGTCGGCGGGATACTGAGCGAAGAAAAGATCCCTGATCTGCCCGGCTCTTTGGCCGCAATCAGCAAGTTCACCAATCAGCAAGAGAAAGGCAACATCCACGGACGCGAGGATTCCGGTATCCCCGCGTCATACCGGGGTGGGCTGATGAGCCCGGCAGGGCCAGCAGGGCCGTCAGGTGTTCCGCATCACAGCATGGGCGGGCATGACTGGCGCGAAGACCATGAAGAGGATATGCGCAGTTACGCCAATCTGATCATTAATGCCGTAGCTCAATATCTGAGCGGCACGAACACGCCTCTTGTCCTGATCGCGGATGAGCGATTGTACGGTATGCTGCGCGCAAGCACGGAATATCCGTTTCTTGTTGACAAGGGGATCACGCAGCATCCCGACACACTCGACCAGACAGAAATGCGCGACGCGGCATCACAATGCCTGCAGAGCGCGGTAGAAAAACGCCGCTCTGAAACCTGGGACAAACTGGCGATGTCGCTAGGGCGCGGGGACCGCGAAGCAAGCAAAGATCCTGTCGAGATTGTCACGGCGGCGGCAACGGGTCGCGTGTCACATCTCTTTGTTGACAGTGGACACACTCTCTACGGGCATTTCGACGCCACTAAGCTGACTGCAGAACCTGCCGAGGACGGTGCGGATGACCTGATCGACTGCGCCGTGGTCGAGACACTCAGGAACGGCGGCGATGTCTTCCCATTGGAGGGGCGCGGCAGTGTGGAAACGTGCATCGCGGCGAGCTTCCGCTATCCGGTGTGACGAAAGGGCCTGCGCACGGGCAGATCGTTTTGCGCAGCAGGTCTGATCTTGAGGCGGCTTTCTTACGAAGGCCCGACGTCATCATCGCGGCGTGACCCCAAGCGCGCGCGCTCCGGAATGCATCAGATTCCCAGGGAACAACAGGTGTGGTTTATGCGTTAAGTGGGTGATGAGCTAAGGAATCCCGGATGGCCAAGAAACCCGACAAGAAGCCGAAAGCGTCGCGTGGTATGCCCCGCAGTCTGATCTATGCAATGATTCCAGGGGGTTTCCTGTTGCTGGTGCTGATCCTGGTCCTTGCTGGCCAGACGAGAGAGGACGCCGCAGAAGAGCCGCCCACTGTGGTTGAGCAACCGGCCCAACCTCAGCAATAGCCCCGGCACCCGCTGCTCGACTTATGGCGCGTAGCGCTGGAATGGCTGCGACCTGCCGCCCGAAGGACATCACCTCAGAAATTGCAGAGCCGACATCTGGACCATGCTGGCAGTCGTGCGCGGGCATATGTCTAAGCGGAATTCAGCTTCGCTGCCGAGTGTGACGGGGGTGAATATGTGGCTCGGAGAGGAACAATCTGTCGGATCGGCTGTTTGGGAGGCACTGGGACCGCTTCCGAGCTTTGAGGAGGCGGGACATCAAAAAGTTGAATCAGGAGGTTCAAGAATGAAACGACTTATCACGACCACAGCGCTCGCGCTCATTATGGCCGGACCCGCGCTCGCACAGACAGCCGACGGCACGCAACAGGGCGCGCAGGCAGGGCAACAAGGCGCCCAGCCCGGGAGTGGTACTCATACGGGCCAAATGCAACATAGCGACATTCTTGCCAGCGAACTGATGGATGCGCAGGTATTCGCTCCCGCTCAGGGTCAGCAAGCCCCGCAAGGGCTGGAGGACCGGCCAGGGATGCAGGAACAGCAAGGGTTGCAGGACCAGCCGGACCAGCAAGGACTGCAGGACCAGGCAGGTCAGCAAGGTCTGCAGGACCAGCAAGGCATGCAGGATCAGGCAGGTCAGCAAGGATTGCAGGGCCAGCCAGGCCAACAAGGGATGCAGGGCCAGCAGGTCGGACGCTGGGGGCAGCCAGTGGGCGCCGAACAGCTTGACGGCATGGAAAACATCGGCAATGTCAACGACCTGTTGCTTGATGAGCGTGGCAACGTCCAGGCTATTCTGGTCGATGTGGGCGGATTCCTTGGCATGGGCGCCCGTCAAGTTGCCATCGGTCTGGATCAGGTTCACTTTTCAACCGACACGAACGATCCCTCGCAGGTCTATGTCATAACGATGATGGGCGCCGATATGCTGGAGTCCGCGCCAGAGTTCGACGCGACAGCACAGCAGGATCGTGGCATGCAGTTGCAAGAAGGCATGCAACAGGATCCTGGTCAGCAACAAGCCGCGCAACAGCAGGATGATTGGCTCGGAGGCCGCGATGGTCTGATGCCGCCAGATATCCAGCGTGAGGGCTACCAGCAAGCGGAGGCCAACGAGATCTCGGCCGATGACCTGCTGAATGCCAATCTCTATGACGTCAATGATGACAATGTCGGCAACGTGACCGATGTCGTGCTGGGGCCTGAGGGCGAAGCACAATATATCGTTGCTGACGTTGGCGGATTCCTTGGCCTTGGCGCGCATACCGTCGCCATCGGCTTTGACGAACTGTCGGTGCTGCGCGACGAGGGCCTGACGGATCTGCGCATCTATGTCGATGTTACAGAGGACACGCTGCGCACGATGCCGGAATATGGTGTCAACTGAGTCAGGAGCTGTTTGATCCATTTTGAATGTCCGGCGGCACCTTCGCTTCCCTCCCTCGTGGGTGTCGCGCGTGATATCACAGCTCCCGATGTGCCGGGCGGTCAGATGGCCGCCCGGCATCATTTCATTTGCAATCCGCGATATGCCTTGCCAGCGTAACAGTCCGGCAAGAACCTGTTGTCTCGGCGCAGGAGCATTCGTTGCTGGCAAAACCCTTGGCGTGAATGCGGGCGCATGCGCCACCCGGAAGCAGCGACAAGACGACAAAAGCTCTGGTTGTTTCAGTTCCCGCACTGTCCACGGACTGGCATGAATCCCCGTTCCTTCCGCTATGCCGCCGCGCGCCCTATGGCACGTCCGCGACATTTACCCGGTGCGGAGTTTCCGCATTACTCCTCTGACTGATCATTCATCAGATCGCTGAAAGCAGTTCGTGCACGCCGCGGTCGGATCTGATGTGTGAGCACACTTTGCGGAACAAAGTGGCTGCGGCCGTTCAGGTATTTCGCGTCAAAGGTCTTGCTGGCTCCGACGACCCGCTCCGCCTGGCCCGAGATGGCAATGACCGTGACCTTTACTTGAACCAGTCCATCAATGGACCACCGCTGCCCCAGCCTGATCCATGCGCGATTGAGCACATCTGCCAGTGAACCTACATCAATCGTCTGTCCAGGTTGCAGAGTTCCGCGATTGGTCCGCGCCAAGGGATCCTCCAGATCAGTCTGATCAATTTCCTCGCGTTCGGTGATGGTCACACGCGTGGAACTCTCGTCCCCAAGCAGGTCTGCGACCATCCCCTGCACATAGAGCGGGTTTGAACTCAGGTTGGTGACAAGGCAGCGGGAGCGCTCTCCATCCGCTGCCCCGATATCGATATGGATTACGCTGCGGGCCTGGCGCAAATGGCTGACCAGAAATATCTGAAGATATACTGCCCATATCAGTACCAGCAGCCCGTTCAGGAAGGCGTTCAGTATCTCGATATTCTGGGCGAGGAAATCGTGCATTTGCGGGTGTGAGCCTCGTTGCCGCGCGGTCTGGAAAATTGTGCCTCGCGGCCTTGCGACCACTCCGCAATCAGTGCTCGCTGATCTGAATGCCGCGCGCACCAAGGAGCAGAAGCCTTGCCGCTGTCCCTCTGCAATGCTCCAACACCTGATCTTTGAAGATGTTCCCTGCCCGCCTGCTTTCAGGGTCGGCAAGCAAAGCAGATCCAAGAAACACTCGACTGTCTGTTTCTCCGCCGCGAGACTATCGAGAGCCACGGAAATTGCCGCGCCCGACCGAAGAAAGCCCTGCCCCGTCACAGCCGCGCCCTCGGATGTTCTGACCCCTCGGCGGAAACACGCTCAGATTGAGTGCTCGTGCGTGAGTGCTTCCGCAACGTGGAACCGCCTCCCGCATGACGGGTTGATTGGTGACGGCACAAGAAAATTCTCATTCGCACGGGAGGACCAGGCATATGCCTTTTGAACGGTCGGAAACCAGCATGGCATCCACCGAAGATGACGTGGTGGCCTTGATTCCTGCGCTGCGCGCGTTCGCCCGCACCTTCTATATGAACCAGAGTGATGCGGATGACCTCGTACAGGAAACGCTGAGCAAGGCCCTGAGCAAGATTCATCAGTACACGCCAGGTACGCGGCTCAAATCCTGGCTCTTCACGATCATGCGCAATACATATTATACAAGATACAAGATCGCGACGCGCGAACCGACCGGCAGGAAGCAATGCGTCGCGAGCAATGTCGGCAGCCTGCCGCAGCAGGAATGGTCGCAGCGCAAGCGCGAGCTTATGGAAGCGATACACCGACTTCCACGGTCTCAACGTGAAGTGATCATGATGATCGGTGTGTTGGGCATGAGTTACAAAGAAACCGCATCTGCCTGCGACTGTGAAATCGGCACCGTGAAAAGCCGCCTCTACCGCGCGCGTCTGCGGCTGCTGGAGGACTTGGGCGAGCAGACAGCCGAAGGCTGCACGAAAGATGTCTCTGCGGCCGTCTCTTCGGAAATTCCACTTCTTTGACGAGGGCGATGCGCCAGAGAAATTCCAGCGACGAAAAGCAGCGCGTGACAGCGCAGCGTGATGCCAATTCAATGAGGATTTCATGAACGTGCTCGTAATTCTTGGACATCCACGGAATGAAAGTCTGTGTGGCGCGCTGGCAGAGGCCTATCACGCCGGGGCACTCAGGGCGGGCTGCGCGGTTCGGTCCCTCAAGCTCGGAGAGATGGCTTTTGACACCGATGTGGTCCCACCCTCGCCCGCAGATCAGCCGTTGGAGCCGGATCTCGAACAGGCGCGCGATCTGGTCGACTGGGCGGATCATCTGGTTTTCGTTTTTCCCAACTGGTGGGGGATGATGCCTGCGCGGCTGAAGGGCTTTCTCGACCGCGTGCTGTATCCGGGCTTCGCCTTTCGCGAGGAGGGCGGCCACTATTATGGCCTGCTCGCCCCGCGCACGGCCGAGTTGCTGATCACCATGGATGTCCCGCCGCCGGTCTATCGCTGGGTACAGGGCGCTCCGGGCAAGCGCGCCATGACGCGCGCAACCTTGGGGCTGTGCGGAATCAAGACGCTTGGCGTGCATCACTTCTCACCGCCCAGTCATTCCGACCCAGAGACGCGCGGGCGATGGGTAAAGCAGGCGCGCGCCTTGGGTGAAGGACTGAGTGAGGGGCCGCGCGGACCTTTGCGCAGCCGCCTTCACCTGCTGGGACAATGGTTGCTTGCGGTGCGACCGCAATTCTTTCCGATGAGCGTGCTTGCCTATACGCTCGGTGCATTGCTCCTGCCGCAGCCGCTGAATGCTCTCGCCTTTGGGGCGGGGCTTGTGGCGATGGTCGCGCTCAAGGCCGCGACCGTGCTGACCAATGACATCTTTGATCGTGAAAGTGACGCAGCAAACCAGAATTGGGGGCCGTTCAACGGCGGGGGACGCAGCCTGCACGAGGGCGTACTTTCGCTGCGCGATCTTTGGCGCGGGGTCTGGATGGCGCTGTCGCTCTGCGCCTCGGCAGCTTTGGTGCTTCTCCTCGCGGTGCCCAATCCCGGCGCGGTGGCGCTGGTCCTGGGTATCTTGGCGGTGCTGGCTCTAGCCTATACAGTACCCCCCATCAAGCTCTCCCATCGGGGCATGGGCGAGCTGGATGTGGCGCTGACTCATGGTCCGGGCGTCCTGCTGCTTGGGTTCGTCGCGCAAGGCGGTGATCCGCTGGCGGCCGCGCCATGGGCGCTGGGGCTGACGATCGGTCTGTCGGTGCTGCCTGCCATCCTGCTTGCGGGAATTCCCGACCTTTCCGCAGATAGAATGGCGGGCAAGATAACGCTTGCGGTGCGCTTGGGCGCTGAACGCACCACGCGACTGGCGCAGGGGGTGACGGGGTTGTCGGCCCTCGCGGCCTTGATGCTGGCACTGCTGGTTGCCCCGGTCGGTATCGCGCTGCCGATCGTGGCGATACCCTATGCGGCGCTTCAAATCTGGATGCTGGAGCGCTTCCTGCGCAGAGGCGCCCCCGAAGAGCGCATCGATCTCTTGCTCGTGGTCGCGCTGACCTATGTCGCGTTGTTCGTGCTGCTTCCGCTGATCTCTGTTTGGTAGCGCCGGGGCCTGACAGGCGCTCCCGCGCGGCGCAATCAGCCACAAGCGTCGTTTGCGCGAAATCGCCGGGCATGTCTGGAACACCTGCTTCTTTGGCTGGTTAGGGTGGACATCAACCATAGGGGTAAGACCATGATCGACGACACAAGAGCATCTGAAATCACAGAACATGATCCGGAGATTGACGAAACGCAGCGCCTGATTTCCTCAAGGAAGGTCGAGGGCACCCATGTCTACAACCTTGAAGGCGAACATATCGGAAGCGTCGACAGCTTCATGGTCGACAAGCTCTCGGGCCAGGTATCATATGCAGTGATGTCCTTTGGCGGTTTCCTCGGGATCGGAGAGCGGTATCATGCCCTGCCATGGGATGCCTTGACATTCGACACCAGTGCGGGCGGCTATGTCGTCAATATCACGCGCGAACAGCTGGAGGGTGGACCCAGCTTTGCCCACGGCGACGATCCGTGGACGGACCCTGAATATGGTCGTCTGATTCACAGCCATTACGGGCTGCCTTACCGCATGTGATCCGTTTCCCCGTGGCGGCACCCGAAATGTGTCGCCACGGGGCATTTTTCTGTTGCGAGAGTTGAGATGATTACAAAGAACGACGATCTGCGCGGGCTTGCACGCGGTGGCGTCACGGATCTGCTGGCCCTGGTCTGGGATGTGACCTTGCCAACGCTGTCCAAGGGCGTGTTGCGCCGACGCCCAAGTGTTGTAGGCTTTCTGGAAAGCGCTGGGACGGAAACGCGAGGCATTCGCCGTCTCCAGGCATTGCGGAAAAAGTTCTCCGGCCAGGCCGTGCTGGTCTCGGCATTCGGGCGCAGACATCTGATCCTGACCGAGCCGGCACAAATGCAACATGTGCTGCAGCAAACCCCGGCCTTGTTCCAGAGCAGCAGCAGCGAAAAAGATTCGGCTCTGGCCCATTTCGAACCGGGCGTATCGCTTGTCTCTGACGGGGGCAAGCGAGAGATCCGGCGCGAGTTCAATGCCGAAGTTCTCGACGAGGGCTGCCCGATGCACAGCCTGTCGGACCAGATCCGGCAGGTTGTGAAGCATGAAATCGGCAGCTTGTTGGAGATGTTGCAGGGCGATGATGACCCTGTGCTGACATGGAGCGACTTCGAGCAAGCTTGGAACCGTACGATCCGCCAAATCCTGCTGGGCAAGCTCGCGCGCGATGACGAAGCGCTGACACAGATGCTCAACAAGTTGCGCGATGCAGGCAACTGGGCTTTTCTGCATCCGGGACGCAAGCGCCTGCGGCGCAAATTCCATGCTGCACTTCAGGCGCATCTGGACAATGCTGATCCCACCAGCCTGGCCGGGCGCGCCGCACAGTTTTCTGACCGGAACAAGACGCGGCCATCAGATCAATTCGCCCATTACATGTTCGCTTTCGATCCCGGCGGCATGGCGACCTTCCGCGCCCTCGCGCTTCTGGCCGCACATCCGCGCAGCATGCAGCTTGTCCGCAGGCAGCTTGCTTCAGGTGAAGACCAAGCCGGTCCGCTGTTGCGGGCCACTTTGCTGGAGAGCCTTCGCCTGTGGTCCACCACCCCGGTGATCCTGCGGCAGGCCAGAGAAGATATCGACTGGGCGGGCGATACAGTGCCGGCCAAAACGCAGGTGGTGATCTATGCGCCTTTCTTTCATCGTGACGATCAGACAGTTGCCGAGGCCGACAGTTTTGCCCCCGGCCTGTGGCCCGAAGGCCGTGTGTTGCGCGACACACGTTTTGTTCCGTTCAGCGATGGCGACGGTATTTGCCCTGCCCGCGATCTGGTGCTGATGACCGGCGCAATGGTACTGGGAGAGCTTCTCGCGACGCGTTGCGCGACACTGCATGATCCGGCGCGGCTTGATGCCGCCCGCCCGCTGCCGCCGACACTGGACAATTACTCCCTTGCGTTCCGTCTGACCGAGGCGTGAAGGCGCGGGCGCCTTCACTCTCAGCCGCCCAGACGTTCCCAGCACCGCAACGCGCCACACGCCTCAAGAAAAGCGGGCGCGTCCTGAGGCCCGGACAAGATGTGAATGCCTTGCGCGGTCGGCTCACGGCCCGGAGCATTCAACAGCGACACGGCCTCTGCACTCAGTGCAATGAATTTCCCATGCGCCAGCGCATCGGCGGCAAAGCATCGCGCCGGGTGCATCCCGCCAAGCTCTGCGGCCCCTGCGTCATCGGCAAGAATTGCCACTGCATCAAACAGCACCGAGGGCGCGCCATCGATCTTCTCGTACGCGGCGATGTGCCTGCCCGCTATGGTGGTGATCCCGCCGACCGCGGGCGCGATCAGCACGACCTTGCCGCCCGCCTCTTCGGTTGCGGCGATGAGCGCGTCCAGAAGCGTGTCTTCAATCCTGTCGGTCATCACGACACCCAGAACGCGCCCGCGAAAGCTGCCTGGCCCCTTTCTGATGATCGACAACGCGTCAGAGGGCGGCAGCTCCGTTTTTGGGGCCATGGCTGGCGCATGCGCAGGGGGCATGCTTTGCATCCCCAGCCCATCGGCAACTTTCCGGGCCAGATCCTGATCAATATTGGGCAGATGCGCGACAACCCGTTCGCGGATCGCTATTGCCTCGACCTTGGACAATTCAAAAACCAGCGCATCGGCCAGATGCGCCTGCTCGACGGAAGTCTGGCTGATATAGAACTGGCGTGCCTGACTGTAATGGTCGGCAAAGCTTTCCGGACGGAGTTTGCGCTTGCTGCCCTCGATGGGTTCGGGGAAGCTGCGGTGGCCGCGCGTTGCATCGGCCCGCGGACCACCCTTTGCCCAGCTATTCGGCTCGTAATTCGCGCGCCCCTTGGGGCCGTGCATCTGCATATGCCCGTCCTGCTGGAAATGGTGCATCGGGCAGCGCGGCGCATTGATCGGGATATGCGTGAAATTCGGCCCGCCCAGCCGTTTGAGTTGGGTGTCCAGATAAGAGAAGTTACGCCCCTGCAGGAGCGGGTCATTGGTGAAATCGACGCCTGGAACGATGTTCTGCGTGCAAAAGGCAACCTGCTCGGTTTCGGCAAAGAAGTTATCCACATTGCGGTTCAACACCAGCCTGCCCACCACGCGCAGCGGCACCTCTTCCTCGGGGATGATCTTGGTCGGATCAAGTATGTCGAAATCAAAGCTGTCGGCGAAATCGTCATCGAACAGTTGTACCGCAAGATCCCACTCGGGGTAGTCGCCGGTCTCGATGGCTTTCCACAGATCGCGGCGGTGGTAATCGGGATCGGCGCCGTTGATCTTCACCGCTTCGTCCCAGAGCACCGATTGCAGCCCCTGACGTGGTTTCCAATGGAATTTGACGAAGGTGCTTTTGCCTTCGGCATTAATGAAGCGGAAACTGTGGACGCCAAAACCTTCCATGAACCGGAAGGATCGCGGGATCGTGCGGTCCGACATCTGCCACATCACCATATGCATGGATTCCGGCATCAGCGAGATGAAATCCCAGAAATTGTCATGCGCTGATTGTGCTTGCGGAAAGCCACGATCAGGCTCGTCCTTGACGGAATGGATCAGATCGGGGAACTTGATCGGATCCTGAATGAAGAAGACAGGGATGTTGTTGCCGACGATGTCCCAGTTACCCTCTTCGGTATAGAGCTTGACGGCAAAGCCACGCACATCGCGGGCCAGGTCTGCTGACCCTTTGTTGCCAGCCACCGTGGAGAAGCGCACGAAAGCGGGCACCCGCGTGCCCGCTTTCTGGAACAGATGGGCAGATGTAATTTCTGCCAGCGCATCGGTCACTTCAAAATATCCATGCGCGCCATAGCCGCGGGCATGCACGACCCGTTCCGGTATGCGTTCATGGTCAAAATGAAAGATTTTTTCGCGCATGGCGAAATCTTCCATCAAGGCCGGGCCACGCGCTCCTGCGCGCAAGGTGTTCTGATTGTCCGAGATCGGCGCGCCCTGGGCCGTCGTCAGCGACACGGCCTCCTCGGCCTGCTGGTGCGTTTCTCCGCCAACGCCGCGTTTTGTGTAGCGATCTGTCGTGTCATGGCCGGACTGGGTGTCGGCTGTAGGGCGATAGAGGGGGGTGTCATCAGGCATCGAGGCCTCCGTTTCAGCAGGGGGGAGCGGGTCACGCAGGGCCCCGCAGCAGGCGCTGCGAAGGCGCGTGACGCGCGCGTTCTTAGCTCATTCGATCACGGCACAGGCGATGCGATCGCCCGCGTCCCCGGACGGCTGGCTGGTGTAATCATCAGGCTCCGCATGGAGCATCAGAGTCCGGCCGCGAATATCGGTTTCGCCACCGTTCAGCGTAACCATTGCGTTCAGCACCTGCGCACGCAAGATGCCATCCGCGGGAACATACTGGTTCGGCATGTCACCTTCATGGGGTCCGCCTTCGATCAGGAACCCGTGTTCAGCGCCCGCGACTGCGAAATGTTCACCTGCGCTCTCATGATCATCAGCGGGATCGCATTCCCCGTGCTCGTGGATATGAAAGGCGATCCAGCTTTCTGGTGGCAAGTTCGCGACTTCCAGATCAATCAGCACCCCCGAATTGGTTTGAGTGAGGGTGGCGGTGCCCATCGCGCTTCCGTCCTGGTCAAGGAAAGCAGCAGTGGCGGTCTCGCCCAACTGCGCCGCGACGGTGCTGGCGAAAAAGACGAAGGGGACGGCGGTAGCGAGCTTTGGTGTCATTTCTCAGGCTCCAGTCTTAGTGCAGGGGCCCGACCAAAACTGCGTTGGCGCCAGAATGTTCCGCAGGCGCATCCGGTGAGCAATCTCCTGCTTGCAGGGCGGCCCAGCCAGTGCCGGGCTTCTGAGATCGTGATCAAAGATCTGAACAAGCCATGCTGGAGAATAGCGCAAGATTATTGTCTTGAGGCGCCAGTTCTGACACTCTGGCGAGAAAAATCCCCGCCCCGAGGTGATCCGGACTTTTCACGTAAACGTAGAAAGTCTAACGGCAACAATATGACTGACTCAGAGGATTCTCGAATGCACGGCGGGCACGATGGCGGCGATGAATACGCCTCACTTGAGGAGCAGATGAAAAATCTGCTCAAGAAGATCGAGCGGGAGACAGTGCCCGATGAGTTGCAAGATTTGGCACGAGAATTGAACGCAGCGCTTCAACGCCGCCGCAAGTCCTCAGACTCGCAGGAGTAATCCAAACCACCGCGATGCCTATATGCCTTTCCCCTTCCATCAAGGGAGAAAGGTGCTGTCCGTGAAGCCTGCATCTGCGGCGCCCGGCTCGAAAGGTCAGCCACCGAGGGCATGGCTGGGGCGCATATCAGCCGACATGCGCGGCTGTTCGGTGCTCCGATGCCTGGTCTGCAGCCTCAGGGCGACCTGTAGCTGCATCGCGGAAAGCACAAGCTTCGTCGGCGCTGCGGCCGGTACGAGCATCCCGAGACAAAACTGCGGCGCTCCAGACAGATCCTCTGCGCTTCGCGAGAGGGCCAGTTCTGCAAACAGAGCATTTTCAGCGGCGCGAGTCATTCTCAAACTCCTGGTTCTTGTATCGCCCGGCTTGGCACGCCAGCATCGGGCACAGCCCCCCGACCGAGGGGCGACGTGATGCGAACGGAACTTTCTTGCAGCGAAGATGTTCTAAGCCCGTCAGGAAAATTCGCGGAGCGGTAGATGTTGTGTCTTGAAAGCCACAGTCCGTCAGGGGCCTTCGCGACTGACGGCAGCGCGCCGCGCCGCGCACAGAATGTAGCCTGTTCGTTATGGGTCGCCGCATCATGACCGGACCCGACAAGACAGACTCCGACGCCAATAATGAGATCGGCGAAATTGTTGACCAGCTGCGCGAGGTCGATCAGAAGAAGACTCCGAGTGTGCAAGATTTTGTCGAAGAACTGGGCTCGGCCTCGTTCGGGGCGATGCTGTTGGTCCCGTCATTGATTGTCGCGAGCCCGGCAAGTGGCATCCCCGGCCTGCCAACGGTCGCAGGGCTGATCATTGCATTGATTTCCATCCAGATGGTCTTCGGGCGTGATCACGTCTGGCTGCCTGACTGGATCATGCGGCGCAAGCTGGACGGCGACAGGCTCAATCGTGCTCTCGATGTCATGCGTCGTCCTCTGGATTGGATTGACCATCTGACCCGGCCAAGGCTGACATGGCTGCTGCGCCGACCGACGCTCGTACCGCTGCAACTGCTATGCGTGTTCTGCGGTCTGGCTATGCCCGTCATGGAAATGTTGCCTCTGACAGCTTCGATCGCGGCAGTTGCGGTCTTTCTGATAGCGTTGGGGATCATTGCTGATGACGGGTTGCTAGCGCTGGCCGGGGTTGGTGTTGCCTTGGCCGGCGGTGCGACATTTCTGAAACTGGCGGGCAGCGTCCTTTCGGGACTGTTCGGCTGAGGGCGCGCATGGCTGCGCGCCCTCTTGCTCTCGCCAAACCATTAAGGAGCCATCCCACATGACAGAACAATCTCCCCAGCAGCTTGAAGGGCGGCTGAATGCGCAACATGAAATCCTGGCGATGCTTGTGGCCTGGGCCATCCCTCAGCCGGGTGGTGAGGATCTGCTTCGCGCACTTTCGGAGCGGCTGGCGGTGCAGGACCATGAAGAAGATCCCGGCGTGATCGCGGACACGGCTTTCGCCATTGAAGCTGCCGCTGCCCGTGAAACGCTTTTGTTGCTTGAACGCGCGAAGGCGATCCGTGGCCGCGCCTGAACAACAGTTGCAGATGCTCGCAGGGTGAACTCGTCATCTAGTAGTTGCCCGGCGGATCGCTGGCCGGAAAGGATTCATCGCCGCGCTCGTCCACCATATCCCAGTCTTTGGGCGGCGCCTTCATTTCGCGGCGTCCTGCGTCGCGGATTTTCGTGCGCGCTCCTGCACTGCCGGTCTGGCCAAGGTGGGAAAGAGTGCATTGAACAAGGTAGCCTGCCGCGATCAATAAGGCGATATTTCTGAGCAGCATCATTCTTACTCCATCGGTTTGTCGGGGCATCGGACCCAACTGTATCTCCAAAGCGGAACACCGCCTGGACGGGTTTGTTCCAAACCGGGAAACAGAGCGAAGCCTGCGTCGCGCAAACCCTCGCTGATGCCCCAGGCCTGCGGAACATTCGCTGTGGGCGGCGATTAGGTCACCGCAGTCGAAACAAGGAGTCGCAGAAATGACGTCACCGAAAAACTTCTCACCGCCCGATGATCAGGCGACGATGCCCTCGAATGAAGCTTTGCGCAGAGCGGATCCGCGCGTGGTTGATCAGCGCCAGCAACAGATCGATCCGGCAGGCAAGCATCGCCGCGATGTGAATGCAGGCGCGGGCGAAACAATGAAACAACCCGGAGATGCCGAAATGCGTCAGAAGACTACGCGTTGGTACCCAGAGGGATTCCCGCATCCCCCATTCCCTGAACAGACACAGGAGTTGCCTGGCACTCTGGCGAAGATGGACCCGCAGCCTGATCATGGCGAAGAAACCTGGGACGGGCTTGGCCGTTTGCGCGGTGCCTCTGCGCTTGTCACCGGGGGCGACAGCGGCATCGGCCGCGCTGTGGCTATCGCCTATGCTCGCGAAGGCGCGGATGTCGCGATCTCTTTTCTGGATGAAACCGAAGATGCGAAGGACACTGCACGCCATATCGAAGCCTGTGGCCAGCGCTGCCTGTTGCTGCCGGGCGATATTTCGGACCCGAAGCATTGCCGTCATATTGTTGAAACCGTGGCGGCGGAATTCGGGCGGCTGGATATCTTGGTCAACAACGCCGCCCACCAGCAGACCTTCGGGGAGCTTGACGAAATCGCGGACGAAGAATGGCAACGCACTTTCGCGATCAACATTCATTCGATGTTCTATCTGTCCAAGGCGGCTGTCGGTCAGATGGGCAAGGGGGCATCGATCATCAATACGGCGTCGGTCAATTCCGACATGCCCAATCCCTCGCTGCTGGCCTATGCAACCACGAAAGGCGCGATTCAGAACTTCACCGCCGGATTGGCACAAATGCTGGCAGAAAAAGGCATTCGTGTGAATTGCGTCGCACCCGGCCCGGTCTGGACTCCGCTGATCCCTGGCAGCATGGATGGCGAAACGGTGGCGCAGTTCGGGGCCAACTATCCGATGAAGCGCCCCGCGCAGCCGGTGGAACTGGCCTCAAGCTATGTCATGCTTGCGGACCCGGCGTCGAGCTATGTCTCGGGGGCGACGATCGCAGTGACAGGTGGTAAACCGATGATCTGAAGCGCTGCGGCCTGCAATGCGTAGCACTCTGCGGCTGCAGGCCGCACCATAGCAATCTGGGGTCGCATCGCGACAATGCACCAAGTCTTCCGCCCTATTGAGCGGCAGAGGGCATTTCGCAAGACGTTCTGCCTGCTTCATGCAATATCTTGCCCCTGAATGAGGCAGTTCCCGGTTCGACGGAGCAATATGAAGCGCAGATCGCGCGTGTCGGGGGCGGGCTGGCGCGTCCACTAATTGACGGCTATCGCCGCGCCTCTTTGGGACGAGGAATCTTTCCATTTCGACTTCTTGCCGCGCCAGAAAGCGCGATGCGTCAGGTCTCGCCCTCGTTCTTCTTGCGCGTTTCTGCGGCCTTTTGTGCAGATTTCGAGCGTTCCTCGGCGGGTCGTGAGGCCGCAGCCGCGCCGCCCTTCCTGCCGCCTTTTTTCGCGGCGGGATTGCCGGTATGTGTGCCACGGCCCGAGCCGCTCTTGTTGCCCCCGCCATCATCCTTGTTCACAGTGGCCCAGGCACGTTCCTTGGCCACTTTCGGATCCACACCGCGCTCTTCGTAGCTTTCCGCGATGTGCTCGGCCTTGCGTTTCTGCTTGTCGGTATACTTGTCTTTGTCTCCACGCGGCATTCGCTCCTCCTGTCCGGGGTTGTCGGCAAGAAGCCTGATGAAATCCACCGTGAAATTGCAGAGCGCGTCCAATCGGAGCGTGCTGCAAATTGGTGGAACTCAGGCTTTTTGCAGGTCTCGCTCTATCCAAACAGCCCAAGCAGCAGCCATAGAACCAGAATGGCCACAAGGACACCGATTGCCCAGCGTGCCACCTTCCCAGTCCCCGCACCGGCGGCGGGCTCGGGTGTGCTCCGGTGAGGTGCGGGTCTCTGCGGATTGGTCGTATCTGACACCGGAGGCCGGACACCCGGCGCGGGGCCAATGGCGTGCACTTTTCCGTCGCCTTCCCTGCTGAGAGGTTCCTGGTCGAAGGCACTGTCAGTCGGCTTGTTCTCGGTCTCCAAGTCTGAGGATACCGCCTCATGCTTGCGCCGCTCTTCATTCTCTGCGCGAAGCGCGGCCTCCACGTCTTTCTTGCTATTCCGGTCTTGCATATCAAGGCTCCTCGCTCAGGCTGCAGCTTGCTGCGCGCAATGATCGCAACAATAGGTGGTTCCAGCAGCATCGGTTCCGTGCCCGATCACCTTGCAGCCACAGTGACCGCATTCAGGCGCTAGCTTCTGGATCGCGCATTCGAAACTGTCGAAAGTATAGGTGGCCCCGGCCATCGTGACTTCGAAAGCGTGCGCATAGTCATTTCCGCATTGTGCACATTGGGTCATCTGCCATCTCCTTTCTGACTTACGCCCTTCAAACCTCCTGCCGCGCGGTTTGTTCCCCACCCGCTGCTGAGAGCAGATTGAACTCGTCTTCAACAGCGGCCGGGAACCTTGTCTGTTTTTCATATGTTACGCGAACAGGTGCCCGCACTTGCAGGGCACAGGAGATGCAACATGCAATGATATATGACAGGAGGTTTTGATGAATATCACGCAGCGAACTGAGCAGTTCACCGGAAGGGATAACTACCCTACGCGGCTGAAAGATGCAGAGCGTGTTACCCCGCGTGCAGACCCGGTCCTGTGGCGGGACTGGTCCGACACTGCGCCGATTTCGCAAGCGCAGGCCAGAGATTACGACAGCAACGGGTATCTGATCTGCAACGACCTGTTCAGCAAAGGCGAGATTGACCGGCTGATCGAAGTCTCGGCGGATTTGCGCGCCAATGGTCAGCATATTCGCACCGAGGACGTGGTAACAGAGCCCGGCTCTGATGCAGTACGCACCATTTTCCGGCTGGACGAGCATAGCCCGCTTTTCGCCCGTCTGGCAGCTGACACGCGGCTCATCGATGTCGCGCGCTTCTTGCTGGATGACGAGGTCTATCTGCATCAAAGTCGGCTGAACTATAAGCCCGGCTTTATCGGCAAAGAGTTCTACTGGCATTCGGATTTTGAAACCTGGCACGCGGAAGACGGCCTGCCACGGATGCGTGCGGTATCGGCCTCGATCTTGCTGACAGACAACAGCGCGTTAAACGGCCCGCTACTGCTCATCCCCGGATCGCACCGGCATTTCATCGCCTGTCAGGGCGAAACCCCCGATGCCAATCACAAGACCAGCCTGAAACAGCAGAAAGTCGGCGTGCCTTCGGAGGCAGTGCTGGAACGGCTTACGAAGGAGGCCGGGCTGGAAGCTGCCACCGGACCAGCGGGCACAGTGGTGTTCTTCGAATGCAATACGCTGCATGCCTCGAACAGCAATGTGACACCCTTTCCGCGCTCCAACGCGTTTTTCGTCTATAACGCCATGTCCAACCAACCGGTTGCGCCATTCGCCGCACGCGCTCCACGCCCGGCGTTTCTGGCAAGTCGCGGTGCACCACAGCCCATTGCCCCCGTTCGGGGTGATCTGACCGAGGCGTGAATGCGCTACTGCTCATCCTTGCGAAGATTGTTCAATCCTAGTGTCCAGAGGTAGCCCAGCATGGCGCCCTTGACGACACGAAGCAACAGCAGCGCAAGGATGGTCAGTACCACGATACCAACCAGCGCCAGCGCAAGACTGTCGGGAGGAAAGACCGTCCCTGCGACCCATAGCAGCGGCCCGATGATCAGCCCCAGTAGCGCGACGGTCATGAACGCCGGACCTGCCGCCGGGGCGTGCGCATGAAGGTTCTGATCACAATATGCGCAAGCGGGGCACAGTGTCAGATAACCTTGGAAAATTTGGCCCACCCCGCAATTGGGACACCGGCCCATCGCACCACGACGCAGCGCTGTACCGATGTCGCGTGACTGTTTTCCAGGCATGGAGTCTGTCCTTCTCTCTTTGAACGCTCGTCCCTGATTGCAGAGCGAGGGTTGGCCGCGCCGCGTTTGCGCCCGGCTAGTCATCGTCGTGTCGATTGCGCCCGCGTTGCCACGGCCACCGGCCTTCGATTTCGGCTTCCAGAGTGAAGCTCAGAAAGGTTCGGATCAGCACGATCACCGCCAAGACCCCAAGACTTTCCATTGTGGGATCGATGATCACGGTGCCGACGATATCTGCGGCGATCAGGAACTCCACACCGATCAGGATGCTACGTGCCAGTCTGGTGCGAAAAAGGTCAAAGCTCTTCTCAGCCTCCATCCGCTCGATCAGGTTGCGCGCGGCCTCCACCAACGCAACAGCGGTGCCTGCCACGATCGCCAGCACGCCCATGGTTTCAAGCAGTTGGGCCGCGATTTCAAAATAGGAATTGAGCAGTTCCTGCGCCATTTGGCTAAGCCTTCATACGCCGGGCACGATGCATATGCAAAATACGCAAATGCCCGGGCAGGCGAAAGTGCCTGCCCGGGTTGATGCAAAGGTCGCGCGATCAAGGTTACAGCGTGTCTACGATCTCGCAGAGTTCGGTCATCTCTGGCGCGGTCCCGGCTGTGTCCATTTCACCAAGGGCGCCAGGCTCGTCTGCTGCACCGGGCTCTGCGGGTGCACCAAGATCATCTGCTGCGCCAGGCTCTGCGGGTGCACCAAGATCATCTGTTGCGCCGGGCTCCGCAGGTGCGCCAAGCTCACCAGCGGGTTCAGTCGGAGCGATTTCAGCACCGTCCGTCTGGTCCAGACCATCCAGCCCGGGGGTACCAGTCACGCCATCGCAGTACTGACGCACGATGTCCTGTTGTTCGGGGGACAGGTCTTGCCAGTTTTCCGAAATTTCATCTTCGTCACGCAGTTCGCCTGTCTCGGGCGCGCTGAAAAATGCGTTCACGACATCATCGTCCCAGTCGAACGGAATGGTGGCAAGGCTGAAATCTGTCTCTGCATCCATCTGGGCCTCCTGCGCGATGACCGCGGTGCTGGCACCAAGGGCAAAGACAAGGGGGACTAGGAATTTGGGTGTCATTGGTGATTCTCCTGTTTGTTAGGGCCTCGCAGAGGCTGTAGACCCCCCAAACCGTTTTCGCGGACGGATGTTCCAGCGAAATTATTGGCGCCAAATTCGCCGACTGCGGCGCGGCTGCCGTGAGGCATAACGCATATGGATTCGGGTTCGAATGAACCTCAGCTCGTCTAACGCGCTCACGAAATCCGGAACAAAACGGAGCGTCTGTGTGTTCGCAATCCGAATCTGTCTGCCTCGGGAGCTCTTGTCATGCCTGACTTCGATGTTTCTGGTATCGATTTCTCGATAGCTGGTCTTTACATCATCATAGTCGTGGCAATCGGAATCTGGGTGAGCCGCTCTCACAGCGATTCCAGCAGCTTCCTGAGCGGGCGCGGGGCAATCTGGCCAGTGATCGGCATTTCGATGATGTCGGCCAATCTTTCGGGCACATCCTTTGTCGGGCTTTCCGGTGCGGGCTACGAACATGGGATTGCCGTGTGGAACTACGAGTGGACCGCCACGCTGGTGCTGATCTTCTTCTCGCTGTTCGTGCTTCCCTTTTACCTGCGCTCCAAGGTCAGCACGATGCCAGAGTTTCTGGAGAAGCGGTATGACTGGCGGGCGCGCAAAGTCTTCGCGGCGTTCTCGGTCTTCACGGCAATCGTAATCGACAGTGCGGGCGCGCTCTTCGCGGGCTCGCTGACGCTCAAGCTGCTCTTCCCGGATGTTCCGATGTGGACATTGATCGCGGTGATTGCCTTCCTCGGCGGGGCCTATGTGATCCTTGGGGGGCTGAAAGCAGTCATGATCACCGACTCGATCCAGGGCGTGCTGCTCATCCTGATCGGCACGATCATCTTTTTCATGACCTTTGCACAGATCGGATCGTGGGAGGGTGTGCGGGAGGCCGCGCCCGAGGGCGGCTTCACCATCGCGCCCCCGGCGGATGACGATTTCTTTCCATGGCCCGGCATCATAACCGGGGCCATCTGGCTGAGCTTCTACTACTGGACAACCAATCAGGCGGTCGTGCAGAAGGTTCTGGCCGCCAAGAACATCGACCACGGGCGCTGGGGTCTGCTGCTGGCAGGCGCCATGCAGCTTCCGTTCCTGTTCATACTGATAATGCCGGGCCTGATGGGGCGCGAGATATTCCCCGATCTTCAGGACAGTGACCAGATCTGGCCCGCGCTGGTCTTCGAGCTGCTGCCACAGGGCCTGCGCGGGCTGGCGCTCGCAGCGCTGGTGGCGGCGCTGATGTCCACCGTTGACTCCGTTCTGAACGCCAGTGCCTCGCTGGTGGTGAATGATTTCATCAGGCCGCGCAAAAAGAAGATGAGCGAAGAGCGCATGCTGCTGATCAGCCGCGTGCTGGTCGGCATCTTCATGGTTCTCGCCGCGCTCTGGGCACCGCTGATCGGGACGTTTGGCGGCATCGTCGAGTACTTTCAGTCCTTCCTGGGGTATGTCACAATGCCGGTTGTTGTGGTCTTTCTGGGCGGAGTATTCTGGGTTCGACCGCCACGGCACGCAGCTTTCTGGACCCTCTCCATCGGCATTCCCATCGGGATCATCTGCTTCACGGCATTCGAGGTGCTGGAACTGATCGGTCTGCAGTTCCTTTATGGCACCGGCCTGATGCTGCTCGTCAACCTCGGGGTTTTCCTGACGGTCACCCTGCGGTCGGACGCGCCGGATTCGGACGCAGAAGAGCTGACCTGGAGCCGCGAAAGCTGGCGCAAGGATCGCGAGGAACTGGCAGAGAAACCGCTGTGGAAGTCGCATCACATGTGGTCTGCAGTCTTGGTTGTGGTGACGCTTGCGATGGTCGTGATGTTCATCTGATCCATACGGGACGGGACCAACCATGATGCCTTGGACAATCACACTGGCATTATTCGCCGCTGCAGTGCTCGCAGCATGGCTGGTACACGCGGCTTTGCACTGGTTCTTGATGCGGGTTTTGTCGCAGCGCGAGGACTTCTGGCGCGCGCTCATCCGCCGGGGCACCGGCCCGGCCAGACTGACACTGACGATCATCGCTATGGCCTTCGCCATCATCCTGGCCCCGCTGACCGAGGAGCAAGAGGCCGTGGCGCTGCATGCCTTGTTGGTGGTCTTTCTCTTCTCCATGATCTGGGTGATCCGCACCGCGCTGGATATCTGGCTGACCCTGTATCTGCGCAAATTCCGCGTGGATGTTGAAGATAACCTGATCGCGCGCAAACACGTCACCCAGTCCCGCATATTGCAACGTGTTGCGAATATCATCGTGCTGATGCTTGGGGGTGGCGCGATTATCATGACATTCGAGGGCGCGCGTCAGGTCGGGATCAGCTTGCTTGCCTCGGCCGGTGTGGCAGGGATTGTGCTGGGTCTTGCGCTCCAGCCGATCATGCGCAATCTTTTTGCAGGGATCCAGCTTGCCCTCACGCAACCGATCCGCATAGACGATGCCGTGATCATCGAGGGTGAATGGGGCAATATCGAAGAGATTACAGCAACCTATGTCGTGGTCAGAATATGGGACAAACGGCGGCTGGTGGTGCCGCTGACCTACTTCATCGAGGAGCCCTTCCAGAACTGGACGCGCGAAGATGCTGCGCTGATCGGCATAGTGATCATTTATCTCGACTACACGGTGCCGGTAGAGAAAATCCGCCAAAGCGTGGCGGGCTTCCTGGTAGATAGCCCCCTATGGGATCGTGACGTTTTCGCAGTGCAAGTGACCGATTTCCGCGAATTCGTCATGGAAGTGAGGATACTCGCCAGCGCCGCGAATGCGCCCAAAGCTTTTGATCTGCGTTGCGGAATTCGTGAACATCTGGCAAACTTCCTGCAGACGAATTACCCCGAGGCCTTGCCGAGATTGCGTGGCGTATTGGATGCACCCGCCGCAGCCGGGTAAGCAGTATGGCGCACCTTCAGCCGCGCCTTTTCGCGGATACCGAATGGATCACACAGGATATGGGAAAGCAGTCCTCTGCCGGGCCCGCTGCCCCCGGTCTCATCCCTGCGTAAATTCATCACCGCCACGCCTGTCGCCATGGTGCCGAAATAGAGTCCGCCCTTGATGAAGAACAGCGCCATCAGGCCCACACCCTCCTGCCGTGCGAGAAGCGAGCCGATCCCGCCCACGTCGTACCAGATCACCATCAGGGCACATGCCCATCCCAGCCCCATGCCGATAGCGAAATGCCGGATCATGAACCTGATCAGTCGTGGAAGTTCCTGCCAGTATCGCCCTAGCATGATGACCTCCTACCATCTTGCATTTGATGGTCCGAACAATCGCAATGGTGAGATGTTCCTGTGCGTGGCACACAAATACACGGCCGGAAAGCCCGCGCTGGCCCCACGGATGAAGGCGATCCGTGATATGCCCATCCGTCACGCCGCTTCCTTCATGGCGCCATCGCTATGCGCCAGGGCAGTCTGATAGCGCAGTAATCTGACCTTGGCGGCGGGCGATGTTCGCTTCGGGCGCCGCCAGAATGAAGCTCTCGCGGATAAATGGCTTGGCGTGTACGATTCCCAGAGACAACCCTATGCGCGTGGGCTGGAATTCGGCGCCACACGACCGAAACCGGCGCTCGCCGGGAACAATATATACGTTCCGGACGTTCTGGTCCCACATAATCCGTGGGGAGCATGAGAATGGACGAGTCCAAAGACCGCAGCCAATCCGAAGACAGAAAAAATCGACAGCGCAGCGATCAGCCTCTGAAGCGGGTGAACGATGACGCGGAGGACGAGAAAGAGCCCGCCCGTGATCGCCAGAAGCCGCAGGAAAAACAATGCGAGAGCGGCGACGAGCCGCCCTATCCCACCGGCCGCAAGCCCATTCCCGGTTGATACAGGCAATGGCGGAGGGGCAGAAGACGCCCGCAAGAAGTAGCGGAACCCTGCAGATCGCTGTTCAACAATGGATTCCGCGCAGCAATCTGGCTCGCCCCTAGGTGGCATTTTCTCAGGCGCGCGGAACATAGAGTGCGCTGTGACGTTGGTTGAACTGTTGGTGAGCGGAGCGCTTTTGGCTTCGCGCAGCGGTGAGCCAGCCCCGATTTGAGGCGCAATCTAGGTTTCGGTGTCCTGTTTTGGAGAGAGACTTGTCGAATAGCCCGTGCAGCATAACCGAAGGGAGAAGCCTGCGGGCTTGCGTACACACAGGTGCGGCCCTTGCGACATTCATGCTGGCGGGCCCCGGTTTCGCCGAGACGGCGCGGGATGCTGCTTCTTATATCGAGCATGGGGAATATGTCGCGCGTGCATCGGGCTGCATGTCATGCCACCGAGAAGATCTGTCAGGTGGCTATCAGGTCGAAACGCCGATGGGCACCATTGTCGCGACCAATATCAGCCCATCACTGGAATATGGCATCGGCAACTATAGCCGGGACGATCTGGCCGATGTTCTGCGCCGTGGCGTTGCCCCCGACCGCAGGCTTTATCCCGCCATGCCCTATGCCTCGTACCGGGGCATGACGGACGCGGATATCGACGCCCTGTATCTGTGGCTGCAGGATCAGGAACCGGTGCATTCGCGCCCCGAAGAGGAGACGGACCTGCCCTTCCCCTTCAACATCCGCAGCGGGGTACTGGCATGGAACTGGCTGTACCTCAACGAGCGCGACCTGCCCCAGCATGATGACCCCGTGCTGCGCCGCGGTGCGTATCTGGTCAATCATCTGGGCCATTGCGGCGAATGCCACACGCCGCGCAACGATCTCTTCGCCATGCAGGACGACCTCTATCTGGCGGGCGAAGTGCTGGATGGCTGGCTGGCGCCAAACCTGACACCGGACCCGGTCACCGGCCTCGGGGAATGGTCAGAGCGGGACATTGCCGATTATCTGAGCAAGGGTCATGCGGACAATGTCGTGCAAGCCGCCGGGCCCATGGCAGATTTCGTTCGACATGCCAGCAGCCATCTGGAGGAAGACGACCTGGCGGCGATTGCGGCCTATCTCAAGGCTATCCCGCCCATTCAGACCGGCCTTCATGACATGTCGGCAATCCCTCCGGAGGGAGAGCGCGTTCGACCGGAGCACGCCTATCACCAGATCCGCGCCGAGATGGCCGAAGCAATGACGGTCGAAGCGCCGACAGCCCCTGAACGCCTGTTTCTTGAGCATTGCGCCGCCTGCCACGGTGTTACCGGGCAGGGCCAGCCACAGGCCTATTATCCGCCGCTCCAGCAGAATGCCGCTTTGCGTCGGGAAGAGACCACCAATCTTCTGCAGGTGCTGCTTTATGGCGTGCCCGCTGGCAAGCTGCCCCGCGCGCCCGCGATGCCCGGTTTTGCGGATGAATTGAACGATGAAGAGATTGCGATGCTCGCCAATTTCACCCGCACGACTTACGGCGGGCGGCAGGACAGCGACCTGACCGCCGAAAACGTCACCCGCATCCGCGAGCATGAAGAAGAAATGCCAGCGCCCCTGCGCATGTTGCAACTGGCTGCATGGGCCGGGCTGATCGGTGTGAGCGCGCTGATTGTGGCGGGAGGCTTGATCTACTGGTGGCGCGCCCGGCAGCGCGGAATGAAACGTCAGGAGAGTTGAAACCATGGCCATGACTCCCTTCCACCCGAGCCGACGGCAATTGCTCGCGATGATCGGGCAGGTTGCCGGGGCAGCCGCAATGTATCAGGCCATGACCAGCCTCGGCTTTGCCGCCGAGTCCGGCTATAGCGGCGAACCGGATCTGCAAGGCCCGCGCGGGCGCCGCCGCGTGCTGATCCTCGGCGCCGGGGTTGCGGGCATGTTGGCCGCTTATGAGCTGCGCCGCGCGGGTTATGCGGTGAAGATCCTTGAGTATCAGGACCGGATCGGCGGGCGCTGTCTGACCCTGCGCGGCGGTGATCGGTACACAGAAATGGGCGGGCATGAAATAACCTGCGACTTTGAAGGCGACGGGTATCTCAACCCTGGCCCGTGGCGACTGCCGGTGCATCACCGCGCAGTGTTCGACTATTGTCGCAGACTGGGGGTGCCGATGCAGCCTTTCATCAACAAGAACAACAAGGCCTATTTGCATTCCGCCACAGCCTTTGGCGGCCAGCCCCAGCGCGTCGGCCATGTCGAGAAGGATATGCGCGGCCATGTCTCTGAATTGCTGGCCAAATCGCTGAATCAGGGCGATCTGGATGAAACCGTCAGCGTTGAGGACCGCGAGAAACTGCTGGAGGGGCTGAAAGAATGGGGGGTTCTGGACAGCAATTACCGCTACCGTGTCAGCGACGAACTGGGCGATGTGCGTGGGTGGGAGATCCGCCCCGGTGGCGGGCTCATGCCGGACAAGAAGCCCTCACAGCCCATCGATCTTTCACCACTGCTGCATTCGGGGCTTTGGGACCAGTTGTTCAACTTCCACGACTATCTGTTTGAGCCGCCAATGTTCGAGCCCGTCGGGGGCATGGACAGGATTTCGGATGCCTTCGCGCGCGAGGTGGCCGACGTGATCCAACTGAATGCCCGCGTGATCAGGATTGCGCAGAATGAAAACAGCGTGACCGTCAGCTACGAAGATGGCGGGCGCGGCGGAACAGTCCATCAGGAAACCGCAGACTGGTGCATCTGCACGATACCATTGTCAGTCCTCGTACAGCTTGAGGTGGATTGCTCGGACGCAATGCGCAAGGCAATCGCCGCTGTTCCTTACGCTTCTGCCTTCAAGGTCGGACTGGAATTCAGGCGCCGCTTCTGGGAACAGGATGACTGGATCATGGGCGGGATCAGCTATACTGACCTGCCCTTGGTGCAGATCGCCTATCCGAATTACGGGTTTCTGTCTGATGGCCCGGCGGTTTTGCAAGCGGCCTATGACACATCTACGGCAGGGCGTACTTTCACCTATTCATGGTCCACCATGACGCCTCAGGAGCGCATTGATGCGGCCTTGGCACTTGGCCGCCGGATCCACCCGCAATATGATACGGAGTTCATGTCGGGCACCTCTTGGGTCTGGCACCGCGTGGACTGGTCCTTGGGTTGTTATGGCGAATGGACGGACGATCTGCGCGATGCACATTACAAGACATTGTGCGAAATCGACCACAGGCTGGTTCTGGCGGGCGAGCATTGCTCGCATATTCCGGCATGGCTCGAAGGATCCTTCCTCTCGGCACTTGATGCAATCAGACGTCTGGATGAAAGGGAGAATGCCTGAGATGCTGACCCGAAGCTTATCCTACGCAGTTGTTGCGCTGATTGTCATGACAGGCGGAGTCTCGGCCCAACAATCCGCCGATCCACAGGTTACGCAGGGCGAAGAGACTGACAGTGAGAACCTGTTGGAACGCTTTTCCGAAGAGTCCGAGAGATTCACGCAATCAGAGGGAGAAGCGCTTTACCGGACCACCTGCCAGGCCTGCCATATGGAAGACGGTGAGGGCAGTGCGGGCGCAGGCGCGCATCCGCCCCTGGCCAATAATCCCAAGATGAACTCGAAACACTTCGTCGCTGGTGTCATCCTGATCGGCTATCATGGGATGCCGGGTTTCAGTGGCATGATGTCGGACGAGCAGGTCGCCGCGGTGACCAATTATGTGCGCACCCGTTTCGGCAATGACTACCCCGACCCGATCGCCCCTGAACAGGTCGAAGCCCTGCGCCCGCCCGACGATTCTGACTGAGCGGCTACTTGCGCCCTCTGCGTACCTCTCGATAGACGCTGACCCCGAACAACAAAGCTTCGAGCAACGCCGGATGGGCGAGGGTTCTGAGCAATCTGCCATCAGCCTGCGCGCGCTCCTCAAGTGAAGGCGCTTCAGGCTTTGGCCGCGCTCCGCGCAATGCCAATACGACAAGCCCCGCGCCGAAGAACAGAGCCGCACATACCAGGGTCGCGATCACAGGCGAAAACTCTGCCGCGAGAACGAGCCAGATCGCAGCGACCAGAAACGCGGCACCTATCTTTAGCATGACGAGACCTGCGACGCCCAACAGCAAGCGCCGCTTGTGCCAGTCCAGCCGTGCTTTGGCTTGCTGAACAGGAAAAAGCATCAGCGCCGTGACAGTGCAGTGGCCAGCAGGAACCCGGCGCCGGCGGCCAGCGCCAGCGCGACAGTAGGGCGTTCCTGAGCAAAGACCTCGGCGTCGTCCAGCATGCTCTCGACACGATCTGCAGCATGCTCCATCTGGTCGTTCGCGTGGTCCACTGCTTTTCGACCGGTCTTGCGCAGGCGCTCGACAGTGTCGCGTGCCGAATGCTCTCCGACCCTGAGAATGGCTGCTGAAAGCTCGGCGATATCGTGTTTCAGAACGTCGATCTGTGCTTTCATATCCTCGTAAGAGGCCTTGGCCGCTCGGGCTGCCTCATTCGCGGTATGATCTGCGTCCTGTCTTAGCTCTTCGGCGCGCTCTTTCACGTCTTGCGCCGCGCTGTCTTTCTTTGCGTTCGCTGCTTGATCTGCCATGTCAACTCCTTCGGCGCATCTGGTTGCGCTGTTCACTATCAACAAGGATGGCGCGGCCACAGGTCCGCGCGAATAGCTATTGTCAGACGCTGGTGGCCCAGTCGTCATACTGTTTTTCGGCCTCTTCCTTGGCGATGCCGTATCTTTCCTGAATCTTACCGACGAGCTTGTCGCGCTTGCCTTCGGCCTGATCCAGATCATCGTCTGTCAGAGCCCCCCACCGTTCTTTCGCAGAGCCTTTGAGCTGCTTCCATTTGCCGGCAATTTTGTCATTGGCCATAATACGCCCCTTTTCAGAGTTTTCAGGATACGCTGCTAACCACAGAAGCGGGCCTCATGTTCCCCACGACCGTGGAAAAAAGCGTCGGCCCCAGCGTCGGGGCGCTCTGACCCTGCGAACCCAGCGCCAAAGCGCCGCATAGGCCCTGCCTGCTGTGCCCGGTCTGCTGTGAAATTCGGGAACATTTTTGCTGAACAGGGTGTTTAGACGGCACTCAGAAAGAAATTTCACGACAGCGGGGTGCGCCATGGAACAGGTTCTAGGTATCGTGACAATTGTACAGGAGGGGCGTTTTCGTCTGACAAAACCGGATGGGGGCGCGCTCCATTTCTCGCTTGCACACCCGGCGCAGACCGCCGCGCAGGATCTCGCGGCCCTCTGTACCCGGCTGGCGCATGTGCGCGTCGCCTATGAGAAGGTCGACGGGCGCAGCGCTCTTGTGGCGCATGAAATCAGCGAACTTGGCGTGTATAAGCCATGACACGCGCCAAGCAGTCGCCGCAGCGCAGGTTGGCACATTTTCTGCGCAACTGGTCACTGCCGCGGCAGGTGCGCGGTGCCGATCACCGCAGCAGCGCGGCCAGAAGCGAGATGTCGGAGGCTTTGCGCCCCCGGTTTGAGCAGGCTGAAATGGTCGGGACCAGCGTCTGTCCCTTTTGTGCCGTTGGCTGTTCCACACGGCTTTATGTGCGCAACGGACAACTGATCAATGTCGAAGGCAATCCCGACAGTCCGGTCAATCAGGGGACACTCTGCCCCAAGGGCGCGGCGCTTCTGAGCGTTCACACCGCCCCTTCCCGGCTGAAGAAAGTCAAGTATCGCGCACCTTTTTCGACCGAATGGGAGGAGAAGCCACTTGACTGGGCGATGGACAGAATTGCCGCCCTGACAAAGAAAACCCGCGACGAAACCTTTGTCCGGACGCTGCCTGACGGGACGATCGTCAACCACACGCTCGGAGTGGCATCGCTTGGCGGCGCGACGCTCGACAATGAAGAAAATTACCTCATCAAGAAGATCTTCGGCGGGGGGCTGGGGATGGTCTGGATCGAAAATCAGGCGCGGGTCTGCCATTCCAACTCTGTCCCCGGCCTTGGCGCCGCCTACGGGCGGGGCGCCGCAACCATGGCGCAATGGGATCTGGCCAATTCGGACTGTATCTTGGTGATGGGCTCGAACATGGCCGAGGCGCACCCGATCGCCTTCAGGTTCGTCATGCAGGCAAAAGAGCGCGGTGCAAAGCTGATCCATGTCGATCCGCGTTTTACGCGCACCTCTGCACTGGCCGATATTCATGCCCCGATCCGCACGGGGACCGACATCGCCTTTCTGGGCGGGATCATACGCTACCTGCTGGAAAACGATCTGTGGTTTCGCGACTATGCTCTGGCCTACACCAACCTCGCGACGATCATCGAGAAGGATTTCCGCAGCCCTTCCGAGGATCCTTCAAACCTGTTTTCCGGTTGGAATGACAGAAAAAAATCCTATGATCAGGAGAGCTGGCAATATGTCGGCTTTACCATCCCGTCGGCGCTGGCAGAGCATTACATCGACACGGCCGAGTCCTTCTCCGAGTTGACCAGCCGATTGCACGATCACCCGCCGCGCGAAGATCCGACGCTTCAGCATCCGATGTGCGTCTACCAAATCCTGCGCCGCCATTACGCGCCCTATACCCCCGAAATGGTAGAGCAGGTTACGGGCTGCCCGAAGGAGGTTTTTGTCAGCATTGCGCAGGCGCTGGCCGAGAATTCTGGCCGCGAGAAGACCGGCGCGATCTGTTACGCAGTGGGTTGGAATCATCACACGACCGGCGTGCAGATGATCCGGGCCGGGGGCCTTGTACAGTCGCTTCTGGGCAATATCGGGCGGCCCGGAGGGGGCATACTTGCGCTGCGGGGGCATTGCTCGATCCAGGGTTCGACCGACATCCCGACACTTTACAACATGCTGCCAAGTTACCTGCCGCAGCCCAATGCCTTCAAGCCGCAGGCGCGGCACTACGACCAGTTTCTGGATGACGAGACCATTCCCACCGGCTGGTGGCACAACTTCCCGAAATACATGACCAGCCTGTTGCGTGCGTGGTATGGGGATGCCGTCGGGCCTCAGAATGAATGGGGCTACCAATGGCTACCCAAGCTTGTCGGCGACCATTCGCAGCTGGCCATGACACTTGCGATGAATGACGGGCTGATCAAGGGGCTGTTTCTGCTGGGTCAGAATGTGGTGGTCGGCGGGTCCAACAGCCGGATGGTTCAGCGCGGTCTCGCGCAGTTGGACTGGCTGGTTGTGCGCGATACCGAAACGGTCGAGAGTGCCAGCTTCTGGCAAAAGGGCCATCTTGTCCGCGATGGAGAGATGCGGCCCGAGGAGATCGGCACCGAGATATTCCTGATGCCCGCCGAGCTTGCCGGCGAGAAGGAAGGCAGCTTCACGAACACCCACCGCCTTGTGCAATGGCACGACAAGGTGATCGATGGACCGGGCGACAGCCGGTCAGAGCTGTGGTTCATGTATCACCTGGGCCAACGTCTGAAGGCGCTCTATGCGGACAGCAGTGACGAACAGGACGAACCGATCCGCAACCTGACGCTCGACTACCCGATCCGAAACGCGCGTGGCGATATCGAAGCCGAATCCGTCCTGCGCGAGATCAGTGGCTACACATGGCCCCAGCGCGAACAGCTTTCCAGCTTTCAGGCGCTCAAGGATGACGGCTCGACAGCTTGCGGGTCGTGGATCTATTGTGGCGCCTTTCCCGAGAATGACCGAAATCAGACACGCCGACGCAATGCAGATGGCCCTGACGGCCCTGGCACACATCTCGATTGGGCTTTTGCCTGGCCCGCCAATCGGCGCACACTTTACAACCGTGCGTCTGCAGACCCGGAGGGGCGGCCATGGTCCGAAGCCAAGCGGCTGATCTGGTGGGACGGCGAGGAAGAAAGCTGGGACGGCAATGACGCCATCGATTTTCCACCCGACAAGGCACCCAATTACCGCCCGGACTGGAGCAAGAAGCCTGAGGGCATGGAAGCGATCCGTGGCGACGAGCCATTCATCATGATGCCGGATGGGCGCGCGCATATCTACTCGCCCTCGGGCCTGAAGGACGGGCCGCTGCCGACGCATTATGAGCCGGTAGAAAGCCCCGGTGGCAACCTGCTTTATCCTGAGCAGCGCGAAAACCCGGTGGCCAAGAAATTCGAGCGCGAGATCAACCCGTTGCACGCGCCCGGTGATCCCGCCTATCCACATGTTCTGACGACCTACCGGCTGACCGAGCACCATTGCGCGGGCACGCCCACGCGCGCGACCCCATCGACCGCTGAATTGCAGCCCGAAGGGTTTGCCGAAATCCCGCCGCAACTGGCGCGTGAGATCGGCGTCTCGAACCTTGACTGGATAACGATTGCAACTGCGCGCGGTGCCGTCGAGACCCGCGCGCTTGTTACGGAGCGACTGCACCCCCTGCGGCTGGACGGGCGGCAGGTCTATCAGATCGGAATGCCCTGGCATTTCGGCTGGGAAGGGGAGGCCACTGGCGACATTGCCAATATGCTGACCGCTGCCATCGGCGACCCCAACACCTCCATGCATGAAAACAAGTCCCTGACCTGTGCCATCCGCGCGGGCAGATTGACGGAAAGGAGGCCCGAATGAGCTTCGATCTTCCGCGAACGCGCGAATCCGTACAAGGCGACGCCATCGAACCCGGTCGCGCCTATGGGTTTTTCACTGACACGACACTGTGT
The DNA here is from genome assembly GCF_001884735.1 of Natronohydrobacter thiooxidans. Classification (GTDB taxonomy): domain Bacteria; phylum Pseudomonadota; class Alphaproteobacteria; order Rhodobacterales; family Rhodobacteraceae; genus Roseinatronobacter; species Roseinatronobacter thiooxidans_A. Next base: position 265,726 of record NZ_MJAP01000012.1, on the reverse strand, counting down.
ATCGGCTGCAAGGCCTGCGAAGTTGCCTGCAAGGAATGGAACCAGTTGCCTGCCGAGCAAGAGGCTATGTCGGGCATGAGCTATGACAACACGCGCGAGTTGTCTGCCACCACCTGGCGGCACGTCGCCTTTGTAGAGCAAATGGACGGCGCAGCGGGCAATGCTGACCCTCGCTGGCTGATGATGTCCGATGTCTGCAAGCATTGCGACCCCGCCCCCTGCCTGGAGGCTTGCCCGACCGGTGCCATCTTCCGCACTGAGTTTGACAGCGTCGTGGTTCAGCAGGATGTCTGCAACGGCTGCGGCTATTGCGTTCCCGCCTGCCCCTTTGGGGTCGTCGATGTCGACGAGGTGGATGGCAAGGCACATAAATGCACGCTCTGCTACGACCGGCTGAAGGGGGGCCGAGAGCCCGCCTGCGCACAGGTTTGCCCGACTGACTCGATCCAGTTCGGGCCACTGGACGAGTTGATTGATCGGGCGCATGAGCGGACGCGCGCCTTGCATGACCGCGGCGAAACCGATGCCTATCTTTACGGTGTTCCCGACAGCCCCGGCGCGACCGGTGGGATCGAGAAGCTCAACGCCTTCTTTCTGCTGTGTGATCGTCCCGAGATCTATAATCTGCCTGCCGCTCCGACATTACCATCACGCCGGATTGCACCGGCTTTCGGGGCAAGCCTTGCGGCCTTCGCAGGGCTCGCAATCGCCGCCGCAGCTCTGCTGGGAGGGGGGCGGAGATGACCCGACAAGACCGACATACCCTGCGCGACTGGCGGGGCGAGACATATTACGGCCAGCAGGCGCTGAAATATCCGCATTGGGACTGGAAAGTCAGCGGCTATATTGCTGTGGCGGGCACGGCGGGCGCGGCGCAAGCGCTCGCGACGCTGGGTTCTTTGCGCGACCCGGAAGGTTTGCGCGCCGCGCGCCGTGGCGCCAGGCTGATGGCACTGGCAGGCTCGACAGCCGGGGCCGCGATGCTGATCGCTGATCTGAAGACCCCGCAGCGCTTTCACAATATGCTGCGCATCTTGCGGCCGACTTCGCCCATGTCCTTCGGCACGTATATCTTTGGTGCCTTTGGGGGCGCGAGCCTTTTTTCAGCATTTGCCGAAGGACCAGCAGTGGGACGAAGGCACCTGTTGCGCTGGCTTGGCAAGGCCGCGCAACTTGTGTCCGGCTTCAGTGGCGCGGGTGTCGCGACCTATACCGCAGCCTTGGTATCGGCGACATCAAACCCCTATTGGGCCGCCGCACCCCGATCCCTTGGTGGACAATTTGCGGGGGTCGCAGTGGCCATGGGGGCCGCAGCATTGGCGCTTTGGGAACGGCTGGGGGGCAGGGACGCCACGGCACGACGGTTTGAAAAGGTCGCGGCCATAGCCACCCTTGCCCATGTCGGGGCCAGCACCGCAGTCAACAAACGGCTGAAAGAGTGCGGCGTGAGCCAACCGATCGAGCACAGCAAGCCGCAGCGGCGACTGAAAGCATCTTCGCTGATCATCGCGGGCGCGGCCCCCCTCGTAGGTTATGCGCTCAGTGCCGCCTTGGGCGGGCGCGCGGGCCGGAACGCCGCGATGGCGGGTTCTTGCGCGGCGCTTGCGGGCGGCATGTTGATGCGCCACGGCCTGCTCGAAGCAGGCAAGGCGGCACGCGAACAGCCTGAAAGCGGCTTTGCCTTGGCCCAGCCGATGAAGGGAGATGATGATGGACACTGAACTGCGCCGCCATGCCGCAGAGGCCATCTCGCGGCTCCGTGAGGCCATGAACAAGGGCGGCGATCTGCCGCATGCCGAGATGAGCCATGCCATCAGCCATGTCATCGCTTTGCGCAACCGCATGCTGGAAGCCTATCGCGACGGGGCGTTGGCGCGCGATCTGCTTGACCGTGCCAATGCATTGACAAGCCTCGCCTATGGCACCGAGTTCCCGCTCGCTGGCGTCCATGCCGATCGGATCGAACAGACCTGCCAGGCATTGAACGAGCTTCTTGAGGCCGCGAGTGCGCCCGCGACGCCGCGCTGAAAAAGCTGGTGCCGGGGTTGAGCAGGTGTAGGTTTTGTCTCCTATTTCTCTCGGAAGGTGCGCAGCCTGGCACTACCTGCCTCTCGTCATCCGCATAGACGCGCGCGCGGCAGAGAAACACTAGTCCTTTGCAAAAATATGCCCATAGGCCAGCGCGATGAGCGCTCCGCCGATCAGATTGCCGAGTGTCGCGCCCAACAGATTGGCTGCAATCCCCAAGAGCGTGATTTCCGTGGTCGATACCCCGGCTACGATCTGAACCAGATAGGCGTAGGGGAGCAGATACATATTGGCTACGGAATGCTCCAGCCCGGCCGCGACGAACGCGGCGATCGGCAGGACGAGGCCCATAAATTTCTGCGTGACTGTCTGCCCGCCCAAGGCCATCCACACCGCCAGACAAACCAGCATATTGGCCAGAATCCCGCTGGCAATCACAGTCCCAAAGGATTTTTCGACTTTCGTAATCCCAAGATCGAGCGCCGCCTGTCCCACAGCGCCTTCGCCGGCCACATGCACACCAGCACCGAGCACCACGACCGCCAATAGCACGGAGCCCGCGAAATTCGCTGCATACACAATCAGCAGGGCACGCGCGGCGGTGCCCGCCGCCAGTCCCTGGGCATAGATTGGCCCCGCCATCAGTGTATTTCCAGTGAACAGCTCGGCCCCGGCGATCAGCACCAACGCCAGACCAAGCGAAAAGACCAGCCCCGCGAGAATCTGTGCCACACCGAAAGGAAGCGCATCTGCCCCGGCAAGCGCGATGAGGGCGAACATTCCGCCGAAGCCCACATAGACCCCAGCCAGAAGGCCCATCACGATCATTGCGCCCGAGGCCAGTTTTGCCTTCTCGTGAACCTCCGAGAAGACCTTCTCTGTCAGCTCAGGTGGCTCTGGAAGCTTTGTGCCTTCAGACATGGCGTGCCTCCTCATATTGGCCGGTCGGACTGGCAGCGACGCGATTCACCATGTCATCCGCCAGAAGCCACTCTTGGTTCCGCCCTGCTTCGCATCGACTACGGGCCGACCCTACTGTTGCCCCGCGAGGGAATGCCGCTCCTTCGCGAGAGCAGAAACCCGCCAGTACTCCCGGCGGGAAGCAACCGGGACGCAACCCGCTCCGCATTGTCACCCCTCTGGCGCGAGCCGAAGGATCTCGCCATCCTCATGCTCGGTCAGCACCCAGATCGCACCGTCAGGGCCAACCTGCACGTCACGAATGCGGCGACCGATCTCAATGAACTCCTCATCCGCGACAGCCCCTTCTTCCAGCCGGACACGCACTATCCCTTCTGTGACAAGGCCACCGATCAACATGTCACCTGCCCAAGCGTCCAGTTCCGTGCCCTCTGGCACGAAGGTCAAGCCGGACGGGGCGACTGTCTCGTCGAAAATATGGACGGCGGGAGTCATCCCTTCCATCGCCGTACCAACTCCAAGTGGCGCACCGGAATAATCGCTGCCGCCGGTCGTAAGCGGCCAGCCATAGTTGTTGCCTGCCACGATCAGGTTGATTTCATCGCCCCCGAGCGGTCCGTGATCAGAAGTCCACAACTCTCCGGTGGTCATATGCACCGCCATTGCCTGAATGTTCCGGTTGCCGATGGAATAGAGGTAGGGATCGGGCTCACCAGGGTTTTCATCCTGCTCATCCGTTGCGAATTCGGGATTGTCTTGATGCGGCTCGCCGTCATCCGACATGCGCAGGACGGAACCGGCCTGATCCGTGGCATCCTGTGCGCGCGAGATATTGCGGCGTTCCCCGATGGACAAGAACAATGCGTTGTCGGAAGGATCGAATGCCATACGACCGCCAAAATGCAGCGCACTCGCATCCTGATCTTCCTCCTTCATAACAAAGATATCCTCGACATCCTCGATCTGGATGTCATCCCCATCGCCGGTAACCGTGCCACGTACCACCACCAGCGCTGCACCACGGTCAGTTTCCCGCGAGTAGCTGACATAGACCCAACCATTGTCTTCGAACTCCGGGTGCAGGACGATGTCAAATAGTCCTGCCTGAGTGCGCCCGGTTTCTCCCTCGGGACGGAACAGATCCTCGGCCTCCCAGACCACGTCAGAAAGGCCACCCTCAACGGTTCCTCTGCGGATGGTTCCGGGGTTGCGCTCGGTCACAAGATAGCGGTCATCCGAAATGAACGCGAAGCCCCATGGATGTTCCAACCCTTCGGCAATCGTCTGCACTTCGAGCGTGTAGTGATCCGTCTCGACTGGTCCATACTCGGCGAAGGCAGGGAAGCTCATGGCGATAGCAAGTGGGGAAACCAATGTTGCGCGCGTGATGGGTGTCATGGGATACCTCCTGGGAAAGAACCTGTGGTTCCCGCCCCAACCGTTCCATGCCGCAATTGTTCCGGGAGCCTTTCCCTTAAATGGCTTCTGCCGTGTGCGACGCGGCGGGAAGGGAGTATCGGAGTCAGAGCAGCATCGGGCCGGGTCCTGCGTACATCGCGCGCATGAGGGGCCGGAGATTCTCGATCTGGCCTTCGCATGACGGCTGCTTCAAGGGAGTTCTGCTGCGGCAAGAACCGGTGCAAATCCCACCCATCTGCCTGCGCAACGGACATGCCACTTTCTCTGGAAGGCCAAAGGATGTCTCATGAGATGCGTTTGGGCCCCCTGCTCCACGCTTCTATGCTCGCGGGGCAGCTGAGTTTGTCCTCGCAGATGCTCGGGACTTCACCCATTATCCGGCATGCCGGGGCGGATATCTGCGAAAAAGACCTCGCTGAAGTCATCTCTCGGGCAGATCATCGTCAGGGAGCACGCCGCCAGTGTCTGACGCATCTTCGTCCGAGAGGCGGATGTCCTCTGCGGTCTTGGGCTTGTTGGCCAGCTCAGGATCGGGGTGGGTCATTTCTTCCCCTTGGTCGCGCAGGGTAGGAAATTCCCCAAGGTTGCTCTGGATGGACGCTTCCTCGACGATCGGGCGCGCATCCTCCGCAGGCTTGCGCGTCGGAGGACCGACCTCTTCAAGCGCCACCAGTTCACGCGCCTGTTCGATGAATTTCTTATGCCCCCCGTCAGGACTACCGGCTTCGGACCACAAACGGGCCGCCCTGGCTTCTACGCGGGCCTCGAAAGCTTTGAATTCCTCACGATCCATGGGGCACCTTACTTCCATAAATAACAACTGATTCGGTAAGATAACGCGCCTCCCAGCCAAAATGTTCCGGCGATGTGCCGTGGTTTTCCCATTGCGTCCTTCTCGCAAACGCCAACGAAGCACAGGACGAGGGAGCAATCGACCTTGAACCAATTTTCTTTGCGTAGTGTGGTTCCTCATGCAGCGACGCAGCTTCCTCAAGCACAGCCCGCCCCGGCAACTGTCCGGCATCACTCTGGGCCGCGCATTCAGTAAAACTATGCGTTATCCGGGCGAAAAACGCTTGATCCCAGGGGCGCGCAAGGGAACTCTGCGGTTATGCGACAGGATACCCAGGAGGATCAGTTGGAACCTCAGCGGCTTCACAAGCGTTATCGCTTTGGAAATTCCCAGTGCCGGACCCGGCTGACATTCAGTAATGCCCATTTTGCGGGCATTGAACCGATGGTAATACGCTGTCAGCCCAGACCTGCGTCCGACAGGATTGATCGAAGGAGCACCAGATGACACGGCCCGGCCTTTACGCAACAACCGCCATCAGTCTGTATCTGTCATCGCATGCCGGCATGAGTATGGCGCAGATTTCCGAACTGACCTCGGACGAGCTTTCCGTTTTCGCGCCAGCGGTGCAGGAGTGTTTCGACTCTCCTGACGCTGCTGAAGCCTGCCTGCCGCTGCGTGCCCTGATCGCGGAATGCGCCATCGATCTCTCGGACGCAGAGTGCGACACTCTGCTTTCAGACAGTGCTGCGCTGAGCGATGATCCCGAGATGCAGGCGCGCGCGCAGCAGGCCCTGATGGAACTGGACGATACGCTGCAGTTTCTGGAGGCTGATCTTCAGCCTGACCTGGCCGAGGGCGTTGACCCGGCCGGGGCTGAAGAACCCGTTTCAGAGGCCGGGCAACCCGATGACGAGGCGGAGGAACCGGAAGCAGCGCCGGAGGAACTGCCCGAGCCTGAAGTCGAGGCAGAGTCCGAAGCTGCGGATCCGGAAACGACGGACGAAGGCGAGACGGTCGCTGATGAAGAAGACACAGCGCTTGACCGGCTGGGCCGCGCACTTGAGGAAATGACGCAGGAGGAGGAGCCGGACGCTGAACCTTCGTCAGAGGAAGCGCGGGATGCGCCGGATGAGGAGGTGGTGCCTGCGCCGGAAGAACTGACCGAGCATGAAGACGCAACAGTGTCGGAACCTGCCGACCCGGAAACCACCGATGGCGAGACCGCACCGGATGAAGAAGGCACAGTGCTTGACCGTCTGGGTCGCGCACTTGAGGAAATTACCCGGGCAGAGGAACCTGCCCCCGCTGAATCGCCCGCGGCAGAGGATGAAACCGCCGAACCGAGTGCCGAAGAGATCGAGGCAGAGCGCGCCATGGAAGAAGAGCGCCAGCGCATGATCCGCGAGGCCGAGGAGATGGCGGATGAAGCCCCGGAACTGATTGTCGAGGATGTGCCGGAAGAAGAGGTTGTTGCCCCGGCTGAAGCGCCGCGCGAATTGGATCCAGCGCAGCAGGCCGCGATCGAGGAGTTGATGCAGTCCCCTGATGTCTCCTCTGCAATAGGTGTTCTGGGGGCAATGCTGGGTGTTTCGCCGGAAACCACGACCCCCGAAGACGAGGTTGACACCCGCCCGCTCGCCGCGCGCCTGCCGGATGACGCGGACGAGGACAGCCCGCAGGTGGAAAGCGATGATGTGATCGAGGAGCAGATCACGCGCGACCAGGTCCGGACCAGCCGCGATGATTTCGACTCACGCCTGACGCTGGATGCCGATGCCGATGCCCAGGCACGCGCGGACCGGCGCGCGCGCGACCGGCGCGATCTTGAACGCGCAGGGCTGGCGGCACTGGGTGCGCTGGCTGTCGGTATGGTCATCAATCAGAACCGCGTGGTTGCGCGCTCGGACGAGCGCGTGGTGGTCGATCAGGGAGACGGTGCGCTGGACCTGTGGCGCGACGATGATGCGATCCTGTTGCAGGATGGCTCGACCCGCCGGATCGAACGCTATGACGATGGCTCCACCCGGACGCGCTGGATGCGCACCGATGGCACCGAAACCATCACCATCCGCGACGCCACCGGCCGCGTCCTGCGCCGCGAGCGTGTGCTCGCCGACGGCACCATTGTGCTACTGCTGGACGATACGCGACCGGTCGAGGTGATCGATGTGTCGGTCCTTCCGCCTCCGCGCACGCGTGAATTGCGCATCAGCCCGCGCTCGGACCCGGAACTGGCACTCGCCATGTTGCGCGAGGCCGAGGCCGAGGCCCGCGCCCTGGATCGCCGCTTCTCGCTGCGCCAGATCCGCGAATCGCGCGAGGTGCGGGAACTCGTGCCCCTGCTGAGCCCCGACCTGATCACATTCGAGACCAACCGCGCCAATGTGCGACCCGAAGAAGCCGCGAAACTGCTGCAGGTCGGGCGCCTCATGGAGCGGCTGATCAGCGAGGATCCGCGCGAACTTTTCCTGATAGAAGGGCACACTGACGCAACAGGACCAGCGGCGTTCAATCTGGCCCTGTCCGACCGGCGTGCGGAATCGGTGGCCATTGCCCTGACCGAGTTCTTCGACATCCCGCCCGAGAACCTGATCGTGCAGGGCTATGGGAAACGGTATCTGCGAATCCCGACACTGGAGGCCGAAGTGCGCAATCGCAGAGTTGCAATTCGCCGGATCACGCCGCTTCTGTGGGAGTAGCGCATAGCGTCGGGCAGACCGCAGGCCGCCTCTCCTGACTGGATCCCGTCAGGAGAGGCGCGCCCTCGTTCATCGGATATCTGGTCCCCCAGCCTGATGGTGCGCCCTTTCAATGGACTGAAAGGGCGCACTCTCTCTCAGCGGTGTTCTGTCGTTTCAACCGCCTGCGCTTGGCTGTGGGCAGCGTCACGAATGTCATGGCTGATCTTCATCGAGCAGAATTTCGGCCCGCACATGGAGCAGAAATGCGCAAGCTTGTGGGCCTCTTTGGGAAGGGTCTGATCATGAAAGGATCGCGCGGTGTCGGGATCAAGCGACAGATTGAACTGATCCTCCCAGCGGAACTCAAAACGGGCGCGCGACAGCGCATCATCCCGGATTCTGGCGGCAGGGTGGCCTTTTGCCAGATCGGCGGCATGCGCCGCGATCTTGTAAGTGATCACACCGGTTTTCACGTCGTCCCGGTCAGGAAGGCCCAGATGCTCCTTGGGGGTGACGTAGCACAGCATCGCCGTGCCGAACCAACCGATCATTGCCGCGCCGATGCCCGAGGTGATGTGATCATAGCCCGGCGCAATGTCTGTAGTTAGCGGCCCGAGCGTGTAGAATGGCGCTTCGCCACAGACCTCTAGCTGTTTGTCCATATTCTCCTTGATCTTGTGCATCGGCACATGGCCTGGGCCTTCGATCATGACCTGACAATCATGCTTCCAAGCGATTTGCGTCAGCTCGCCCAGCGTTTCCAGTTCCGCGAATTGCGCGGCGTCATTGGCATCGGCGATTGATCCCGGACGCAAACCATCGCCCAGACTGAAACTGACATCATAGGCCCGCATGATCTCGCAGATCTCGGTGAAATGCTCGTAAAGGAAGCTCTCGCGGTGGTGATGCAGGCACCATTTGGCCATGATCGAGCCGCCCCGGCTGACAATCCCGGTCACCCGGTCCACGGTCAGAGGGATATGCCGCAGCCGCACGCCCGCATGGATGGTGAAATAATCCACGCCTTGCTCCGCCTGTTCGATCAGCGTGTCGCGGAAGATCTCCCATGTCAGATCTTCGGCAACGCCGCCCACCTTTTCCAGCGCCTGATAGATCGGGACGGTGCCGATGGGGACAGGCGCGTTGCGGATGATCCATTCGCGGATATTGTGAATATTGCGCCCCGTCGACAGGTCCATGACCGTATCGGCGCCCCAACGGATCGCCCAGACCATTTTCTCGACCTCTTCCGCCATCGAGGAGGTGACTGCGGAATTGCCGATATTGGCATTGATCTTGACCAGAAAATTCCGCCCGATGGCCATGGGTTCCAGTTCGGGGTGGTTGATATTGGCCGGGATGACCGCGCGCCCGCACGCCACCTCATCGCGCACGAATTCCGGGGTCACGAAATCGGGTATGGCCGCGCCGAAGCTCTCGCCGTCGCGCACCAGCTTTTCCCGGATGGCCTTGCGGCCAAGGTTTTCGCGGATCGCCACGAATTCCATCTCCGGCGTGATGATCCCGGCGCGGGCATAGGCAATCTGGCTGACCGATTTTCCCGGTTTTGCCCGCAGCGGGCGATGTTGGGCGGGGAATTCCGGTGTCAGCCTGTCTGCCGAGACGAACCCGTTATCCGCCGGTTGCACCGGGCGGGGCGCGCAGATTTCGGTATCGCCGCGCGCCGCCAGCCAGCTTTCGCGCAGACGCGGCAAGCCGCGCTCGATGGCGATTTCGGCATTGTCATCCGTGTAAGGGCCGGAAGAGTCGTAGACCGTAACCGGCGGTTCCCCGGCACTTGGATGCAGGGCGATCTCGCGCATCGGCACGCGCAGGTCGGGATATAGCGCGCCGGAACGGAACACTTTGGTCGATGCGGGCAGCGGTCCGGTCGTGACTTTGGGTGTGGGTGTATCTTTCATGTCAGGCTCCTTGCCTTGCGAGCAGTGGAGACCCAGCATGCTGGAAGGGGGAATGAATGCGCACCGAAAGCTTGACTATTGGCCGTCCGGCAGAGCATCCGCACCGTCCCTACGCCAGTATGAACTGGATCAGGTTCATAGGGTCCCTGCGCTGCCTTGCGGCCCAGCAGTATCTCAGCTCCTTGACGGAACCCCCCTGGTGGAATGGTCATTCTGCGGGCAAGGTTTGCAGATGTCAACGGAAGCGGAACAGTCAGGTGATCAGCGGGCCCCGCAGCGCTGAGTGGGACGCAGGATGGTTCCCAGAGGGGCATATATGCGCCCCCCCCTGCCCTTCCGACCGAGACCAAAGCCCGGTCGCATGTCAGAACTTCAGCGGGGCATTTTCCTTGATCTCCTTGAGCACGAAAAAGGTTCTGATCTGGCGCACGCCAGGCAGCGCGATCAGCATCTTGGTGTGCATCTTGTTGAAATCCTTCATCTCCTTGACGCGGATTTTCAGAAGATAGTCGAAATCCCCGGCGACAAGGTGGCAATCAAGCAGCTCTGTCATCCCGTCCACGGCTTTCTCAAAGGCCGCGAAGCTTTCGGGTGTTGAACGGTCAAGCACGACACCGACCATGACCAGAGTGCCCAAATCCACCGAAGCGGGGTTCACTTGTCCCCTTACCGTGGTGATGTGACCCGCCTCGAACAGCGCCTGCGTGCGGCGATGGCAGGTTGCAGGGCTTACATTCACGGCTTTCGCAAGCTCTGCATTCGTCAGGCGGCCATCTTCCTGAAGATGGCGCAGGATGTTGCGGTCGATTCGGCTCAGGTCGGTCATGGAAGATTCTTTCATTTTTCTGCATGATATGTCTGAAATTCCAAACATCAACGCTACCGGATCGTGCAAACCGGAAATATGCACAACAGGTTTGAAAACACCCATCACAGCTTTGCTGCTAGCATCCCGGTGGCAACACAGGAGACGGCCCATGTCATTGCTCGACAAATTTGAACGCTACCCGCTGACTTTCGGCAAGACCGCCATTGAACATCTGCCCCGGCTGACAGAGGCGGTGGGCGCTGGCGTCGAGTTCTACGCCAAGCGCGAGGATTGCAATTCCGGGCTGGCCTTTGGCGGCAACAAGCTGCGCAAGCTGGAATATATTGTGCCCGATGCCATTGCCTCCGGGGCGGATACGCTGGTGTCCATCGGCGGAGTGCAGTCCAACCACACGCGGATGGTTGCAGCGACAGCGGCCAAGATCGGCATGAAAGCTGTGGTGATTCAGGAAAAATGGGTGCCGCATTACGATGCCGTCTATGACCGCGTCGGCAACATCATGTTGACCCGCCTGATGGGGGCAGACAGCCGCCTTGTCGAAGAGGGGTTTGACATCGGTATCCGCAAGAGCTGGGAAGATGCGATCCAGTCGGTCAAGAACGCAGGCGGCAAGCCTTATGCAATTCCGGCGGGCGCATCGGTGCATAAATTTGGCGGGCTTGGCTATGTCGGCTTTGCCGAAGAAGTGGCCGAGCAGGAGGCGGAGCTTGGTTTCAAGTTCGACTATATCGTGGTTTGCGTTGTCACCGGGTCGACTCAGGGCGGGATGATCGTCGGCTTTGCCGCGCAGGATCGCGCCGACCGGGTGATCGGGATCGACGCCTCGGGCACGGTCGAGCAGACCCGCGCGCAGCTGCGCGAGATCGTGGACAATACAGCCGATCTCGTGGGGCTTGGCCGCAAGATCCGCGAGGATGAGATCCACATCAACCCGGACTATGCCTATCCGGCCTATGGTGTGCCCTCGGAAGAAACCAATGACGCGATCCGCCTTGCTGCGAAGACCGAGGCGATGATCACCGATCCGGTTTATGAGGGCAAATCCATGCAGGGGATGATTGATCTGGCCAAAAAGGGTTTCTTCCCGAAAGGGTCGCGGGTGCTCTATGCCCATCTGGGCGGGGCGCCCGCGCTGAACGGCTACAGCTACTATTACAAGGACGGCTGAATCATCGGGTCCGGGCAACCCCGCCACTGCCACCACGCTCGCGCCAAAACAAAACCCCCGGCCAATGGCCGGGAGTTCCGCGTCAGTGACACAGGGCCGCGCGCGACTATTGCAGCGCGAGGATCGCCTTCACTTCGGCATCGCCATTATCCGCGATGAAGGCGTCCCAGACCGAGGTCACAGCCGCCTGAAAGGCCGCCGCGTCGATGTCGGAATTGACCTCCATGCCGCGCGCTTCCAGCTCTGCGACCATCGCGGCCTCATTGTCGGCGGCCAGCGCGCGCTGCATGGCAACGGCCTCGGCAGCGGCTTCCATGATTGCGGTCTGCTCGCTCTCGCTCAATCCATTGAAGCGGTTCGCGTTCATCATGAAGCCAAGCGCCGAATAGGCGTGGTTGGTCAGCGTCAGATAGCGCTGCACCTCGTCATAGCGGAAGGACAGCACAATCGCGACCGGGTGATCCTGCGCATTGACGACGCCGGTTTCCAGCGCGGTATACAGCTCGGCAATCGGCAGTTGCAGCGGATTGGCACCAAGGGCTGCAAACATGTCATTGAGCGCGCGCGAATTGTTGGTGCGCATGTTGATGCCCGACAGATCATCCGGCACCCGGATCGGGCCACGGCTGTTGGTCATCGTGCGGAAGCCGTTTTCGGGAAAGCCCAGTACCTTCAGCCCATGTTCCGAGAACCGTTCAGCGACGCCCTGACCAACCTCGCCATCGAGCGCGGCATAGGCATCGGCGCGGCTGGGGAACATGAAGGGCAGTTCAAACACGCCCGCAACCGGCACCAGACCGGTGAAGTTGTTCAGCCCCACCAGCACGATATCGACGATCCCCGAGCGCGTGCCATCGATCATGGCGCCGTCATTGCCAAGCTGGCCCTGCGGAAAGATCTGCACATTGACCGAGCCGCCGGTACGCTCGGCGACCTGATCGGCGAAGAATGTGGCCATCTGGTGTTGCAGATCGCCCTCGGGCACAGGATGCGCGAAACGCAGAGTTGTTTGCGCCTGCGCCGACAGCGCGGCCAGTGCAAAGGCCGAAGCAAGCCCCAGTGTTTTCATCAGTTTCATGGTGGTTCCTCCCAGTTATGTTAGCCGCCGAGAATCCGGGCGGGGGTCGTGATGATCTGTGGAAATGCGATGAACAGGCCCAGAAGCCCGACATAGGCCAGGATGAAGGGCGCAACGCCTTTCACGGCGACGCTCAGTTTGACCCGGCTGACGCCGCAGACAACATTCAGCACCGTGCCCACAGGTGGCGTGAGCAGCCCGATGGAACAGTTCAGAATGAACATCAGCCCGAAATAGACCGGATCGATCCCCGCCATCAGGACGACGGGCATCAGAAGCGGCGTCAGGATCAGCACGGTCGGGGCCAGATCCATGACCATGCCGACCAGCAGAACCAGAATCATGATCGTCAGCATCAACAGGCGCGGGCTGGCCACCAGCGGACCCAGCAGAACGGCCAGTTGCTGCGGAAGCTGTGCGATCGTGATCATCCAGGCCGCAACCATGGCCGCGCCGACAAGGAACATCACCATCGCGGTGGCGCGCGCGGCGGCGACCAGCGCATGATAGAGTTCGCGCAGGCTGAGTTCGCGGTAAATGACGGTCGAGACGAGGATGGCATAGACAGCGGCGACCACGGCAGCCTCGGTCGGCGTGAAGGCCCCGGTGCGGATACCGCCGATGATGATGACGGGCATCAGCAGCGCCCAGACACCTTCTTTCAGGGCCGTGCGACGTTCCGCCTTGCTGGCTTTGGGCAGGGTTTCCAGATCCTCGCCCCGGATCACCAGCGACCAGACCACCATCAGCGTCAGCCCCATCACGAGACCGGGAAAGATGCCCGCGAGAAACAGCTTCGCAATCGAGATATTGCCCGCCACCCCGATCAGGATCAGCGGCAGCGAGGGCGGGATAATCGGCGCGATGATGCCCCCCGACGCCAGCAGGCCAAGGCTGCGGCCCTCGGGATAGCCAGCATTGCGCATCATCGGATAGAGAATCGAGACCAGCGCCGCCGCATCGGCCACGGCGGAACCGGACAGACCTGCAAGCAGGATCGCCGTCAGGATCGCGACATAGCCCAGGCCCCCGCGTTTATGGCCGACCAGCGCCATTGCGAGGCGCACAATGCGTTTCGAGAGGCCGCCGCGCGACATGACCTCGCCCGCGACCAGAAAGAACGGAATCGCCAGAAGCGGGAAGCTGTCCACGCCATTGATCAACGCCTGCGCCAGAATGTCGGAGCTGAAGAAATTCAGCTGCACCATCAGCGCAACCGCCGCCAGGAGCAGCGCAAAAGCCACGGGCAGCCCTGCAAGAATGGCGATCATCAGCACAGCGAGGAAGAGCAAGAGCGTCACAGCCGGTCCTCATCGATATCCAGCCAGCGGCTGACCCCCATCGGATTTATCAGCCGGATGACCGCAATCACGCCCATCAGCCCGGCAGAGATCGTGCCCGCCAGATAGAACAGCGCGGAGGGCAGACCGGTCAGTTGCGAGATATTGTTCCAGTTCGCATTGGTCTGTTTCAACGCGCCCTGAAAAAGCATGATCACGGCGCCGATCACGATGAGCCAGCACAGGCGACGCAACCACGGCACCGCGCGCGGGAAAAGCGCCTCGGAAAACTCGGTCAGGGCCAGATGCTCGCCCCGGCGCAGGGTCACAGCCGCACCCAGCATCACCACCCAGACGAACCAGAGCCGCGCCAGCTCGACCGATTGGCGAATGCTTGAAGCAAAGCCGTAGCGCAGCACGACATTGGTAAAGACCAGCACGATCATTGCCGCCAGAAGCAGCGCCATGAGCGCATCGATACTTTTCCAGAATATCCGGACAAGCCGCAACATTCCTGCTTTCCTCCCCAGAAGCGCAATGTGCTGTGGTGTCATTCGAGGCGATGATATGATAACGATAACATCGCCGCAAGAAAAAACTTCACCCGCCTATGACTACGCCCCTTCTGCCAGTGTTACCGACCCGAGCCGATCCGGTGGATCAGCGCATTTCAGTCTTGCGCGAAGATGATCTGCGCCTTCATCGCGCGGCTGCGGTCAGAGGCGATGCGAAACGCTGCCTCGGCCTCAGACAGCGGCAGGCTTTGCGTGATCAGCGGCGCCACATCGATCAGCCCCTTGCGCATCAGCTCGACCCCGGTCGCAAATTCCGCGTGGAACCGGAACGATCCGCGCAGCTCCAGTTCCTTGGCAGTGATCGCGGTCATGGGCAGGGTCATGTCCCCGCCAAGCCCAAGCTGCAGGATCACACCGCGCGGGCGCAGCGCGGCAATCCCCTGCCCCAGCGCGCTGGCCACGCCGGTGCATTCATAGAGCACATCGAAATACCCTTTCTGACCGGCATATTCCGCCAGCCCGTCGGGCTCATCCGCCATATTCACCACCCGGTCCGCGCCGCAAAGCTGCGCCATCGACAGGGTGAAATCCGACAGGTCGGTTGCGACAATCTCTGCCGCGCCCGCGCGCCGGGCGCACAGGATGGCCAGCGCCCCGATCGGCCCGCATCCCGTGACCAGCACGCGCTTGCCCATCATCTGCCCTGCCCGGCTTGTGGCATGCAGAACGACGGCCAGCGGCTCTGCCATCGCAGCCACGCCCGGCGCAAGCCCGGTCGCATCGACGCATTGCGCCGCGTCTGCGATCAGTTCCTCGCGAAAGGCGCCCTGAATATGCGGGAAAGGCATGGCCGAGCCATAGAAACGCATGTTCAGACAGTGATTTGGCAGTCCCTCCTGACAATAGCGACACGCCCCGCAGGGCCGGCTGGGCGAGACCGCGACCAATTGGCCCTCGGTAAAGCCGGTCACACCGGGGCCCAGTTCGACCACATGGGCAGAGACCTCATGCCCAAGGATCATCGGCTCGCGCAGCCGCACCGCGCCAAAGCCGCCATGGGTGTAGTAATGCAGATCCGAACCGCAAATGCCGCCCCGCGCCAGCCGCAACCGGATCTCGCCATAGCCCAAAACCTCGGGCGCGACGTCTTCCAGACGCAGATCCCCTGCGGCGTGAATGACCAGCGCCCTCATGCGATCACCGGGGTCAGAAGCGGCTGACCTGCAAAATGCGCGGCCAGATTGTCGCGCATCAACTGGCCCATCGCGCGCCGGGTCTCATAGGTGCCGCTGGCATGATGCGGCTGCAACAGGACATTGCGCAGCTTCGTGAAGCGCGGGTCGAGCGCGGGCTCGCCTTCGAACACATCCAGCGCCGCGCCGCGCAGCCGCCCTTGTTCCAGCGCATCGAGGAGCGCGTCCTCGTCGATATTCTGCGCACGCGAGATATTGATCAGCAGCCCTTCGGACCCCAGCGCCCTGAGCACATCCGCATTGACGATATGCCGGGTCTCGGCGGTCGCGGCGAGGGTCACGAACAGCACATCGGACCATTCGGCGAGTTCTGCGGCATCGGGGATATAGGTCCAGTTCTCACAACCTTCGCGCGGGCTACGCGCGGAATAGGCAATCTGCATGCCGAAGCCTTCCAACCGCCGCGCAACACCCATGCCGATCCGGCCCAGCCCCAGCACACCCGCGCGTTTGCCACTGGCGCGGTGCGTCAGCGCAAAGCCGCCCTTGGTGGCCCAGTCGCCCGAGCGTGCCCAGGCTTCGGCCCCCACAATCCCGCGCGACAGCGCCAGCCACATCCCGAGCGCCAGATCGGCGCAATCATCGGTCAGCACATCCGGCGTGTTGGTCACGGCAATCCCACGCGCCTTGCAAGCCGCGATATCAACCGCGTCATACCCGACCCCATAGACCGAAATCACTTCCAATGCCGGGCAGGCGGCAATTATCTGCGCATTCGCGCCCAGATCGCCGCGCGTGGCAATGGCGCGCACGCCCGGCCCGACCTCGGCCAGAAACGCAGCCTTGTCCTGCGCCTCGAAATAGCGATGCATTGTATAGGCCGCGCGCAGCGGGGTTTCATCCCATTCGGGCAGCGCGCCCATTTGCAGTACCTGCGGCTGTGTCATGCCTCCCCCGGCCTCCGTTTCACCACCATTGGGTGTTGACTTATATGATAACGTTAACATACACAGGCAAATGACAGCTTGTCCAGCCGAAAACAAGCACCATCCCATATTGGAGGCGCGAATGGCGTATCCCCATTTTAATCTTGACGGAAAGCGCGCGCTGATCACCGGCTCATCGCAGGGGATCGGCATGGCGCTGGCGCAGGGTCTGGCTGCGGCCGGGGCGCAGATCGTGCTGAACGGGCGCGACCCTTTGAAGCTCGATGCCGCAAGGGCACAGATCCCCGGCGCGCGGACGCTGGCATTCGATGTCACCGATCATCAGGCCGCGCGCACGGCGATTGACGGTTTCGAGGGCACAGAAGGCGCCATCGACATTCTGGTCAATAATGCAGGCATGCAATACCGCACCCCGCTAGAGGATTACCCCGCCGCGATGTTCGAGCAGCTGTTGCAGACCAATATCGCGAGTGTCTTTCATGTCGGGCAGGCCGTGGCGCGCCATATGATCGCGCGGCGGCGCGGGCGCATCATCAATATTGCCAGTGTCCAGACTCTGCTGGCCCGCCCCGGCATTGCCCCCTACACTGCCACCAAAGGCGCTGTCGCCAATCTGACCAAGGGCATGGCGACGGACTGGGCACAATACGGGCTGAACTGCAACGCGATCGCACCGGGATATTTCGACACGCCGCTGAACGCAGCCCTTGTCGCCGATCCCGAATTCTCGCGCTGGCTGGAGAAACGCACCCCTGCCGGGCGCTGGGGCAAGGTCGAGGAATTGCAGGGGGCCTGCATTTTCCTGGCGTCGGATGCCGCCAGCTTCGTCAACGGCCACACGCTTTTCGTGGATGGTGGCATCACCGCAGCGCTCTAGATCAATTGGGGGGTAACATGTCGGAACAGGTGGCGCTTATTGGGGCTGGCGCGATGGGCGGGGCCATCGGCCTGCGGCTGCTGGACACTGGCACAAAGCTGACGGTCTTCGATCTTGATGAGGCAAAGGTTTCCGCCCTTGTCGCGCGTGGCGCGCGAGCGGCGCGCAGCGCCGCAGATGCAGCGCGGGGGGCAACAGCGATTATCCTCAGCCTCAACTCTGCGCGCATTGTCGAGACCGCCGTTTTCGGCCCTGACGGCGTGGCACAGGGCGCAGCCGCAGGTACTGTGATCATCGACATGTCCTCGATTGACCCGGTTGCCACCCGCGCGCTTGCCGAGAAGGCCCAGGCACAGGATCTTGGCTGGGTGGACAGCCCGCTCTCAGGCGGGATTCCCAAAGCCGCGACTGGAGAGCTGACCCTGATGCAAGGTGGCGCAGAGGCGGATGTTTCCACTGCACAGCGCATCCTGTCGCAGGTGGCGGCGAACCAGACGCATATGGGGCCTGTCGGTGCAGGCCAGACCACCAAGCTGATCAATCAGGTCCTCTGCGGTCTGGGTTTTCTGGCCGTCGCCGAAGCCACCGCTCTGGCCGAGGCCGCAGGGGTGGACGCAACCCGCATCCCGCAGGCGCTGCGCGGAGGGCGGGCGGATTCGGCGCTGCTTCAGGAATATATGCCCCGTTTTGCCGCGCGCGATTACCGGCCTACTGGACGCATTGACAATATGGTCAAGGATCTTGACGGCGCGATAGATATTGCCCGGCTTGGCCAGGTCTCGATGCCGATGACGGCGCTCTGCGCCGAAATCCACCGCATGCTGACAGCCGCCGGGCTCGGCGGCGAAGATCAGGCCGCAGTCATGGAGTATTTCTCTGGCGCCGGTCAGGCGAACCGCAGAGGATCACGGCTGAAATAGTGGAGTTCACATAGTTCTGTGTTTAGGTAGGTGCATGGCGAATCTTCGTAAAGCCCCGACCATGCTGGATGTTGCCCGCGCTGCGGGGGTCTCACCCATGACCGTCAGCCGCGCCTTCAAACCCGGTGCAATGGTCAACGATCAGACCCGCGCGCGCATCCTCGCAGCGGCAGATGAACTGGGCTATGTCTTTGACAGCACTGCATCAAGCCTCAGGTCGCAGAAAACTGATTTTGTCGCCGTCACCATCCCCTCACTCAACAACGCCAATTTCGCCGATACTGTCGGCGCCCTGACCGAAGGGCTCAAGCCGCGCGGTTTGCAGATTCTTCTGGGCTACACCAATTACGATATCATCGAGGAAGAGCGCCTGATCGCGCAATTCATGCGCCGCAAGCCGCAGGCGGTCATCGTCACGGGGGGCCAGCACACGCCGCGCACGCGCGATCTGCTCAGAAACGCCGCGATCCCGATCATCGAGACCTGGGATCTGCCGCAGGATCCGCTGGGCCATGTCGTCGGCTTCTCCAACGCGCAGGCGGTACAGGCGATGGTCGATCATTTCGTAAGCTGCGGGATGACGCGGATCGCGTTTATCGGCGGCGATGCGGATCGCGACACGCGCGGGCTGGATCGGCGGCGCGGCTTCATGGCCGCGATGCAGCGCCACGGGCTGGATGACACGCGCCTGATCGCGGCAGGTCCGCCGCCGATCTCCATGCGCGAAGGTGCCGATTCCATGTGCCAGTTGCTGGACAATGCGCCCGATACGCAGGCCGTGATCTGCGTATCCGACCTGTCGGCTTTCGGCGCGCTCAGCGCCTGCCAGAGACGGGGCGTCGCGGTGCCGGGGCAGATTTCGATTGCAGGCTTTGGAAATTACGAGGTCGGCGATATCTGCGTGCCGTCGATCACGACCATCGACCCGTCACCGCGCCGGATCGGGGAATTATCGGCAGAGCTGCTCAGCGCCGCGCTCGACGGGCGGCTGACGGAGCCTGTATGCCATGAAATCAGTCCCCGGATTTTGCTGCGCGAATCCTCTGTCTGACGGGTTACACCGGCGCGCGTGGTCATCAGACTTGACGAACTGATATCGTTACCATAGGCTTCGTGAAAAGCCCCCCCGGATCAGGACATCGCCCGATGTATATTCGTTGCGCCTTCTTTCAGGGCCATGTCAAACCCGGCATGAAGACGGCCTTCGACACGCATATCCAGACAACGCTACGCGCGCTCTGGGCGCAATTCCCGCAGGCCGAGGAAGTCCGGCTGTTGCGCGAAGTCGAAAGCGACCGTCCCGACACGCATCTGGAACTGGTGATCATGATGCGTTTCCCCGACCGCGCCGCGCTGGATGGCGCGCTTGCGTCAGATGTCCGTTACGCAAGCCGTGCGGCATCGCAGCCCCTGTTGGACATGTTCGATGGCCATGTCTTCCACACTGTTTTCGACGCAGACGCCCTGGCGCTGCCTGCAAATCCCGGCCAGCCTGAGCCGGACACTAGCGGAGTGAGATCATGACCGAACCCAGAATTGTCCTCGTCACCGGCGCCAGCAAAGGCATAGGCCGCGCCTGCGCGCGCGCCTTCCTGAACGCGGGCGACAAGGTTGTTCTCGCGGCCCGCAGCGCAGAAGAGCTTGCCGGGCTTGCGGCCCATGCACCTGATCGCGCGCTTGCCTATCCCTGCGATGTGTCTCAGCCCGAGCAGGTCGACGGGCTATTTGAGGCGATTGCCAAAAGCTTCGGGCGTCTGGATGTGGTGTTCAACAATGCAGGCATCAGCCTGCCCGCCACCGAGATTGCCGATATCGCTTGGGAGGATTGGCGCCGCGTGGTCGCTGTCAATCTCGACGGGGCATTCCTGATCGCGCGCGGCGCATTCGCCATGATGCGCGCCCAGTCGCCCAAAGGCGGGCGCATCATCAATAACGGCTCGATATCGGCGCAGGTTCCGCGCGTCGGCTCTGTCCCTTATACTGTGACAAAGACTGCGATCACCGGCCTGACCCGCACCCTGTCGCTTGACGGGCGCAAGCATGATATTGCGTGTGGACAGATCGACATCGGAAATGCCGCCTCGGACATGGCGCGCGCCATGACCGAGGGCGTGCCGCAGGCCGATGGCAGTATACGGGCCGAACCGGTGATGGATGTGACCCATGTCGCCAATGCCGTGGTGAGCATGGCGCAGCTGCCGCTGGAGGCCAATGTGCAGTTCATGACGATAATGGCGACAAAGATGCCGTTCATCGGCCGCGGCTGAAAGAAAGCCACTGCGCTACGCCTCACGGGGAATGCCGCGATGTATTGCGCAAAAGCCGCGGAACCGACGGATTTCAAGTCCGCAATTCGGCTTTGACCTCAATTGGCGTAGGTAAGTAAGTACAGACATCACCAGCAACCGACACCCCTGCCAGGTGCAATCCACCCGCCGGTTTCACGGCAGCGCAACACGCGCTTGGCAAGCAATGCTGGCGACGGTTACGCGCACCACCGCTGGCATGCAGCCTATGAATCAGTATGAATGCTGGCCCGTCGACACATGACGGCGGTTATCTACCAAATTTATGCCGTAACCGCCGCCACCTGCCCTTCACCATAATGTCCAGTAAGTTTGCATTATCGGGCGCAAAGAGATGGCCTACAGGTCAGGCTCAAAATTACCGGATTTTCGGGGAAGAGTGTCGCCAGAACACGCGAAATCGATCTCAGGGCCCATGGGCACGACGAGAGCGCGCAATACAAAAGGCGATACCATTGCCCTGCCCGCACATGTCGCGGAGTCAGGCACTCTCGACCGGTTGGTCGATACCACCTGCGGTCACGCTCGCGCGGGCGCTGTGCGACAACACGCTCAAAGCTAACGCCAAGGATTGGGCACATTATGCGTGCTGGTGCTAGATGCGCGGAGCAGACCCCCTGCCCCAGTCGCAGGCCCTGAAATCCTTGAGGAACGCGGGACCGGACCGGATGGCTGGCGACGCCGTGGGGGAATCAGAATCGAGTCGGGGTCGACCGAGACCCGCAGGAAAGGCAAGCACATCTTGTATATTCGGCGTCAGGGTTGTCATATATCATGCGACAGCCCCCAGATGATGACGCGTGCAAGGCAAGGTTAAACTTCAGAAAAGGCCCGGAACCTGTTGATTTAGTTATGTTTAGTTGTCGTCAAAAATATCGACGTCGACGCGATACCGGCCCCACGTCAGGTTTTTCTGGAAAACCGCCCCGATGCTGTTGTATAGAACATGAAAATGAATATCCCAAAAAGGGAAACGAGGCATGAGCATCAAGGGTTCACGACGGTTTCAGGGCCTGTCGTCACGGCTGACCAAGCGGCTTCAGGAGCATACGGAGGAGAGCTTTCCACCGGACGCGCGGAAGACCCTGCGGCGCTTTGCGATGCGGGAAGTCGCGGATCTGCTCCGGATCAATCAAAACACCTTCCGGCATTATGTCTCCAGCATGTCCGACCGGCTCCCGACCGGGGAGCTGGACAAAAGCAACCGTCGGTATTTCACTGCGGAGGAGATGATCGAGATCCAGCGGATACTCTTTGATGAGGGCAAGCTGGATGATGCGCACCGCCCAAGGCGACGGGCCGGGGAGCGCTGTCAGGTCATCACCTGCTTTAACCTCAAAGGGGGCTCAAGCAAGACCAGTTCGGTAGTACATCTCGGCTCACTGATGGGGCTGAGGGGATACCGGGTGCTTCTGGTCGACCTGGACAGCCAGGCGAGCCTGACGAACATGTTCGGGGTCACGCCGGAGCTGGACCCGGATATGCTCAGCTCATACGATTTGATCCGGTACAAGGAGCCGGTCCCGGTGCGTCAGGTCATCCGGAAGACCTATTACCCCACGATCGACCTGATCCCGGCCTCAATGAACATCATGGAGTTTGAGTTCGAGACCGCCCTCTCCTTCCGAAACCCTGGAGGCTCCGGGGGGTTTCATCGTCGTATCGCCGACGCGCTCGACCCGGTCCGGGACGATTACGACCTGATTCTGTTCGACACCCCGCCGCAGCTGAGTTTCGCAGTAATCTCCGCCCTCTTCGCCTCGAACGGGGTTCTCATCCCGCTCAACGCCTCCATGCTGGACGTGATGTCTCTGGCGACCTTCCTCGGCATGGCCTCAAACCTCATGGAGGTGGTCGAGAGGCACGCCCCGGATCACGGGTTCGACTTCGTCAAGATGCTCATTACGCGCTATGAGGGGACGGACCAGCCGCAAGTCCAGATGGCCAGCTTCCTCCGGACCGTCACCGGAAATTCGGTCATGGCCGCGGAGTTCGTCAAATCCACCGCGATCGGGGACGCGGCGAACACCAAGCAATCCGTATTCGAAGTTGAGCCCCGGGAGGTGAACAAGAAGACCTACGACCGGGTGATCGAATCGGTCTACCGGATAGCGGATGAGATTGAGCAGGAAATGCACCGGTCTTGGGGGCGGATCGATGGCTCGTAAGATTTTCGGGAAATCCCTTGAGCGGGCCATGGACGAGGGTCTCGATTATCTCGATGATCTGGACGGCGAAGAGGCGCCCTCCCCGTCGCACCAGAGTCCGACCGTATCGCGGGCGATAGATGCGCTGCGGGATGAGGACCGCCACAGTACCCGCATGATCAGCCCATCCTTGATCCGCATGTCCCCGATCATGGATCGCCTGGACCCGTCCGAGGATCTGGAGGGACTTATCGCCTCGATCCAGGAGGAAGGTCAGAAAGTCCCTATCCTGGTCCGACGGCTCCCGAACGGGGAACTGGAGGTCGTCTTCGGCCGCAGGCGTCTTCTCGCCTGCCGGGCGCTTGGGAGGGACGTGCGGGCCACCGTGATGGAGATGACGGATGAGGAGTCGGTCATTGCGCAGGGCGTCGAGAATAATGAACGCCTCGACACCAGCTTCATCGAACGGGCCCTCTTCGTCGCCCGGATCCTCGACGCCGGTTTCAAGGCAGTCGTGGTGACCCGGGCGACCGGAATTGACAAGACCAGCATCTCCCTGATGAAAGGCATCGTCGAGGGGATCCCGGAAGAACTGATCCGCCATATCGGCCCCGCGCATGGGGCCGGGCGACGCCAGTGGGATCAACTGCGATCAAACCTGAAGGACCAGATGCCAACAGACATCTCGGGGGTTCTCGCCGAAATACCTCGGGCCCGCCCGAGCCCGGAGCGGCTCGCCGAGGCGATCCGGCTTACGCAGGCCAAACCCAAGCCGCAAGCGGAGCCGCCCTCCCCGTCTGGCATAACCGCGAGAGTGAGCGGTTCCCGTCTTACGATTTCAGCCGGGTCAAAGACCGACCGGGGCTTTCTGAAGCATCTGGAAAGCCGTCTTCCGGAGCTATTCGAGGAATGGAGGAAATCATGATTATCAATTAATATCAACGACTTACCAGATACATCCCGAAAAGTTTGCCGCGGCAAACTTTCAACCCGAACATGGAGGCAGACCAAGCATAAACGAAAAGACCCCCCGAAAGCGGAGCTTCCGAAGGGCCTCGATTAGTCTTGACACCTGATTGATACCCCAACGGATAAATTATTTCAACACCGATTTCGGTGAACGGTCTCGTTTTGCCGTCTAAAATCGACAATGAAACACGAAAATCCGGCGACGCTTTATTGCGTCGCAACCGGGGCCATGTCCTGTGACCAAAAGGACGCCCCCGGCTTCGCCCCGACATCACGCGGACAAATCCTGCCTATCCTCAGGGTGGTCCGGCGACAGCTTGGCTTATCGACCGGGGACCTGCTGGTTCTGAACGCCCTTCTGAGTCACCTGCCCTGCCGTGACCCGAAAACCGGCACAGATAGACCGATTACCCCGGATATGCTGCTGGTGATCTTCGCCGGGAACCGCGCCTTGTGTGACCGCGCCAACGGGATGGATGAACGGGTGCTGCGTCGGCATATCTCACGGCTGACCGAGGCGGGCCTGGTGGTCCGGCGATCTTCCGCATCCGGGAAGAGATTCCCTCTGAAACGTAAAGGGGCAATCGTGGACGCATTCGGCATTGACCTCACCCCGCTTTTCAAACGCATGGCGGAACTTCGCGAGATGGCCGAGCGCGAGACGGAAATTCAGGACGAGATCAAGAACCTCCGGGCGCGCGCCATGGCCATCCGGGCACGGCGCGCCACGGGCGCTGTGGAACCGGAAGAGCGCGAAAGGCTTGCAGATCTCGGCAGGGTCCTGCGGCGCACTGGCCTGACCCTGCAGGATCTCAGACAGATCATCGCAGAGATTGAGACGAGCCCTGACGCAGCGGGCGACAGTGCTGAAGTAAACCAGTTTGCCGCGGTAAACAAAGCGGATAACAGTCCTGAAGAACCCCAGGTATCGGACCCCCTCCGCGAACCGGTCATGCCTCGGATGGCCCCCAAAATGTCCGGCTCGGGCGGTCAAAATGTCCGGCTAGAAGAGTCCCAAAACATTGAAGATAAAAAAAGCGTCGATCCGGACCCCGAGGAAAGTTGGCACCGATGCGCTGAACTCAAGTCCTTCTATCCTGACATCAACCCGACACCGGACGGGATAATCCGAGTAATTTATGATTTTGGAAGAATGCTGAACGTGAATGAACACGCACTCATCAAAGCCTGTCAATTGATGGGAGTTGGCAGAATGCTGAGAGCCATGGATTATCTGGCCAGAAACGCTGCTCGCATCTCCCGGCCTGAAAGATATCTGGAACGCATGATACGGGATGTGGAGGCAGGAGTGCGTGTTGGATGGGCGTGAACGAACAAGCTCCCCTTGCGAAGTTTGCCGCGGCAAACAAAGCCCATCGGCCGGGCCATGACTTTGTTCAACCTCTTCTTTCCGCTTCTACAGCAGCGCAGCGAGGGTTGTGCGCCATCAGTATCCATGATCTCATCAAGAGAACCAGCACCGGGCTCTGCTCGCCCTGCAGCGCCTCCGGGGCATCACGGCAGGCATGTCTCTTGAGGGTTTCGCGCGGCGCAGCTAGCCACAGGGTTTGCGCATGCACGTCCTCTTGAATGACGATGGCACCGCAAACAGGATGTACGAAACCCCTGCGGGCAGTCCGCGGTTTCACGCACAGGCGTGGCTGATACAGCAGAAGCAGCTCGTGAAGACTGACCCGGACAGAATGACATCCCCTAAGTGATCAATGCGCCTTTGGGAACTGGACCCCAGACTGGAATCGACTGGGGCGCGGGCATAGGCCATCGCGACCCGTGACCGCTCAGACATGCTGTCAGTTCACCGCGGTTATGTTCAGAGCGCGCATGGGCCAATATTCCATTCTGGAAAATGCTCAAGCCTCTGGAGGATCTTACGTCTTCCATTGCCGCTCTGATCCGGCGCCACCGTGCAGAGCCGCAGGGCAGGGGGCGCATATCGGATCTAAACTTTGAAAAGTGTCAGCTATGCTGACCTTCATGCTTTCCTGACCGATGATTTGCCGGATCTTGCCAGGGCGGTGATGGCTGCCGCAGGTAACGCAGGCGGAAGGCGGTGAAACCTGCCTTCATCTCACATATATTGTAACAATATCAATAGGATGCATTGAACTTCTCGCATTCAGGATGAAGAATCATGTCCGCAACAGTCTTTCTCAACAAAGCCCATTCGGGGGGCGCCAACGCATTTTTCATTGCTCACCCTATGCGCAAAACCGTTTCCCACTTTTGCGCGGACGTACTCCGTAGCGTCGCGCATCTTCCCAAGAAAGAACCGCCCGCAATGCATACCAGGAGTATCGCAGCCTTGAGATCATCAGCGAGAACAGCGGCGATAGGGCAGGGGGCATGCGCCGCTCACCCTGGTAGCGCGCGAAATCCCTGACCAGATGGCTCATCGTCCCATTGCCGAACTGTGGGTCCGCTGCCGAACTCCTGTCCTGGGCAGAAGACGATATGCGGTCGCTCGGCGCCGTTCACCTTGGCCTCGACCCGGAAAACCTCGCGCAACAGGCTCTCGGTCAACACGGTCCGGGGCGTGCCGAACGCCACGGTGGCGCCCTCTCTCAACACCAGAATGCGGTCGCAGAACATGGCGGCCAGGTTCAGGTCATGCAGGGCGATGATGCTGGTCAGGTCCAGCCTGCGCACAAGGCGCAGGATCTCGATCTGGTGATGGATATCCAGATGGTTGGTCGGTTCATCCAGAAACATCACCTGCGGCGACTGGGCCAGCGCCCGCGCGATATGAACACGCTGCCGCTCACCGCCTGAGAGGGTCTGCCAGGACTGCCCGCGATGGCTGATCATATCGACCCGCTCCAGCGCCATCGTCACCGCCTGCTCATCCGCCGCCGTCCAGCCTGACAGGGCCGAGCGATGCGGCGTCCGTCCCAGCCGCACCACATCGCGGACGGTGACATTGGTATCGGTCGCAGAATCCTGCCGGACAAAGGCCATCTCGCGCGCCAGCGCCCGGCGCGGCACACGCGCAATGTCACGCCCGTTGATCTCTACCCCGCCGGATTGCGGCTGCCTCAGCCCCGCCAGCAGCCGCAGGAGCGACGACTTGCCCGACCCGTTCGGCCCGATCAGGCCCAGTGTTTCGCCCGGCGCAACAGAAAGCGACACGTCGGAGACGATGGTGCGCCCGCGTACGCCCCATGTCAGGTTACGGGCTATGATACTCATGTCCGGGGCCGTCCGCGATAGAGAATGATGGCGAAGAAGGGGACGCCGACCAAAGCCGTGACCACGCCGATCGGGATTGTCTGCTGGGGCACGATCACGCGCGAGACGATATCGGCAAGCACCATGAACACTGCCCCGATCACCGCACAGGCGGGCAGCAGGCGCAAATGCATCGGACCCACGACATAGCGTGCCACATGGGGCACCACGAGGCCCACGAAGCCGATTGCGCCGACCATGCTGACAATCGCCGCCGTCATCAATGCGGTCAGTCCGAACAACAGCAGGCGCACGCGCGCGACCGGCACGCCAAGGGCGGCCGCATCCTCGTCGCCAAAGGTGAAGGCATCGAGCGACCGCGCTATCCACAGGCAGAGCGCCAGCCCCAGGGTGACGACGACCAGAAGCAGGTAGAAATCGGGCCAGCGCACGCCGCCGAAGCTGCCAAGCAGCCAGAACATCACATCTCGCGCCTGCTGCGCACTTCCCGAGGTGGTGACGATGTACGAGGTCAGCGCATTGAACAGCTGCGAGGCTGCGACCCCGGCCAGAATTGTGTGATTGGGCCCGCTGGTCGCCCCGTTCGACAGAAGCGCGACCAGCGCGAAGGCGGCGAAGGCACCGGCAAAGGCCCCCATCGACAGCGACAGCCCGCCCGCGCCAATGCCCAGAATGATGACTGCCACCGCCCCGGTCGAAGCCCCGGCCGACACGCCCAGCACAAAGGGCTCGGCCAGCGGGTTGCGCAGGAGCGCCTGAAGGATCGCGCCGCACAGCGCCAGCCCCGCCCCGGCCAGCGCTGCCACCAGCGCCCGGCTCAGGCGCATGTCCCAGACGATGCTGGATTCGATGCGCGGGATCTCGATGGTCGAAAGGCCCAGCCCGTTGGTCACGGCATGAAGGACCGTGAGCAGCGGAATCCGGTAATCCCCAATCGCGGTCGCAAGGGCGACCGCGAAGCTCAGGACGACAAGTCCGAGGGCGAGGGCGAGCAAAACCCCGAACCCCCCGCCCTCGCGAATATGCGCGGGTTTCACGGCAGCTCGATGCTCCTGAGCTGCGCGGCCAGTTCTTCGGCGCCGTAAATGGTGCGAATGCTGGGGTTCATCGCGGCCCCGCTCATCGCCACGATCCGCCCGGCCTGAACGGCCTCCATCTGGCTGACGGTGGGGTCGGTGGTCAGGAATTCGATCTTGGTTTCGGCATTGTCCAGCGCCCAGCGGTCGCGATCCACCTGCGCCACCACCATCACGGTGGGATCGGCGGCCATGATGCCCTCCCAGCCCAGTGCGGGCCATTCCGCTTCGGTCTTGACCGCGTTCGAGCCGCCAAGAAGGTCGGCGATATAGCCCGAGGGTCCGTTGCCACCGGCCAGATAGGCGTCATCCGAAGGCGAGGGGCTGGAGAACCAGAAGAGGAAAGTCAGGTCTTCGCGGGTTTCGAACTCCGCCCGAAGCGCCGCCTCGCGTGCCTGCAGTTCGGCGATCAGCGCCTCGCCGCGATCAGCCACGTCGAAGATGCGCGCCAGGTCGTCGATTTCCTGATAGAGCAGGTCCATCGACCACAGGTTTTCGCGCAGCCCGTAGACACTGTTTGCGGCGCTGCTACTGACATTCCCGGTATCGGCCGTCGTCGTGCAGGCACTGGGCGACAGATAGGTCGGAATCCCCAGCGCGTGGAAATCCTCGCGCTTGGCCACGCGGCTGTCGGGGCCCAAGAGCGTGACCAGCATCGCCGCCACGAAGTCCGGCTGCACCGACAGGACCGATTCCAGCGTGGGGAACTCGACGGAGAGCAACCGGACCCGGGCACTGGCTTCGGCCAGTTCGGGCAGAACCGAGTTGGGCCAGAAGGCGCTGGCGCCCATGCGATCCTCAAGCCCCAGCAGCAACATGATCTCGGCGCTGTTCTGACCCAGCGCGGCGGCGTTCTGCGGCGCGCGCTCAAAGACGACCGTCTCGCCGCAATTCTCGATGGTCAGGGGATAGACGGTCGGCTCGGCCTGCATTGCGTTGCCGGACAAGGCAACAACAGCACCGCCAAGCACCGCAAGAAACTGGGTCTTCATGATTCTTTCCGTTTTCCGACAAAAACTATCAGGTTCCATTGCCGGAGCTTCACACCGAAGTCAACCGGATTGTCGCGGCGGGTGGAAGCAAGCGCTTTCGGCGGCATGTCAGCTATCTGGTCTGTACTGCTTCAACTGCCGCCATGCGCTGTCCGCAGGCGCGACTCGTCGCCCCGAACCTGCGGGTCGCGCCGGGCATTGCTTGCCCGGCCCTATGATCGTCTGCTGTTGCGTGGCGCCAGAATGGGACTCCACGAACGCGTTTCACGGCCGCAATCCGCAGCAGATATCAGAACGCGTTCGGGCAGGTCTTTGGCCGAAACAACTAGGCTGGCACGGGCTGAACCTCGGCCAGTGGCACCGCAGCGGGGTGCGCCATCGGCAAGCTGCGCCTGTCATCGGCGGTTCTGGCAATAAGCACAGGGTCATGGCTGACCAGCGCAATGGCTAGCCCGTCCGTCCGGGTCAGATCGGACAGAAGCCCGATCACCTCGCGCTGGGTGATCGGGTCAAGGCGGGACGTGGGCTCATCGGCGAACAGGAAGCGGGGGCGGGCGAGCATGGCGCGCAGAAGCGCGAGCCGCTGCAACTCGCCGCCCGAAACCGCGCCGGGGCGGCGGGTCAGCAGCACCGGATCCAGCCGCAGCCGCGCCAGAAGCGTGTCGATCCGGTCCCATGGCGCCCGGTGCAGCCGCGCCACGTCGCGCAGGGTCTGACCCAGCGTCCGGGTTCGAGGGAAGGCGGCGACGGGATCCTGATATAGTTTCTGAAATGCCGTCGGCGCCAGCCCTGCAGCCCTGTGCACCTGCCCCTGCGCGGGCGGCACAAGACCCAGCAGCGCGTCGCCCAAACTTGACTTGCCGCAGCCCGAAGGACCGGTGATCCCCAGAATGCGCCCGGCGCCCAGGGTCAGTGACAGACCCTCGACCAGAACATGCCCACCGCGCGATACTGCCAGATCCTCGACCTGCAGCACGGCTTTCGTCGTGTCGGGTTGCGGCGCGCGCGCAGGCCAGTTTTCAGGATCAGCGGCGATCAGATCGCGCGTGTAGGCGGCTGTCGGCCGGGCGAAAACCTCGGCCGTGGCGCCGGATTCCACCACCGCGCCGTCGCGCAACACGATCACCCGCCCGCCGATCCTGCGCGCCAGTGCAAGGTCATGAGTGATGACCATCAGCCCGCCGCCCGAGGCCAGCGCGCCCAGCAGCAGCGCCGCGACATCATCGCGTCGCGTGGCATCCAGCCCCTTCGTTGGCTCATCGGCGACGACGATGGGCGCACCACCCGCCCGCGCTGCTGCGATTGCCACGCGTTGCGCCATGCCGCCAGAAAGCTGATGCGGATAGCGCGCTGCGGCCCCTTCCAGCCCCAGCGCCGCCAGATCGGCCCCGGCCTGCAAGCGGGCTTCGGGGGCGGGCCGTCCGGCGACCAGCCGATGCGCCTCGGTCACCTGCGGGGCGGCGCGCATCAGGGGATCAAGCGACAGCCAAGGCTCTTGCGGCAGCACGGCGATTTGCCGCCCCCATAGCCCGCGAAAGGCGGCCCTGTCCCCGGCCCGCAACTCGTGCTTGCCAATACGGACCTGACCCGTGGCGCGCAGGGATTCGGGCAAGGTGCCCATGATCGCCTGCGCAAGCAGGCTCTTGCCCGATCCGGTCTCGCCCAGGATCACCAGCGGCTCGCCGGGGTTCAGCGCCAGCGAGACCGGATCGACCAGCCGCTGCGCCCCGGCATGGACCGCGATCTCGGTTGCGGAAAGAAGCGTCATGGCTTGTGCCCTCCGGCCAGAAGCGTGAGGCCCAGAAGCAGGGCGAAAGTGGCGATCACCGGGGTCAGCAGCGCCATCGGCGCCTCGCGCCAATAAGGCAGCAGCTCGACCATCATCAGCCCCAGTTCCGGTGTGGGCGCGCGCATACCGACGCTCACGAAACCCAGCGCGGCGATCGCCATGATCGCGGTCGCAGTGCCAAAGGCGGCGGCAGTCAGCATCAGCGGCGCGATCTCGGGCCACAGATGCGTGCGGAAGATATAGGACCAGCCGAAGCCCAGCAACTTTGCTGCCTGAACGGCGGGCGAGGCCAGCGTGGCGCGCGCGGTGGCGCGGGTCAAGCGGAAGAACTCGACCCACAGGACCAGCGACAGGCCGGCCCAGAAGCCGGTGGCGGTGCCGGGCATGATCGCCAGAACGATCAGCACCATGAGCAGCCCCGGCAATGCCAGCAGCGCATCGGCCAGGATCACCAGCACCCGCTCGGTCCAGCCGCCCCTGAGCGCGGCCAGCATACCCAGCACCAACCCCGCCGAGGCCGCCGTGGCGACAGCCGCCAGCGCGATCAGGGGCGAGAGACGCAACGCATAGGCCAGCCGGTGGAACAGCGAGCGGCCCAGATGGTCATGGCCGAAGGGAGCGGCGGCGTCCGGTCCCGCAAGGGACTTCATCAGCGATTGCGCGAAGGGGTCGCCGGGCACCAGAACCGGCCCCAGCAGGGCGAAACCGGCGATCACGGCCAGAATGGCAGCCCCGATGATCCGGCCCATGGGCTGGGGGCGCGACAATATGGCGGTTCTCATTGCACCCCCCTCGGGTCAATACGGGCGGCCAGCAGGTCGATCAGCGCGTTGACCAGAACGAAGCCCAGCCCCAGCAGCAGCGCCGTCCCCTGCACCATCGGCACATCGCGGGCAAAGACCGCATGGACCAGCGCATGCCCGATCCCCGGCCAGCCGACGATGGATTCGATCACCACCACCCCCTCGACCAGCAGCACGAATTGCAACCCCAGATAGGTCAGCAGCGGCACCGAGACATTACGCAGCCCGTGCCGCCACAGAACCTGCGTGCGGCTCAGGCCCTTCCACTGGGCAAAGGCGTAAAAGGGCTGGGCGGCGACGCTGGCCATGGCGTCGCGGGTAATGCGGGCGTTGACCGCGGCCAGTCCCAGCGCCAGCGCCAGTGCAGGCAGGATGAAATGGCGCGGCTGGCCATAGCCAGCGGCGGGCAGCCAGCCCAGTTGCACCGACAGAAGCAGGATCAGGATCAGCGCCATCAGGAATTGCGGCACCGCCTTGAGTGCGGTCGAAACCACCAGAAGCGCCCGGTCGAACAGCCCCCCCGGCCTGAGCCCGGCAATGATGCCCAGAGGCGGGCCGATCAGCAGCGACAGCCCCACCGCCGCCAGCGCCAGCCAGAGCGAGGCGCCCAACTGATGCGCGATCTCATGGATCACCGGCTGGCCCGAGACCAGCGACACCCCGAAATCCAGCCGGAACAGATTGCCCATCCATTGCAGGAAGGCCGGGAACCAGTGCCCGCCAAGGCCAAGCTCGGACCGCACCGCCTCGGCCGCTGCAGCGTTCACATTGTCATAACCATAACGCCCCGCCGCGATGCGCCATGCGGCGTCGCCCGGCAGATTGCGCATCATCGCGAAGGTGGCCGCCCCCACAAGAACGGCCACTGTTGCTGCCTGCACCAGGCGCGAAAGCAGGATGTTCATTCGGCGAACCGCAACCCGGCCAGACCGAAATTGCGCTCCCACGGGTCGATCACCGCGCCTTCAAGCCCCGCGCGCACCGCGAGCGTCTGCTGATACCAGGCAATCGGGATCACCGGCAGTTCGTCTTGCAAGATGGCGCTGATCCGCGCGCGGTCCTTGTCATCACCCTCGCCGCGCGCAAGGGATTGGGCAAGCGCGACGATCTCGGCATTCTGCCAGCCCATGGCGCCCCAGTCACCGCCAGGCGCGTAATCCGACAGGACAGTGCCAATGGGATCGGGGATCAGCGCCAGATTGCGGGCGATCAGGCCAAGTTCCAGCGTGCCGGCCTGATGCCCGGCCGGGATTTCCGAGGAATTGGTCGAATTGATCGCAAGTTCAATCCCGACCGCGCGGAACTGCTGTTCCAGAACGGCGGCGACCAACGGCAGTTCGGGCCGGTCAGGATAAGTGGTCAGGCTCAGCGCGAAACGCTGCCCGTCACGGGTCAGGATGCCGTCCGATCCGGCCGCCCAGCCAAGGTTCTCCAGCATCACCCGCGCGGCTTCGGGGTCATGGGCCAGCGGCTCCAGCGCGCGGTTGTGCCAGGCACCGATGGCAGGCGGAAACAACTGGTCCGCCCCCTCGGGGTAGCGCAGCACCGCCTGCGCCAGCCCAGCCCGGTCGATGGCAAGGCTCAGCGCGCGGCGGGCATCGGCATCCTCCAGAAAGGGATGGGCGGCGTTCACCTTCAACAGCAGCACGCGCGGGATGGCGACCGAATGCACCTGCAGGGCGTCTGAGCGCGACAGGCGCGTGACCGTGGCCGGGTCAAGGTTGAAGACGAAATCCGCATCCCCCGATTCCGCCATCAGGGCCCGCGTCTCGGCGCGGCTGACGGCGGTATAGGTGACATCGGGAACATGCGGCGCGTCGCCCCAATAGTCGGCAAATTCGGTGGCGCGCATCGACAGGGGCGGGGTCAGCGCGGTCACGCGGTAGGGGCCGGTGCCGATCACGGCCAGCCCCTGCCCATCCGCGCCATAGGCCGCAGGGGCGAGGATCTGGCTGCGGGATTCGGCGAGATAGGCCGGAAGTGCCGCGCGCGGCTCGGTCAGGGTGATGACCACGGCGCCCGCCTCGGGTGTGATCGCGACAATGGGCAATCCCGCCAGAGGGCCGGGCTTGGCGCGCGCGATCTCCAGTGCATTCACCACCGCCTCGGGTGTCATGGCGCTGCCATCGTGGAACGAAACCGCCTCGCGCAGGATAAAGTGCCAGGTCAGCCCATCATCAGACACCGCCCATTCCGTCGCCAGCCCCGGCAGCAGACGGCCCTGCGGATCGGCATCCACCAGCGTCTCGGCAATGCCCATGCGGGTGAAGATATGGCCGGTGGTCGAGGGCTCGGCGGACTGGATCTCGAAAGGGGCCGCCACATTGATCGCGGACTCGGCAAAAGCGGGCAGGGCGAGGCACAGGCCGACAAGGGCCCCGGCAAGGGAACGAACGGGGATCAGCATGGAAGAACGTCTTTCGCGCTTGTGTAGGTTAAGCACCACGGCGGCTGGGGCAGCATGGCCGGAACAGACCTGCTGCGACCCTGACACCGGGTGGGTTCGGCTGTTGTTATGTTATCACCTAACTCACCGCAAGCCCATCTTTGCGCATCGCGCCTTTCCCGAGATACTTGCGGCCCCGCGTCAGAACGGGA
Organism: Natronohydrobacter thiooxidans; assembly: GCF_001884735.1. Classification (GTDB taxonomy): domain Bacteria; phylum Pseudomonadota; class Alphaproteobacteria; order Rhodobacterales; family Rhodobacteraceae; genus Roseinatronobacter; species Roseinatronobacter thiooxidans_A. The sequence continues at coordinate 231,265 of NZ_MJAP01000012.1, read as the reverse complement.
CCATCCGTGTCAACTCTTTCGACAGATTGGACAGGCAGCGCGCCTTCGGCCCGGGCTGCGTGATCGAGGTCAAGGCATTGATCCCGCGATTAGGTCCATATGCGGATGAGCTTTGATCCAAGGTGTTGCCATGCCTGATCATCATAGGGTCGCGCGCAGCCAGCCGCAGATCACGATGCGCCTGACCAATCCTTCGGGCATCCCGACCCGCCCCGGCACCCAGGTCACCGTGACGATAGAGCAGCCTTTCGGCTTCGCGCCCACGGGGCCTGTGCGGCGATCGCAACCCGCCTCTGCGCGCGCGCCGCAAAGTCGCGTTACGGTAAGCGTGCAGCAGGGCGGACTCATCATGGTCACGCTGGCGCCCATGCTGGAAGGGGGCACCGCGCGCCTCTCGATCCCCGCCACCGGGCGCGATCTCAGCCTGCGCGTGCCGATCTCGGTCGCCAATCGTCCCCGGGTGCTGGTCGGTCTGGCCGAGCGCATGCTCGCGCATAAACATGTGTGCGAGCATATGCGCTGCGAGGGCGAGATCGGCAATGCGCTCTCGGGCCGCGTGGCCCGGTTTGCCGAAGGGGAGATCCGCGGCGAATGGTTGCTGACGCTGCGATATGACAGCGCGCAGGAGCGCGATGCTTTCTACGGTATCGACCCGGATGCTGATTACATCGTCTATGGCGACCGCTCCACGCACGGCAATGCCGCGCAAAGCCGCTTTCCGCTCTATCTGCGGCTGCGCAAGGAAGGCGCGGAATTCCTGATCGGCGATTTCAACACCAATCTGAACCCAGGCGGTATTTCGATCAATCAGCAGATGACTGAGCGATGTCGATACCGCCACCATCACCTTGCAAGGAATTGCGGTTCTGGCGGCCAGCAAGTCTGTCCTGATATTCTCCGAGGATGGCGCCGGTTGCGATGATCTCAATGCCAGCCCGCCCGAAGAACCGGCCCTTCCTGCTGCCATTCCCGGTGCCTGCATCCAGTACATGATCAGCCTGGAGAACACGGGCCCGATTGCGGCCCAGAATGTCACGCTGGTTGATGAATTGCCCCCACCGCTGATCCTCCAAGCGGGCGAACTGGGTGAGAACCGGGGCGAGGATACTGCGCTGACCACGCCCGGCTGCCCCGGTTCAGATTGCAAGCTGCGAATCGAAGATGGCGTCATCGGCGCCGGAGAGAGCGCCATACTTGTCATCCGCGCCACGATCGACTGCCCCTGTCTGGCCATCGCCCCGATATTTCGCATCCCGGTGGCGGGTATCAGCGGGTTGTCCTGGACCTTACCGGAATCCTGCCCCATCCGAAATCGCCGCGTCGTCTGACAGGTGCGCGCAGCGGGTCGGCGTGACTAGCACTGTTCCTGATCAGCTTGCGCTACAGCCCACTGTCACGCCCCCCTGACTTCATCTTGCCCGAAAATACTCTCGCCGAAGGCCGCGGGCCGCAAGGCCCGTCCCCCGTCAACAGCGCCTGCGGCGCAGCCGATTCAAATTGGTCAAAATGCACTCTAGGATCGATCCGCTTTCCCCCAGATCAACCGCGCCATGATCGGGGCGCCCGTGATGACAACGATCAGCCGCATCAGGTGGTGAATGACGATAAAGCCCAGATCCGCCCCGGCGACAATCGCGAGTACAGTCATTTCAGCCTGCCCTCCGGGGGCAAAGGACAGGAACGCCTCCAGCATCGGGACATTGCCGATCTTATGTGCCAGCAGGGTGAATCCCCCGGCCAGTATCGCCAGAATCACCGCGAAAGCCGCGCCTGCTGCAACATCATGGCGCAATTCGCCAAAAGTGACGCCGCGAAACTGCATCCCGATTCCCATGCCGATGAAGAATTGCGCCGCCATGATCGCTTCGGCCGGAGGGCGGTGATGAATAATATCCCCCAGTGACAGGGCCGCAGCCAGAATCAACGGCCCCAGAATCGCCGCCCCGAACAGCCCGATGCGCTCCCCACCTTTCCAGCCAATCAGGGCAACCACCACCATGATGACCATTTCCAGCATTGGCACATCGCGCGCGGGCGCACCGATCGGCTGGTCAAGGCTCAGATTGAAAGGCCCGGTCAGCAGGATCGGCACCAGTGTCACGATCACCAGAACCCGTGTCGCATGGATCAGCGACAGCGCGCGCGGATTGGCACCGGCCTCTTGCCCAAACAGCACCATGTCCTGAAACCCGCCCGGCATGGCGGCGTAATAGCTCGTCACCCGGTCAAACCCGCAGATGCGCTGAAAGAAGGGCACGCCGATCAATCCTATGATCGCGATATAGACCGGTATCATCGCCAGAGTAACCGCCATCAACGGCACCTGACCAAGGATCGCAGGCGTGATCGAAGCCCCGACAGCCACGCCCAGCACCGTGCGCGCCGCCACCGAGATCTGTCCGGCCCCTTGCATCCTGACCCCCGCCAGCGCGGCCCCGAGACAGGCAAACATCGGCCCGAACAGAAACGGCAACGGCAGATCAAGGGCATGGAACACCGCGACCCCAAGGATGGCGATGGCAAAGGTCAGCAGGCGGGCGCGTGTCAGCATGGCGTAACTCTCGTTCGACGGGACTTGAATACTACTGTATCCAAGTGTATGCAATAACAATCAACCTCCTGCACCGAAAGAGGCAGATATGCGCAATTCGTCCGAAGCCACCTCCAACCTGCCGCAAGGGCAGAGCGCCTACGAACGATTGCTGGAAGATATCCGTCTCGGGGCGCTTCCTCCCGGCGCGCGGCTGCGGGAGGTTGAACTCGCCGCAAGGCTTGGCCTTTCCAGAACCCCGGTCCGCGAGGCGATCCGGCGTCTGGAAGCGGATGGTCTGGTCGAGCATCTGCCGCGTCAAGGCGCCAGTCTGCGCCGTCTGAGCTATGCCGAGGTGATGGAGCTTTACGAGATGCGCGCCGTGCTGGAAGGCACCGCTGCGCGGCTTGCGGCGCGTGCAGCCTCGGATCTGGAACTGCGTGAACTGGCCGAAATCAACGCCGAGATGACCGCCAGCGCTGATGCCGCTGATACTGCACGGCTGAACCGCCAGTTTCATGCTGCCCTGATCAACGCCGCAAAGAACCGCTACCTCAAGCGCGCCATTGGCGCGATGGCGCGCACGCTGCTGATCCTCGGGCCGTCGACGCTCTTTGACCCGGCGCGCAGCAAGAGCGCTGCCAAAGAGCATGAGGGGTTGCTTCAGGCGCTGAACGCGCGCGATGGCGTGGAGGCGGAGACGCAGATGCGCGCCCATATCGAGGCCGCGCATCGTATCCGCCTGCGCCAGTTGCGGGACGCAGGGCTTATGGATCTGGGCGACCATGACGGGGGCAGCGATAACGCGCTATGATGCTGTCCTCATCGGGGGTGGCAATGCTGCCAAAGCCGCGCCGGATGTTGCGGCGCCTCGGGTCCGGGATACTGGTCCGGTGGAAGCCGGGCGTGGTGCTGTCCGGCATCGTTTGACCAAGGCAATACATAGGATCTACCGCATGGCAGCGCCGATGAAGCGCGGAGTGACCAGGCGTGGACGGTCCCGCTAGGCGTGTCGCTGCGCAGCCAAGTTCAGACCATCGCATGTGCCATTGAGAGTATCCCGCATCGCAGCCCTGTCACCGCTGGTCCGGGCCCCACACCCTGCGCGGCACCATCACCACCCCGCGCGCCAGCAATCTTGCCGTGCGCGTCAGGCCAGCCGCGCGGATCTCGACACGCTCACCAGTCACCGCGAAGTCCAGCAGCACATCCAGCGCGCCGGACGGATGCTCGATCTGCATCGCAGCGGGCCCTGTGGCAGGCGCAATGGCCAGCCCCTCCGCCACCGACCCCGGCAGCACGGCACAGGCCGCCAGACATTGCCCCCCTGTCACGGCCATCGAGGGATGGCAGGCCCAGGGCGTCAGATAGCGCGCGCGCAGCGACCCCCCGGCTGCAGGGGCCGAAATCAGCCCCACCTTGGGCGTGACCGACCCCGACACATCCGCGCCAAGACCCATCATCGGCCCGGCCTTGCAGCGGATCGCTTCCAGCCGTTCCAGAAGCGCTTTATTCTCGTCAATCTCCTCGCGCGTTTCATCCCCGCGCAGGCCCAGATCGGCGGCGCGCAAGATCATCATCGGCATGGCCACGTCGATCAGCGTGACCTCCACCCCGTCAATCACATCGCGCGCGCGGCCCGTGGGCAGCATCGCGCCACACATGGACCCAACCGTGCCCATGAAACTCAGTGTCACCGGTGCGGCGCTTCCCGGCACGCCATCCAGCCGGTAGTCGCCATCATAGCTGACCCGCCCGTCGGGCGTCTGCACCACCGCATCGACCAGCGCGCCGGTATTGACTGCGCGGATACGCACCGGAGTCTGGGGCCCCGCGACGGGAACCAGCCCCATCTCGATGGCCGCTGGACCGACGCCCGACAGGATATTGCCGCAAGTGGGGCGGAAATCGACCTCGGGCCTCATCGGATCGACCTGCGCGAAGAAGTAATCGACATCGACCCCTTCGACCTCGGATCGCGACAGCATCGCCACCTTGGTCGTCACCGTCGCGCCGCCCCCGATCCCGTCGATATTCAGCGGATGGCCAGAGCCAAGGACAGCGCGCAACACCGCCTCCAGGCTCTCGCGATCCGCAGGCAGATCGGCTGCGTTGAAATAGGGGCCGCGCGACGTGCCGCCTCGCATGAACAGGAAGGGGATTTCAGTCTGCATCTGTCCACCTTAGCTGAAAGGCCATGGCAGGCGATAGAGATCCTGCAGCAAGCCTCCGGGGAAGCGCATGTTCAGCGCCGAAGCCAGCGTCAGCACAAAGCCGGTGCAGCCTGCGGTCAGGATGGCGGTCATCAGCCAGCTTGCTTTCGCACGCAGGCGCAGGAAGGCGATGAAGAAGGCCACCAGCGCAATAATGAAACCCGCAAGCGCTGTCAGAGCCACGAGAAGCGCAACCCACAGAAGCGCACCGAATGTCGAGCGTAGCGGAATTCCCTCGCTCTGCGCTTCATGCTCGGTATCGCTTGAGACAACGTGATTGGGTTTGCCGACCACCAGAAGGACCAGCACAAGCGCGGTGAAGATCGCCCCCGCACTTGCCATGATCAGCGGAAAGACCTGCCCAAGGAAGCTCTGCTGCAAAGAGTCATGGATACCGACCGCGAAGAAGGCCAGCGCCACCAGCGCAAAGACGATCTGTGCCCCGCGCGCACGAATATTGGCGGCAGGCCCGGTGGCTGTGTCGCGCGCCTCGACCGCGAGGATCTCGGCGGGTGTCGCTTCAGAAACCCGTGCGCGCAGCCCCAGCCAGATCGACCCTGCCGTGATGCCCATGATGATCATCACACCGGTGCGGGTCAGGAACTCCCAGCCATAGAACTGAACCGCCTGATAGAGATAGGTTTCGGCCTGCGTGGCCAGCACGAAACCGATCAGCAGGGCAGGGCGCGGCCAGCCGAAGCGGCGCATATAGACGCCCAGCACACCTGTCGCCAGCAGCACGATCAGATCATCAAGCGAGCGTGTGGCCTGAAAGGCCGCGAAGCAGATGACCGCGATCATGAACGGTGCCAGCAGCTTGAACGGGATCAGCGTCAGCTTGGAAATCGGAATGGCCAGCAGGATGCACAGACCGGCACCCAGCACATTGGCCAGCGCCAGCGACCATACGATGGTATAGGTCAGGTCCAGATTGCTGCCGACCATGGACGGCCCCGGCTGGATCCCCAGCAGCACCATGCCACCCAGAAACACCGCCATCGCGCCGCCGCCGGGAATACCGAACAGCAGCGTGGGCAGCAGCCCGCCGCCCTCTTTCGCATTATTGGCCGATTCCGGCGCGATCACGCCGCGCACATCGCCCTTGCCGAATTGCGGGTCTTTCTTGACCGATTGCACCGCATGACCATAGGCAATCCAGTCAACGACCGTGCCCCCCAGGCCGGGAATGGCCCCGATCAGCGCGCCGATGCCGGAACAGCGCAGCGTCAGCCACCAGTTGCGGGCCACATCGCGGATCCCGTCGAACCAGCCCGCGCCAAGCGTCGTATGCTCCGAGATCGAGCGGTCGCGGCGCAACAGATCCACGATCTCCGGCACGGCAAAAAGTCCGAGGCCGATGATGACAAGCGGGATGCCATCATAGAGATAGTCCACCCCGAAAACCATGCGGAACTCGCCTGTGGCCGGTGCCCCGCCAATCGAGCCGATGATCAGCCCGAGCGCACAGGCGGCCACGCCCTTGACCAGCGATTTGCCCGCGAGCACGCCGACCATGGACAGGCCAAAGACCGAAAGCATGAACAGTTCCGCTGAACTGAAGGCAAGGATCACAGGTCGCGCGATCAGCACGAACCCGGTCAGAACCACCGCCCCGATCAGCCCACCGACAAGCGAGGCGAAAAAGGCTGCCGAAAGCGCGCGAGCAGCCTCGCCGCGCTTGGCCATCGGGAAGCCATCCAGAACTGTGGCCTGAGAAGCCGAGGAGCCGGGTATCCCCATCAGTACCGAGGCGAAAGTATCCGAGGTCGGGATCACCGCAACCAGCCCGATCAGCATGGCCAGCGCCATGGTTGTTTCCATTCCGTACAGGAACGGGATCATCAACGAGAGCCCCGCAATCCCGCCGAGGCCCGGAAAGACCCCGATCATCAGACCGACAATGACGCCGATCATCATGTAACCCAGATGTTGCAGGGTCAGGATATTGGCGAGAGCTGTAAGGAAGACATCAATCATGGCTGGCCCCTGCCGTCAGAAATGGGACAGGCGCGGGCAATGGCCCTGCGCGGTCACGGGAAGGAAGAAAATGCCCCCGGAACACGATGGCTCCGGGGGCGTGGGACGATTACTCGCCAAGGCGCACGTTATACTCGGTGGCCAGCATATCGACCACCATTGCCCGCACTTCCGGGTCGATCGTGGTGCCTGCCTGGAACAGGGCGTCAGCCGCACCATCCGTTACCTGCTCATAGCTGCCAAGCGCGGCCTCGAATGTCTCCAGATATTCGGGATCGTTGAACACATCGCGCCAGGCCTGACGATAGGTCTCGACCAGCTCATCCGACGCGCCTTCGGGCAGGGCGACCATTTTCTGTGCCGCGAAACCAGCGATGTTGAAGGCGCGGTAAGCGTCATACATCGGGCCGGACGGGGCCTCGCCATGCACCATCTCATAGACTTCCTCCAGGATCGGCAGATCCGGGAAGGTCGGGTCACGCTGCATGACACCATCGGCATCCAGAACACCCCAGGACATCAGCGGAACGGCTTTGCCTTCCTCGACCAGCGGGGTCACGTTGTTGATGAAGGCCGAAGAGGTCTGGTAGTCGATATTGACCTCGCCGCGCTCGAAGGCCAGCCGCCCGTCACCGCGCCCGCCAAACCCGAACACATAGTTCACGTCGAAACCCAGCAGCCTGAAGGCCAGCATCGGCACCAGATCAAGCGAGGTTGCGCCCTGACTTGCATAAACCAGCCGCTGACCCTGCAGCTTCGCGACATCCTCGATGCTTTCCACCCCGGTCGAGGGCGAGACATAGGCCACGCCGCCCGTCGGGCCGACCATGACCACCGACCAGTCCTGATATTCGTAGCGTACACGCGGATCGCCCAGCAGATAGGGGAATTGCGTCGATCCGGAGGTGCCAAGGATCGTCAGCCCGTCGGGCCGTGCGCGCTGTGCGAAGAGATTGGTGCCGCGCGTCGAGCCGCCACCGGGTTCATTGACCACGACCACCGTCGGATTGCCCGGAAGATGCCGCGACAGGAACGGAGCATTGAAGCGCGCCCATGTATCAGAGCCGCCACCAGTTCCGAACGGAATGATCCACTCGATGGTCCGCCCCGAGAAATCCACCTGAGCCTGTGCGGGGGCGCCCAGCGTGAGGGTTGCCGATGCCGCCGCGAATAGTCCCAGCGCCCCGCGCCGGGTGAGTGATTTTACTGTCATGTTGACCTCCCAAGTCATATTGCGCACAGTGAACTCAGAGCCTCCAAACCCTGCCATGCACTGTGCGTATAGCAGCGGAACCTGTCAACAAGCTGTCAGGACCGAAAACCAGTCCGGCTCTGTCGGGGAATGCCGGTGCGAATTGTACTGATCGAAGACAATGCGATTCTGGCACGCGCGCTGATTCAGGCGCTGCAGGAAGCCGGGCATGCCGTGGACTGGCTTGAGGACGGGCAGGATGCAGATCGTTTTCTGGCCCAGACCGGGGCCGATCTCGCGATCCTCGACGTGAACCTGCCCAGCCTGGGAGGGCTGGAGGTTCTGCGTCGGCTGCGCGCGCGCGGCGACACCTATCCCGTGCTGATGCTGACGGCGCAGGGGCAGGTTCAGGACCGGGTTGCGGGGCTGGATGCCGGGGCCGACGATTATCTGGTGAAACCCTTCGAGATCTCCGAACTCCATGCCCGCCTGCGCGCGCTTGCGCGCCGCCCGTCAGAGGCGCGGCGGGATATCGAGACCATCGGCGCTGTCAGTTTCGACCGCGCCGCGCGCAGCTTGTCCGGCCATGACGGGGTCATCAGCCTGTCGCGCCGCGAATTGTCCCTCTTCGAGGCCTTCGCCGACAATCCCGGACGCGTGCTCTCGAAAGAGCAGCTCGGGGAACGGATTTATGGCGTTGGCGCCGATATCGACGCGAATGCCGTCGAATTGCTGGTGTCGCGGCTGCGGCGCAAACTGGACGGGCATGGGCTGACCATCCGCACCCTGCGCGGGCTGGGTTACCTCGTGCAGATCGGGGACGCATGAGGCGCGGCAGGCTGACCCCCCGCAAGCGCTTCGCCGGGTCGCTCCGGCTCCGGCTCTACATCCTTGTCATGTTGCCCTTGGTGCTCGTCGCGCTGATGGCGGGCGGAATTCGCTACTGGCAGGCGCAGGATATGTCGCGGATGCTCTATGACGATGCGCTGAAGGTCGTGGCGCATGCCGTCGCGCGCGAAGTCATCATCACCCAGGGCGATGTTGTCTCGGATGCGCTGCTGAATTCGCTGGTGGGCGTCATGGGCGATCCGATCTTCTACAATGTCTCGGCAGCCGATGGGCGCATTCTGGCGGGCTATACCGACACGCCCGAAGATATCATCCCCGATGATCTGCGCGGCGGCGAGCCGTATTTCTTCGACTTCACCTATATCGGCAAACCCGTCCGCGCGGTCGTGCTGCGCGAATTCATTGCCGATCCGTTCTTTGACGGCTGGACGACCGTGCTGGTCTGGCAGACCACGACCCAGCGCCGCGCCCTGAGCATGGTCATATTGCAGCAGGCACTGGCCATTCTTGCGGTGGTTCTTGTCACCGCCTCGGTTGCGGTCTGGCTCGGGATCACGCAAGGCTTGCGCCCGCTGATCGACCTGAAGGAAGCGGTTTCCCTGCGCAGCCCGTCAGAGCTTGGCCCGATCCGGCGCACCGTGCCCAATGAAGTGCGGCCTCTGGTGGCAACTATGAATTCGCTTTTCACGCGGTTGCAGACCGAGATGCAGCGCCGCAATGCCTTCATCGCCAATGCCGCGCATCAGATCCGCAATCCGGTTGCGGCCATCCAGTCGCAGGCAGAAACCGCACTGACGGCCCGGACAGAAGAACAGCGACAGGCGCGGCTGCGAGATCTCTACGAATCCGCAAGCGATCTGTCGCGCCTCAGCCAGCAACTGCTCAGCCTTGAGGTCGCCGACCATGTGAGCAGTGAAAATAACGACATCGTGGATTTCACCACGCTTGTGGCAGAGATCGCGCGCAGATTCGCCCCCAAGGCGCTGTCTGAGGGGGTCGAAATTCACCTCAGCGCGCCGGAACAGCCCCTATGCGTCTCCGGCAATGCCATCCTGCTGCGCGAAGCTACCGAAAATCTCATCGACAATTCCCTGCGCTACGGCGCTGTCAGGGATGGCGAGATCCGCCTGACACTGGAGCGCGACGCGCAGACCGTCACTCTGCTGGTCGAGGATGACGGGCCGGGCATCCCAGAGAAGCTGCCGAACAGGTGTTTGAACGTTTCGTGCGCCTGCCGCAACAGGGCGGGCAGAAGGTGCAGAAATCCGGCTGCGGTCTGGGGCTGGCCATCGTGCGTTCCGTTGCGGCCACACATGGCGGAACGGCTTATGTCCGGCACAGCGACACCGGATGCTGTTTCGCGCTGGTCCTGCCGCTGGCGCCGCAGCCTTCGGGCGAGCGCGGCCCGGCAGATGCGGTTTCCGAAGCGGTCTGAACCCCCGGGCCGCCATAACTGCCCGAAATTTGGGCATTCGCTTCGCCGGTCCGACAGAAGAACCGGGCATGCTCTTGTGCACCCGCCCGGAACGTGGCCCTCGTGGGTGCAGAAAGGCGACAGCAGATGAAACTCCATATTGTCATTGTCGAACCGGATGAAACCCGCGCGCGGCTTGTGATCGACAGTCTGCAACCGCTGGGTCATCGTGTGACGATCATCAGCGAAGGGGCGGGGCTCGCGCGCCGCGTGCGCGAGATCGCGCCGGATATCGTACTGATCGACATGGCCAACCCGTCGCGCGACACGCTGGAGGAAATGGCCCTTGCCGCAGGCCCGATGGATCGGCCCGTGGCCTTTTTCGTGGATCGCACCGATGGCGATCTGACGCGGCAGGCCATCGAGGCGGGCGTCTCGGCCTATGTCATCGACGGGCTGCAGCCAGAGCGCGTGGCCGCCGTGATGGATGCGGCAATCGCGCGTTTCCAGATGTTCCAGCGCATGCGGCTGGAACTGGAAACGACCCGCCGCGCGCTGGAAGAACGCAAGCTGATTGACCGCGCCAAGGGCATCCTGATGAAAGCCCGCGGGATCAGCGAGGATGAAGCCTATGCGCTGATGCGCAAGACAGCGATGGATCAGGGCCGCAAGGTCGCCGATGTTGCGGGCGCGATTGTCACGGCAGCGGGGCTCTTGTCATGAATGTCATGCCCCTGCGTCTGGCTTTCGTGCCGCTTCTTGACATGGCCCCGCTCGCGATTGCCCATGAACTGGGCTTTGCCCGCAGCGAGGGGCTGGCGCTAGAGCTCATCCCGGCCCCCTCCTGGTCCAGCCTGCGCGACATGCTGCTCTGGGGCCAGATCGAGGCCGCGCATATCCTCGCGCCCCTGCCGGTCGCGATGGCGCTGGGGCTGGGCGGGGCGGTTGCGCGGGTCGATATCCTGCAGAACCTGTCGATGAACGGTGTCGTGGTCGCGGTCTCGGCAAAGCTGGCGGATGCGTTACGCGTGGCAGGGCATGGGTTCGGATTCGAAGATGCCCGGATCGCGGCCGCAGATCTGGCACAGATCGCCCCGGCATGCCTGCGGATCGGGGTGCCCTTTCCCTTCTCGACACAGGCGATGCTGGTTGATTACTGGCTGCGCGGCACCGGGATCGGCTATGAACTCTGCACCATCCCGCCCCCGCGCATGGCCGATGCCCTTGGCGCCGGAGAGATAGATGCCTTCTGCGTGGGTGAGCCCTGGGGCTCGGTCGCCGTCGAAACCGGTGCCGGGGCGCTCTTGCTGCCCAGCCGCGCAATCTGGGCAGCCGCCCCGGAAAAAGTGCTTGCCGCGCGCCACGACTGGATCGAGGAAAACCCCGCAGCGACGGGCGCGCTGATGCGCGCGGTCTGGCGGGCGGGGAAATGGCTGGCCGATCCCGGCAACCGGCAGACCGCGTCGGAACTTCTCGCGCGGCCCGAATATGTCAACGCCCCGCCCGAATTGCTCGACCGGGCCCTGCGTGGCGAAATGATCGTCACGCCGCGCGGCGAGTTGCGCAAGGTCTCGGGCATGATCCGCTTCCATGAAGGCGCGGCCAGTTTTCCATGGCGGTCGCAAGCGGCATGGTTCGCCACGCAACTGGCGGAACGCCACGGGCTGGAACCGGGCGCGAGCATGCGTTCCGCCAAGGCGATCTGCCGTACCGATCTCTACCGTCAATACCTGCGCGGGGTCGGGGCCGATCTACCCGGCGCGTCCGAAAAGCTGGAAGGTGCGCTTTCCCATCCCATGGCCGTTGCATCCGAACGCGGCACGATGATTCTGCCCTCGGATCGTTTTTTTGATGGTCAGGTTTTCGACCCGACCCTGCCTGAACGCTGAAATTCTGGGCAGATCGCGCAACCGTTACGGAAATAATGCTGCATCTGCAAAGAGCCTTTGACCTGCGGCGCAAAGCAGCGCATCACTAGGGCATCCGGCAAAGGGGTCGGATGACACGAAGGACGGAAAGCTGCGCCCGCCGCGCTTTGCCATCTGACTTCGCACTGACGCGATTTCCCACATCGTCATGACAGATGCGCTCTCACGCGCTGTCCCATCCGTTGACCCCGTTGCAGGCGCTGGCCTGCCCATGTCGGAGACCACCTGAAATGCCGAATTCCCCCAAGTCGTCCATCCTCTCCCGCCGCAGCTTTCTGCGCGCCACGACGGGCGCTGCGGCAACACTCGCTGCAGCCAAAGCCCTGATCCCCGGTGGCGCATGGGCCACCAGTGCTGCCCCCGAAGTGCGCGGCGCGACGCTGGGCTATATCGCGCTGACCGACAGCGCCCCTCTGATCATCGCCGAGGTGAAGGGCTTCTACCAGAAATACGGTCTTGATCAGATGAAGATCGAGAAACAGGCAAGCTGGGGTGCCACGCGCGATAATATGGCGCTGGGATCGGCACGCGGCGGCATCGATGGCGGCCATATCCTGCGGCCCAAGGTGTTTCAGTACTCCCTTGGCACCGTGATGCAGAACAACCAGCCGACGCCGATGTACAACCTGCTCAGCCTCAATGAGGATTGTCAGGGCATTTCGGTCGCGCAGGAATATGCCGATACGCAGGTCGCACTCGACAGCGGCGCGTTGCGTGACGCTTTCGCGGCCAAGCGCGCGGCGGGCGAAGAGGTGACGGCGGCCATGACCTTCCCCGGTGGCACGCATGACCTGTGGCTGCGCTACTGGTTGGCTGCAGGTGGCATCGACCCGAACACTGATGTCAGCGTGATCGTTGTGCCGCCCCCGCAGATGGTGGCCAATATGCGCGTGGGCAACATGGATTGCTTCTGCGTGGGCGAGCCGTGGAATGAGCAACTGGTCAATCAGGGTATTGGCTTCACCGCCCTGACCACCGGCGAATTGTGGGCAAACCACCCCGAGAAGGTTCTGGGGATGCGCGCCGATTGGGTCGATGCCAATCCCAACGCGACCAAGGCGATCCTGATGGCGGTGATGGAGGCGCAGATCTGGTGCGACGACATGGCCAACAAGGAAGAACTGGCCCAGATCGTCGGGCGTCGCCAGTGGTATAACGTGCCGCCCGCCGATATTCTGGGCCGCCTGCGCGGCGATGTGAATTACGGCAACGGGCGGATGGAAACCGAAACCGGTCTTGAAATGAAATTCTGGGGCGAGAACGGGGCGACGTCTTTCCCGTGGAAGAGCCTCGACAAGTGGTTCATCACCGAGAATATCCGCTGGGGCTATCAGCCTGCCGATCTCGATATCGCTTCGGTGGTCGAGAATACCAATCGCTCGGATCTGTGGCTGGACGCCGCGCGTGAACTTGGTGTCGATACCGCCGGTCTGTCCGACAGCCGCGGGGTGGAGACCTTCTTCGACGGCAAGAGCTTCGATCCCGAAAACCCGTCCGCCTATCTCGACAGCCTGTCGATCAAGGCCATGGTGTAAGGAGGCGAAATCATGTCAGCAGTCACCCAAATGAAACCGCAGGCGCCTGCGCCCAAGGCCAGTGCGACGATTTCCACGCTGCCAGAGCGGCCCCGCAAGGGGCTGGCTCTGCCGGGCTGGGCTAACTCGCTTGCGGTCAATACCCTGCCGCCGCTGGTGGTGGTGCTTGTCATCCTCGCCGTCTGGCAGATCGCCTTTTCGGCTCCGGGCTCCAATCTTCCCACTCCCACCACTGTCTGGGCGGAATCCTCGGATCTGATCCTGGAGCCCTTCTATGTCTATGGCTCGCAGGATATCGGTCTTGGATGGCGGGTTCTGACCTCGCTGGAGCGCGTCGCCTATGGCTTCGGCTTTGCGGCCCTGATCGGGATCGTGGTGGGCGCGGTCATCGGCCAGTCGGTCTGGATGATGCGCGGGCTGGACCCGATCTTTCAGGTGCTGCGCACGGTGCCGCCGCTGGCATGGCTGCCCATCAGCCTGGCGGCCTTCATGGACAGCCGCCCCTCGGCCATTTTCGTGATCTTCATCACCGCAATCTGGCCCGTCATCATCAATACCGCTGCCGGGGTGCGCAATATCCCGCAGGATTATCGCAATGTGGCGCAGGTGCTGCGGCTCAACCATATCGAGTTTTTCTTCAAGATCATGGTGCCCGCCGCCGCGCCCTATATCTTCTCGGGGCTGCGCATCGGGGTCGGGCTGTCCTGGCTGGCCATCGTCGCCGCCGAGATGCTGACCGGCGGTGTCGGTATCGGCTTCTTCATCTGGGATGCGTGGAATTCCTCGCGCCTGACCGACATCATCGTGGCGCTGGTCTATATCGGCGTGGTCGGCCTGCTGCTGGACAAACTGGTTGGCTTCATCGGGCGCGTTGTCACCCGTGGCACATCGGAGGCATGAACATGGGCTATCTGAATATCTCTCACGTCGACAAGACCTTCGTCACCGGTTCCAAGCGCGCCGAAGTGCTGCGCGACATCCGGCTGGATATCGCGCAGGGCGAGTTTGTCAGCATCATCGGCCATTCCGGTTGCGGCAAATCCACATTACTGAATCTGATCGCCGGACTGACCGATGTGACCAAGGGCGGCATCAAGCTTGACGGGTTCGAGGTCAAGGCTCCGGGGCCGGATCGGGCGGTGGTTTTTCAGAACCACAGCCTGCTGCCCTGGCTGACAGTCTATGACAATGTGAAGCTCGCCGTTGAAAAAGTATTTCGCGGAGTGAAAAACAAAGCCGAACGGCATGAGTGGATCTTGCACAATCTCGATCTTGTGCAAATGCGCCATGCCGCCGACAAACGGCCCGGTGAAATCTCTGGCGGGATGCGCCAGCGGGTTGGGATTGCGCGGGCCTTGGCGA
Source organism: Natronohydrobacter thiooxidans (assembly GCF_001884735.1). GTDB lineage: Bacteria > Pseudomonadota > Alphaproteobacteria > Rhodobacterales > Rhodobacteraceae > Roseinatronobacter > Roseinatronobacter thiooxidans_A. The sequence goes on along the minus strand of NZ_MJAP01000012.1, from coordinate 216,265 downwards.
TGGAGCCGAAAGTGCTCTTGCTCGATGAACCCTTCGGCGCGCTCGATGCGCTGACACGGGCGCATCTGCAGGATGCGGTGATGGATATTCACGCCCGCCTTGGCAATACGATGATCATGATCACCCATGATGTGGATGAGGCCGTGCTGCTGGCCGACCGGATCGTGATGATGACCAACGGCCCCGCCGCCACCATCGGCGAGGTGCTGGACGTCAACTTGCCGCGCCCGCGTGAACGCATCTCTGCCGCCACCGACCCCACCTATCTGAAAGCCCGTCAGGCGGTGCTGCGTTTCCTCTACGAGCGGCATCGCTTCGTGGAAGCGGCGGAGTAAGGAAGATGTTGAGTTACAATGGCTTAGGCGCAGATCTTCAACTGCGCAACGGAAGCGGCTACTCTGCCGCCATCCCGGCTGCCGAGGCGATCTGCCGGAAAGCGGACTCGACCCGTGCCTCAAAACCCGGCTTGTTCGGAGCGAAGGGGGTGAGCATTTCCTTGGTCACGCCTGCGGCCTGTGCCGCGCGGAAGATGCGCTTGCGGCGCAGCAGGAATTGCGATGCCGCAACCGGATCGCCAAAATCGGCCACGTTGACGGCCCATGCGCTTTCATACGCCGTCCATTCGGGGGAAAGGGCGTCAGGGGTGTCGTCAAATCTGTGGTCGTTCGGCGGCATATCGCTTGCATTCTCGGGCGTTGGCTCTTCTCAGAGATATAACCCGCAAGCGGTCGTTTCGCAAAACATAAACGAGGATGTGAAGCCGACCGTCCAGAAATCTGCGCGTCCTGAATCTTTCTTCACCGTAATCATAGCGGTCATCAAGGAACACTTGCGCGGTCGTCCAGTCGAACCTGGCAGCATCAGCGAAATGCAATCCGCGCGAAGCGAGGTTCAGCGTGGCTTTTTCCTCGTCCCACTCAAGAATTGGCGTCATGCGCGCTCTGTCCCCACTACAATTAGTGCAGTTTACCACGCGGCGTCATTGAGTCGCAAATTGTATAACCATGTAGGTATGTTGGGGATAAACCCACGCACCATGCCCCAATGGCAGATGCCGGGAGCGATCCAATGAAACAGAAACTCGTCATCATCGGCGCGGGCATGGCCTCGGGCCGGGCGCTGGAGCATATCCTTGCGCAAGACCCGGATGGCTGGGACATCACGCTGTTCAATGCAGAGCCGCGCGGGAACTATAATCGCATCATGCTCTCGCCAGTCCTGTCGGGCGAAAAGACCTATGCGGAGATCGTCACCCATGACGATGATTTCTACGCGCAGCACAACATCACCTGCCGCTTTGGCGAAAGCGTGGTGCGGATCGACCGCGAGAACAAGATCGTCCATTCCAATGCGGGTGATGCCGCATATGACAAGCTTCTGATCGCCACCGGTTCCGCGCCCTTCATCATTCCGGTTCCGGGGCATGATCTGCCCGGCGTGGTGAGCTATCGCGATCTGGACGACACCAATGCGATGATCGCGGCCTCGGACAAGCCCGGCAGGTCAGCGGTTGTCATCGGCGGCGGGCTACTGGGGCTGGAGGCGGCGGCGGGGCTACGCTTGCGCGGTATGGATGTGACGGTCATCCATCTGATGGGCCATCTGATGGAGCGCCAGCTTGATCCAGCGGCGGGCTATCTGCTGCAGAAGGATCTGGAAGCGCGCGGGATCCGCGTGCATTGCAAGGGCGCGACCAAGGCCATTCTGGGCAAGGATCGTGTCGAGGCGGTGCTGCTGGAGGATGGCACCACCTATCCCGCCGATCTGGTCTGTATGGCCGTGGGTATCCGGCCCGAAACCCGCATTGCCACCGATGCCGCGCTGGAAGTGGCGCGCGGGGTGGTGGTGAATGATCAGATGGTGACATCGGATCCCGATATTCTGGCCGTGGGCGAATGTGTCGAACATGACAGCCAGCTTTTCGGTCTTGTGGCCCCGCTCTATGATCAGGCGAAGGTCGTGGCGGCCTCGCTTCTGGGGCAGGATGCGGCCTTTCAGCCGGTGCAGACCGCGACCAAGCTGAAAGTGACCGGCGTCGATCTGTTCAGCGCGGGCGATTTCGCGGATGGGCCGGGGCGCGAGGATATCGTGTTCCGCGACCCTGCGCGCGGGGTCTACAAACGGCTGGTCATTGAAAATGACCGCTTGATCGGGGCAGTCATGTATGGCGACACCGCTGACGGGTCGTGGTTCTTCGGGCTGATCAAGGATGGCACCGATATTGCACCGATGCGCGACACGCTGATCTTTGGCCCCGCCTATCAGGGAGGGACCAGCGCGGACCCTCTGGCAGCCGTTGCAGCCTTGCCGCCTGAGGCGGAAATCTGTGGCTGTAACGGCATTTGCAAAGGCACGATTGTTGCGGCCATCGAAGGCGGTGCCAGCACGCTGGCGGATATCAAGGCGCAGACCAAGGCGAGCGCCTCCTGCGGCACCTGCACCGGGCTGGTGGAGCAGGTGCTGGCCAGTACGCTGGGCGATGACTTCCAGATGCCTGCGGCGCAACCCGTCTGCGGCTGCACCGATCTGACGCATGAGGATGTCCGCCGCCTGATCAAGGCGCGCGAGCTGAAATCCATGCCGGCGGTGATGCAGGAACTGGGGTGGAAAACCTCTTGCGGCTGTCATGTCTGCCGCCCGGCGCTGAATTTCTACCTTCTGGCCGACTGGCCGCTGGACTATACCGATGATGCGCAAAGCCGGTTCGTGAACGAGCGCAACCATGCCAATATCCAGAAGGACGGCACCTATTCCGTGGTCCCGCGCATGTGGGGCGGCATGACCAACCCGCGCGAATTGCGCGCGATTGCCGATGCGGCAGAGAAATACGATGTGCCTGCGGTGAAGGTGACGGGCGGGCAGCGGGTCGATCTCTTGGGCGTGAAGAAAGAAGACCTGCCGCATATCTGGGCCGATCTGAACGCGGCGGGGCTGGTATCCGGCCATGCCTATTCCAAGGGGCTGCGCACAGTGAAAACCTGCGTGGGCACCGATTTCTGCCGCTTTGGCACGCAGGATTCGACCGGTCTGGGGATCAAGCTGGAACAGCGGCTCTGGGGATCATGGACGCCGCATAAGGTGAAGCTGGCGGTATCCGGCTGCCCGAGAAATTGCGCTGAGGCCACCTGTAAGGATGTGGGCATCGTCTGCGTGGATTCGGGCTATGAAATCGGCGTTGGCGGGGCCGCCGGGATGGACCTGAAAGAGGTCGAGCGACTGGCCAAGGTGGCGAGCGAGGAAGAGGCCATCGATCTGACCGTGGCCTTTGTCCAGCTTTACCGTGAACACGCCAAATATCTGGACCGGCCCTATAAATGGCTCGCCAAGGTCGGGCTGGACTGGGTGCGCGCGCAGGTCGTCGAGGATCTGGAGAACCGCGCGGCGCTGATCGCACGCTTCGATCTGTCGCAATCGGTCTATCAGCGCGACCCCTGGGCAGAGCGCGCGACGCCACAGGCACAGGCCGGTTTCGCGGCGCTGGCCGATCTGACACGGGAGGCTGCGGAATGAGCTGGCTGGATATTGGCGCACTGGAGGAGATCCCGCAACGTGGCGCGCGTGTGGTGAAAACCGTGCATGGCTGCGTCGCGGTGTTTCGCACCGGCGATGATCAGGTCTTTGCGATCGATGACCGCTGCCCGCATAAGGGAGGGCCGCTCTCGGAAGGGATCGTGCATGGCAATGCGGTGACTTGTCCCTTGCATAACTGGGTGTTCTCGCTGGAAACGGGTCTCGCGCAGGGCGCGGATGAGGGGGCAGTGAACACCTATCCCGCGCGCGTGGAGGGGGGGCGTATCCTGCTGGAGGCGGCGCGGCTGATCCGGGGGGCTGCTGCATGAGCGTGCGCTCTACCTGCCCCTATTGCGGTGTGGGCTGCGGGATCATTGCGGCACCCGACGGGGCAGGGGGGGCGCAGATCACCGGCGATCCGGAGCATCCGGCCAATCTGGGGCGGCTTTGCTCCAAGGGCTCGGCGCTGGCGCAGACATTGGGGCTGGAGGAGCGGGTGCTTGCGCCCCTGATCGGCGGGCGGGTGTCAGATTGGGACCGCGCGCTGGATCTGGTGGCGGACCGGTTCACTGATGCGCTGGCGCAATACGGGCCGGATTCGGTTGCCTTTTACCTGTCGGGGCAGATGCTGACCGAGGATTATTACGTTGCCAACAAGCTGATCAAGGGCTTCATGGGCAGCGCGAATGTGGATACGAATTCGCGGCTGTGCATGGCGTCTTCGGTGGCGGGGCACCGCCGCGCCTTTGGCAGCGATACCGTGCCGGGCAGCTATGAGGATCTGGAAGAGGCCGATCTGGTCGTGCTGGTGGGCAGCAATCTGGCGTGGTGCCATCCGGTGCTCTATCAGCGGCTGGTGGCGGCCAAGGCCCGGCGCGGCACCCGCGTTGTGGTCGTGGATCCGCGCCGCACGGCGAGTTGCGATATTGCGGATCTGCATCTCGCGTTGCGGCCCGGCTCTGACGCGGCGCTGTTCAATGCGCTTCTGGTGGCGCTGGCGGATCGCGGCGCCGTGGATCGCGACTATGTTGCACAGCATGTCAGCGGGTTTGACGCGGCGCTGGCAGAGGCGCGAGGATCAAACCCTGCGCTGACCGGGCTTGCGCGAGGCGATATCGAAACTTTCCTTGACTGGTTCACCAGCACCGAGCGCGTGGTGACGGTCTATTCTCAGGGGATCAATCAGTCCGAGAGCGGCACCGACAAGGTGAATGCGATTCTGAACTGTCATCTGGCCTCGGGGCGGATCGGGCGGCCGGGGATGGGGCCGTTTTCGGTGACGGGCCAGCCCAACGCGATGGGGGGGCGCGAAGTGGGTGGGCTGGCCAATATGCTGGCCTGTCATCTGGAGATCGAAAACCCTGTGCATCGCGCGGCGGTCCAGCGGTTCTGGGACAGCCCGCGCATGCCGCAGGCGCCGGGGCTGAAAGCGGTCGAGATGTTTGACGCGGTGGCGCGAGGCCAGATCAAGGCGCTGTGGATCATCCACACCAACCCGGCGGTGTCGATGCCCGATGCTGATGCTGTTGCCCGCGCGATCAAGGGCTGCGATTTCGTTGTGGTCAGTGACATCACCCAGACCGATACGACACGTCTGGCCGATGTGGTGCTGCCCGCTGCCGCATGGGGCGAGAAATCGGGAACGGTCACCAATTCCGACCGCACCATCAGCCGCCAGCGTGCGTTTTTGCCTGCCCCCGGACAGGCGCGGGAGGACTGGCGGATGCTGGCGGATGTCGCGCGGCGTATGGGCTGGGCGGATGCCTTTGGCTGGCAGGATGTCTCTGAGATTTTTGCCGAATATGCCGCGCTTTCCGGTGTGGCGGGCGCCTTGGGGCGCGATTTCGACATTTCGGGGCTGGCGGATGCTGATTATGACCGGCTTGAGCCGACCCGCTGGCCGGTCAGCGCGCGCAAACAGGGGGGGCGCTTCTTTGCCGAGGGTGGGTTCTACACCCCGGATGCGCGCGCGCGGATGCTGCCGGTCCTGCCGCGCCTGCCGGTTGCGAAAACCGCACCGCGCTATCCTTTCGTGCTGAACACGGGCCGTATCCGTGACCAGTGGCATACGATGACGCGTTCGGGCCTTGCGCCCCGGCTGAACCAGCATATTGCCGAACCCTTTATCGAGATAAACCCTGCGGACGCTGCGGCGCAGGGGCTGGAGCCGGACACGCTGGCGCGCGTCACCAGCCCGCAGGGGCAGGCGATCCTGCGGGTTGCGATCACCGACCGGGTGCAGCGCGGACAGGTTTTCGCGCCGATGCACTGGACCGGCGAGACCGCGCCCATGGGCCGGGTCGATGCGCTGGTCGCGGCGGTCACCGACCCGATCTCGGGGCAGCCCGAGAGCAAGGCATCCGTCGTCGCGCTCGCGCCGCTGGCACCGGTCTGGTACGGGTTTGCGGTGTCTGCGCAGCCCCTGACCCCGAAAGCCGCCTATTGGGCGCGCGCCCGGACCGAGGGGGGGTGGCGCTGCGAACTGGCAGGGACAGAGGCGCCCTCACAGTGGGAAGCCTATGGGCGCGCGCTGTTCAACCTGCCCGACGCCACCTGCCTGAGCGTCGAGGACCGTATCCGGGGCACCTATCGGCTGGCCTTCATGGACGGGCGGGGGGTGCTGGCGGCGCTGTTTGTCGCCCCGGACCCGGTGACGCTGGCGCGGGGGCATGTGGCCGCACAGATCGGGACCGAGGGGGCGGGGCTGCTGGCCGGTCGGCCCGCGCAGGGCATGGCCGATCCCGGCCCCACGGTCTGCGCCTGTCTGAATGTGGGGCGAAACACCATCTGCGACGCGATTGCCACGCAGGGGCTGAGCACGGTTGATCAGATCGGCGCGGCCTTGCAGGCGGGCACAAGCTGCGGATCGTGCAGGCCGGAACTGGCGGCGCTCTTGGCAACCCGGCTGGAGGCGGCGGAATGAGTCTGGCGCCCTATATCCATGCCATGGGGCGCGGGCCGGGGCGGGCGCGCAATCTGGATGCGGCCGAGGCCGAGGCGGCGATGCGCCTGATCCTGTCGGGCAGGGCGGATCCGCATGCCATCGGTGCGCTGTTGATGCTGATGCGCTACCGGGGGGAGACGCCGGGTGAGATCGCGGGCTTCGCCCGTGCTGCGCGCGCGGTTTTGCCCGTATTGCCGCAGGTCGATCTGGACTGGCCCAGCTATGCCGCCGGGCGCACGCGCGGGCTGCCCTGGTTCCTGCTGGCGGCGCGGCTGGTCGCGCAGACCGGGGCGCGGGTGCTGATCCATGGCTGGAATTCACACCAGTCGGATGGGGCGGATGTGCGCTCTGCGCTGGCCTTGGCCGGGATTGCGCGGGCGGAGAGTCTGGACGAGGTGGGGGCCTTGCTGGAGCGCGACGGGATTGCCTATCTGCCGATAGAATGTTTCGCGCCGCGTCTGCTGGAACTGCTGCGTCTACGCGAGGTGCTGGGGCTGCGCTCCTGCATCAACACGGTTTGCCGGATGCTGAACCCGGCTGCGGCGCCGGCGGCGGTGCAGGGGGTTTTCCACCCGCCCTATCTGGGGCTGCAACAGGCGGCGGGAGCGGTTCTGGGCCAGCCCCGGCTATGTATCCTGAAAGGGGGCGGGGGCGAGTTCGAGCGCAACCCGTCCAAAGCCGTGACGCTGCATCGGCTGAGAGATGCGCAGCCCAGCGAGACCGTGCTGGCCCCGATCCTGCCCGAGGCGCAGCGCCTGTCGGATTTGCCGCATCCGCCGCAGGCGCTGGCGGAACTGTGGTCCGGGCGCCTGCGGGATCCCTTTGCGCAGGCCATTGTGACCGGAACGGCGCAGGCCGCACTGCTGGCGCTGGCGTCGGGCGAGGATGCCGAAACACTCTGGAAAACGCGCCCGCCTTCTCTTGCGGCCTGAACAGGAGCACGCCGATGAAAACCTTTCCCATGTTTCTGCAGATGGCCGGGCGCCATGTCGTGATTGTTGGCGGTGGCGAGCAGGCGGCGCAGAAAGCGCGGTTGATGCTGAAGACCGAGGCGCGGCTGGTGCTGGTGGCGCCTGAACTGGATGCGGAGCTTCAGGCGCTTGTGGCCGAGGGACGGGCAGAGCAGGTGAGCGCCCTTTCGGTCGAGGTGTTTCGCGGGGCCGCGCTGGTTTTTGTCGCGACGGGCTGTGTGGGGCTGGATTATGCCGCGCATGCTCTGGCCAAGGAAGCGGGCGCGATGGTCAATGTGGTGGACCGGCCCGCGCTTTGTGATGCGACCACGCCCTCGATCGTGGATCGTGATCCGGTTGTGGTCGCGATTTCGACCGAAGGCACGGCGCCGGTGCTTGCACGCCAGATCCGCGCGCGGATCGAGACCATGCTGGAGCCCTCGCTGGGGGAGCTTGCGGCGCTTGCCGGTCGGCTGCGCGGGCAGGTCAGCCGCCAGATCCCGCAGCGCGCGCGGCGGTTCTTCTGGGATTGGGTGTTCAATGCGGCGCCGCGTCAGGCCATGGCGCGGGGCGCGGGGCGCGAGGCGTTGAGGCTGGTCAAGGAGCGGCTGAACGGGGCGGGCGCGGGTTCCGTGCAAGGGGCGATTGCGCTGGTGGGGGCCGGGCCGGGGGCGGCGGATCTGCTGACTCTGCGCGCGCTGCGGCTGCTGCAGGAGGCCGATATCATCTATTATGACCGCCTTGTGGACCCGGCGGTGCTGGAACTGGCGCGGCGCGATGCCGAGCGGGTCTTTGTCGGCAAGGACGTGGGCGCGAATTCCTGGCCGCAGGACCGGATCAATACGGTGATTGTCGCGGCGGCGCGTCAGGGGAAACGGGTCGTGCGGCTGAAATCGGGCGATCCCGGCGTCTTTGGCCGCGTGACAGAGGAACTGGAGGTCGCGCGCGCGGCGGGTATCGCGGTCGAGATCGTGCCCGGTGTCACCGCCGCGAGTGCCGCCGCCGCAAGTCTGGGGCGTGGTCTGACCGAGCGGGGCCAGACGGACCGGCTGCTGCTGGCGACGGCGAGTTGCAAACCGGGCGATCCCGAGCCCGATTGGGCGGGCATGCTGCAGCCCGGCACGACACTTGCGGTCTATATGGGGGTGCAGAAGGCGGCGGCGATTGTGGCGCGGATGCAGGCGGCGGGGGCACCGATGCAGATCGAGGCCGAGATCGTCGCCAGTGCCTCGACCGCGCAGGAACGGATCATCCGCTGCCCGCTTGCGGAATTGCCCGAGGCGTTGCAACGGGCGGGGATCACCAATCCGGCGGTTATTTTCCTGCGCTGGCCGAAGGGGCTGTCGGGCAAGGCACTGGCTGTCGCTGCCGCATAGCGTGGTTGGCTGGTGAAGCGCCGCCGGGCTATTCGAGCAATCCGAAGCGGTGCATCTTGTTATAGAGCGTCTTGCGCGAGATCCCAAGATAGGCCGCCGTATCACCACGCCGGAACCGGTTCTTGCGCAACGCATCGAGCAACCAGTCGCGTTCGGTGACGGATTGGCGCGTGCTTTCGGACATATCCGGCTCTGCGGCAGATCTCTGACCGATGGCGGCTGAGATCTGCGCGGAACCTATCGTCATGTGTTCGGCGTCAAGCGCGGCGCGGTCGATGACGGCGCGCAGCTCGGGGATGTTTCCGGGCCAGGGATAGGCCAGAAGCAGGCGGTAGCCATCTGCGGAAATCTGCTGCCCGTGCCCCAGTATCGCCAGACGATGCCGGGCGAGGGCGGGCACATCTTCGGGCCGTTCGCGCAGGGGCGGGATTTCGACCCGGCCTGCCTGCATACGGCGGGTCAGTGCCGGGATCAGCCCGTTTGTGGCGTCCATGCCTGTCGTGCAGATCAGGATCAGGCGGGCATTGGTCGCGGCGCCGGTTGCACTGCGCGGCGTGTCATCCGACATCTGCGCGTCCTCTTCCAGCCAGTCGGCCAGTCGGCGCTGCAATTCAGGTGGCAGGGTTTCGGCATTCTCGATGACCACCGTGCTGCCGGGTCGCGCGAGATAGCCCTGACGCCGCGTGCCATCGCCGAAAAGGGTTGCTTCGGGATGGGTGCCCGGACTGCCCGCGCGCAGCGTCAGAAGCGGACCCTCGCGCCGCGACAGCGGATGCAAGGCGCGTGCAAGGGTCGTGCGGCCAAGACCCGCTTCGCCGCAGATCAGCACCGGGATGCGGCTGGGCGCGAGCCGGGTGATCTGTTCCAGCACCGCGATCACGAATTCCGACTGCCCGACAACGCCGCCGATCCGGGCCGTGCGGGCCAGTTCGCGTGATTGCACTGTATTTGCCTGTTTGAGCAGACCAAAGGCCTTGAAGGCCGAGGTGCGTTCGGTCACGGACATTTCCAGCGGCATCCGGTCCAGTGTCGAGCCGCCCACATATCCGTCGGCGCGCGCCTCGTCACAGACGCGGAACATGTCATCGGGGCTGATGATCGGCCCGCCTTCGACAAAACAGAGCATGTCGGGCGCTTTGCTGCGGACCTGAACGAAAATCCGACGCGCGCGATCTGCGGCTTCGGCGATGGTGAAGCTTTGGGCCACGGCCTGCACCCCGCCCGCGTTCCAGCCGAAATTCAGGCAGATCATGTCCACCTTGGTCGCGATAAGCTGCGCGATTTCGGCGCGGGTCTTGGCATAGCCGAAAGTCATCAGCCCTGCCTCGCGCGCCAGCGCCAGCATCCGGGCCTCGCGGGCAAAACCGAGACCCGCCTCTTCCAGTCGGTGGCGGAACTGGCCGTCGAAATGGATGGCGGAGGGGAAATTCGTGATCCCCTGATAGCCTGTCTCGCAGACCTGCGCCACGATCTGCTCGGGGCTGGTGGCGGGATCGAAGCAGCAGGCCCCGAACAGCACCGGCACATCCACGCGGTCCAGAATCTCGCGCCGGGCGAAAGTATCGGTGAACTGGTTGGAATTGTTCAGCGGCAGGAGTGCGGCCAGCGAGGCCGCGCCCATGACCCGGAACCGCCCGGCATTCAGGGCAAGCAGGAAATCCGCCCCACCGCGCACGGCGGCTTCGGCGGTCATGCCGACCCCGATGGCGCCGCCGACCAGCAGGCTTGCATTGCCGGGCGAGCGTTTGCGCAGCAGTTCCTGCAGCGCCGCAGGTTGCGCCTGTGCTGTTGCTCCGGTTCTGGGGGTGGCGTTCTCAGCCATAGCGGACCAGTCCGTCTGCGGCGGCGCGGGCGGCGTCAAACTCGTGGCCATAGGCTTCGGGGCAGAAGAGGCGCAGAGGTCCGGGCGCGCGGCTACGCAGGGTGCTCAGTGCTGCTACGGCTTTCTGCCCGGCGGTCGCGCGGTTGCGCCAATCCGACGACGGCGGGCCGGGATGGATGACCAGATCGCGGATCCCCAGTGCCAGCAGACGCTGCGCATTCTCGGTCGAGGTGGCAAAGCCGGTCACGGAAAACCCTTCGAGCATGAACTGGCGCAATATTTCCGCTTCGCGTTCGACGCCCAGACCGGCGCTTTCAAAGCCGCGCGCGGCGGTTCCGTCCACCAGCTGAACCGTGGGGAAATTCGTGACAGCGCTGATGCCTGCGGATTTCAGCAGCCGCGTGGCATCGCGCAGGCGCAGGAAGGGATCGACGCAAAGCAGCGCTGCGATCTGCGGGGCGGCGCATGTTTCGCGGGGAGCCGTGGTTTCGGACGCGCTGCCAAGAGCGTCGAAGAGCGCGCCATTGATGTCAAGGACAGGCAGGATCGACACCAGATCCCGCTGTGCGGCGGGCAGCCTGTCGAGCCAGGGAGCGAAAATCTGTGGCGGAGGGGAATCATCCCCGCAGGCCGGGCCAGCGCGACCGGCCAGGATCAGCAAATCCGGCAGGCGGTCTTGCGCGTTTTCGTGAAGGGCGTTACTCATTTTTACCCAATATCGGCTGGAATTGGCTGTGGCAAGAGCTCATTCGACTCGTCAATATAGAGAAAACCAGAGCGATAAAGATCGCCGCCGCCGCGATGGAGGGCCCATGGGCTTGCGGGGCGTGCTGAGGAGGAAAACGTGTCTCTGCAATTCATTCTGACCGTCACCCTCAATGGGCTGACGCTGGCGGCGCTGTACTTTATTGTCGCCAGTGGCTTCTCGTTGATCTTCGGGTTGATGCGCACTGTCAACATGGCGCATGGCTCGCTTTACATGGTCGGTGCCTATGTCGGCTTCGCGGTCTATGATCCGCTTTATGCCTCGGATGTCTGGGCGTCGCATGCCTGGCTGATCGGTGTTGTGGCCGGTATTCTGGCCGCCGCGCTTGTGGGCCTGTTGATGCAGGTGGTCCTTCTGGGCTGGATGCAGGGGCAGGAACTGCGGCAGGCGCTGGTCACGATCGGCCTGTCGATCATCATTGCCGATCAGTTGCTGTTCCTGTTCGGCGGCAATCCGTTCCGTTTCTTCACGCCGGAGTTGCTGTTTGGCCCGACGGAACTGCCTGTCATCGGGCGCTATCCGATCTTCCGGCTGTTTCAGGTGGTGCTTGCGATTGCCGTGGGGATCGGGCTGTGGCTGCTTCTGAACAAGACCAAGCTGGGGATTGTCGTGCGTGCCGGTGTCGATGACCGGCAGATGCTGGCCGCCTGCGGGGTCAATGTGCCCCTGGTCGCGGCCACGGTCTTTGCCCTTGGTGCGGCTCTGGCGGGTCTGGGCGGCGTGATCGGGGCCACGGCGCAGCCGATGGCGCTGGGGGTCGATGCGCGCTTTCTGCTGATGTCGCTGGTGGTGGTGATCGTGGGTGGCATGGGCTCGATTGGCGGCACGGCACTTGGCGCGCTGCTGATCGGTCTGGCCGAGCAATGGGGGCAGGTGCTGTTTCCGACCTATTCGGTGATCCTGACCTTTGTGATCATGGCCACCGTGCTTGCCGTCTGGCCACAGGGTCTGTTGGGGAGGAAACCGACATGATCATGATGACCACGCGCCAATGGCTGGCAACTGCCGCCGGTGTGGCGATCCTGCTGTCGCTGCCGCTGTTTCTGCCGAATTTCTGGCTGGTGAATATCTTCGGGCGGGCCATGGTTTACGGTGTTGTCGCCCTGTCGCTGACCTTTCTGGCGCATTATGGCGGGTTCGTCTCGCTGGCGCAGACCATGTTGGCGGGGGTTGCAGGCTATGCGGTTGCGATGATGGCCCCTACGGCCATTCCGCTGGGACCGATGGCCATGCCCTATTATGCCGCCATTCCGCTGGCCGTGCTGGCCGCGACTATTGCCGGGGCCATCGTGGGGATGATCGCGGTCAATACCCGCGAGATATACCTCTTGATGATCACGCTGGCGCTGGCCGTCGGGTTCAGCCTGTTCGCGCAGTCCAATATCACCTGGTTCCGGGGCTATGAAGGGATCCGCAATATCGTCGGCCCCGAGATCATGGGGCTGCCCTTCCGCGCGCCGCTTGTCTTCTATTATGTGGCGCTGGGTGTGGCCGTGTCGATGTTCCTGCTGGTGCTGTATGTCGTGCGCACGCCCTTCGGGCTGGTCCTGCAGGCCATCCGCGATTCGGACCGGCGCGCGGCGGCCATCGGCTATTATGTCGGTCTGCACCGCATTGCCTCTTTCGCGCTGGCGGGCTTCATCGCGGGCTGGGGAGGCGTGCTGATCACCTTCTACAATATCGGGATCACCCCCAGTTCCATCGGGCTATGGGCCACGGTTGCCGTGCTGATCATGGCCGTGATCGGGGGCTTGGGCCATCCGCTGGGCGCGTTCATCGGTGCGCTGATCTATACGGTGATGGATACATTCGCCTCTTCGATCATCGGGCATGACCGGTTCAACACGCTGATCGGGGTGGTGTTTCTGGCGATTGTCCTTCTGTCGCCGGATGGCGTCTGGGGCTTTGGCAAACGCCTGACTGCAGCGGTAGGAAAAGCACCGCAGAGGACTGTGGACAGGGAGAAGACTTCCTGACCTGACAGGCGGTACTGCGACCCGACCGCCTGTCGAGCTGAGTGAAGGGTTCAAGATATCTTTGCCGGGAGGAGGAAGCCCGGCGCAACACGGAGGAGACCACTAATGTTGATTTCTCGCAGGAAAACTGTCGCCTGGGCGATGGGTACAGTTGCGGCGATGTTTGCCGTCACGGGTGCGCTGGCGCAGGATGGCCCGATCCGTATCGGGTCGATCACGACGCTGGAAGGCCCTTTTGCCACCGGGGGCCAGGATGCTTATCGCGCCATGGAAATGGCTTTCGAGGCGATCGACTACACGGTTGGCGGGCGGCAGATCGAATGGATCCGCGAATCCTCGAATGCGACGCCCGATGTGGCGCTGGCACGGGCCCGCAAACTGATCGAGCAGGATGACGTTGATATCATCATCGGCCCGCTTTCGGGGGCAGAGGGCATCGCGCTGCGCGACTATTCGCGCACGTTGGAAGGCAAGACAATCGTCAACGGCTCGTCCGGGGCGGCGGATACCACGCTGCGCGATCCTTCGCCTAATTTCTTCCGCTTCAACACCGAAGGCACGCAATGGATGGCCGGTCTGGGCACTTATGCCTATGAGGAAATGGGCTCGCGCCATGTGGCCCTTGTCGCGGCGGATTATGCGTTCCCCTATGCGCAGGTTTTCGGCTTCATGCATGAATACTGCGAATTGGGCGGGGCTGTGACCAAGCTCTGGTCGCCGCTGAACACGACCGATTTCTCGTCGATCATCGCGCAATTCCCGTCCGATGTGGATGCGGTGGTGCTGATTCAAGGTGGCACGGACGCTCTGGCCTTCCTGACGCAGTATGCCGAAGTGGGTGGCGATCTGCCGATCATCGGCGGCTCGATCACTGCCGACCAGACGCTGCTGTCCGCGCGCGGCCCGCATCAGAGCCTGATGGAAGGCATGGTGGCCGCAGGTCCGATTGCCGATCTGAACGAAGATCCGAACTGGCAGGATTTCGTCGCGCGCTATCGCGAGCGCTGGGGCTCTGAAGGGTTCGACTCGCCCTCGATCCATGCGGTGAACTACTACACCAACACCATCGCCGTGATTCAGGCGCTGGAGGAAGTGGGTGGCGATCTGTCGGACAATCAGCAGGCTTTCCAGGCTGCGCTGGCCTCGGCTGAGTTCACGGCCCCGACCGGTGCGAATGTCGCTCTTGACCATAACCGGCAGGCGATCTCGGATATCTTCCTGACCCGTATCGTCAATGACGGCGGCACCATGCGGACCGAAGCCTTTGGCCGCACCGAGAATGTCAGCCAGACACTCGGCATGGAGCAGGAAGCTTTCCTCGCGCTCGGTTCGCCCTCTCGCGACAATCCCGATTGCCCGCCTGCGCGCTGATCGGATCATGCCTGCCCCCGGTGAAGGGATCGGGGGCAGGCGCTTCAAGACAGGAATTCTGATGTCTGCGTCACCCTCTCATTCTTCTGACCTGCCCGCCCTGACGCTGGAAGGCGTGGGCCGCCGGTTTGGCGCGCTCCGGGCGGTCAGTGACGTGACCCTGCGGATCGAACAGGGCGAACGCCGCGCGATTCTGGGACCGAACGGCGCGGGCAAAACCACGCTTTTCAACACGATCTGCGGCGACTACCCGCCCACATCGGGCAAGATCACCTTTTTCGGCACTGATATTTCGCAGCTCAAACCGCATCGGCGCGCGCGCCTTGGTATTGGACGCACCTATCAGAGCTCGACCCTGTTCAGCGGTCTGACGGTGCGGGAAAACCTGTATCTGGCGGTGCGCGCGATGAAACCGGGGCGGTTTTCGTTGCTCAAGGCCGGGAAGGGCAGCGCTGATCTGGTGCGCGTGCAGGAACTGGCGCAGCAGGTGCGGGTGGATCATATCCTTGATACGCGCATTGATGCGGTGTCGCATGGCCAGCGCCGACAGGTCGAGATCGGCATGGCACTGGCCGGTAGCCCGCGGCTGCTGATGCTGGATGAACCCGCTGCCGGACTATCCGCCGCCGAGCGCCCGGAACTGGTGGCGCTGATGGCGGAGCTGCCGCGCGATCTGACGCTGATCCTGATCGAGCATGACATGGATGTGGCACTGGCCAATTCCGAGAAAGTGACCGTGATGAAGGACGGCGAAGTGGTGGTCGAGTCCACCTCCGACAAGGTGGCCGATGATCCGATGGTGCAGGCAATCTATCTCGGGGAGGGGCATTGATGCGCGGTGCTCTGGAAATTCGCGATATGCATGTGCGCTTCGGCAAGGCGACGATCCTGCAGGGCGTCAGCCTGTCGGTCGGTGAGAAGCCGGTTTCGGTGATCGGGCGCAACGGCATGGGCAAGACCACGATGTGCTCGGCGCTGATGGGCATGGTTGCGGCCAGCGGCAGTGCGAAGCTTGACGGCAAGGAGATTCTGGGCCTTGGCACGGGCAAGGTTGCGCGCAGTGGCATGGCGATTGTGCCGCAGGGGCGGCGGGTCTTTCCCTCGCTTTCGGTGCATGAGCATCTGCGACTGGTCGCGCAGCGCGGCAACCCGCCCTGGACCATCGAGCGGGTCTATGACACCTTTCCGCGTCTGGCCGAGCGGCGCAAGAACGGGGGCAACCAGCTTTCGGGCGGCGAACAGCAGATGCTGGCCATTTCGCGTGCGCTGTTGATGAATCCGCGTCTGGTGATCATGGACGAGCCCTCGGAAGGGCTGGCACCGGTGATCGTGGATCATCTGATCGAAGTGCTGCGCACCATCGCGCAGGAAGGCATGGGGCTGTTGCTGATCGAGCAGAACCTGCGCGTTGCCACCTCGGTCGCGGATGAGGTGTCGATCATGGTGACGGGGCGGATCGCGGCGACGGTCGGCTCTGCTGAACTGGCGCGCGACCGCGAGTTGAAGAACCGCTATCTGGGGGTCAGCCATGGCCATTAGACGCGTCTATGTGATCGGCACCTGCGACACCAAAGAGGATGAATTGTCCTATGCCTGCGAACGTGTCCGGGCCATGGGGGCGGTGCCGGTGCTGGTGGATGTGGGCACGCGCGGGGCTGGCGCGCGCGCCGATGTCACGGCGACCGAGGTCGCTTCCTGTCACCCCGATGGGGCCGGGGCCGTGCTGGGGCTGGAGGACCGGGGCGCAGCCATCACAGCGATGGCGGATGCGCTGACGCGCTGGCTGCTGGCGCGCGAGGATATCGGAGCGGTGCTGGGCCTTGGCGGATCGGGCAACACAGCGCTTGTGACGCAGGCCATGCGGGCCTTGCCCGTGGGTGTGCCGAAGCTGATGCTGTCGACCGTGGCCTCGGGGCAGGTGGCGCAATATGTGGGCGCCACGGATCTGGGCATGATGCCGTCGGTCACGGATGTGGCCGGTCTGAACGCGATCAGCCGCCGCGTCATCGCCAATGCGGCCCATGCTGCGGCGGGCATGGCGCTTAATCCGGTGACGGAGGACAAGGGCGATCTGCCGGGTGTGGGGATAACCATGTTCGGCGTCACAACCGCCTGTGTTGATCATCTGCGCGCGGCGCTGGCCGGTCAGGCCGAACCTTTCGTCTTTCATGCCACCGGAACCGGCGGCGCGGCGATGGAGAAGCTCGCGGAATCCGGTTTGCTGGCGGGTGTGCTGGATGTCACGGCCACGGAGATTGCCGATCATCTGGTGGGCGGTGTCATGCCCTGTTCGGCGGATCGCTACGGCGTGATCGCGCGGACCGGGCTGCCATGGGTCGGGTCGGTGGGCGCGGTCGATATGGTCAATTTCAATGGCCGCGACACGGTGCCGGAACGGTTCAAGGCGCGCAATCTGCTGGTGCATAATCCGCAGATCACGCTCATGCGCACCACGCCCGAGGAAAACGTGCAGATCGCGCATTTCCTGACCGAGCGGTTGAACCGCTGCGATGGCCCGGTTGCGTTGTTTCTTCCGCTGAACGGGGTTTCGGCGGTGGATGCGCCCGGCCAGCCCTTCCACGACCCGGCGGCCAATGACGCGCTTTTTGCCGCGATACGCGAGACCTTCCGTCCCGGCCCCAGGCGGCAGCTCATTGAACTCCCTCTGCATGTCAACGATCCGGCTTTCGCGCAGGCGATGGCCGCCGAATTTCTCAGGATGCTCTCATGAACCAGATCCGAACCCCTCATCGCGACCGTGCCACATTGATGCGCCGTTTTCAGGACATGGCGGCGCGTCGCGTCCCGATCATTGGCGGGGGCGCCGGAACCGGGCTGTCCGCCAAGAGCGAGGAGAATGGCGGCATCGATCTGATCGTGATCTACAATTCCGGACGCTACCGGATGGCGGGGCGTGGGTCGCTGGCAGGGCTGCTGGCCTATGGCAATGCCAATGAAATCGTCGTCGATATGGCGCGCGAGGTCTTGCCTGTGGTGCGCAGCACGCCGGTTCTGGCCGGGGTGAACGGGACCGATCCTTTTGTGATGATGGAGCAGCATCTGGACCGGCTGAAGGCGATGGGGCTGGCCGGGGTGCAGAATTTCCCGACCGTGGGGCTGATTGACGGGGTGTTTCGTCAGAATCTGGAAGAAACCGGCATGAGCTATGCGCTGGAAGTGGACATGATCCGCATGGCGCATGAACGTGACATGCTGACCACGCCCTATGTCTTTTCCGCATCCGAGGCCGTGGCCATGGCCGAGGCCGGGGCGGATATTCTGGTGATGCATATGGGTCTGACCTCTGGCGGGACAATCGGCGCCGAAACGGTCCGGTCGCTGGATGATTGCGTGAAGGATATCGATGAATGGGGCAAGGCGGCATTGAAGGTGCGCCCCGATATCCTGATCATCTGTCACGGCGGTCCTATCGCCACGCCCGAGGATGCGTCCTATGTGTTGCGCAGCGCGCGGCATTGCCATGGATTCTATGGCGCAAGCTCGATGGAGCGGTTGCCGACCGAGATCGCGCTCAGCGAAACCACCCGCGCTTTCAAGGCGTTGACTTTCTGAGGAGGCTCTCATGACGGAAGCATTGGCGACAACCATCATCCCGGCACCTGTAGAGCAGGTCTGGGCGGTGTTGCGCGCGTTCAACGCGATGCCGGTCTGGAATCCGGCTGTCACTGACAGCGAGATCGAAGGCGGGCGCGATGCGGATAGCGTGGGCTGTATCCGGGCCTTTCATCTTGCGGATGGCACCTTCGTGCGCGAACGGCTGATGGAACTGGACGACAGCCGCTATGTGCTGCGCTACAATTTCGAGACCCCGGCCTTTCCGATCGAGAATTACCTCGCGACGCTTGAACTGATCCCGGTGACAAATGGAAATACGACCTTTGTGCGCTGGCATGCCAGTTTCGATGAAGCCCCGCAGGATGCCGGGAAATATTCTGTGCTGATCTCGACAGAGGTTTTCGCCAAGGGATTGCATGCGCTGGCCGGGTATATCGCGACCCAGCCTGCGCCGCCTGTTGCGGATGCGCGCTGGCAGGGATTGCGGCCTGCCAAGGTCTTTACCTCCAGCGTGATCCGGGCGCCGCTGGCCGATGTCTGGGAAAAGATGCGTGATTTTGCGGGCATGAAGCACTGGCACGAGGATATCCCCTCGATGGAGATGATCGGCGGTGTGCGGTCCGACAAGGTGTCCGGCGTGCGCGATTTCATCTTTGGCGAGGGGAAGCTGCATGAGCAACTGACGCTGCTTTCCGACCAGGATCATGCGTTTCGCTACCGGATTCTGAAAAGTCCGATGCTCTGGCTGAACTACCATGCCGGCGCGCGGCTTTACCCGCTGACCGACCGCAATCAGACTTTTGCGGTCTGGACCGCCGATTGGGTTGCCGCGCCCGAGGATGATCAGGAACTGATCCCGAATGTGCATGAGAATGTTTTTCAGAAGGCGTTTGATACGCTGGATGCGCAGTTGCGGCGGTAGAAATCCGGTCCGGCGTCACATCCGCCCCAGACGGTTTTCATCATCGACGAGTTCGAGTGCACAGCCCGCGCCGGTCCAGCGCCAGAGGATGATGTTCAGGTTGCTCTCGGATGCACCCTTGGCGAAGCTGCGCGTGAGCAGGCCCGCGAAGCCCTCCGCGATGAGGGTTCGCGCGAAATCCTGGGTGGGAACGGGGCGGCCATCGAGCATTTTGGCGCGCCAGCCGGGATCGGCGAGTATCTGTGCCGACAGATCGTAGCTGGCGAGTGCATCCGCGTTGCCGGTATCGAAGATCGGGCCGATATCTGCCCTGTAGGACACGAGAGTTGTGGGCTGCAGGCTGCCAACCTGATTTGCCTCGCGCAATGCGGTGGCAGGATCAAGGGCGGTGTAGAGCGCGGGCGTTCCTTTGGGGTTGAAGCGACCGCCATGAAGTGCCGCACCGCGCCCCGAGAGCGGCTCGCGCGCATAGACAGGGTTCAGGGCGCGGAAGAGCGGCCCGGTATAGCGCCCATCACGCAGAGGCATCAGGCGAAAATGCCTGCATCGACAGCATCAATATATTCCAGCACCTGCTGCGCCTTGCCTTCCTGCACAAGCTGCATTGCCGTGCGTCCGTCAAAGCCGGGCAGCGGCTCGGACCGGTACCAGGCATAGGCCATGAGTTCCGAGCCGAAGCGCGGTTCGACCTTGTTGAGGATCTCCACCAGTTCGCGCAGGCGGCGCTGGGTCTTGTCCGAGCTGATCCGGGTGCGCCGCTGCAAGGCATCCTTGCCGAGCCCCACGGTCAGCGCGACTTCCTCGGCGGATGTGCGCAGGGCCGCAGCGATCTTGCGCGGCTCGAATTGTCCAGCTTCGGCGAAATTTGCGATATGCATGGCACGGGTCCAATCGGTCATTATGTCGCAATATAGCGTAATAATGACCGATATTCAAGCAGTGCAGCTGCAGCGGCCTATTTGTTCCCGTCAATCCATTTCGACATCAGCGCCTTGTCGCGAAAGCACTCATCCGGCACGGCGCGGCGTTTGATGCGGGCAAGGCGTTCGGCGAAAGCGACCTGCCGGGACGAGGGCAGGGCGTCAAGCGCTGCGGCAGGTTTCAGCTTTGCCTGTGCGTCGATCCATGCGCTGAGGGCGCGAAGGTCCTGCTGCACCTCCCACGGCAGAAGCGTTTGGTTGCGCAGGGCCAGCGCCCGCGCATAGGCAATTTGCCGCGGCGTGGCAGGCGGGGCGAATGTGGTGTCTTCCATAAGGGTTCTCCCTTTCCGGCATATGTTCGGAATATAGAACATAAGGAGAACAAAATCAAGTCATCCGGCGGGCCGGTTTCGCTTAGACATAACTCGGACCCCAGGCGAGATTGCTGCGCCTTGCGGTGTCAGGCGTCCTGGGTTGCCAGAATCTGGCCGAGATTGTCCTCGATACAAGCGGCCAGCGCATGGACCTTCTCGGCGACTGTCTGGCCGAGCGGTGTCAGATCGTATTCGACATGCGGCGGGACGACCGGATAGGCGGTTCGCTGGATGAAGCCGTCTTCCTCCAGCACGCGCAGGGTTTGCGCCAGCATGCGTTCCGACACGCCACCGATCCGGCGGCGCAGGTTGCTGAAACGATGGGTGCCGTCCTGCAGCGCGATCAGGACCAGCACGCCCCAGCGACTGGTCACATGATTCAATACCCGGCGCGACGGGCATTTCTCGCTGAGGACATCCGGTTTTCTGTCAATCAGGCTGATATCGGACATTTTCTTACACTTACATTTTTGTGCGTACTTCCTTTTGATAAGTATTCCGTTATCTAGCCCCTGTCAACGCAACAAGAGGTGCATTCATGACCATTGCCATCACCGGCGCCAGCGGCCAGCTTGGCCGCCTTGCCATTGCCCATCTCAAGACCCTTGCCGACCCGGCCCAGATCGTGGCGCTGGCGCGCGACCCCGGCAAAGTCGCCGATCTGGGGGTTCCGGCACGGGCCTTTGACTATACCGACCCTGACGGGATGGTTGCCGCGCTTCAGGGTGTCACGACGCTGGCGCTGATTTCCTCCAGTGATTTCAATGACCGCATTGGCCAGCATCGCAATGTGATCGAGGCGGCCAAGGCTGCAGGGGTCGGGCGGATCCTCTATACCTCGATTCTGAAAGCTGACCGCTCGCCGCTTCTGATTGCAGTGGATCATGCGGCGACCGAAGAGATTATCGCGGCCTCTGGCCTGCAGGCGACGATCCTGCGCAATGGGTGGTATACCGAGAACTGGACCGCCAATCTTGGCGGGGCCATCGGTGCCGGGGCGCTGATCGGCTCGGCCGGTGACGCCCGCTTCACGCCCGCGACCCGTGCTGATTACGCGCAGGCGCTGGCAGTGGCTGCGGCTGATCCGGCGCATGCGGGCAAGGTCTATGAGCTGGCCGGGGATGAAGGCTTCACCCTGACCGAGCTTGCGGCAGAGGTGTCGCGGCAAACCGGCAAGCCCCTGCCCTATAATGATCTGCCGGGTGATGTCTATCAGGGCATCCTTGAAAGTCTGGGCCTGCCATCCGGTTTCGCGCAATTGCTGGTCGATGCGGATGTGAAGGCCGGAGACGGATGGCTGGCGGATGACAGCGGCACATTGTCCGGCTTGCTGAACCGGCCCACGGTACGGTTGAGCGACGCAGTGGCTGTCGCGCTGGCCTGATCCTGCGGGGGTGCGGGCGTTGATCTGACGGATCGCAGGGCCAGATGGGCCGCGATTGCAGAGGGAGGCGCCCGCCCTTTCGCCCCTTCTGAACAAGTTTGAGCGACGCGGGCAAGCCGCGTCTGCTCATGTCCTGTCAGACGTCGAAAAAGACCGTCTCGTGCTCGCCCTGAAGGTGAATATCGAAACGATAGACCGGTTTGCCATCCTGCAGGCCGCGCTTTGCGATCAGGGTCGGGCGGCGGTTCTGCCATTCGATCAGATTCAGGACCGGATCGGCGGCATTGGCGTCGCTCTCGTCGTCAAAATAGAGCCTTGTGTTCAGGCCGACATTGATGCCGCGCGCCACGATCCACAGATTCAGATGGGGTGCCTGAACGCTGCCGTTCCGGCCCGGCACAGATCCTGGCTTGACCGTCTCGAAACCCCATTGCCCGGTATCGAAATCGGTGATCACACGGCCCCAGCCGCGAAACCCGTCCTCGACCGGCCCGCCGCCTTCGGGATGGGCGTAATGGCCTTGCGCATTGGCCTGCCAGATTTCGATCAGTACATCCTTGACCGGCGAGCCGGTGCCGTCGATCACCAGCCCCTCGACCCGGATGCGTTCGCCCTCGGCATTCCGTCCGGCGATGTCCCAGCCCAGTTCCTGCCGGTAGATGTCAAACCCGGCAGCACCCGGCGCAAGCCCGATATGCACATAGGGCCCGGCGGTCTGCGAGGCGGTTTCGCGCAGGTAGTTCAGCGTCTGCGGCATGGCTCAGTTTCCTTCCAGACGATTTTCGAACAGGGTGGAGCGGCGCCCGCGCAGCACGATGTCGAATTTGTAGGCGATGGAATCCAGCGGGATGGTGGCGTTCAGGTCAAGCTTCGCCACAAGCTGTTCAATCGCTTGCGGGTCCGGGATGGTCTGAACAATCGGGCAGATCGGGATCAGGGGATCGCCTTCGAAATAGCATTGCGTGATCAGCCGCTGGACAAAGGCCGCGCCGAAGACTGACACATGAATATGCGCCGGACGCCAGTTATTCACCATGTTGCGCCATGGATAGGCACCGGGCTTGACGGTGCGGAAGAAGAAATAGCCGTTCTCGTCGGTCAGGGTCCGACCGCAGCCGCCGAAATTCGGGTCGATCGGCGCAAGATAGGTGTCCTTGCGGTGCCGGTAGCGCCCGCCCGCATTGGCCTGCCAGATTTCCACCAGGGTCCGGGGCAGGGGGCGTGCATTCTCGTCCAGAACCCGCCCGTGCAGGATGATGCGCTCGCCGATGGGGCTTTCGCCGGGGCGGGCATAATTGCTGATCAGATCATTGTCGCCGGGGTCGATATCGCCATGGCCAAAGCGCGGGCCGGTGATTTCGCTGGCTGTATTCTCCAGCGAGATCAATGCCTGACGCGGGCTGCGCGCGACGCTGGTCTTGTAGCCGGGCGTGTAGGCGGGCGGGTGCAGTGTCCGGTCACGCTGGTAATATTCTGCGGGCTGTCTCATTGCGTAGCCTCCATTTCCGCATAGGTCTGTTTGGCAAGCTTGATGGCATGGTTCGCCTTTGGCACGCCGGCATAGATCGCCACATGAAGAAACGCCTGCATCACATCCTCTTTCGCGGCGCCGGTCCGGAGAGTGGCACGGATATGCATCGGGATCTCTTCGAAATTTCCGGTCGCGGCGAGAAGCGCGAGTGTCAGCATCGAGCGTTCGCGTTGCGTGATCGTGGTGTCTGCCCAGACCGTGCCCCAGGCGCTTTCGGTGATAAGCCGCTGGAAGGGCGCATCAAAGTCGGTCTTG
Source organism: Natronohydrobacter thiooxidans (assembly GCF_001884735.1). Lineage (GTDB taxonomy): Bacteria > Pseudomonadota > Alphaproteobacteria > Rhodobacterales > Rhodobacteraceae > Roseinatronobacter > Roseinatronobacter thiooxidans_A. The sequence continues at coordinate 192,588 of NZ_MJAP01000012.1, read as the reverse complement.
GCGGCTTCGGCCCTGTCGACATGGGCATCCCCCAGAACCGCGCGGCGCGTGGCCATTCCATCGGCGTGACGGTCAGACATTCGAATGCTCCTTCAGGAATGGCGACAGGATCGCGGCATAGGCGCGCGGGTCTTCGACACAGGGCAGATGTCCTGTGCCGGGGATGACATGGCACTGGCTGCCCGGAATGCGCCGCGCCGTGTCCGCGACCAGTTCGGGCGGGCTGGCGCCGTCCATTTCCCCTGCGATGGCCAATACAGGTAAATTCAGGCGCGCAGTCTGTTCTGTCAGATCAGCTTGCGCGATGGCGGCGCAGCAGGAGAGGTATCCGGCTTGCGGCGTGCGCGACAGCATTGCGCCCCATAGGGTGGCCTCGGCTCCGTGCCGGAAGGCCGGGCCGAACCAGCGGTCCAGAATGGTGCTTTCCATCGCCTGCAGGTCTTGCGCCCTGATCGCGGCAATCCGTGTGGCCCACATCTCCGGCGTGCCCATCCGCGCCGCCGTGTTCGACAGAACCAGCGCGCGTACAAGGTCGGGGCGGGTGGCGGCAAGTTGCTGGCCGATCATGCCGCCGATGGAGAGGCCGACAAACAGGACAGGGCCAAGATCGAGCGCCTCGATCAGCGCTTCGGCATCCTGGGCCAGATCGGCGATTGTCCAACCCCCCGCGGGGCATTCGGACAGGCCATGCCCGCGCTTGTCGTAACGCACATAGCGCAGCCCTGTCGGCAGATATGGCAGCACCGCGTCCCAGAGCCGCAGATCCGTGCCCAGCGAATTGGCGAACAACACGGCAGGCGCGTCTGGCGGCCCTTCTGCCACCACATGTAGCGTGACATCATTTACCCGGATCGCCTGCATCAATAGGGCAATCCCACATAGTTTTCGGCCATGGCCTGCTGCGCGCTTTTATTGGTGCGCAGAAATTCCAGCTCGGCCAGCTGCATCTTGAGGTCAAATTCCGACTGGTCCGGATAGCGGTGCATGAGCGATGAAAACCACCAGCTGAAACGCTCGGCCTTCCAGATGCGGGCAAGGGCCTTTTCCGAATAGCTGTCAATTCCGGCGGTCGAGTCGTTTTCGTAATAGTCGCACAGCCCCTGATACAGATAATGCACATCCGAGGCCGCCGTGTTCAGCCCCTTGGCCCCGGTGGGCGGCACGATATGCGCGGCATCCCCGCAGAGAAACAGTCGGCCCCAGCGCATGGGTTCGGTCACGAAGGAGCGCAGCGGCGCGATGGATTTCTCGATGCTGGGCCCCGTGACCAGTTTCTCGGCCTGATCCGCCGGGATGCGCCGCTTCAGTTCCTGCCAGAAGTCCTCATCACTCCAGTCTTCGGGTTTGTCGCTGAGCGCGCATTGGATGTAATAGCGGCTCAGGTTCTCGTTGCGCATGGAGCACAGCGCGAAACCGCGCGGCGAATTTGCGTAGATCAGTTCCTCCGCGACCGGAGGTGTCTGGCTGAGGATGCCAAGCCAGCCGAAAGGATAGATCTTCTCGTATTCGCGCCGGACCGTCAGCGGGATGGACTGACGGCTGACCCCGTGAAACCCGTCGCAACCGGCGATGAAATCGCAGTCAATGCGATGCTGCTGGCCTTGGGATGTATAGGTGACATGGGGCGCGTCCGTATCGGCCCCGTGGATCACCACATCCTCGACCTGAAACTCGATATGCCCGCCTGCAGCGTCGCGCGCGGCATAGAGGTCGCGTGTCACTTCGGTCTGGCCATAGACGATGACCGGTGTCCCGGTATGTTCGGTAAAATCGATGCGGAACATGGAATTGTCGTAAGAGATCAATGTGCCATCATGCACATAGCCTTCGGCGTGCAGCCTGTCTGCGCAACCCGCCTGTTCCAGAAGCTTGACCAGCCCTTGTTCAAGCACACCTGCCCTGATCCGTCCCAGCACATGTTCCTTTGTCTGGCGCTCCAGCACGATGCTGTCGATGCCGCGCAGATGCAGCAATTGCGACAATAGCAGCCCTGAGGGGCCCCCGCCGATGATTGCGACTCTGGTTTTCATATCGTGCCTCTTTCTCGCCTCTGCTCTTTCATTTACATAACGGTGTTGCTAATAAAATTGAAAATTCGTGCTGTTAGTTATCGAAAAGGGAAAGTATTGGAGCGCCGTATCAAGTTCCGACATCTTGAGATCTTCACCGCTGTTGCGCGCGCTGCGAGTCTGAAACGCGCGGCAGAGCGTCTGAACCTGACCCAACCGGCGGTTTCCAAGACCCTGAAAGAGCTTGAGGACATCACCGGGCATGTGCTTGCGGAACGCAGTCGCGCGGGTTTGCGGCTGACCCCGGAGGGCGAGGTGTTCCTGCAATATGCAGAGCAATCCACGGCGGCCATCCGCCACGGGCTGCGAAGCCTGCAAGGGGCAGGACAGGCGGCCAGCCGGTTGCGGATCGGGGCCTTGCCCAGTGTGGCGGGTGCCATCCTGCCCGCTGCCGCGCGCAGTTTCGCCGCAGCCAATCCCGATACCTTGCTGGAAGTTACCGAAGGGCCGCATCTTGACCTGATCGCGCGGCTGCGCTCTGGCGGGCTTGATCTGGTGCTGGGGCGGCTGGGACGGCCTGAAAGCATGGCCGGCCTGTCATTTCAGCAGCTCTATACCGAAGAAGTCGTCATCGTTGCGCGACCGGACAGTCCGGCAGTTTCGATTGACAGTTTTGCGGATCTGGACGGGTTTCTGGTGCTCTATCCACCGCGGGAAACCGCGATCCGGCCCCTTGTCGCGCGGATGCTGATTGCGCAGGGGGTTGCACTCTTCCCCAACCGGATCGAGTCGGCCTCTTCGGCTTTCGGGCGCGCGCTGACGCTCGCCGAGCCGAATGTGGTCTGGTTCATCAGCCTTGGGGTTGTCGCAGACGATCTTGCCAAGGGTAATCTGGTGCAGCTTGCTTTGCCGACGGCCCCCACGCGCGGGGCGGTCGGGATCATGAGCCGCGCGAATGAGGTGATTCCAGCCCCGGCGCGGGCCTTTTCGAGGCATCTGGCTACGCAGATCAGGGGGCGGGTCTGAACCGCGTCGGGCGACGTCGCAGCAGCACGTTCTGTCGCAGGCGGGTGGCGATCCTCATCGCATCATGGGGATTGCCCGCAGACCTTAGCTCTGCGCTTTTGACAAAGGCAGAAACCCGGCATCCTGCGCCATGTCGAGTTCCGTCAGATCTGCGAGCGAAGCAAGGTTGAAGGCATCCAGGAATCTATCGGTGGTGATGAAGCTGTGCGGGGCTCCCCGGCGCGGGGCGCGGGGGCCGGGCGCGATCAGCCCGCTCTCTGACAGGCGGCCGATTGCGTCGCGACTGACCTCGCGTCCCAGAAGCTCGCGCAGATCGTCGCGCGTCGCGGGCTGGTGCAGGGCGATGGCGACCAGCACGGTCAGGTCGCGCTCGCTGAGGTTCAGTGCCTGATCCTGCACATCCGCAGCGGCACGGATCACCGGCCCAAAGGCCGGGCGGGTTCGCATGGCCCAGGCAGTGCCGTGCTGCACGATCTCATAGGGCCGGTCCGCCAGATCCGCCGCCAGATCCGTCAGCAACAGATCGACCGACGCCCCCTGTCCCACGATGCGCGCCAGATCCGCGCGCTCGACAGGCCGGGCAGAGGCGAAAAGCACGGCCTCGATCCGCTGCATCCAGACCCGCCAGCGCAGATCGGGCGGCAGGTCGGAGAGGTCGCGGTCAAACTCGGCGGTCATGGTCAGAGCCCATAGAGGCGGAAGCTGTCGCGCCCGGTCAGTTCGCGCAGGGCGCCAAGCTCTACCAGCCGGTCGCAGAAGCGCCGTGCCGCCCGGTCCGACATCATGGGCACCAATGCGCGCGAGGGCGCGAGGGCATCGTGCGTGAGGAACTGGGCCAGCGCCTGATCCGCGCCGCGCGCCCGCAGTTTGGGCCGGATCGCCTTCAGAATGGCGGCGCGGCGGGTCAGATCCATTGCAGTGGCAAGTGCTGTGCGGCTGCTGCGGATGATGGCTTGCGCGCAGGCAAGGCGCAGATCATCGGCGCCAAGACGCAGATCCCGGCGCGACAGATGTCGGCCCAGAAGCGGGACCACATGCCGCCAGCCGAGCGCTTGGGCCAGTGCGGCATCGGCGAGCATCAGCGCGGTCGTTTCGCCGCGCGCGATATCCGCCATCACGGCCTGCACGACCTGCGCCGCCCGCGTGATGGCGCTTTGCTTGGCAGGTAGGGTCCATGATTCCAGTTGTGTTACGCTCAGTTGCGGCAGGGCGCGGTGCAGATTGGCGGCGCTGACCGGGCGTTCGACAGCGCGCAGCCATGCCAGCGCAATGGCCCCGGCCGGTCCCGGCGTTTCCCCCGGCCGCAAAAGGTGGACTTCATCGCGCATCTGCGCAGGGGATTCCGGGCGTCCGGTCAGCCGGGCCCCGTGTTCCGCTGCCTGCAGCGCAAGCCGCGCGCGCCATAAGGGCTGGGGCAAGCCTGCATCCTGCTGGGCAAGGTGCAGCATGGCCAATGCGGCCCCTGCGCCGAAGCTGGCCGCATCCAGCCCGTCCGGGCGGGCGTCCTGTACCCAGTCGGGCAGATGTGGCGCGAGAGAGGCAGCATGGGTCATGGGCGGGACGCTACGCAACTGCGGCGGTTCTTGCAATGATCTACCTTGTGAAGCGCCGTAACCGGCTGCGCAATCATGCTTGCCCATGGCGCTTGAATGGCTTTTAGTGCGTCTGGTTGTGGCAGCTTTGCGTCTCGCGGGACCGCGTGTTGCGAGCGGCGTCCACCAGCACCTATCAATCGACGGAGGAGACCCGATGACCGAGACAAAAGCCATCCAGTTCGACGCGCCCGGTGGCCCGGAAGTGCTGAAGCTGGTGACCCTTCCGCTGGGGGAACCGGGACCGGGGCAGGTGCGGGTGCGCCATCACGCTTGCGGGTTGAACTTTATCGACATCTACCAACGTGCGGGCACCTATCCGCTGCCTTTGCCCCATGTGCTTGGCATGGAGGGTGCGGGTGTGGTCGAGGCCCTGGGGGAAGGTGTCACGCATCTGGCGGTGGGTGACCGGGTGGCCTATGCCAGTGCACCGCCGGGGGCTTATTGCGAGGCGCGGGTGATGAACGCGGCGCAGGTGTGCCGCCTGCCCGAGAGCATTGATTTCCGCACCGGTGCCGCGATGATGCTGCAGGGCCTGACCGTGCAGTATCTGTTCGAGCGCACTGTGCCGCTGAAAGCGGGCGATACGGTTCTGTTTCATGCTGCCGCTGGCGGTGTTGGCCTGATCGCCTGCCAATGGGCGCGCGCCAAGGGGATCCGGCTGATCGGCACCGCCGGGACGGATGAGAAATGCGCGCTTGCCAAGGAGCATGGCGCGTCCGAGGTGATCAATTACGAGCGCGAAGATTTCGTGGCGCGGGTTCGTGAGTTGACGGATGGGCGCGGGGTTGATGTGGTGATGGATTCCATCGGTGCCGCGACCTTCGAGCGGTCGCTCGACAGTCTGCGCCCGCTGGGCATGCTGATCAGTTTTGGCAATGCCTCGGGCAAGGTGCCGCCCTTCGATCTGGGGATTCTGAGTGCGAAAGGGTCGTTGCAAGTGACACGGCCCACGCTGTTTACTCATATCGCGGATCATGCGACCTGTCAGGCCATGGCGGCGGAACTGTTCGAAATGGTCGAAAGCGGCAAGGTGCAGATCCGCATCGGACAGGATTATGCGCTCGCCGATGTTGCGCAGGCGCATCGCGACATGGAAGCGCGCGTGACGACAGGAAGTTCGGTTCTGATTCCGTGACGAGCGGGTCAGAGCAGGGCTGACAATTCCTCTGCCGCGCGCTTTAGGCGCGGCAGATGGGTATAGCCTTGCTCGACCGAGATGCGCTGCGTTGGTCCCTGAAAGGCGATTGTCGCCGGCATCCGGCCATGTTGGTCGCGGAGCGGCATGGCGAAGGCGATCACGCCTTCGAGGAATTCCTCGTTATCGACGGCAAAACCCTGCTCGCGGATCTTCATGATCTCGGCGCGCAGGGCTTCGGGATCGGTGATCGTGTTGGGGGTCAGCCGCGTCAGATCGGCATTGCGCAGATAGCTGCCCAGACGCAGATTGCTGAGCGTGGAGAGATAGAGCTTGCCGCCCGCCGTGCAGTAGAATGGCACCTGCGTGCCGACCGAGAATTGCACGCGCAGGGGCCATTCGGTTTCGACCCGGTCAAGATAGACCATCGCCTCGCGGTCCGGGATGGCGAAATTGCAGGTTTCGCCGATATCCTTGGCGAGCGCGCGCATGATTGCCAGACGCGGTGTGCGCATCCGCATCGAGGACATGGTGGCCATGGCCAGGGAGCGCGTGCGCGGTCCTACGGAATAGGCACGCCCATCGGGTTCGCGCTGCAGATAGCCCTCTGTTTCGAGCGTCTGAAACAAACGGTGCAGTGTGGCCTTTGGCAGATCGGTTGTGTCCGCGAGGTCGGTCGGCGTGACCGGCCCGCCCCGCCGGACAACTTCTTCCAGCAAGGTCAGCAACCGCAGGGTCGTCGGGATCCGTTCGCTGCGATCCACGTCATCCTCCGAGGTTGTGGTCTGATGCGTCATGGCCAGCGCTCACCTTCTTCGCCTCGTCAGGGTCAGATCAATATCAGTGATAGCCAGGGAACGAAAGCCACCAGCATCCGGAGGCCGATCAGGGCGACGATATCGGGAAGAATATATGCCAGAAGCTGCATATAAGGCATGCCCGTTACGCCGGTCACGACATAGAGGCTCAGGCGATAGGGCGGCGTGATGAGGCCAATGGGCCCGCCGATCCGCGCCGAGTTCTGCCACGAACCGGCAGCATACAACCCGCAAGCGCAGATACGGGCCATGCCAAGCCCGTCGCGCGGCCAAGCCAGACAAGCATAGACACAAGCCGACAGGCGCTGCGCAATGCCCGAGAGGTTGAGCAGATCGCGGGTCAGCTTGAACCCAAAGTCGCGCTGATGGTTGCGCGCTTTGCCCATGGGCTTCGCCGATAGTGCAGATGGATCCTGCGGATATTGCGCGGAGAAACGATCGAATCTTTCAGTGAAACATTTATTGCATACCTGCCGGGGACTCGCTAAACTGTGGCGATGTCACCCGCCTTTGCCCAGACCCTTGTCATGCGCCTTGAATCGCTGCCTGCGCAGCTTCAGAAAGCTGCGCGCTGGGTGGCGGCGAACCCGCAGGAGGTGGCGCTGCTGTCGATGCGCGAACAGGCGAAGCGGGCTGGTGTGCAGCCTGCGACCATGACGCGGCTGGCGCAGGCGCTGGGATATGACGGCTATGAGGGCTTGCGCGAAGGGCATCGCGCGGCGCTGCGGCAGGCGCCCGGTCTGGCGGGGCAGGCGGCGCGCCGTGCTTCCTTGCACGCGGAGTCCTCGGAACTCGCGGCGCAGGAGATGTTGCGCAATTGCGGGGCGCAGGTTGCTGGGCTGGCCGCAGGCGATCTGCCGCAGGCGATGGTGCGCGCGGCGGGGATGATCGCGCAGGCGCGTCAGGTCTATTGTCTGGGGATGCGTTCCAGTCATGCCGTGGCCTGGCATGTCTCATACGCATTGTCGCTGATCAGCGACCGGGCGCGGTTGCTGGACGGCATTGGCGGCACTGGTTTCGATGCGCTGGCGCAGGCGCAGGCGGGGGATGTGCTGTTTGTCTGCGGAGTTGCGCCCTATACGCGCGCGGTGGTCGAGGTTGTGGTACAGGCCCGTGCGCGGGGTTTGCAGGTCGTGGCGCTGACCGACACGGGGCTCTCGCCATTGATCTGTCCGGACGGTGTGGCAATGATCGTGCCCATTGCGAGCGCGTCCTTCCTGCACAGCATGGCCCCGGCCTTTGCGCTGGCGGAAGTGCTGGTGGCGCTGGTCGCGCGCGGCGATGACCCGGCTGTGCTGGCCCGGCTGGCGGGGCTGGACCGGCAGCTTGCGGCTTTCAACACCTATCATCCTGATATCATCTGAGGTTTGCTCATGACACGTCTGTTGCATCGTTCCATTCACACGCCGCCGCGCCGCGCGGTCGCGGCCTCTGGCCTGTGCTTCACCGATGCGGAGGGGAAGTCGTATATCGACGCCTCCGGCGGGGCGGCGGTGTCCTGTCTGGGGCATGGCCACCCGGAGGTGATCGCGGCTTTGCATGACCAGTTGGACCGGCTGGCCTATGCGCATACCGGGTTCTTCACCACGGATGTGGCGGAAGATCTGGCCGATGAACTTATCACTGACGCGCCCGCAGGGTTGAGCCATGTCTATCTGGTCTCTGGCGGGTCCGAGGCGGTGGAGGCGGCGCTGAAAATGGCGCGGCAGTATTTCACCGAGACCGGCCAGCCCGAGCGCCGCCACATCATCGCGCGGCGACAGAGCTACCACGGCAATACGCTGGGGGCGCTGGCGGCGGGCGGCAATGAATGGCGGCGGGCGCAGTTCAAACCCTTGCTGATGGAGGCGCATCACATCGCGCCCTGCTTCGCCTATCGCGAACAGCGCGATGGTGAGACGGATGCCGATTATGCGGCGCGCGCGGCGGGCGAGCTGGAGGCGAAGATCCTGGACCTGGGGCCCGAGACGGTCGCGGCCTTCATCGCCGAGCCTGTGGTGGGGGCAACGGCGGGGGCGGTGCCTGCAGTGGCGGATTACTTCCGGCGCATCCGGGCGATCTGCGACCGCTATGGGGTGCTGCTGATCCTGGACGAGGTGATGTGCGGGATGGGGCGGACGGGATATCGCTATGCCTGCGAACATGACGGCATAGCGCCCGACCTGCTGACCATAGCAAAGGGTCTGGGCGGGGGCTACCAGCCCATCGGCGCGACCTTGTTGAGCCAGCGGATCTACGATGCCTTTGCCAATGGCACCGGGTTTTTCCAGCATGGGCACACTTATATGGGGCATCCGATGGCGGCAGCGGCGGGGTTGGCGGTGCAGCGGGTGATCCGGCGCGACAGGTTGCTGGAGAATGTGCAGGCTATGGGCGCGCATCTGCGGGCCGAACTGTCTGCAGCTTTCGGGCAGCATGCGCATGTCGGCGATATCCGGGGGCGCGGGTTGTTTCAGGCCATCGAGTTGGTGGCCGATCGCGACAGCAAGGCACCTTTTGATCCTGCGCGCAAACTCCATGCGAAGATCAAGGCAGAAGCGATGGCGCGCGGGCTGATGGTCTATCCGATGGGGGGTACGATTGACGGGGTGCAAGGCGATCACGTGCTGCTCGCGCCGCCTTTCATTGTCGCCCCGGCCGATCTCGCGGAAATCACCGGGCGGCTGGCCGAGGCTGTTGATGCCGCACTGCGGGCGTGACCTTTGCGTCTGCGCGGCACCGAAGCGCGGCTGAGCGAATAGCGGCGCTGGATATGCTGGAAGGTGAAGATGTGCCGACGCTGAACTACTTCGACACCCCAAGAGCACGCAGGACAATATGGATCAGTTCGACCGCCCTGTCTTCTGAGTAGACAACAGGACAGATCGGGGCGGGCAAGACCTGCTCCGATCTTGACGGTATCTCGACCATCAAGCGTGCAGGGGAGCGCGCGGAGGTGTTTTCCCGGGAGGAACCAGATGCTGATGACCCGCATCAAGGCCGGAGGCCCTGCAATAGAAGAGCAAGGCATACTTGTGGCCTTTATCGTGTTCATGATCGCCTTTTCGCTGATGTCAGACAGGTTTCTGTCGGCGGGCAATATCATGTCCGTATTTCGTCAATCTGCCATTATCGGGGTCATGGAGCCCGGCGCATGGCCTGTTACAAGGCGATGCATGACGCGCCCAAGCCTTCGGTCGCGGTGATCGAAGCGCTGGACTATCCCGATTGCATCGGGGCCTATTGGGGCGAAGTGAACACCACCATCCACAAGGGATTCGGCATGTCGGGCGCCCTGACCAATGGGGTGATGCGGGATCTGGGTGATATGGCCGCAGGATTTCCCGTTATCGCGGGCAGTGTGGGGCCCAGTCATGGCTTCGTGCATGTGCGCAGCCTGGGCGAACCCGTCACCGTGTTCGGGCTGCGCGTGGCGCAGGGTGATCTGATCCATGCCGACCGGCACGGCGCAGTGGTCATCCCACCCGCTGCCCTGCCAGAGCTGCAGTCGGGTATCGAAAAATTGCTTGCGACCGAGAAGCTGATCCTCGATCCTGCACGCATGCCGGGCTTTGATTTCAAAGCTTTCGGGGCCGCCTGGACCGCTTTTGAGAAGGCCCGCACCTGAACAGGGCCGGGCCAATTGCGGGGACTGACCCACAGTGCCCATTCTACACGATGAGAGAGCATCCCGAATGACGACTGCGTTTCTGGACCATATGCGCGCAACGCTTGCCGAAATCGAGGCCGACGGGCTGTTCAAGCGCGAGCGAATGATCGCGACCCCGCAATCGACCCGCGTGCAGGTGGGCGGGCGCGAGGTGATAAATCTATGCGCCAACAATTATCTTGGTCTGGCCAATCATCCCGCGCTGATCGACGCCGCCATCGCGGCCATGCAGGCGCATGGGTTCGGCATGGCCTCGGTGCGGTTCATCTGCGGCACGCAAGAATTGCATCGCGCGCTGGAGGCGCGTTTGGCGAAATATCTGGACATGGATGACAGTATCCTGTTTGCGGCCTGTTTCGATGCCAATGGCGCGCTGTTCGAGCCGCTGCTGGGGCGTGAGGATGCCGTGGTCTCGGACGCGCTCAACCATGCCAGCATCATCGACGGCATACGTCTGTGCAAGGCGCGGCGCTACCGCTATGCCAATTCCGATATGGATGATCTGGAAGCGCAGTTGCGGGCCGCCCGCGCGGATGGCGCGCGCCATATCATGATCGCCACCGATGGCGTATTCTCGATGGACGGCTATCTTGCCCGCCTGCCCGAGATCCGCGCGCTGGCAGAGCGCTATGATGCGCTGGTCATGGTTGATGACTGCCATGCCACGGGCTTCATGGGGCCGCAGGGGCGCGGCACGCCTGCGCATCTGGGGGTGCGGGCTGACATTCTGACCGGCACTTTGGGCAAGGCCCTGGGCGGTGCCTTGGGGGGCTATATCGCCGGTCCGCAGCCCGTGATTGACCTGTTGCGCCAGCGCGCGCGGCCCTATCTGTTTTCCAATGCGCTGCCGCCCGCAATTGTCGCGGCCGGGATCGCGGCGCTGGATATCGTCGAGGGGGCGGATGATCTGCGTGCGCAGCTATTCGACAATGCGGCCTATTGGCGGGCAGGGCTGGCTGCGGCGGGGTTTGATTTGCTGCCCGGCGAGCACCCGATCATCCCGGTCATGCTCTATGACGCGCATAAGGCGCAGGCAATGGCGGCGCGCTTGTTCGATCTGGGCGTCTATGTCTCGCCGTTCTTCTTTCCCGTTGTGCCCAAGGGGCAGGCACGCATCCGCACACAGATGAATGCCGCCTTGACGCGCAAGGATCTGGATCAGGCACTGGCGGCTTTTGCACAGGCCGGACACGACACAGGGATCTTGTCATGATGAAAGCACTGGAGAAATCCCGCCCCGAGGTCGGACTATGGCAAGTCACCGCGCCGGTGCCGCAGATCAGTCCCGACGATGTGTTGATCCGTATCGCCAAGACCGGCATTTGCGGCACCGATATCCATATCTGGAACTGGGACGACTGGGCGCAACGCACGGTTCCCGTGCCCTTGATCACGGGCCATGAATTCGCAGGCGAGATCGTGGAACTGGGCCGCAATGTGACCGGGTTGGAAATTGGCCAACGCTGCTCCGGCGAAGGCCATCTGATCGGGCGCGACAGCCGCCAGTCACGCGCAGGCAAGTTCCATCTGGACCCCGCCACACGCGGCATCGGTGTCAATGAACCGGGCGCATTTGCCGAATATCTGCGCCTGCCTGCCTTCAATGTCGTGCCGCTGCCCGACGCGATTGACGACGAAATCGGCGCGATCCTTGATCCTCTGGGCAATGCAGTCCACACGGCACTGAGCTATGATCTGGTGGGCGAGGATGTGCTGATCACCGGCGCGGGCCCCATCGGGATCATGGCGGCGGCTGTCGCGCGCCATGTCGGCGCCCGCCATGTGGTCATTACCGATGTGAATCCGGTGCGGCTGGATCTGGCCGCAAAAGTGGCGGATGTGATGCCGGTCAATGTGATGCAGGAAGATCTGGCCGCAGTGAAAGCGCGCCTGAAAATGCGCGAAGGCTTTGACGTCGGGCTGGAAATGTCGGGCAACCAGCAGGCACTGGATCAGATGGTGGAAAATCTGGTCATGGGCGGGCGCATCGCACTTCTGGGCATCCCGCCGGGCAAAAGCCCCGTGGACTGGTCGCGCATCGTCTTCAAGGCGATCACGATCAAGGGCGTCTATGGGCGCGAGATTTTCGAGACTTGGTACAAGATGATTGCCATGCTGGAAAACGGATTGAATATCCGCCCCGTCATCACCCATCGCATGGCCGCCAAAGACTTCGCGCAGGGCTTCGAGATCATGCGCAGCGGCAATTCCGGCAAAATCGTGCTGGATTGGCGATAGGTGAAGGGTCAAGATCAAACGGCCATGAATCCCCGCGCGCCCGGCTACAGGGGAGAGCTTTCGCCCTGAACCCCGGAGAAGCGGGGATGCTGTCAGATGGTCCGCGCCATCCTGTCCCTTGATCGCGGATTGCCTGCGGAACCGTTGGGACCGCAGGAACAATAAGGTTCCTTCGTGCGTTCATCAGACAGACGAAGGAGGCACGGCCGATGCGCATCGCTCAAGTGGCGCCGCTTTTCGAGACGGTTCCACCGGTCGCCTATGGCGGCACCGAACGGGTTATAGCAACCCTGTGTGACGGGCTCGTGGCCTTGGGGCATGAGGTGACGCTTTTCGCCGCTGCAGGCTCCGCAACCTTGGGAAAACTGGTGGAATGCCGATCTTGCGGCATGCGTCAGGATCCTGCCGCGAAAGTGTCAGCGATTGCGGCGCATCTGGCCATGTTGGACGAAGTGCGCAAGCAGCAGGCTGCGTTCGATGTTATCCATTGCCACCTCTCGCATTTCCAGCATTTCCCGTTCTTCCAGGATTTCGCGTCCAAGACCTTGACCACACCGCATGGCAGGCTCGACTATGCCGACCTGCCTGCCGCGCTCGCCCGCTGGCCGGACATGCCCATGAGTTCGATTTCCCTTGCACAGCGTGGCCCGCTTGCACAGGCGAACTGGGTCGCCAACATTTACCACGGCATCCCGCGTGATCGTTACCAGCCTGCTCCAATGCCTCAGGCGCCGAGCAGTGCCGGGTATCTTGCCTTCATGGGCCGCTTGTCTCGGGACAAGCGGGCGGACAGGGCTATTGCCATCGCCAAAGCTGCAGATCTTCCCCTGAAACTCGCTGCAAAATTCGACGAAGATGATCGGATTTGGTACCGGCAAGAGATCGAGCCGCATCTTGATGGCTCGAAGATCGAGTATGTGGGCGAGATCTCCGAATCCGGAAAAACGGAATTTCTGCTCAACGCCGCGGCGCTGCTGTTCCCGATCGATTGGCCCGAGCCCTTCGGTCTTGTCGTCATCGAGGCCATGGCGCATGGAACCCCTGTAATTGCATGGCGCAATGGCGCGATGGCGGAAATCATCGATGAGGGGGTTTCGGGCTTCGTCGTGGACTCACTTGAACAGGCGGTCCAAGTGCTGCCGCGCGCCCTCGCACTGGACCGAAAAGAAGTCCGCAGGTGCTTTGAACGCCGCTTTGCCGCGTCGAGGATGGTCGATGAATATGTCGCTGTCTATTCCCGTCTGGCGCGTGTCTGCGCACCCGCGAGCGTATCTCTCTGATGGCTAGAAAGGAGGCCGCACATGGCTGATGCGCCATGCGAATTCGACGAGCACATGATCGACCCGCTTGCTGCGGTGGCCGAGAGCGAAGAAGATGCCCCGAGTTTCAGCGCCAGCCAGGCCGCTCTGAAAGAGGCTGATTGTTTCTTGCTGGCTGGGCGTCAAGGCGACATTGTCGGCTTCGCCGACGGCTTTTTTTGCAAAGATACACGCCTTTTGTCGCGCTTCGTGCTGCAGATTGGCGGGCGTCGCCCGGTGTTGCTTGGATCTGCCTTGTCGAGCGATCATGTGTATTTCGAGGCAAACCTGACCAATCCGGGCATCGCTTTTGCGGATGGCGGCAGGCTGCAACAAGGCAGTATTCATCTAAACCGCAAACGCTTCCTGAGAAATGAACGTATCTTCGAGCGGATCACTGTGACGAATTACGGGGATGCTCCGGTCGACCTGCCGCTTGCCTTCCAGATCGCCGCAGATTTCCGCGACATATTCGAGGTGCGTGGCATGACCCGCCGGGCACGGGGGCAATTATTGCCCATCAGATCGGGCAGCCACCATATCGCTTTTGCCTACGAAGGGCTGGATGACAATAGCCGCGGTCTGACGCTGAGCTTTTCGCAACCCGTTACCGTGGCTGGTGAAGGGAGCGAGATCCATTTTGGCATGCATCTGCCGCGCGGCGCGCGCAGGCTTCTCTACATCGAAGCGGGGGCAGAGCGGACCGCACCGGGCCGGATACGTCATCGCAGACACCAGGCCGCTGCCCATCGGGCGATGAAGATGAAGCGCCAGAGCGGTGCGTCTGTGCAAACATCCGGCCCGCTCTTCAACGAGTGGCTGAGCCGGACACGTGCCGATATTGCACTTCTCTCCACTGACCTGAAAACCGGCCTGTATCCCTCGGCCGGCATTCCGTGGTTCTCCTCGCCTTTCGGGCGGGACGGTATCATAACTGCACTCGCTATCCTCTGGCTTGATCCTGCTCTGGCGCGCGGGGTCCTGCGCTTTCTGGCTGCGACACAGGCGCAGGAACATGACGATTTTTCAGAGGCAGAACCGGGAAAAATCCTGCACGAGACGAGGCAGGGGGAAATGGCGCAGACGCGCGAGGTGCCCTTTGCGCGGTATTACGGAGGGGTCGACACGACGCCGCTATTCGTGCACCTGGCCGCAGAATATGCCCGTCGAACGGCTGATGATGCCTTCATCGACGCGCTTTGGCCCGCTTTGCGAAGCGCAATTTCGTGGATTGAAACCAAACGCGCGGAAAACCCGAACGGTCTGGTGTCCTATATGCGGGGAACGGGGCTGATCAATCAGGGCTGGAAGGACAGCCCTGATGCAGTGTTTCATGCTGACGGCACGCTTGCGAAAGGGCCGATCAGTCTCGTCGAGGTTCAGGGCTACGCCTATCTTGCGCTGACCGGTATGGCGGAAATGGCGGCACGACGCGGCGAGCAGGAGTATCATGCGAAATTGCTGGCCAGTGCCGAAACGCTGCGCCAGACGGTCGAGCGCTGCTTCTGGATGCCGGACAAGGAATTCTACGCGTTGGCGCTGGACGGGGACGCCCGCCAATGTGCGGTTCGGACGACCAATGCGGGGCATCTGCTCTACTCGGGACTACCCTCGGAGCAGCGCGGTCAGGCGCTGGCGCGGGCCTTTGATAGATCCGATTTCCAGACAGGCTGGGGGTTGCGCACCGTCGCAATCGGTGAAGCGCGCTTCAACCCTCTCTCGTATCACAACGGATCGGTCTGGCCACATGATACTGCGATCTGCACTGTCGGCATCACGCTCTATGACCAGCCCGACTATGCGGCGCGCGCGCTCGCCCGCCTGTTCGAGGCGTCGTTTCATTTCGGCAAGAGCGTGCCCGAGTTGTTCTGCGGCTTTGCGCGGGTCTCTGGGGAGGGGCCGGTGGCCTATCCCGTAGCCTGCGCCCCGCAAGCCTGGGCGGCGGCGGCGGCGTTCATGTTGCTCAAGACCACTTTGGGCATCGAGATTGACGCCCCCGCGCGCGATGTTCGCGTCGTTGCACCAAGACTGCCTGCAGGGATCGACCAGCTTACGATCAAGAATCTGGATATCTGCGGGGCGCAACTCAGTATCGATTTCCAACGCAAGGACGATCAGGTGGCTTGCGCTGTCAATCGTTCCGGCTGCTCGGCGCGCCCTACGCTGGTCTATCATCTCAACTGACGGCTTTGCCAAGGGCAGGAACAAACTGGCTTTTCCGTGGTTGGACGGTGATCGGAGCATCGAGGTGAATTTCCGACAGACGGCGCCTCTCACACCACCCGTTCGGCGCTTCGATGCTCCGTGGACCAAAGACAGATCAGAGCAGGAAAAGATGAGCGTGCAGGACAATAACACCGAGCATGGCCCTTACCATCCGGTCACCTTTGAGCGATTGCCAGGCAGGTTCGACAAACTGCGGAAACTTATTCGTGGGGGCTGGCTGTGGACTGGCCGCGCGGGTGGCGTTCCCGAAGAAAATGCAGCGCCAGCAGACCAGTTGCATGGCATGCGGCCGGGCGCGTCCGGGGAAGGCCCTGCGGGTGTTGGAGAGGCGCCAAACCGGAATCTGTGGGATCTGGCGCGTCTGCGCAACCTCATCAAGCATGATCTGGCTGGAACGGATATGATACTTGTGTCCAACCGCGAGCCCTACATGCATTCCATGCAACCCGATGGTATCCGCTGCGAGATGCCCGCCGGTGGGCTGGTCTCTGCGCTGGAGCCGATTGCGCGCGGCTGCGGCGGGACATGGATTGCGCATGGCAGCGGATCGGCGGACCGAGAAACGGTGGATGCCAATGACCGGCTAAGGGTTCCGCCCGGCGAGCCGAGCTACACGTTGCGCCGCGTCTGGCTCAGTGAGGAAGAAGAGAAAGGATATTATCTTGGCTATGCCAATGAAAGCCTCTGGCCACTATGCCACAATGCCTTTGTCCGGCCGGTTTTTCGTCAGCAGGACTGGGAACATTACCGCACCGTCAATGCCCGGTTTGCTGATGCTGTAGCGCAGGAAGCGCGCTCCGAAGCCCCGATGGTCATTGTGCAGGACTATCATTTTGCCTTGCTGCCCCGCATGATCCGCGAACGTCTGCCCAATGCCACAATCGTCACTTTCTGGCATATTCCCTGGCCCAATGCGGAAGTATTCGGCATCTGTCCTCATGCTGCCGAGCTTCTGGACGGGCTTCTGGGATCGGATATTATCGGCTTTCAGGTTCCGCTGTTCCGCATCAATCTGATTGATTGCGTCGAGCGCACGCTCGAAAGCAGGGTCAGCCGTGAAGACTGGTCAGTGCGATATGGCGGCAAGACATCGCGTAACTGCACCTATCCCATTTCCATAGCATGGCCCGCCCGGTCAGAACCTGTGGCCGTCCCCGCGCTCAGTGCGCGAAAATCCCTCGACATGAAAGCCGACGCGAAGCTGATACTGGCCGTTGGGCGGCTTGACTATACCAAGGGCATTCCGGAATTTCTGGCGGCTTTTGAAGACCTGCTTCTGCGCTATCCCGAATGGCGTGGCAGGATACATCTGTATTATGTTGCTGCCCCCAGCCGGGGCGGGGTCGAATCCTATCGCAACCTGCGCAGGCAGTGCCTGAAGATCAGCGCGGCGATTAACGCACGTTTCGAGACTGAAGACTACAAGCCCCTGCAGTTCATGGACGAGCATTTCGCCCGCGATGATCTCCGCGCATTATACCGCGAAGCCGATATTTGCGCCGTGCCCTCGCTGCATGACGGCATGAATCTGGTGGCGAAGGAGTTTGTCGCCGAGCGGGAAAACTCCGATGGTGTCTTGATCCTCTCGCGCTTTGCAGGTGCCGCGCAAGAGCTGCCGGAAGCGCTGGCGGTCAATCCGTTTGACATTGCGCAGCTCGCTTCGACACTCAAGGCCGCGCTTGAAATGCCGCTGGTCGAACAGGGGGAACGGATGCACCGCATGCGCGAAACCGTGCGCAACAAGAACATTTATCGTTGGGCGGGGCGAATGCTGGAGGATGCCGTGCGCCTGCGCAGTCGCAAGCGGCTGCTGAAGGTGCGCACGGCGGCACAGGAACGCGGGCGCCGCCGGAACCTGCGCACCCAGCCCGACCCAGCCACACTCAACAGAGCGCGGAATGATGCAAACACCCCCGATCCCTGAGCTTTCTGAACTGGCCCTGTTTCTGGATATTGACGGCACGCTGGTCGAGCATGCCGCCCATCCTGATGGCGTCAGGGTCGCACCGGATCTGCCGGATATCCTGCAGGAACTGAACCGCGCTCTCGACGGTGCGATGGCCTTTGTGACAGGGCGAAATCTGGCGATGGTGGAGCGGCTGTTCGGAGCGACCGGCTTCGCCGCCGCCGGAACTTTTGGAATCGAATTGTTACTGGGTGATGAATTTGAAAGCGGGCAGGCGGCTGCCGCCGAAGTGGCGCCGGTGTTTTCAGAGTTGGAGGCCAGTTTTCTGCATCGCGACGGTGTTTATTTCGAGCACAAGGGCCCCGTCCTTGCAATCCATACGCGCGCCGCACCCGAGGCCTTGCCGGCAGTCATCAGGGCCTGTCGGAACGCCCTGTCCCGACTGCCCTGCGGCTATCGGCTGGTCGAAGGCCATGCAGGGGTCGAATTGCTGCCCGAAAAAGCTTTGAAAAGTGCCGCGATTGCCTGGTTCATGTCGCGCCCACCCTTCCGCGGACGAAAGCCGGTCTTTCTGGGCGATGACACCTCGGATGAAGCGGGTTTCGAATGGGTGAACCGCAACAACGGCATCTCCGTGCGGGTCGGACGACAGAAGCCAAGTTCGGCCTGTTTCGGGCTGGCAACAGTTGGCGATGTGCATGACTGGCTCAGACGCCTGACGCAGGCCATTTGAATGCAACCTCTTCCATTTGACGCAGGTGCCGCAATGGGATCTGCACAGCAATTTGCAGGCTTCCGCAGCCTGGCAAATTCATGCGCCCAAGTGGAGACTCGCGTGGAACAATGCAGCGCTGTGCTGGTTCTGAGTTGTTGCTTGACCACGCCGCGGCTTTGAAGAGCCGTGGTGCAAAATACAAGAAGGAGAAGCTCATGCCCGCCAAGGATAAGGCCCTTGACGACCTTTTCGTCGATACACTGCGCGACATCTATTATGCAGAGCGCAAGATAGTGAAGGCGCTACCGAAGATGCAACGCGCTGCGCAATCAGAAAAGCTGGCTGCCGCCTTTGAACACCACCGCGAAGAGACGGAAACCCATATCGAGCGACTGCAGAAAGTCTTCGAACTGGTGGGCAAGGCCCCGCGCGGCAAGACCTGCGAGGCCATCGAGGGCATCATCGCCGAGGGCGAGGAAATCATGGAAGAGTTCAAGGGCTCTGCCGCGCTCGATGCCGGGCTGATTTCGGCGGCACAGGCGGTCGAGCATTACGAGATCGCCCGCTATGGCACATTGCATCGCTGGGCTACCGAACTGGACATGAAAGACGCCGCCAAACTGCTCAGCGAGACCCTGAAGGAGGAATCGGCGACGGATGAAAAGCTCACCAAGCTTGCGGAGAGCACGGTGAACGCAGAGGCGCTGTGACGCGCGCCAGGCGACAAGCTGTTGTTGCAGTGCCCGGCAGGATATGCGCTGCTCCCTGACAGCAGGCAGTCATTGCCCTGCACTTGTGCCGCGCTGATGGGCCTCGGCAGTGGCTGCTCAGGTGTTCCAGACCACAGCGCCCCAGATCAGCCCTGCGCCAAAGGCCGACAGCAGGGCCGGGCCCGACCGCAAGGCCCGGCCCTCTGCCGCGTGGCATGACAGCGCCAGTGGCATGGTCGCGGCGGAGGAATTGCCGTGGCGCTCAAGCGTGCCCAGCCAGTCCGCGCCGTCCAGACCCAGGCTTTGGCCCACCTTGTCGAGGATCCGCCGGTTGGCCTGATGCGCGACCCAGGTGCGGATGTCAGCCGCTGTCAGTCCCGCCTCGGTCAATGCCTCACGGGCCGAGTCAACCATGCCACTCACCGCCCGCGTGAAGACGGCCCGCCCGTCCGGCATCTGCATGGCCAGCCCGCCCGCGCCCGTGGCATCATAGGGCAGGCGCGAGCCGCCCCGGGGAATGCGGATCATGCCATGCCCGGCACCGTCCGAGCGCAATACCGTGGCGACCGGCCCCTGCCGGGGATCATCCGTCGGCGCCAGAACCACTGCGCCAGCGGCATCGGCAAAGAGCGCCCTTGTGGTGATGTCATCGGCGGCCATGCGGCGCGACAGGATATTCGCGGCGATCACCAGCACCGGCTGCCCGGTCATGCGCACATGCCCGGCCCCCAGCGCCAGCGCATGCAGGAAACCCGCGCAGGCCCCGGCAAGATCCACCGCGCCGCAATCAAGACCCAGGTGATGCACGACCAGCGGTGCGGTGGGCGGCAGCAGATGATCGGGGGTCGAGGTCGCCAGCAGCAAAAGCCCCGGCCGCAGCCCGGTGGCCTGCAAGGCCATGCGCCCGGCGGGTATTGCCAGATCGCTCACCGCCTGACCGGGCGCGGCGTAATGGCGGCTGCGAATGCCGCTGCGCTGTTCGATCCAGCCGGGGGCGAGGCCGAACTCGGCCTCAATCTCGGCATTCTCCACGCGCCGTTCGGGCAGGAAATGCCCGAAACCGGCCATGGCTACGCCGCGCTCATCCCAGCGCATCGGCGGCCTCCAGAATGGCGTCATGGCAGGCCCGGAGTTCGGTCCGCGTGCTGCAATAGGGCGGCAGCAGGTAGACGGTGTTGCCCAAGGGCCGGATCAGCAGGTTTCGCCCGGTGAAGAAGCGCAAAAGGCCGGGGCCGAGATCCGAGAGATACCCCCCCGCGCCGATCTCTGCCGCAAGTATGGTGCCCAGTTGCCGCGCGCCGGTGATCTTCGGATGCGCCTGCAGCCGGGCCAGCCCCTCGGTCTGCACTGCGGCCACCGCCTCGATGCGCGCCTGCACCGGTTCGCGCGCCCAGAGTTCCAGATTGGCCACCCCCGCCGCGCAGGCGATGGGATTGGCGGTATAGCTGGAGGAATGGAAAAAGGTGCGCCGCCGGTCCGTCGACCAATGCGACTGGAATATCTCCTCGCGGCACAGCGTCACCGCCAGCGGCAGATGCCCGCCGGTAATGCCCTTGGACAGACACAGGATATCCGGCACCACGCCTGCATGATCGCAGGCCAGAAAGCGCCCGGTGCGGCCCCAGCCGGTCATGACCTCATCGGCGATCAGCAACACGCCATGCCGGGCACAGATCGCGGCCATTTCTGCCAGCAGGGCAGGGGGGTAGAACAGCATCCCGCCCGCCCCAAGCGCCAGCGGCTCGATCAGCAGCGCCGCCGTTTCCGGCTTGCGGGCGACAGCCTCCAGCGCATCCAGCGTGTCCTGCTCGCGCCCCGGCGCGGGGAAGGGGATACGATCAACCGCGTAGAGCAAAGGGTCATAGGGTTGGGTGAATGCGCCGCGTTCGCCCGCCGACATGGTGCCCACCGTGTCGCCATGATAGCCGTGTTCCATCACCACGATACGATGGCGGGTCTCGCCGCGATGGCGAAAATGGCCAAGCGCCATTTTCAGCGCCACCTCGACGGCGGTAGAGCCGCTGTCGGAAAAGAAGATCCGCGCCAGTGCGTCGGGCAGATGCGTCATCAGTTGTTCGGCAAAGCGCTCGGCGGGTTCATGGGTATGGCCGGCGAAGATCACCTGATCCAGCCGCCCCGCCTGGTCGCGGATGGCCTGCACGATATGCGGGTGGCAATGGCCATGCGTCACCACCCACCACGAGGAAATCGCGTCGAAAACCCGCGTCCCTTTGGCGTCGGTCAGCCATGCGCCCGAGGCGCTGGTGATGGCGCGCATCTGCGGAAACAGCGCATGCTGGGTGAACGGGTGCCAGATCGGGCCGGGCTTCATGGCAGTTCGAACCTGTCGGCGGGAAAGCAGGCGTCAAAGGCCGCACGCAGGCTGTCCGGTGTCAGCCGTTGCAGGATCGGCAGGCGGCCGAGATGACGGGTTGCGCCCATGCGGCAGATCGTGGCCTCGACCTCGCGCGCCTCTGGCCCGATGAAGACCACACCATGCAGCGGCACGCCCGCCCGGTGCAGGGCGGCGATGGACAGAAGGCTGTGGTTGATGGTGCCAAGCGCCGTGCGTGCACACAGGATCACCGGCAATTGCCAGCGCGCAAAGACATCAAGAAACGTCGCCTGCGCGTTCAGCGGCACCATCAACCCGCCCGCGCCCTCGATCACCAGCGGGCCTGCGAGTGGTGGGGCCAGCGCCTGCTCATCAATCGTGATCCCCTCTGCTGCCGCCGCAATATGGGGCGAGGCGGGCAGGGCCAGACGGTAGGCTTCGGGCAGCACCGGCTGGCCGGACAGGCGGGCGACGGTCTGGCTGTCGGTCTCGTCCACCAGCCCGGCCTGCACCGGTTTCCAGTAGCGCGCACCAAGCCGCGCGGTCAGACCGGCGGCAAAGACCGTCTTGCCTATGCCGGTATCCGTGCCGGTGACGATGAAAGCGGTCATGCGAGCACCTCTTGCAGCGCGGCAAAGGCGGCGGGCAGCGCCGCCGCATCAGGGTTCAGCGTCAGCGACAGCCGCAAGCGCTCGGTCCCTTTGGGAACAGTGGGCGCGCGGATCGCGCGGATGTCAAAGCCGCGCGCCTGCAAAGCATGGGCTGCGGCAAGGCAGCGTGTATCGCCCGGCACGATCACCGGCAGGATCTGGCTTTGCGATGGCGCCAGCCCGATGCTGCGCGCCAGATCGCCCGCCTGCGCCACCCGCGCCAGCAGCGCCAGACGGCGGGCGGGATCCGCCGCCAGATGCGCCAGCACGCCGCGCAGCACTTCGGCCAGAAGCGGAGAGGGCGCGGTGGAATAGATGAAACTGCGCGCCCGGTTCACCAGCAACTCCACCAGCACCGGGTCGGCACAGATCAGCGCGCCCTGCACGCCCAGAGCCTTGCCGCAGGTGTGCAGCGTAACCACATGTTCCAGATGCGCGAAGGGCGCGGCGACGCCCCGGCCACCATCGCCCCAGATGCCCGAGGCATGGGCCTCGTCCACGATCAGGAAAGCGCCTTCCTCTGCGGCCAGCGCCGCCAGATCGTCCAGCGGCGCGAAATCACCATCCATGGAATAGAGGCTTTCCACCGCCAGCCAGACCTGCCCCGTCCCGCCCTCCGCGCGCCAGTTGCGCAGCGTGTCGCGTGCCGAATCCACATCACTATGGGCAAAGGCGCGGATTGTCGCCGGGCCAAGGCGCATCCCGTCCAGCGCGCTGGCATGGATCAGCGCATCATGCAGTACCAGATCACGCGCCGCAGGAAGCGCGCTAAACAGCGCCAGATTGGCCGCGTATCCTGACCCGAAGTATAGCGCCGCGCCCGCGCCGAAATGCGCGGCAGCCTCGGTTTCCAGCGCGGCAAAGGCAGGATGATTGCCACGCAACAGACGCGCCGCGCCGGACCCGGTGGGCAGGCCGCTGTCCAGCGCCGCGCGGGTCAGGTCGCGCAACAGCTCAGATCCGGCCAGCCCGAGGTAGTCGTTCGAGGCGAAATCCGCCCCGGCCACCGGCTGCAACATGCGCCTGCGCCCGCGCTGGTTCAGGGCGTCAAGCAAACCGCGCTGTGGCGCCAGCAGGCTCATGCCGCGCCTTCGCTGCCCGGTGCCTCGGGCCGCAAGCCCAGCTTGTCGAACAGTTTCTGGTCGCGGTCCTCGCCGGGATTGGCGGCAGTCAGCAGCGTGTCCCCCATGAACAGCGAATTGGCCCCGGCGAAGAAACACAAAGCCTGCATTTCGTCGCTCATCCCCGTGCGGCCCGCCGAGAGCCGCAGATAGCTGCGCGGCATCAGGATGCGCCCAAGCGCCACCACGCGCACGAAATCAATCGGATCCACCGGGGCGGCATCGGCCAGCGGCGTGTTTTCGACCGGGATCAGCATGTTGATCGGCACGCTTTCGGGATGCTCGGGCAGGGTGGCCAGCGCCAGCAGCATGTCGATCCGGTCGCCCACGGCCTCGCCCATGCCCAGAATACCGCCCGAGCAGACCTTGATCCCGGCCTCGCGCACGCGGTCCAGCGTATCCAGCCGGTCGGCAAAACTGCGGGTGGTGATGATCTCGGGATAGAAGGATTCCGACGTGTCGATGTTGTGATTGTAATAATCCAGCCCCGCGCCTTTCAGCCGCAGCACCTGATCCTCATCCAGCATGCCCAGCGTCATGCAGGTTTCCATACCCAGTTCGCGCACACCGCGCACCATTGCCTCGATCGCGGGCATGTCGCGTTCCTTGGGGCTGCGCCATGCCGCGCCCATGCAATAGCGCGTGGCCCCCGCCGCCTTGGCTTTGCGCGCCTCGGCCAGCACGCGCTCGACCTCCATCAGCTTGCTGGCGGAAAGCTGCGCGCCATTGCGTGCCGATTGGCTGCAATAGCTGCAATCCTCGGGGCAACCGCCGGTTTTCACCGACAGAAGGCGGCTCATCTGCACCCGATTGGGATCGAAATGGGCGCGATGCACCGTCTGCGCCTGAAACAGCAGATCCATCAGGGGCTGGGCGTAGATCGCCTCGGCCTCATTGCGCGTCCAGTCGGTGCGCATCTCGCCTGTCTGCAAGTCCTTGGGCACGGCAATCCTCCACGCTCGCCAGTTCTCTCGCCTGCTGGATGCAATACTATCTACAGAAAGTCCACGTGTTCGCGCAACTTGAGGAAATTATCTACAAAGATCACGAAAGATGCCCGCGCCGGATATGGCGCATAAGGACGCTTACATGCGGGCAAGGCCAGCGCCATTTCGGCTCCGGGCAAAATGACCGGTAACTCACGCCGAAACCGGTCATGCGCGAACACAAGACCGTGTTCAGGGTTTTGTCTTCGATGCAGGATGCGTATTACAAGGCGGATGGATGATGCGCGCCTTGTCTCGCTCTGACATGATAACTACGTCCAGCGGCTGATATTCGGGGCCTGTATGAACAAGAAACTGGTGACCGCCCGCGCGCTTCGGCGGCTCAGGGCCGGGGTCAAGCAGATGCCGAGGCGCGCCGTCCTTCTCCGACCGGGCGACATATGAACCGGCTTATCCCGGCCTGGGAAGAGGGCACGCTCAAACCGCTGGACAAGCTCGACGTGCACCGGCGCGGGCTGCGCCACAAGGCGGTCTCGGTCTTCGTGACCGAAGGCGACCGCGTGCTGATCCAGCGCCGCGCGCTGCACAAATATCATACGCCGGGCCTCTGGGCGAATACCTGCTGCACCCATCCGCAATGGGGGGAGAGTGATCTCGATTGCGCCCGTCGCCGCCTGCGCGAGGAATTGGGCATCGAGGGGCTGGAGCTGCACCATGTCGGCGAAATCGAGTATCGCGCCGATGTCGGCGGCGGGATGACCGAGCACGAATTGGTACAGGTCTACACCGCGCGCGCCATGCCGGAGCTGCGCGTCACCCCCAACCCAGATGAAGTTGCCGATACCGACTGGATCAGTCTTGCAGCCTTGCGCGCGATCATCGAACGCGCGCCGGAGCGTTTCACGCCATGGTTGCGCATATATATGAGCAAGCATCTACACATGATCTTCGGTGCCTCATCAGCGTCAGGCCAGCGCGGCGCCGTGCTCCTTTAGACCGCATGATCACGGACTGCGCTGAGCACCTCGGTCGTCTCTCGCGCGGGATGCTGCATGCGTCGGTTGCGCCGGTGGCGAGCCTCAGGAATGGCGGAGAGACCATAGGCAAGATCACACCTGCATCGGGTCAAACTGCAGCTCTCCACCCGGCGCCGACACCGCAGTGATGATTCAGGCAGATCTGCCAAGGCAAGCCAGCGGCCAGCGCATCAGGTGTCCTGAGCGGTGCCTCAATCGGCGATGACCTGCTGGCGTTGGGTGCCCAGACCCTCGATGCCCAGTTCCACCACATCGCCCGCGCGCAGATAGCGCGGCGGTTTCTGACCCAGCCCGACCCCCGGCGGAGTGCCGGTCGAGATCACATCGCCCGGATGCAGGGTCATGAACTGGCTGAGATAATGGACAAGGAACGGCACCTGATAGACCATCGTCGCGGTCGATCCGTCCTGCATGCGCTGGCCATTCACATCAAGCCACATATGCAGCGCCTGCGGATCGACGACCTCATCGGGCGTCACCAGCCACGGGCCGATCTGGCCGAAATTGTCGCAGCTTTTGCCCTTGGTCCATTGTCCGGCACGCTCGATCTGAAAGGCGCGTTCGCTCACATCATTGGTGACCGCAAAGCCCGCGACATGTGCCATCGCCTCCGCCTCGGAGACATATTTGGCGGGCTTGCCGATGATCACGGCCAGTTCCACCTCCCAGTCGGTCTTCTCCGATCCGCGCGGGATGATGATCGGATCATTGGGGCCGCAGATCGCGCTGGTGGCCTTCATGAAGATCACCGGCTCGGGCGGGACATCCATGCCGCTTTCGGCGGCGTGATCAGCAAAATTCAGCCCGATGCAGATGAATTTGCCGGTGCCCGCAACCGGCGGCCCAAGACGCGGGTTGCCTGCGACCACCGGCAGCGTGTCGGGATCGGTGGCGGCAATCCGGGCCAGTTCTTCGGGGAACAGCGCGGCACCCGACAGATCCGCGACCACGCCCGACAGGTCGCGGATGGTGCCATCGCTGTGCAGCAGGCCGGGTTTCTCTGCGCCGATGGCGCCGTAGCGAAGCAGTTTCATATAGTATCCTCTCGGGTTTCGTCAGAGCGTCCAGCCGCCATCTATGCACAGGGCCTGCCCGGTCGTATAGGTCGCCCCCGCCAGATAGACGGCCAGCCCGGCGATCTCTTCGGCCTCGGCGATCCGGCCCATCGGCTGGCGCGCGATAAAGGCCGCGCGCGCAGCATCGTAATCGCCGGTCGCGGCAAGCCTTTGATCCAGCGAGGGCGATTGCACCGTGCCCGGACAGATCGCGTTGCAGCGGATGCCGCGCGCCACATAATCGGCGGCGACGGATTTTGTCAGCCCCAGCACCGCGGCCTTGGTGGCGGAATAGGCGAAACGGTTCGGCACCCCCTTCACCGACGAGGCCACCGAGGACATGTTGATGATGCATCCCGCGCCGCGCTCCAGCATCCCCGGCAGCAGGCCCCGGATCATCCGCACCATGGCCTTGACGTTCAGATCCCAGGCGAAATCCAGATCGGCGTCGCTGGCCTCCAGCACCGTGCCCGAATGCACCACGCCCGCGCAGTTGAACAGCACATCGACCGGCCCCGCCCCGGCGCAGAAACCGGCGACGGCATCCGGGTCCAGCACATCCAGCCGCGCTGTCTCGATCCCCGGCAGACCGGCCAGCCCGGCTGCGTTGATATCGGTGGCGATCACCCGCGCGCCCGCACTCGCAAAGGCAAGCGCACTGGCCCGCCCGATCCCCTGCGCAGCAGCCGTGACCACAACGGTCTGGCCGCTTAGATCGACATGGTTCATCGGTCTTTCCTTGTTCATTGCTACATCACCGCGCCGATCTGCCAGGGCACGAACTCGACCGCGCCGAAGCCCTGCGCCTCGCTCTTGGTCGGCGCGCCCGAGGCCACGTGCAGCATCAGCTCGAATATCTCCTGCCCCTTGGCCTCCAGACTGACGCCGCTCAGAATCTCGCCGCCATTCACATCCATATCGGGCTCCATTCGCTGCCACAGATCGGGGTTCGAGGCGATCTTGATGCAGGGCACCGGGCGATAGCCGGAAACGCTGCCCCGCCCGGTGGTAAAGGCGATCAGATTGGCCCCCGACGCAACTTGCCCCGTGACCGAGCACGGGTCATAGCCGGGGCTGTCCATGAAAACAAAGCCGGGCTGGTCGATGGGTTCGGCGAATTTATAGACCCCCGCCAGCGGCGCTGATCCGCCCTTCGCGACCGCGCCAAGGCTTTTTTCCAGAATCGTCGTCAGCCCGCCGCGCTTGTTGCCGGGGCTGGGGTTATTGTCCATCTCGCCATGGTTGCGGGCGGTGTAATCCTCCCACCAGTCGATCAGGTCGATCAGCTTGCGCCCGGTGGCCTCATCCACCGCGCGCCGCGTCAGCAGATGTTCGGCCCCGTAGATTTCCGAGGTCTCGGACAGGATCGACGTACCCCCCTGCCGCACCAGCAGGTCCGAGGCCACGCCAAGCGCCGGGTTCGCCGTGATCCCGGAATAGCCGTCCGAGCCGCCGCATTGCATCCCCAGCACCAGCTTTGACGCCGGGGCAGGGGCGCGGCGGGCCTTGTCGGCCTCGGCCGCGAGTTCGCGCAGGATGGCCACGCCCTTGTCCACGGTCGCCCGCGTGCCACCGGTCTGCTGGATGGTCATGTAGCGAAACCGCGCGCTGTCCTTCAGCGCCTTGCGGTCGATCAGATCGGGGATCTGCATCACCTCACAGCCCAGCCCCACCATCAGGATCGCGCCGAAATTGGGGTTATGGCCATAGCCCGCAAGGGTGCGGAACAGCGTATCATAGCCCTCACCCTTGCCCGACATGCCGCAGCCCGAGCCATGCACGATGGGCACAATCCCGTCGATATTGGGGAAATCGGCCAGCCAGCCCTGCCGCTCGACGGCCTCGGCAATGAAACGCGCGACCGAACCCGCGCAATTGACCGAGGTGAGAATCCCCAGATAGTTGCGTGTCCCCACCCGGCCCGAGGGGCGGTGATAGCCCATGAAACCCGCCGCGTCATTGGCCGGGGCCAGCGCCACCGCGGCGCTGCCAAAGCCGTAATCCTGCTTATGCGCGCCCATGCCCAGATTGTGGACATGGACATGCGCACCCGGCGCGATGTCCTGACTGGCCACGCCAATGATCTGGCCATATTTGCGCACCGGGGAGCCTGCGGCAATCGGAGACGCGGCGATCTTGTGCCCTGCCGGGATGGGCTGGGCGGCGACAACGCCCCCGGCCAGTTGCGTCCCCTGTGCAAGCGCGGTCAGGGCGATCAGGATATTGTCACTGTCATGCAGGCGCAGCGCAGAGGGGGCATCGGTCATGTCAGGGCCATTCTTGGAATTAAGATCAGGGCGTTACAAGGATCTTGACGATACTGTCGCGATCCGCGACCAGATTGTCGAAGCGCTCTGGCAGATCCGCCAGCGCAATGACATCCGAAATCAGCGCTTCGGTCGGGATGCGGCCCGCGCGCATGGCCTCCATGACCTTCTCGAAATCCGCTTTCAGCGCATTGCGCGAGCCGATGATCCGCGCCTCGCGCTTGTGGAATTCGGAATCGGCGAAGGAGATATCCTCCTTGACCACACTCACCAGAACCGAGCTTCCACCATGCGCCAGCAGCGGAAAGCCCGCCTCGATGGCCTGCGCATTGCCGGTGGCGTCAAAGACCAGATCGAAGCCTTCTGCCAGATCGCCGCTGATCGCGGGCAGGTCGGGGCCGTGCAAAAGGTCAAAACCGCAAAGCTGGCGGGCCAGATCCAGCCGCTCCGGGCTGCGGTCGCTCAGATGCACCTCGGCCCCGGCCAGCCGGGCGAACAACGCCGTGCCCAGCCCGATTGGCCCGGCACCGACCACCAGCACCCGGTCCTCCGGCCCTGCGCCCGCGCGCGCCACAGCATGCGCGCCGATGGCCAGAAACTCGACCATCGCGGCCTGTTGCACGCTGAGCCCTTCAGCAGGGTACAGATTGCCACGCGGCACCGCGATCCGCGCGCACATGCCGCCATCGCGATGCACGCCCAGCACCTGAATGGCGGCGCAGCAATTCGGCTTGCCCCGGCGGCAGGCGCGGCAGGTGCCGCAAGAGATATAGGGGTTCACCACCACCAATTGCCCGGCATCGGGGCCGCTGGCAATGTGGCCCGCCAATTCATGCCCGATTACTCTGGGATAGTCCAGAAACGGGTGTTTGCCCTCATGGATGTGATAATCCGTGCCGCAGATGCCGATGGCGGCAATATCGACCAGCACCCAGCCCTCCGGGGCCTCCAGCGGCAGCGCGCGGCGTTCCAGCACAAACCGGCCCGGTTCAAGGCAGGTTCCGCAAGTCATTGTTGCGATGGCGCTGTCAGTGTCTGTCAGGGTCATGCCGGTGCCTCGGCCAGATTGCGCGCGGACCAGTCGGCGGGCAATTCGCCTTTCACGATCAGGCTCAGAACATCGTCCTTGTCCACCTCGTCGATACGGTGCGCGCCAACGACGCGGCCCTTGTTCATCACCACCACCCGGTCGCACAGTTCGAACACGTCATGCATGTCATGGCTGACCAGAAAGATCCCGATGCCCTCGGCGCGCAACTGGCGGATCAGATCGGCGACCATCGCCGTTTCCGACGGGCCAAGCGCGGCGGTCGGTTCATCCATGATCAGCACCTTGGTGTCGAAATAGATTGCGCGGGCGATGGCGATCACCTGCCGCTGCCCGCCCGACAGGCTGGACACGCGGTCGCGCAGGTTCTTGAAATTCGGGTTGAGCCGCGCCAGAACATCCTTTGTCGCCGCATACATGCGCGCTTCATCCAGATTGCCGAAACGGGTCTTCAACTCGCGGCCCAGAAACAGATTGGCCACCGCGTCCAGATGATCGGCCAGCGCCAGCGTCTGGTAGATGGTCTCGATCCCGGCGGCGCGCGCATCATTGGGTTCGCTGAACTGCACCGCGCGCCCCTGCACGCGGATTTCGCCGCCATTGGGGATCATCGCGCCGGACAGAATGCGCATCAGGCAGGATTTCCCGGCGCCATTATGGCCCAGCACCCCGACCACCTCGCCCGGATAGAGGTTGAGCGAAACATGGTCCACCGCCCGCACGCCGCCGAAATGCTTTTCGATGTCGATCATCTCAACCAGTGGTGTCTGGCTCATGAGCTTGCCTCTTGTCCTTGGTTCGCGTGCAATAATTTGGGGGGCAGTCGCCTGCCCCCCGGGGAGGATCAATAGAGCACGTTCTGCGCTTCGGGCGTGTCGATATTCTCGCCATCGACCAGAACCACACCGGTGTTGATGAAGCTCTCCACGGCCTCGCCGTTGAGAATGTCGATCACGGTGTTTACGCCCATCTCGCCCATTGCGAACGAACCCTGCACCGCGGTCGCCACCAGCACGCCCTCGCGGACAAAGTCCTGCAGGTCGGTGTTACCGTCAAAGCCGATAGCCACCAGATCACCGGCGCGACCGGCCTGCACCAGGGCGCGGCCCATCCCAACAGCAGTGGGTTCATTGGCGCCGAAAATACCGACCAGATCAGGGTTTGCGGACAGAACATCCGTGGTCTGGTTCAGCGCCGTCGCCATCTGGCTTTGCGAATAATACGGCCCGACAATGGTCAGTTCCGAATTGGCTTCCAGATAGCTGGTGAAGCAGCCAACGCGCCCGATCTCGGACCCCACACCTGCGACATAGGACATGATGGCAACCTTGCCGGTGGTGCCCGCCTCGGCGATCATACGGGCCGCGACCTCTTCACCGGCAGCGCAATTGTCGGTTGACAGAAACGCCTGATAGGTGCCCTCGGCGGCGTCATCCAGCGCGCTGTCGATGATAACAACGGGAATGCCCGCTTCAAAGGCGCGGCGTACTGCAGGGGCCAGTGCCTCGGTGTCCGACGGCGCCAGAACGATGCCCGCAACGCCCCGGTTGATCGCGTTCTCGACCAGATTGACCTGATCAGCAATGGCGCTTTCCGACGCAGGTCCGTCGAAGCTGATGGTATGGTCGGACTGCCCGGCAATGGCGGCCTGCGCGCCAAGGTTCACATTCTGCCAGAAGTTCGAGTTGGTGGTCTTAACGATGACGGCGATTTCACCGGCTTGGGCCGCGCCCGCAGCCATTGCAATCGCCGATGCGGCCATACACAGTTTCAGGGATTTCATTTTGGTCTCCTCCTCAGTTGAAATTCGGCACGCCCCGGCGTTATTGCCGGTTGCGCACCTGGTCGAGCCAGACCGCGCCGATAACGACGAGGCCGATCACGATTTGCTGGATGAAGGCGGATACGCCTGCCATGTTGAGCCCGTTGCGCAGAATGCCGATGATGAAGGCGCCGATCATCGTACCCGTCACGGTGCCGATCCCGCCCGAGAGCGACGCACCCCCGATCACCGCCGCGGCGATGGCGTCAAGCTCATACATCACGCCTTCGCTGGGCTGGGCCGTGACCAGACGCGACATCAGCACATTGCCCGCGAGTCCCGCCAGCGCCCCCGACATCGTATAGGCATAAAGTTTGACATGATCGACCCGCACACCCGACAGCCGCGCGGCTTCTTCATTCGAGCCGGTGGCGTAGATATGGCGTCCGATCTGGCGGCGGCGCAGCAGATAGGCCACGGCAATCGCCGTCACCAGAAGCAGGATCGCAGGATAGGGAATGCCGGGAAAGATCACGCGCGGAAAGCCGTTCGGCTGCATTTCGATCACGCGAAACAGCGCGCCATTGCCCAGCCTGCCGAAACTCTCGCCCAGCCGCGAGATCGGGGCCGCGCCGGTCAGTTGCAGCG
This sequence comes from Natronohydrobacter thiooxidans, assembly GCF_001884735.1. Lineage (GTDB taxonomy): Bacteria > Pseudomonadota > Alphaproteobacteria > Rhodobacterales > Rhodobacteraceae > Roseinatronobacter > Roseinatronobacter thiooxidans_A. Next base: position 160,393 of record NZ_MJAP01000012.1, on the reverse strand, counting down.
CCAGACCGCGCGCGATCAGCATCATGCCCAGCGTGGCCACAAATGGCGGGATACGCATCTTGGTGATGACAAAGCCGTTGAAGGCCCCGCAGGCCGCCCCGGCCAGCACGCCAAGGCTCATCGCGGGCGCGACCGGCACCCCGGCCTTGACCGCCATCGCCGAGATCACCCCCGACAAGGCCAGCACCGACCCCACCGACAGATCTATCCCGCCGGTCAGGATGACCATGGTCAGGCCCAGCCCCAGCAACCCGATCACCGAGGTCTGCAACAGAACCGTCATCGCGTTATTCACGGTAAAGAAGGACTGCGCCATGAGGGAGAAACCCATGATCAGCAGGATCAGGGTCAGCAGTGCCGACAGGCGATGTAGATGAGCGCTTGTCGGCTCCATTCCGGCAAAACCGAATCGCCCGACTGGTTTGGCTGCGTGCGACATGGACCCCCCTTTATTCCGCATTTAATTATTTAGTACTAATCTACGCGCCCTTGATTCTTGTCAAGAGTTTTTTATAATTTCAAACATAGAACGCGCCGGGCAGAACTGGCGCCGACCGGAAGGCAGGGCAGAATGGCACGCAGCGACACGCGGTATCGAGAGGCCTATAACCGCATACTGGATTACTGCTCTACGCTGGCGGTCGGCACGCCGCTGCCCGCTGAAAGTGCTCTGAGCGAAATCGCCGGGGTCAGCCGCACGGTGATTCGCCGCTGTCTGGCACGGCTGGACGAAAATGGCTTCATTGCTTGGGACGGGCGCGAAAAGCATCTGCTTGCGATACCGGGCAAGGCCGACCGCATCTCGCTGCCCGACGCGCATGCCTCGCCCGACGATCTGGAACGGCGCTTTCTGGACTGGGTATTGCGCTTCGACGTGCCGGCCAACACGCCTTTGTCGGTGGCGGAACTGGCCCGGAATTTCGATGTCCCCCAGCATGAATTGAAAGAGTTCCTTGCAGGTCTCAGCCGCTTTGGCCTGGTGGCGCGGCGCAAGCAGGGCGGCTGGATGCTTCTGGGCTTCACCCGCGAATTCGCGGTCGAACTGTCAGATTTCCGGTCGGTGCTGGAACTGAATGCGATCGGCCATGTTGTCGATGCGCCGGTCGATCATCCGGTCTGGGCCAGACTGGCACAACTGCGGGACGAACATATCGCACTGAAAGCGCGCATCGAACATGATTTTCACGCCTTCTCGGAACTGGATGAAAGCTTTCACGAGGCGATCAATTCCGTGGTCAGAAACCGTTTCGTGGCCGAGTTCCAGAAGGTGATCTCGCTGATCTTCCACTATCATTACCTGTGGGACAAGACCCACGAGAAGGACCGCAACGAAGCCGCCATCGACGAGCATCTGGCGATCATCAATGCGCTCGAAGCCCGTGACGGCGCCGCAGCGCGCGCCGCCGCGCAGCACCATCTGCGCACCTCGAAGACAACGCTGCTATCGTCCTTGCGGGCGCATGATCTGGCATGACAGAGGGTTGATGGCAACAGCCCGCACGCCGCGCGAGCCCATGGCGACCGCGGGGGTCAGTCGAGATGAAAGACCTGCTCCATCGGCGCCCACCATTCACCCTCGGCGCGGCTGTCCAGCGGGCGTTGCATCGGCCCGCAGACCGCCCACCAGTCACGCGTGACCGGATCCGCGGCGATGGCGGCACTGTCGGCCTCGAAATCGCGGCCGGTATACTCCCAATAGCTGAACATCAGATTTTCAGGCTCGCGCAGGAAGATCGAGTAATTGGTGATGTTCGAGGCGCGCAGCCGCGCCAGCACCTCTGGCCAGACATTGGCATGCAGGCGACGATATTCCTCAATCTGCGCCGGGTCGATCCCGATCACATGGCCCATGCGTGTCATATATCCACTCCGTAAAAATGCGCTGCAGTGCCTGCAAAAATCTGCGCGCGCGCGGTCGCCTCCAGATCGGTGGTCAGTTCCTGCGCCACCGCCAGCCAGCCGGGATAACCCCCCGCCAGTTCCAGCACCGGCCAGTCACTGCCCCACATCAGCCGCGCAGGCCCGAAGGCGGCCAGAACATGCTCAAAGACCGGGCGCAGGCTCTGCGCCGACCAGCCAGAACCGAACTCATTCGCCAGCCCCGAGAGTTTGCAGAAAACCTGCGGGTGGCGCGCAAGGCGGGTCATGCCCTCGCGCCACATCGCGCCCGGATCGCTGCCGTCAAAGACCGGTTTGGCGCAATGGTCGATCACGATGGGCAGTTCGGGAATCTCCTGCGCCAGACGATCAATCACCCCCAGATGGCGCGGGGTGATCAGCGCATCCATGCGCAACCCGGCGCGCGCCACCATGCGCAGCGCATCAATATGTCCGGGGCGCAAAATCCAATCGGTCTGCGCAATATCCTGCAACATCGGGCGGATGCCGCGCAGCGCAGGATGGGCGATGCGCTCCAGCTGCGCCCCAACATCGCCGCTCAGATCAACCCAACCGACCACCGCGCGGATCAGCGGGTCGCTATCGGCCAGATCCAGCAGGAACAGCGTTTCCTCGACCGTCGGCGCCGCCTGCACCAGAACCGTGCCGCTGATCCCTCCGGCCCGCGCGAGCGGCGCAAGATCCGCAGGCAGGATATCGCGGCGGATCGGCGCCACGCTGTCGTCCATCCAGCCATAATCGCCGCGCGCGATACGCCAGAAATGCTGATGCGAGTCGATGATCACGGTTTCTCCTTGTCATAGCGGTCGGTTCTAAATAATAAGAGACTGTAATCAACGCGAGCCACCGATGTCAACAACCCCAATCCTTCAATTCGGCACCAGCCGCTTCCTGCAAGCCCATGCCGATCTGTTTGTTTCGCAGGCACTGGAAACCGGGGCCGCGCCTGGCCCGATCAGTCTGGTCCAGACCAGCGGTGATGCCACGCGCGCCCGCAGGCTCGCCGCGCTGGCCGAAGGGTTCGATGTCAGGATTCGCGGGCTTCAGAACGGTCAGCGCATCGACAGCACCGAACGCGTCACCAGCATCACCCGCGCCCTGTCGCTCAACAGCCAGACAGATACGGTCCGGCGCATCCTGCGCGACGAGGCCCGCCTCATCGTCTCGAACACCTCCGATGCCGGGTTCCGACCGCAGCCCGCCGATACTGGAAGCGCGCTCGATCCGGCGATGTCCTTTCCCGCCAAACTGGCGCATCTGCTGCGCGAGTGTTTCGAGGCCGGGGGAACAGCGCCGCAGATCATGCCCACCGAGCTGGTGCAGGGCAATGGCGCGGTGCTGCGCGCGCTGGTGCTGGGTGCGGCCGCCGGGATGGACGCGGCCTATCGCGACTGGCTGGCCGATGCCGTCACTTGGGTCGATTCGCTGGTGGACCGTATCGTCTCGGAACCCTTGGAACCCGCCGGGGCCGTGGCCGAACCCTATGCGCTCTGGGCCATCGCCGACCAGCCCGGACTGGTGCTGCCCTGCGACCACCCCTGCATTCAGGTCGTCCCCGATCTGGGACCGGTCGAACGGCGCAAGCTGTTCATCCTCAATCTGGGCCATACATGGATGGTCGCCGACTGGCTGGCACGCGGGCGGCAGGGTGGCAGTCTGGTGCGCGAGCGCATGGCCGATCCGGATCTGGCGGCGCGCCTGCGCGAGCTTTACACCGAAGAGGTGCAGCCCGCTTTCACCGCCGCTGGCGAAGACAGCGGCATAGACGCCTATATCGCCACGACGCTGGAGCGCTTCGCCAATCCCTATCTGGACCACCGCCTGAGCGATATCGCCCAGAACCACACTGAGAAGCTGCGCCGCAGGATCGGTGATTTCCTGGACTGGGCGCAGGCGCAGGGCGATACCGGCAGGAAGCCGCGGCTGAGTGCCGCCCTGACAGGAGAATTGTCATGAACACCAAGGAAATCGGAACTACCGGCGTCAGAGTCACTGAGGTGTCCTTTGGCTGTGCCAGCATCGGCAATCTGTATCACGCGGTCAGCGAAGATGACGTGCAGGCGGTGCTGCAAGCGGCATGGGATGCGGGCATCCGCTATTTCGACACAGCCCCCCATTACGGGCGCGGGCTGTCCGAGCAGCGGCTGGGGCGGTTTCTGGCCGGTCGTTCGGATTTCGTCATCTCGACCAAGGTGGGCCGGGTGCTGTCCCCCGCCCGTTCCCCCATCGCCGAGGCGGACGGTTTCGTGCAACCGGCGCAGAATGAGGTGCGCTACGACTATTCCGGCGACGGGATCGAGGAGAGTTTCGAGCAAAGCTGCGAGAGGCTGGGCCAAAGCCGCATCGACATCCTCTATGTCCATGATATCGGCGAATATACCCACGGGGCCGGGCAGGGCCGGCATTGGCAGGATTTTTCCGCCACCGGCTATGACCGCTTGCGGCGCCTGAAGGAGACAGGGCGCGTGGGCGCGATCGGGCTGGGGGTGAATGAATGCCAGATCTGTCTGGACGTGATGGATCTGGGCGCCATTGACGCGATTCTGCTGGCCGGTCGGCTGACGCTGCTGGACCGTTCGGCCGAGGCCGAACTGGTCCCGCGCTGTCTGGCCGAAAACACCAGCCTTGTGTTGGGGGGTATCTTCAATTCCGGCATTCTGGCCACTGGCCCGGTGCCCGGCGCGACCTATGATTACGGCCCCGCGCCGCGCGATGTGCTGGCGCGTGTCACTGATCTTCAGACCCGCGCCGCCGCGCTGGGTTTGCCCCTTGCCAGCGCCGCGCTGCATTTCGCCAAACGTCACCCGGCGGCGGCCTCGGTCCTGCTGGGGACGGCCAAGCCCGCCTCGCTGATGCGCAATCTTGATGCGCTGGCGCAGGAGATCCCGGTCGAGGCCGAGGCGCTCTTCATGCGCGCTGTCTGACACCAAAGCTTTGTCAGCCTGCAGACGCGCCCAAAGCTACGTCACGGAACCAGACAGCCAAGGGTGCGTGCGGGAGCACGCACCTTACCCTGACACGCTGCGCCGGATCACGCCGCCTTCCATTTGATCGAACAACCGATACTCGGGGTCTGCTCGCGCGGCCCTTCTCCCGTCTCGGCGATCCGGACCATTGCCTCGAACAACTCCCGACGCGCATCTGCCGGGCCGGGATTGCGGCCCGAGGCATCGAGCCGCCCGCGATATTGCAATTCCCCCTTTGCGTTCAGCCCAAAGAAATCGGGCGTGCATTCGGCCCCCCATGCGCGGGCGACCTCCTGCGTCTCGTCATGCAGATAGGGGAAGGGAAAACCCCGGCTTTCGGCCAGTTCCCGCATCCTGGGGAAGCTGTCGGCAGGGTAGGCATCCGCGTCATTGGCGCAGATCGCCACCACGCCAATCCCGTGCCCGGCCAGATCCCGCGCGTCGCGCAGGATCCGGTCCAGCACCGCCAGCACATAGGGGCAGTGGTTGCAGATGAACATGACCAGCGTGCCCTTCGCCCCCGCGACATCTGACAGGCTGTAGCTTTGGCCATCCGTCGCGGGCAGGGTGAAACCGGGGGCTTTCCAGCCGAAATCACAGACAGGGGGCGTCGCGGCGGGCATGGTCCCTCCTTACATGAAGCGGTTCACAAGGTTTTCCAGCTTCTCCTGTTTGCCAGAGTGTGGCTGCGGGTCAACCCCGCGCGCGATCACATCCGCCGTGATGCTGTCGAGATCCGAGGCCAGCATCGCCTGCGCCTCGGGCTTGTCCCAGCCCGCATAGCGCGTGCCGCGTGCGGCTTCCAGACGGCCATCTTCCAGCATGGCGGCAGCGGCTTTCAGGCCGCGCGCGCAGACATCCATCGCGCCCGCATGCGCCAGGATCAGATCCTCGGCATCCAGCGACTGGCGGCGCAGCTTGGCGTCGAAATTGGTGCCGCCAGAGGTAAAGCCGCCTGCGCGCAGGATCTCGTAATAGGCCAGCGCCACTTCCGGGGTATTGTTCGGGAACTGGTCCGTGTCCCAGCCGGATTGATAGTCGTTGCGGTTCATGTCGATCGAGCCGAACACACCCAGCGCGGCAGCAGTCGCGATTTCATGCTCGAAGCTGTGACCCGCAAGGATGGCGTGACCCTGCTCGATATTGACCTTGACCTCTTTCTCCAGCCCGAAGCGTTGCAGAAAGCCGAAGACCGTCGCCACATCATAGTCATACTGGTGCTTGGTGGGCTCCTGCGGTTTCGGCTCGATCAGGATCGTGCCCTTGAAACCGATCTTGTGCTTGTACTCGACCACCATCGACAGGAAGCGGCCCATATGATCGAGCTCGCGCTTCATATCGGTGTTCAGAAGGGTCTCATAGCCTTCGCGCCCACCCCAGAGAACGTAGTTCTCGCCCCCCAGCCTGTGGGTCGCATCCATGCAGGTCTTCACCGTCGCCGCCGAGAAGGCAAACACATCCGGGTCGGGGTTCGTCGCCGCCCCGGACATGAAGCGGCGATGGCTGAACAGGTTTGCCGTGCCCCAGAGCAGTTTCGGCCCGCCCGCGTCCATCTTGGCCGCGAAATACTCGGTCATTTCTTCCAGATTGCGGGTGTTTTCCGCGAAATCCGCGCCTTCGGGGCGCATATCGACATCATGGAAGCAGAAATAGGGCGCGTTCAGGATACGGAACATCTCGAAGGCAACATCGGCCTTGAGTTTCGCATGTTCCATCGTATTGCCGAACCACGGACGCAGGAAGGTCTGGCCCCCGAACGGATCGCCGCCGGGCCATGCGAAATTGTGCCAGTAGCAGATCGCGAACCGCAGATGATCCTCCATGCGTCGCCCGAGGATGATCTCATCGGGATTGTAATGGCGGAAGGCGAAGTCGGACTCGGCCTCTGCGCCCTGATAGGTCAGTTGCGGGATACCTGCGAAAAAATCGGTCATGTCAGATCCTTGAGTGCGGTTTGTGCCGCGCGGTAGCGGGCATGGGTGTCGTTGAATGCGGGGGTCATTGTGCCCACCGGGGCTATTTCCCGCGCGATCGGGGGCAAAGGCATGGCCTCGGTGCTGGCGCCGGTTGCGGCCATCAGACCAAGTCGCGCAGCCCCAAGCGCGGCCCCGAAATCGCCCGCTTCGGGCAGCAGGATCGGCAGGTCCAGCACTGTCGCCAGCGCCGAGAGCCAGTAATCCGAGCGCGCCCCGCCGCCCGCGGCGATCAGCGTGTCAATCCGCGTGCCGGTGGCAGCGAGCGCGTCCTGACAGTCTTTCAGCGCGAAAACAACGCCTTCAAGCACGGCGCGGGTGGCCGCATCGCGGTCGGTCGCATGTTCCAGCCCGAGAAAGGCACCGCGAATGCTGGCATTGTTCAGCGGCGTCCGCTCGCCGCCCAGATAGGGCAGGAACAGGGTGCGACCGGGGGCCTGCAGCGCGCCCAGATGGGCGGTCAAGGCAGCCGGGCTTGCGCCCGCCAGATGCGAAAACCAGTTCAGCGCATCTGTCGCGGCAAGGATTACGCCCATCTGGTGCCATGTGCCGGGCAGCGCGTGGCAGAATGTATGCACGGCCGTTTCCGGCGCGGGCGCATAGCCATCGGTTGCGGCGAACAGCACGCCCGAGGTGCCGAGACTGACAAAGCCCTGCCCACCGCGCGCAACGCCAAGGCCAATGGCGGTCGCAGCATTGTCGCCAGCCCCCCCCGCGACCGGGATGCCGGGCGTCAGGCCGAAATCAGAGGCCAGCGCGGCGCGCAGCCCGCCAGAGGGGGCAGAGCCTTCGACCAGCGCAGGCATGTGATCGCGGGAAAGATGCGTCGCGGCCAGCAGGTCGTCAGACCAGTCGCGCGCGCCCACATCCAGCCAGCTTGTCCCGGCCGCATCCGACATTTCCGCAACATGGTCGCCGGTCAGCCATAGCCGCAGATAATCTTTCGGCAACAGCACCTTGGCCGCGCGGGCAAAGAGATCCGGCTCCTCTTCTTCCATCCAGACCAGCTTGGGCGCGGTAAAGCCCGGAAAGACGATATTGCCGCTGACCGCGCGGAAGCGCGGATCTGCATCCAGCCGCGCGGCCTGCGCATGCGAGCGCGTGTCATTCCACAGGATAGAGGGGCGCAGCACAGTGTCAGAAGCATCAAGCACCGTCGCGCCATGCATCTGGCCCGAGAGCCCGATGCCCGCAATCGCCGCCATGTCGATCTTCCCGGCCAAGGCGCGCAACACCGCTTCCCCGGCAGCGATCCAGTCGGCCGGATCCTGCTCGGACCAGCCCGGATGGGGGCGGGCGACGCTCAGCGGTGCGCTGGCTTCCGCCACCACTGCGCCGCCCGCATCAATCACCAGCCCTTTCAGGCCGGATGTGCCCAGATCAAGGCCCAGATACATTACGCCGCCTTTTCCGGTTTCTTGCCCATGATGATCATCGACAGGATATCGTCTTCGGTGACATCCTCGACCCGCTCGGTGCCGATCAGTTGCCCGTTCTTCATGACGGACACGCGGTCGCAGAGCTCCATCATCTCGCGCGTGTCATGGCTGATCAGGAAGATGCCCAGACCCTGCGCTTTCAGCTCCATGATCAGATCGGCGACCATCTTGGTTTCATGCACGCCCAGAGCGGCTGTCGGCTCGTCCATGATCAGGATGCGCGCGTTGAAATAGACCGCGCGCGCAATCGCCACGGATTGCCGCTGACCGCCCGAGAGTGCGCTCACCGGTTCCGCGATCTTGCGGAAATTCGGGTTCAGCCGCGCCATGATCTTGCGGGTCTCGGATTCCATGCGGCTGTCATCAAGGAAACCGAACATGGTGCGCAATTCACGCCCCAGAAACAGGTTTGCGGGCGCGGGCAGGTTATCGGCCAGTGCGAGGGTCTGGTGGATCGTCTCGATATGATAGGCGCGCGCATCGCGCGGGCTATTGATCGTGGCTTTCTTCCCGTCGATCCAGATCTCGCCGCTATCGGCGCGGTAGGCACCCGACAGGATTTTGATCAGCGTGGATTTGCCTGCGCCATTATGGCCCAGAAGCCCCACGACTTCGCCCGGATAGAGGTCAATCGAGACATCATCGACGGCCTGCACACCGCCAAAGGCTATCGAGAGGTTGCGGATATCTACAAGCGGGGTCATGGCTTAGCCCTTCCCTGTGCGGCGGCGATAGATGATGTCGATAAGCACGGCGAGCACCAGCACGGAGCCCACGACGATATTCTGCAAAGGCGCGTCAACGCCGACCATGGCCATGCCCGATTGCAGCGATTGCATGATCAGCGCGCCGAGGATCGCACCATAAATCGTGCCAAGGCCCCCGGCGAGCGCGGTGCCGCCGATGACCGCCGCCGCGATGACGCGCAACTCATCCAGCGTGCCGATATCATTCGAGTGGTTGGTCAGCCGGGCCGAGGCCACGACCGCCGAAATGGCGCAGAGAATGCCCATGATGGTGAAGACCTTGACCGTCAGCAGGCGCGTATTGATGCCCGACAGCTCTGCCGCCTGCGGATTGCCTCCGGCTGCGAAGATATAGCGCCCCAGACGGGTCTTGCGGGCGATGACGGTCATCACCACGGCGACGACGATCAGCAGAAGCACCGAGAAGGGCAGGCCATAGACTTCAGTATAGCCTTCCGGCATGACCTCGCCCCGCGCCTCGAATTCGCGGCGCAGACGCGCGACCGGCACTTCATAGGAATTCAGGATCTTGATGAAGCCGAGGATCGCACCGGCGATGATCGCGCCAAGCGCAACCTCAGCCCAGAGCGGCTTGACCGGGAAGCCATGGCGCATCTTGTCGCGACGTTTGGCCCAGAGCCCGACAAGGGCTGCTGCTGTCGCGGCAAGCCCCAGCACCCAGGACCAGAATTCGCCCAATGTGCCATTGATGCCCCCGAACATCTGGAATGTGGGGTCCAGCGGCCCGATGGTCTGGCCGGTGGTCAGATACCAGCCGACATTGCGCCAGACCAGAAGCCCGCCCAGCGTGACGATGAAGGCTGGGATCAGCAGATACCCGCTCAGGTAGCCATGAAAGGCCCCGATCAGCCCCCCCACGACCACCCCTGCGCAGATGGCAAGCCAGGGGATCATCGGATGCCCGAGCGGCAGGCCCAGATATTGCGGCAACCATGCGGTCTGCATCATCGCCATGACGGCGGAACAGGTGGCCAGAAGCGCACCCACGGACAAATCGATATGACGGGTGACGATGACAAAGACCATGCCGGTTGCCATGATCGCCACACTGACGGTCTGGATCGTCAGATTGAAGATGTTGCGCGGCGTGAGAAACCGGCCATCTGTCAGAATGTTGAACACGACCAGCACCACGATAAAGGCCCCGATCATGCCCAATAGGCGGGTGTCGAGTTCCAGCGTGTCGGTCAGCTTCGGGCGCGCGGGAGCTTTGGCTCCTGCGGGTCGGGTAGTGTCAGAGGTGCTCATGGGATCTGTCCTGCCAGTAAGGGCCGGGTTGCATCGGGATGCGGAAAAAGGGGCGGCGGCGTCAGGCCGCGCGCCCCGGTTCAGTCACGTCGGATCAGTTGCAGGGTGCCGGGCCTGCGCTCACGCCCTGGCAGAGCGCTTCCTGGCTGATCCAGCCCGCATCGACGACCAGCGACAGGTTGTCGGCGGTGATCGGAACGGGCTCAAGGAACATCGACACCATCTCGGTGCCCGCGGGCGAGGTCCACATCTCTGCGCCCTCGATATCGGCCATCTCGGTGCCACCTGCGAGCGCGACAGCAATCTCACCGGCCGCGCGGCCCAGATCGCGCGCGTCTTTCCAGACGCTGACGGTCTGGGTGCCAAGTGCGATACGGTTCAGTGCGGCATGGTCGCCATCCTGACCCGAAACCGGGATCCCCTGCATGCCCTGCGCGGTCAGCGCCGCGACGGCGCCGCCAGCGGTGCCGTCATTCGAGGCCACAACCGCATCCACATTATTGTCCTGCGCGGTCAGGATCTGCTCCATGTTGCGTTGCGCGTTCGCGGGCAACCAGCCATCGGTATAGGCTTCGCCGACGATCACGATATCTCCTGCGTCAATCGCGGCCTGCAGCACTTCCTGCTGACCACCGCGCAGGAAATCCGCGTTCGGGTCGGTGGGCGAGCCCTTGATCATGACATAATTTCCGCTCGGTGCCGCTTCGAGCACGGCGCGAGCCTGCATGCGACCGACTTCCACATTGTCGAAGGTCAGATAAAAGGCGCGGCTGTCCTCGATCAGGCGGTCATAGGCGACAACAGGGATGCCTTCATCCGCAGCGGCCTGCACAGCCGGACCGATTGCGGCGGCGTCCTGCGCCAGAACGATCAGAGCGTCAACGCCCTGTGCGATCAGGCTTTCAATGTCCGACAACTGCTTGGATGACGAGGATTGCGCGTCAGCCGAAACATAGGTCGCGCCTGCAGCGTCAAGGGCTGCACGGATCGCGGCTTCGTCGGTCTGCCAGCGCTCTTCCTGGAAATTCGACCAGCTGACGCCGATGGTCAGCGAATCCGCCCAGGCTGCCGAGCTAAAGCCAATCGTCGCGGCGATTGCCGCGCTCAGAATTCTGTTCATGTATTCCTCCCTGAACATGATCGGACCGACTCTTTGGTGGTCAGATGCACAGATCATGCCATATATTTTTCGGCTGTCAAATTAAATTTACGCGGCATTCGCGTTTTATTGGCCATTTCGCAGGTGCGGCATGAGAATTCTCTGGACATATTGTGAGTTTCGCAGCTTTATTAGTTTGGCCGACGAATTTAATCGCAGAAGGGGGGCAGGGTGACCGCGCTGGATAGCTATCGTGCCGGGCAGGGGCCGGACCGCATGCTGGCGGGCTGCGGGCCGTTGCTGCGCGATGTCGCGCATATGCCCGCTGCCCTGCAGCGCCCGCTCCGCCAGACGCTTTTCGAATATGTGCGCGCACAGGGCAGCACAACGCGGGCCGAAATGGCGCGGGCGCTGGGGGTCAGCGCCGCATCGGTCAGCGCGGTGACGGGCGAGCTGATCACCGAAGGATTCCTGCGCGAAACCGCCGAGGTTGAAAGCCCCGAGGCCGACAGTCCGCGCTCCGGGCGCGGACGCCCCCCGGTCAGCCTGCAGGTCGCGGCGGAAACCTCTCATGTCATCGGCATGAAACTGGGCGACCTGCGCCACACGGCGGTGCTGAGCGATTTCGCGGGCCAGCGTCTGACGGAACTGAGCCTGCCCACGCGCCCGCATCGCAAGAGCGCCGCCGTGCTGATCGCCGAAGCGCGCAGTCTGGTCGATCAGTTGCTGACCAAACACGGCATGACCCGCAGCGATATCAGTTGCATCGGGATCGGCATGGCGGGGATGGTGGATTATACCACCGGCAATGTTCCATGGTCGCCGATGCTGGACGCGCCCGCCACAGCCCTGAGCGCGCAATTCGAGACCGCCCTGGGGATCCCCGCCTATCTGGACAATGACGCCAATCTGCTGACGCTCGCGGAACTGTGGTTCGGCGGCGGGCGCGGCACGTCGGATTTCGCGGTGGTCACGATCGAACATGGTGTGGGCATGGGGCTGGTCCTGTTCAATCAGCTTTACCGTGGTGCACGCGGCATGGGGATGGAACTGGGCCACACCAAGGTGCAACTGGATGGCGCGCTCTGCCGCTGCGGCAAGCGCGGCTGTCTGGAAGCCTATGTCGCGGATTATGCGCTGGCGCGCGAAGCCGCGACAGCGCTGGACCAGCATGCAAGTTTCTCGGAAAGCCCCCTCGCGCTGCTGGAAGAACTGTTCGCCGAGGCGCGGCGCGGCAATGAGGCGGCGCTGTCGATCTTTCGCCGCGCCGGGCGCTATCTGGCGCTTGGCCTGTCGAATGTGGCGCAGATGTTCGACCCGGAAGTAATCATCCTTTCGGGAGGGCGCATGCAGTATGATTACCTCTATGCGCGCGAGGTGCTGGCCGAGATGCAGGCCATGACCCTGACCGGCGCCCGCGTCCCGACCAAGGTCGAGATCCATGCCTGGGGCGATCTGGTCTGGGCGCAGGGGGCCGTCGCGCTAGCCCTGGGGCAGGTCACCGAAGAGCGCTTGGGCGTCGGTGCGCTGCGCAGCGGCGCGGCCTGAGCGCAGCCGGCCGACACAAAAATACGCCTCTGATGCATCGGCATTAACCAGACCGTAAGGTTAATTCAGCAGGATCGAGAACAGTGCAGAAGCACAGTTCTGCGCCGCTGTGCCCGGCAAGGGCGGCACCGGATCGCTGTAAGGGACGCGCGCATGCCTGCACCGAAATCGATTCTTGTCACCGGCGCCGGGCTCAGCGGTGCGGTGGTGGCGCGCGGGCTGGCAGAAGCCGGGCATCGCGTGACCATCATCGAAGAGCGTGACCATGTGGCCGGAAACTGCCACACGGCGCGCGACCCCCAGACCGGGGTGATGCTGCATCACTACGGGCCCCATATCTTTCACACCGATGATGCGCAGGTCTGGGACTATGTGACCCGTTTTGCCGTGATGATGCCCTATCGCCATCAGGTGAAAGCGCAGGTCGCGGGGCAGGTCTATACGCTGCCGGTCAACCTGCACACGATCAACCAGTTCTTCGGCGCGGCGTTGCGCCCGGCGGAAGCGCGCGATTTCATCACAGCACAGAGTGAGGGGGGCGAACCCGTCTCCTCCGAGGATCAGGGCCTGCGCCTCATGGGCCGCGCGCTCTATGAGGCGTTCTTTCAGGGATACACGCGCAAGCAATGGGGGGTGGAACCTACGCGCCTGCCTGCCGCGATCCTCAAACGCTTGCCGCTGCGCTTTTCCTATGACGACAATTACTTCGCGCATCACTTTCAGGGCATTCCGCGCGAGGGCTATACCGCGATGGTGCAGGCGATCCTTGCCCATCCGCGGATAGACCTGCGGCTGAACACGGCAGCCGAAACCGTTGCGGGCCAGTTCGATCATCAGGTCTATACCGGACCGCTGGACCGCTATTTCGGGCACAGATTCGGGCGGCTGGGCTACCGCACGCTGCGATTCGAGCATGAGCGGGTGGCGGCGCCCTATCAGGGCACTTCGGTCATGAACTACTGCGACGAATGCGTGCGCTTCACGCGGATCACCGAGCATATGTATTTCGCGCCATGGGAGATGGACCGCTTCACAAAGTCAGTGATCACGCGGGAATACAGCGCACAGGCAGGGCCGGGGGATATTCCCTATTACCCGATCCGACTTCTGGACGACCAGAGCCTGCTGGCGCGCTATCAGGCGCTGGCCCGGCAGACCGGGGGCGTTACCTTTCTGGGGCGGCTGGGCACCTATGCCTATCTGGACATGGATGTGGCCATCCGCAAAGCGCTGGATACGACCGCGCATCTGCTGCAGGCTTTTGCGCAAGAGGCGCGGCCACAGGTATTTCCCGATGCGGCCTGAGCGTCAGCCCATCGCATAGCCCGCGCCGCGCACTGTGCGGATCGGATCGTCACCCCCCTGCGCGCAAAGTGCCTTGCGCAACCTGCCCACATGCACATCCACCGTGCGGGTATCGATATAGATATCGCGCCCCCAGACGCGATCAAGCAGCGCCTCGCGCGTCCAGACCTTGCCGGGGCGCTCCATGAAGGCCCCCAGCAGGCGAAACTCCGTCGGCCCCAGATGCAGGCTATGGCCCGCGCGGGTGACACGGTAGCTGTCGGTGTCAAGCCTGATATCGTCATGTTCCAGCACCTGCCCGGCGACCGTGGGGCGCAGCCTGCGCAGGTTGGCACGCACGCGCGCGATCAGTTCGGCCACGGAATAGGGTTTGACGATATAGTCATCTGCGCCCGTATCCAGACCGCGCACGCGGTCGGTTTCCTCGGATCGGGCCGATACCATGATGATCGCCGCCTCGCGCCCGGCGGGGCTTGCCTTGATCTGACGGCAGGCTTCCAGCCCGGAAAGGCGCGGCAGCATCCAGTCCAGCAGCACGATATCGGGGCCTTGTTCCGCAACCGCCAGCACGGCTTCTTCGCCGTCCTTGGCTGTGGCGATCCGAAAACCGGCGGCTTTCAGGTTATAGCTCAGGAGCGCAAGCTGTGCCGGCTCGTCATCGACGATCAGCACCAGGGGCCGGTCGTTGTCGCTCATGTCCAGCATTACTCTTGTGGGGCTGCGATGGTCGCGGTCGAATGGCCTTTCTCACGCGCCTCGGCCTGTTTGCCTTCGGCCACGAAGATCACATGCTCCGCCCCATGCGTCACCAGATCGCCCATGCGTTCGATATTCTTGGCGATGAAGATGTAATGCAGGCAAGGCGTGATATTGCGCGGGTCTTCCATCATATGGGTGATGAATTCGCGAAACAGCGCATTGGTCATGTCATCGACTTCGATATCGCGGGTGATGACATCGCGCGCGAGCTCGGTATCCATGCGCGCATAGGCGTCGAGCATGTCTTTCAGCATCTGGCCCACCATCCGGGCCTGCCTGCGCAGCGCGCGATCCGCGCCGTCGATCACCGGTGACTGGATCAGCACCGGCACGCGCTTGGCCATGTTCTTGGCGTAATCACCCAACCGTTCCAGTTCGCCCGCCATTTTCATGACGGCCACAGCGGCGCGCAGATCGTCGGCTTGCGGCTGGCGCAGCGCGAGCAGCCGCACCACCTGCGAATTGATGTCTTCTTCGGCCGCGTCGATGGATTTGTCACCCTGAACCACCTGCGCGGCCAGATCCTCGTCGCGGGTGTCCAGCGCGCGCGCCGCATTGAGAATCGCGGTTTCCACCTGCCCGCCCATCGTCAGCACGGCAAGGCGGATGGCATCCAGATCACGGTCAAAGGCGGAAAGCGTATGTGGTTTCATGGGCTCTGTCCTTGTTGCAACGCACCGATACCGTTCAGATATGACAGTAATATGACAGATCGGATTTCAGAGCCAGAAATGCTGCATCCCTGCGCGCCGGATCGCGCGAGAAACCTATTCAGCAGCGCTAGAGAAAACGCCGCTCACGCGCGGCCCGGTCACCACGCCCGCGTCAAAAAGCTGCCCGATTTCGCCCGAGGACAATCCCGCCACATCGGCCAGCACTTCTTCCGTATGCGCCCCGAGTTGCGGGGCGGGTTGTGGGGCCTGGCGCGCAATTTCCGAGAAACTGAGTGGCGAGGCCGGGGTGGGATAGGTGCCGATGCCGGGTTGTTCGAGCATATGGAACATCGGGTTTTCGGTTGACAGATCCGGGTCTTCATGCACGGCGCGGGCGAAGCTGCGGAATTGCGACCATGTGACCCCGCCTGTATCGAAGGCTTTGGCGAAATCCGCAACGCGGCGCTGTGCGAAGAAGGGCGCAAGCAGTTCTGTAATCGCGGCGCGATGGCGAAAGCGCGCGCCTTCATGCTCAAGGCTCTCATTCAGCCGGACCTCAAGTGCGGCGATGGCGTCCACCATGCCTGTGGCCTTGATCAGCCCGCGCCATTGCCGCTCGGTCAGCCCGATCACCATGACGCGATTGCCATCGGCACAGATGAAATCCTGCCCGTAACCGCCATAAAGCGCATTGCCGGATTTGGGGCGGTCGGTCCCGTTGATCGTGACTTCGCCGATGATCCCCAGATTGCCCAGCATCGCGCTCGCGGCGTCTTTCAGCGAGAAGAGCACTTCCTGTCCCTGTCCTGTGCGCAGCCGGTGGCGTTCGGCGGCCAGAAGGGCCGTCACCGCCATATTGCCCGCGATGCAGTCCCATGCGGGCAGGACATGGGCCACGGGCTCGGCGGATCCTTCGGGGCCGGTCGCGTCAGGAAAGCCAAGCGCGGGGTTGACCGAGTAATCCACGGCAGCCCGCCCATGCCGGTCTCCCAGAAGTGCGACCATCACCAGATCGTCGCGATGGCGCGACAGGGTTTCGTGATCCATCCAGCCCCGCACCCGCAGATTGGTCAGGAACAACCCCGCATCATCGCCCGGCGCGGTGACGATCCGGGTGATCAACTCGCGCCCTCGGGGCGATTTCATGTCCACAGCGACGGATTTCTTGCCCTTGTTCAGCCCGGCCCAGAACAGGCTTTGCCCGGTCTCGGTGACAGGCCAGCGCGCGGCATCCAGCCCGCCCTCGATCCGGTCGAAGCGGATCACCTCTGCGCCCATCTGCGCCAGCGTCATGCCCGCCAGCGGAATCGCCACGAAAGCCGAACCTTCGATCACGCGCATGCCGTTCAGAACACCCATTGCATCACTCCTCCCAGTCGAAGCGGGCCTGCAGACCCTGGTGGCCCTCCGGCGCCACTGTGCAGAGCCGCAGGGCAGTGGGTCCGTCCGGTTCCGCCTGCAGGTAAAGATGGCCGTCAAACATCGGGTGCACGCCCCGGAAGCTGAAGCGCGCGGGCGTGGCCCCGGTGTGGCGCATGGCGGCTTCCATCACAAGCGTCGCCTGCATCGGGCCATGCACCACCAGACCGGGGTAGCGTTCGGCCCCGGTCGCATAGTCGCGGTCATAATGGATGCGATGCGCGTTATAGGTCGCAGCGGAATAGCGGAACAGCCGGACCGGGCCGACCTCGACGATCTCCGAGAAAATCGGCGTTTCCGGGGCCGGAATCGCGCGGGGGGCGCGGAAACTGTCGGGGATCGGCAAGTAGACGATATCCTGCTCTTCACGGATCTGCGCGCCGCCCTCGCCACGCAGGTCATGCCCCACGCGCACGAAGGCCATGTCGCCGGTATGGCCGGTCTTGAAATCGACACTCAGGATTTCCGAACGTTTGGTGATCGCCTCGCCCACCGCAAACCGGCCCTTGAACGAGAGTTTCCCCCCCGCCCACATGCGCCGGTTGAAGGGCAGGGGGGGCAGGAACCCCCCGAGCTTGGGATGCCCGTCCGTCGCGATCCCGGAAATCGGCACGAATTCGGGAAAGGCCACCCAATGCCACAGCACCGGCAGCACAGCCCCGGTGTGGATAGGCGGTTGCGGGGCCGCCGGATGCCCCAGCGCCCCCATGACCATGCCCGCCAGTTCCGGGCTCACCGCGCCGGTGCGGGTCTCCACCCGCCCGACCCAGGCTTGCGCCTGTTCCGGGGTTGCGGCCTCGCCCTGCATCGGTGCTTCCGTTTTGCTCATGCGGCGGCTTTCACACCCAGGACGCGGGCAATGGTTTCGCCCATGGCCGAAGGTGTCGGGGCAACCGTGATCCCGGCTGCGGACAGGATTTCCACCTTCTCCTGCGCCGATTCGCCAAAGGCCGAGATGATCGCCCCCGCATGCCCCATCTTGCGCCCCTTCGGCGCAGACAGCCCCGCGATATAGGCCACAACCGGCTTGGTCATGTGATCGCGCGCATAGGCGGCGGCTTCGGCCTCTTGCGGGCCGCCGATTTCGCCGATCATCATCACGGCATCCGTCTCGGGGTCATTCTCGAACAATTCCAGAATATCGCGGAAGCTGGAGCCATTGATCGGATCGCCGCCAATGCCGACCGAGGTGGACACGCCAATGCCAAGCGCCTTCATCTGGGATGCGGCCTCATAGCCCAGCGTGCCCGAGCGGCCAACGATCCCCACCCGACCGGGCAGGTAGATATGCGGCGGCATGATGCCCATGAACCCGATACCGGGCGAAATGACGCCCGCGCAATTCGGGCCGATGAAGCGCATCTTGCGTGCCTCGGGAAAGCGGCGCAGGAAGCGCTTGACCTTCATCATGTCCTGCGACGGGATACCGTCGGTCACGCAGACTGCGAATTTCAGCCCCGCTTCGGCACATTCCATGATCGCGTCTGCGGCACCGACTGGCGGAACGAAAACAAGCGAGGCTTCCGCGCCGGTCGCGTCCACGGCTTCGGCGACGGTGTTGAAGATGGGCTTGCCAAGGACCGTTTCGCCCCCGCGACCGGGAGTTACACCACCCACGACATTGGTGCCATTCGCGATCATGTCCTCGGCATGGAACTTGCCGATGCGACCGGACATGCCTTGCACGATTATGCGGGTATCTTGCTGGATGAGAATTGCCATGATCGGGCTCCTTCAGGCGGCCATGCGGGGGCGGGCGGCGACGGCGGTGGCGGCCGCATCGGCAAGCGTGTCGGCGGAGATCAGCGGCAGGCCGGATTCGTCGATGATCCGGCGGCCTTCCTCGACATTGGTGCCCGCAAGACGCACGACCACCGGCAGCGAGAGATTGAGTTCGCGGTAGGCTTGCACCACACCGGCGGCAACCCAGTCACAGCGGTTGATGCCTGCGAAGATATTCACAAGGATCACCGCCACATTCGGGTCGGTCAGCACGGTGCGGAAGGCCGCGACCACCCGCTCCGGGCTGGCCCCGCCGCCGATATCAAGGAAATTCGCAGGCTGGCCCCCGGCCAGCTGGATCATGTCCATCGTGGCCATCGCCAGCCCTGCACCGTTGATGATGCAGCCAATGTCACCATCCAGCCCGACATAGCTGAGCCCGTGCTCGGCAGCGGCATCCTCGCGCGGGTCTTCCTGACCGGGATCGCGCAGCGCGGCCACCTCGGGGCGGCGAAACAGCGCATTGGTGTCGAAGCTCATCTTCGCATCCAGCGCGATCAGATCGCCCGCGCCGGTAATCACCAGCGGGTTGATTTCGACCATCGTCGCGTCAAGATCGCGAAACGCCCGGTAACAGCCCCGCATGACAGTTCCGAATTGCGCAACCTGACTGCCGGTCATGCCCAGCTTGAACGCAAGCTCGCGCGACTGGAACGGCATCAGCCCGGTCGCTGGGTCAATGACCATCCGCACCAGCGCGTCGGGCTGTTCTTCGGCCAGATCCTCGATCTCCATGCCCCCCTCGCGCGAGGCAACGATCATGATGCGCTCGGATTTGCGGTCGAGCACAAGGCCAAGATAGAGTTCCTTGCCGATATCGGTCGCCTGTTCGACCAGCAGCCGGTGCACGGGCTTGCCCGTCGCATCGGTCTGTTTGGTGACAAGGTTGCGCCCCAGCAGCGAGAGCGCGAAGGCGTTCACTTCCCCCTCGGACCGGCAAAGTTTCACCCCGCCCGCAGCACCCCGCCCGCCTGCATGGACCTGCGCCTTGACGACGACCGGCAGACCCAGCTTGCGCGCTTCATGCATGGCCTGTTCCGGGGCAAAGGCAATACCGCCACCGGGGACGGGCACGCCGAAGCTCTTCAGAATATCCTTGGCCTGATGTTCGTGAATATCCATCGGGTTTCCTCCTTATTCAGCGGCTTGGGCCGGGGCGCTGCGCGCAGCAATGGCATCGGCCAGCGACAGCACATTCAGCGCCATCTTCTCGGATGCAGCATCGATCATCTTGCCATCGAGCGCGGCGGCACCCTTGCCTGCGGCCTCGGCCTTGCGCAGTTCCTCGATGATACGCCGCGCGCGGGTCACTTCAGCCTCGGGCGGGCTGAACACGGAATTGGCCATCTCGATCTGGCTGGGATGGATCGCCCATTTGCCCTCGAACCCAAGGGCTGCGGCACGTTCGGCAGCGGCGATATAGCCATCAGGATCGGCAAAATCGCCGAAAGGACCATCCAGCGCGCGCAACCCATAGGCGCGGCAGGAGGTGATCATGCGCGCAAGCGAAGCATGCCACTGGTCGCCCGGATAAGCGGGGTTCAAGCCCCCGATATTGACCGTGCGCGCGCGCATGCTTGCTGCGTAATCCGCAACCCCGAAATGCAACGCTTCAAGCCGCGAATCCGATGTGGCCGCATAGCGCGCGATTTCCTCGACATTGGCCATGCCAAGCGCGGTCTCGATCAGCGCCTCCAGCCCCACGCGCCGGGTCAAGCCGCAAGCCTGTTCGATCTGGTTGACCAGCGCATCAACCATATAGAGGTCGGCCACCACGCCCAGTTTCGGGATCAAAAGCATATGCACACGGTCGCCCGCCTGCTCCATGATATCGACGACATCGCGATACATATAGCCCGTGTCCAGACCGTTGATCCGCACGCTGACCGTCTTGCCCTTCGCTTCCCAGTCGATCTCATTCAGCGCGGCAATCGCGTTCTTGCGCGCCTGCGGCTTTTCAGGGGGCGCAACGGCATCTTCCAGATCGAGAAAGACCACATCGGCAGCGGAGTCAGCCGCCTTTTCGATCATGGTCACATTCGAGGCAGGCACAGCAAGCGTGGAGCGTTGCAGGCGCTGACGGCGGAGGGGGAATAGCGAGTGGCTCATGGGATATGGTCCTTATTCAGCAGCAATGGCGAGCGCAGGGGCAGGGGAATGCGCGGCAAAAACGGCTTGCGCGGCGGCAAGCCCCGCACCCAGTTCCACTCGCGCGCCCGCAGCTTTCAGAGAGAGTTCGGCAATGCCCAGAGCGGTCAGGCACATGCCTTCGTTCAGATCGCCCAGATGGCCGATACGAAAGGCTTTTCCGGCCAGCGGTCCAAGCCCGCCGCCGAAATGGGTATTGTAGCGCTCGCGGGCGATACTGATGACCTCGCGCGCATCCACATCCTGCGGGGTGCGGATCGCGGTCACAGTGTCAGAGGCGAAGATGCGGTGTTCCGCGACAGTTTGCAGCCCCATCGCGGCAATGCCTGCGCGGATCCCGTTCGCCAGCCGGTGATGGCGCGCGAAGACATTGTGCAGCCCTTCGGTCTTCAGACGGGTCAGCGCCGCGCGCAGCGCATGCAGCAGTTGGGCGGGGGGCGTGTAGCAGAACGAACCTGCATCATGGGCGTTCAGCATCGCATGCAGGTCCAGAAAACTGCGCGGCATGGTGCTGCCCGCGATCGTGTCCAGCGCCTTGGGGCTGGCGGCAAGAATGCCCAGACCGGCAGGGCACATCAGACCTTTCTGGCTGCCCGCAACCGCCATATCCACGCCCCATTTGTCCATCTCGAAGCGGATCGAGCCGATTGACGAGACACCATCGACAAAGAGAAGCGCATCATGAAAGCAGGTGTCGAGCGCATGCCGCACACCGGCGACGTCCGAGGTGACACCGGTCGCGGTTTCATTATGGGTGACAAACACCGCCCTGATCTCGCCATGCCGGTCGGCGCCAAGGCGGCGCTCGATTTCACGCACCGGACAAGGCGCGCCCCAGGCCACGTCAATCGCCTCGACCCGCAGCCCTAGCGCCTGCGCCATCTGCGCCCAGAGCGTGGAGAACTGACCGTGCCGCGCCATCAGCACCTTGTCGCCCGGTGACAGCGTGTTGGTGATCGCGGCTTCCCAAGCCGCAGTGCCGGAACCGGGTAAGAGCGCGATCCGGGCCTGCTTGGTGCCGAAAACGGGCTTCAACCCCTCTAGCACCGGACCAAGCAGCCCCGCGAATTCCGGCGCGCGGTGGTCCTGCATCGGCACGATCATGGCGCGCTGCACATCGGCGGGGACATTGGTCGGGCCGGGAATGAAAAGATGGGCTGTACCGGTCTGCATGGTCGAATCCTCCCTCAATGAGCGGACCATGGCAGAGCGATGCGGAATGCTGCGAATGAAACCGGGTTCTGCTGTAAATGCGAGAGTTTACAGAACAACAAAATTGTAATATTGTTAATTTAACAATCCTATCGCCCGATAAATTAACATAATCCAGGTTATGAGGATTTCCGCGCATGCGCAAAACCTTCATCGGCCCGCATCTGCGGCGCCTGCGGCAAGAGGCCGGCGAAACCCAGGGCGCGATGGCCAAACGGCTGGGAATTTCTGCGGCCTATGTGAACCTGCTGGAGAACAACCAGCGCTCGGTTTCGGTCTCGATCCTGCTGCGGCTCTTCGAGCAATATGGCGTAGACTGGCATGACATTGCCGAAGATGGCGCAGGTGCCCGGCTGGCCGATCTGCGCGGCGCGCTGCAGGATCCGCTGTTTGATGAGCTGCGCCCCGATCTGCAGGAGCTGCGCGCCGCCCAGACCCATGCGCCGCGCCTGATCGAGGCGTTTCTGCATCTGCACCGCGCCTATCTGAGTGCCACCGATCAGTTGATGGCACTGGCCGCGCAACCGGGCGAATCCGAGCCGATCTTCAGCGCCTCGCCCGAAGGGGTGGTGCATCACTTCTTCCGCCGCCAGCGCAATCACTTCCCGGCGCTGGAACAGGCGGCGGCGAGTCTCTGGCCGGGCAGCGCCCCCGCGACCGATGATCTCTACACTGCGCTCAAGGCGCGGTTGCGCGATCAGCACGGCATCACCGTGCGCGTGGTGCAGGTCAGCGCCCTGCCCCGCACGCTGCGCCAATATGATCAGACCCGCGCAGAGGTGCTGCTGTCAGAGGCGCTGGACCACCCCAACCGGGTGTTTCAACTGGTGCATGTTCTGGGTCTGATCGAATTTCGAGAGACCTTTGACACTTTGCTGAACAGCGCCGGGATTGACGACCGGCAGGGCCGTGCGCGCTGTCTTGTCGAACTGGCAAACTATTTCGCCGCCGCCGCCCTCATGCCCTATGACGATTTCCTGCGCGAAGCGCGGGCCTCGCAATATGATTTCGACCATCTGGCAACACGCTTCGGCGTCAGTTTCGAGCAAGCCTGCCACCGCGCCACCACCATGCAGCGCGAAGGGGCGCAGGGCGTGCCCTTCTTCTTCATGCGCATCGACAAGGCCGGGAATGTGACCAAGCGCTTCAATGCC
This sequence comes from Natronohydrobacter thiooxidans, assembly GCF_001884735.1. Lineage (GTDB taxonomy): Bacteria > Pseudomonadota > Alphaproteobacteria > Rhodobacterales > Rhodobacteraceae > Roseinatronobacter > Roseinatronobacter thiooxidans_A. Next base: position 137,022 of record NZ_MJAP01000012.1, on the reverse strand, counting down.
ACCGATTTCCATCTGGCCGAATATGGCGGCGCCTGCCCGAAACTCGATGTCCATATGACCTTTCGCCTGCCGGGGCGGATCGTGTCGCAACTGGTCGAGATGCCCGATGCCTCGCAATATTTCGTCTTTGCCCGCACAGTGGACCGGCCCACATTCGAACGGCACGGGCAGGATAACCGTCTGGCTGTGGCGATGGGCTGCATGATCAGCCATGCGCCCGAAATCGGCTATGCCGAGGGGATCGCCCTGCAAGGCGCGACCCCGACCCCCATCGGGATCAATTGCCGCATCTGCCCGCGCGCAGGCTGTGAACAGCGCGCGCATCAGGCATCGGTGCTGAAAACCCCGGTCGATGCAAGCCGTCGCGGCGCCACCCGCTATGATGCCTGATGCGCAAACTTTCGGCAGGGCGCTGAATTGCGCCCGGAGCCCGAGAAATTTTACTCGCTAGTAAAATTATTCCTGCATATAGTCAGCCAATGGCGCGCGCGAAACGGCCTTGGCCTAGTCCATTCAGGGAGCTTTTCATGACCACAAGACCACATCAGATGACCCGGCGCGCATTGCTGGGCACGGCCGCAGCCGGTGCGATGCTTGCCGCCGCCACGCTTCCCGCGGCCCTGCGCGCCGATGAGCCGCTGCGCGTCGCGGGCATCTATACGGTGCCGGTCGAACAGCAATGGGTCAGCCGCATCCATCTGGCGGCGGAAACCGCGCAGGCGCGCGGTGATATCACCTATACTTTCACCGAAAATGTCTCGAATACCGATTACGCCCGCGTCATGCGCGAATATGCCGAAGCGGGCGTGCAACTGATCGTGGGCGAGGTCTTCGGCGTCGAGCAGGAAGCGCGCGAGGTCGCGGCGGAATACCCGGATGTGGCCTTCCTGATGGGGTCGAGCTTCCTGCATGACCCGGCCTTGCCGAATTTCGCCGTCTTCGACAATTACATTCAGGACGCGGCCTATCTCAGCGGCCTGATCGCCGGTGCCATGACCGAAAGCGCCAATATCGGCATGGTCGGCGGCTTTCCGATCCCCGAAGTGAATCGGCTGATGCATGCTTTCATGGCCGGTGCGCGCGAAGTGAATCCGGAAATCCGCTTTCAGGTGGCCTTCATCGGCTCGTGGTTCGACCCGCCCCGCGCCAAGGAAACGGCGTTTGGGATGATCGAGGCGGGCGCGGATGTGATGTATGCCGAACGCTTCGGCGTCTCCGACGCGGCGCAGGAGCGCGGTGTGTTCGCCATCGGCAATGTGATCGACACGCAGGCGGATTACCCCGATACGGTCGTGGCTTCCGCCATCTGGCATTTCGAGCCGACGCTGGATGCGGCTGTCGCGGCGGTCAAGGGCGGGGTCTTTGTCGCGGAAAACTATGGCGTCTATTCCTACATGATCCACGGCGGCTCTTCCTTGGCACCCTTGGGGACATTTGAAGGCAAAGTGCCTGCCGAGATCATGGAACTGGTCGCACAGCGCAGCCAGGAAATCCTTGACGGCACCTTCGAGGTCGAGATCAACGACGACGAACCCCGGTCCTCGTGAATGGCGCCTGACAGCATGGCGCAGGGCCCTGTCCTGCGTCTGGACGGCATTACCAAACGCTTCGGCGCGCTGGTGGCGAATGACGCCATCAGCGTGACGCTCGCGCCAGGCGAGGTGATTGCGCTGCTGGGCGAGAATGGCGCGGGCAAGACCACGCTGATGAATATCCTCTTTGGCCATTACACGGCGGATGCAGGCACGGTCGAGGTGTTTGGCCAGACTCTGCCGCAGGGCAATCCGCGCGCGGCTCTGGCGGCGGGCGTGGGGATGGTGCACCAGCATTTCACGCTGGCGGATAATCTGTCTGTGCTGGAAAATGTGGTGCTGGGCACGCAACCCCTGTGGGGTGCGCGGTTGGACATGGCTGGGGCGCGTGCGAAACTCGTGGGTCTGGCGCAGGATTTCGGGTTGGCCGTGGACCCTGATGCGCGGCTGGGCAGCCTGAGCGTGGGCGAGAGGCAGCGGGTCGAGATTCTGAAGGCGCTTTATCGGGATGCGCGAATTCTGATCCTGGATGAACCGACCGCTGTTTTGACCCCGCAACAGGCCGACGCGCTATTCGCGGCGTTGCGCAAGATGGTGGCGCAGGGCCTGTCGATCATCTTCATCAGCCACAAACTGCATGAGGTGATGGCGATTGCCTCCCGCGTCGTGGTGCTGCGCCATGGCAAGCAGGTGGGCGAGGTCGCGGTCAGCGACACCGACCCGCGCGCGCTGGCGGAAATGATGGTCGGCAGCGCGATCACCCAGCCCGAATTGCGCGCCGCAACCCCCGGTCCGGCGCTGCTGGAATTGCGCAAGGTTGTGACCCCGGATCGCGGCACCACGCGCGGCTTGCGCGGGGTGGATCTGGCGCTGCGCGCAGGCACGATCACCGGACTTGCGGGCGTGTCGGGCAATGGACAGGCCGCGCTCGCGGATCTGATCGCGGGGCTGGAGCGCCCGAGCGCTGGCGAGATGCTGCTGCACGGCGCCGCACCGGCGCAATGGTCAGTGGCCGAAGCCTTGGGCGCCGGGATCGCGCGCATCCCCGAGGACCGGCACAAGACCGGCACAATCGCCGATTTCAGCCTGACCGAAAACGCGATTCTGGAACGCTACAACCAGGCCCCTTTCGCGCGGCGCGGCTGGCTGGACTGGCGGGCGGCGCGCGATTTCGCCCAATCGGTGATCCGCGCCTATGACGTGCGCTGTCCGGGGCCGGACACCCGCATCCGGCTCTTGTCGGGCGGCAATATGCAAAAGCTGATCCTTGGCCGCGTGATGGAACTCAGACCGCAGATCATTCTGGCCAATCAGCCGGTGCGCGGGCTGGATATCGGCGCGATCACCTTCGTGCAGACGCAGCTTCTCGCCGCGCGCGACCGCGGCGCGGCGGTACTGCTGATTTCCGAGGATCTGGACGAAATCCTGGCCCTGTCGGACCAGATCCATGTGATCTCCGAGGGCCGCCTGTCGCCCCCCTTCGCGCGCGGCACGATGAGCGCGACAGACCTGGGGCGCTGGATGGCAGGCGAAGGGTTCGAGCGGGGGCGCGATGCGGCTTGAAGTGATTGCACGTCCATCGCTTGGTCGGCTGATCGGCTTTCCGGCGATCGCTCTGGCGCTGACCGTGGTCTTCGGATCCTCGCTTGCCCTGCTGGCCGGGGCCAATCCGTTCCAGACGCTGGGACTGATCCTGCGCGGCGCCGCCGGATCGCAATTCGCGCTGCTGGAGACGCTGAACCGGGCAACGCCGCTGATCTTCACCGGGCTGGCCGTCGCCGTCGCCTTCCGCGCGAAGCTGTGGAATATCGGCGCAGAGGCGCAGCTCTATGCAGGTGCGCTGATGGCGGTTCTGCTGGGCACCGGCGCGCTCGGCTGGCCGTCAGCGCTGCTTTTGCCCGCGATGGCAGGGGCCGCAATGCTGGCAGGCGCGCTGGTGCTCCTCGGGCCCGCGCTGCTGAAAACCCGGCTGGGCGTGGATGAGGTTGTCACGACGCTTCTCTTCAATTTCATCATGCTCCTGTTCATCTCCATGTTGCTCGAAGGACCGCTGAAAGACCCGATGGGCATGGGCTGGCCACAATCCTCGCGCCTGATCCCCGACGCGCGTCTGCCGCGCATCGTCGACGGGCTGCGCCTGCATTGGGGCTTTGCCCTTGCGCTGATCGCGGCCATCCTGGTCTGGGTGATCCAGTCGCGCACGACGCTCGGCTACGAGATGCGCGCCGTGGGGCAGAACCGGCAGGCGGCAGAATTCGCGGGCATCCCGGTGGGCCGCGTCATCCTGAAAACCGCGCTTCTGTCCGGCGGGCTGGCCGCTCTGGCCGGGTTTTCCGAGGTTGCGGGGCTGCGGGGCAACCTGTCGCTCGATCTCTCGCCCGGCTTTGGCTATACCGGCATCATCGTCGCGATGCTGGCGCTGCTGAACCCGATTGGCGTGGTGATCAGCGCGATTTTCGTGGCGGGCGTCTTCGTCGGTGCGGACAGCATGAGCCGCGCCGCTGGCGTGCCGACCTATATCGCCAATATCATGCTGGCAACCGCGCTTCTGACGATGGTTCTGGCCATCGCCCTGACGCGCTACAGGCTGCGGTGGGACTGAGATGGGCGAAATTCTGGAAATCTTCCTCTCTGCAAGCTTCTGGGCGGCGGTGATCCGCATCGCCTCGCCGCTGATCTTTGCGACAATGGGGGAACTCATCTGCGAACGCGCGGGCGTGCTGAATCTCGGGATCGAGGGGATCATGGTCGCGGGCGCTTTCGCGGGCTGGATGACGGTCTATTCGGGCGGCGGGCTCTGGACCGGCGTGGTGGTGGCCATGCTCGCGGGCATGCTCTTTGGCCTGCTGCATGGCACGCTGACCGTGCCCTTCGGCCTCAGCCAGCATGTTGTGGGCTTAGGGATCACGCTTCTGGCCACGGCCAGCGCCTATTTCGCCTATCGCCTCGCCCTGCCCCGCGTCACCACCCCACCCCGGATCGAGGCGTTTCAGCCCCTGCCCATTCCTATCCTCTCGGATATCCCGCTGCTCGGGCCTGCTTTATTCACCCAGACGCCCCTGACCTATTTGGCCTTCGTGCTGGTGGCGGTGGTGTCTTTCGTGCTGTTCCGCACCCCGCTGGGCCTAGCCTTGCGCGCAGCGGGCGAAAACCCGGCGGCAGTCGCGGCACAAGGGCTTTCCGTCACCGGCCTGCGGATGGGCGCGGTGATCGTCGGCTCCGGCCTGATGGCCGTGGGCGGCGCATTTCTCACCATGTCGGCCTTCAACTCGTTTTTCTTCGAGATGGTCAACGGGCGCGGCTGGATCTGCATCGCGCTGGTGGTGTTCGGCGCATGGATGCCGGGCAAGGCGCTTCTGGGCGCGGTCCTGTTCGGCATGTTCGATGCGCTGCAAATCCGGCTGCAACAGACCAGCATCGGCGCGGATGTGCCCTATCAGATCTTCCTGATGATGCCTTTCGTCCTGTCCATTCTGGCGCTGGTGATCATGTCGCGCCGCGCCTCGGTGCCCGCCGCGCTGATGGTCCCGTTCAATAAAGGAGAACGCTGATGTTCGATCTGATCGTCAAGGGCGGCACGCTGCCCGATGGGCGCGTGGCCGATATCGGCATCAGTGGCGACCGGATTGCGGCGGTCGGACAGCTCGACGGGGCCGAGGCCGGACAAGTGCTTGATGCCACAGGCGATCTGGTCAGCCCGCCCTTTGTCGATCCGCATTTCCACATGGACGCGACACTCAGCTACGGCATACCGCGCATCAACCAGTCCGGCACGCTCCTGGAGGGGATCGAACTCTGGGGCGAGTTGAAAGCGATCGCCACGATTGACGAGATGAAGTCCCGCGCCCTCGCCTATTGCGACTGGGCCGTCAGCATGGGGCTGCTGGCGATCCGCACCCATGTCGATACCTGCGATCCGGATCTGAAAGGGGTGCAGGCGCTTCTGGATGTGCGCGAGACCGTGCGCCCCTATCTGGACCTGCAACTGGTGGCCTTTCCGCAGGACGGGTTCTATCGCGACCCGAACGCCCATGCCCAGACTCTGCGCGCGCTGGATATGGGGGTCGATGTGTTGGGCGGCATCCCGCATTTCGAACGTACAATGGCGGACGGTCGCGCCTCCGTGCAGGAACTCTGCCGGATCGCCGCCGAGCGTGGGCTGCCGATCGATCTGCATTGCGATGAAACCGACGACCCCAATTCGCGCCATATCGAGACCTTGGCCGCCGAGGTGATCCGCCACGGCTTGCAGGGCCGCGCGACCGGATCGCATCTGACCTCGATGCATTCGATGGACAATTACTATGTCTCGAAACTGCTGCCCCTGATCGCCGAAGCGCAGGTCAATGCCCTGCCCAACCCATTGATCAATATCGTGATTCAGGGCAGGCACGATACTTTCCCCAAGCGGCGCGGGTTGACGCGGGTCAAGGAGTTGCGCGCGGCCGGGGTCACGGTCGGCTGGGGGCAGGATTGCGTGCTTGACCCGTGGTATCCGCTGGGCACGGCGGATATGCTCGATGTGGCCTTCATGGGCCTGCATGTCGCGCAGATGACCCACCCGGATGACATGCGCGCCTGTTTCGACATGGTGACCATTGAGAATGCGCGCATCATGGGGCTTGAAGATTATGGTCTGACGGTCGGCTCCATGGCCTCTCTCGTGGTGCTCGACGCCGCGCACCCGGTAGAGGCATTGCGGCTGCGTGCCGACCGGCTGGCGGTCATCTCGAAAGGGCGCCTTGTGGCACAGGCGCCGCGCCGACAGGTCCGGCTGGACTTGCCCGCCCGCCCGAAAAATGTCATCCGCCGTCATCCGATGAGATAAGCTCGAAAAACTTGAGTGGCGTAATTAACAAAGGGTTCATTTTCCCCCCGTAGAACATAGTATGCTTCGGTATCAGTTCAGGTCGGGCGAAGTGGGTGAAGTCATGTCCGGGTTATCCCAACAGCAGCAGGATGACGCGGCGCTGACGCTGTTCGATATCCTGCCTGATTGTGCCTGCGTCATTGATTCGCAGAACTGCATCCTTCGGGTCAACGCGGCAAGGGACATGATTCGAAGGCTATGAGAAACTTTTTTGAACTTTCGCCCGATCCGGGCGCGCTTCTCGCCGCTGACGGGTATCTTGAAGCGGTCAACAGCGCCTGGACCGCCGAACTGGGCTGGACTGAGGCTGACGTTGCCGCGCAAACCTTCCACGACCTCGCCCATCCTGAAGACCGGGCAAGTCTCGACAGACTGATGCGCGGATTGAGGGATCAAGGCCCCGCAGGCCGCATTGATTGCCGCATGCGTCGGGCCGATGGCAGCTGGCTTCCGCTCGATCTCAACCTGCGCAAACTCCCGGAACGCGCGGGTTTCGCCATCTCGGCGCGGATCATCATCACAGATCACACACGCTTGCGCATGGCGATTGAAGCGGTGCCGGACGGGTTCGCTCTGTATGATTCGGACAACCGGCTCATGATGTGCAATAGCTGCCTTCGCGACTTGTTTCACCCCATCGCTCATCTGCTGCAACCAGGCAGCTTGCTCACCGACATGCTTCGCGGCGTCATCGCCGCGAAACTTTTCCCCGATTTCGTGGCGCAGGAAGAGATCTGGTTTGCGTATTGCGAGACACCGCCACCCGCGACCGCACAGAATTTCGAGCTCCGCTTCCACCAGGACCGCTGGCTGCGGATTATTCAACGGCCTACCCCAGACGGCGGTCGAATTTTGATCGTCATCGAAATCACGCAGCGGGTCAAAAGCCTTCTCCGCACCAAAACAGCCGAAGCCGCCGCGCACAATGCGCATGAAAGACTGACCTCCGCGATCGAGGCGCTTGAAGACGGCTTTGTCCTTTTTGATACTGAAGATCGGCTGATCCTGTGCAATGCCCGCTACAAGCAACAGCATGCGCCCATTCAGAAGGTTATCGTGCCGGGCGTCTATTTCGGCGATATCCTGCGCGCCGGACTTGAGGCGCAGCTGTTTCCTGAAGCCCTCGGGCGCGAAGACGCCTGGCTGGCCGAAAATCTGGCCAAACCACCGCCTGCGGGGCATGAGCTGGAAGTCGGCTTTGCCGACGGGCGCTGGGTCCGCATCGTCGAGCGCCCTACCCCCGAAGGCGGACGTGTCGGGCTGCGGATCGATATCACGCATCAGGTCGAGAGCCGCAAACGCGCCGAAATCGCCGAAGCCGAAGCGCGCGATGCACGCGAGCGGCTTGCTGCCGCGCTAGAGGCCCTGCAGGACGGCTTCGCGCTCTTTGACGCAGAGGACCGGCTGGTCCTGTGCAACCAACACTATCGCTCGACCTACCCCGAGCTTGCAGAGATATTTCAGCCCGGCATAAGTTTCGAGGAAATCCTGCGCGCAGTCCTTGCGCTGGGGGTGATGGCAGATGCCATCGGTCGCGAAGAGGCGTGGCTGGCAGAGCGCCTGCACCAGCACCGGGAATGCGAAGGCGTGATCGAACAGCGTCTGGCGAATGGCCGGGTCCTGCGCATCTTTGAGAGCCGAACGCCCGAAGGCGGCTATGTCGGCTTGCGGGTCGATGTCACGGAACTGCATCAGGCGCGCGCGCGGGCCGAAGCTGCAAGTCAGGCGAAATCCGAATTTCTGTCCAATATGAGCCATGAGATACGCACCCCCCTCAATGGCGTTCTGGGCATGGCCGATCTGCTGGCCGAAACCGCGCTTGATCCCACGCAGCGCGATATGCTGCAGACGATCCGCGAGTCGGGCTGGAGTTTGTTGTCGCTCCTGAATGACATTCTGGATCTGGCGCGGGTCGAATCGGGCAAGCTGACGCTGGAGACCCGCAGCTTCGACCTGGCCGCGCTTCTGGACCGGGTGGAATCACTGCATCTGGCGAATGCTCAGGCCAAAGGCATCGCGCTGGCGGTCACGCATGACATCACCGGCACGCATGCGCGCATCGGCGACGAGACACGGATCGCGCAGATCCTGCACAATGTGCTGGGCAATGCGGTCAAGTTTACCGACGCGGGCATGGTCAGCCTGCAGGTTGAAACCCGCGACCCCTCACGCCTGACCCTGCAGTTCCACGATACCGGGGTCGGTATGTCGCCAGAGCAGATCACCCGGCTCTGCGAGGCGTTCGAACAGGCAGAGGCTGGAACCACCCGGCGCTTCGGCGGCACCGGCCTGGGCATGTCGATCGTGCGTCGGCTGGTCGATCTGATGGAGGGCACGCTGGATGTCCACAGCACATTGGGCGAAGGCACGGCCATCACGATCACGCTCAATGTCCCGGCGGCACAGCACCACATATGTCCCGCAACCAAAGTGGCGAATGCGCCCGCAGCCCCGCGCCTGCCGGTCGCGCTTCATGTTCTGGTGGCCGATGACAACGAGGCCAATCGCAAGATCCTGTCGGTGATGCTGGCCAAGCTTGGCGCAACAGCGGAATTTGTCAGCAACGGCGCAGAGGCGGTCAAGCGCTGGCGCGAGGAGCCATTTGATCTGATGCTGCTGGATATCTCGATGCCGGTCATGGGCGGCATGGAGGCCTTGGCCCGGATGCATCAGATCAGTACAGAACTCGGGCGACCCGCGCCGCAGGCGATTGCGGTCACGGCCAATGTCATGCGCGAGCAGATCGCGGAATATCTGGACGCAGGTTTCACGGACTTCGTGCCAAAGCCCGTCAAACAACAGGAACTGGCGGCCAAACTGCACCGCTTTGTCAGCAGGGCCGGTGCTGTGGTCTGAGCACTGACAGGCCCCGCGCCGATCAGACATCCGGCGCAGCAGACCAGTCCCACTGCAACCGCAGGCAGGCATTTTGAACCTTGTATTCTAAACAGGCAGCGTTAGAAATCGGGCGGATGACACGCGCAGCAGAACCAGCACCGATGCGGCCATATCCGACCCTCGCCGACGCGGCTCGCGTCTGGGCCCGGATCGGCTTGCTCAGCTTTGGCGGGCCCGCCGGTCAGATCGCGCTTATGCACCGCATTCTGATCGCCGAAAACCGCTGGCTGGGGGAAAAACGGTTCCTGCATGCCCTGAATTACTGCATGGTGCTGCCCGGACCAGAAGCGATGCAGCTTGCGGTCTATATCGGCTGGCTGATGCACCGCACGCTTGGCGGGATCATCGCAGGGCTGTTTTTCGTGCTTCCCGGTGTTGTCGCGATCATGGCGCTGAGCTGGATCTATGCGCTTTTTGGCGCGCTGGACTGGGTAGAGGCCGTGTTTTTCGGTCTGAAAGCGGCGGTACTCGCGATCGTGCTTCAGGCCCTCCTGCGCATGGGCAACAAGATCCTGACCCATCGCACGCTCGTCGCGGTTGCCGCTCTGTCCTTTCTGGCGATCTTCGTGCTTGGCGTGCCGTTTCCGCTGATCATTCTGGGGGCCGCGCTGATCGGTCTGGCGGGGGCGCGAGTTGCGCCGGCGGCGTTCCGCACCGGCGGGCATGGCAGCGCAGGCGCCTCTGACGACGCCGACACGATCCTTGCGCTTTACCCGGAGCGGCAGCCGACCGCGCGTCGCGGCTATGCGCTGCGGATTTCCGCGCTGTTTCTGGCGCTGTGGCTGGCGCCGGTGGCGGCGCTGTTCCTGCTGCTCGGACCGGCCAATGTCTTCTCCCAGATCGCAGCGTTTTTCAGTGTGCTGGCGGTCGTGACCTTTGGCGGGGCCTATGCCGTGCTGGCCTATGTCGCGCAGGAAGCGGTGCAGAATTACGCATGGCTGGCACCGGGCGAGATGCTGGACGGTCTGGCCATGGCCGAAACCACGCCGGGGCCGTTGATCATGGTCACGCAATTCGTGGGTTTCATGGGCGCCTTGCGCGAAGCGGGCGACCTGCCGCCGCTGATGGCGGCAACACTGGGCGGCCTCCTGACGACATGGGTGACATTCACCCCCTGTTTTCTGTGGATTTTCCTCGGGGCCCCCTATGTCGAGCGGTTGCGCGGCAATCCGCAACTGGGCGCCGCGCTCAGCGCCATCACCGCGGCTGTGGTGGGGGTGATCCTGAACCTTGCGCTGTGGTTTGCACTCCATGTCCTGTTCGCCGAGTTTCGCCCCTTGCGCCTGTTGGGACTGGAGGGCGAAGTCCCCGCCCTCGCCTCGCTCGACTGGCGGGCTGCGGGTCTTGTGCTCCTGGCGGTGCTACTCGCATTTGGTGCGAAAACCGGCCCGGTTGCGCTGCTCGCGATCAGCGCGGCGGCGGGGTTGGGACTGTATTTTCTGACGTAACGTTCTGTTTTTGATGCGGCATGGCCACGGGAACCGCCTGCAGGATCGATAGTTATATCTGCGTGCGGGCGGAGTGCCCGACAGTTGTGACGAAGGAGCACAAGATGAAAACGCAGGTATTTGCTGCCAGTATTGCCGCGTTGCTGGGCACCACGAGCCTTGCCCATGCTGTCGAGATTTCCGAGGTGGATGTTTCGGCGGATCTGACCACCATCGAAGATGCCCGCGCGGCTGAATTCTGGACCACACTGGAAACCGATCTTGAATCAGCGGTGCTGAGCCGCATCGCCGAGCGCATATCAGAAGATGGCGCGCGGCTGGTGCTGAATATCGAGAGCTTTGCGCTCAATGACGCACCGGAAAGCGGGTTCACAATCGACTCTGCAGCGCTGATCGGGCGCGTGCATGTGATCGATCTGAACAATAACGCGAATTTCGACTCTTACGAGTTGAGCGTGAGCCTGCAGGGCATGAGCGTGACCGATGAAAGCGGCGCACCAATACTCGTGGCCGATATGCCCGAAGATCTGGCCTATCGCACGCTGGTGGATGCGTTCGCCGATCATGTTGCCGAGCGGCTGGACTAAATTCATGAAGCCGATTTTCCGGGGGCCGTCTTGGCCCCCGGTTTGATTTTCAAAGACCATTCCGGGTCTTGCGCCTGCCGGCATGTTCCCCCACGATGCCGCAAACCGCATCCGGGCAGGACATGGAACTGACATTCGCTTTGCTGGCGCTCTTTCTGGGCGGCGTGATGAAAGGCGCGACCGGCGCGGGCGCACCTGTCATTGCCGCCCCGGCGCTGACCATGCTGTTCAATGTCCAGACCGCGGTCGCGGTGCTGGTCGTGCCCAATCTACTGAGCAATATCTGGCAGGCCTGGCAGTTTCGCAGCCACGCGCTGAACCGGCGGTTCCTTCTGCTCTTCGCCGGGGGCGGGTTTCTGGGGGCCATCCTTGGCACTTGGCTGCTGGTGGCGCTGCGGCAAGAGGTACTGGCCTTGATGGTGGCCAGCGCGGTCATTGCTTATATCGCGCTGCGGCTGTCGCGCCCCGACTGGATATTGGCGAGTGCCATGGCGCAGAGCGCAAGCGCGCCGGTCGGGCTGCTGGGCGGGGTACTGCAAGGCGCGACCGGCATTTCTGCGCCCGCCTCGATCACCTTTCTCAACGCCATGCGGCTACCGCGCCTGACCTTTATCGGCACGATTGCCATTTTCTTTGTTGCCATGTCGCTCGCGCAATTGCCCGCTCTCTGGGTCGTGGGGCTGATCGACCTGCGCAGTCTGGCACTGGGGCTCGGGGCGCTGGGGATGATCGGCCTTGGCATGCCGGTCGGCAACTGGCTGGCGCGGCGCTGGTCGCCCAAAGCCTTTGACCGGGTGATGCTGGGGCTGCTGGCGCTGCTGGCGCTGCGACTGGTCTTCGATGTCGCGGTTTAGAGCGGTCGGAATGGGGGCGGGAGCGGAGCATAACCTTTCCTTTACTGATGAAAGCTTTTTTCGTCAGTTGAAAAAAGCAATGCGGTTCCGGCGCCGCCTTTTTTCACGGTACAAAAAACGATTTCGGAATGAATACCGCTGGCAGCGGGCGGCGTAGGCCAGATGGCAGTGACGATCAGGGGGCGGGCCCGAGCCATGCGCTGATCCCGAGCTTCCATCTGCTTCGCAACTTCGTCATCATGCGCCTGCGTGCCCACCAGGACCAACGCAAGACCGAAAAGGGGACAAGACCATGAGCAGATTTCGCCCGCTGCCCGAGGGGCGCAAAGCCCGGATCGCTGTGCTGGACGACTATATGGGTGTTGCGCATCGCCTCGCAGACTGGGACCGGCTCGCAGATCGCGCCGAGTTGCATTTCCTGACCCATGCCATCGCGCCGGAGCAGCTGACACAGGAGCTTGCGCGCTATGACGCGCTTTGCCTGCTGCGCGAGCGCACCGATTTCCCCGGCCATGTGTTGCGCGGATTGCCGGAACTCCGGGCGATTGCTGCCACAGGGCGGCAAAACCGCACTCTCGATAGTACGACAGCGGCGGAACTGGGGATTCCGGTCATGACCACCGATGGCAGCGGCAATGGTGTTTTCGCCACGGTCGAACTGGCCTGGGGGCTGATCATCGGGTTGATGCGCCATATCCCGGAAGAGGCCGCAGCCCTGCGCGCCGGGCATTGGCAGACGCGGCTGGGCAATGCCCTTTATGGCCGCACACTCGGGCTGGTTGGGCTGGGCCGTCTGGGCGCGCGCATGGCGGCTGTGGCACAGGTTTTCGGGATGAAGGTCATTGCCTGGAGCCCGAATCTGACGCCGGAGCGGGCGGAGAAGGGCGGCGCGGAACTGGTGGACAAGGAAACGCTGTTTCGCCGCGCTGATATCGTCTCGGTTCATCTGGTTCTGGGACCAACGACGCGCGGGATTGTCTCGGCGGCAGATATTGCCGCGATGCCACCGCATGCGCTGTTCATCAATACCGCGCGCGGGCCGCTGGTCGATCAGGCCGCGCTGCATGACGCGCTGGCCAAGGGGCGGATCGGGGGGGCCGGGATCGATGTCTATGATCACGAACCCCTGCCCCATGACGCCCCGGAACGCCGCCTGCCGCATCTGCTGGCCACCCCGCATCTGGGCTATGCGGTTCAGGAAACTTTCGAGACCTTCTATCGCCAATGCGTCGAGAATCTCGATGGCTGGCTTGACGGAAACCCGCAGCGATTGCTGATAGCGTGAGAGACCTGACCGACCCCCGGTCGCGCGCCGGGAGTCGGCGAAAATGTCAGGTTTTCAGAAGCTTTCCTTCACATGCAGATGCGTGTGATGGGCCAGCCCATGCCCGTGATCCTGCGATTCCACCGGGATCAGGAACAGGTTGCCATGCATCACACCGCGCTGCCCCAGAATGCCGTCGGCATGGGTGCGCAGATCGCGGACCGGGCCGCGCAGGATGACGGTTTCCAGACAGGTGTCATGGTCCAGATGGACATGGCTGGTGGTCACGGTCAGGGCATGATGGGCATGGTGGTGATCCATCAGGCGACTGGCAAGATCGCGCAGGTGATGGTCATAGACATAGCTCAGAACCCCCATCGCCTCGCCCTCTGGCTCGGCTTCGGCGGTGACGCGCAGGGCCGTGCGCAGCAGATCACGCATCGCCTCTGACCGGGTGTCATAGCGCCGGGTCTGGACGAAAGCATCCAGTTCCGTGCAGAGTTCTTCGGGGAGCGTGATCGTGATGCGCTGCATGGGGCACTCCGGTGTCAGATCGCGCCAAGGGTGGCACAGCGGGGCGCGGCGCGCAATCAGCCCCGCACGGCGGCAATCGCCGCAGGCACCAGTGCCCCGCGATGGCGGATCACCTGACGGCTGAGCGCATGGCCCGCGCGGATCGCCGCCCCGCAATCCGCGCCCTGAACCCGCGCGGCCAGATAGCCTGCGTTGAAACTGTCGCCTGCGGAGGTGGTATCGACCGGCGTTTCGGGCTGCAGATCGTCGATCCGGCCCGTGCCATCCGCACCGTCGAACAGCATTGGTCCGCCCCCGTTCTTGACCACGACCTGCCGCGCGCCGCAGCCCAGATAGCGCGCCGCAGTTGCCTGCAGGTCGCGGTCTCCGAAATGGGTGGCTTCGTCATCGAAACTGGGCAGGATCAGATCGGACTGGCCCGCCATCTCTTCGATCGCCGCACACATCGTCGCGGTATCAGGCCAGAGGCGCGGGCGCAGATTGGGGTCAAAGACGACCTGCGCGCCCTCATCGCGGGCGCGGGCAAGATGGGTGATCAGACGCGCGCGCGCCGGGGCTGGCAGGATCGCCAGAGTGATGCCCGACAGATAGAGCATCCGTGCCCCGGCAAAGGCCTGCGCCAGCCGCGTGTCGTCATCCGCAAGCCCACGCGCGGCGGAACTGTCGCGCCAATAGCTGAAACTGCGCTCGCCATCCTGCAAAGAGATCGCATAAAGCCCGATCTCGCGCGTGGCATCCCGGCTGACATGGGTGGCGTCGATGCCGGATGCGCTCAGGAAATCCACCATCCGCTGGGAAAACGCCCCCGTGCCCACACGCGACAGATAGCCGACGCGCCATGGCTCGGGCAGAAGCCCGCGCAGATACCAGGCGGTGTTGAGTGTGTCCCCGGCGATGCCCAGCCGCCAATTGTCAGGCGTATCGCTCTGAGACAATTCGACCATGGCTTCGCCGATGGACAGGATCAGACCCGGTGTCATGTTGATATTCTCCCTGCGTCATAGTGACCTGCTGGCCGACCGCGCCCAATGTGCACGGACAGCCGCCACGGGCAACCGGTTTTGCGCGCTGCTGCTGACAAAACCGGCGTGTCGGGGGTGTGGGCCTGTGGCCCGCGCTTTCATCTTGTCGGACAGCGGATTTGCGGACAATATCGCGCCATGATCACAACACCCTTCCCTTCGTGGCCCGATACCGCCCCTGACCTGATCGCCGTTGCCGCTGGCCGCGCAGCCGCCGAAACCGTGATCGTCGGCGGACGGGTCGTCAATGTGCATACGCGCGAGATTCTCGACGGTTGGCAGGTGGCCATTGTCCGAGGGCGTTTTGCCTATGTCGGCCCGGATGCCAGCCATTGCATCGGACCCGGGACACAGGTGATCGACGCGGGCGGGCGCTATCTGATCCCGGGCCTCTGCGACGGGCATATGCATATCGAATCCGGGCAGCTGACCCCCGCCGAATTTGCGGCTGCGGTCATTCCGCATGGGACGACGACCATGTTCGTCGATCCCCATGAGATTGCCAATGTCCTTGGGCTGCGGGGTGTGCGGCTGATGCATGACGAGGCGCTGATGCAGCCGGTCAGCATCTATGTGCAGATGCCGTCCTGTGCGCCCTCTGCGCCGGGGCTGGAGACGACGGGGTTCGAGATCACCTCCGAAGATGTGACCGAGGCGATGACTTGGCCCGGCATCATCGGACTGGGCGAGATGATGAATTTCCCCGGCGTGATCCATGCCGACCCCAAGATGCTGGCCGAGATTGCCGCCACCCAAGCCGCGGGCAAGACCGTGGGCGGGCATTATGCCGCGCCCGATCTGGGTCCGGCCTTTCACGCCTATGTTGCCGGTGGTCCGGCCGATGATCATGAGGGCACGCGCGAGGAGGATGCCGTGGCCCGCATGCGTCAGGGCATGCGCGCGATGCTTCGCTTAGGCAGTGCGTGGTATGATGTGAAAACCCAGATCACCGCTGTCACCGAACGCGGGCTGGATTCGCGTAATATGATCCTGTGCACGGATGATTGCCATTCCGGGACGCTGGTCCATGACGGGCATATGAACCGCGTCCTGCGCCATGCCATCGAGTGTGGCGCGGACCCGCTGGTCGCGCTGCAGATGGCCACGATCAACACCGCCAGCCATTTCGGGCTGGAGCGGGAGTTGGGCAGCATTGCACCGGGTCGGCGGGCCGATCTGATCCTGACCTCGGATCTGCGGCGCTTGCCCGTCGAACAGGTCTTTGCCCGTGGGGTTCAGGTTGCGGAAAACGGGCGCCTGCTGGTCGATTGCCCGCATCTCGACTGGCCCGAGGATGTGCGCCAGACGGTCCATCTGGGCAAGGTGCTTGGCGCGGAGGATTTCACGATTGCTGCCCCCGAGGGCGCGAACGAGGTCGAGGCCCGCGTGATCGGCGTGGTCGAAAATCAGGCCCCTACGCAGGCACTGACAAGGACCATGCCGGTCACGAATGGCGAGGTGGTGTCGGACACAGCGCGCGACATCGCCCAGATCGCGCTGGTCGAGCGCCATCGCGGCACTGGCGGCGTCGTGAATGCGCTGGTGTCGGGCTTTGGCTATCAGGGGCGGATGGCGCTGGCCTCGACAGTGGCGCATGACAGCCATCACATGATCGTCGTGGGCACCTGCCGCGAGCAGATGGCGCTGGCGGCGAACCGGCTTGGCGAATTGGGCGGCGGTGTCACCCTCTGGCGCGACGGGGCAGAGCTTGCCCATGTCGCGCTGCCGATTGCGGGGTTGATGTCGGACAGCCCGGCTGCCGAGGTTGCAGCCGCTGCCGAAGCTCTGGGTCAGGCGATGCAGGACTGTGGATGCGCGCTGAACAACGCGTTCATGCAGCATTCGCTGCTGGCATTGGTGGTGATCCCCGAATTGCGGATTTCCGATCTGGGGCTGGTGGATGTCACCAGCTTCGAGCGCGTGGACCTGTTCGTCTGAGCGCGGGACGGGTCAGCAGAACTGGCCCGTCCCGGTTATGCTTTGCTCAGTGATTGTCGCGCGGCAGGTCGTGGCGGATGCGCTGATAGGCTGTGGCCAGTTCCAGACAGCCGCCATCGGCAAGTTGCCCGACATGGCTGCGATAAATCTCCTGCCAGGGGGTCTGGTGGTGCAGCTCCGGCGGCGTCCAGGCGTCGCGCCGCGCCTGCCATTCCTGCTCTGGGACCAGCGCATCCATGCGACTTGCATTCAGATCCAGCCGCACCCGGTCGCCGGTCTGCAGCAGCGCCAGTCCGCCCCCGACGACGGATTCGGGCGAGGCATTGAGGATTGAAGGGCTTTCCGACGTGCCCGACTGCCGCCCGTCACCCACTGTCGGCAGATGGTTGACGCCCGCGCGCAGCAGAGCATCGGGCGGCTGCATATTCACCACTTCGGCCGATCCCGGATAACCCACACAGCCCACGTTGCGGATGAACAGAATCGTCTGATCGTCGATCCCGAGGCTCTCGTCATTGATCCGGTCGTGGTAATCCTCCGGCCCCTCGAACACGACTGCGCGGGCTTCCAAAATGCCCTCCTGCCCCGGTGTGGACAGGAAACGCTGGCGGAAATCGGCGGAAATGACACTGGTTTTCATCAGCGCCGAGTCGAAGAGATTTCCCGACAGCACGAGGAAGCCCGCCTGCTCGCGCAGAGGTTCTGCCACAGTGCGGATCACGTCGCGGTCGCGGCTTTCCC
Organism: Natronohydrobacter thiooxidans; assembly: GCF_001884735.1. Classification (GTDB taxonomy): domain Bacteria; phylum Pseudomonadota; class Alphaproteobacteria; order Rhodobacterales; family Rhodobacteraceae; genus Roseinatronobacter; species Roseinatronobacter thiooxidans_A. Next base: position 119,334 of record NZ_MJAP01000012.1, on the reverse strand, counting down.
ATCCGGCCAGATTGGCGCCCATATCGGCCCCGCTCGCGGTCATCGCATCGCCGTGCAGCATCCCGGCTTTCAGCAATTCCCCCATCACCGCAGGCACGCCCCCTGCCCGGAAGAAGCTTTCGCCCAGATAGGCGCCCGCAGGCTGCATATTGACCAGAAGCGGCACGTCAAAACCGACCTTCTGCCAGTCGCTCACATGCAATTCGACCCCCGCATGACGCGCGATCGCCTGCAGATGGGGCGGGGCATTGGTCGAGCCGCCAATCGCGGAATTCACCCTGATCGCATTCTCAAACGCCTTGCGCGTGAGAATGTCCGAAGGTTTGAGATCCTCATGCACCATCGCGACAATGCGCCTGCCGGTCTCATAGGCCATGGCCATGCGTTCGCGGAAGGGCGCAGGAATGGCCGATGACCCCGGCAAGGTCATGCCCAGTGCTTCGGCCATTGCATTCATCGTGCTTGCCGTGCCCATCGTGTTGCAATGACCAAGTGAGGGGGCCGAGGCGCAGACCCGTTCCATGAATTCCTCATACTCGATCTTGCCTTCGCCCAGCAGGCGGCGGCTTTCCCAGACAATCGTGCCGGAGCCCGCGCGCTTGCCCTGCCACCAGCCATCGAGCATCGGGCCACCATTGAGCGCGATTGCAGGCAGATCGACTGTGGCCGCCCCCATCAGCATCGCAGGCGTGGTCTTGTCGCAACCTGTGGTCAGCACCACGCCGTCAATCGGATAGCCATGCAGCACCTCGACAAGGCTCAGATAGGCCAGATTGCGGTCCAGCGCCGCAGTGGGTCGCTTGCCGGTTTCCTGAATCGGATGGACCGGAAATTCCATCGGAATCCCGCCCGCGTCGCGAATCCCGGCCTTGATCCGGTCCATCAGGAAGACATGGATCTTGTTGCAGGGCGCCAGATCGCTGCCCGTCTGCGCGATCCCGATCACGGGCCGCTCGCCCTGCAACTCGCCGCGCGTATATTCCTGATTCAGATAGCGCTCGATATAGAGCGCGGTCATGCCGGGGTTGTTGGGATTGTCGAACCATTCCTGCGACCGGAACTTCCGGCGCGCGCGCGTGTCACTCATGGGCTGTCCTTGGGTCTGCTCGAAGCGGTAAATCTGCGTGGTCCTTGTATGACGCGGCTTCTCGCTGCTGGCAATCTGAACCTGCGGGAGCATCGCGCCCCTGCACGACAGGGATTGACCGCCACCGCAGAGCGTCGCCCCGGAGCCGCCTCTGTCGGCCAGTGCCGGAACAGCCGATCTGCTTGCAATTGGCGCAATGGTCGAGGCGCTGGGGCGCGGCTTGGCGGCCCCGGCGGGTTTGTCGGTTGCAGGCATCGACAATGTGGAGTTTGCAGCAGATCTCGCGCCCTCGCTGACCATTATAGGCATTCGCGCAACCGCCATCGGCAGGGAAAGCGCTGCGCAGGCTGTCGCAGGCAGATCGGGAGACGGGCGTGGTGCGGGAGTGCCGATCAGCCTTGTCGCCCGGTATTCGACGGCGGGTGGGCATGCCAGAACCGGATGCCGCTCGCGAGAGCCGGGGTGAACGAGCGAACCCGGCTTGCCCGGCGGAAAACCTCCGGGCCGCGCGCGCCTGCATGTGTTCCCGGCCCTGGATGGTGTTTTCAGGGGCGTTTTCCAGCCGCTTTTCCTCGCTTGACATGTTGTTGCCAAGCGCGCAAGACACTCGGGCTGGTGCCTGTTCATGACAGGTGAAAAGGGAATGTGACAAAGCCCGATAGCAAGATCGGGCCAGAAGCGCAGCCGCCCCCGCGACCGTGACCGGAGAGGTCGCCCAATGCCACTGGCTATCTGGCCGGGAAGGCGGGCCGACCATCGAGGCGCAAGCCTCGACATCCGCAAGCCGGGAGACCTGCCAGCCTGCAGCCGCCCCTTCCGGGGCATCGAAACCAGCGGGGTGACTGGTGGTCTGGCGTCGGCACAGGAGCTTTGCCCTTGCCGGTCCTGCCATCCTACCCTTGCATAAGTTGCGCGCGACGGGTGGTCGCGCGGGAAAGAGACAGGATGCAACCCTCTCGCAAAGCATTCGCGAGGCCGGGTCTGGCTGTGGGCAGCTATGCGCCTTCTGCCCGAGATGTGGCTATCGCGAACCCGACAGATACGGCGCGTCAGCGCACCACGGCAGGCCATAGCGATCATCAATGCCCTGTCGCGGCTGCCGAGCACATGATCCTCGGCTAATCACAAGCGCATGGGGCGGTTCTGCGCTGCCCCATGCCCGAACTGGAGCATCTCATGCCCTGCGAGACTATCGACCTTCTGGTCTGTGCCACCTGCCGCAAATCGGCGCCTGCAAACCCGGATGAGGATCCGGCGTCCGATATCCGCCCCGGCGCAGAACTGGTGCAGGCGCTGCAGGACGCGGCCCCGGACGGGCTGCGCGTCATCGCTGTGGACTGCCTGTCGAACTGTTCGCGCGGCTGCACCATCGCGCTGCGCAAGCCCGGCGCCTGGACCTATGTCTATGGCAACCTGAACCCTGAAACTCATCTGCCCACCATTCTGGAGGGCGCACAGAAATATCGCGATGCAGAGAACGGTCTTGTCCCGTGGCGTGAACGCCCCGAGCATTTTCGCAAGAATTGCATCGCCCGAATCCCGCCATTGGAGGCCCCGGATGTCACTTGAAAAAACCCCTGTCACCATCATCACCGGCTTTCTGGGCGCGGGCAAGACCACGCTGATTTCGCAACTGATCCGCAATGCCGGCGGGCGCAGGCTGGCGGTTGTCGTCAATGAATTCGGAACCGTGGGGGTGGATGGCGAGATCCTGAAATCCTGCGCGATCCCCGATTGCCCGGCAGAAAATATCGTCGAGCTGTCGAATGGCTGCATCTGCTGCACGGTCGCGGATGATTTCATTCCGACCGTCGAGGCGCTTCTGAAGCTTGAGCCCAAGCCCGATCATATCCTGATCGAAACCTCGGGCCTTGCGCTGCCCAAGCCCCTGCTGAAGGCGTTTGACTGGCCCGAAATCCGGTCGCGCATCACAGTGGACGGGGTGATTGCATTGGCCGATGCCGAGGCTGTGGCCGCAGGTCGCTTCGCGCCCGATATCGCCGCCGTGGATGCGCAGCGCGAAGCCGATGACAGTATCGACCACGAAACGCCGCTGTCGGAAGTGTTCGAGGATCAGATCGCCTGCGCCGATCTGGTGCTTCTGACCAAGCCGGATCTTGCCGGGGCTGACGGTGTGGCCAAGGCCCGCGCGGTGATCGCCGCCGAAGCCCCGCGTGCCCTGCCCGTGATCGAGGTGGCCGAGGGCGTGGTTGATCCTGCAGTGCTGCTGGGGCTGGAAGCGGGGGCCGAGGATGATCTGGAGGCGCGCCCCAGCCATCATGACGGCCATCACGACCACGAGCATGATGATTTCGACACGATCATGGTGACGATGGGCGAAATTCAGGATCCTGCCGATCTGGCCGCCCGGATCGCGCATCTGGCGGGCAGTCAGCATATCCTGCGCGTGAAGGGCTATGCGGCGGTGGCGGGCAAGCCCATGCGGCTTCTGGTGCAGGCAGTGGGCGCGCGGGTGCGTCACCAGTTCGACCGGCCCTGGGAGGCCTCTGAGCCGCGCGTGACGCGACTGGTTGTGATTGCCGAGCATGATCATGTTAATGAAGCGGCCATCCGCGAGGCATTGGGGGCCTGATCCGCCATGCATGTCATTTTCCGCGAAAGCCACGGGCTGGATGAAACGGCCACCCCCACGGATCTGGGCCAGAGCCCTGCCGATCTGGTGGTGCTGTCCTTTTCCGACAGTGACCTTGGGGCTTTCGCGGCGGGATGGCATCGCGCGGCAGGGGCCTTGCCGAGCTTGCGGCTGGCCAATCTGGCGGCGCTGAGACATCCGCTCTCGGTCGATACCTATCTGGAGCAGACGCTTTCGGGCGCACGCGGGATCCTGATCCGGCTGATTGGCGGCGTGCCCTATTGGGCCTATGGGCTGCAACAACTCGCCGCGCTCGCGCGGGAGAAGGGCATAGCGCTTGCGGTTCTGCCAGCGGATGGGCGCGCGGACCCAAGGCTGGATGAAGTCTCGACCGTGCCTGCCTCGACCTTGCACCAGCTCAAGCGGCTTTGCGATGCAGGCGGGGCGGTCGCGGCGCAGGCGGCGCTGGCCCAACTGGCGCTGGCCGCAGGGCTCTATGCAGGGCCGGTACGCGGGGCCAAGACATTGCCAGAGGTCGGGTTCTGGACCGCGCAGGAAGGTGTGACATGCCCGCTGATCCTGGGGCCGCGCGACCGGCCATTGGTGCCGGTGGTGTTCTACCGGTCCTGGCTGGTGGCCGCCGATCTGGCCCCGGTCGAGGCGCTGATGCAGGCGCTTGAAGCGCGCGGTTTCGCCACGATTGGAATATTCGTGCCGTCCCTGAAAGCCCCCGAGGCGCGGGGATGGCTGCAACGCCAGATCGCCGCGCTGCAGGTGGCGGCGATTGTCAATGCGACCTCGTTTTCCGGGCGGGGCGCGGCGGGGTCTTCTCCGCTGGATGCGGGCGATGTGCCGGTGTTTCAGGTCGCGCTGTCCACGGCCACACAAGCGGCATGGCAGGAGTCCGCGCGCGGCCTGTCGCCTGCTGATCTGGCCATGCATGTCGTGTTGCCCGAGGTGGATGGGCGTATCTTTGCGGGGGTGGCCTCTTTCAAGCAGCCGGGCCTGCCCGACCCCGATCTGCAATTCGTCCGCTCTGCCCATGCCCCGGAGCCCGCGCGCATCACTGCGATCGCTGACCGGGTTCTCGGCTGGCACAGATTGGCGATGACGGCGCCCGGGGCGCGGCGTCTGGCCTTTGTGCTCTCCACCTATCCGGGGCGCCCGTGGAACATGGCCCATGCGGTGGGGCTCGATCCCATGGCCTCGGTCGCGGCCATGCTCGATGATCTGGCGCAGGCGGGACATGACAGCCCCGACAGCGCGCCGCTGGCCGAGAGCCTGACAGATGCCCGCATCCACTGGCCGCTGGTGGAATATGCGCGCGCCCTCGTCGGGCTGCCGCAATCTCTGCAGGCCGCGCTTGCAGAGGCTTGGGGTGCCCCGGAAGATGATCCGATGGTAGAGGATGGCGCGTTCAGCTTCACGGCGCTGCGGCAGGGTCGTGCCGTGATTGCGCTGCAACCCGAGCGCGGCACAGCCGAGGCGCGCGATGACGAGTATCATGACCTCTCGCGCATTCCGCGCCATTCCTATGTGGCCTTCTATCTCTGGCTGCGGGCGCAGGCGGATGCGCTGATCCATGTCGGCGCGCATGGCACGCTGGAATGGCTGCCCGGCAAATCGGTCGCGCTGTCGGAATGCTGCTGGCCCGAAGCGCTGGTGGGCGCGCTGCCGGTGATCTATCCGTTCATCGTCAATGATCCGGGCGAGGCCGCACAGGCCAAGCGCCGGATCGGGGCGCTCACGCTGGGGCATATCCCGCCGCCCATGCGCGCCTCTGGCACGCCTGAAAGACTGGTGCGGATCGAAGCTCTGCTGGACGAATTCTCGAATGCTGACGGGCTGGATCCGCGCCGTCGCGACCGGCTGATGGAGGATATCCGCGAAGAGGCCCGCGCCCTTGGTGTCGAGGCGGATCTGGGGATCGAAGCTGGTGCTTGCGCGAGTGAAGCCATCACCCGTATTGACCGCTTTGTGTGTGATGTGAAGGAAAGCCAGTTCGGGGATGGCCTGCATATCTGGGGCCGCGCGCCTGCAATCGAAGGCCCGTTCGATGCCGCGCAGGCGGCGGCCAGCGAAAGCCGGGCGCTGATCGATGCGCTTGCGGGCCGTTGGATCGCGCCCGGCCCCTCGGGTTCGCCCTATCGCGGGCGGAGCGATGTGCTGCCGACCGGGCGTAACCTGTTCACCACCGACCCGCGCTCGGTGCCCACGCGCGCGGCTTATGCGCAGGGGCAGCGGCTGGCGGCAGAGCTGATCCGCCGCCACCTGCAGGATCAAGGCGACTGGCCGCGCGGGGTGGTGGTGGATCTCTGGGGCTCGGCCACCATGCGCACGGCGGGCGAGGATTTCGCCATGGCGCTGGCGCTGATCGGGGTTCGGCCGCAATGGGATGCCGCGTCAGAGCGGGTATCGGGCATCGAGATCGTGCCGATCGCGGAGCTCGACCATCCGCGCATCGATGTGACATTGCGGGTGTCGGGCCTGTTCCGCGATGTGTTCCCGACGCTTTCTGCCCTGTTTCAGCAGGCCATCCGCGCGCTTGGCGCCCGCGACGAGGCGGTGGAATGGAACCCCTATATCGACAATGCCAGCGCCCGCGTCTATGGACCGGCACCGGGCAGTTTCGGGTTGGGGATGGGGCAGTTGATGACCGATTACACCGAGGATGCGCGGGCCCGCGCTGGGGCAGCCTGGCTTGCGGCCTCGGCCTATGCGCTGGACGGGGATCAGGCGCAGCAGGATATGGCGGGTTTGCGCGCGCGGGTGGCGGGTGCGGCAGCTTTCGTCCATGCGCAGGATCTGCCCGAAACCGATCTGCTGCTGGCCGAGGATTATGCCAGTCACGAGGCCGGGTTTGCCGCCGCGCAATCCGTCGCGGGGGGCAAGGCCGCACTCTATCATCTGGACAATACCGATCCCGCCCGCCCGCGCCTGCGCGGTCTGAGCGAGGAAGTGGCGCGTGTGGTGCAGGCGCGTGCGGCGCATCCGGGCTGGATTGCGGGCATGAAGCGCCACGGGTTCAGGGGTGCGGCAGAGATCGCGGCGACGCTGGAGAACATGGCCGCTTTCGCCCAGCTTGCGGATGTGGTGGGCGCGCATCTGTTCGATCAGTTCTTTGACGCGACATTGGGCGATGCGGCGGTTGTGGAGTTCCTGCAAGACGCCAACCCGCAGGCCCTTGCGGCGATGCGCGCGCGCTTTGCGGCCTTGCACGCCGCCGGGCTGTGGCAGTCGCGGCGCAATTCCATCCGCGCGGCACTGGAGCAGACACAATGAGCGGGCCGGTGATTCAGGGCTGGTGCCCCGGGGCGCATCGGCCAATGGCTGCGGCTGACGGGCTGGTGGTGCGCATGCGCCCCGCGCTGGGGCAGATCACGCCCGCGCAGGCCCGAGGCATCGCGGATCTGGCGCTGCGGTTTGGCACCGGTCTGATCGAACTGACCAGCCGCGCCAATCTGCAATTGCGCGGTGTTGCGGATCATGCCGGGCTGATGCTGGCGCTTGATGGGCTGGGTCTGATCGATGCCGACCCCGCTTTCGAGGCGCGGCGCAACATCACGCTTACGCCATTTCGCGCGGCAGGCGGGCGCGAGGAACAGATCGCAGCCGCGCTGGAACAGGCCTTGCGCGATCCGGGATTGGCGTCGCTGCCGGGGAAATTCGGTTTTGTCGTGGATACCGGCGCTGTTCGCAGGCTGGCCGCCACGAGCGGCGATATCCGGCTGGAGGCGGCAGGCGGGGATCTGGTGGTTCGTGCCGATGGCAGCGATACCGGCATGGCTGTTGCCAGCATTTCTGACGCCGTTGAGGCCGCTGTGGCGCTCGCGCGCTGGTTTCTCGGCAGTGGGGGTGTGGGTGCGGATGGGCGCGGGCGGATGGCGCGGCATCTGGCGAGCACACCCTTGCCCGAGGCATTGAAGGGCGCGGCCCAGCCCAATGCGCCCGAAGTCCCGGCCCGGCCCGGTTTTCACGATGGGCTGGCCCTCTTTGCCGCCCCCTTCGGTCAGATGGCAGCGCAGGATTTGCGCGCGTTGGCCGATACCGCCCCCGAAAGCTTGCGGGTGACGCCGTGGCGGATGCTTGCCCTGCCCGGTCTGCGCCATATGCCCGCATTGCCCGAAGGGCATGAGCTGATCGTGAGCCCTGACGACCCGCGCCTGCGGGTTCTGGCCTGCACCGGGGCGCCCGGATGTCCGCAAGCCAGCGTCGAGACCAGACAGCTGGCGGCACGGCTTGCGCCATATCTGCCCGATGGCGAACTGCTCCATGTTTCCGGCTGCGCGAAAGGCTGCGCGCATCCGGCCCGCGCCACGGTCACGCTGGTCGGGCGCGCAGGCAAATTCGACCTTATCCGCGATGGCGCCCCCTGGGGCAGCCCAGACCAGACCGGGCTTGCGCCCGAAACCCTCACAGACATGATCCGGTGACACCCTATGCCCTATGAATATGAAACCGATGGCGCGGCCATCTATCTGGAAAGCTTCGCCACGATCCGCGCAGAGGCGGATCTGGCACGCTTTTCGCCAGAGGAAGAGCGCGTGGCGGTGCGTATGATCCACGCCGCAGGGCTGGTCGGGCTGGAAGCGCATCTGCGCTTTTCCCCCGGTATGGTCATCGCCGCGCAGACGGCCTTGCAGGCCGGTGCGCCCATCCTGTGCGATGCGCGTATGGTCAGCGAAGGCGTCACCCGCAAACGCCTGCCCTGTGACAACGATGTGATCTGCACTTTGAATGACCCGCGCGTGCCGGATCTGGCCGCGAAACTGGGCACCACGCGGTCCGCCGCAGCGCTGGAACTATGGCGCCCCCGGCTTGAAGGCGCAGTTGTCGCCATCGGCAATGCCCCCACGGCCCTCTTTCATCTGCTGGAGATGCTAGAAGATCCCGATTGCCCGCGCCCGGCCGCCATCATCGGCTGCCCGGTGGGTTTTGTGGGTGCGGCGGAATCCAAGGCTGCGCTCTGGCAGGTTCAGCCCGTCCCTTGCGTGATCGTTGACGGGCGGCTTGGGGGCTCGGCTGTCACGGTGGCGGCGATCAACGCGATTGCGAGTGTGGCGGAATGAGCGCGGGTACTGTCTGGGGTGTGGGGCTGGGGCCGGGGGATCCTGACCTGATGAGCCTGCGCGCCGCGCGACTGTTGCAGGAGGCGCGCCATGTGGCCTTTTTCCGCAAACCGGGGCGTATGGGGCATGCGCGCAAGATCGCAGATGGTCTGTTGACGGGTGCTGCGGTCGAATTTGCCATGGAATACCCTGTGACCACGGAAATTCCGGTCACGGATCCGGCCTATAACCGGGTCTTGTCGGATTTCTATGCCCATTGCGCCGATCATCTGGCAACGCTCGCCCTTGCAGGCGAGGATGTGGTGGTACTCTGCGAGGGGGATCCCTTTTTCTATGGCTCGTTCATGCATCTGCATAACCGCCTGAAAACGCGGGTGCCGGTGCAGGTTGTTCCGGCAATCACCGGCATGTCGGCGGCCTGGACCGCGACAGATATGCCGATCACCTGGGGCGATGACGTGCTGACCGTGCTGCCCGCGACATTGCCCGAGGACGAGCTGGTCGCGCGGATCACGGATGCCGATGCTGTGGTGGTCATGAAGATCGGCACCAATATGCCCAAGCTGCGCAGAGCGCTGGCCCGGACCGGGCGCGGGCCGGAGGCGTGGCTCGTGCGATATGCCAGCATGGCGCAGCAGCAGGCCACGCCCTTCGCCACAGCAGGGGACGGCCCTGTGCCCTATTTCACCATTGCGCTGATCCATGGGCAGGGGCGGCGGCCATGACGGGATGGGTTGTCATTGCCGGTCTGGGGCCGGGCGCGGAAGGGCTGATCACCCCCGAGGTCAGCGCCGCGCTGGATCAGGCCACGGATATCGTGGGCTATATCCCCTATGTGCGCCGTGTGGCCCCGCGCGCGGGCCTGGTACTGCATGAAAGCGACAATCGGGTGGAGCTGGACCGCGCGCGCCATGCACTGGAAATGGCGCGGGCGGGGCGTCGGGTGGTGGTTGTCAGCTCCGGCGATCCGGGCGTTTTTGCCATGGCCTCGGCGGTGTTCGAGGCGGTTGAGGAAGGGCCGGAAATCTGGCGCGCGCTTGATATCCGCGTGCTGCCCGGCATCACTGCGATGCTGGCCGCAGCCGCCAGGGCCGGTGCGCCGCTGGGCCATGATTTCTGCGCGATCAACCTGAGTGACAATCTGAAGCCATGGGCCGTCATCGACAGGCGCTTGCGACTGGCGATAGAGGCCGATTTCGCAATGGCCTTTTACAATCCGCGCTCGAAGGCACGACCTGACGGATTTGGCATGGTGCTGGACCTGCTGCGCCAATGCTGTGCCCCGGATCGCGTGATCATCTTCGCCCGCGCCGTCAGCACAGCAGAGGAGAACCTGCAGATCTGCAGATTGGAGCAGGCCCGCCCCGAAATGGCGGATATGCGCACGGTGGTACTGGTGGGATCATCGGCCACCCGCATCATCGAACGCGCAGGCCAGCCTTTCGTCTATACGCCCAGATCGGTGCCCGCATGATCGAGCCATGCCATGACGCCCGCGACATCATGCACCTCATGGCGCGGCGGCACATGGGGCCGGTCGATCATGATCACCGGCAGGCCAAGCTGTCGCGCCGCGATGATCTTGGCATAGGCCCCGGTGCCGCCTGCATTCTTGGATATGATCAGGTCGATCTGATGCGCGGCCATCAGCGCCTGATCCTGCTCTGCGGTGAAGGGGCCGCGATCAACGATCACATGGGCTCGCGGCAAGGGCAGTGGCGCGGAGGGCGCATCGACCAGCCGCAGCAGATAGAAATGCTGCGGGCAGGCGGCAAAGGCGGGCAGGTTCTGCCGCCCGATGGCCAGCATCACGCGCCGGGGCGCGCCGTCCAGCGCCGCGACAGCACCGGGGATGTCGGCCACATGCACCCAGAGATCACCCTCCTGCGCGACCCATGGCGCGCGGCTCAGGGCCAGCAGCGGCACGCGCGCGGCACTGCAGGCGGCGACCGCATTGCGGCTCATCTGCGCGGCAAAAGGATGGGTCGCGTCGATCACATGGGTAATGGCATTGTCGCGCAGATAGCTGCGCAGCCCTTCAACCCCGCCAAACCCGCCCACGCGCTGCGGCAAGGGCTGGCGCAGGGGGCGCTCGACCCGGCCCGCAAGCGAGAGCGTGCCCTGCCAGCCGCGCGCCGCAATCGCAGCACCCAGTTCGCGCGCCTCCAGCGTTCCGCCCAATATCAGAAGGTTGCGCGTCATGGCTGATCCCTGGCTGACGATCATCGGTCTGGGCGAAGATGCACCGGATGGTCTGCCCCCTGCAAGCCTTGCCGCGTTGCAGGAGGCCCAAATCATCATGGGGGCCGCGCGGCATCTGGCGCTGTTGCCCCCCGTCACGGCGCGGCTGATCACCTGGCCGGTGCCTTTCGCCGATGGTCTGCCGCTGCTGGAAGAGTTGCGCGGGGCGCGTGTGGTGGTGCTGGCCTCGGGCGATCCGTTCTGGTTCGGGGCAGGCAGTGTCATCGCGCGCCGCCTGCAGCGGGATGAATGGACGGCGCTGCCCGCGCCTTCCAGCTTCGCGCTGGTCGCGGCGCGGCTGGGCTGGCCGCTGGAGGCGACGATCTGTCTGGGCCTGCATGCCGCGCCTCTGCAGCGGTTGCGGCCCCATCTCGCGTCGGATCAGCGCGCGATTGTGCTGTTGCGCGACGGCGATGCCGTGGCGCAACTGGCGCGCTATCTGACCGATCAGGGCTTTGGGGACAGCCAGCTTCATATCTGCGAGGCGCTTGGCGGGCCGCGCGCGCGGCTGCGCGTGGCATTGGCACGGGACTACAGCTTCGGCGATGTGCAGCATCCCGTGGCCGTCGGGGTGGAATTCGCGGGTGATGGCCAAGTCCTGACTCTGGCCAGCGGGCGGGCGGACGCGCTGTTTGCCCATGACGGCCAGATCACCAAACGCCCGATCCGCGCGCTTGCCCTGTCCGCTCTGGCCCCGCGCCCGGCAGAGATGCTGTGGGATATTGGCGGCGGTTCCGGCTCGGTCGCCGTGGAATGGTGCCTGTCCCATCCCAGCCTGACCGCCTGCTGTATCGAACCGCGCGAGGATCGTGCCGCCAATATCCGCGCCAATGCCGCGCATTTCGGGCTGGACAAGCTGCAGGTGATCGCGGGAAGCGCCCCCGATAGGCTGGCCGGTCTGCCCCGGCCCGATGCGATCTTTATCGGCGGGGGGCTGTCGCAGGATTTGCTTGAGGCGCTGGCGCCCCTGCGGGGGGTACGGATCGTGGCGCATGCTGTCACGCTGGACTCCGAGGCCCTGCTGACCACGGCCCATGCGCGTTTCGGCGGCAGTCTGATGCGGATCGAGATTGCCCATGCCGAACCGCTGGGGGCGAAACAGGCCTGGGCCTCGGTTCGGCCCATCGTCCAGTGGCAGGGGATATTATGATCGTTGCAGGGTTCGGGTTTCGGGGGAGCGCGCGGGCGGAAAGTCTGGCCTCCGCGCTGGCGCGGTGTCGGGGTGCGGTGCCCGATATGCTGGCCAGTGCGGACGACAAGGCGCAAAGCCCGGTTTTTCGCGCCTTTGCCGCGCGACTGGGCCTGCCGGTGATCGCCGTCACCGAGGATGCTCTGGTGGCCCAGAGCACGCTCACCCAATCCGCGTTCAGCCTGCGCGCGCGCGGCACCGGATCTGTTGCAGAGGCCGCAGCCCTTGCCGCCGCTGGTCCGAATGCGCGGCTGATCGGCCCGCGCGAGATCTCGGCGGATGGTCTGGCGACCTGCGCGCTGGCAGAAGGAGACACGCCATGACAGTGCATTTCATCGGCGCAGGCCCCGGCGCGCCCGATCTGCTGACCCTGCGCGGGCGCGATCTGATCGCCGCCTGTCCGGTCTGCCTCTATGCCGGGTCATTGGTGCCAGAGGCTGTTCTGGCGCATTGCCCGCCCGGGGCGCGGATCATCAATACCGCGCCGCTGGATCTGGACGCGATCATGGCAGAGATCGCGCAGGCGCATGCGCAGGGGCAGGATATCGCAAGGCTGCATTCAGGGGATCTGTCGGTCTGGTCGGCCATGGGCGAACAGTTGCGCCGCCTGCGCGCGCTGGACATCCCTTATACGGTCACCCCCGGCGTTCCCGCCTTTGCCGCAGCGGCCGCCGCATTGGGGAGCGAGTTGACCCTGCCCGGCGTGGCGCAATCGCTGGTGCTGACGCGCACCTCTGGCCGTGCCTCGGCCATGCCGGAGCATGAAACACTCGCAGGTTTCGCGGCCACGCGCGCAACATTGGCCCTGCATCTGTCGATCCAGAACCTTGGGCAGATCGTCGCGGAACTGACGCCCTATTACGGGCCGGATTGCCCGGTGGCGATTGTCTGGCGGGCAAGCTGGCCCGATCAGCGCATCATCCGCGCGACACTTGCCAGTGTTGAAGCCGCCTTGCCCGACGGGGTGACGCGCACCGCACTTATCCTTGTCGGGCCTGCCTTGGCCGCGACAGGATTTGCAGAGAGCTGCCTATATGCGCCGGATTATGACCGCCGCTATCGTCCGCAAACTGCGCAAAGCCCCTGGTCGGAATGGAAGGACGGAGATGACTGAGAGTTTCCCACCCGGACTGATGATCTCGGCCCCGGCCTCTGGCACCGGCAAGACCACGGTGATGCTGGGCCTGCTACGCGCATTGGCCGAGGACGGGCTGAAGGTTCAGCCGTTCAAATCCGGCCCGGATTATATCGACCCGGCATTCCACCGCGCGGCCTGTGGGCGGGCGTCCTATAATCTGGACCGATGGGCGATGGGGCCGGACCTGTTCGGCGCCATCGCCTCGCAGGCGGAAGGCGCGGATATCTGCGTGGCCGAAGGGTCCATGGGGCTGTTTGACGGCGTGGCCTCGCGCGGGCTGTCGGGCTTCGGGTCATCGGCGGAAACCGCGCAGGCGATGGGCTGGCCGGTGGTGCTGGTGATCGATGTCAGCGGTCAGGCGCAATCGGCGGCGGCCACCGCCCTGGGGTTCGCGCGCTATGATCCCGACTGCCATGTGGCGGGCGTGATCCTGAACCGCGTCGCCAGCCCCCGGCACGAGCGGTTGACGCGGCTGGGCATGGAACGCGCGGGCATGCCCGTGCTGGGCGCCCTGCCCCGCCGTGGCGATCTGGTCCTGCCCGAGCGGCATCTGGGGCTGATACAGGCGGTCGAGCACCCCGATCTTGATGCGGCGATTGCCGGATATGCCGAATTCCTGCGCGCCCATGTCGATCTGCGCGCCTTGCGTGATCTGGCCCGCGCCGGGGCGATACCGGCAGGCGGGCTCCTGCCCACCCCACCCGCGCAGCGGATCGCTTTGGCACAGGATGCTGCCTTTTCCTTCACCTATCCGCATGTGCTGGAAGGCTGGCACCGCGCAGGCGCAGAGATCCTGCCTTTCTCGCCCTTTGCGGATCAGGCCCCGGATCCGAGCGCCGATCTGGTCTGGCTGCCCGGAGGCTATCCTGAACTTCACGCGGGCAAGATTGCTGCGGCAGGACAATTCCTTGACGGGCTGCGCGCCCATGCAAGGAGCAAACCGGTGCATGGCGAATGTGGTGGCTACATGGTGCTGGGGGCCGCGCTGATGGACAAACAGGGCCTGCGCCATGAGATGGCCGGGCTGCTGGGGCTGGTCACAAGCTATGCGCAGCGCAAGCTGCATCTGGGCTACCGGCAGGCGCGACTTTTGTCACCGCTGCCCGGCCATGCGCCGGGGGCACGGCTGCGCGGGCATGAATTCCATTATTCGACAATTCTGGAACAACCCGATGCGCCCCTTGCCGAAGTCTGCGACGCGGATGGCGCCCCCGTGCCCGAGACCGGCTCGCACAGGGGCCATGTCAGCGGCACCTTCTTTCACCTGATTGCCGCGGAGGGGGTATGAGCGGATTTGTCAGTTTCGTGGGCGCGGGGCCGGGCGATCCGGAATTGCTGACGCTCAAGGCGCTCGACCGGCTCGGGCGCGCGGATGCGGTGCTCTTTGATGATCTGGCGGCGGGGCCGATCCTGTCGCATGTGCGCGCGGGCGCGGATCTGGTGGGGGTGGGCAAACGCGCCGGGCGGCCATCCCCCAAGCAGGACCATGTGAGTCGCCTGCTGGTGGATTATGCGCAATCCGGAGGGCGCGTGGTGCGGCTGAAATCGGGTGACGGGGGCGTGTTCGGGCGGCTGGAAGAGGAAATCACCGCGCTGAAGGCTGCGGGCGTGGCATTCGAGATCATTCCCGGCATTCCCTCGCCGCTTGCGGCTGCAGCCTCTGCCGGTATTCCGCTGACGCGGCGGCTGACGGCGCGGCGGGTTCAGTTCGTGACCGGCCATGACGTGACAGGACAACTGCCGCCCGATCTGAACATGGCCGCGCTGGCCGACCCCAATGCCTGCACTGTGGTCTTCATGGGCAAACGCACTTTTCCGCAACTGGCCAAGGCACTGGTCGCGCATGGGCTGTCGCCCGACACCCCGGCGCTGCTGGCGGAATCCGTGGCCAGCCCTGACCAGAAGCTGACCCGCAGCACTGTGGCGGGTTTGGCGGAAGTGCTGGCGCAGGATCCGGGGGTGACACCTGCACTGATCTTCTATGGCCCGCTGGCGGAGGGTACGGATGATTGATCTGTGGCTCATCGGCATCGGCACCGGCAACCCCGATCATGTCACGCTGGAGGCCCGCACTGCGCTGCGACAGGCCGCGCTGATCATGGTGCCGCGCAAAGGGCCGGGCAAGGGGGATCTGGCAGATCTTCGGCATCAGATCCTTGCGGCCCTTGAGTGCCAGGCCCGCGTCGTGGAATTCGACATGCCGCTGCGTGACGAAAGCTTGCCCTATGGCGAACGTGTCCAGCGATGGCATGATGAAATCGCCGCGCTCTGGGCCGCGACGCTTGCGCGCGAAACCCCTGACGGGCCGGTCGCGCTGCTGGTCTGGGGCGATCCGGGGCTCTACGATTCAACCCTGCGCATTGCCGCGCGGCTGAGCCCTGCGCCGCGCCTTCGGGTGGTGCCCGGCATTACCGCGCTGCAGGCCCTGACCGCTGCCCATGCCATTCCGTTCAACACGGTGAACGGCACGGTCATCGTCACCACAGGACGCCGGCTGCGCGATCAGGGTTGGCCCGACGGGGCCGAAACCGTGGTGGTGATGCTGGATGGGGAGTGCAGTTTCCAGCGACTGGAGGTGCCGGGGCTTCATATCTGGTGGGGCGCCTTTCTGGGCATGCCGGAACAACTGCTGGTCAGTGGCCCTTTGGCGGAGGCTGCACCGCGTATTGTCGCTGCCCGCGCAGAGGCGCGTTTGCAGCATGGATGGATCATGGATACCTATCTGCTTCGAAGCGTTTGACCGAGGCGCAGTTGCGACAGGTGAGGGCAGTTTTCCCGCGCTCAGGCCCGGAATGTGCTGCTGACATTGTGGATGATCTCGCGCAGCCAGATATGCTTGGGTGACATATGTGTGCTTGAGGCCCAGACGAGCGACAAGCGAAACCGGCTTCTGACCGGGCAATCCATCAGGGTCAGTCCGCCCGCGATCTTGCGCCCAAGGCGCGACGGGATCGTGGCGACGAGGTTCGAGCCTGAAATCAGTTCCGGCAGACCCGCAGGGCTGGGCACGGTCAGGGCCGGTGTGATGCTCAGCTTTGCGGCTTCGAGTTCCTCCAGATAGGCGGATTTCCAGTTGCCGCCATAGTTGATCAGGACATGCTGGAACGCGAGATAATCGTCCAGCCCGACCGGCTTTGCGGCGAAGGCATGGGCGGGGTCCATCAGACAGGCATAATGTTCAACCAGCAAAAGCCGGCTCTGAAACCCCGTTTCAGTGCGGGCAAAAGGACCGATCAGCATATCGGCCTGACGGTTGAGAAGCAGGGAATGCCCTTCGGCAAAGGCATTGATGATCTTGACCTGAAGGCTGTCGCTCTGGCGGCGGATTTCGGCGAGGATGGCGGGGATCAACAGGATCCGCTCGTAATAGTTGCAGGCGATGGTGACGCTTTGACCCGGCTCTCTCGGGTCGAACTCTGCGGGTTGCGCCATATGCTCCAGCAGGTCCAGAATTTGCCCTGACGCTTCCAGAAGTTGACGGCAGCGCTCGGTTGCCGCCTGTTTGCCCGCTTCACGCACGAAAAGCGGATCGCCAAATGCCTTGCGCAGTTTGGAAATCGTGTAGCTGACGGCGGATTGGTTCACATCCAGCCGCTCGGCAGCGGCGGTGAACGATCCAAGCTGGTGCACCAGTTGCAGCGTTTCCAATGACAGAAAATCGAGTGTTCTGGGATCGGGCTTCGCGCCCATGGCACAACTCCATCAAATTTTTTGATGGCATATAGTAATTACATCGTCTGGAGTGACAATAGGGCGCGGGCTATTCTTCCCATCACTGTTTGGGAGGAAGATATGCCACTGGCCCCGCTGGACGAGACAATCACGATCACGCAACTGATCGACGATCCCTATCCGATCTATCGCAGGCTTCGTGCCGAAGCGCCGGTCATGCGTGTGGCCTCGGTCAAGCGCACGCTTCTGACCAAGGCCGACCTCACCCGCGCGGTGAAGGACAACCCGCTGCTGTTCAGCAGCAACGATCCGAATACACCGATGCGCCCTGCGCTGCGGGCGCATACGCTGATGCGCAAGGACGGGCCGGAGCATATGGCCGAGCGCATGGCCATGATGCCCGCTTTCTCGCCCAAGCGGATTCAGACGGATTGGGCACCGCTTTACGAGCAACTGGCGCAGGATTACATCGCGCGGCTGCCGCGCGGCGAAGTGGTGGATCTTTTCGCCACGCTGTGCGGCCCGCTTGCCGCGCGCATTCTTGCCCATATTCTCGGGATTCCCGAGGCGACGGATGCGGAAATGCAGCGCTGGTCGCAGCGGATCATTGACGGCGCGGGCAATTTTGGCTGGAAACCCGAGCTGTTCGCCCTGTCGGATGAGGCCAATGACGAAATGGATGCGCTGTTCGACCGGCTTGCGCCGCAGCGGATCGCGGATGCGGACGGGACGGCCTATTCGGTGATGCTCACCGCCGCGAACCCGATTCCGATGAGCCAGATCTACGCCAATCTGAAGATCGCCATCGGCGGCGGGATCAACGAGCCGCGCGACGCGCTGGCGACCGTGCTCTTCGGGCTCTTGGACAATCCTGACCAGCTGGCCGAGGTACGCGCGCAGGAAGCCTGGGGCAAGGCATTCGAGGAAGCCATCCGCTGGGTCGCGCCGATTCAGGTCAGCTCGCGCCTTGTGACCGAGGATACGGAACTGGGCGGTTTCGACATTCCCAAGGGCGAGACAGTGATGACCGTGCAGGCTTCGGCCAACCGCGACGAAGACCTCTACGAGAATGGCGAAGAATTCTTCGTTTTCCGCGACAAGAATCCGCATCAGGCTTTCGGCAACGGGCCGCATCATTGCGCCGGGGCCCATATCGCGCGGCGGACGGTGGGCAAGATCATCCTGCCGATGCTCTTTGACCGCTTTCCTGACATGCGGCTGGTGGATCGGGATCTGGTCGCTTGGAAGGGCTTCGGCTTTCGCGGGCCGATCAATCTGCCGGTCATCTTGAACTGAAGGCAATGCAGGGAAGACAGAAATGGTAAAAGTCATCTATATCGCCGCTGACGGCACACGCACGGAAATCGATGCGCCGGAAGGCGAAAGCGTCATGCGCGTGGCATTGGCCAACGATGTCGAGGGGATTGTCGGCGAATGTGGCGGGGCGATGATGTGCGCAACCTGTCACTGCTATGTCGAGCCCGATTGGGCCGGGCGCACCGGTGAGCGCGTATCCGGCGAGGAAGACATGCTGGAAGGGGCCGCATCAGAGGTAACGCAATATTCACGCCTCTCGTGTCAGATCCCGCTGACCGGGGCGCTGGATGGTCTTGTCGTGCGCCTGCCCGAGGATCAGATTTGACCCTCGCGTCGGTCATCATCATCGGTGCGGGTCAGGGCGGGTTGCAGGCGGCGATCAGCCTGCGGCAAGAGGGGTTTTCCGGCGCGATCACGCTGATCGGTGCTGAACCCGGCCTGCCCTATCAGCGTCCGCCCCTGTCGAAAGCCTATCTGCTGGAGGGCAAGGCAGAGGCCCTGACGCTGCGCCCGGAGAGCTTCTTTCGCACGAAGGATATCACCTATCTGACCGAGACGCGGGTCGAAGGGATCGACCGGGCGGCAGGCCAAGTGATCGCGTATGGCCCGCAAGGGACGATGCGGCTGGGCTATGACGCGCTCGTGCTGGCGACCGGCGCGCGCAATCTGCGCCCCCCCATCGAAGGGCTGGAGCATGCGCTGGATCTGCGCACTCTGGCGGATGCCGCGCGATTGCGTGCAGCCCTTGCCACCAAGCGCCGGATCGCTGTGATCGGGGGCGGGTTCATCGGGCTGGAATTTGCCGCCATGGCCCGCAAGCTCGGGCATGGCGTGAGCGTGATCGAGGCCGCGCCCCGGCTGATGGCGCGGGCGGTGTCGCCTGCGATCTCGGCGCATTTCGCGCGTCTGCATCAGGATTGGGGCACAGAGCTAATCCTTGGTCACGCCGCCACCCGGATCGCGCCGGATGCGGTCACATTGGCCAATGGCGGAACGGTTCCGGCCGATCTGGTGCTTCTGGCCGCCGGGGTGCGCCCGAATAGCGATTTGGCGGAAGCGGCAGGGCTGGTGGTGGAGAACGGCGTCCGGGTTGACGCGACGCTGCGCAGCTCGGATCCGGCCATCTTTGCCCTGGGCGATTGTGCGTGTTTCCTCGATCCGCGTACGGGGGCGCATATCCGGCTTGAAAGCGTGCAGGCGGCAACCGATCAGGCTAGGCTGATCGCGGCCAATCTGGTGCGGGGGACAAGCACCGCATATGGCGCCTTGCCGTGGTTCTGGTCTGATCAGGCCGATATCAAACTGCAGATCGCCGGATTGGGCGGGAATGATTGCACCGATATCCTGTTGCAGGACGGGGTGGTCGCGCGCCTGCGCGGGCCAGATGTGGTGGCTGTCGAAACCCTCAACAAACCGGGTATCCATATCAGGGCGCGCAAGCTTCTGGCCGGGAATGACCCTGTTGCGCTTGATCAGATCAGCGCAATCGCCGCGCCTCAGGCAGCGGGCGCAGCCTGACACGGACCAGAGGATGATAGCCATGATCGCCGCCCGGACAGGTACCTGTCCGGGCGTTTTGCCTTGGTTGGTCAGAGAACCCGGCTCACCTGAATGCGTCCAGAACCCAGACCAGCCCCAGCGTGATCGAGGGGAAGGCCACGAGGATGACCACCCGGATCAGATCCGTCGCCACGAAGGGCAGCGCCCCGATGAAGGTTTCGCGGATCGGCGTGGCGCGGTCCATCGAGTTGATGATGAAGAGATTCATCCCCACCGGTGGCGTGATCAGCCCGACCTCGACCACGATCAGAACAAGGATACCAAACCACAGGCCGAATTCTGCCGGGGTCATCCCGAAATCGAGTGCCAGCATGATCGGGAAGATGATCGGCACAGTCAGGAGTACCATGGACAGCGAATCCATGACGCAGCCCAGCAGCAGATACATCACCAGCACGAGGGCCAGCACCAGCCAGGGCGACAACCCTTGTCCCGCCATCCAGGCCGAAGCCAGACTGGGCAATTGCGTCAGCGACAGGAAGCTGTTGTAGAGCGCGGCGCCAAGGATGATCAGGAAGATCATTGCCGTGGAGGAGGCCGTTGACAGGATCGCATCACCGAGCCGCGCCCAGGTCATCTGTCCCGAGGCCAGCGCGATTATCCCCGTGCCCGCCGCGCCGATTGCCGCAGCTTCTGTCGGGGTGAAAATACCGGTATAGATGCCGCCTACAACCGCCACAAAAACCACCATGACCGGCCAGATTCTGGCCAGCGCGCGCAACCGCTCTGGCCAGGCGACGCGTTCGCGTACGGCGGCGCTGTTCGGATAAACCCGCACCCAGACCGAAATCGCAAGGATGTAGCCCAGTGCCGCCAGCAGCCCCGGCACGATGGCGGCGATGAAGAGCTTCTCGATATTCTGTTCGGCGAGGATCGCATAGATGACCAGAATCACCGAGGGCGGGATCAGGATACCCAGCGTGCCGCCTGCCGCCAGCGTGCCGGTGGCCAGCGAGCCGGGATAGCCGTAGCGGCGCAGTTCTGGCAGGGCGACCTGCCCCATTGTGGCCGCTGTGGCCAGTGACGAGCCGCAGATCGCCCCGAACCCGGCGCAGGCGCCGATAGATGACATCGCCATACCGCCTTTGCGATGGCCCAGAAAGCTCTCTGCGGCGCGGAACAGTGCCGAGGACATGCCCGAGATCGTCGCGAATTGCCCCATCAGCAGGAACAGCGGAATGATCGAGTAGGAGTAATTGGAAAACGTCCCGAAGGTCAGCGTCTTGAGCTGGTTGAGCGTCATCAGCGGTGTGCCCATGACCATCCAGGTGCCGCCGATGCCCAGCGAGATCATCGCCAGTGCGATCGGCATGCGCAGGAAGACCAGAATCAGCAGGACCGGAAAGGACCACAGCGCGAGTTCGATATTGGACATGAGTCTTTCCTAATCCGGCAGACCGGCCAGCCGACGCCCTGACCGCAGCACGCAGAAAGCGGCTACAAGCACAAAACCGCAGCCCCCCAGCAGACTCAGCGCATAGGCCTGCCAGATCGGGATCTGCGCGATAACCGAGGTATCACCAAAGCGCATACGGTCCAGCATCCCCAGATAGAGCCGCCAGGTGCCGACCGCAGCCACGACCAGCATGCCGATATTGAACAGCAGATCGAAGAACCGGTTGAGCCGGTCCGGCATCGCCTTCTCGAACAGATCGACGCGGGCATGGATCTCGCGCATCTGTGCAATGGGCAGAAAGGCGAAGATCGCCACGGCCATGCCGATCTCGGTATAGTCATAGATGCCGCGCAGGGGCCGCAGCCCGATATCGAGCCACATCAGCGCGCGACCGGCGATCGACACGCAGGTAAGCACGATCAATACCAGAAGGACGGCGCCCCCCAGCAATGCCAGCCCGCGCGCCAGCCCGTCAACAACTCGCGTGAGATGCCGATACATGCCTCTCTCCCCGGCACGAGGACGCGCGACAATGCCGCGCGTCCGGCTTCTGCTCAGCCTGGCTTAGCCGCCATGCGCCGCGATCAGTTCGCGCGCCCGCTCGATCAGCGCGGCCCCGTCGATGCCCTGACGCTCCATATCCGCCACCCAGCGATCATAGACCGGGGTTGCCGCTTCTTTCCAGCGGTCGATTTCCGCATCATCCAGTGTGACAATGTTGTTACCCTGCTCCACCGCGGCCTCGCGGGCGGGCGCATCCATGTCCCACATCACCTGCGACGCGAATGCCGACAGCTTCTCGCCCGATTCCGCGTCGATGATCGCGCGCAGATCCTCGGGCAGGGCTTCGTAGCGGTCCTTGTTCATCGCGAGGATGATCGTCGCAGTGTAGAGCGATTCACTGCTGGCGAATTCGGTGTGATGCCCGACCAGCTCTGCCAGCCGGATCGAGGTGGTCACTTCCCAGGGCAGCACGGTCGCCGCGACCACGCCGCGCGACAGCGATTCCGGGATCGCGGGCAAGGGCATGCCCACCGGCTCTGCGCCCAGTTCGGCCAGCAGGTCATTGATGATACGGGTCGGTCCGCGCAGGCTGAGGCCGCGCATGTCTTCCAGTTTCTCGACCGGAGTCCGTGAATGGATCATGCCGGGGCCGTGGTTCCAGGCACCAAGGATTTTCACATCCTCGAATTCGTTGTTCTGAAAGTCGGTTTCGACCATTTCCCAGAATGCTTTCGCCGTGGCCACGGGGCTCGTCATCATGAAGGGCAGCTCAAACACTTCCGAGCGGGGGAAGCGGCCGGGCGTGTACCCCACCAGCGTCATGGACAGGTCAACCACGCCGTCACGCGCCTGATCAATCAGTTCCGCAGGACGCCCGCCCAGCGACATGGAGTCGAAATGCTGGATATGAATGCGCCCTTCAGAGGCTTCCTCGATCGCATCGGCCCAGGGGCGCAGGATCATCGCAGGCACCGGCGCATAGGGCGGCAGGAACTGGTGCAGGCGCAGCGTCACCTCCTGCGCCGATGCAACGCCCGGCATTGCGAGTGCAGCCCCGAGCGCGAGGCTTGCGAGCAACTGTCTTCTTTTCATGGTTCTCCTCCCAGTTTGTGATCTTTCGGTAAAATCAAGGGGTCTCCGGCCCCCTGTATTCGCCGGATCAATCCGGTCGAAACTTGGGCGGCCTTTTCTCCAGAAAGGCCCGCAATCCTTCTTTCGCGCCATCCGAGGTCTGCACCAGCGCGGCGGCCAGACTTTCGGTGAACAGCCCGTCTCCGCGGGACATGTCGTTGATGCGCGAGATCGCGTTGATCATCAGGTAATTCGAGAAAGGCGCATTATCCGCGATCTTGCGCGCGAGTTTCTGCGCCAGCGCGAGCCCCTCGCCCTCGCCCACGGCATAATGCGCAAGCCCCAGAGCAAGTCCTTCTTCCGCGCCATAGCTGCGCCCTGTCAGCATCATTTCGCGCATCCGGTCAGCGCCCAGAATACGCCCCACGCGCACTGTGGCACCCCCGCCGACGAAGATCCCGCGCAGCCCTTCGGGGAGCTGGAAACGGGTGGAGGGCTCGGCAATCCGCACATGGGTCGAGGCGGCGATCTCCAGCCCGCCGCCGATGACCGCGCCGGTCAGCACCGAAATGACCGGCAGCGGCCCGAACTCGATCAGTTCCGACACGCGGTGCCAGTTGCGGGAATGAAAGACACCCTCGATCGGCGCGCGATGCTCATGTTCGGCAAGGTCGAGCCCGGAACAGAAATGCCCGCCCTCGCCGCGCAGGATCACCACACGCACCCCCTCGGGCGGATTCGAGAAAAACGCGTCCAGTTCATCCACCAGCGCGTCATTCATGGCATTGCGCTTTTCCGGCCGGTCAAAGACCAATGTCGCGATATCGCCATCCCGCTCCAGGCGGATGACGCGGTTGCCGGGCTGTGCGCTGTCCTTCATCATGGGCCTTCCGATCTGCTGCCACTTTTTGTTGTAATGCTAAACAGTTTTTCTGTATAGCATTATTTTCGAGATGTTCCAGAATCCATGCGAGGGCGCGCGATGATTGACCTTTCCAAAGTGCAAGCCATTGATTTTCATACACATGCCGAAGAGCCCTGCAATCATTGTCGCGATGATGGCTATAACGAATTTCAGGCCGGGATGGCGGCCTATTTCAGGAATCCGGCCGGTGTGGATGGCATGTTGCCCACAGTGCAGGATACCGCGAATTATTACCGCGCGCGCAATATTGCCGCCGTGATCTTTCCGGTGGATGCCGAGCGCGAGACCGGTTTCCGGCGCTACAGCAATGAGGAAGTCGCCAAGATATGCGCAGAGAATGCGGATATCCTGATCCCCTTTGCCAGTGTTGATCCGCATAAGGGCCGCGCCGGTGCGCGCGAGGTGCGCAGGCTGGTGCGTGATTTCGGAGTGCGTGGTTTCAAGTTTCACCCGACGATGCAGGGCTTTTTCCCGAATGACCGCGAAACCGCCTATGCGGTCTATGAAGCGGTCGCCGAGGAAGGGGCTATCGCCTTGTTCCATACCGGGCAGACCGGTGTCGGCTCGGGGATGCGCGGGGGCATGGGCATGCGCCTGAAATACTCGAATCCGATGCATCTGGATGATGTGGCGGTTGATTTCCCGGATATGCCCATCGTGCTGGCCCATCCTTCCTTCCCATGGACCGAAGAGGGGCTGGCGGTTGCCCAGCACAAGCCCAATGTCTATTACGACATGTCCGGCTGGTCGCCCAAATATTTCCCGGAAACCTTCATCCGCTACGCGAATTCGATCCTGAAGAAAAAGATGCTCTTCGGCTCTGACTGGCCCGCGATCACGCCCGACCGGTGGCTGAAGGATTTCGCCGACGCCCCGTTCAAGGACGAAGTGCGCCCGCTGATCCTGAAGGAGAACGCCGCGCGCCTGCTGGGGATGTCCGGGTAACGCCGACTTGCACGACAGATGACACTCGCAGCACAGGCTGATTATTGTTTACTAGATTAACAATTTGCGCTATGCCAAATCTTGCAACCGGGGCAGGAGCCAGGAATGACACGGGAAAAACGGACATCGGACGCTGACATTGTTCCGGCGCAGCCTGAACTGGAAGAATTCATCGGCTATAATCTGAAACGTGCCTATGTAATCGTGCAGTCCGATTTCCGGCGCGTCCTTGGCGAGGATGGTTTCAGCCCGCGTGCCTTTTCGGCTTTGTCGCTGGTCGTGCAATACCCCAACATCACGCAGACAGGGCTGGCCAAGATGCTGGGCATTGAACGCTCGGGTCTTGTGGCGATCGTCGATGATCTGGAACAGCGCGGCTTTGTTCGTCGCACCCATGTTCCCAGCGATCGCAGGGTTCAGGCGCTGCTGCCAACAAAGGCAGGCGCAAAGGCCATTGCCGACGCGACCGATGCGGTCCGTGCCCATGAGAACACGCTTTTCGCCAGTTTTACGCCGGAAGAGCGCAGCACGCTGATGGCGCTTCTGCTGCGCGTGCGTGAACTCGGAGAATGAGCTTGCGCAGCTGGGAGGGACATGGCGCCATCGTGACAGGGGGCGCCTCCGGTCTGGGCGCCGCCACGGCGCAACACCTGGCGCAGGACGGGCTGCGCGTCGTGATTTTCGACAGGAACGAAACCGCCGGAACCGAACAGGCCAGGGCCATCGGCGGCAAATTCGTGCAAGTCGATGTCGGCGATCCTGCATCCGTCACGCAGGCCGTGGCGCAAGCCGAAGAACTGGTCGGAATGCCCCGTGTGCTGGTCAATTGCGCAGGTATTGGCGGCGCGGCCAAGACTGTCTCGCGCGGGGCGCCGCATGACCCGGATCTCTTTGCGCGTATCCTGCGGGTCAATCTGATGGGGGCATTTCTCTGCGCCTCGACCGTTGCCGCGCGCATGGTCTCGGCCGAACCGCTGGATGCCGATGGCGCGCGCGGGGTGATCGTCAACACCGCTTCTGTCGCGGCCTTTGACGGGCAGGTCGGGCAAGTCGCCTATGCCGCGTCCAAGGGCGGCATTGCCGCGATGACGCTGCCGATGGCGCGCGATCTGGCAGACAAGGGCGTGCGGGTCTGCACCATCGCGCCGGGCCTGTTCCTGACGCCGCTGCTGCATGAACTGCCCCCAGAGGTGCAGGCGTCGCTTGGCGCGCAGGTGCCCTTCCCCTCGCGACTGGGGGATCCGGGCGAATATGCGGCCCTTGTCAGCCATGTCACGCAGAACCCGATGCTGAATGGCGAGATCATTCGTCTTGACGGTGCCATACGGATGGCCCCGCGCTGAATCCCATTGCTGGAGGTCAAACCATGCTTACGACCGCTGATTTCTGGTGTCCTGAATTCGACTATGAGCGCCACGCGGATGGCACGATCCTGATGCGCCAGCGCGGCGAGCTTCCGCCCTATTTGCCCACGCTGAGCGATTATCTGGACCGCTGGGCCGATGCGACCCCGGACCAGTGCTGGATTGCGCGGCGCGGCCCCACCGGCGACTGGGACAGGATCACATATGGGCAGGCGCGGGCGCAGGCGCAGGCCATCGGCGGCGCGCTGCTGGCGATGGGGCTGGGGCCGGACAGGCCGCTGATGATCCTGTCGGGCAATTCGCTGGAACATGCCCTTCTGGGGATAGCCTGCCTCTATGCAGGGATCCCCTATGCGCCCCTGTCACCGGCCTATTCGCTGGTGTCGCAGGATCACGCCAAGCTGAAAGCCATCGCGGATCTGCTGAAACCCGGCGCAATCTTTGCCGAGGACAGCACGGCCTATGCGCCCGCCTTTGCCTCGGTCGCCCGGCACAATGCGATGCTGATCACGCTGGACGCTTCCGCCACGACGACGGGGTTTCACCGCCTGCTTGAGGGCGATCCCTCGCTTGCGCAGCAGGCCCGCGCGCGTATCGGGGCGGATACGGTGGTGAAATACCTCTTCACCTCTGGCTCGACCGGAACGCCGAAGGCGGTGATCAACACCAATGGCATGATCTGCGCCAATCAGGCCATGATCCGCGACTGCTACCGCTTCATGCAAAATGAACCGCCCGTTGTGCTGGACTGGGCGCCCTGGAATCATACAGCGGGCGGCAACAAGGTCTTCTACATGGTGATGACCAATGGCGGGACGCTCTATCTTGATGATGGCAAACCGGTGCCGGGCAAATTCGACGACACCCTGCGCAACCTGCGCGAAATCGCCTGCACTTGGTATTTCAACGTGCCCGTGGGCTGGGAAATGGTGGTCGAGCATCTGGAGCGCGACCCGGAACTGGCGCAGGTGTTTTTCAGCCGTCTGCGCATGATGTTCTATGCCGGCGCAGGCATGGCACAGCATATCTGGGACCGTCTGCGCGCGGTGGCGCAAGCGACGACGGGGCGCGATGTGCTTCTGTCCACCTCGCTCGGCTCCACGGAAACCGCCCCTTTTTCGATTTCCTGCACAATGGTGCAGGAAAAAGCCGGAAATGTCGGCGTGCCCGCACGGGGCATCACGATGAAACTGGTGCCCAGCGGCGGCAAGCTGGAATTGCGGCTGAAGGGTCCGAACATCACGCCCGGCTATCTGGGTGATCCCGAGAAGACCGCTGAAGCCTTCGATGAGGACGGATTCTACTGCATGGGCGATGCCTTGCGCCCGGCTGATCCCGAGGACTTTGCGAAGGGCTTCTTTTTCGACGGCCGCGTCGCCGAGAATTTCAAGCTGAATACTGGCACATGGGTCGCAGTCGGCGCCGTGCGGGCGGGGCTCGTGGATGCGATGGGCGGGCTGATCCGCGATGCTGTGATCACCGGCGAGAATGAAGCCGAGCTTGGCGCGCTGCTCCTGCTCTCGCGCGAGGCCCTCGCCATGCCCGCCGCAGATCTGGATGCCGCCTTGCGCCCCCGGCTTTCGACCCATGCAAAGGCCGCCACAGGATCGGCAAACCGGGTGCGGCTGGCTGTGGTTCTGCACGAGGAGCCCAGCTTCGACCGTGGCGAGATCACCGAGAAAGGCTCGCTCAACCAACGCGCCCTGCGCGGAACCCATGCAGCGCTGATTGCCAGCCTACATGCAGGACATGCGGACGGTATGATCCGCGTCTGAACCGGGACGGGGCGGAGCATCGGCGCATGCAACCTGCGCGCAGCCGATCCTATGGTCGCCGAGAGGCTGGCCGCCTCTGGCCTGCGGGGGCAGTTGCCCGAGATTTTCAATATACCGTTGAAATAGTCTGCCAGACTCAACCAATTTATTGAAAGTGGATTCTGTGTCAGGTTGGCTTCAGGGACATTCTGGTCCCGGCCAATGCTGCGGAGGAATTCATGGCCCATGGCAAGAAGACCCGGCGTCGTTTCGCGTAGATGCAAACAAGGCCCGGAGATGTTGCCGGATATCGCATCAGGCAAAGGGGCGGTTGACGCGCTGTCATAGATGGCCGGAGGCCCAGACAGATATCGCGATTATGCGCGTCCGGTTGGAAGCCGCACATCCGTGGAAAACAGATGGCGCAGACGAGGTGCAGCACGTTCACGCGAAACGGGCAGCACCGTCCAATGGCCCGCGTCATCAGGCATGACAAACCGCTCAGAGGGCAAACCGGATCCCCGGCCAGTAATCTGGCCAGAAAATCGCTGCGGCGAAGGAATACTCGTGCCCCGCGCGAGAATCTGGCGCGTTTTCGCGTCGTTTGAGGGAGGAGGCGGCACGCGGGGAAGTGCCGCCCTATGGCAAACCACGGAGGAAACACAATGCGCACAGAGGGAATGCCGTACCGGCTTGTCTCGCGCGGGGATTACAGTGCGTTCTGGGCATTGTTCACCGACAACCTGATCAACCTGATGGTGCTGGCGGGGATCTGCCAGTTCGTCTTTCAGATGCCCGCCGAAATCGTCTATGGCCGGATCGTGCCGGGGGCGGCAGTGGCGATCATCGCCGGGATCGCGGTCTATGTGGCTCTGGCGCGCCATGTGGCGGGCAAGACCGGGCGCGACGTGACCGCCCTGCCTTACGGCATTTCGACACCGGTGATGTTCGTCTATCTGTTCGGCGTCATCGGCCCGATCTACTGGGCCACGAATGATGCCGTTCTCGCCTGGCAGGTCGGTATCGGCGCCGGTTTCATGGGCGGCATCGTGGCCGCGCTTGGCGCGATCATTGGCCCGTTCCTGAAGCGCGTCACGCCCCGCGCGGGCATGCTGGGCACGCTCTGCGGGATTGCGCTGGTCTTTATCGGCACGGTTCCGCTGGCCACGATCTTCGAGAATCCGTTCATCGGTTTTGCCTCACTCATCATCATCCTCTGGGGTCTGGTGGGGCGGTTCCGCTTGCCGGGCAATGTTCCCGCGGGTCTGCTGGCGCTGATCGTGGGCACGGTGGTCGCGCTGATCACCGGTCAGGCGACGATTTCGGCCGAAGGTGTGGGCTTCTACCCGCCCATGCCCTATTTCGGCGATCTGGCCGTGGGGATTCAGCATCTGTTTGCCAACCCGGAATTGTTCCTCGTGCTGGTCCCGGTCCAGATCTACAATTTCATCGAGACCATGAACAATGTCGAATCCGCCGAGGCCGCCGGGGATCGCTATCCGGTTGCAGTCTGTCAGCTGACCGATGGCGCCGGCACGATGATCGGTGCGCTGTTCGGCTCGCCCTTCCCGACCACCGCCTATATCGGCCATCCTGCCTATAAGCGGATCGGTGCGCATGCGGGCTATGTCATCGGGGTGGCCGTGATCATACCCTTGGGTGCCTTCTTCGGTCTGCTGGCCTTCCTCAACAATCTGATCCCGGTGGCCGCCGCCGCGCCGGTGCTGGTCTTCGTCGCGCTCAGCCTGATCACCAATACGGCGCAATCGGTCAAGAGCGAGCATATGGCCGCGATCACCATCGCCATGATGCCGCATGTCTCGGCTTTCCTGCTGATCCAATGGGGCGCATTGGCCGGAGCCCTGGCCGCGACAGGTGCCGCCGGAATGCTCTCGCTTGGCGATCCGGCCCTGACAGCGGCGCTGGCCATGGAGGGGGTTCCTTTCGCAGGCCATCTTGCGCTGTCGCAAGGGGCGATCCTGACCGGCCTGATCTGGGGCGCGATTGTCGCCAGTGTCATTGACGGGCGCTTCGTGAATGCGGGTGGCTTTGCCGCCGCCGCTGCCGCGATGGCGATGGTGGGGATCATCCATGCGCCGGGGCTGCATTGGCCGGAAGTCAATGGGATCACCGCCGGATACATGATCACGGCTGCGTTCCTGCTGATCTACCCCCGTGTCAGCAGCCGCAGCTGCGAGCGCGAGGATGATCCGAGTTCGGATTCAGGAGCCGAACAGGCCCGGCCTGCGGAATAGCCCGGAAAACACTGGCAAAGGGCGCGGTTGCGCCCTTTGCCCATTCTGGTTTGCCTAGGCCCGTTGCGCACTGAGGGGCGAGGCATTGTAGCTCGCCATCAGGTCATTGAACTTGCCGCCCTGAACCGCAACATGATCGCGCAGGGCTGTGGCAACTTCTTCTGCATGACCCTTTTCGAGCGCGTCGAGGATCACCCGATGTTCTGCCAGCGATTGTTCCAGCCGCCCGCGCACGCGCAGTTGCAACCGGCGGAACGGTTTCAGGCGCGCATGTAGCCGACTGGCCTGATCGGCCAGAAAACTGTTGCCGGAGGCGCTATAGAGCAGATGATGAAAGCGCTCGTTCTCATGATAGTAGCAATCGTGATCATTGGCGCGGACCGCCTCTTCGCAGGCCACGACCGTTTCCTGCAGCGCGGCGAGATCGGCATTTGTCACACGCCGCGCAGCCAGACGCCCGCAAAAGGCTTCCAGCTCCGCCATGACCTCGAACATCTCGACCATCTGGGTCAGGCTCGGATGGCGCACAAAGGCCCCGCGATGCGGCAGCAATTCGATCAGACCAGAGGCCGCCAGCGCCTGAAACGCCTCGCGCAGCGGGGTGCGCGAGCAGCCGAAACGCTCTGACAGGGCGGTTTCATCCAGCCTTTCGCCATTGGCCAGTGCGCCTGTGACGATCATCTGCTCCAGGGATTCGCGAATGATATCTGCGCGGCGCGAGGTCATGACGTCGGTCCTGATGGAATGGCAAACCGACGCTAGGCCATAGGTTTGTATTTTGCAACGCAATAATTGTATACAATATGGTTGACTCTGGATGCAACATGCCGTTTCATTCCGCATGTCATTGTTGAGGAGCAATGCGCTTTCAGGGCGTGCAGCCCGGATCATATGTCAGGGAGGACATCATGAAGTTTTTCGCATTCGCAGCGGCCTCGGTGGTCGCGCTTGGAACGGCGTTTTCGGCACAGGCCCAACAGCTTCGCCTGTCCCATCAATGGTCAACCGCCGATGTGCGCCACAAGGTCGCGGAAATGATCGCCGAAGAGGTCGAGGCCGCCGATGTCGGTTTGTCGATCCGGATTTTCCCCTCGGCCTCGCTGTTTTCGGCCACCGAGCAGTATCAGCCCGTCAGCCGTGGCCAGTTGGACATGACCGTCTATCCCCTGTCCTATGCGGGCGGACTGCGGCCCGAATTCAATCTGACGCTCATGCCCGGCATCGTGCGCAACCATGACCATGCCGCGCGGCTCAACAAATCCGAGTTCATGCAGCGGCTCGAAGACCTGATGGCCGAAGATGACATCATGGTTCTGGTGCATGGCTATCTTGCGGGTGGGTTTGCGTCAAAAGGTGACTGCATCACCCGCCCCGAGCATATGGAAGGCCGCACAGTGCGCGCCGCCGGACGTGGGTTCGAGCAGATGCTCGCGGCTGCGGGCGCCTCGATCTCGTCCATGGCCTCGTCCGAGATCTATAACGGGATGCAGACCGGCGTTCTGGATGCGGTGAACACCTCTTCTTCGTCTTTTGTGTCCTTCCGGCTATACGAGCAGGTCGACTGCTACACCCCGGCAGGCGATATCGCCCTGTGGTTCATGTATCAGCCGCTTCTGATGAACAAATCCACTTTTGAGGGACTGTCGCAGGAACAGCAGGAGGTGCTGCTGGCCGCATCCGCCCGCGCGGAGGAATGGTATCTCGAACAGGCTAAGATCGATGATGAGCGCTCGGTCGAGGTTTTCAGCAACAATGACGTGCAGATTGCCGAGATGACAGCCGAGGATTTCGAGGCCTGGCGCATGCTGGCAACCGAGTCCGCATATCAGGATTTCCTGAGCCAGGTTCCGAACGGTCAGGAATTGCTGGATCTCGCTTTCTCGGTGGAATGACCCATCCGCATCGGGCGCAGCGGTGCTGCGCCCGATCCACTCCTTCCATCGACATTCAGGAGCCGGCATGATGCCCAAGACAACAGCAGAGGCCGGGTGGCGACGCGGCGCAGGAACTCTGATCCGCGCGATTGGCGGGATATCGACCCTGTGCGGCTGGATCGCCGCCGCGATGATCCTTGCCTCGGTCCTCATCACCTGCCAGATGATTTTCGTGCGTTTCATGCTGCGCCAGTCCACGATCTGGCAGACCGAAACCGTTATCTATCTGATGATCGCGGCCACGATGCTGGGCCTGCCCTATGTGCAGAAACTGCGCGGGCATGTGAATGTCGATCTGCTGCCCATGTGGCTTCGCCCCGTGCCCCGCAAGATCCTTGCCGTGATCGTCCTGCTCTCGGGCATCGTGGTTCTGTCGGTGATGGCCTTCTATGCCTATGAGCACTGGCATCTCGCCTATCAGCGCGGCTGGCGCACCTCGACTGTCTGGGGCCCGAAACTCTGGGTGTCGCTGATCGCAATGCCGGTTGGCTTTGCCCTCTTCATCCTGCAACTGCTTGCCGATCTCCTGGCATTGCTGATCGGGCGGGACACCGCCTTCGGACTGGAGGCCGACTGATGGACCCGCTCATCCTTGGCGCGCTTGTCGCCTTCGTCACCATCGCCGTGCTCTTCTCAGGCGTGTCGGTCGCCACCGGGCTACTGATCGTTTCGGCCGTCTTCCTTGCCCTGTTCGAGGGGATGTGGGCGCTGGAACTGATGCCCGACAAGTTCTTCGGCAAGCTCAATTCCTTCGCGCTCTTGTCGATCCCGATGTTCATCATCATGGGCTCGGCGATTTCCTCGACCCGCGCGGGCGCCGATCTCTATGAAGCGCTGGAACGCTGGCTGACCCGCGTTCCGGGGGGGCTGGTCATGTCCAATCTCGGGGCCTGTGCGCTGTTTTCGGCCATGTCCGGCTCCAGTCCCGCCACATGCGCCGCCATCGGCAAGATGGGCATCCCCGAGATGCGCAAACGCGGCTACCCGGATACGGTTGCTTCTGGCTCGATCGCGGCGGGGGGCACGCTGGGCATCCTGATCCCGCCCTCGGTCACGATGATCGTCTATGGCATCGCGACCGAGACTTCGATCGGGCGGCTGTTTCTGGCAGGCGTGCTGCCGGGGCTGATGCTGGTGGGGCTGTTCATGGCCTGGTCGGTCTATTCGACCTGGCGCGATACCGGGCTTTCGGTGATGTCAGCCAAACGCTACAGCCTGCGCGAGAAATTCGAAATCCTGCCCCGCGTGATCCCTTTCCTGCTGGTCATCATCGGCGTGCTCTACGCCATGTATGGCGGCATCGCGACGCCATCGGAAACCGCCGCTGTGGGCGCGCTCTTGTGTCTGCTGATGGCGATTGTGATCTATCGCATGTGGTCGCCCAAATCGCTCTGGGTGGTGCTGCGCGATTCGACGCGGGAATCGGTGATGATCCTGTTCATCATCGGTGCGGCGGGGGTGTTCAGCTACATGCTGTCCTCGCTCTATATCACACAATCCATCGCCATGTGGATCACTGCGCTCGACGTCAATCGCTGGGTGCTGATGGGCGCAATCAATGTCTTCCTGCTGATCGCGGGGTTCTTCCTGCCCCCCGTGGCGGTGATTCTGATGGCCGCGCCGATCCTGCTGCCGATCATCCTGGCTGCGGATTTCGACCCCTACTGGTTCGCCGTGATCCTGACGATCAATATGGAAATCGGGCTGATCTCGCCGCCGGTGGGGCTTAATCTCTATGTGATCAATTCCATCGCACCCGATATCAAGCTCAAGACCATCCTCAAGGGCTCGCTGCCCTATGTCGGTTGCATGGTTCTGGCCATCGTGATTCTGTGCTTCTTTCCGGGTATTGCGACGTGGCTGCCGGATATCGTGATGGGTCCGGTGCGGTAAAAGGGTCGGAACAATGAACAGAACCGGATATCTGGGCGATCTGCTGGGCCAGCTTGTCGAGCGGCGTTTCGCACCGCTGCGCGGCAGTTCCGGCAAACCTGTGACCGAGATGTGTGCGAACCTGCTCGCGGGCGCGGGCGAGGTCTCGACAATGCGCCTTGCGCGGGAAATCCTCGGGGCCTATGCCCGTATGGATGATGCCGCAAGGCGGGACTTCTTCCAGCATCTGGCGCAGGATTACGACCTTCATCCGGATGCGGTGGTTCAGGCAGCGCTGAGCTATGCGGCGTCGCGCGATGCGCGGCAGTTGCGGTTGCTACTGCAGACCGCAGAGCCGCGCCGACAGGAATTGCTGCGCCGCCTGAACCACGCGCCCGGTGCCACGAAGGAACTCGTGCGGATGCGCAGGGATTTGCTGGCACTCCTGCCCGAGATCCCCGAACTGGCCCGCGTGGATCTCGATTTCGCGCATCTGTTCCAGTCCTGGTTCAACCGGGGTTTCCTTGTGCTGCGACAGATCACATGGGAAAGCCCGGCGAGTTTGCTGGAAAAGATCATCGAATATGAAGCCGTCCATGAAATCGGCGACTGGGAAGCCCTGCGCGCGCGCGTGGACCCCAAGGACCGGCGCTGCTTTGCCTTTTTTCACCCGGCCATGCCCGACGAGCCGCTGATCTTTGTCGAGGTGGCGCTGGTCAAGGGGGTGCCGGGCTCTGTGCAGGCGCTGCTGGCCGATGGGCGCAAGCCGCTGGATCCCGCACAGGCGGATACCGCCACCTTCTATTCGATCTCGAATTGTCAGAAAGGGTTGCAAGGGATCAGTTTCGGCAATTCTCTGATCAAACAGGTTGTGGCCTTGTTGCAGCAGGAATTGCCCCATCTGCGCCAATTCGTGACCCTGTCCCCGATTCCGGGCCTGTCGGGCTGGTTGCGCGACCGCGCCGAGGGGGGCGACAGCAGTATCCAGGCACTTCTGGACGGCCCGGATAGGCTCGACGAGGCCGGACAGATGCGCTTGCGCCGACTGGCCGCGCATTACCTGCTGGATGTCAAGGACAAGCGCGACCGCCCGCGCGATCCGGTTGCGCGCTTTCACCTGAATAACGGCGCGCTGGTTCATGAAATTCACGCGACTGCGGATATCTCGCCGCGCGGGTTGAAACAGTCCTGCGGCGCGATGGTCAATTATCTCTATGACCTTGATCAGGTCGAGACCTATCACGAAAGCTATGCCGCACAAGGCAAGGTCGCCGCAACCAGAGCCATGCGCCAGCTTGCGCGCGCCGGACAGGACTAACCGCTCTCGCGAAGCGATGGCAGGAAGGAGGAACATTTCGATGACCAACCCCATGTATGAGACGCTGTTCGCGCCACTGGCTGACGCGCCAAGACCGTTTCTGACGCTTGCCGATGGCAGGAAGATCAGCGCGGCCGCGTTTCATGACCTGATCGCGCGCTTCAGTCATACGCTGAGGGCCTGCGGGCTGGAACCCGGCGACCGGGTTGCGGTTCAGGCGTCGAAAACGCCGCAGATGCTGGCGCTTTACGGGGCAGCCATGGCCTCGGGCATCGTGTTCCTGCCACTGAACACCGCCTATACGCCTGACGAACTGGAATACTTTGTCAGCGATTGCGGGGCGCGGCTTTTGCTGGTCGATCCGGGCCGCGTGGATGCGCTTGCGCCGCTGGCCAAGCGGCTGGGAATCGCCTTGCAAAGCCTTGGCCCCGGCGGCAGCTTTGACGCCCTCGCCGCGGGGCACCCCACCCGGATCACACCGGCCGCGCGCAGCGGCGATGATCTGGCCGCCCTGCTCTACACTTCGGGCACGACCGGGCGCTCCAAGGGCGCCATGCTCAGCCAGAACAATCTGCTGTCGAATGCCGAGACGCTGGTCGAGCTCTGGCGCTTCACCGAGAAGGATGTCTTGCTGCATGCCTTGCCGATCTTTCACACGCACGGGCTTTTTGTGGCCTCGAATGTGATCCTGCGTGCCGGCGCGCAGATGATCTTCCTGCCGAAATTCGATCTGGATCAGGTTTTCGATCTGCTGGATCAGGCCACAACCATGATGGGTGTGCCCACCTTCTACACCCGTCTGCTGGGCGATCCGCGTCTGAGCCGCGAGACTGTCGGCCATATGCGGCTCTTCGTTTCCGGATCCGCACCGCTCCTGGCAGAAACGCATCTGCAATGGTCCGAGCGCACGGGCCATGCGATTCTGGAACGCTACGGGATGACCGAGACCAATATGCTGACCTCAAACCCCTATGATGGCGCGCGCAGGCCCGGCACGGTCGGCTTTCCGCTGCCCGGTGTCGATCTGCGCATTGCCGATCCGGCGAGCGGAACCGAGATGCCGCAGGGCGAAACCGGCATGATCGAGGTCAAGGGACCGAATGTCTTTCAGGGCTATTGGCAGATGCCCGAAAAGACCGCCGAAGAATTCCGCGACGACGGGTATTTCATGACCGGCGATCTGGGAATGATCGACGATCAGGGCTATGTGAATATCGTTGGACGCGCGAAGGATCTGATCATCTCGGGGGGCTATAATGTCTACCCCAAGGAAGTCGAACTGACGCTTGATGACATGCCCGGCGTTCTGGAAAGTGCCGTTATCGGCCTGCCGCATCCTGACTTCGGCGAAGCTGTCGTCGCAGTTCTTGTTCCGACCGGAGAGGGGCCGGACGAGCGGCAGATCCTAGGGGAACTCTCGGAAAAGCTGGCCCGCTACAAACAGCCGAAAGCGTTCATCATCCTGCCGGAACTGCCCCGCAACACCATGGGCAAGGTCCAGAAAGCCGAGTTGCGTAAAACCTATAAGGCGTATTTCAAAGACACGGCAGCATGACCTTTGTCGCGCGTCCTTGGGGCGATCCGTATTCAGTTCCTGAGCAGATCGGGAACTGACGTCATCCACGGTTGCTTCCCGGTTCTGCGGCGGCTTATGCGGCGCGCCACCGTGGAAAGCCACGCGAAATAACAGTATTCGAGATGTATTTTTCGGCACTTGCGCTGTTGTGAACCCGTGGCTAATTTCAACCCGAGATTGCGATTAACCGCGCCCGCGCACGGTCTTACTCCAGAATGGAACTGGCAGATGCGGAACGAACGCGACAAAATACAGGATGCGACCTTGTACAGAACAGGCCATGCTGAATCCGCAGAAGAAGCCGCCCGAACTCAGGCCCGGCTTCAACGTATCATCACCCAGATGCCTGCAGGGCTGATAGAGACAGATGCGCATGGGCGTATCACATTGGTCAACCCGCGCCTGTGCGAGATGCTCGGCTACCGGGAAGATGAGTTGATGAGCAAAACCATCTGGGAATTGACAGCCCCCGACTGCCTGACGGAAACCCGGGCGATTGTGGCAGATTTGGTGGCGGGTGCAGATCACGCGCAACTCGAAAAACAGTATCTGTGCAAGGATGGCACCCGGCTTCAGGCCAGCAGCACCAAGAACGCCTTGCGCGATGCTTCCGGGCAGTTTCTGGGCATATCGTCAATTGTGGTCGATATATCGGCGCGGCTGCAAACTGAAGCGAAGCTGCGTCAGATACTTGACCATACCAATTCGTTGATCGGTGTGCTCGCACCTGATGGCACGTTGATCGAGATAAATCGTCCAGCGCTGGACCTTGGGGGGATGTCGCGCGACGTTGTGGTCGGACGGAAATTCTGGGAGTGTTTCTGGTGGTCTCACGATCCGGAAGAAGTCGCACGGCTGAAAGATGCTGTTGCGGCTGCTGCGCGCGGCGAATTGCAGCGCTATGATGCCTCTGTCCGGGTCAGCGCAGAAGGGCGGATGGCGATAGATTTCAGCCTGTCGCCGGTACTGGATGACGATGGCAACGTCGCCTTTCTTGTTCCCTCGGCCTATGACATCACCGCGCGCAAGCGCAGCGAGGAACGGCGGGCCTTTGCCATGCGCGAGGTCAATCACCGCTCGAAGAATCTGCTCGCCGTCGTACAATCAATGCTGCGTCAGATGCAGCCTTCGGATGTATCCG
Organism: Natronohydrobacter thiooxidans; assembly: GCF_001884735.1. Classification (GTDB taxonomy): domain Bacteria; phylum Pseudomonadota; class Alphaproteobacteria; order Rhodobacterales; family Rhodobacteraceae; genus Roseinatronobacter; species Roseinatronobacter thiooxidans_A. Next base: position 81,413 of record NZ_MJAP01000012.1, on the reverse strand, counting down.
ATTTCGTGCGTGATTTTGGCGGGCGGTTGCGGGCGCTGTCAGCCTGTCAGGATTTGCTGGTTCATTCACCATCGGAAAAACTTGATCTCGAATCGCTGATCCGGGCGCAACTGGCGTATTTCGATGCGGATCTGGAGCAGCGCCTGCAACTTGGCGGCCCTGCGCTGGACGTGACCCCCGAAGCCGCCCAGAGCCTTGGCATGGCCATTTACGAACTGGCCACCAATGCCGCCAAATATGGTGCGCTTCTGACCCCGGAGGGGCGCGTCACTGTCGGCTGGTCTATATCCGGCGATGACAACAGAAGATTGCACCTGCACTGGCGCGAATCCGGCGGCCCCGCCGTCGTCGCCCCACAGCGCCGGGGCTTCGGTTCAGTCGTGCTTGAGGACATGCTGGCCATGGCCTTGTCGGCGCAGACGGAAGTCAGGTTCCGCCAGACCGGGCTGGAATGGTGGCTGGATAGCCCGCTGGAGCAGGTTACCGCAACCTGACTCTACGTTACCTATGTCGTAGTTTATAGCGCCGCTTCACAACTCTGTGCAGACCGGAGTCTTTCACGGAAGAGGTGGCGAAGCATATGGGAAGCAGTTTTCTGGTTTGCGTGAATTTTGCTCTGGTCGCGAAGGATGTGACCGCGACATTGCAGCAGAAGGGACTCGGCATACCGCTGATTGTCACCACCCCGGAGGAGGCGCTTGTCGCGCTCGGATCCCTCGCCGATGATTGCATGCTGCGTGTCGCGGTCGTGCAGATGCCAGCCGCGCAGTTTGCAGCCAGTTCATTATGCGCTGCTTTGCGCAATCGGAGTGTACCTGTCATTATTCTGGATGACGGACCGCCGGACGCAGCGGCAGATCTGGCCTTTCCGATCCTGGCGCTGCCCTTCTTTACCGAAGATCTTGAGCGTATTCTGGAAAAGCTGGTGCAAAACTCATAGCAGAGGGCGGTCGGGCGGCAAGGCGCAGTCGGTCATCGCGATTTCGGCGAGCGCTTCGGCATCCGAGATCCACAACCGGCCGTTTTCCCATCTCGCCAAGGGGCGCAGCCGTGCCAGCGTCTTGTTGGTATGCACCAGCGACAAGCCCATGGCATCGGCCAGATCGCGCTGCCGCAAAGGCAGCGGCACATCTCCAGCCTCCTGCGCCAGACCGACCGCACTCAGACGGTTGTAGATCTTGAGCAGGGCCCAGGCCACGCGCTGCGTGGCGTCGCGCTGGCCCAGAGTGGCGATGGTCTCGCCAAGGAAATGTTCCTCGACCGCAGCGATCCAGGTCAAGGCATAGGCGCGATCCGGACTGGAGCAGTAGAGCTCGTGCAATCTGCGTTTTTCGAAACGACACAGCACCATCGGGCTTGAGGCAATCGCCGTGCTTGATGCGCCGCCGGCCAAGCTGGCCTGCAAGCCCACAACATCGCCCGGAAAGATGAGATTGACCACTTGTCGCTCGCCATTGAGCAAGTGCTTCACCCGCACACCCTGCCCTTCCAGCGCAGTGTAGAAATACGCGCTTTCATCGCCTTCATGGAATAATACCTCTCCCGGCGCGAGACGCACTTCGCCCGAGCGGAATTTCATCATGAAAGAAAGCTCTTCTGCGCTGAATGGCATGAACAGGTCATGGCGGCGCAGAGGGCATGTCTGACAGGGATGCATTCGAAGACGCCTCACCGAGAGAGCAAAACGACAGCGGGCGCGCGAAGGCGCGCCCGTCATTCGTCAGGTTGCATGCTTTACCAGCAAAGCATCAATGTCGGCCATATGTTGGCGCAGCATGGCATTCGCCTCGACCGTCTGGCCGATATCTCGGGCTTCGGCATAGCCTTCCAGCACGTGCTTTTCGCCTTCCTTCACCCGGTCCATCACGCCTTCATCGACGTTCTCGATCCATGACCGGGCTTCGATCAGGGCGCGATTCACAGTGCCGAAAAACGTGCCATGCTCCGAGGCTTCGCGTCCGGCGCGCTCCAGATAGGCCGCAAGCTCGCGATCATGCCTGCGGTGCATTATCAGAAAGGCTTCGGCGACCGGGCGGAACGAGGGCTCTGCCTTTTCGACCAGCTTGTCGAATCCTTCGATCACATCCGCGACGCGGCGATGCGCCTCGGCGATCCTTTCAAGCGGTTCGTCATCCGGGTCAAGCGGCTGCGCGGGGCGGTCCTTTACCTCTCCCGGTGACGGTCCGAAAAAATTGGAATGCAACTGCTCCAGCTCTTTATCAGCCATCACATACTCCTTTCTTCCGCTCCGGTCAGGAGTGGTCAGACCGGCGGTCTACCCTGCACGGCGCGCGCGACCATCGCGACCAGAAAGAGCACGAGGAAAACGACGAACAGGATCTGCGCGATCGAAGAGGCAGCGCCTGCAATCCCCGTGAAACCAAGCGCTGCGGCAATCAGCGCGACGATGAGAAACGTGAGTGCCCAACCAAGCATGATATGTCCTTTCAGTTTCGGGCGTCGCAGATTTGCGACCATTGAAGAAACAACAGGTCAGGACATGAATGGTTCCGGTTCTTGTCGTTCAGATGCGCAAACGTGAACACGCGGGACGCATTATGAAAAACCCGAGCCAATGGCGCGGGTCAGTGTCGGCTGGCTGACAGAAAGATCAGGCGTGCAGTGTCTGGGTCGAGGCGAAGAACATCGCCTGAGAGACTGCAGAGCGGACCTGTTCCTCGTCGAAAGGCTTGGGGATCAGAAAGGCCGGTTCGGGTTTCTCACCGGTCAACAGGCGCTCGGGATAGGCGGTGATGAAGATCACCGGCGTATCGGGACTGTCGCGCAGCAAGTCGACGACAGCATCCACGCCAGAACTGTCATCGGCCAGGTGAATGTCGGCCAGGATCAGATCGGCCTTCTCGCGCTTGCCAAGCGCGATCGCCTCGGCGCGCGTGCGGGCGATGCCCGTCACCTCATGGCCCATCTCGGTGACGATACTCTTGATATCCAGCGCGATCAGCGGTTCATCCTCGATGATCTGGATACGACCGCGCACCGATCTCGACATTTCACGATAGGCAATCGCCACGAGTTCCTGCGCCTCGTCAACCGAGATCTGAATGATCTGCGCAATCTCTTCAAAGGAAAACTCTTCCAGCGCGCGCAACAGAAGCGCTTCGCGGGTGTTGGTGGTCAAATCAGCCAGCATGGACTGCGCCCGCGCTTCGATGCCTTCCACCGGCTCGCTTCCGACAGGTGCACCAGTGCTTTGCCACACAGTATGAAACGCCCGGAAAAGCCCCAGCTTGGGCGACAGGTCGTCATTCAGAAGGCTGCGATCATCCAGAATGGCTTCCAGTGTCGCGGCGGCGTAGCGGTCGCCGGTATGCTGCGACCCGGTAAGCGCGCGCGCGTAGCGACGCAGAAACGGAAGCTGTTGGGCGATTTGCATCGATGTCGACATTTTGTCCTCAAGGCTTGTTGCGTGGTGATCTTATCGGTAACTCTGCAGATGATGCCGGAACTGAAAAAATCCACGGGTTTTGCGATTTCATCGGAACCGAACCTGCAGAAACGTGTTTGGTTCCATTGAACGGTGGAAAAATGCCAACCGGCACCATTTCGGAATGCCCGGTTGATACAAATATGAGAACATGATGGCAATGCGACGCGGTGAGCCCAAGAACGACCAAGATGTACCCATTGAGGTGGCCCGGCAGATAGATGAGAACCTGAAGCGGCTTTACGGTCCTTCGGCTGAAGATGAGCTTCCGCAAGATCTGGAGCGGCTTATCGCGTCCCTGCGCGCGGGCGAAGGGAGTCCCGACAACGGGGCCCAAAGCAAATGAGTTCCTCACATTCTGCTGAAACCGATCCGCGTGAGGAGATCGTGACACATCTGGCTGCGCTGCGCGCATTTGCGCGCGGCCTGACCGGCAATGTCAGCAGCGCAGATGATCTGGTGCAAGAGACCGTCCTCAAGGCATGGGGAAAGTTCGATCAGTTTCGCGCCGGCACCAATCTGCGCGCCTGGCTTTTCACCATCATGCGCAACACCTTTCTGTCCGCCCGGCGCAAGAGCGTGCGCGAAGTGGCTGATCCCGAAGGCAGTTTCACAGCGCAGCTCGCCAGCAAGCCCGATCATGACGGGCGGCTTGCCATGCAGGAACTGAATAGTGCGATGCGCGAGCTGCCTCTGGAGCAGCGCGAGGCGCTTTTGCTTGTGGGCGCGCTCGGATTTTCGATCGAGGAAGCGGCGGAAACCTGCGGCTGTGCGCCCGGAACGATCAAGAGCCGTGCCAATCGCGGCCGCGCCGCGCTGGCCAAGCGGCTGGGACTGGACAAGGATGAGGAGGTGCTTCCGACGGACAAGACCGTGACCGGGGTGCTCTCTTCCGCGCCTGTAGCCTTCTGATAGCAACGCAAACGAGGCGACGTGCCAAAACGCGTTTTCAGCAACAGACTTGTCACCCGCCTCTCTGTGGTTCTCACGCTGGCGCTGGTGCCTTTGGGTGCGATTGCGATCTATTCCGAATATGACGGCTGGCAGCGCCAGAGATCTGACATGGAAACCCGCCTGATCTCGCGCACGAGCGATGCGGTTCAGGGCCAACGGGCCCTTCTGGGAAGCGCCATGGACGCTGCGCGGATGCTGGCACCCACCCTGCTGGAATTGGCCGACGATCCTGTGGCCTGTTCGGAATATCTGGCAGAGTTCATCGATGAGGCGGGGCTCTATGCATTTGCTGGCTTCATCACGGCACAGGGGCAGATGGCGTGCGTGTCCACTGGCGAAGAGCAGGACTTCAGCGAGTCTGATGATCTGGCGCAAATGACCGAAGACCCGCGCCCCAGTTTCAGTTTTCAGCCGCTGGGCAGCGCCACCCGTCAACCTGTCGTGCTGGCCAATTTTCCGGTCGTGGAAGAGGGCACGTTTCAGGGGATCGTCTCGGTTTCGATCTCGCAAGCGACTTTTCGGCTGATCTCGACCCCGAGTGACCCCGATAGCGGGCTGATCAGCGTGGTGCTGGTCAATGCGAAAGGGCACACCCTGGCGACATCGGGGGCGGATGACAGGACAGAAATCCTGCCGGACGCGGAACAGACCACAAGGTTCATCGCCAGACGTCAGGGTATTTTCATAGCGCCCAGTGTCAGCACGAGTGAACGCGTTTACACGATGGTCGAACTCGCGCCCCGACAGCTTTTCGCGCTTGGCAGTTGGTCGTCAGAAGTGACCCGCGCAAGTCTGACGCCCGATCTGTGGCGGATCGCTTTTCCGGTGCTGATGTGGGTTGCGTCGGTCGGTGCACTGATCCTGTCGCTGCATTATCTGGTGGTGCGGCATCTGCGTCACGTAAATGTCCAGTTACGCCGCTTCGCCCTTGGCAATCGCGCGGATTTCCAGCGCTTGCCGGAAGACGCACCTTTGGAATTGCGTGAGATCGACTCCACATTTTCCAAGATGGCTCGGCTGATCCGGCGCGATGAGATCGAGCGTGAAACCGTGCTGCAGGAAAAGACCGTCCTGCTCAAAGAGGTGCACCACCGGGTCAAGAATAACCTGCAACTGATCGCGTCGATCCTCAACCTTCAGATGCGGCGGCTCAAGGACGATCAGGCGCGCACCATCCTCAGGGGTGTGCAAACCCGCGTCCGGGCGCTCGCGTCGATTCATCGGACATTATACGAGGAAACCAATGTGTCGAATCTCGATGCCACCATGTTCCTTGAAAGTATCATGCGCGACACTCTGGCTTTGGCGCCTATGCAAACAAGCAGAATACAGATCAGCACGCAGCTTGATACCGTCACAATCTCGCCAGACAAGATCGTACCGGTCGCACTGCTGTTTTCCGAGGCGCTGACCAATGCACTGAAATACGCAACCACGGATGCACAGGAGGATCGCGCAAGCCTGTCGATTACGCTCACTGCCGATGGACCGGGGATCGAACTTTGCCTGCGCAACTCCTGTGCACGGCCCGAGGATGCCACGACCGACAGCGGTCTGGGACGGGAATTAATGACAGCTTTTGCCCTTCAGATCGGGGCAGAGCTGGATATGGGCGCGGTGGAGGACGAACAGGGTTCGGGCTGGCAAATCCGTTTGCGCTTGAACGGCGGTCATGCCAGCGCCGATACGCCCGCGCCCAATGCAAATGAAAGGGCGTTGTCATGAGCGAAACAGAGCAAGAGCTTGTCGATCCGGTCGAGGAGCGTCGCGCCCTGCACGAGACTGAATCTAAGATCGCCATTGCGGGCCATCCCTTGCACGCAATGCTGGTGACCTTTCCGATTGCGCTGACCATGTCGGTCCTGGGTGCGGACCTGCTGTACTGGTGGAGCGGCGATGTGTTCTGGGCGCGTGCTGCTGGTTGGGCGAGTTTCGGGGCCTTCGTGATGGGGGTCATCGCCGGGATCACCGGCACCGTCGAGTTGCTGATGGTACGCGGCATCCGCAACCGGTCGGCAAGCTGGACGCATTTCATTCTGGCCGTGATGCTTCTGTCGCTTCTGGGAATGAACTGGGCATGGCGCATCGGAAACCACGTCGAGGCGGTGCTGCCTCTGGGTCTGATCCTGTCGCTGGCGGCGGCAGCACTGACCGCGGCTACAGGCTGGCACGGCGGGAAGCTGGTCTTTGACTACCAGATCGGGACAAAGCCTCAGAAGTGACGCCGGAAGATGGAACTATTCCGCGCCCTGCGCATTGAAGCGGGATGAACCAGACGACACGGTCGGCGAAAATCCGGGCCGAGAAACACCAGCCCCTGCATGATCGCCCAGCCCTTGTGTTGGCGCATGGAGCAGCGATTCTGATGCTCGGTATGCTTGCGCTCGCGGCGCCATTCGCGGTGCTGCTATGGGCGATGCCAGTGTCATCAGGCGGCGCGATCTGGGATTTCAGCATGGGTCTGGGATTCGGCGCGCTGGCGCTGGCGGCATTGCAATTCGCGCTGACAGGGCGGCTGCGCTGGATCACCCATCCTTTCGGGGCAGATATCGTCTATGTGACGCATCGCTATCTCAGCTGGAGCGCCGTAGTGCTGATGCTCGCGCATTTCGCATTGCTTTATGTGTTTCATCAGCCCGCGCTTGGCGTGCTGAACCCGCTTGAGGCGCGCTGGGAACTGACCGCCGGTCGTGTGGCGCTTCTGTGCTTTGTGGGATTGATCGTCAGTTCCGAGTTTCGCAAACGCTTGCATTTGCGCCATGAATGGTGGCGCGCACTGCATCTGATATTGGCAATGCTGGGGATGCTGGCCGCGATTGCGCATGTGCTGGGTGTCGGCAATCTGACCGACACGCCGCAAAAGCGGCTGCTATGGCTGGGCGTGACGCTGGGTTTCATGGCTGTTCTCATTCACACGCACCTGATCCGACCCATGTGGATGGCGCGGAACGGCTGGCGCGTGATCGCAAACACGCCCGAGCGCGGCGATGTGCACACATTGGAGCTTGCCCCCGAGGGACAGGCGCTGAAACGCTGGAAACCGGGCCAGTTTGCCTGGCTGAAAGTCGGGCGTTCGCCCCTATCGCTGGTGGAGCATCCGTTCACCATCTCGACCGCGCCGGAAACCGGTTCGAACCTCGCGTTTTCGATCAAGCCACTTGGGGATCATACCGAAGCGCTGGTCAAGACGCCGGTCGGGACCCGCGCCTATGTTGACGGGCCCTATGGCGCGTTTTCGGTAGATCGCGCGGCCGACGCCGATGGTTTCGTGATGATCGCAGGGGGCATCGGAATCACGCCGATCCTGTCGAATCTGCACGCCTTGGACGCGCGGGGCGACCCGCGGCCCGTGATCGTGATCTATGGCAGCCCGACTTGGGAGACGGCGAGTTTCCGGGAAGAGCTGAAAGCGATGAAGCAACGCCTGAACCTGACCTTGGTGCATGTGATCGACAGGCCGCCCGACGACTGGCAGGGCGAAAGCGGCAGGATCGACCGTGATCTGCTGCTGCGCCACCTGCCCGCCGACACGCGCCACTGGCCGCATCTGCTCTGCGGGCCTGCGCCGATGCTCGATGCCCTCCGCCGCGATCTGGCGGATCTGGGCGTCCCGCTCCGTCATATCGACTATGAAATTTTCGAACTGGTCTGAAAGATGCGCCCACGGCTTGCCCTGATCTTCACTCTGTTTCTGACGGCCTTTGCCATCGCACTGGCCGCCTGGCTGGCTTTTTCGCTGGCCTGACAAACAAGAGACGGCCGCGCCGTACAGGTAAAGCCGCAAATACCGTTGGGATTCCTGCCCGTCGCTGCTATAGCGCGGCGTTGATCGGCACAGAGCCGGGAACCGAACGGTGTTCTGCGCGTTGAGCGTCAGACAAATCCGCATAACAATCGAGGGACCATATGAATACTAATTTTACGGGCGTTATTGGAATACTGCACCTTGCTCTTGTGATTTGGGCCGCTGTGTCAATCCTGAATTCGCGCGCATCACAGGGAAAAAAGGTGCTATGGATATTGTTGGTTCTGGTTTTTCCGGTTGTCGGTCTTATTATCTGGATCATTGCGGGGCCGAAAAAATATTGAAAGCACGTCTCTCCCTGCGACGCGCATTTATCAATAATAGGAAGCCTTCATTGAATCCTTGAGTTAATTCTTCTTCATTGCTTCCCGTAAAATATCGCATTTATTTCTTTGAATCTAAATGAAAAACTTTTACTGGTCGCCGCTATATCTGCGGCTACAACACTGGGTTCTTCTGCCTGTGCGGTCAGGTATGCCGTCCTGCTGTGCAGATAGAAATGGAGAGCCTGCCTGAATATGAAGGCCAAGGTTCCGCGATTGTGAGCGTAGCGAGTAATATGGCCCGCCGGAAGGTGGGCCATTTTCTCTTCTGCACGGAACAAGAACGCCACCAGGTGGTTCTATATCTGACAGATCCATGTCAGAAACAGGAGGTTGATATGCGTGGCATTCTTCTTTGGCTTATTGGTATCCCGATACCAATCATTATTCTACTCTTTCTGTTCGGAGTATTTTGAAACGCCGCCTGAGGCAGCGCCCCTCCCCGGCGCTGTCCTTTTCTCTGGAACCGTTCCCTGACGAATGCGTTATCGGGGCATGAGCGCTGCGACACATCCAGACATGCCCTATTGCGGGCCGCCGCCCACACCGGCAGATTGGCTCGGAAGCTGGAATCTGGATCCGGTCCTGATCGGCGCATTTCTTGCCCTGGGCATTTGCGGCGCCTGGTGGCTGCGCGGGGCTGCCAAGGCCCGCAAGGCAGGGTTCGGGCTCGCGGCCTTTGCCGCCGCGATTGCCTTCATTTCTCCGCTCTGCGCGCTGAGTGTCGCGCTTTTCTCCGCGCGGACCGTGCATCATCTGGTGGTTATGGCAATTCTGGCCCCGGCACTGGCGCTCGCCTTTCCGTGGCGCCGCGCAGCGACCATGCCCGCATTCCTCGGCCTATCGGGGGCGCTCTGGGCCTGGCATATTCCGCAGCTATATTCGGCGGCCTGGGATTATGCGGCGGTCTATTGGGCAATGCAGGCGGCGTTGATCCTTCCTGCCTGGGTGTTCTTTTCGGCGCTCTTTCAGGAGCGCAGCCCGGCCCCCATCCTCGGCCTGATGACACTGGTGGCACAGATGGGCCTGCTGGGTGCGCTTCTGACCTTCGCCCCGCACCCCTTCTATCCGGAGCATCTGGCCCATGCGCCGGTCTGGGGACTGAGCGCGCTTCAGGATCAGCAACTGGCAGGGCTTATCATGTGGGTGCCCGGAATGATCCCGCTTGCCCTGCTCGCAGGGGTTCTGGCGTGGCGCCTGTTGCGGCGGGATCAGCCTGCATGATCGCGATCCTGAAAGCAGTTCACATCGCGTCACTCGTGATCTGGTGCGCCGGGCTGATCCTGTTGCCGATCCTGTTGCATCTGCACGGGCGGCATGATCGGTTCCAGACACAGGCCGGGTTCACCGAGTTTCGCTGGCTGACGCATTTCAGCTATACGCGGCTGGTCTCGCCTGCAGCCGTCATCGCTGTGGCCGCCGGAACGATGCTGATCTTCTGGCTGGAAGTGCTGGATGCATGGATGGTGAGCAAATTGCTGGCGGTGACGGGCATGGTGGTGCTGCACAGCTGGTTCGGCTATATGATCGAGCAGTCGGGCGAGCGGCGCGGTGCCTATGCCACGCCTCCGGTCGCTCTGTCGCTGATCGCGCTCTTGCCACTGATCGGTCTTGTCCTGTGGCTGGTTCTGGCCAAACCTGAACTGGCCCGGCTGCTGAGCCTGTTGCCGGAAATCATTCAGGAACCGCGCAGCATCACCATTCCCGCATGGATCGACCCGCTATGAGGTGCAGGATACTGAGTGCCACATTGCTGCTTGCGGGCTGCGGGGGGCCGCTCTCGACGCTTGCCCCTTCCGGGCCCGTGGCTGCAGAGATTGCCTGGCTGTGGTGGGCAATGCTGGCGGGCGCAGGGGTGATCACGCTCTTCGTGCTGGGTCTGCTTGCGCTTGCTTTCGGGCGTCCCCGCGAAACATCGACCAGACGCTGGACGCATGGTCTGGGCCTGTGGTTCTCGCTCGGGGTGCTGACGCTCCTGCTCGGCGCGGGGCTGGTGGTGGGCGAGCGTATTCTGCCACGCGATGACGGGGCCGTAACCGTGCGGGCCCATGCGTTTCAGTGGGGCTGGAGTTTTACGCATGAGGGGGCGGATGGTGCGCCGGTCGAGAGCGCCGGTCTGATGCATATCCCGGCGGGCCAGCCGGTCGATATATTGATCACCTCCGAAGATGTGATCCATTCCTTCTGGGTGCCGCGACTGGCGGGCAAGATGGATGCGATTCCGGGGCGTACCAACCGGCTGCGGCTGATCGCGGACAGTCCCGGCGTCTATGCGGGGCTTTGCGCCGAATTCTGCGGCAGAGGGCATGCCGGAATGCGGTTCGATGTGCAGGCCCATGCGGATTGGCCCCCGGAAAACTGGCCCCCGGAACCAGAGCGAGGCCGCCAATGACCGACACGACTGCCAGCCCGTCCGAAGCGCAGGCCGCCCCTGCCGATCTGCCCCGCAATCCGCCCCAGCGGGCGCTGCCCTTGAACCGGGAACTGGCCGGCGTCTGGGCCAATGATCGCGGGATCTGGGGGCAGATCACATCGGTCTCGCACACCACCCTGGGCTTGCGCTTTATGGCTACTGCGCTGGTGTTCTTCGCGATCGGCGGCATTCTGGCGATGCTCATTCGCGCGCAGCTTGCCACGCCGGACGGCGCATTCCTCGACACGGAACTCTACAATCAGATCTTCACGATGCATGGAAGCATCATGATGTTCCTTTTTGCCATTCCGATGCTGGAAGGACTGGGCATCTGGCTCTTGCCGAAGATGCTGGGAACGCGCGACATGGCCTTTCCACGCCTGACGGCGCTTGGCTATTGGTGCTATCTGTTCGGTGGCCTGATCATGCTGACGGCGCTTCTCTTCGGTGTCGCGCCGCGCGATGGCTGGTTCATGTATACGCCACTGTCGAGTTCGGCCTATTCTCCCGGAATCAATGCCGATGTCTGGCTTCTGGGCGTGACCTTTGTCGAGATCTCGGCTGTGGCCGCAGCGGTCGAGATCACGGTGACAATCCTGCGCCAGCGCGCGCCGGGAATGAAGCTGACCGAGATGCCGCTCTTCGCCTGGTACATGCTGGGCACCAGCGCCATGATGCTGGTGGGGTTTCCGCCCCTGATCGCCGCGTCAGTCCTGCTGGAACTGGAGCGCGCCTTTGACTGGCCCTTTTTCGACCCTTTACGCGGCGGCGATCCGCTTCTGTGGCAGCATCTCTTCTGGCTCTTCGGCCATCCCGAGGTCTATATCATCTTCCTGCCTGCCGCCGGGGCCTTGTCCACAATCATTCCCGTCATGTGCCGCACGCGAATCCTTGGCTATGGCGCGATTGTGGCCGCGGTCCTCGGGCTGGTCTTCCTGTCCTTCGGGCTCTGGGTGCATCACATGTTCACGGTGGGCATCCCGCATATGGCGCTTGCCTTCTTCTCTGCGGCCTCGGTGCTGGTGGCGGTGCCGACAGCGGTGCAGGTTTTCGCCTGGATCGGAACCATGTGGAAGGGGCGGCCCGAACTGCACCTGCCGATGTATCACATCCTTGGCTTCTTCCTGACCTTCGTGTTGGGCGGGCTGACCGGCGTGATGCTCGCCATCGTGCCCTTCAACTGGCAGGCGCATGACACAGCCTTCGTGACCGCGCATCTGCACTATGTGCTGATCGGCGGATTCGTCTTTCCGATGATGGCCGCGATCACCTACTGGATGCCCCTGGTCACTGGCAAGGCGCGGGTCCGGGGGGTGGGCGAAGCGGCCTTCTGGGTCATCCTGATCGGCTTTCATGGCACATTTTTCGTCATGCATCTGACCGGGCTTCTGGGCATGCCGCGCCGGATTGATGTCTACCCCGATAACCCCGAATGGATATGGCTGAACCTGACCTCTTCCTTCTTCGGCTTTGTCATGACCATCGGCTTTGCCATGTTCGCGCTGGATATGCTGTTGCAGGTGACACTCGGCACGCGCGCGCGGCGCGATCCATGGCGCGCGCCGACGCTCGATTGGGCCATGCCATTGCCCGCACCGAGCTTCAACTTCTCCTCCCTCCCCACAGCGCGGCATCTGGACCGGCCTGCTTCCGAGGTGATGCTGGAACTGGCCTGCGGCGACGGGGCTTTGCCGGGTGCGCCGCGCGGGCAAAGGGAGTTTCTGGTGACCTCTGTCGGCGCGGCACGGCCCGATCATGTGGCGCACCTTCCGGGCAACACTTCGCTGCCCTTTGCGCTCTCGTCCAGTATCGGGGTCTTTGTGCTTCTTGTGCTGTGGCAGCTTTATCTGCTGGCCGGTATGGCGCTGGTCCCGGTGGCGGTGCTGATCTGGGTCTGGGGGCGCGGGCTTGCCCCGCGGGGCCCGCTGCAGCCGATCGAGATCGCCCCTGGCGTCACGCTGCCCGTGCATCACCAAGCCCGCCAGAGCCTCGGGCAAAGCGGCCTTGTGGCCTTTCTCGTGGCCAATGCGGCGCTTTTTGCCTCGGTGCTGTTCGGGCTGGCCTTTCTGTCCGTCGTGACACAGGGCCCCGCCCCGCCCCCGGCCATGATCGATACTTCCCGCATAGCTTGGGCGACAGGTCTGATTGCCGGGGCGCAGCTGTTGGGCATGGCGCTCTCGCGCGGCGGGGCACCCGTCTGGGCCGCACTGGGGCTGTGCGCCAATGCAGTCGCGCTGATCGCCTTGCTGGCGGGCATCGTGCCCGTGCTGGATGACCCCACAGCCCATGCCCGCGACGCGCTGCGCGCCGCGATGGCTGCCTATGTCGGGCTGCACCTGCTGGTGGCCTGTGGCATGGCGGCTTTCGTTCTCGATCAATACCGGCGCGGCGAAATCACCGAACAGATCCGCGGCGCCTGGGCACCCTGGCGCCTTTGGCAGGATTTCACGAGTATCACGACCCTTGTCACCATCCTTGCGCTGATCGCGCAGAAGGGGGGCGCATGAAGTGGCTTTGGTGGGTTCTCGCCGGGCCGACGCTCTGGGCCGTGGTCTTCGTCGCTGTCTATTCCGCGCATGGCGCGGTCTGCGCGCCCATTCCCGGCCCCGAAGGGCTGACCACCGGCGCGCGACTGTTGCTGATCGGGATCTGGATCCTAGGGGTTGTGGCCTTCTGGCCGTTGCTGCGCGCCGTGCCGACGGGGACAGGCCGGGCGGCGCGATTGCCGCGCTGGGGTGCGTGGATCGGATTTTTCGCCACGGTGTTCACCCTCTTTCCGGTTGTCTTCACGACCAGTTGCTAAAGCAATTTCAGAAAAAGCTGATTGAGTTTTCGTTTGTGCGAACCTACGGTTCGGCTCGGATTTGCGTCAGAACAAGAAGCTAACGCGCGTCGACGGTTCAACGAAAAGACCAAACGCTTTGGGACTGCTCGATCGGAAAAATGGACAAGGCCCGCATAGCAGCGGATGCCGGGACCATGCGCAGGACGCGCCATTGACCACAGACTCAATGACGCGCGCGCTCAAGGTTCAACATGGAATCGGGCTTCGGGGACGGCTCTCGCCTGTCCCATCAGCGCAAGAGTGTCTCACTGAGGGGGAGCAGCGGTTGTATCGTCGATCACCTGAGGCTCACCGTCCGGGCCCAGGTCAGTAGGCGCACCCTCGGCTGGGATACCCGTCGTGTCTTCAATCTGCGCCGGAGGGGCCTCTTCTTCGATCAGTGTGGGCGCGGCCTGATCAGCGGTATCTTCGCCCGTGACCATAACACGCGTCAGCATCCAGATCAGCAGCAGACTGCCCACAATGACTGCAAGACTGATTGCCAGCAGCGAGGGCTTGTGGCGTTTGGCCTGTTTCTTGGTATTGGTGTCGGGGGCGCTCATGTCCACTCCTTTCCTTTCATTGCGCGCACCGAAAGAAACGGGTCGCGCGTAGTCAGATACCTAACGCGCAACCCGTGAGGACGGTTCCATCCCGCCCCGAGCGCCTCCCTCAGAGATGCGGTCGCAACACACCCAGAATCGTGTTCTGCGCATGCTCAATCCAGCTCATCCGGTCCAGATCAGAGCCCGTGATCTCGCGCGCACGGGCCATATCCCCTTCGAAGATGCGAATCTGCTGCTGGACAAAATCCCGGTCATGCACATTCAGATTGGCCTCGTCGTTCAGACGGAATGACCGCTCGTCGAAATTGGCCGATCCTATGGACGCCCAGTCCTGGTCAATCAAAACCAGCTTGGAATGCAGGAAAGTCGGCGCATATTCATGGATGCGCACCCCGGCCCCCAGCAAGCGCCGCAGGGGCAGGCGAGAGACGCGCCGCACCACCCAGCTGTCGGTGTGCACACCCGCGAGCAGCAGATCCACTTCCACCCCGCGCGCCCGTGCGGCAAGAAGCTGGGCAACAGCCACTTTGTCGGGCACGAAATAGGGCGTCGAAATTCGGATATGTCGCTGCGCCGAGGCCAGTGCCGTCATCAGCATCAGGTGGATCTCGTTGCGACTGCCGGTGTTGCTCTTGATCATCTGCACCGGCACCTGCCCCACAGGCTCCAGCGGCGGGAAGAAATCCGCGCCGCGCAGCACTTCGCCGCTGGCCTCGACCCAGTTATGCGCGAAGGCATTCTGCATCAGCGCAACCACAGGCCCGCGCACCCGGTAATGCGTGTCGCGCCATTCAGAGGGGTTGCGGGCCTGTCCCCGCCACTGATCGGCAATGCCAACCCCGCCGATGAAGCCGGTCCGCCCGTCGACCACAAGGATCTTGCGGTGCGTGCGGTTGTTCAGGCGCGAGAGCGTACTGGGGCGCATCGGACGGAACATGCGCAACTCGACCCCGCCTTCGTGCATCCGGTCCAGCAGGTCATCCGCCATGGGCAGACCACCGATCCAGTCAATCAGCACCTTGACCCGTACCCCGGCCTGCGCACGTTCCACCAGCGCATCACAAAACCGCTCTGCGATTTCGCCGCTCCAGTAGATATAGGTCTCGAAGGTCACCGAGCGTCTGGCGCCGCTGATTTCATGAAGCATCGCTGCGAAGATCTCGTCCCCGTTCAGCAGCGTGTCGATCTGGTTGCCGGGAACGAGCGGGCTGCCATAAAGCCCGGCCATGTCGCGCGCGAACTGCGGATCCTCGGGCGACGTGCCAGCAGGCAAGGCGTCGCGCAATTCGCGCCTGTAGGGCAAAAGCGCGATCAGCAGGAACCAGAACAGAACCAACCCCAGCACAGCCGCCACAGCAGCCCGCAATTTGCGCCGCACACGATGAGGCAGAAGATGCATGAAAACTGTCTCCGGCAATGTGACAAGGGTCAGAACGCACACTGTCGCCATCGGGTTCCCGAAAGGGGCGGGGAACCCATTTCCTCAACGACAGTTGATCAACAATAGACCATTTGTCCGGGGATCAGGGAACTCAATGTCAGTGCATCCGGGGACCGGGCAGGAATTGCCCAGACGTCAGGTCTCGGCCGCGTCGAATGCTGCGCTTGTCGGGATCTTCATCATCCTGCTCGTCGCTTCTGTGCAGCAGGCGCGCTCCTTCCTGATGCCAGTGTTCTTTTCGCTTCTGCTGTTCTTCGTGTTAATGCCGGTCCATCGTCGCCTGCAGCGTCTGGGCCTCAACGGTCATCTGGTCGCGGGCGGTCTGGTTCTCGGGCTGCTGATCGGTCTGGGGGCGATCCTCGGAATGCTCGCCGGGCCAGTACGTCAGGTGACCGCCAATCTGCCGGAAATCGTCGCACAGATAACCGCACGTCTGTCGGCGGCACGCGATGCCGTGATGGCCATGGCCCAGAGCTTCGGACAGGAGGAACAGGACGATATTCCGACCCTGCGACCACCACTTCCCGACAGCAACGGAGAAAATGGCCGCGAACAACCGCCCGAAGTGACCTTCCTGATGGACAATGCGGGCGATGTGCTGCTGTATCTCGCCGAGGCCCCTGCAATGGTTGCACAACTTGTCTTTGCACTGGTCCTGCTGTTCTTCCTGCTGTCCTCCAGCCGGGTGATCTATCGCAAGATCATACAGTCCTTTTCGACCGTTGCCACCAAACGCGCGGCCCTGTCGGCCCTGCGCGAGACCGAGAACAAGCTCTGTGGCTATCTGGGAGCAATCACGCTGATCAATGCCGGTCTGGGCATCTGTGTGGGGCTTGCGATGTGGTGGCTCGGGATGCCCGTGCCGCTTCTGTTCGGAACGCTGGCCTTCCTTTTGAACTTCATTCCCTATCTGGGCGCAGTCATGGGCATAACCCTTGCCAGTACTGTGGCACTCTTGTGGTTCGACACGCTCGGGCAGGTTCTGGCTGTGGGCCTCACCTATCTCGCACTCACCACGTTCGAGGGACAGCTTGTCACACCCAGCCTGCTCGCTCAGCGCCTGCGCATGACACCGGTCCCGGTCTTCCTGTCGGTGGCCTTCTGGGCATGGATGTGGGGCTTCATGGGCATGTTGATCGCGGTTCCCATTCTTGTTGCGCTCCGTGTCATTGCGGAACAGATAAGGCCCCTGCGCGGTGTGGCGCGTTTCCTCTCGGCGGATTGAACCAAGGCGGTTTTCTGCCTGAAAAGGCAGCGGATATATCGACTATGGCTCGACTGCGCAAAGACGCAGACCGCTCACTCGCGCCTCTTGCGCAATCGAAAATAAGCCTCATATCCCATCAGAAAAGCTTCGAGCAAAGCGGGCCTCTCACCCGGCTCAGGGGCGCGGCGCGACGCGGATGCCTGTCGGCGGTCAAATTCCGCCTTCACCGCCTCGTTCAGTGGCTGAATATCAGGGCGCCTGCCAGCCCCCGCCAGCAGGAGGAACCCGCCCCCTGCCACGAAAAAAACCGCGCTGCAGGCCAGCGAGGCAAGTATGGGCGAGAATTCTGTCGCGAGATAGGCCCAGACAGCGGCCGTCAAGAAACCCAGGCCGATCATCAGCAAGGCAACGCCAAGCGCTAAACGACCCAAACGCCGCGCACGCCATTGCGCGCGGCGCCGGATCTGTTTGAAATACCGCTGCATCAGCGCCGCGAAAGCGTCAGGGCTACGATGAATCCCGCCGCCGCCGCCAGACCCATGGCAAGCGCAGGCCGCTCGCGCGAGAACCTGTCGGCCTGCGCAATGACGTCTTCCGTCTGTTCGGCGGCATCATTCAGCACGCGGCTTGCGTTGCGCATGGCACGGTCACCCTCCTTGCGCAGGGTTTCCTTCCCTGCACGGATGCCCGCTTCACCAAGCCCCGCAACGCGGCCAGAGAGTTCGGACAATTCCGCGCGCAGTTTTTCCAGATGCTCCTGCATGTCAGCCATGGCTGCATCGGCTGCATCCCCTGGATCTTGCGCATCACTGTCAGCGGCTTTCTTCGAAGGTTGACGGGCCATGTGTCCTCCTGACCAGCGGCACCGGATCGGTGCCGCACAAGTTGGTGTGAGCGTTCAAGCCGGATCAGGCTTTTTCCATCCAGTCGTTGACCTGCTTTGCGGCTTCTTCCTTCGCAACGCCGTATTTCTCCTGAATCTTGCCGATCAGGATGTCGCGATTGCCTTCGGCCTCCTTCAGATCGTCGTCGGTCAGCTTGCCCCATTTCTCCTTGATCGAGCCGCTCAGCTGGGTCCATTTGCCTTTGATTTCATCGCGGTTCATACTGATTCTCCTTTTTTGCATTGTGCTGTCTGTTCAACGAGCAAGGCATGGATCGGTTCCGGGATTTCGATACCGCCTCGCCTGTCGCGCCGCATGGTCGCGCGCGGAAATACACGCTTTCCGCACCGGGTCGTCGCGCCTGAACCACTGATGTGCACCGGCAGCCTTTCGTCCTCGCACCAAGAAAAATCGGGCGGCAAATTGCCGCCCGACGGGTTGTTCTGCCAAGCTTGGAACGCGCAAGACGTTACATGTCGAGTGCGGGTTCCTCCATGTCGAGCGGGGGTTCCTCCGGCTCTTCCTGATGCTCGGGCATATTCTCCAGATCCTCGGAGGTGAGCGCCGTGCGCAGCACGATCTCGCCTTCGATATCGGTATCAACCGTCACGTCACTCATCGGGATCACGACAGTGCGCGCCCCGAAGCCAAGGAAGCCGCCGACATTGACAAGCACAGCTTCGACGCCGCCCTGGGCATCGATCACCACATCATCGACCGTGGCGATAGAGTTGCCTTCAAAGTCCACCAGTTCGGCGCCGATCACATCCTCGGCATTCACAGCAGCGGTATCAGGCGCCGCGTCGGTGCCAGGCAGTGGGTCGGTGTCAGGTTGAGTGTCCACCGGATCGTCCGGAAACTCACCGGGTTCAGTGACATCGCCTTCGGGCAGACCCGGCTCAGGTGCGGGCTCTTCCATCACCGGCGGGTCGATCGGGTCATCCGGGGGCGGGGCATCCTGTGCCAGAACCGGCGCGGCCAGCAAAGCACTCAGCGCAGTGGTTGCGAGAATTTTCTTCAGCATTTCAGCCTCCAATACAGAGTTGAGTGGCGCCGCATCGCGACGCCGGATGCAAATGAAATGCGCGAAGCTGGAAACAGGTTTCGCCCGGTTTGACCTTCTGCTCGAAGATGCGCGGTTTCTTGCCGCTGGCCGGGCGCGATCAGCGCGGCCTGACCAGTTGGGAAAGGTAGCTACTAACTTGATACCACAGGATAAATCAGTTCAGTCGAGACAACTTCCCTCCGCGCGTCGGTGCGCCAAGTTGCACGCCGTGCGCCTAGATGATCTGCCCCTCGGGCAGAAAACGCTGGGTCAGAACGGTTTCCTGCAGCTTCATCAGACGATGCGCATTCTGCATGTGATCGGTCAGGATCGCGCGCGCGGCCTCACCATCACCGGCCCGCAGGGCGGCGACAAGGCGCGCCTGATAATCCAGCCCGCTCGACCATAATTCACGGTTCGGCTGGCTGTAGAGCCTGCGCGAGACGGTGATATCGGCCAGCATATTGGCCGTGAAGCGGATCAGGAAACGCAGCAGTGGATTGCCTGACATCTCGGCCAGAAGCGCGTGAAAGCGCAGCGACGCGATATGCTGCTCGCGCTCTTCCTCGGGCGTGCGCGCCGGTTCCGAATAGCAGGTCATCACATCTTCCAGCGCCGCAAGCTGGGTCTCGCTCAACTGCCCGGCCAGATTGGCGGCCAGTTCGGGTTCCAGCGCCTCGCGGATCTGATAGATGTCGTCGATGGTCAGATGCTGGAAGTAAAAGTAATTTCCCAGAAGGGCCGTGGCACGCGCCTCTGAAACCTGATGCACGAATACCCCGCCACCGGGTCCGGTCCGCGATTTGACCAGACCCTGCGCCTCCAGAATGCGGATGGCTTCGCGGATCGTGCCCTTGGCCATGCCGAAGCGCCCGATCAGATCCAGTTCCGATGGCAGCCGATGGCCCGGACCCCAGCCATTCGCCATCACCCAGGACTTGATCGCCTCGGCCACCTGTTGCGGGCGCGACAGGCGCTCAACACTCTCTGGGGTGGTGACAGGCGGCAAACTGGTCTCCTTCAATCGCGCGCAGAAGCGGCACCTCGGCGCGGCACAGATCGGATGCGCGCGGGCAGCGTCCGGCAAAGGCGCAGCCCGGCGGCGGGTTCAGCGGGTCCGGCAGTTCGCCGGACTGCGCCCCGCCGAGCGGGCGGCCCACAACCGGCGCCGAGTCCGCCAGCAGCTTGGTATAGGGATGGCGCGGCGCTGCAAAGACCTTTTCGGCAGGGCCGGTTTCGACCACCGAGCCGAAATAGAGCACGGCAATGCGGTCGCTCACCGCCTCGACCACCGCTAGATCATGGCTGATGAACAGATAGGTCAGATTGAATTCCGCTTTCAGATCCGCCAGCAGGTTCAGAACCTGCGCCTGCACCGAGACATCCAGCGCCGAAACCGGTTCATCAAGGATCAGGATACGCGGGCTTGCCGCCAGCGCGCGGGCAATGCCGATCCGCTGCGCCTGCCCGCCGGAAAACTCATGCGGGTAGCGATCCAGAAACTCGGGCCGCAGATTCACCGCATCGAACAATTCCTCTATCCGCGCATCCAGCGCCGCCCCCCGCAGGCCATGCAGCAGGCGCAAGGGCACTTCCAGAATCTGCCGGATCGTCTTGCGCGGGTTCAGGCTGGAAACCGGATCCTGAAACACATACTGGATCAGCCGCCCGAAGGCCGCAGGGTCAGCGCGATCCAGCGCGCGGCCCTCGATCTCGATACTGCCCGATGTGGGCGGGGTCAGCCCGACCAGCATCCGCGCCAGAGTGGACTTGCCGCAGCCCGATTCCCCGACGATCCCCAGCGTCTCGCCCTGCCGCACCTCCAGCGACACAGGATGCACCGCATGAACCTGCGCGCGCGGCGGGCCGATCAGGCGCTGGCCGATGTCGAATGTCTTGGCCAGATCCATGGTTTTCAACGCAAGCGTCATGATGCCCCCTCGGGATAGAGGCAACGCACCTTGCGCGCCCTGCCCTCCAGTTCGATCTCGCCGCGGCGACAGTCTGGCTGCGCCTTGTCACAGCGCGGCGCAAAAGCGCAGCCGTCGGGCAGCCGGTCCACCGCAGGCGGCAGGCCCGGAATCGCCGCCAGCACCCGCCGCCCGCCGCCCAGTTCCGGCACGCAGGAAATCAGGCGCTTGGTATAGGGATGCGCGGGCGCGGCCAGCACTTCGGCGGTCGGGCCCGCCTCGACGATCCGCCCGCCATACATGACCGCCACCCGGTCACATAGCTGGCCCACCACCCCGAAATCATGCATGATGAACAGGATCGCAAGGCTGCGCGAGCGGCGCAGATCATCCAAGAGCGCCAGAATCTGCGCCTGCACGGTCACATCCAGCGCCGTGGTCGGTTCATCCGCGATAATGATGTCGGGATCATTGGCCAGCGCCATGGCGATGCCGACACGCTGGCGCATCCCGCCCGAAAGCTCATGCGGGAAAGCGTTGATGCGCGCGGCGGCATTGGGGATACGCACATCCTCCAGCAGCCTGACCGCGCGCCTATGCGCCTCTGCATGGCTGACAGGCTCATGCACGCGGATCGCCTCGGTCAACTGATCGCCGATGCGGTAAAGCGGATGCAATGTCGCCAGCGGATCCTGAAAGATATAGGCCACCTTGCGCCCGCGCAGGCTGCGCAACACCTCATAGGGTGCGCCTATCAGATCCTGCCCCTCCAGCCGCACGGCCCCGCCCGTGATCACACCGGGGGGCGAGGCCACAAGCCCCATCACCGACAGCGCCGTCACGGATTTTCCCGACCCGCTCTCGCCGATCAGCCCCAGACATTCACCGGGGCGCAACTCCAGCGAAACCTTGTTCACCGCCTTGTAGACGCGCGGGCCGACATGGAACTGGGTTTCCAGCTCGTCAATGCTCAACAGCCCCTCACCCTTGGGCGCCGGGGTCTGCGCCCGCTCGACCCGCGTGGTCGCCATGGGCCGCGCCAGCGCGCCCGAGCGCAGGCGCGGATCCAGCGCATCGCGGATCCCGTCGCCAAGCAGGTTCACCGACATCACAATGAGCAGGATCATCACACCGGGCACGATCGAGGTATGCGGCGCCGTGATCAGCGCCGAGCGCGCCTCGCCCAGCATCGAGCCCAGATCGGCCTGCGGCGGCTGGCTGCCAAGGCCCAGAAAGGACAGGCCCGCCGTTTCCAGGATCATCCAGCCGATGGTCGTGGACATGGCAATCACCACCACCGGCACGATATTGGGCACCACTTCGGTCAGCAGGATCCGCGTATGCCCCATGCCCGCCAGTTTCGCCGCATCAATGAATTCGCGATGCGCAATCCCCACCGTCACGCCGCGAATATTCCGCGCGAAGAACGGGATATTCACCACCGCGACCGCGATCAGCGCATTCAACAGCCCCGGCCCCAGCACCGCGACAATCGCCAGCGCCAGCAGGATATAGGGGAAGGCCATGAGCATATCGACGCCGCGCATGGTCACATTATCCGTGCGCCCGCCGAAATAGCCCGCCATCACCCCGATGGCCGCCCCCACCAGCCCCGCGACCAGTGCGGCGGCGAACCCGACCGCAAGCGACAACCGCGTGCCCCAGAGCAGTCGGGACAACAGATCGCGGCCCAGATGATCGGTGCCCAGCAGATGGCCCTCGGACAAGGGGCGCAGAAAGCGGCTGGCAGTGTTTGTCGCATTGGGCGGATGCAGCGGCAGAATGGGGGTCAGCAGGGCCAGCAGCACGATCACGCCCAGCACGACCGCGCCAAGCCCCGCCAGCTTGTTGCGAAACAGAAGACGCAGAAACAGGCTCATGTCGTGATCCCCATCATGTCTTGATCCGGGGGTCCAGCCAGGCCTGCGCCACATCGACCACGATATTGAACCCGACATAGCAGGCGGCGATAAACACGACGCCCCCCTGCACCAGCAGGATATCGCGCTTCAGGATCGCATCGACCAGCATCCGCCCCACTCCGGGCCATTGAAACACCATCTCGATATAGACCGCCCCCGACAGCACAAAGCCCGCCTGAATACCCAGAACGGGGATGATGCTGACCATCGCCGCGCGCAGCGCGTGGCCCCAGATCACGCGGCGTTCATGCACGCCCTTGGCGCGCGCGGTGCGGATGAAATCCTGCCGCAGCACCTCCAGCATCGCGCCGCGCGACAGCCGCGCAATCACCCCCGTTGCCACCACCGACAGCGCCAGCGCGGGCATGGTCAGATGCCGGATCAGATCGGGCAGATCGCCGCCGCCCCAGATCGAATACATGCCCGAGACCGGAAACCAGCGCAGCTGCACCGCGAAGAGCAGGATCATCATCATGCCCAGAAAGAACGAGGGCACCGAGATGCCAAGGATCACCACGAAGGTGATCGCCTTATCCGCCAGCCCGTATTGCCGCGCCGCAGAGATCACGCCCGCCAGAATCCCCATGAGTGCGCAGAGCACGAACGCCGTGCCCGCGAGGATCAGCGTGGCCGAAAACCGGTCCAGAATCTCATCCAGCACCGGACGGTTCAGCGCGAAGGAGCGCCCGAAATCGCCCTGCATGAGATTGCCCAGCCAGATGAAATACTGCCGCCACAGTGGCTCATCCAGCCCCAGATGGCGGTTCAGCCGCGCCACGTTTTCAGGCGTGGCATAGCTGCCCAGAATGGCGGTCGCCGGATCACCGGGGATCATCGCCATGATCAGAAACACGATCACCGTGATGCCCAAGAGCACCGGAATGGCCGAGAGAAGCCGTTTCAGGATATAGCCGCCCATCGCTCCCCCTGCTCATTTTCTTGCTGAAAATACTCGAAAACAGGGCGCGCGGTAGCGCGCCCTGTCCCTGATCTCAGTTCTTCACCACATCCTTGAGCAGCAGGAAGAAGGACGGCTCAAGCTGGAAATTCTCCACCGCATCCGAGGTCACGGCATTCTGCATCCAGTTCGCGACGAAGACCCATGGCGCATCCTCCTGCACAATCACCTGCATCTCGCGATAGAGCCGCGCCCGCTCCTCCGGGTCGGTCTCCACGCGGGCGGCTTCCAGCAGCGCGTCCACTTCGGGGTTCGAGTAATAGCCCGAATTGAACCCGCCCGCATCGGGCCAGGCATCCGTGCGCAAGGCAAGGAAAGGCAGCGTATCGGGGTCATTCGTCATCCAGGCCATCTGCGCCATGTCTGCCTTGCCTTCCAGACCGGGATTCACGCGGCCCAGAAAGGTGTTCCATTCATAGGTCTCAATCCTCACATCAAAACCCACGGCAGCAAGGTCAGCCTGAATCGCGGTGCCCATCGGGATCGGGTCCAGCATGCCGGAACCACCTTCGGTCACATAGAAGGTCAGGCGCGCCCCCTCGGCCCCGGCTTCGGCAATCAGTTCGCGCGCGCGGTCGGGATCATAGGGATAGGGTTCCAGTTCCTCGTTATAGGCCCAGGCAAACGCAGGCGGGGTCGGGCCTGCCGCAATAGTGGCCGTGCCCTCCAGAACATCGTTGACCAACGCTTCCTTGTTGATCGCGAAATTCGCCGCCTGACGCACGCGCTTGTCGGCAAAAGGGCCTTCCTTGGCATTCAGGATCAGGAACCACAGATGCGGCCCGGCCTGTTCATGGACCATGTGCTGCGCGCCCTGAAACTGCGCGACGGCAACAGGGGGCACCTCGACCATCACGTCAATCCCGCCTGCCAGCATCTCGGCCACGCGGGTATTGGCATCGGTGATGGGGCGGAAAATCACCGCTTCAGTGCCCGCAGCGCCGTCCCAGTAGTCCTCGTTCCGGGTCACTACCACACGTTCATTCGAGCGCCATTCAGCAAAACGGAACGGACCTGTGCCCGACGGGTTGCGGCCAAAATCGCCACCATGTTCCATCACCGCCGCGGGCGAGACGATCAGCCCGGTCGGATAGGCAAGGTTCGACAGAAACGGCGCATAGGGCTCATTCAGGGTGAAACGCACGGTCAGGTCATCGACCGCCTCGACCGTCGCGATGGCCGAAAAGAAGAAGGAGAGCGGGAAAGGGCCCGTGTCGTGATAGGGATGGTCCTCATTCAGCATCCGCTCGAAATTCCAGACCACGGCTTCGGCATCAAAAGCGCTGCCATCATGGAAGCTGACACCATCGCGCAGGCTGAATGTATAGACCGTGCCATCCTCGGAAATCTCCCAGGATTCCGCCAGCGCAGGCTCGACCTCCAGCGTGCCGGAGGCATAGCGCACCAGCCCGTCATAGACATTCATCAGGATGCGAAAGTCATTGACCGCTGTGACCGCATGCGGATCCAGCGCCTGCGGCTCGGCGATCTGCCCCACCACCAGCACGCCCGGCGGCGTCTGCGCGCTTGCAGGTGCAACCAATGCCGAAGAGGCAAGTAAAGCGGCCGTCAGAACCCCGAAGCCGCGACGGGTCAGTGATGAAATGGCCATAGACGGCACTCCCTGTTGCTGATTTATTTTCCCTCTATTTATCATGATAATTTGCATTCGTCAAAATTTTCATGATAAATATGGGGCAGCAGGGAAACAAACACATGACCTATTCAATTCTTGCGCAAGATCCGGGCACCGGTGCCTTTGGCGGCGCCGCCGCGACCGGAGCGCTCTGCGTTGGTGGCTGGGTGCTGCGCGGTGATTCGCGGGCGGGCATGTCGGCATCGCAGGGCGCGGCCCCCTCCACCCTCTGGGGCGAAGACGCGCTGGCCCTGATGCGCGCGGGCACGAGCGCCGCGCAGACTGTCGAACATCTGACACAGGCTGATCGCGGCGCGCATTGGCGGCAACTGGCCACGCTGGATCGCGATGGCCACACCGCCTGCCATACCGGGGCGCAGAATACCGACTGGAAAGGCGCGCTGATCGCGCCGGGGCTTGTGGTCGCAGGCAATATGCTGGCAGGCCCGCAGGTGATCGAGGCCCTGCGCGACACCTATCTGAGCGCCACAGGTCCGCTGGCCGAGCGGTTGCTCGCCGCGCTCGCGGCGGCAGACGCGGCGGGCGGGGATGTGCGCGGGCTGCAATCAGCGGCGCTGCTGGTGGTGTCGGATGACGCGCCCCCGCTCAGCCTGCGCATCGACTGGGCCGCAGATCCGATCGGCGCGCTTGAGGTTCTCTATGCGCGCAGCCAGAGCGGGGAGTATGCCGCATGGCTGCCGACCGTCCCCACCCGCAACGACCCGGAGCGCGGCCATGACTGAACCGGACTGGGGCGCAATGGCGCAGGACTGGCTGGCGCGGCTGGCGCGCTGTTCCGAACCCGGCCCCGGTGTCACTCGCCTGCCCTTCACGCCCGAGCATCGCGCCGCGCTTGAGGTATTGACCGACATGATGCAACAGGCGGGCCTGCGCGTGTCACTGGATGCGGCAGGCACGCTGATCGGGCGGCTGGACGGGCCGCGCGGTGCCCCGGCGCTGCTGATGGGCTCGCATCAGGATTCGGTGCGCGAAGGCGGGGCCTATGACGGCATCATGGGGGTAGTGCTGCCCCTTCTCGCCCTGATGAAACTGCGCGAGGGCGGGGTCCGCCTGCCCTTCGCCATCGAGGTTCTGGCCTTTGCCGATGAAGAGGGCGTGCGCTTCCCGACGGCGCTGATGGGGCCGCGCGCATTGGCGGGCAGCTTCGACATGGCAGCACTGGAGCTGCGCGACCGCGATGGCGTGACATTGCGCGCGGCGATGGAAGGGTTCGGCCTTGCGCCGGGCGAGATCCCGCGCCTGAAACGCGATCCGGCGCAGGTCATGGGATGGATCGAGACCCATCTGGAACAAGGACCTGTCCTGCAACAGGCGGGCACCTCTCTGGGCATCGTCACCGCCATTTGCGGGATCGAGCGGCACAGCATCACCCTGACCGGTCAGGCCGCCCATGGGGGCACGGTCCCGATGCATCTGCGCCGCGACGCTCTGGCGGGCGCGGCGGAACTCACGCTGGCCGCCGAGGATCTGGCCCGCGCGACGCCCGATCTGCTCGCAACTGTCGGCGCGCTGCAGCTCCGCCCCGGCGTCGTCAATGCCGTGCCGGGCGAAGCCGTCATGACGCTGGAAATCCGCAGCCCGTCAGATCGCGTGCGCGAGGCTGCCGGAACCGAGCTGACCCAGCGTGCGCGCGAGATCGCGCAGCACCGCAATCTCGGGCTGGACATGTCGCGCAGCTATGCGCAACCCGCCACCCCCTGCGCCCCCGAGATCGTCACCCTTCTGTCGCAGGCCGTGACCGAGGACGGGCAAGGTGCAATGCACCTGCCCTCGGGCGCGACGCATGATGCATCCGCGATGGCGGATCTCTGCCCGGTCGGGATGCTGTTCACCGACTGCCGGGACGGGATCAGCCACCATCCCGACGAATATGTGTCGCCACGCTCCATGTCCGACGCCATAGAGGCGCTCGCCCGCGTGATCAGGCATTACGACGAAGCGCCCCTGCACAGCGCTGACTGATCCGCCAGCGCCCGCGTCATTCCAGTGGCCGGGCCAACTCTTCCGGCAACAACGCCATCGGCAGGTTCTGATAGCAGACCGGGCGCAGGAAACGGCGGATCGCCATGCCGCCCACGCTGGTCGCGCCGAAATTGGTCGAGGCCGGATAGGGCCCACCATGCACCATCGCATCGGCGACCTCGACCCCGGTCGGCCAGCCATTGGCCAGCACCCGCCCCACCTTGCGCTCCAGCACCGGCAGCAGGCGGCGGGCCAATGGCATATCGCCCGCGTCCATCTGCAAGGTCGCGGTCAACTGCCCCTCCAGACCCCGCGCAAGCGCCAGCAGTTCCGCGTCACCCGCGACCTCGACGATCACGCCCAGCGGGCCGAAAACCTCATGCTGCAAGGCCCGCTCGCGCAGGAATTGCTCTGCAGTGACGCGCAGCAGAACGGGTGCTGCGCTGCGCGCGCGGCTCTCATTGCGCAGCAGCACAGCACCCAGGGCTTCAAGCCCCGCCGCGCCTGCGCGAAACGCCTCCGCAATCCCGTCGGTCAGCATGGTCTGCGGGGCGGCACCCTCCAGCGCCGTGACCGCCGCAGTCACAAAACTGTCCGCCCCTTCTGCACCGGCGGGCAGCACCAGAACACCCGGATTGGTGCAGAACTGCCCTGCCCCCATGGTCAGGCTCGCCGCCCAGCCTTCGCCGAGCGTCTGCCCGCGCGCCCTGAGCGCCTCATGCAGAACAAACACCGGATTCACGCTGCCCAACTCGCCAAAAAACGGGATCGGTTCCGCGCGTGCCGCGCAGAGATCAAAGAGCGCCCGCCCGCCACGCAGACTGCCGGTGAACCCCACAGCCCGGATCAGTGGATGCTGCACCAGCGTCGTGCCGACCTCGACACTATCGCCATGGATCAGCGAGAAGCACCCCCCCGGCAACCCCGCCGCGCGCAGGGCTTCGGCAATGGCTTCCGCCACAATCTCGCTCGTGCCGGGATGGGCCGGATGCCCCTTGACCACCACCGGACAGGCCGCCGCCAATGCCGAGGCCGTATCGCCCCCCGCCACTGAGAAGGCCAGCGGAAAATTCGACGCGCCGAACACCGCCACAGGCCCGATCGGGCGTTGCATCATCCGCAATTCGGGGCGCGGCAGCGGCTGACGATCCGGCAAGGCCGCATCATGGCGCAGGTCCAGATAATCCCCGCCCCGGATCAGCGCCGCGAAATAGCGCAACTGCCCGGTCGTGCGGCCGCGCTCGCCCACCAGCCGCGCCTCGGGCAGCCCCGATTCCTGCATCGCGATCTCGGTCAGATCCGCGGCGCGGCCCTCGATCGCCCCTGCGATCCCCTCCAGCAGGCGCGCGCGCGTCTCGCGCGTGCTCCAGCCAAAACTCTCGAACGCCTCTTCCGCCGCCCTGCAGGCCGTATCCACCAGCGCGGGCGTGCCATTGGCAAAACGGCGCGACGGGCCGGTGGCGGGCGATGAGGCAAAGCGTTCTGCGGCATCGACGCGCGCGCCAGCAATCAGATGCTGGCCGTGAAAATCATAAGACATTGGCGGAAGTCCTTCTCGGTCAGTGGCCCCAGCGCAGCGCGATCAGGTCCAGCTCGCGGGCGAAATGCAACAGCCGCGCGCGGGTCCGCTCAGAGAGCGGCTGCAGCGGATGGCGCACATGATCCGACCGGATCACGCCGCCCTCTTTCATCACCGCCTTGGCCGCGCGCAGCCCGCATTGGCGGTTTTCATGATTGATCAGCGGCAGGCAGCGCTGCCATTGCGCCAGTGCCGCGTCAATATTGCCCGCGCGGTAATCGATCACGATGGGCCGGATCTGCTCGGGCAGCAGCGCCGAGGTCATCGTGCCCGTCGCGCCCGCATCCAGATCCGCCAGCAGCGTCACGGCTTCCTCGCCATCGAACGGCCCGAGGATCGTGTCCCCCCCGGCCTCGATCAGCGCCGCAAGCTTCTCTGCCGCAAAGGGCATTTCCAGCTTGAAATAGCGCACCTGCTCCAATTCGCGCGCCATCCGCGCCAGAAACGGCACCGAAAGCGCGCAGCCCGAAAGCGGGGCATCCTGCACCATGATCGGGATGGAAATCGCCTCCGAGACAGCGGCGAAATGCTCGAAAATCCGCGCCTCTGCCGGGACCAGCCCGACCCCGTGATAGGGCGGCATCATCATCACCATCGCCGCCCCCATCGCCTGCGCGGCTTTCGCGCGCTCGACGGCAATGGCAGTCGAGAAATGGCTGATCGTCACAATCACCGGCACCCGCCCGGCAGCCTGTTCCAGCGACAGGCGCATGACATGGGCGCGCTCAGTGTCCGAGAGCAGGAACTGTTCCGAGTAATTGGCCAGAATGCAGATCGCATCCACCCCCTGATCAATCATGCAGTCAATCACACGGCGGATGCCGTCATCATCAAGGGCGCCATCGTCCAGAAACGGGGTGGGCGCGACGGGCAATATGCCGCTCAGCGGGGTCATCGTCATGGGATCCTCAGAAATGAAAAGCGTCGGTTATCTGCCGCGTGCCCAGCAGAAAGGCATCGGCGACAAGTGTCATCGGGCGCAGATCCATGTCAGAGCGCCCGGCGCGCACCAGTTCGGCCATGCGACGATAGAGGCGCGGATATTCCCCCGCCAGCGCATCCGGTGCCGGGCTGGTGGCCGCGCCATCAATCTTCAGACGCGCGCCGCCATCGTGCAGCGCAAGCCCGCCCTGATCGGTCTCGATCTCGATATGCCATGTCTGCGGCCCCTCCTGCCGCCAGTCGAAATCGGCAGTGATCGCGTTCGTCAGACGCAGCTTCGCGGCAATCGGGGCCTGCCGGTTCTCGGGAAATTCCAGCGCGGCACCGGTCAGCCGCACCGGCACCGGCAGAATTTCGGTCAGGATCGACAGCGCATTGATGCCGGGATCAAAAACACCCATGCCACCGGGCTCGAAGACCCAATCCTGACCGGGGTGCCATTTGCGCACATCCTCGCGCCAGGTGATATGCCCGCGCCTGATGGTTTTGTCCGCAAGCCATGCCTTGGCAGGGGCAACCATCGCCGCTTCGCGCGAATGCCAGGTGGCAAAGGCGCCCAGCCGCAGCCGGTCCGCCGTCTCGCGCAGGAGATGGCATTCGCCCAGCGTCGCGCCAGGGGGTTTTTCCAGCATGACGAAACGCCCGGCCTGCAGCGCCTGCATCGCGGCCTCGAACCGTGGCACGGGCGGCAGGCACAGCGAGATGACACGGATATCGGGCCGGGCCTCCAGCATCGCGCCCAGATCCTGCCAATGCTCCACACCCTCCACACGACCAGAGCGCGACACAGTCGCCGCCAGCTCCCAGTCGTCAGACGCCGCAAGCGCGGGCACATGCTGATCGAGCGCGATCTTTCCAATTCCGACCAGAGCTATTTTCATCAGTGGCTGTCCCGTCCGACCGGGGCCCCACGGCAACCCCGAAGGAAATCCAGATCGGCCCCGGTATCCGCCCCCTGCACATGTTTCATATGCAGCCAGGCATAGCCGGAGGCAGGCTTGTCGGCAGGCGGCACCCAGGCGGCCAGACGCGCCTGCAATTCCTCATCCGGAATATCCAGATGCAGCCGCCGCGCGGGCACGTCCAGTTCGATCATATCGCCATTCCTCACCACCGCCAGCGGCCCGCCAGCGGCCGCCTCGGGCGAGGCGTGCAAGACCACCGTGCCATAGGCCGTGCCGGACATGCGCGCATCCGAGATCCGCACCATATCCGTGACGCCCTTTTTCAGCACCTTCGGCGGCAGACCCATATTGCCCACTTCGGCCATGCCCGGATAACCGCTTGGCCCGCACATTTTCAGCACCAGAATGCAGGTCTCATCCACGTCCAGATCCGGGTCATTGATGCGCGCCTTGTAATCGTCGATATCCTCGAACACGACCGCACGGCCCCGATGCCGCAACAGCGCAGGTGTCGCGGCAGAGGGTTTCAGCACCGCCCCGCGCGGCGCAAGATTGCCGCGCAACACGGCAATCCCGCCCTCCTGCGTCAGCGCCTGTTCCACCGGCAGGATCACATCGGGGTTGTGATTGACCACATCGTGCAGCTCGTCGCGGATCGGTCCGCCCGAAACCGTCAGTGCATCGCCATGCAACAGCCCGGCCTCCTGCAGCCGCGCCAGCACGACGGGCAGGCCCCCTGCATAGAAAAACTCCTCCATCAGATACTTGCCCGAGGGCATCAGGTTCACGATCGTGGGCACCCCCCGCCCGCAGCGGTCCCAGTCGTCCAGCGTCACATCGACACCCACCCGGCCCGCCAGCGCCAGCAGATGGATCACCGCATTGGTCGAGCCACCAATCGCGGCATTGGTGCGGATCGCGTTTTCGAAAGCCTGCTTGGTCAGAATATCCGATGGTTTCAGATCATCCTTCACCATCTGCACAATCCGCCGCCCTGACAGATGCGCCATGACCCGGCGGCGCGAATCCACAGCCGGAATGGCCGCATTGCCCGACAGCGCCATGCCCAGAGCCTCGGCCATCGACGCCATGGTCGAAGCCGTGCCCATCGTGTTGCACGACCCCGGCGAGCGTGACATCGAGGCTTCGGCCTCCATGAACTCGGCCTGTGTCATCTCGCCCGCCTTAACCGCTTCCGAGAATTTCCACAGATGTGTCCCCGAACCCACGCGTTCACCCCGGAAATAGCCGTTCAGCATCGGCCCGCCGCTGACCATGATCGAGGGCAGATCGGTCGAGGCCGCAGCCATCAGCAGGCTCGGTGTGGTCTTGTCACAGCCCGCCAGCAGCACCGCCCCATCCATCGGCAGACCGCGCATCTGCTCCTCGATGGACATGGCCGCCAGATTGCGAAACATCATCGCTGTCGGGCGAAACCCGGATTCCGAGGCCGAGAAGGCCGGCACTTCGACGGGCAAACCACCCGCCTCATAAATACCTGCCCGCACACGCTGCGCCAGATCGGCCAGATGGGCGTTGCACGGCGTCAGTTCCGACCATGTGTTCAGGATCGCGATGACCGGGCGGCCATCGAACATGTCATGCGGGATGCCCTGGTTCTTCATCCAGCCGCGATGATAGATCTGGTCGCGGCCCGTGCCGCCGAACCATTCCTGAGAGCGCAGCTTTCGCGGCCAGGGTGCTGGGGTGAATGTCATCGCGCTTATGCCTTCTTGCTCTTGTTATAGACATCGAAGATCACCGCTGCGAGCAGCACCAGACCCTTGATCATCTGCTGGTAATCAATACCGATACCCATGATCGACATGCCGTTATTCAGCACACCCATCAAAAGCGCACCCACCACAGCGCCCACGATCCGCCCCACACCGCCCGACATGGACGCACCCCCGATAAAAGCTGCGGCAATCACATCCAGCTCCAGCGCGAAACCGGCCCGAGGGGTCGCCGTGTTCAGCCGCGCGGCGAAGACAAGTCCCGCAATCGCGGCCAGCACCCCCATATTGACAAAGGCCATGAAGGTCAGCCGCTCGGTCTTGATCCCCGACAGTTTCGCGGCTTTCTGATTGCCGCCCACAGCGTAAAGCTGCCGCCCCAGCACGGTCTTTTCGGTGATGAAAGCATAGAGGATCGTCAGGATCCCCATGGTCAGCAGCACATTGGGCAGACCACGGAAACTCGCAAGCTTATAGGTGACAAAGACCAGCGCCACGACGACAACCGCATTGCGCAGCACGAAGAATGCGAAGGGCTCTTCGGGCACGTTATAGACCCGGTTGGCCACCCGTTTCTTGACCCCCAGCCAGACGATCAGCGCAGCCGCAACCACGCCGGTCAGAAGCGCCAGCACGTTGATATTGCGCTCGCCAAACAGCCCTGCCAGCGCCTGCCCCAGCCCCGCCGGGAACGGATCCGCGATGAAACCGGTCGAGATCACCTGAAATTCGCGCGGAAACGGACCCAGCGACTGGCCCTGCAGCAACCACAGCGACAGGCCACGGAAGACCAGCATCCCCGCAAGGGTCACGATGAAGGACGGAATGCGCCAATAGGCAATCCAATAGCCCTGCGCCGCCCCGATCAGCCCGCCCATGACAATGCAGATCGCACAGGCGACAAGGATAGGCACCCCCATGCTCACGATCAGAACCGCCGCCAGCGCGCCGACAAATCCCATTACCGAACCCACTGACAGATCAATATGCCCCGCGACGATGACAATCAGCATCCCCAGCGCCATGATCACGATATAACTGTTCTGCAACAACAGGTTGGTCAGGTTCACCGGGCGCAGAAGCGTGCCGTTTGTGGTGATCTGGAAGAACACCATCACCACGATCAGGGCGACAAGCAGCCCGTATTCCCGCAGGTGATTGGACAGATAATCGCGCATCCGCTGCCCGGTCGGCGCGGTTTCAGTGGCCTCGGCCATGTCAGACAGTCTCCATATTGCTGACGATCATGGACATGATGCGTTCCTGACTGGCCTCTTCGGCACTCAGGCATCCCATGAACGCGCCTTCATTCATCACATAGATACGATCACACATGCCCAAGAGTTCGGGCATCTCGGACGAGATCATCACCACGCCCTTGCCCTGTGCCGACAACTCATTGATCAGACCGTAAATCTCGAATTTCGCGCCCACATCGATCCCGCGTGTGGGTTCATCCAGGATCAGCACATCGGGCTGCGCGAAAAGCCATTTCGACAATACCACCTTCTGCTGATTGCCGCCGGACAGGTTGACAACCTTCTGCATCACGCTGGGCGTGCGGATTTTCATGCTGCGGCGGTAGCG
This sequence comes from Natronohydrobacter thiooxidans, assembly GCF_001884735.1. Taxonomy (GTDB): domain Bacteria; phylum Pseudomonadota; class Alphaproteobacteria; order Rhodobacterales; family Rhodobacteraceae; genus Roseinatronobacter; species Roseinatronobacter thiooxidans_A. Next base: position 47,348 of record NZ_MJAP01000012.1, on the reverse strand, counting down.
CTCGGCCACCTGCGTTTCCCGGCCCTCATTCAGCAGCCCGCGCTCAGCCACGGCACTCAGATTGGCCAGCGTGATATTGCGCTGGACCGGCTCTTCCAGGATCAGCCCCAGGGCCTTGCGATCCTCGGTCACATAGGCAAGCCCCGCCTTGATCGCGTCGCTGACGGTCGCGACCGGGACTTCCTCGCCGCGCATCAGCACCGTGCCCGTCGTGTCACCGCCATAGGAGCGCCCGAAAAGGCTCATGGCAAGCTCGGTGCGCCCCGCGCCCATCAGCCCGGCAATGCCCACCACCTCGCCCTCGCGCACGTCGAATGACACATCGCGGATCGACAGCCGGTCCGGGAAATCCGGGTGGCGCACGTTCCAGTTCCTGACTTCCAGCAGGGATTTTCCCGCCTGGCGGGTGCGGGGCGGATAGCGCTGCGCCATGTCGCGCCCCACCATATCGCGCACGATCCGGTCCTCGGTAATCTCGCCGCTCCGCGCCGACATGGTAGACACCGTACCACCATCGCGCAACACGGTCAGACTGTCCGCAACGCGCCGCACCTCATTGAGCTTGTGGCTGATGATGATCTGCGTCATGCCCTGCGCTTTCAGTTCCAGCATCAGATCCAGAAGCGCGGCACTGTCGGATTCCGAGAGCGCGGCCGTCGGCTCGTCAAGGATCAAGAGACGCACATTCTTGGCCAGCGCCTTGGCGATTTCGACCAGTTGCTGCTTGCCCACGCCCAGCTTTTCCACCCGCGTTTCGGGCTGGTCACTCACGCCCACCTTGGCCAGCAGCCTGCGCGCCTGACGGTTCACCTCATTCCACTGGATGATCCCCCGCCGGGCGATTTCATTGCCCAGAAACAGGTTCTCGGCAATCGAGAGAAGCGGCACCAGCGCCAGCTCCTGATGAATGATGATGATGCCCTTGGCTTCGCTGTCGCGGATCGTCTGAAACTCGGCCAGTTCGCCCGCGAAATGGATCTCACCCTCATAGCTGCCCGCCGGATAGACCCCCGAGAGCACTTTCATCAGCGTGGACTTGCCGGCGCCATTCTCGCCGACGACGGCATGAATCTCGCCCTCGGCAACCCGCAGATTGACATTATCAAGGGCGCGCACACCGGGGAATGTCTTGGTGATGCCGCGCATTTCCAGAAGGAGCGTCATGTCAGAGTACTTTATGTCATTGGCGCGCAGGACCGGGGCGGGCGACCCGCCCCGGCTGCATCTGCTGCTTACTGAAGCTGATCGAGCGTGTAATAGCCCGACCCCACAAGGATCTCTTCCCAGTTCGACCCGTCAACCGGCACCGGCTCCAGCAGATAGCTCGGCACGACCTTGATGCCGTTATCATAGGTCTCGGTATCGTTGATCTCCGGCTCGCCGCCGCGCAGGATCGCGTCCACCATGCCCACAGTCACGCGCGCCAGCTCGCGAGTGTCCTTGAAAATGGTCGAATACTGCTCGTCTGCAATGATCGACTGCACCGACTGGACCTCGGCATCCTGCCCGGACACGATCGGCCAGGGCAGATCACCCGACCCATAGCCCACGCCGCGCAGCGAAGACAGGATCCCGATGGACAGCCCGTCATAGGGCGAGAGCACGCCATGCACCTGTGTTTCGGTGTAATGCGCCGACAGAAGGTTATCCATCCGGGCCTGCGCTGCGGCCCCGTCCCAGCGCAGGGTTCCCACGCGGTCCATTCCCATCTGCCCGGAAACGATGACGATATCGCCCGAGTCGATCATCGGCTGCAGCACCGACATCGCGCCGTCATAGAAGAAATACGCATTATTGTCGTCCGGCGATCCGCCGAACAGTTCGACATTATAGGGCCCGTCGCCAAAGCGCTCCTGAAGCCCCTCGACCAGCGAGCTGGCCTGCTGCACGCCAACCTTGAAATTGTCGAAGGTCGCGTAATAGCTGACATATTCGCTGTCGCGGATCAGACGGTCATAGGCGATGGTCTGGATGCCCGCGAAATGTGCATTCTCCAGTGCATTCGACAGGGTGGTGCCGTCAATCGCGGCGATAACCAGAACATCCACCCCGCTGGTGATCATGTTCTCGACCTGCGCAAGCTGATTGGGGATATCATCCTCTGCATATTGCAGCATGGTCTGATACCCGGCTTCCTCGAACAGCCGGACCATGGACTCGCCATCCGAAATCCATCTTGCCGAGGATTGCGTGGGCATGGCGATGCCGACGGTCGATTGTGCAAAGGCCCCTGTGGCCAGTACAAGGCCGACCGCAGTCGCGGTCAGAAGTCTGAATGTCATTATCTTTCCTCCCAGATAGCGTGACCGGGCTGCAGGCAGCCTCTCTTCAGTCCGCCCGCGCAGAATAGACAGGTATGATATACAAAACAAATTCTGTTTATTGCATTATACATAACATTTTTGGTATGCCATGCCATGTCAATCCTCACCCGCCTCAAGCCCCTGCATCTGCGCCTGCTGGTCGCAATTTCCGAACATGGCAAGCTGCAGCGCGCCGCCGAACATCTCGCCATGTCCCAGCCCGCCGCCTCGCGCATTCTGTCCGAGATCGAGGAAACGCTGGGAACGCCGCTCTTCGAGCGCCTGCCCCGCGGGATGCGCCCGACCCCTCTGGGCGCGCGGGTTCTCCAGCGTGCCGCGCTCATCCTTGTGGAATATGACGCGCTGGAAAAGGATATCGCGATGGCCCGCGACGGTCTCTCCGGCACGGTACGGATCGGCGCGGTCACAGGTCCGGTTCTTGCCTATGTCATGCCCGCAATCCGCCAGATTCGCCAGACCGCCCCGGATATCGAGGCCACGATCCATGTCGCCCCCTCGGTCGATCTGATCCGGGGGCTGGAAGACCGGAAACTTGATTTCATCATCGCCCGCCTGCCGGTCGGACAGGAAGTCAGTCATCTGGAAGTGACGCCCGCACGCCACGAACAGGTCGCCCTGCTGGTCCATCAGACGCATCCGCTCGCCGGGCGGGGCCCCTGCTCACTGCAAGCGCTGCTGGAATTCGACTGGGTGATCCAGGAACGCGGAGCACCGATCCGCCAGGCGGTAGAGAACGCGTTCTTTCACGCCTATCTGCCGCTGCCGGGCCAAGTCACCAACAGCTCATCCCTGCTGGTGGCGCTCGACATGATCACGGCCGGCCCCACCATCGCCCCGGTCGCACAGGAGGTCGCGAATTTCCTGATCGGCCCTGGCCCCGACGCCCGTCTGGCCATCCTCGAAACCGAGGCCAGAATTACCGTCGAACCCTATTTCGTCATCCGCCACAAACATCATGCCCGCAGCGAGGCCACGAACCGGCTCTATCGTCGGGTGCTCGAACTGCTCTGAGACCTTGCCGCAGAATGGCCCGCGATCACCTCAGCCCGCAAAAGCGTCAGGAATTGATGGCATTGACGATCGCGGCCACCAGATCATTGCCCCGGAACGGCTTGCCGACATAGCCCTTGAAGCCCGCACGCAAATACTCATCGACCTGATGCGACATGACATTCGCCGTGAGCGCGATGGCAGGGAGGCTGCGATGCGCCGCGCGCGCCTCACAGGCCCGCAATTCCGAAAGCGCGGCAATCCCGTCAAGTTCCGGCATCGAAATATCCAGCAGGTACAGGTCGAACCGGTCCGGCTCCCATGCCTCCACAGCTGCGCGCCCGTCTTCGGCCAGAATAATCTCGGCACCCAGCTTCGTCATCAGCGTGTCAAGGATCATCCGGTTGGTCCGGTTGTCATCCGCCGCAAGGATGCGCAGCCCGGCCACGGACGCATTGCTCTGCGCCGCGACCTCGTCAGGCATCGCTCCGGCCAACGGCAAAGGCAAACGCAGCCTGACTTCGGTTCCCTGCCCGGGCGCGCTCTCCACAGCAATCTCGCCCTCCATCAGCTCCACCAGACGTTTGACAATCGACATGCCCAGACCGGTTCCGCCGAAGCGCCGCGTGACCGTGCCATCTGCCTGCTCAAACTCCTCGAACACGCGCGAGACCTGCTCGGGCGTCATGCCGATGCCCGTATCCCGCACGACAAGAAGAAGCGCGCCATCCGCATCGGCCCCCATAGTGACATCCACACGCCCCGACTCGGTGAACTTGACCGCATTTCCGACAAGATTATGCAGGATCTGCGCCAACCTGCCGGGATCACCCAGCCGACGCTGCTCCGCCGCCGCGTCAACGGACAATTCCAGCGCAAGGCGTTTCTCAACCGCCTGTACCCGGTGTATCGACTCGACCTGATAGGCCAGACTGGCCGGGACGAAAGGCGCAAGCTCCAGCGTCAGCTTGCCCGCTTCGATCTTCGACATGTCCAGCACGTCATTGAGCACCCCGAGCAGGGTCTCTCCCGAGGTGCGGATGGTCATCAGCATCTCCAGATGCCGTGGGTCCGACAACTCCCCTTCCAGCATCTGCGCCATTCCAAGCACGCCATTAAGTGGTGTGCGGATCTCATGGCTCATATTCGCCAGAAAGAGCGATTTCGCCCGGTTCGCCGCCTCGGCGCGTTCGGCGGCATGGCGCAGCTCATTCTCCGCAGCAACCTGATCCGTGATGTCGCTGATCGAAGCGACGACACGCACACCCAGCCCTTGGGCATTGATCGGGGCCGCATTGACCAACAACATGCGCCGTGACCCGTCCGGCCAGGCTATCGAGAAACGGACATCGCGTATGATACGGTTCTCTGTCATGACGCGCCGGAACGGCAGCGCCTCGGCAGCGAAGGGCTTCCCGTCCAGCGTCAGGACGTTCCAGGTGCTGTCATCATAGCGCAGCCCATCAATCTCGGATGCCGAAAGCCCGAGAATGCGCTCTGCGCCGCGATTTGCGAAAATGATGCGCCCGGCCTCATCCAGCGCCACAATGCCAGAGACGGAGGCATCCATCAGACTGGCAAGATAGTCCCTCTCGGCGGTCAACTGGGCCTCAAGCCGCATACGCTCGGTAATATCGAGGTGAATTCCGGCCAGCTTCGACGGTCGGCCATTGCTGTCGCGCGCGGTGACGCGACCGCGCGACAGAACCCAGACCCAGTGCCCCGCCTTGTGCCGCATGCGGATTTCATTGGCGAACCGGTCGCCTCCATCCGTCAGACAGGTTTCATGCTGTGTCGTCATCATGTCGAGATCGTCGGGATGGACCAGGTCATGAAAACCGAAATGTCGGCGGTCAGCCAGTTCCGCGCGCGTATAGCCCAGCATCTCGGCCCAGCGTTCATTCACCCGTTTGGTGTCTGATACGAGATCAAGTTCCCAGGTACCCGCAGCCGCGGCGTCTATGATCTCGCCCAGCCGCTCCTCGGCACGCTTGAGTGCCGTAATGTCGATATGAACACCGGCCATCACCTCGGGTTCGCCATCGGATGACCAGCGCGCCACACGCCCGCGCGAACTGACCCAGACCCAATGCCCTGCCTTATGCCGCATCCGCAGCTCATACTCGAAATGGTCGATCTCGCGCGACAAGACACGGGCCACCTTGGCCTCGGCAGCGACCAGATCCTCGCTATGCACCAGACGACGCCATACATCGATGGTCAGGGGGCCAAGCTCCTCCAGCGTATAGCCTACGATCTCGGCCCAACGGGCATTGACCAGATTAGTCCCAAGCGGGACATTCCATTCCCAGGTGCCCGCCTCGGCACCATCAATGATATCGGCCAGACGGCGCTCCGCCTCCTTGACCTCGGTGATGTCGATCCGCATCCCAACCCGGCCGCCATCTGGCGTCCTGCGCTCGATGGTCCTGATCCACTTGCCCGCAAGCTGCCGGTCAAGCGTTCCGCTCGCAAGATGATGGTTTCTTACCCGCTCGGCAATCCAGGCATCTTCGCGACCGATAGCCTCGGGCAACTCGCCACTCGCGGCGATTGCACGCAGGACCGTTTCATACGAAACCCCCGGCTTTATCAGCGGCTCCGCTTTCGGAAACATGCTCCGATAACGGGTATTGCACAGAACCATCCGGTCATCTGCATCGAAATAGACGAATGCGTCGGGCAACGCCTCTACGGCCATTTCCAGCCTTGCGCGGGCTTCAGTCGCCTCGCGCGCCAGATTCTCAAGCATTTCCGCCTGTTGTTTGCGCTGGGTAATATCGGTCTCGATAAAAACATATCCCGTCAGCAGGCCATCGGCATCGCGCAGCGGCTGCAGATCAATATCGGTCCAGAAATGCGCACCGTCCCGCGTCCGGTTCAGCAGCTCAGCGCGGACCGCCCGACCGGCTTTCATCCCGGCCGTGATCTGCGAGGTCTGCACCTGATCCGCCTCGGGCGCGCGCAGAAACTCCGAGGGCCGACGCCCGCGCACCTCGTCCAGACCCCAACCCGTGCGCGCCTCGAAAGCCGGATTGACCCATTCCACGCAATCGTCAGTTCCGACAATGATGACCAGATCGGTCATCCGCCGCGCGATCAACCCCAGACGCTCGGCCTCGGCAGCGAGCCGCCATTCCTCTGTCGTATCGCGCGCGACGAAAACATATCCAGGCTCCTTGCCCGGACGGTCCGGCGGTCGGGAGGATACAGTAACAGCATAGCGCCGACGCCCGCGCGGCGTCTCTGCCCAGAACATATGCGGCCCCGAACGGCCGGTGGCATCCACTTCCGCCATCGCGCGCCGGTTCAGCGCCGCGATATCGGGCGGCATCACCTCTTCATGGGTCTTGCCGAGCAACTGTTCCCGCGGCACCATCATCTGTTCAGTATCAGCAGTGAAAACACCGACATACCGCCCGGCGGAATCCACCTCGACCACCAGTTCCGACAGGGCGCCCAGCGTGGTCTTCAACCGATCATGCGCCTCGGCCATAAGGTTTCGCGCAGCGGCGATTTCGGCCGTGGCATCCGCGCGTGCCAGCGCCGCGCCGATCGCATCGGCAATCGAGCCGAGCAACTGAACCTCGCTGCGCGCGAAAACCCGACGTTGCGCCACAGCGTCAAAGCCGACGAAGCCCGAGAGCGTATCTCCGGCGCGCAAGGGCACCATCAAAAGCGACCGCACCCCCTGAAGCTGCAGATGCGCCTTCAGGGCAGAGCCCTCGGGCAGCCCATCCACATCGCTGACTTCTATGACTTCGTTTCGGGACAAGCGCTCTTGCACCGATTCCATGAGGTCCACAGGCAGGTCGCGGTTGAGATGGCGGCTTTCGGCAATGTGTTCAGCGCACCATTCATGCGTATTATCAATAACTTCGCCGTTTTCATCGGGTTTGATGCGGAAAACATAGCTGCGATCAATACCGCAAAACTGTCCCAGCTGCTCCAGCGCGTGCTGAATCGTGGCATCGATTTCGTCCGGGGTGGCGCGCAGCAGTTTTCCCAGCAAATCCACTGCAAGCGCCAGCGAATGCTCGCGCGAGATTTCCTCTGAACGCTTCGGACCCGTTGTCTCGGAACTCAATGCTACGCCCTATCCTTTGCCGTGGCGAAGATACTGGCCTGCCCGTCAGCCCAGCAGAACCCGACGTATGAAAGCAGCAAAAATTTCCACATCAAGGTCAGGCTACCCATACTGTGTTAAGAGAACATATACTACCGCAAGCTGTATACCGAATTCTCTCACCGGTCGCGCCCCTCCTCACTACCTGCGCGACAGGGCGACACATCTTTGAGGGTCATGGGCGTATCGGGTTGCCCGAGCGGGATTCGAGCAACCAGACGGACGGGCCGAAGCACAGTGCCGGGCAGAAACCGCGCGCCCCGTCCCCGCCTGCATCCGAGCGGGCAATGCGTCCGCGCGCATCTACCTGTCCTGCACGAAGGCCGAGAAGAACACGCTGATGAAATCCTGATGTCTCTGCGCGTCCAATCCGGCAAGCAGGGTCAGCCCAAGCGGGATCGGGCGCAGGTCGGAATCGCCCGGCGGGCCTTCGGGCAGAAGGTAGCTTTCGGTCAGCACCTGCCGCCCCTCCGGCGACAGGGCAAAATCGATGAACAGCCCTGCATTGGCCGGATGCGGGGCATTCCGGGGGATCAGCGCCGAGCGGCTGATCGCGAAACTGTAATCGTCGAAACGCACGATACCCAGATCGGGATTCTGGGCCGCGCGCTCTGCGGCGTAAGAGCCCAGAACATTGTAGCCGATCAGATAGTCACCCGCCTCAACCCCATCGATCATAGGCCCCGCGCAGCATTCAAGCTTCGCATTCAGCCGTCCCATCGCCTCGACCAGCCGCCCGAAGGTGGTCGCCTGCTGCGAATCGCTGAACGCGAAAAGATAGCCCACCCCCGAGCCCTGGACATCATAGGTGATCAGCCGGTTGGCGAACAGCTCCGGATGCGCGCGCAGGTTGTCGATCAGCGCATAGCGCGTTCCGGGGATCAGGTCGGGTGGCAGCAGAGTGCGGTTATAGATCAGCACTGCCGGTTCCAGCGTCAGCCCGAAAACCTCATTGCGCCAGTTCGCCCAGTCAGGCAGGGCCTCCGTCCAGACCGAGACATGCGGTCGGGCGCACAACTCGTTGACCAGCGCCACCTGCAGATCCATCGCAGAACTGACCAGCAGATCAACATCCGTGGCGCCGGCCTCGCAATCGCGCGTGGCCGCGGTGTAAAGCTCGCGCGTGCCGACCTCAGAATAGGTGACATGCAAAGCGGGATAGGCCGCCGAGAAAGCCGCCACAAGCGGCGCGAAGGCGGAAATATCGGTGGACCCATGGATGACCAGCCGATGCGCCGCATCCGCGTCATCCGGCCCATAGGAAATCTCGGCAGCCGCCGCCGTCGCGAAGGCGGTCAGCATGGCTGCCACGGCACTGGTTGCCGCACCGGTCATGCCCCCGCTCTCCCCTGTGGCGCATCCTCCTGCAGCCGTGGCACGACAAGGCCGCAGCGAAACACCCCGGGCTTACGTTCCATGACCATCCGGGCGCGATGGGCCTTGGCCACCGCATTGGTGATCGCCAGACCCAGCCCGTGGCTGGCCCTGCCCTCTGCGCTGTTCCGGTCGAACCGGCGACCGATCATGTTCCAGCGGCTTTCGGGAATGCCCTTCCCGCGATCCTCGACGAAAATGCCAAAACTCCCCCCCTCCTCGCGCGGTTCCACCACCAGCCGGATCGGGCTCTCGCCGTAGCGATGCGCATTGGCAACAAGGTTCTTGACCGCTTCGATGAGGCTGAATTCATCGCCCGCGACCATCGCGGGCCGCTCAGGCAATTGCAGCCAGAGCTGCGGCGCGCCTTGCGGGAAATAGGTTTCGGCGGCGCGCTCTACCTGCATGGCGATGGCGCGCAGGTCAACCGGACGCAATGGCGCCGCGTCGGCGCGGTGGATGACCATGGCCTGATCAATCAACTGCCGCGCCAGATGCGCGATCTGCTCTGACTGCATGCGAACCTCATCGGCCACCGCGCGCCCAGCCTCGTCCGACTGCTCGGCGGCGTTCTGCGCATAGGCGCTGAGCGCGGTAATCGGCGTCAGCAACTGATGCGAGGCATCGGCGATCAGCGCCTGCATCGCGTCGATCCGGTTCGCCAGACGCGACATGAACCGGTTGATCGCATGCACATTGGCGCGGATCTCCACCGGAACCTGGACATCGATCGGTGTCAGATCGGTCGGGTCACGCTGTACCAGTTCCTGTTCGATCCGCCGCAGCGGGGCCAGCGAGAAGCGCACCGCCAGCATCGCGATCAGAAAGATGCAGCTTGCCGCCGCGATCACGATGGCCAGCGCCTGCGACACAATCTCCCGCGTCAATGTCTCGCGCGCGATCAGCGTATGACCCACCACCACCACGACCTCACCGTGGAAATTCTGCTCGGCCAGTTCGCGCGTCAGCGCGATCAGCCGGAATGTCTCGCCGCGATGCGTGAAATAGCTCAGGCGCGGCGCCGCCGAGGGCTGGGCAAAACCCGCCAGCAGATCCGACCCGGTCAACTTCTGCCCCCCGGCATCGAACACGCCATAGAGGATCCGGTCCTCCGGGGCCAGCGACAGGATTTCGAACGCGCTCACGGGCACATCGGCCCGTGGCGTGCCCCCGACCACCGAGACCGTCCGTACGATACTCAGTGCGGCCCCTTCCAGCAGCATGTCATAGGCGCGTTCCGCCGCCCGCTGGCCGTAGCGATTGGCCAGATGCCAGGTTCCGGCCGCTCCCACCATCAGAAGCAGGGCGCTGGCTGTGAACAACCGCAAGGTGATCGAGTTATGCACGTCAGTCGTCCAGCTTGATCTGATACCCGATCCCCCACAGCGCCTTGATCCCGACTCCGGTCGGCTGCAACTTCTTGCGGATACGCGCGATACGCAGCTCGATGGCATTGGGGCTGACCGCGCCATCTCCGAAACCATACAGCTTGTCTTGCAACATGGATTTTGACACGGGCCGGTTGGCATTGACCAGCAAAACCTCCAGCAGCGTGAAATCCTTGGGCGAAAGCTGCAGCAATTCGCCCCGGAACGTGATCTGGCGCTCGTGGAAATCAAGCTCCAGCTCGCCCAGCCGCAGCACCCGCCCTGTCGCCCCCACCGGCGGCGTCAAGAGGTTGCGCAGCCTTGCATCCAACTCGCGCAGATCGAAGGGTTTCAGCAGATAGTCATTCGCCCCGGACTCAAAGCTCTTCAGCCTTGTATCCACCGCATGGTTGACCGACAGGACCAGCACAGGCGGGTGCTGGTTGCGCTCCCGGCGCAGCTGCACCAGCAGATCCATCCCGTTGCCGTCGGGCATGTTCAGGTCAAGGATCACCGCATCATAGTCCTGAACCTGCAGCGAGGCTTTGGCCAGCTTGATCGTGTCGGCATGATCAATGGCATAGCCCTTGGCCTGAAAATACCGCAGGATCGGAACCGCGACTTCGGCACTGTCTTCGATCAGAAGATACCGCATAGCGCTCCCGCCCCGTTTCCCGGCTCCACGGCCCGGAACCTCCCCTGTCAGGAGTTTTTCAGACTCGCCGCCACCGCGTCAACTCCTGCTGTCAACTCTTTCAGGGCTTTCTCATTGGCCTGCTGCGTGGCCTCGACAGATTTGCGCATCAGCTCCATCGCCTGATCCATCACAGCCTTATAGGCCTCGGCCTGTTTTTCCGCATCGGCCCCGGATTGCTTCATCGTCGTCATCTGGTCATTGGCCAAGGCCGCCAGATCCGAGAAAATCCGGGTCTGCCGCACGAACAGGTCGCCATAGGCTTCTCCCACTGTGCTATTGGTGCGCATCATCATGTCAAGACTGCGCTGATAGGTCTGCGCAAGCTCCTGCAACTCCTGTGTCAGCTTCTCCGGCGCTCGGTCTTCCGCCCCAGGGGTCAGCGCGGCAAACATGCGCTGCGTCGCCTCGGGTGAAAATGCCTTGAGCATCTCATTTATGTTGAAGGGATCCTTGTTGGTCATTTTGGCCTCCTCCGTCAATTCAGTGATTACTGCTTGCGCCGCTTCGGCGGGACAAGATCGGTTATTGTACCTTCAAACATCTCGGCGGCAAAATTCACCGTCTCGGACAAGGTCGGATGCGGGTGGATCGTATGACCCAGATCGACGGCATCCGCCCCCATCTCGATGGCCAGCGCCACCTCGGCGATCAGATCGCCCGCATTGGGCCCGACAATGCCTGCGCCGATCACCCGGTCATCGGCTTCATCAAAGATCAGCTTGGTCAGCCCCTCAGAGCGGCCCAGCGACAGCGACCGCCCCGAAGCCGCCCAAGGGAACACCCCCTTGCCCACCTTCAGCCCCTGCGCCTTGGCCTCGGTCTCGGTCACGCCGACCCAGGCGATTTCGGGATCGGTATAGGCGACCGAAGGGATCACCCGCGCATCAAACGCACGCGGCAGGCCAGATGCGACCTCGGCCGCAACCTTGCCTTCATGCACCGCCTTGTGGGCCAGCATCGGCTGGCCGACCACATCGCCGATCGCAAAGATATGCGGAACATTTGTCCGCTGGCGGTTGTCCACCGTGATGAAGCCGCGCGCATCGACCGTGACCCCGGCGGCCTCGGCCCCGATCAGCGCGCCATTGGGCCGCCGCCCGACCGCCACCAGCACCTTGTCGAATACATCGCTGCTGGTGCTGCCATCTTCGGCCTCGAAGGTGACTTTCAGCCCCTTCTTCTGCGCCTCGACCGCAGTGACCTTGGTCCTGAGCAGGATATTCTCATAGCGCCCATTGATGCGCGCATGCAGCGGCTTGACGATATCCTTATCCGCGCCGGGGATAAGCTGGTCCATCAGCTCGACCACGGTAATTTTCGACCCCAGCGCATCATAGACGCAGGCCATTTCCAGCCCGATGATCCCGCCGCCCAGCACCAGCATGCGCTTGGGCAGATCCGCGAGTTCCAGCGCGCCGGTGGAATCGATCACGCGGGGATCGTCCTTTGGCAGGAACGGCAGTTGCACCGGCTCGGACCCGGCGGCAATGATGCATTGGTCAAAGCTGACCGTGGAACGCGCACCATCAGGCGCCGTCACCTCGATCATATTCGGCCCCGCAAAGCGGCCCGTGCCCCGTACCACCGTCACTTTGCGCGCCTTGGCAAGGCCCGACAAACCGCCGGTCAGCTGCGAGACAACCGAGGATTTCCAGCCGCGCAAAGCGTCGATATCAACCTTGGGCTTGCCGAAACTGAGGCCATGCCCGGCCATCTCCTCGGCCTCGGTAATCACCTTGGCCGCGTGCAGCAGCGCCTTGGACGGAATGCAGCCCACATTCAGGCACACCCCGCCCAGTGTCGGGTCACGTTCGATCAGCACGACCTGCCGACCCAGATCGGCCGCACGAAACGCCGCCGTATAGCCGCCGGGGCCAGAGCCCAGCACCACGATCTCGCCATGCACATCGCCGCGGCTGGCGGCGGGGGCGGCTATGGGGGCCGGACTGGCAGCGGCAGGCGCCGCAGCGGGAGCATCCGCAGCGCCTGCCGCCTCGACCACCATAATGGGGCTGCCTTCCGAAACACTGTCGCCAACCGCCACGCGCAATTCACGCACGACACCGGCGACGGGGCTTGGCACCTCCATCGTGGCCTTGTCGCTTTCCAGTTCAATCAGCGGATCATCCACCGCCACAGTATCGCCGGGCTGCACCAGAATGCTGATGACCGGCACATCCTTGTAATCACCGATATCGGGAACCTTGATCTCCATGTTCTTGTCCCCCGTCACAGCATCAACCGGCGCATATCGCCGAGCAGGGTTTTCAGCGTCACCGCAAAGCGCGCCGCCAGCGCGCCGTCGATGGCGCGGTGATCATAGCTCAGCGACATCGGCAGCATGTTGCGCGGCACAAATTCCGTCCCGTTCCAGACCGGCGCCATGCGCGAGCGGGTCAGGCCCAGAATGGCCACTTCCGGCGCATTGACGATGGGCGTAAAGCCGGTGCCGCCGATGCCCCCCAGCGATGAAATGGTAAAGGTCGCGCCCTGCATATCGGCGCTCTTCAACTCGCCCGCCCGCGCCTTGGCACTCAATTCGCCCAGTTCCTTCGAGATCTCGATGATCCCCTTGCGGTCGGCATCCCTGATCACCGGCACCACCAGCCCGTTCGGCGTGTCGGCGGCAAAACCGATATTGTAATAATGCTTGCGGATCAGCTTGTCGCCGTCAGGATGCAGCGAGGAATTGAATTCCCAATGCCTGCGCAGCGCCGAGACGCTGGCCTTGATGATGAAGGACAGCAGCGTGACCCGGTAGCCCTGTTCCTTCGCCTCGGTATCCAGTTCCTTGCGGTAGCGGTCGATCTCGGTGATATCCGCCTCTTCCTGATGGGTCACATGCGGCACATTCAGCCAGGACCGGTGCAGCGCCGGGCCGGACAGCTTCTTGATGCGCGGCATCTCGACATCTTCGACCGGCCCGAATTTCGAGAAATCGACCACCGGAACCGGCGGAATCCCGGTGCCACCGGCAACAGCCGCAGGCGCAGCCGGGGCGGCAGTGGCCTTGAAGCGCGCGGTCACATCCTCGCGCAGGATACGGCCCTTGCGCCCGGTGCCGTTGACCTTCGCCAGATCGACCCCAAGCGCGCGCGCAAATGCCCGGACCGAGGGCGAGGCATGGACCTTGCCGAATCCCAGATCCGTGACCGGGGCGGGGGCGGCAGCCGCACTGGCCGGGGCGGCAGCAGGGGCCGGGGCAGCAGCAGCGGCGGCAGGCGCCGCAGCTTGCGCGCCCTCTTCCTCGACCGTCAGGATGACCGAGCCCTCGGACACCCGGTCGCCCGGCGCAACCACGATCGAAGCCACCACCCCGCCCAGGGGCGAGGGCACTTCCATCGTCGCCTTGTCGCTTTCCAGCTCGACCAGCGGATCCTCGGGTGCGATCCGGTCGCCCACCGCGACCAATATGGTGATCACCGGCACATCCTCGAAATCACCGATATCGGGAACCTTGACCTCAGTTACCATGGCTCTGTCTCCTCTTTCGGTTTTCAGCTGTGCCGCGGGTTTGGCTTGGCACCGTCAATGTCGTATTTCTGCAGCGCTGCGGCCATTTCGGCCTTGCTGATCGCGCCTTCCCGGAACAGCGCCACCATCGCGGCTGCGGCGATATGATTGGCATCGACCTCGAAGAAGCGGCGCAGATTGGCGCGGCTGTCCGAGCGCCCGAAACCATCCGTGCCCAGCACCGTATAGGGAAGCGGCACATAGGCCCGTATCTGTTCGGCATAATTGCGCATGTAATCGGTCGCGGCGATCACCGGCCCCTGCGCCCCGTCCAGAGCCTGAGTCACATAGGCCAGCTCCGGCGTGCCCAGCGGGTTCAGCCGGTTATGGCGTTCCACATCCTGCCCGTCACGCGCCAGCAGGTTGAAACTGGTCGCCGACCAGATATCCGATGTCACCCCGAAATCGGCCTGCAGCATCTCGGCGGCCTTCATCACCTGCACCAGAATCGTGCCCGAACCCATCAGATTGACATGGCGCTTGCCCGCGGCTTCGGCCTTTGACAGGCGATAGAGCCCGCGCACGATGCCCTCCTCCACCCCTTCGGGCATATCGGGATGCGCGTAATTCTCATTCATCAGGGTCAGATAGAAATACTCGTCGCGCTGTTCGACATACATGCGCTGCAACCCGTGATGCAGGATCACCGCCACCTCATAGCTGAAGGTCGGGTCGTAGCTGACACAATTCGGGATGGTCCCGGCCAGAATATGGCTATGCCCGTCCTGATGCTGCAGCCCCTCGCCATTCAGAGTGGTCCGCCCGGCAGTGCCGCCCAGCATGAAGCCCCGCGCCCGGCTGTCGCCCGCCGCCCAGGCCAGATCGCCGATGCGCTGGAAACCGAACATCGAGTAATAGATGAAGAAGGGGATCATCGGCACGCCATGCACCGAATAGGATGTCGCCGCCGCGATCCAGTCGGCCATCGCGCCCGCCTCGTTGATGCCCTCCTGCAGCACCTGCCCGTCCGTGGTTTCCTTGTAGAACATCATCTGCGCGGCATCTTCGGGCGTGTAATTCTGCCCCAGCGGATTGTAGATCCCCACCGAGCGGAACAGCCCTTCCATCCCGAAAGTGCGGCTTTCATCGGGCACGATCGGCACCACATGCTTGCCGATAGTCTTGTCGCGCAGCAGCGTCGTCAGCAGCCGGACAAAGGCCATGGTGGTCGAAATCTCGCGCTTGCCGGTGCCTTTCAACTGCGCCTCGAAACTGCTCAGCGGCGGGATTTCCAGCTTGGGGGCATCGCGCCAGTCGCGTTTGGGAAATGCACCCCCAAGCGCCTGACGCCGCTCACTCAGATAGGCCTGCTGCGCATTGTTCAGCGAAACGAAGGGCGCTTTCGGCAGGTCTGCGTCCGAGACCGGGATCTGGAAACGGTCCCGAAAGGCGCGCAACTGATCCTCGGCCAGCTTCTTTTGCTGATGGGTGATATTCTGGCCTTCGCCGGCACTGCCCATGCCATAGCCCTTGACGGTCTTGACCAGCAGGCAGGTCGGCTGGCCCTCGGTCATCGTGGCGCGTCTGAAGGCGGTATAGACCTTCTCGGGGTCATGCCCGCCCCGCCGCAGCGCCCAGATCTGATCATCGCTCCAGTCTGCGACCAGCGCTGCCGTTTCCGGGTATTTGCCAAAGAAATGCTCGCGGATATAGGCCCCGTCCTTCGATTTGAAGGTCTGATAATCACCATCGATGGTTTCATCCATAAGCTGGCGCAGGCGGCCCGTGGTGTCCTTCTCCAGCAACTCGTCCCAGCCCTTGCCCCACAAGAGCTTGATCACATTCCAGCCACCGCCGCGAAACTCGCCCTCAAGCTCCTGCACGATCTTCGAATTGCCCCGCACCGGCCCGTCCAGCCGCTGCAGGTTGCAATTGACGACGAAGATCAGATTGTCGAGCTTTTCGCGCGCGGCAAGGCTGATCGCGCCCAGGCTTTCCGGCTCATCCATCTCGCCATCGCCCAGAAAGCACCAGACCTTGCGGTCGGCCATGTCGATCAGCCCGCGATTGTGCATGTATTTCATGAACCGCGCCTGATAGATCGCCATCAACGGCCCCAGCCCCATCGAGACCGTGGGGAACTGCCAGTAATCGGGCATCAGCCAGGGATGCGGATAGGAACTCAGCCCCTGCCCCGCGACCTCGGAGCGGAAGTTCAGAAGCTGCTCCTCGCTGATCCGCCCTTCCATGAAACTGCGCGCATAGATGCCCGGGATCACATGACCCTGAAAGAACACCAGATCGCCGCCATGGCTTTCCGACCGCGCGCGCCAGAAATGGTTCAGCCCGATGTCATACATCACCGCCGATGAGGCGAAGCTGGCAATATGGCCGCCATATTCGCTGGAGACCTTGTTGCGCTTCACCACTGTTGCCATCGCGTTCCAGCGGTTGATGGTGCGGATGCGCCATTCCATCTCCAGATCGCCGGGAAATTCCAGCTGGTCATCGGGCGGAATGGTGTTCTGATAGGGTGTCGTCGCCGAGAATGGCAATGCGGCCCCCGCCGCCCGCGCCTGCTGCACAGCGCGATCCAGCAGGTAATGCGCGCGCGGCGCCCCGTCGCGGGCGATCACATCCTCGATGGCCTCCTGCCACTCGCGGGTTTCGAGCGGGTCGATATCGGTGTCGGCGTTTGGCATGGTTTGCCCCCTCTGGACAGGGTTGCGGTCTTTTTTACATCGTGAAAGCGGATTTCGTCAGACGAAAAACTGCGCGCCGTTGGCGCTGATGGTGGAGCCGTTGATGAAACCCGCGTCATCGGCAACCAGAAAGGCCACGCAGCGCGCGATTTCCTCGGGCTCACCCAGACGTCCGGCCGGGATCCCCGCGATGATGCTCTCGCGCACTTTCTCGGGCACCGCCATCACCATCTCCGTCGCGATATAGCCCGGACAGACCGCATTGGCGGTGATGCCCGCCCGCGCGCCTTCCTGCGCCAGAGATTTGACGATGCCGAGATCGCCCGCCTTGGTGGCCGCGTAATTCACCTGACCGAACTGGCCCTTCTGCCCGTTGATCGAGGAAATCACCACCACGCGCCCGAATTTGCGCTCGCGCATCCCCGGCCAGATCGGGTGTACCGTGTTGAAAACACCGGTCAAATTCGTGTCGATCACCTCTTTCCACTGCTCCGGCGTCATCTTGTGGAAGGGCGCGTCGCGGGTGATCCCGGCATTGGCCACCACGATCTCGATCGGGCCCAGATCGGCCTCGACCTGCGCCAGACCGGCCTTGGAGGCCTCATAATCCGCCGCGTTCCATTTATAGGTCTTGATGCCGGTCGCTTCGGTGAAGGCCGCTGCTGCCGCGTCATTGCCCGCATAAGTCGCGGCCACGGTATAGCCCCGGGCCGCCAGTTCCTTTGAGATCGCAGCCCCAATGCCGCGCGATCCGCCTGTGACGAGTGCCACTCTTGCCATTTGTCCCCTCCTATCAGGAATTATGATTGACGAAATATCTGGTAATGAATTGCGCGGGCCTGCGCAAGATTATTGCGCAGCCCCCTCACCTCAGCGTTCCAGACACATCGCGACACCCATGCCGCCCCCGATGCACAGCGTCGCCAGCCCCTTCTTCGCGTCACGGCGCTGCATCTCGAACAGCAAAGTGTTCAAAATCCGACATCCCGAGGCGCCGATCGGGTGGCCGATCGCGATGGCACCGCCATTGACGTTCACTTTTTCAACATCCCAGCCCATATCCTTGTTCACCGCGCAGGCTTGCGCCGCGAAGGCTTCATTGGCCTCGATCAGATCGAGATCAGCCGCGCTCCAGCCCGCTTTGGCCAGCGCCTTGCGGCTGGCATGGATCGGACCCACCCCCATGACCGAGGGATCAAGCCCCGCCGTCGCATAGCTCGCGATGCGCGCAAGCGGCGTCAACCCGCGCTTCTCGGCCTCTTCGGCGCTCATCAGCATCACCGCCGCCGCACCGTCATTCAGGCCCGAGGCATTGCCCGCCGTGACCGAGCCCTCTTTCGAGAAGGCCGGGCGCAGCTTCGCCATCTGATCGAGCGTCGCGCCATGGCGGATATATTCATCCTGATCGACCACGATATCGCCCTTGCGGGTCTTGACGGTAAAGGCCGCGATCTCATCGGCGAATTTCCCCGCCTTCTGAGCGGCTTCGGCCTTGTTCTGGCTGGCCACGGCAAAGGCATCCTGCTCATCGCGGGTGATCTGCCATTTCGCAGCGACATTCTCGGCGGTGGTGCCCATGTGATAGCCGTTGAACGCGTCCCAGAGCCCGTCCTTGATCATCGAATCGATCATCTTCATATCGCCCATCTTCTGGCCTGCGCGCAGATGCGCGACATGGGGCGAAAGCGTCATGTTCTCCTGCCCGCCCGCCAGCACGATGGTGGCATCGCCCAGCTGGATATGCTGCGCCCCCAGCGCCACTGCGCGCAGGCCTGAGCCGCAGACCTGATTGAGCGACCAGGCCGAGGATTCAACCGGCAGACCGGCATTGACATGCGCCTGACGCGCCGGGTTCTGCCCCTGCCCGGCGGTCAGAACCTGACCCAGAATGGTCTCCGAGACCTCTGCCTTATCCACCCCGGCGCGCGCGACCACCGCCTCCAGCACCGCCGCCCCAAGATCATGCGCAGGCGTATTGGCAAATGCCCCGCCAAAACTCCCGACCGCAGTCCGGGCCGCCGCAACGATAACAACATTGGTCATTTGGCTATCCTCCCTGTCTGATAAGCTGTTGCCTCATCGCCGCTGCCGGCCAGTGCCACGGCATTGAGCAGCCCGCGCACCGTGACCGAGGGGGTGACGATCTGCGCGCGCCGGTCCATGCCCAGCAGTATCGGGCCAACCGGTTGCGCCTGAGCCAGCGCTTTGAGGACATTCATCGCGCCATTGGCCGCGTCCATCCCCGAGAAGATCAGAATATTGGCCGAGGCTGTCAGCCGCTGTTCCGGCAGATAGCTCTCGCGCAGCTCGCGCCGGAAGGCGAGATTGGCGCGCATCTCGCCCTCGAACTCGAAATCGACGCCCAGATCGGTCAGCCGGTCGACCGCAGCGCGCATCTTTTTGGCGGTGGGCGTGGGGCTGGAGCCGAAATTGGCATGGCTGATAAAGGCCACGCGCGGCGTCAGGCCGAACTGGCGCACCTCCTGCGCGGCGAGAACGGCAATTTCGGCCAGTTGCTCATGCGTCGGGTGATAGTTGACATAGGGGTCGGCGATGAACACCGCGCCCGTTTCCAGAATCAGAACCGACAATGCGGCGGTCAGGCGCGTTCCGCTGCCCAGAATCCGCTGCACATGTTTGTGGTGCCACAGATACTGACCATAGCTGCCGCAGATCATCGCATCGGCCTCGGCTTCGCGCACCATCATCGCGGCAATGGCGGTTTCGTTGCCCGACAGGATCTTGCGCGCCTGCTGCGGCGTGACCCCGTCGCGCCCCAGCTTGCGGCAATAGCCCTCGCTGAGCTGGATGGCGTGTTTCTGGTCGGCAGGGTCGATGATCTCGAAGGTTTCGCCCGATCTGGCATTGATGCCGCGCTCCGCGCAGATGCGGGCGATCCGCTCGGGCGAGCCGATCAGCACCGGGCGCGCCAGCCGCTCCTGATGGCTGGCAAGAGCGGCACGGATCACCCGTTCATCCTCGCCCTCGGCAAAGACGATGCGGCGGCGGGTGCTGCGGGCACGCTCAAAGAACGGCTTCATCAGGAAACCCGTGCGATAGACCAGCCGGATCAGCCGCTCGCGATAGGCCGCGAAATCGGGGATGGGGCGGGTCGCCACGCCGGTTTCCATCGCGGCGCGGGCGACGGCGATGGACACTTCGACCAGCAGGCGCGGATCGAAGGGTTTTGGCAGAATGTAATCGGGCCCGAAGACCAGATTCTCGTCGCGATAAGCGCGCGCAACCTCATCCACTGCTTCGGCATGCGCCAGATTGGCGATGGCATGAACGCAGGCAGCCTTCATTTCCTCGTTGATGGTCGAGGCGCCGCAATCGAGCGCGCCGCGGAAGATATAGGGGAAACACAGGACATTGTTGACCTGATTGGGGTAGTCCGACCGCCCGGTGGCGATGATCGCATCGGGACGCGCGGCGCGGGCCAGTTCGGGCAGGATTTCGGGTGTGGGATTGGCCATGGCCATGATGATCGGCGTATCGGCCATCTGCGTGACCATTTCGGGGGTCAGAACCCCCGGTCCGGCGAGGCCCAGAAACAGATCGGCCCCCCGGATCACATCCGACAGTTCGGCAGGCGGGTGATCGAGCGCATAGAGCGCCTTTTCCGGGTTCAGATCCGTGCGCGAGGTGACGACAAGGCCGTTGCGGTCGCACAGATAGATATTCTCGCGGCGCGCGCCCAGCGTCTGCAGCAGGTTGAGGCAGGCAATGCCTGCGGCACCGCCACCGACCGAGACGATGCGGATATCTTCCATCCGCTTGCGGGCGATGCGCAGCGCATTGGTCACGGCCGCGGCGGCCACCACTGCAGTGCCGTGCTGGTCATCGTGGAAGACCGGAATGCCCATGGTCTCGCGCAGGCGGGCTTCCACCTCGAAACATTCGGGGGCCTTGATATCTTCGAGATTGATCGCGCCGAAGGTCGGTTCCAGCCGCCGGATCGTCTCGATCAGCTTTTCGGGGTCGGATTCGTCGATCTCGATGTCGAATACGTCGATATCGGCGAATTTCTTGAACAGAACCGCCTTGCCCTCCATCACCGGTTTGGAGGCCAGCGCGCCGATATCTCCGAGCCCCAGCACCGCGGTGCCGTTGGAAATGACAGCCACCAGATTGCCGCGCGCGGTATAGCGGGCGGCGTCAGCCGGGGTCTTCTGGATCTCGGTACAGGCAGCCGCCACGCCGGGCGAATAGGCCAGGGACAGATCGCGCTGCGAGGCCATCGGCTTCGTTGCGCGCAGGGCGAGCTTGCCGGGCCTGCCGCCCGAATGATAGTCGAGCGCTTCCTGATCCAGACTGTCTGGCATTGCTGTTTCCTCCCTCTTCCTTGGCCCCTTTGCGGTGCCTATTCGGTTGCCGCCCCTGGTATCGGTCTGGGCCGCCCGGCCATGTCGAGCGCCACGAAGGTGAAGGTTGCATCTGTCACCTTCTCGCTCTCATCGCCATCGCGGCTGCGCCGCCATGCCTCGACATGGATCTTCATCGAGCTGCGCCCGGTTGAGATGAGATCGGTATGGATCGTCACCTCGTCGCCCACATGCACGGGTTTGAGGAACACGATCCCGTCCACGGCGATGGTGGCGCTGCGCCCGCGCGCGATCCTTGCGGCGGTATTGCCCGCAGCCAGATCCATCTGCGCCATCAGCCAGCCGCCGAAAATATCGCCGGCAGGGTTGGTATCGGCGGGCATGGCGATGGTGCGGATCGCGGGCAGCCCCGCAGGCGGTGTTGCGGCGGGCATCAGACGACGTAGCCGCAATTTGCCGCGGGGGTGCGGGTGTCCATGTTGCGACCACGGTTGATATGGTCGTCGATTTCCGCAGCCGCCCCGATCATCCTGCCATAGAGAAACACCGTGAAGGCCGCGTTTTCCAGATCGCGGTTTGTCAGCTTACCATCGCGATAGTCATCCCAGAGCAGCGCCAGGAGCAGCGCCGCGATCACTGCATCGACATTCACGCAAAACACATAGCGCGAGACGCCTTCGGCATAGAGCGCCTGTACAACCTCTTGATAGAACTCGTGAAAGACATTGTAATGTCCGCGTTCCGCCATGAATTCGGCGATAAAGCGTTCGCGCGGGTCATGGTTGACGGGTTTGTCCTTGAACACCGGGTGGTGCACGCCGGGCAGGGCGCGCACGGCAGAGCCCAGTTCTTTCGCGGCGGCCTTTTCGGCCTTGTAGTCGCGGGCGAACTGGCGGGCCATGGATTTGAGGTCAAGCCCGTGACCCGGGTCGGCGGGGTTCTTCAGGCCGCTGGCGGCGAAATGGTCCAGAAGGAAAGCGATGCCCTCATAGCCGTTGCCGCCATGGCTATAGCCCGAATGGGTCAGAAACCCGATCATCGCCTTGTTGATCTGCACCCGCGAGGGCGTTTGCGGCCCGTCGGCGGCCACCGCCCCCTTGGCCCCCTGCGCGGTGATCGAGCCGGGCCCGTTCGAGATCAGAAGCCCGATCAGGATCTGCACCGGCAGCGCCTCGTCGCCCACGGGCTTGCGTCCGGTGATGGCCAGAAAGCACAGATCGGCCATGGTCCATTTGCTGAAACGTTCCTCGCGCGGGATGCCCCAGAGCGCCCCATGCTGGTGATGGCGGGCGGGAATGGACGCGCCGATCATCACCCCATAGAGCCGCAGATACCAGGGCAGCGACTCGGCGGTCAGCCGGGTGATCTTCTTGCGCATCAGCGGCGCCCAGGCGAAGGTCAGCGCGATGGCGGCGAGGATGGCATCGCGGGATTTGCGGCCCGGCGTGCGGTCCAGAAAATCGAGGAACACCGATTGCCCGCCGCGCGCCCGGACGGCTTCCAGCATGGCCTCGGGGCGCGGATCATCGGCTTCGGCTTCGGTCGCGAGAAACAGCGGCGCCTGCTCGGCACTCAGGGAGATGCCGGAACTGTCGAACCCGGTATCAGCGGCGTCGCGCAGCCCGGAATGGGCGAAAAGGTCGATCAGAACCCTTGTGCAGTCCAGCGCCCGGTCGACCCGTTTCGGCCCGATGATGGCCGCCGCGGCAGCCATGACGGTATTGGGCGAATTGCCCGCCTCGCGCGCGGCCTCGGCGGCTGTCAGCGCCGGATCGCCCACCAGATTGACTTCGGACGCCACCGCGATATCCAGCATCGCCCGGTCATTGGGCCCCGCGATCTCATGCACCAGCGGCAGGGCATAGACAGCTTCGAGCGGCGTCACTGCAAGGTCAAGCACCGAATGACCATGGACGCGCGTCACCTGGGTCTTGGCATCCATGATCGAGGCGCCGGAGCGGTCCTTCATGGTCTGGCGCGCGACCGTGGCTCCAATCTGCGTTTTCAGCGCGGCGATCTGGGCATTATAGGGCGGTGTCGCTTCGACCGGAGGCAGGGCGATGTCGGGGGGCAGCGTCAGCCCCTGATCATTCGCGATCCATGGCTTCAGTTCCAGATTGCCCCTTGGGGCGAAATCCGGGGTCTTGCCGTTCAGGTCCATCACTGCCGTCAGGGCTGCGGGAATATCAGCGATATTGGTGACAACCGCGCCTTTTGCGGAGAATTGCGTCGGATCATCCGAGAAACTGCCCGCGACGCCAAAGGCCTCTTGGAACCAGCTTTCCTTGTCCTCGGCCCGGTCGCCGGACCCGGCCATGGCCCCGGCATGGCCCACTGCGCGGGTCAGGCGCGATTTCCAGCGCCCGACGATACAGGCCACTACGGGCTTGTCGAATTCCACACCGTATTCATAGTAGCCCCCCGGCTCGCAATAGAGCACTGCCGCAGCCGAGCGGTCGTCATTGGCAAGCCCATAGGCGAAATCACGGGCAGCGTAGTGGATATAGACATCCTTGCCCGAGGAGATCAGCGTGGTGGTGCCCCAGCCCGCCGTCGCCAGATACTGGGCGATGGTGGTGGTGAAGCCGCCCGAATTCGAGAAGATCGCGACCGAGCCTTTCAGCAGGGATTCCTCGGGGTGGTCGCCGCCAAGCGCCCCGCCGATACGCACCCGGTTCCAGCTATCCGCCACACCAAGGCAGTTGCCGCCGATCACGTCGATCCCGTTGGCCTGCGCCATGGCGCGGATTTCGCGGGCGTCATGAATGGCGATCTTTTCGGTGATGATGACGATCTTCTTCAGATCGGGGTTCACCCGCACCAGTTCGGCAACGCCATCGCGCACGCCCGAAGGGGGCAGATAGACCACGCCGGTATTGAAGCTGTGCCCGGCATTCAACCCTTCGCGCACATTGTTGAAGATCGGAATATTGCCCGCAGGCGTGGCCAGAACCTGCCCGCGCCGCCCTGGCGAGACACCATAGACGACATTGCCACCCGAAAAGGCATGGCTGGTCGGCGTCACCTCGCGGCTTTCGCCGCCCATGGCGTTCAGCACCACGACCCGGTCGTCCGGGGTGGCGATATCGGCCAGCGAGCGGATGCCCATATAATAAGGAAAGCCTTCGATCCCTTTGACATGCATCGTACCGTCCCTCCCCTTCAGACCGTTTCCTTGATGCCCAGCGAGCGGGCGATTTCGGCCCGCCCGCCATCGCGCATCCACAGATCGACTTTCTTGGCATAGTTCACGACTTCGGAGATCGCGCTGTCGAAGCCGAAGAACCGGTAGGGAAGCCCCAGCGCGTCGCAGGTATCGGCCAGATTGCCCATGCCGCGCACGAGGTTCGGCCCGCCACGCCCGACCACCACATAGAGCGGTGTCGGTCCGTGATCGGAGAAATGCTGGCGCAGCGCGTCGCCCATGCCGCGGAAGGTCTCGTGAATATCGGTATTGTTCGATTTGCCGCCGATGATGAACAGCACATTGGACTGCTTGAGGAAATGCCGGTAGCAGATCGAGGCCACTGATTTCATCTTCTCGTAGGGCGGGTTGCCGCCGAAATCCGAGCTGATGATCGCGGCATCGCCCAGCACTTCGGTCACGAGGCTGTTGGCGCCCCCGCCGAAGGTCGGCGCAAGGATCGTGCCCTTGTCATTGATGACGAACACATCCGACTGGCCCTGATGGGTGCGGAGCTGGTTCACCTCCTGCTCGAAATCCGAGACATCCGAGGTGAAAAGATGCGCGGGCAGGCCAAGGCGCGCGACGCGCGGGTCATCCCGGTCAAAGCCGCATTTGAAATCGCAGGCCACCGGAGTCAGCCGCCCGCCCTTGCCGGGGCGCATGCGGATCGGGTTCAGCTCGATCGTGGTCATGCCGTAATGGTGCATCAACTCCCAGAGCTTGGGCAGTTCCTGCACCAGGGGCGAGATGATCTCTTTCGGTGCGCCGATATCGCTCAGGGCATTGGCCACGACGAACGCTTTGAGGCCGGTCAGGCTGTCAAAGGGGACGGTGGCAATCTCGGTCTTGTCCAGTTCCTCGATATCGACCCCGCCGCGATGGGTCAGGGTCATCGTCGGGGCGCGGTAGCGGGTGTCGTCGGTGATGGCGAAATAGATTTCATGTTCGGCGGGCACACCGGCCTCGAAGGTCACGCCATTGGCCTTGGCCACAGCATTGCCGTGGCGATGCTCGGCAAAATACAGCCGTTCCTTTTCGGCCAGCGCGGTTTTCAGGTCACGCGCCTTGCCGATCAGCCCGGCCTTGCCCTTTTTGCCGACACCGCCCTTGAAGACCGGCTTGATGAAGACCAGCCCGTGCCGCGCGATCAGATCCTGGATTTCCTGTTCGGATGCCGAAGGTCCGAGCACTTCGGTTGTCGGAAAACCAACATATTGCAACAGCTTGCTGCCCTGCAGCATTCCTGTGATATTCACGTCTCGTCTCCCCCCGGTCGTCGTTCAGTTTCAGCACCTGTCGCAGCACATTCCGGCCATCCGGGGCAGGCATTGGCTGCGGGTGTGGCGTCAGTCAGGGACTGTGCCAGCCCTGCGCATCTCGCCGCGCCCTGCGCGCGCGGCGATGAGCGGTGTCACGAAATTCTGGATTGCGGTTGGCGTCAGCCTCGTCGCCCGTGTCGGAGGCCGCCTTTGACAGCGACACAAGCAGCGCGATGGTTTCGAGCGATCGCGCGGGCGGTGATCGGTTGCGGTCCAGCGAAGATCGATGCGAATGCAGCCACTCTTCTCTCCTCCTCCTCCTGACGCCCTGCCCCTCGTTATGGATCACCACGGGGAGCAGGACGTGGGGCAACGATACGGAATGGACCTGTCAAAAACCTGTCAGACATGGGAAAGAGCAATTTTATTTGTCAGATTGATGGAGTGTCGTAATTTTATGTCTATGCCGCATTGCGGCAAATCCCTGACCATGGAGAATTCTTGGCGTGACTCCGTGGGGTTAACCAAGGCGCGACGCGGCAGGACCGACCCGGCAGATGCGCCATAGGGGCGATATGCCCGCGCATTCACGATCCGCGTCAACGCCCCGGCGCGGGCAGAATCCTGCGCGGCGCCTGACAGCGACCGGTGAAAAATCTGCAATCCGCGCGGCGGGGTGTTCAGGTGCCGAAGCTTGGTTTATATGCTGGCGCAGAGAACAAACCCAGATCAATGGACCCGGACAGTGACAAACGACGCTTCAAACCTAGCGATATGCGCGCGCGGGCTTGTCCGGCGCTTTGGCGATCTGACCGCTGTTGCGGGGATCGATCTGGATGTGCGGCGCGGCATGATCTTTGCCGTGCTCGGGCCGAATGGTGCGGGCAAGACCACGCTGTTGCGAATGCTGGCCACGCTGACCGCAGCCGATGACGGCACAGCCACCGTGATGGGCCATGATATCGCCGCTGCGCCACAGAAGGTCCGCGCCTCTATCGCGATGACGGGTCAGTTCGCCTCGCTGGATGAAGATCTGACCGGGCGCGACAATCTGATGATGCTGGCGCGGCTCTGGGGGTTTCGGGGGCGCGCGGCACGCATCCGCGCCGATGAATTGCTGGCCGCGTTCGAGCTGTCGGGCGCGGCGCGCAAGCAGGTCAAGGATTATTCCGGCGGTATGCGGCGCAGGCTGGATATCGCGGCCTCGCTTGTGGTGACGCCCGGCGTGTTGTTTCTGGATGAGCCGACCACGGGGCTGGACCCTTCGGCGCGGAAAGGCGTGTGGCATCTGATCCGGCAACTGGCCGAGTCCGGCGTGACGATTCTGCTGACCACGCAATATCTGGAAGAAGCCGATCAGCTTGCCGAACGCATTGCCGTGATCGACCATGGCCGCAAGATTGCCGAGGGCACCAGCCGCGAGCTGAAGGCCGCAACCGGCTCGGGCGTGCTGCATGTGTCACTGGCCGATCAGTCCCAGCTGGAGGCTGCGGCAGAACTGCTGGCCGCGCGGCTGGGAAGCGCGGTGCAGCGCAGCCCGGAAGGGGCGGAGCTGTCGGTTCCAGCGGGCAATGCCGCAGACGCCAATGCCGCAATTGCCGCCCTTATCGCGGCGGGGGTCAGTGTGGCCGATTTCCGTCTGGGGGCGCCCAGTCTGGATGAGGTGTTCTTCGCGCTGACCGGCCAGCCTGCGACATCCGAGACCCCGCAAAACCCAGAGGAGGCGGCAGCGTCATGAGTGATATCACCGCAGCCCCCGCCGAGCCGCTGCGCAAGGACCGCGCAGCCCTGGGCGGTGCACCCGGCATTGCCGCATTGCGCCATATTGCCCCGCCTGCGCCGCCGGGGCCGATGTCGAACGCGCTGGTCTTCGGCTGGCGGGCGATCCTGAAATTCCGCCATGTCCCCGAACAACTGTTCGATCTGGTCATGACGCCGATCATGTTCACCTTGCTGTTCACCTTCGTCTTTGGGGGCGCGCTGGCCGGGTCGCCGGGGGAGTATCTGCAATTCTTCCTGCCCGGCATTCTGGTGCAGACGGTTGTGTTCAACTCGGTCTATTCGGGGATGGGCCTGTCAACGGATTTCCAGAAGGGGCTGTTCGACCGGTTCCGCACCTTGCCGATCTGGTCGCTTGCCCCCTTTGCGGGGCTGATGGTCGGGGATTTGCTGCGTCACCTGATTGCGGGCGGTATCATTCTGGGGATCGGGCTGATCCTTGGCTACCGGCCCGAGGCCGGAGTGATCGGCACCCTGCTTGCCTTCGCGATGCTCTTGTCCATCGGGTTCGGCATGGGCTGGGTGTTCATCGTGCTGGGCCTGCTGGTGCGCACCCCGATGACGGTCATGACGCTTGGTTTCACGATCCTGTTTCCGGTCACTTTCGCGTCGAACATCATGGTGGACCCGGCCACGATGCCCGGCTGGCTGCGCAGCTTTGTCGAGGTGAACCCGATATCCCTGATGGCGACCGCGTTGCGCGGGCTGATGTCCGGGACAGCCAGCCTGAGCCAGATCGGACTGGCGCTGATTGGCCCTGTGGTGCTGACGCTGGTGATGGCGCCACTGGTCCTGTGGCTGTATCGGCGCAGATAGGGCGGCGCGGGCGGGTCTGGGTTCAGGCGCTGCCCGCGATCAAATCCTGAACAAATAATGATCAGACAGCGGATATTTTGAGCAGAGCAGCCCGTGGGCGGGCCGTGGGCTGCAAGCGTGGCCTGCCCGGCAGCGCAGAATTTTATAATTTTTTCCAGCACATAAACGGCGCAGCCGTGGATATTCAAAAAAAACAAACAGGTCTTATCTGAAAATCTGTCTGGCCAGCACAGCGCAATGGCTGTCGCGTCATCTGAACGCGGGCCAGAGGACAGAACAGGTGGAACTACGTTTCTTCGAGATATTCCGGAATGCCGATTACCTGCGGCTACTGTTTGAAGGCGCGGCGCTGAGTGCGGGGCTGACCTTGCTGGCGGGGGTGATCGGTTTCGCCATCGCCATGATCCTTGGCTTTCTGCGCCACCGGCGGGTGTTCGGGGTGCATTGGGTCGCCGCCGCCTATGTCGAGTTCATCCGCAACACGCCGCTGATCGTACAGCTTTTTTTCGTGGCCTTCGGGCTGCCGCTGCTTCTGGGCTATCAATGGCCCTTCTGGGCGCATGCGCTGCTGGCGCTGGTGCTGAATTTCTCGGCCTATTTTGCCGAGATCCTGCGCGCGGGGTTCAATACGGTCGGCAAGGGGCAGGAAGAAGCGGCGCAGGCCATGGGTATCACGCCGCTGATCATCTTCTTCAAGATCACCCTGCCGCAAGCCGTGGGCAAGATGTTTCCGTCACTGAGCAGTCAGTTCATCTTCCTGTTTCTGACCACGGGCATCATTTCGGAAATCGGGGTGCGTGATCTGACCAATGCCGGGATCTTCATCGACAGCCGCACCTTCCGCACCTTCGAGGTGTTTGTCACGCTGACCGCGATCTATATCGCGATATCGCTCAGCTTCAAGGCGCTGATGGTGGGGGTCTACCGTATCCTCTTTCCATGGGTGGGATTGCAGCGATGAGAGAGTTCCTGATCGAGATCCTTGGCCGCCCGCATGGGATCGTGCTCTATCAATTGCTCGATGCGACACAGTTCACCATTTACCTGTCGCTGATCGCGTTTGTGGGGGGCGGCATTCTTGGCGCGCTGATCGCGCTGATACGGATCGCGCCCAATAAATGGGGAAAACGGGCCGCGATTGCCTATATCTGGCTGTTCCAGTCCACGCCGCTGCTGATGCTGCTGTTCCTGACCGGGCTTGGCGTGCCGCGTCTGTTCGGGATGAATATCAACCCCTGGTATGCCGCCTGCATTTCTCTGACGCTCTATTCCAGCGCCTATATGTCCGATGTCTGGCGCGGGGCACTGGAAGCCATCCCGCAAGGGCAATGGGAAGGGGCGAGCGCGCTTGGTCTGCGCTTTCTGCCCACGTTGCGGCTGGTGGTGGCGCCGCAGGCGGTCAGCATCGCGCTTGCGCCCACTGTGGGCTTCATGGTGCAGATCATCAAGGGCACGTCGCTGGCCTATATCATCGGTTTCACGGATCTGATGACCATCGGCAAACGCTGGGCCAATGCGCCGGTCGCGGGCACCGAACCTTACATCATCTTCCCGCTCATGGCGCTGATCTATTTCAGCCTGTGTTTTCCGCTGTCGCTCTATTCGCGTTACCTGGAGCGCCGGATGGGCACCGTCAAATCCCTGCGGCCCGTTGCGGCCGCGTGAATTCCCCATAGTCACTCAGAAAAGGATGACACGCATGAAGACCCTACATTCCCTGATAATCGCCGCAGGGCTTGGACTGGCCAGCCTTGTGCCCGGCACGGCGCAGGCTGATCTGGCCGATATTCTGGCGCGCGGCACCATCAATATCGCAGTGCCCGAGAGCTTCCCGCCATTTGGCGCGCTTGGCATGGAAGGCGAGCATGAAGGCTATGATGTCGATGTGGCAAAGCTGATCGCGGCAGAACTCGGGGTTGAGGTGAATATTGTTCCCGTCAGTTCGAACCAGCGCATTCCCTATCTGGAAACCGACCGGGTTGATCTGGTGATTTCGTCGATGGGGGCAAATCCCGAGCGCGCCAAATCGATCTGGTTCTCTGCGGCCTATGCCCCTTTCTATTCGGGGGCCTTTGCCTCTGCTGATCTGGATATCTCCTCGGTGGCTGACCTGTCCGGGCTGAAGATCGGGGTCACGGGCGGCGCGCTGGAAGATCTGGAACTGACGCGCACGGCCCCTGCGGATGCAGAGATCATCCGCTTCGGGGACAATGCCGCGACACTCTCGGCCTATCAGTCCGGGCAGGTGGATGTGCTGGTGACGGGCAACACGGTTGCGGCGGAACTGGCGGCCAATAACCCGAACCTGAGCGTGGATGTGAAATTCATCATGCGCGACTCGCCGTGTTTTATCGGGGTGAAGAAGGGCAATTTCGATCTGCTGCAATGGGTCAATGTCTTCATCATGCACAAGACGCTGGGCGGCGAGTTGAATGAGTTGTCGCTGCAATGGTTCGGCCAGCCGCTGCCGCCCTTGCCGACGCTGTGATCCGCGGTGCCTTGCCCCCTGCGGGCGGCAAGGCACGCATTGGACCCGATCAGGGTGACAGAAACACGCGCTGACGCGCCGGACACATCCGGGCGCGTCAGTAGATCAGGTTCAGCATCAAAAGCGAGACCACGAGAAAGAGCAGGGTCATGATCCCGCCCGATTTCACGAAATCCATGACCTTGTAGCCCGCCGGACCCATGATCAGCGCGTTGACCTGATGGGTCGGGATGATGAAGCTGTTAGAGGTCGAGATCGCCACCGTGAGCGCGAATACCGCCGGATTGCCGCCCGCCGCCACCGCGATAGAGACGGCCAGCGGCACCAGCAGCACCGTCGCCCCCACATTGGACATGACCAGCGAAAAGACCGTGGCGAGGATGGCCACACCTGCCTGCAGCGACCAGACCGGCCAGCCGTCGAGCAGGGTCAGAATCCCTTGCGCGATCCATTCCGCCGTGCCGGTATTCTGCACCGCCTGACCCAGCGGGATGAGGCTTGCGAGCAGAAAGACGGTCTTCCAGCTTACGGCGCGATAGGCTTCGTCGATGCTGATCACGCGGGTCAGGATCATGCCCACCGCGCCCGTCAGCAGGCAGAGCGACAGTCGCACATCAGTAAACAGGATCAGCGCCAGCGATATGAGGAAGAACAGGAGCGCCCAATGCACCTTGTGCGGCCGAAGTTCGTCTTGGGGGAAATCCGCCGTCACGACGACGAAATCCTGATCGCGCTTGATCCGCAGCAGGTTGTCCCATCGGGTATGGGCGACCAGCATGTCACCCGCCCGGAACGGCACCAGACCGATCTGGGTCGGGGCGTGATCCTCGGTTTCGACATGGCTCAGGGTTTCCTCGCCGCGATGGATGGCCAGCAGGCTCAGCCCGTAGGTCTTGCGCAGCAGAAGATCGCGCGGACTCTTGCCGATCAGCTTGCTGTCGGGGGGAATCACAATCTCGGCGACGCCCGCATTCGTAGGCGCGAATTCGTCTACGAAAACATCGAGTTCCGGCCGGATCGTCAGGCCGTAACGATCCGCGAACCTGTGCAATGCCGCGCGCTTGCCGATGATCGCCAGCCGACAGGGCGCGGCGATCTCTGCCGTCAGGATCTGGATCATCGAGACTTTGCCACGGTAAAAGGTCGAGATGATATAGAGGTTGTTGTCATTGTTGATGTCGGCGATGATCTCTCCGGTCAA
The DNA here is from genome assembly GCF_001884735.1 of Natronohydrobacter thiooxidans. Classification (GTDB taxonomy): domain Bacteria; phylum Pseudomonadota; class Alphaproteobacteria; order Rhodobacterales; family Rhodobacteraceae; genus Roseinatronobacter; species Roseinatronobacter thiooxidans_A. The sequence goes on along the minus strand of NZ_MJAP01000012.1, from coordinate 15,260 downwards.
CGGGCTGTCGGCGGGCACTTCGACCTCGAAAACGCTCGCGTCGAGTCCGTAGACACGCTGGAGATAATCCGAGGTGCCCTTGCCCGCGCCGGACTCCGAGGCACCAGAGGATTTCGGCAGAACCCAGCGCCCCAGCAGCAGGAAATAGGCGATACCGGTCAGGACCAGCGCCGCGCCGACCGGGGCGACGGAAAAAAGCCCGAAGCGCGCCATCTGCTGCGTTTCGGTCAGGGTTCTGTTGGCGGTGTCAATAAGGTCATTGAGCAGGATGAGCGGGGAGGATCCGACCATCGTCATGGTGCCGCCAAGGATCGCGCAAAACCCCATCGGCATGAGCAGGCGCCCCAGCGGGATGCCCGCCCGCACCGAGATCCGGCTGACGACCGGCAGGAACAGTGCTGCGGCGCCGACATTCTGCAGGAAGCTCGAAATCACCCCCACTGTTCCCGAGACGATGGGCAGCACGCGCGTTTCGGTGGTGCCCCCGTGTTTCAGGATCACGGCGGCGACCTTGTTCATGATCCCGGTCCGGTCGAGCCCCGCCCCGACGATCATGACCGCGATAATTGAAATGACCGCGTTCGACGCGAAACCGTCGAAGAGATGCGTCACGTCGACAAGCGGCTCCAGCCCCGGCGCGTAGCTCACCATCCCCACCAGCACCAGGATCAGAAGCGCGGCCAGGTCGATGCGGATAAGCTCGGAAACGAAGAGAAAGACCGTGAACGCAAGCAATCCCAGAACGAAGGCCATCTCGGTGGTGAATGCGATCGGCTCCATGGTCCTCCTCTTGCCGATGCCTCCCGGACCGACATTCTCCAAACAGCATGGTGTCTTACGACAGGTTTGCCCGATCTCGATCTCAGTTCAAGCCTTTTGCCGCTCTGGCGGGGTTTGCCTTGGTTTTCGGGGCCACGATGCTACGGGTGTTCGACTGTCGCTGCGGGCCGATCAGCTCGGTGGTTGTGCATGGCGGCGGGACAGGGCCGCCTCGACCCCGCGCAATTCGGCCAGTCCTTTCAGCCGCCCGATTGCGGGATATCCGGGTTGCCCGCCGCGCCCGATATCGTCCAGAATCTCCTGCCCGTGATCGGGGCGCATGGGGATGACGGCATCCTCGCGCCCGGCGGCGCGGCGGCGGGATTCTTCCTCCAGCACTGCCTCGATCAGGGCGACCATATCGGTCTGGCCGCCCAGATGCTCATCCTCGAAGAAGGAGGCGGGGATTGTGTCGGTGTCGCGGCGCACATTGCGCAGATGCAGGAATTGCACGCGATCGCCAAACCGGCGCATCATGCCCGGAAGGTCATTGTCGGGGCGGGCGCCAAGCGAGCCCGAGCATAGTGTCATGCCATTGGCGGGCAGATCGACGGCGGCGAGGCGTTCGGCATAATCCGCCTCGGTTGACATGATGCGCGGCAGGCCCAGAAGCGGGAAGGGCGGATCATCGGGATGGCAGCACAGGCGCATTCCGATGCTTTCGGCCACGGGCGCGACCTGTTCGAGAAAATCGTGAAAATTGCGGCGCAGCACCGCATCCGTCACCGGCGCATAGCTTGCCAGCAGATCGCGGACATCTTGCATCGACAGCTTTTCCGCAGCGCCCGGCAGGCCGAAGACAATATTACCCGCGAGGCGGTCGCGCGCGGTCTCGTCCATGGCTGCAAAGCGTCGGGCGGCGGCCTCGCGCAGATCCCCGGGCAGGTCATGGCCCGCGCCCTTGCGCTGCAGGATATGAATGTCAAATGCCAGAAAATCGATCAGATCGAAACGCATGCAGCGCGCGCCATTGGGGCGCCGCCAGGCCAGATCCGTGCGCGTCCAGTCGAGGACCGGCATGAAATTGTAGCAGATCACCTGAAGCCCCGCTTGGCGCAGGTTGCGCATCGAGGTGATCCAACTCTCGATATGGCTCCGCCAGTTCCCGGTCTGGGTCTTGATCGCCTCGGAGACCGGCAGGCTTTCGACCACTTCCCATGCCAGCCCCGAGGGGCTGCCATCGCGCATCCGCGCCAGTTCGGCCTGACGCGCGGCAATGGCCTCCGGGGTCCAGACCGCGCCTGTGGGGATGTGATGCAAGGCGCTGACCACGCCCTGCACGCCCGCTTGCATCATGTCATCAACGGACACCGGGTCATGGGGTCCGAACCAGCGCCATGTCTGTCGCATGGGTATCCTTTCAGGTCAGCGCCGGGAGCGGGTCAGCGGTCGCGTTCGGTGAACATCGTGGGGTTCTGCGCGCGTATCTGTTCAATCAATCTCAGAATCCATGCAAGATGCGTGCGCATCTCGGAGGACGCGCGCATCGGGTCACGGGCGCGCAACGCCTCAAGGATCCTTTCGTGATCAGCCAAAGCGTTCGCGGCATTGAACTCCAGACTGAGCAGGCGAACGCGATCCATATGCGCCTTGTTCTCGCGGATGATCGCCCAGACATAGGGATGCCCGGCACTTTCGCAGATCTGCTGGTGAAAGGCTTCATCGAGCGCGTGAAATCCGAGGCGGTCGGCATCGGCAACAGCCTTGCGCTGGCGCGCGACGATATCCGCAAGCTCTGCGATATCGGCATCGGTCAGGTTTTCGGCGGCGCGCTCGACAATCTCGGTTTCCAGCGCCGTGCGCACGAAATTTGCCTTCAGCACATCCGCGACCGAGATCAGCGCCACCGTGGTCGCGCGTTGCGGCTGGATCTGGATCAGCCCGAGTTGGGACATGCGGAAGAAGGCGTCGCGCACAGGCTGGCGTGAAATGCCCATCTGGCGGGCGACTTCCTGCTCGGACAGCTTGGTTCCCGGCGGCAGTTCGAACTCGACCACGCGCCGGTACAGTTCCTCGAACACCAGATCGGTCGCTGACGGGCCGCGCAAAGACTCGAGCGAATTGAACGTTGCCGGCATTTTCATATCCATGTTGACTTGATGTGCAGACTAGCATATTAGTTTATCAGTTGCAAGTCCAACGGGGGAGAATCATCACGTGACTGATCAGGAAAATCCGCCCCTGCTGGACCCGGATCGGCTGTTTCCACTCGACAGTGCTGCCCGCAGCCTTGCACGCGGGCTTTATGACACCATCCGGGACCTGCCGATCATCAGCCCCCATGGGCATACGGACCCGCGCTGGTTTGCCGAAGACGCGCCCTTCCCCGATCCGGCGCAACTGTTCGTCACGCCCGACCACTATGTGTTTCGCATGCTGAACTCGCAGGGCGTGCCGCTGAATGCGCTTGGCGTGCCGCGCATCGATGGCAGGCCGACCGAGACAGACGGTCGCAAGATCTGGCGCCGGTTTGCAGAGAATTTTTACCTGTTTCGCGGCACACCAAGCCGTTTGTGGCTGGATCAGGCGTTTTCCGATGTGTTCGGCATCCGGGAACGGCTGAGCGCTGCCAGCGCGGACCGCATTTATGACCAGATCGCGGACTGCCTGTCGCGCCCGGAATTCCGCCCGCGCGCGCTCTATGAGCGCTTCGGGATAGAGGTTCTTGCGACCACCGAAAGCCCGCTGGATGATCTGGCCGCGCATCGGAAGATCGCGGAATCTGACTGGCACGGGCGCGTCATTACCGCCTATCGCCCGGATTGCGTGATTGACCCGGATTTCGAAGGTTTCGCGGGAAATATCGAACAGTTCGGCGCTCTGGCCGGGGTCGATGCCACCACATGGCAGGGCTATCTGCAGGCGCATCGGATTCGCCGCGCTTATTTCAAGTCGGTTGGCGGGGCGACCAGCACGGATCATGGCCACCCCAGCGCGCGCACCGAAGACCTGCGGCAGGCCGAGGCAGCAGCGCTGTTCGCCAAGGCGCTTGCGGGCCAATGCACGGCGGAAGAAGCCGATGCGTTTCGCGGGCATATGCTGACCGAAATGGCGCGCATGAGCCTGGACGACGGGCTGGTGATGCAGATCCATCCCGGCTCGTTCCGCAACCATTCGTCCTGCATGTTCGCACAATATGGGCGCGACAAGGGGTTCGATATTCCCACGCGCACCGATTATGTCCGGGCGTTGAAACCGCTGCTGGATGCGGTGGGGATGGACCCCCGGCTGACGCTGATCCTGTTTACACTGGATGAAACCAGCTATTCGCGCGAGCTTGCCCCGCTTGCCGGGGTCTACCCGGCGCTGCGGCTTGGCCCGGCCTGGTGGTTCTTCGACAGCGCCGAAGGGATGCGCCGGTTCCGCGAACTCACCACCGAAACCGCAGGCTTTTACAACACGGTCGGGTTCAACGACGACACCCGTGCCTTCTGCTCGATCCCCGCGCGCCATGATGTCGCGCGGCGGGTCGACTGCGCCTATCTCGCCACGCTGGTCGCCACCGGGCGTCTGGCCGAAGACGAGGCCCATGAGGTCGCTTTTGACCTTAGCTACCGGTTGGCAAAACAGGCCTACCGTCTCTGAACCACGCAAACCACTGGGAGGATACGATATGAAACTCTATACATTCGGGGCGGCGCTGCTTGCGTCCACCGCGCTTGCGCTACCCGCCTTTGCGCAGGATCTGGTGCTGCGGTCATCCGACACGCACCCGCCGGGCTACCCGACCGTCGCTGCTGTCGAATATATGGGCGAGCTGATCTCGGAACGCACGGAGGGGCGCATCGCGGTTCAGGTCTATCACTCGGCGCAATTGGGCGAGGAGCGCGACACGATCGAGCAGACACAGTTCGGGGTGATCGACCTCAACCGTATCTCGATGGGTCCGTTCAACAATTTGATTGAGGCGACCAAAGCCCCGTCCATGCCCTTCGTCTTCCGTGATGTGGCCCATATGCATGCCGTGATGGATGGCGAGATCGGGCAGGAGATCCTCGCAGAGTTCGAGAAGCACAATCTGGTTGGTCTTGCCTTCTATGATGCGGGCGCGCGCAGCCTGTACAACCGTCTGCGCCCGATCGAGAGCCTTGAAGACATGGCTGGCATGCGTATCCGGGTCATTCAGTCGGATGTGTTCGTCGATATGATCAGTGCTTTGGGTGCGAATGCGACGCCCATGCCTTATGGTGAGGTCTATTCCTCGATCCAGACCGGTGTGATTGACGGCGCGGAAAACAACTGGCCGTCCTATGAAAGCTCTGGGCATTATGAGGTCGCGGGCTATTACACGCTGACCGAACACCTGATCGTGCCGGAAGTGCTGGTCATGTCCAAGCAGCGGTGGGACAGCCTGTCGGCTGAAGATCAGGCGATCATCCGCGAGGCGGCGCAAGAGTCCGTCGCCCATCAGCGCGACCTCTGGAAGGCGCGCGAAGCGGCGTCCGAAGAGCATATCCGTGCGGCCGGTGCCACGATCAACGAGGTTGACAAGAGCGCGTTCCAGCAAGCCATGGCGCCGGTCTATGCGCGTCATGCCGAAAGCGAAGCCCTGCGCAGCCTGATCGAACGCATTCAGGTGGTCGAATAATCCTGAACCTTGCCGCGGCGCGACAGGCGCCGCGGCCGCGTCTTTGCGGGAGGCCCCTCATGCAGGCTATCGTGATCACTCTCTCGCGCGGACTTGCGGTTGTCGCGCGCATCGCGCTCTGGATATCGGGCACAGGGCTTGTGCTGATGACAGCGGCGGTCGCATGGCAGGTTTTCGGACGCTATGTCCTGAACGCGACGCCCATCTGGACCGAGGTGACGGCGGTTCTGCTGATGGGCTGGTTCATCTTTCTGGGCGCCGCTGTCGGTATCCGCGAAGGCTATCACCTGTCTTTCGATATCCTGCTCTATATCCTGCCGCAGCGGGTCAAACTGATCCTGTTCACCATCTCTGACCTGCTTGTGGGCATCTTCGCGCTGGGGATGACGCTATACGGCATCCAGCTTGCGCAGGGAACCTGGAGCAACACCATATCCGGCATCGGTCTGCCCAGCGGTGTCGCCTTTTTCGCGCTGCTGACGGGCGGCGGGCTTATCATGATCTTCTCGTTCGAGCGCGTGGCACGCCGGTTGGTCGGTTTGCCCACGGCCCGGTTTGGCGAGACCGAACTGACCGAGGACTAAATGGAATACTGGATTCTCTTCGGCACTTTTGCGGGCCTGCTGCTGATCGGCACGCCGGTTGCCTTCTGCCTCGGCATCGCCTCGCTTGCCACGGTCGCCTATATCGGTCTGCCGCCGCTGGTGGTGTTCCAGCGCCTCAATTCCGGTGTTTCGGTCTATGCGCTGATGGCGATCCCCTTCTTCATCTATGCCGGCGAGCTGATGGTACGGGGGGATATCGCCCGCAGGCTTGTCGCGCTGGCAGGCGCACTGGTCGGGCATCTCCGGGGCGGTCTGGGGCAGGTGAATATCGTCGCGTCCTGCCTGTTCGGGGGTATCTCGGGCTCTGCTGCGGCGGATGCCTCGGCCATCGGGGGGCTGATGGTCCCGCAGATGAAGGAACGCGGCTATGGCGCGGACTATGCCGTCAATATCACCGTGGTTTCCTCGATCATCGCGCTGATGCTGCCGCCCTCGCATAATCTGATCATCTATTCCATCGCGGGCGGCGGGCGGATCTCGATTGCGGATCTGTTCACTGCCGGGATCATCCCCGGCATGCTGCTGGCGCTGTCGCTGATGATTACGGCCTGGGTGGTGGCGAAGCGGCGCGGCTATCCCGTCGGGGCCTTTCCCGGTCTGCAGATGTTGGGGGTGATCTTCGTGTCAGCCCTGCCCGGCCTTGTGCTGATCGCGATCATCTTCGGCGGTGTGCGCTCGGGCGTTTTCACGGCCTCGGAAAGTTCCTGCATCGCTGTGGTCTATGCGATCCTGATCACAGTGCTGGTTTACCGGTCCCTGTCCTGGTCGGAATTTGTCGCAGCGACTGTGGGGGCGGTGCGCACCACGGCAATGGTGTTGCTGGTGATCGGCTGCGCGGCCTCTTTCGGCTGGCTGATGGCCTATATGCAGGTGCCCGCAGCCATCGTGCGCTTCATGCAGACCGTCAGCGAGAACCCGATCATCGTGCTGTTGCTGATCAATATCATGCTGCTGTTCCTTGGTACTTTCATGGATATGAGCCCGTTGATCGTGATCACCACGCCGATCTTCCTGCCAGTCGCGCAGGCCTTCGGGATCGACCCGGTTCATTTTGGTATCATCATGATCCTGAATCTCGGGATCGGCCTGTGCACGCCGCCGGTCGGCTCGGTGCTGTTCGTCGGCTGTGCGGTGGGCAAAGTGCCGATCGGGACCGTGCTGCGCACGATCTGGCCCTTCTACGGCGCGGCAGTCGGCACGCTTCTGCTTGTCACCTATATCCCTGCGCTGTCGCTTTGGCTGCCCTCAATGTTCCGCTGAGGAGTGACATGCCGTATCCCGTTATTCCTTCTGGCCCCGGCGTGACCCGGCAGGTGCTTGCCAATGACCCGGCATTGATGGTGGTTGCCTTCCGCTTCGAGCAAGACGGCGTGGGTGCCTCGCACAGCCATACACATGTGCAGAGCACCTATGTCCAATCCGGCCGCTTTGTCTTCACGATTGACGGCCGGGAATTCGAGGTCGGGGCGGGCGACGCTTTCGTAATCCCATCCGGGGCCACGCATGGCTGTCGCGCGCTGGAACCGGGCGTGCTGATCGACAGTTTCGCGCCGCGCCGCGATGATTTTCTCTGACTGAAAGGATATCCCGATGCTTCATGTTGAAACCCGCCATGCCATCGACCCCGCGACCGCAAAGGGCTTTGACACCGAAGCGCTGCGCCACCATTTCCTCCTTGGCGATCTGTTCCGCGCAGGCGAGATCCGGCTGGTCTATACCCATTATGACCGGATGATCGTCGGCGGTGCCGTTCCTGAGGGGGCGGCGCTGACACTGGATGAGGTCAGGGAATGCGGCACGCCGTCGATCCTTGATCGGCGTGAAATGGTCATCGTCAATATCGGCGGCAGCGGTCAGGTCCGCGCGGGCGAGAGCTATGCCATGGAGCGCGGTGACATGCTCTATCTGGGCATGGGCGCGGGGCCGGTCAGTTTCGAGGGTGAGGGGCGGTTCTATATCCTGTCGGCCCCGGCCCATATGGCCCATCCCTCGCGGCTTGTGCGGATCGGCGAGGCGAAGAAAGTCGAGCTGGGTTCGCGGGAGACCTCGAATGCGCGGGTGATCAACCAGTTCGTGCACCCGGATGTGATGCCGTCCTGCCAGCTGGTCGTTGGCATGACCCGGCTTGCCCCCGGTTCGGTCTGGAACACGATGCCTGCCCATGTCCATGACCGCCGGTCGGAAGCCTATCTTTATATCGACCTCGACCCCGGCGCGCGCGTCTTTCACATGATGGGCGAGCCTTCGGAAACCCGCGCAATGGTTATTGCCAATGAGCAAGGCGTGCTGTCGCCGCCCTGGTCGATCCATTGCGGTGCCGGGACGGCGAATTACACCTTCATCTGGGCGATGGCGGGGGATAATGTGGATTACCGCGATGTCGAGATGGTCGCGATGGAGGATCTGCGGTGATCCGTTTTTCGCTTGAGGGGCGCACGGCCCTTGTTACCGGGGCGACTACCGGCATCGGTCAGGCCATTGCCGTGGCGCTGGCCGAAGCAGGGGCGCGGGTGCTCTGCGCCGGGCGCTCGGAACCCGCCGAGACGCTTGCGCGGATCGAGGCCATCGGCGGTGCGGGCGAGGCTGTCCCGCTTGATCTGAGCGATCCGCTGGCCGGGGGGCGTATCTTCGAGCGGCTTTCCCCAGTCGATATTCTGGTCAACAATGCCGGGACGATCCGGCGCGCCGATGCCGTCGATTTCACCGAAGAGGACTGGGATTCGGTGATCGACGTAAACCTGAAGGCTGCGTTCTTCACCGCGCAGGGTTTTGCGCGGGCGGCCTTTGCGCGCAAGGCGGGCGGGGCGATTGTCAATATCGCGTCGCTCTTGTCATTTCAGGGGGGGATTCGCGTGCCTTCCTACACCGCCTCGAAACACGGGATTGCCGGGCTGACCAGGATTCTGGCCTGCGAATGGGCGGGGCGGGGCATCAATGTCAATGCCATTGCGCCGGGCTATGTGATCACTGACAACACCACGGACCTGCGGGCTGATCCGGGGCGCAACAAGGCCATTCTTGAGCGCATCCCCGCCGGTCGCTGGGCGGAACCCGAGGATATTGCCGGTGCGGCTGTCTTTCTTGCCTCGCCCGCTGCGGCCTATATGCACGGGGCAATCATTCCGGTGGATGGAGGCTGGCTTGCGCGCTGAAAACACAACACCCCCGCGCCTGAGACGTCCCGCCGGGCCGCGTCCGGGAATCGGCATTGTCCATCTCGGGCTTGGGGCCTTCTTTCGCGCGCATGTGGCGCTTTATATCGACGATGCGATGAGGGCATCGGGCGGCGATTGGGGCGTCTTGGGCGTCAGTCTTGTGCGGCCCGATCAGCGTGACCGGCTTGCGCCGCAGGGCTACGCCTATACGGCGGTGGAACTGGCCCCCGAAGGCGCGGACGCTCGGATTGTGGATGTGGTGCAGGATGTGATCGTCGCGCGCGAGGATCCCGCCCGGCTGCTTGATCTGCTGGCCGATCCCGCGATACGGATCGTCACGCTGACTGTCACCGAAAAAGGCTATTGCCATGAACCGGCCAGCGGCGCTCTCAACCGCGCGCACCCGGATATTCTCCATGATCTTGCCCATCCGCAGGCGCCGCGCTCGGCCCCGGGATATCTGGTGCGCGCTCTCGCGCACCGTCGCGCCGCCGGGCTGGCGCCCTTCACGGTGCTGTGTTGCGACAACCTTCCGCAGAATGGCCGCGTCGTGCGCGGGGTGGTCCTGGAGCTTGCCCGGCTGATCGATCCCGAACTTGCAGACTGGATCGCGGCGGAGGGGCGTTTTCCCGCCACCATGGTCGACCGGATTGTGCCCGCGACAAGCGATGAGGATATAGACCGTCTTGCCGAGCGCACGGGTGTCCTTGACGCCGCCCCGGTCCTGCATGAACCGTTCCGGCAATGGGTGATCGAGGATGACTTTGTGGGCGATGCCCGCCCCGACTTCGCCGCTGCCGGGGCCGAGATGGTGGCCGATGTCACCGCCTTCGAGGATATGAAACTGCGCTGTCTGAACGGCACCCATTCGGCGCTGGCATATCTGGGCTATCTTGCGGGCCATGAGACCATTGCCGAGGCAGTGGCCGACCCGGTTTTCGCCGGTTTCATCCGCCATCTCTGGGCCGCAGAGATCGTGCCGAGCCTGCAGGCGCCGCCGAATGTCGATCTGGCGGCCTATACGGAAGCCTTGTTCGTGCGCTACAGCAACCCTACGATCCGCCACCGGACCTGGCAGATCGCCATGGATGGCAGTCAGAAACTGCCCCAGCGCATCCTTGCGACACTGGCCGAGAACCTTGCTGCCGGGCGCGAGGCGCGGGGGCTGACGCTCGTGGTTGCGGCATGGATACGCTATGTCGGCGGTGTGGACGAGAGAGGGGCAGCCATTGATGTGCGCGATCCTCTGGCCGAACGCCTGCGCGCACTCAGTGATACCGCGCCTGATGCCGCAGCGAAGGTCCGAGCCTTTCTTGATCTACGCGAGGTGTTTCCCGAAGCGCTTGCCGAGAGTGCCGACTTTGCATCCGCGCTCGCCGGCGCGCTGGTCGCACTGGAAGACCGGGGCGCGCGCGCCGCATCTGCGGAGATCGCGCCGTGAGGATTGCCGATGGCGCGCCGCGTTGCCGACAGTGCCCTTGCCATCAGCATTGACCGCTCCGTGCGGTCGGACTTTCGCAGGGTAATCTCAGGACGCCGCGAGATCTGGGCCATGCGCCGGGCATATTTTCGAGGCGGCGCTTGCCGGTTGTTTCAGGACTGAATAGCGCGCCATCTTGAAGAAAACCCTGTGATCAGTCATCTCGTCCTGCAATGCGGCGTGACTGGCACTGGCTGTTCAGGCGCAAGCTGGTCGAGCGTCACCTGTCCGAAACGCGCTATGAACAGTGCCTCTGCCTGCGCCATTGTGTCCGCGAGCGCCGCGTTCACATTCCTTTCGATCAGGCATTCGGGATGGTCGCTGCGATAACCGATCGCAAACAGTCTGGGCCGGTTCAGTGCCTCATACACGGCCAGCAGAGTGATCCGGTTCAGGGGACAGGCCAGCCGCCAGCCGCCACCATGCCCTTTGCCCGACTGCACATAGCCCGCTTCGCGCAGATCGGCCATTGTCCTGCGAAGTACTGCCGGGTTGGTGCCCATGCTTCTGGCGAGAACCTCGGACGTCAACGGGTGATCAACCTGCGCCATATGCACCAGCACATGCAGCATGTCCGAAAGTCTGGTATCCTTGTTCATCTGACCTCCCGGAATCAATTTGATCCATATCCGGATATACGGATCGCCCGGATTGGTCGATAGAAGCAGAATTTCATGTATCAATGATTGATACATGACCTGCGGCGAGTTATGTATCATTAACAGATACATGATTCGGTGCCCTTATGTCCAGCTTCTGCAGCCCTTGCCCACCCGGGCCTTTCATTTCCTCAATGCCACGCGGCGCCGCTCGGCTGCCGGTTTTTGTCCCAGTTCCTTCCAGAACCTGATCACGCGGGGATCTCCATGCAATATGACACGATCATCATAGGCGGCAGCTTTGCCGGGCTCTCGGCAGCACTATATCTGGCGCGCGCGCGAAAATCCGTATGCGTGCTGGATACGGGCGCGCCGCGCAACCGGTTCGCCGTCGAGTCCCACGGCTTTTTCGCTCAGGACGGCAATGATCCGAAGGCTATGCTGGAAACCATGCGCGCACAGGTTGCAGCCTATCCCACAGTAACCTTCCTCGCGGATGCCGCTGTCGATGCCAGCAAGAAAGGCATCGCTTTCGCCGTCACATTGCGCAGCGGCGCGCAGCTTACCGGAAAGCGCTTGCTTCTCGCTTTCGGCGTCTCCGACATCCTGCCCGAAACGCCGGGGATTGCTGAACACTGGGGGGCTTCGGTGATCCATTGCCCCTATTGCCACGGTTATGAGTACTGTGACCGGCGCCTCGGCGTGCTCAATGTCTCGCCGATGTCATTTCATCAGGCAGTGATGATCTCGGAATGGGGACCTACGACATTCTATCTCGATGGTGGGGCGCTTGATACCGCCCAGAGTGACGGCCTTGCGCAACGCGGCGTCAGGATCGAGGCGGCAAGGGTCGAGCGCGTGACAGGTGACGGCCGCAATCTGTCGGAAATCCATCTCGTGGGCAGCCAGCGCCAGCGGCTCGATGCCTTGTTCATTGGTCCCCGCAACCAACTCAATAGCACCATTGCCGCACAGCTGGGCTGCGCGACCACCACAGGCCCTCTCGGGGAGGCAGTCACGGTCAATGAAAACCAGATGACCAGTGTTGCCGGTGTTTACGCGGCAGGCGATATTACCCGGATGGCGCATAACATCACCTTCGCTTGCGCTGATGGCGTCATGGCCGCGATGGCAATTCACCGCTCGCTTGTCTTCGACGCGGCGTTATAAACGAAAACCCGACAGGTTTCAGTACTCCCGCGACCATGGACGCCTATGCCGGGAAAGCCCCGAAGACGGGGCCGTGCACGGCAATAGCCGCGGCTACCCGGCCAGGCGTCCGGTCAAGGTTGCGACCTGCGTCAGCAGATCGGCCTTGCGCAGGGGCTTTGCGATACAGCCCGCGAATCCGGCCGCGCGGTAGCCTTCGACCTGATGCGACATGGCATTCGCCGTGACCGCGAGCGCAAGCGGTGGCGGCACGGCGCGCTCTTCTGCGAGCCGGTTCATTTCCAGAAGTGCCGACGGGCCATCCAGCACGGGCATGGATATGTCCAGAAGAAGGACATCAAACGGATTTTCCGCCCATGCCTCGACCGCCTTTGCCCCGTTGTCCACGACAGTGACGATTGCGCCGGTGTCCCGCAGCATCGCCTGCGCGACCAATTGGTTGGTGCGTATGTCATCGGCAATGAGAAAGCGAAGGCCGGTCAGGTCAACAGTCTCTGGTTGCCCGGCTGCGGCGGCTTCGGGGGTTGTCGGCAAGGGAAGCACGACAGTCACAGTTGTTCCCTTGCCCAGTTCGGAAGTGACCTCGATCGTGCCATTCATCAGGGATACCAGACGTCTGACAATCGACATTCCCAGACCCGTGCCCCCAAACCGGCGGGTGATTGATCCATCCGCCTGCGTGAAGTCTTCGAAAATCCTGTCGCGCTGTTGCCGGGTCATGCCAATGCCGGTGTCGCGCACCGCAATCGTGACCGGGCCGGTCGGATCATTGCGCAATGTGACGTTGATTTCACCCTGATCGGTGAACTTGATCGCGTTACTGATCAGATTGTGAAGGATCTGCCCCACCCGATGAGGGTCGCCACGACGCGGCAGTTTCAAATCGGCGGCGCTGTCGATCTGCAGCTTCAACCCTTTCTCCTGGCAACAGGAGCTGTGCAGAGCGACAACATCGGCCACGAGTTTACCGGGATCAAAGCGCGCATCCTCGATCTGCATCTTTCCCGCTTCGATCTTGGAAATGTCCAGAATATCGTTCAGTACCTGCAGCAATCCTTCGCCGCTTTTGCGAATGATCTCTGCCATCTGCCGATGGGCCGGGTCCGTCACCGCCTCTTGCAAAAGCTCCGCCATGCCAAGGACGCCGTTCATGGGCGTGCGTATCTCATGGCTCATATTGGCAAGAAAAACCGACTTGGCACGGTTTGCGGCTTCCGCCTGCTCGCGCGCGCTTTGCATGGCGGTCACATCCATGCCCGCGCCGCGATAGCCTGCGAACTTGCCCTCGCTGTCAAAGATGGGCGTGCCCGATATCTGAAACCAAAAGGTGCTGCCGTCATCCGTCACGACGCGGTAGACAAAGCCTGAGAAGGCTTCATGTCGCGCCAGTTTCCGGTCCAGTTCGGCCCAGTCGGCGCTATCCCGCGTTTCCGGGCGTTCCGCATAAAACTCTGATCGTGTGTGGCCCAGCACGATCGCCCCCGTAAAACCGGACAAGCGGTTGAATGTGTCGGAAATATAGGTGAAGCGCAGATCCGCATCCTGTTCCCAGACCCAGGAGCGGCTGATTTCTGCGACATCATAAAACCGTTTCGCGATTTCCTGTTGTTGCTGAAGGCTGTCGCGCAGCTGCGCTTCAGTCTTCGCCTGCGCCGCGCGGGCGCTCTGAAGGTGATGCATCTGCTTCTGCAAGGCCGTGTTGGCCGCTTCCAGATCCCAGATGGCGCGCTGACGCGCCTCCATCAGGCGCCCCATCTGTATGCTGGGCACAAGGATCAGCGCGGCGGCCAGAAAGAGCAACACGCGGATCGTCCAGATCTGCGGCGGGTGAAGCTGCCAGCCGCCATGGGGCAGTGCCGCGAGTTGCCATGATCCGGTCGGCAACTGGACATAAGACAGCACAGGCATGTCCTCTGCCGTCACCGCCGGGCCAAAGAATCTGATGCCCTGTGATCCTGTCGCGTCCCGACCGGTCAGCGTAACCGAAAACGGCAGATCATCGACCAGCCCGCCTTGCGCATACAGCACTTCGAGATCCATCACCGCCGACACCAGCCCCCAGAAAACCGGGGGGCCATCCCCATCTGGCAGGAAGACCGGAAAACGCCCGATGAACCCCTGTCCCCCTTGCACAAGATCGACCGGCCCGGCCAGAACCAGCTCACCAAGATCGCGCGCGCGAAAGGCCGCGTCGCGTTGTTCGGGCAAGCTGTTGTAATCCAGCCCGATTGCCTGCTCATTTCCGGCAATCGGATACATTAACTGAATGATCATGTCGGGGGCTGCGGCAACGTTGCGCAGTAAGGGTTCGTCGTCGATCAGCCTGCTCGCCAGTTCGGCAAAGCGGGTCTGATCCATGTCGGGCTCGGTTGCGATGGTGGCAATCAGGCCGCGCACCAGTTGTATCGGTCCGTTGACAGCCCCTTCCAGATCGGCGCGCAGCACCGCAACCTGAGCCGCAATCGTGGCACGTTGTCCTTCGAGATGGTTTTTCCGCGCCTGATGTTCAGCGGCAAGCCACCCGGCGACCACGACCAGAAATGCAAGCAGGGCGGGCGCGTTGGTTTTGCGCATCAACACTTTTCGACACCACGAGAGCCAGTTGGTCATCGGGAGAGCGGGAACCTGACTGGGCGCACATTGAGGATCACGCGTGTTGGCTTTCTCTTCCGGGAGACCGCGAATACCTTGGACACTGCACGATAGCACAGCGGGCAGCGCTTGCTTAGAGCAAACTCGTTCAAATTGCCTGTAGCAAGCGCAAGATCAGCACGCAAGCGGACGACGGATCGAGACGCCAGTACGACAAAAACGGCAGCATGTCATCAGGGAAATCCGCGCCGA
>NZ_MJAP01000011.1 GCF_001884735.1 Natronohydrobacter thiooxidans | reverse complement strand
GTTCCGCCTGCGGCGCTCCTTGTCGGGCGGCTTGGGCGTAGAGACCGCAGCGATCCCGGCTTATGACTTCCACCTCAGGATGACGCCTTAGCCAGTCGGTGCATGTGACGACATCACGATCTTCGAGAACATCGATGACGGCGCGACGCTCGAGGTCGATGATGATCGTCCCGTAGTTCTGCGACTTTCGCCAACTCCAATCATCGATCCCGATGATCCGTGCGCGTGGTGGAACAACTTGAGCTGCGCGTAGCAACTGTCGGAGAATAGTATCGTCACTGACCCGGATACCCAGTCGCCGCAAGAGCCGTTCAGCTGGGGTGCCGCCAGCGGCGTGCGCCATATGGCCTAAGAGTTGCGCCTGTCGAGACGTCCGGCGCGCATAAGGGGTCGCCACCGCCGCATCGCGATCGGAAAACGTGCGGCGGCGGCAATCCGAGTTCAAACATCGCCATCGACAAACTCTGAGCTCGATCCAAACCGCTTGGCCCTGAGCAGGAAAATCCTCGATCCGCCGGCGCCGACAACCATGTCGTTGTCTTGAGGACGTCCCGCACTCTGGGCAGATGCCATTCGGAGCCAGTCTGCCTGATACGACCCATGCACCCGTCGCAGAATGGCGGACCTCACCAACCTCCACGCTGGCGGTTGGAGCCCAATGCTTCTTCGATACCACGGCCTTATCCTTTCAATCTGTGAAGCTCGGTCAGACCGTGACACACAAATTGAGGATGACCCCAATTAAGGGCAAAGCGACACCAGGATCACCCTGTTCGCCGAATCCAACCGGATCGAGAACTTCCGCGACATGAACCAGGTGTTCCCGTCCCGCGACGTGCCGCGTGCGGGTCCGGTCTGGGAGTTCGGCCGCGATCCGCGCCCGCTGCCGGAGACCTATGCCTTCAGCGGCACCGAGCACGATCTGGCCGCCTTTCTGGACCGGACGATCACGACGGGCCTGCTGGTCGTCCATCGCGGCGCGATCACCCATGAGGAGTATCGTCTAGGCGCCGACGAGACCTCGCCCTTCACCTCATGGTCGATGGCCAAGTCGGTGCTCTCGGCGCTGATCGGCATCGCGGTCGAGGAAGGTCACATCGCCAGCATCCGCGACCCCATCGGCCAGTATGTTCCGGCGCTGGTGGGGTCGGGCTACGCTTACGTCCCCATCGAGGACGCGCTGACCATGTCCTCGGGCGTGGCCTTTGACGAGGATTACGACAACCCGTTTTCCGACATCAACATGCTGTTCATCCGCGCCATGGCGATGGGTGTCCCGGTCGAGGAGACCATCGCCGGTCTGCAAGCCGTACGCCCGCCCGGCACTTTCAACGATTATGTCAGTTCCGACAGCATGGCGCTTGGGCTGGTGCTGGAGGGGGCGACGGGGATACCACTGGCCGACTATCTGGCCACCCGCCTGTGGGGCCCGATGGGGGCCGAGGCCGATGCCTTCTGGAGCACTGACCGCACGGGGCGCGAATTCGCGCTGTGCTGCCTGAACGCCACCTTGCGCGATTATGCGCGCTTCGGCCGGCTGTATCTGGAGGGCGGAGCGCGGGACGGGCAGCAGATCGTCCCGGCCGACTGGGTCGCGGCCTCGGTCAACCCGACCGCGCCGCACCTGCAACCGGGTGAGAACCCCGCCAGCAGCTGGACATTCGGCTATGGCTACCAGTGGTGGATCCCCGAAGACCCGCAGGGAGATTTCCTCGCCATCGGCGTCTGGGGACAATACATCTACATCGACCCCGTGCGCGAGGTCGTCATCGTCAAGACCAGCGCCGATCCGGACTTCGACGACAACGACCACGAGAGCGTCGCGGCCTTCCGCGCCATCGCGTGGGCATTCGCAACGGATTGAGGGGGATGATTTTTCTGGCCCCAAGCCGCATGCGCCCATAAACTTAGGCCATGATCCTGCGCCACCTCGCCCTGTTCCTGCTGACCGCCCCGCTTGTCGCGGGTGCGATGGCCCTTGGCCTGATCCTCTCACAGGGGCCCGAGGTCGATCCGGTCGGATCGGGTGCCGGGGCTGTGACGACGGACACGACTGGCGCATTCGCCGCGCGCGCGCTCTTCACTGCGAGGGATGGAGCGACGCTTGGCTACCTGTCCTGGGGCGTTCCCGAGGCAGAGCGTGTGATCGTCGCACTCCATGGCTCGGGCGGGCACGGGGGCTGGATGGCCGGGATCGGCGCGGCGCTGGCCGAGACCACCGGCGCGCAGGTGGTCGCCCCCGACCTGCGCGGTCACGGACCTGCACCAATTCGTCGTGGCGACGTGGACCACATCGGACAGCTTGAGGATGATCTGGCCGACCTGATCGCGCATCTGGGCTGGGCAGGGCGCGAAGTGGTGCTGCTGGGTCATTCGGGTGGCGGCGGGCTGGCGATCCGCTTCGCCGGCGGTGCGCATCGCAGCCTCATCGACCGCGCGGTGCTGGTCGCACCCTTCCTGCAACACGACGCGCCGAGCGCACTACCGATGGCGGGCGACGGCTGGGCGCATGTGCTGACGCGCCGCATCGCGGGTCTTTACATGCTGAATGCGGTTGGGATCACCGCGCTGAACCACCTGACAGTTGTGCAGTTCCGTTATCCTCCCGACCTGCTGACCGGACCCGCCGCGCCCTTCGCCACCCGAAACTACAGTTACCGGATGCAATTTGCTCTGGCCCCGCGGCGCGACTGGCAGGCCGATGTCGCCGCTCTGCCGCCGGTCCTGTTGGTCGCGGGCAGCGCCGACCGGACGTTCCGGGCCGATGCCTATGAACCGTCCATGGCCCCACTGGTTCCCGAAGGTCGCTTTGCGGTGCTGGCGGGCGCCGGGCACACCGATATCCTCGGCGATCCCCGCCTGATCGACGCTGTCGCGGCCTTTCTTCTTGACTGAATGCCCGGCACTCGACTTTTTGAAAGATAGCGGGTCTTTTTATATGGAGCAGAGGCTGGTTTAACGGGCCGATAGGCATTCGGCCGACTAGCGGAGTATTTGCATTTGCTTGGGGAAATGGATCAATTCTTAAATCAACCAGCGCCATGTCGTGTGATTGTGCTTGGGGGTGCTAGCTGGAATTTGATGGTTCGGATGGCTGAGCTACCAGGGGATCGCCCCGCAACGATTCAAGATTGCACATGGTTCGAGGCCGCAGGGTCAACAGGCCTTGGTAAAGCGATGGCGCTTGCTGCTTTGGGGTATCGTCCCGTCCTTCATGCCACCCTTGGGGAGGACGATGCCGGTGATCGTATTCGCGCGCTATGCGACAGCCGCGGGATCACCCTGATTGCTGATAAGGACCCGGCAGGAACCGCGCGCCACCTGAACCTGATGGATCACGACGGTCGGCGCATTTCGATCTTCCTGTCAAACGGCAGTTCCGCCCCGGATGTGGATATGACGGCGATCACCACACCAATTCTGGACGCACAGACAATCTTTCTTGGGATCACGGCTTCTTCTCTTCCCTTGTTGCCCTTGCTTCGGGAAAGCGACGCGGAAATTCTGGTCGATCTTCATGATTACGACGGGATCTCACCGTGGCACGCGCCCTTTATCGCCTGCGCCGATGTCGTTCAGGTGTCTGACGAACAGCTTTCTGCGCCCTCGGTCCAGGCGAACGCGTGGCTTTCGCAAGGAAAGCGTCAGGTCATCGTCACGCGTGGCGCAGACGGAGCGACCATCCACTCCCCTTTCTCCAAAACCGATGTCCCGCCCGTTTCAACATTGGTAAAAGACGCAAATGGCGCGGGTGACGTGTTTTCCGTCGCACTTTGGCACGCGGAACGCATGGGCGCTGGCCCCGATCTGGCCGGGTCGTTCGCGGCTCTGGCGGCCGCGGCAACGCTTTCAACTACCGATCTGGTCCCACCCGATCTACGCGCGCGAATTCGGGAACTGGCAAGGGGTTCGATCGCCGATCCCGCCCTTGGAAGCCACACCGCCTGACATTGCCAGATATTGCAAAGACCAAGGAGAAAACGACATGGCCATATCCCACACCGAACCGCCGATCCGGTCTGTCTGGGTTTTCTTCGCACTGACCTTCGGCATTGCATGGGGCATCGTTGTGATCCTGATTGCCTTTCAGGACGCTCTGGAAGCTGTGCTGGGCGAACTCAGTGCGGGTCATCCGCTTTTCATTCTTGCAGTCTACGCCCCAGCCATCGCGGCGTTCATTCTGGTCCTGTGGCATGGCGGTTGGACAGGGATGAGAGCATTCCTGTTTCGCCTGACGCTCTGGCGGGCGCATATTGGCTGGTATGGCGTCATGCTGGTTGTCGTGCCGTTGATCTTCTATATGGGTGCTCTGATTGGTGGACTGCCGCTCGCACCACCCGAACCGCGGGGCTTGGCCGCGATGATCGGGCTTATGGCCTTCATGCTGGTGCTTGGGCCGGTCGAGGAATTCGGCTGGCGCGGCTACGCATTACCACTGATGCAGCGGCGCATGACGCCCTTCTGGGCGGGTCTTTGGCTGGGTGTTGTCTGGGCCATCTGGCACTTGCCTGCCTTCTATCTTGGGGGAACCCCCCAAAGCCAATGGGATATCTTGCCTTTCATGGTCGGAGCGGTGGCTGTCAGTGTGATCGTTACCGGCTTTTTCAATGCAGCAGGGGGCAGTATCCTTGTCTCGATCCTGTTTCATTGGCAACTGGTTCTTCCGATCTGGCCTGATGCGCAGCCATGGGATGTGGTCCTGTTCATAGTCCTTGCTGGGGTTGTGGTCTGGGTTGACCGCAGGCGCATGTTCTCAGGGCAGGACGCCGCAACGGAGGTCATGCCGCAGCGATGATCCTGTTGCGCCGCTCGGCAATCCGTACCCATGCTGAACTGGCATGCACCCTGAGCGCCAGAAGCGCCGGTGTCAGGATCAGTGTCAGCGGTGTTGCAAAGGCCAGCCCGAACACGATCGCAGTCGCCAGCGGCTTCCACATCAGTGCGGCCGGGGCGTTCAGGCTGAACGACAGGGTGCCGAGGTCGAAGGACAGCCCCAGCATCATCGGCAGCAGGCCCGCGACGGTGGTGGCTGTCGTCAGGAGGATCGGGCGCAGACGGCTGGCGGCGGCGGTGGCGATGGCCTCGATCGGGGGCATGGTCCGGGCGCGTTCGCGGACGGCGTCGATCAGCACGATGTTGTGGTTCACGATCAGCCCGGCCAGCGCCAGAACCCCGGTGCCCGACATGAGGATCGAGAAGGGGATCCCCATCACCAGCTTTCCCGCGAGTACACCCGCAACTGACAGCACAACTGCCAGCAGGACCAGCACTGAGTTGTAGAACGAGTTGAAGAGCGCCAGCAGGATCAGGAACATCAGCCCCAGCGCGGCAGCGAAGGCAACCAGCAGGAACTGCGCGCTCTCGTCCTGGTCCTCCTGTTCGCCCGCCCAGGCCCAGGTCACGCCAGGCGGAAGGGTCGCGCCGCCGGACAGCCAGTCGCTGTAGTCCGCCACGATCTGCGCGGCATTCTCGCCCGGAGCCAGGCCCGCGCGCAGCTCGGCCGCGCGGCGGCCGTCGATGCGCAGCACCGGCCCTTGTGCGGCAACAGGCTCGATCCGTGCCAACGCGGCAAGCGGGAGAGTGCCTGCAGGTGTGGCCACCGGCAGTGTGCGCAGCGCGTCAAAGCTGCGATGGTCAGACGGCAGGCGCAGGCGGATCGCGGTCTCGCGGTCCTCGCCTTGAAGGCGGATGCGGTGCAGGACCACGCCGCCCGCGGCCAGCCGGACCATGCCCGCGACTGCGGCACGGTCAGCGCCGGTGCGGGCCAGCACCTCGGCATCAAGGGTGATCGCCCAGTCGATCCCCGGCAGGGGCAGTGTGTCGTCGAGATCGCGCAGCCGGGCATCGCCCGCCATCCGCGTAGCCACGATCCGGGCGGCGGTCTCGAGCGCCTGCCGGTCCTCGGCGTGCAGGCGCAGATGCACGGGTTTTCCGGCACCCGGCCCGCCATCCTCGGCCACGACCTCTACGATCACGCCGGGGACGCCCGCTGCTGCCGACTCGATGGCCTGCACCACCTCCCGTCCTGCTGGACGGTTGCCCCAGGGCGCGAGTTCGATATGCAGCCGCCCGATCCCGTCGCGCGGCGCGCCGTCCAGCGTCGTCAGCCCGCCTGTGCCGGCGAAGGCGAAGACCTGGCCAATCCCTTCGACCGATTGAAGCCGTGCGGCGACGGCTTCGACCATCGTGGCGCGTTCCTCCAGCGCAAGGTCGCCGCGCGCGCGGACATGGACCACGATGCGTTCCGGCTCGACCTCGGTGAAGAACTCGGTTCCGTGGTTGTGCTGGCCGTAGAACAGGAACACGGCGACAACCGCGGCCCCGATCCCGGCCGCCGTTCCCAGCGCGGGCAGGGGGCGGGCGATCAGTCCACGAATGAAGCGGGCATAGGCTCCGGGCGTCTTGCTGATG
This sequence comes from Natronohydrobacter thiooxidans, assembly GCF_001884735.1. Classification (GTDB taxonomy): domain Bacteria; phylum Pseudomonadota; class Alphaproteobacteria; order Rhodobacterales; family Rhodobacteraceae; genus Roseinatronobacter; species Roseinatronobacter thiooxidans_A. Next base: position 58,484 of record NZ_MJAP01000011.1, on the reverse strand, counting down.
CGGTGCCTGCGCCGTTCGCCTGCCACAAGTCCGCCCAGCACTGGCAAGAACACCAGCGCCGCAATCAGGCTGGCGCACAGAACGAAGATCAGCGTGATCGGCAGGCCCGACATGAAGGCCCCCGTAACGCCCGGCCAGAACAGCATCGGCAGAAAGACGCAAAGCGTTGTCGCGGTTGCAGCCGTTACTGGCCAGAACAGCCGCGCGGAAGCATTGGCAAAGGCCGCGTCCGGCGCTTCCCCCGCTACCATGCGCGTCTCGGCCTCCTCGGTCACCACGATGGCGCTGTCGACCAGCATCCCGACGGCGAGGATCAGACCGAACATCACCATGTTGGTAATCGCGATCCCTGCCAGCCCAAAGCCCGCGAAGGCCATCAGGAACGACGCCGGGACCGCGAGGCCGACCAGAGCCGCGGCCCTGAGCCCCAGTGCCAGCAGCACCACCGCCAGAACCAGCGCAACCGCCGTCGCCACCGCGCCTTCGAGCTGCGCCACCGTCTCGGCGGTGCGCGCGCTGTCGTCCATGCCGGTGTCCACCCTTACGAGTGCCTGGATGTCGGCTGGCCAGCCCGCGCGGGCCTCGGCGAGGGCCGCGCGTACGGCGCGCGCAGTGCGGCCTGCATCGGCGCCGGGGGTCTTGACGATTTCCAGCAGGATTGCTGGGGCATCGTTCTGCCAGACCTTGAGGACGGGGTCGGCCAGCCCCTGCCGCAACTCGGCCACGTCGCCTAGACGCAGCGCGGCGGTGCCTTCGGTGCGGATGGGCAGGGCTTCAAGCATGGCAATGGCCGGATCATCCTGCAGGCGAAGCGCCGCGGTGCCGTGCGCGGCCTCAAGGTTCCCCAGGGGTTGCGCCTGCAAGGCGCCGGTGACACGCGGCGCGATCTCGGCGAGCGTCAGGCCCCGCGCGGCCAGCGCTTCGGGCGCAACGATCACATCGAATGCGCGGTCGCGCAGGCCGATGGGACGGACAGTTTGCACCTCGGGCAGCGTCTCTAGCCGAGTCTGCAGGTCGCGCGCAAGCGCGCGCAGCGCATCCTCAGCCATATCGCCGGAAAGGCCCACCATCAGCACTGGCAGTTCCGACAGGTTGATCGCCTCGATAGCGATCTGGCTGGCCTCGACTGGAAGGTCAGACTGTGCCCGAGCTGCGCGGTCGCGAAGATCGGCCAGCGTGGCTGAGCGATCCCAGCCGTCGCGAAACTCCAGCACGATCCGGCCCGCGCCTGGGCTGGCGGTAGATGTCATGCGGCTCAAGCCGGGGGTTCCCCGCAACCGCGCCTCAATGGGTTGCACCAGCAGCGCGTCGGCCTCCTCGGGCGATGCGCCGGGCAGGGTGGTCGTGACGAAGAGTGCCGGAATGTCCAGATCTGGCTGGCCCTGCTTTGGCAGGCTGGCATAGGCCATGGCTCCGGCGATCAGCACGAGCACCATGAGTGCGAGGGTCATCCGGCGACGTGCGAAGGCGAGCGCGATGAGGGTGGCGGGGGCGGACATTACAGGCGCTCCGTCAAAAGGGCGGCGATGGGGGTGGTGTCGGTCAGGAAGTGCTGACCGGAGGTGACGATTCGTGCCGTCTCGGGCAGGCCCGAGACCCATAGACCTGCTGCGTCCTCGACGACGATCACCGCCGGGGCGAAGCGGCTGCGGTCCCCGTCGAGCAGGCGCACCCCCAGACTGCCGTCTTCCGACAGGAGAAGGGCCGAGCGCGGAATATGATGGGCGGGGCGGGCTGTGGTCTGGAACCGGACGGACAGCATCTCGCCTGCACGCAGGGACCGGTCGTCATTCTCCAGCCGGACCGTCACCGCGACCATGCCGGTCCGCGGATCGGCCTCGGGGGCGATGGTGTGGCGGGTTGCCGACAGTTCACGTCCCGAGGTGGTCACGGCCATCAGCGGGGCATCGGTGTCGAGTGAGGATAGCTCAGCCTCGGGCAGGTAGAGCGTGACGTGCAGCCGGTCCAGCGCCACCAGTGTTGCGCAGGACGCCATGGGTGCCAGCACGCTGCCCGCCTCGGGCGTTTCTTCGGTCAGAACACCGTCGAAGGGGGCGATGATCCGGCGCTGGGCGTCCTCGCGCTGCAATTCGGCCAGCCGCGCCTCGGCTGCCTGCAGAAGGGCGCGACGTTCGCGCAGGCTGCCGTCCGGGGCATGGCCGCGCGCAACGAGGGCCTCGGCGGTTTCCAGCGCGGCGCGCGCTTCGGCCAGTCGCGCATCGGCCTCGGACAGGCGCAGGGGCAGTGTGCCGGGATCCAGCATGCAGACGGGGTCTCCCGCGACGATCGGGGTTCCGACCGGAAGGGCCGGTCCGACGATGCGCCCGCCATACTCGGTGCGCAGGCCGATCTGGCGTGCCGGGTGCGTTCGTCCGGTGGCAAGGATGGAGCGGCGGATCTCGGTTGAAACCGACGCAAGCGCTGTGACCGTGAAGGCGGCATCTTCCGCAGGCGGCGGGTCGGCAGGGACAGCGGCTAGGGCGGCGTCTTCGGACCAGGTCAGGGCGAGCGTGCCCACAGACAGGATTGCGACGCCTGCTGTCAGCAGGATGTAGGGTTTCATCATGGAGGCTCCGGGTAGGTCGTCAGGGAAGACGAATCAACATAAAACGGACATACGTCCTTTTACATGGAAAATAAAAAGGGACAACCGTTTTATAATAGAGTCTGATCCTGGCGATTACGGTGACCTCGCAGCACTGGTTTATGCCCATTGCGATGCCTGAGCGCGCGCGGGAGAGGGGCAGCGCGTCCTAGCGAAGGCGTTCGTCCTGTGCTGGTGGGAGGAGGCAAGGATCAGGGACAAGTTGCTTGCCGAGGGGTTTCGCTGGGTGCGAACTGGCCGCGGCTATGTTGATTTCGCCTGAGCCGGGGAGGTTCTGACGATCCTCGCGACTCCGTGCATAGATTTCGCTTGCAAAGCCCTGCGACTCAGTTCATAGAACGGGCGTCCGTTTTAGAGATAGTGTCATGCCCAAGCTAAGCCAAAAAGAGATGGAAGCCCGCCGCCGCGAGATCATCGCGGCCGCCGGGCGCTGCTTTGCGCGCAAGGGTATCCAGGCGACCACGATGCGCGAAATTTTCGCCGAGGCGGGGATGAGCGCCGGTGCGGTCTACAACTACTTCAAGACGAAGGACGATCTGATCGCTGCAGGGATCAGGGACAGCACCGACGAGAATGTCGCTGCGCTGCGTGGCGCCACCGATGCCGAGGGCAGAGCGCTTGGCTTTCGCGACCTTGTCGAGATGTTCCTGTTCGATCTGGACGCATCGCGCCGAGACGGTCGCGCACGGTCAACGCCAATGATCCACGCAGAAGTCGCGGTGAAGCCGGAGCTCCTCAAGATGTTCCAGGAGGGGCGGCAGAATATCCGCATCGCCGCACGCGAGAAGGTCCTTCAGATGCGCCCCGAACTGACCGAGGCGCAGGCCGCCACGCTCGTGGATTTTGTCTTCCTGCTCTATCAGGGCATGGTCACCGAAGCCGCGCTTGACGAACCCACCAACATCGACGGCATGCGCGAGGTCATCGACCTTGTGCTGCGACGCTACCCAGAGGGCTGAGAACCTTCGCCCCCAGTCAGAACCCGATCAACTTGCGTCCCCATAAAAAACGGATGTCCGATAAAAAGAGTGTTCCCACATGCTAGACCAGACTCCCGCCCTCCGCCTTTCCGCCCTGCTCCATCGGCAGGCCATAGCCATCCAGTCACAGCGGAAGCGCCGCAGGATTTCCACGCCGCCTGCGCGGTTCGCAACGGAGACCATCCCCATGAACACCGTCACCCTTCGCCCCTGGCACCCGTCCGACATTGAAGCCTGCATGACCATCTGGCGCGCAGGCTCCGAGCAAGGCCACCCGTTCCTGAGTCGGGCCGAACTCGATGCTGATGCAATCCTTGTGCGCAATGTCTACATGCCCGCGACCGACATCACCGTGGCCGAGCAGGCGGGCGAGATCCTTGGCTTCATCGCGCTTTCGGAGAATTTCATCGGAGCGTTGTTCGTTGCCCCCGAACGGCACCGGCAGGGTCTGGGCAGGATGTTGCTGGCCGATGCCGCCCAGAGGCATCCTTTGCTTCAAGTCGAGGTATATGCCGAGAACTCGGCCGCGCGCCGGTTCTACGCGACCTCGGGTTTCATCGAGACGCTGTGCCACCTGACCGATGATCAGGGCCGCCCGCATCCGCTGATCCGCATGCAGTGCGATGCGGTCGCGCGCCCTGCGCCTGTGCAGACCGCCGCCTGACGCCCGACCCGGAGATCGCCCAATGTTCCCGCGCATGACCCCGATCCTTGCCATTGTCTTTCTGGACGCCATCGGCATGGGGATCATCATCCCCGTTATGCCGGGGCTGATCACCGATTTGACCGGCAGAGAGGCAGCCGATGCAGTCCTCTGGGGCGGGCTATTGACCGGTGCTTATGCCGCCATGCTGTTCATGTGTGGTCCATTGATCGGGGCGCTGTCCGACCGTTTCGGACGCAGGCCCGTCCTGATCGCGGCGCTTCTGGCAATGGTTCTGGACTACCTGTTGCTCAGCTTCGCTTGGACAATCGGCCTGTTGCTGGTCGGTCGGCTGATCGCCGGGATTACCGGGGCGAGCTATGCGGTTGCCACGGCCTGCGCGGCTGACATGACACCAGCGCGGGATCGACCGCAGGCCTTCGGTATGATCGGCGCGGCCTTTGCGCTGGGTCTGGTTCTCGGGCCGGCGCTTGGGGGCGTTGCGGCAGGTTTAGGATTGCGCGCGCCCTTCGTGCTTGCGGCTGGGCTTTCGGCCACGGCCTTGTTGGGTGTGCTGTTTCTGCTGCCCGAAACCTTGCCCGGGGCGCAGCGTCACCGCTTTGACTGGCGCCGCGGCAACCCGCTGGGCGCGCTTCTAATGCTGAGGCACACACCGGCGCTGGTCCGCCCTGCGCTGTTGATCCTGTTCGTGAGCATCGCCCACCAGGCCTATCCGTCGGTCTGGGCGTGGTTCACGACAGTGCAATTCGGATTGAACGTCACAATGATCGGCCTGAGCATCACCGCTTTCGGCCTGTGCATGGCGCTGGTTCAGGGCTTGCTTGTCAGCCGCGCCATCGCACGGCTTGGGGAAGCCACGACCTTGCAGGCGGGTCTGGGTGTGAACGTGATCATCCTTGCCGTCATCCCCTTCGTCACGAAGGAAGCGGTCTTCTTCGCGCTGATCCCGGCCATGGCGCTGGGCTTCATCGTCGGTCCGATCCTGCAGGGCATGATGTCGCGCGCAGTCAGCGCCGATTCGCAGGGTGCGTTGATGGGCGTCATGAGCAGCCTTGCCGCCGTTGCGATGATGATCGGTCCCCTTGCGATGACAGGTGTGTTCCACCTCGCCACGATGAAGGACAAGGCCATCCAGTTGCCAGGCGCACCTTTCCTGCTGGCCGGGTTGCTGGTGGGGGGGTGCCTGGCCTTTGTGCCGCGGCGGGTCGAGCGTGCGGGCTCTCACGCCGCTGTCTTATGTCCAACCCTCAGAGGGTTACAACGGCCTTCGCAAGAATGAGCGAGAAACGGCGCGCAGAAGCCTTTGCCTCTCGCGCTCCAATGCGCAAGATCCGGGTCGCGCGTCGTGCAACAGCCTGCCTATGTGCTTGTCCAACCCATGGAGACACTTTCAATGCTTGAGTTAACCGTCGCGCTGCTCCTTTTCCTTCTGCCGCTTGCCTACAGCCCGGGTCCCGGGAATATGGTCTTTGCCGCCATTGGGGGACGGTTCGGATTGCGCGCCTCGATCCCTGCCTCGGCAGGCTATCACCTTGCGACCTTTGGCGTCACCGCAGCGGTCGGGCTCGGGTTTTCGGTCGTGGCAGGCTGGAACCCGCTTGTGTTCGACATTCTGCGCTATGGTGGGGCTGCCTATGTGCTGTGGCTCGCCTATGTTCTGACGCGCGCCGGTGCCGTGATTGAGGGCGTTGAAGCGCGCCCCGCCTCGGCGCTGGACGGGGCCGTTCTTCTGGTTCTCAACCCCAAGGCCTACCTGATCATCGCGCTGATGTTCACCCAGTTCCTCGCCGTAGGATCGGATCCAGCACGCGTGCTCTGGATCACTGCAATCTTCACAATCAACAACCTCGTCGCCTTCACGCTGTGGACGGTGATGGGGGATGCTCTGATGCGCCGCTTTCGATCCGATGCTGCGGCGCGACCGATGAATATCGGCTTTGGTTTGATGCTGGCTGCGGTTGCGGTGTGGATGCTGCTCAGTTAGCGCAGAGGTAGGACTTCCACATGATTACTTTTCCCACTGACCGCACCGACTGGCCATTGATCCTCCTGCTCTGGACAACAGGCCTGCTGGTCGCATGGCAATTTGCGAAAGTGACTCTGACGCTGGACAGCTTGCAAACGCTCTATCCCGGCTCACCGGTCGCCTATGCGGTCTCTGGTGTGGCATTGATTGGCATTTTGGGCGGGGCGATGGCGGGGTTCGTGGTGGCACGGTTCGGGCTGCGTCATTCAGTGCTCTGGGCTTGTGGCCTCTCGGCAGTGCTGGCACTGGCCCAAGGGCTGGAACTGCCGTTCCGGGCCTATATGATCTTGCGTATCGCCGAAGGGGTCGGGCATCTGCTCTTTGTTGTCGCCTTGCCAACCTTGATGGCCTCACGTGCGCGCGCAGCAGACAAAAGCGTGGTCATGGGCCTTTGGGGCACGTTTTTCGGGGTCGGTTATGCGCTGATGGCAGTAATCGTACCGCCAGTTGAGGCTTGGGGTGGTCTGCGGGCGGTGTTTGTCGGCCATGGTCTTTTGTTGGTTGCGGTGTTTCCCTTGCTTTGGTGGGTCTTGCCACGCGGCATCATGGGTGTACGCGATTCGGTTCCTAACCCGGTCGAGGTCCACCGCCGCATTTACACCAACCCGCGACTGGCTGCGGCCGGACTGGGTCATGGTACATATACGGCGCTCTTCATAGCGCTTGTGGCATTCCTGCCTGCCGCAATGGGGGCCATGTGGCTCTTCTTGGTGCTGCCAGTCGCAAATCTTCTGGGCACCTTTGCTGCGGGATTTCTGTCACGCCGGGTAGCGGCACCCCGCATTGTGGTCTGGGGGTTTGGTATCTCGGCACTGCTCTTTGCGACAATGGCAATAAGCGGCCTTCCTGCCATTGCGGTGCTCGCTTTTCTAGCCACGGGGGTTGTAGCGGGTGGCAATTTTGCGGCTGTTCCTATGCTGAACGACGCCCCCCGCGACCAGGCCCTGGCCAACGGCGCCATGGCGCAACTGGGCAATATCGGCACCTTCAGCGGTACACCGCTGTTTGCGTTTGTGGCGGGCAGCCTTTGGGGGCTGGCCGGGCTGTCGATTGCGATCTGTATGTTTGGAGTAATCGCCGCTGGATTTGTCTATCGAACGGCTGGGCGCGGTTAGGTCTTCGATTTGTGTGGCGGGATCCAGCGTTGCGCCGCAATTTTCCACGCCGATGGAGTAACGCATAGGACGCTGCCGCCGACGATGACCATCACTTCGCCGTCCTGAATGTTGCCCCGGAGTTTCAGGGTGGGGTTGCCAGCTTTGCGACCTCGCCTGTGTCGCTGGCGGAAAAATTCATGACTTGAAGGTTCTCAAAACGGGTTGCGGGTTTCTTGATCTTGTTCCCCCACATCGCGGGCGTCTTGCCACCGTAAGGATAGACAATCACCTTGACTGCTTTGCTGCAGGATTGTCGCATCACCTTCTCGCTCGGAAGGTCCAACCGAAAGGACCGCGCGATCCGATGCCTTGACCTGCGTCATGCCGGGGATGCGCTTGATGTGATAGGGCGTGTCGAAAATGCGCGATAACGCGGCCGACCTGACAGGTATAGCGATGTTGACCCGACCCTTTGCCGCGCTTTGCGGCGTTTTGCCGAGTTTGTGGCTCTGCCTGTTTCCCGCCATGGCAGACACGTCCACGCGCGACGCTCTTGCCGCACACTTCGACGCGCTGGCCTTCGGCGGGATGAGCTGAGCCATGCGGGGGCTGCGTCTGCGCTGGCTGCTGCTGATCGCAACCTGCTGCGCCATGGTCGTTGTCGGGCTGGTTTGGCAGCGCGACATGCGCGCCATCGAGGCACAATTGGCGGCCAGCGCGCGGGTGATCCAGACCTCGTTCGGACCGGTCGCCTATGCGACAGGCGGGCAGGGCGCGCCGGTGCTGGTGATCCATGGCGCGGGCGGCGGGCACGATCAGGGGGCGCTCATGGCGCAGGCCTTCCTGCCCGAGGGCACGCGCTGGATTGCTCCCTCGCGCTTCGGCTATCCCGGGTCAGGCCTGCCCGCCGATCCCTCGACCGCCGCGCAGGCCGTTGCCTTGGCCGAGATGCTGGACGCGCTGGGGCTGGACCGGGTGACCGTCGCCGCCATGTCGGGCGGCGTTCCCCCGGCGCTGCAATTTGCGCTGCGCCATCCGGAGCGGACGCAGGCGCTGGTCCTGTTGTCGCTGGCCCCTTACGCCCCGCTCTCGGCCGAGGAACAGGAGCTGCCGATCCCGATCTGGCTTTATGACGCGCTCTTTGCCACCGACCTGCCGCTCTGGGCCATCCTCCGCCTCTCGCCCCGGGCGCTTGCCCCGGTCTTCGATGCAAGGCCCGAGCTGACCGCGCATATGACCGCCACCGAGGCCGCCTTCCTTGATGCGATGATCGCGGCCTTCCTGCCAGTCACCCAGCGCCGCGCGGGGCTGGCGAACGAGGGCGCGGCCATCGATCCTGCCGATCCCATCGACCCGAGCGCGATCCGCGCGCCCGTGCTCATCGTCCACGCCGCCGACGACCGCCTGACCCCCGTCGCAACCGCACAGTTCACGACGGAGGGGATTCCCGGCGCCGAGGTGCTGATCCTTGAGACCGGCGGGCACCTGCTGCTGGGCAATCACGATGCGGTTCGCCAGCGGATCGCCGCCTTCCTTGCCACCCATGTCCCTGCATTGGCAGAGTGATACCTATTTCAGGAGCTTGCCCCATGACGATCCTCAAGATCACCCTTCTCGCCCTCGCAGGCTTTCTTATCGCTGCCGCCGCACTCAGCATCTGGGTTCATTCCCGTGACAAGGCGCAGGCCGCGCGGGTCTGGGAGGCGCTGGAGGGTGCGCGCGAGGCTGACCCGCTGCGCTACGATCCTGCGATGGTCGCAGACCTGCCCGAGGTGGCGCAGCGCTACTTCGCCCGCGCCATCGAGCCCGGCACGCCCCCGCACCGCATTGTCCGGCTTCAGATGGAGGGCAGCTTCATCATGAACGGCAACGCGATGCAGATGACCGCGCGCCAGATCCTCGCGCCGCCCGCGCAGGGCTTCGTCTGGCAGGCCGATATCGGCGCGGGGCTGATGCGCTTTGGCGGCTCGGATGGCTATCACAAAGCAAGCGGGGCCGAGGAAAGCTGGACCAAGTTCTGGCTGCACGGCCTGATCCCGCTGGCGCGCATCGGCGGCACCGATGACCACGCCCGCGCCGCCGCCACCCGCGTGATGCTAGAGGCGATCTGGGCACCTGCGAGCCTGCTGCCGCAGTTTGGCGCGGAATGGGTGCAGACCGGCCCCGACAGCGCTGAGATCCGCTTTACCCACACGCAAGGTATTGAGCCGATGCAGATCACGCTCGATGCCGAAGGCAACCCGGTCGAGGTCTGGTCCTTGCGCTGGACCGATGCCAACCCCGAGCGTGTCCACCGCCTGCAACCCTTCGGCGGGCGGATGCTGGAGATGGTGCGGCATCAGGGCTTTCTGGTCCCGTCAAGGGTCGAGCTTGGCAACATGTACGGCACGCCGGACTATGCGCCCTTCTTCCTCGCCACCATCATCCGCGCCGAGTTCTGAGATGATCGCCCCCGCCGCCGCGCCCGGACTGCTCCGCCTCTCCGATGTGGCCGCCGTGCTGACACTGGCCGCCGTCGCCGCGGCTCTGATACTTGCCGACCCCTACGCCGCCGTCCCCGACCACCTCCGCCCCGGCGCCTGGAGCCAGGACACGATCTCGGCCCCCGCCGCGCTGGCGCTGCTGGCGGTGAACGCCCGGCTGCGGCAGGGCTGGGCCAAGGGCTGGCTGATCTGGGCGGGGCTGATCGGCTATCAGATCTATGCTTACGGGCTTTACAGCTTCGACCGGGTGATGAACCCGGCCTATCCGCTCTATCTCGCGGTGCTGGCCGCGAGCGTTCTGGCCGCGGTCCTTTTCGTGCGCGCGGTCGAACCCGGGCGGCTTGTCAGCGCGCACCGTCCGCCCCCGCGCCGCATTGTCGCTGGACTGTTCGGGTTGCTGGTGGCGCTGTTCACGGCGCTCTGGCTGTCGCAGCTTCTACCCGCCATGGCTGCGCGCCAGCCCTTGCCGGGGCAGACGATCTTCGTGCTCGATCTGGCCTTTGCGCTGCCGCTGACCGGGCTGACCGCCTGGCTTCTGTGGCGTGGCACTCCCGTGGGCGACCTGATGGCGATCCCAATGCTGATGAAGGTGGCGGTGCTGGGCGTGTCCGTATTTCTGGGCACATTCTACACTTGGGCCTTTTTCGACGGGCCGTTTCTGGCCTTCGATCTGGCGCTTTACGCGCTGATGGGCTTCGGCCCGGCCGCGCTGATCTGGCCCTTCTGGCGCGGACTGGAGATTTCGGAGGCGCCCGAATGATCCGCCGCACGGCGCTCCTTGTCCTCCTTGCGGCCGGTCTCGGGCTGGGGTGGAAGGCACTACCGGGCCGCACTCCCGTCCTCACGGGCCCCGATCCCATCGCGGCGCTGGAACCGGTCGCGATCGGCGGCATGACCCAATGGCTGCTGATCCGCGGGCATGACCGGACCGCGCCTGTTATCCTATGGCTGCATGGCGGGCCGGGGGCGGCGCAGATGCCACTCCCGCATGCCACCACCCGCGCGCTGGAGCGCGATTTCGTCCTTGTCCATTGGGACCAGCGCGGCGCGGGCAAGTCAAACCCGCGCGGCTTCGACCCAGCCACCATGACGCTGGAGCAGTTCCTGCAGGACGCGCATGAGGTCACGCGTTACTTGCAGGCGCGGCTTGGGACCGAGCGCATACTTGTGTTGGGCCATTCCTGGGGCACGATGCTGGGCGCGCGGCTGGTGGCGCGCTGGCCCGAGGAATACGCGGGCTATATCGGCGTGGGCCAGCAGGTCAGCACCCCGCGCGGGGTTGCGGTGACGCTGGACCGCCTTGCACCGCTGATCCGCGCTGACGGCAATTCAGCCGATCTGCGCTGGCTGGAGGGCGCGACACCCGAGGGGTTGATGAAGCACGCGGCCTATGTGGCGATGATGCAGCGGCTTGACCGCTACAGCGGTGGCATGAATGTGCCGACATGGCGGCTTGCGCTGATGCTTGCGCGCGCGCCGGAATACAGCCTTGGTGACCTTTGGCGCTGGCTGGATGGGGCCATCCGGGGCAGCGGGTCGATGTGGCCCGACTACCGCTCGCGCGACCTGCTGGCTGAGGTGCCAGAGATGCCAGTGCCGATGCTACTCATCTCTGGCGCGCGGGTTCTAAACACGCCGGTTGAATTGGCCGCCGAGTGGTTTGTGGGCGTTGACGCACCGCAGGGCAAACGACACGAGGTCTTGAAACCTCCGGCCACGCGCCCTTCCTGACCGAGCCAGCACGCTTCGCCGACCCTCGCGTTATCTTCGTGCGTTCGCGATCAGACGCTTGCGAGCAGCTTTGATTCAATCTGTGACTTGCGCCGTTGCATGGAAATAACGCGGCGCCATTCCAGGCCACCGCGCTCCGTCCTACGGTGCGAGGTATCTTTCACGCAGTATGAACAGAGTGCTTGACATGTTACCTACCGGTAACGTATGTATGTTACCGGTAGGTAACAGGAGATTCGCATGCCCGTCGATCAGGCCCGAGACCGTGACGCAACCGAGGCGAGCCTCATCGCCGCGGTCGAGGCGATCATCCTCGAGGAAGGTTTCGGCGCCGTCGGGATCAACACGATCGCCCGCAGCGCCGGGGTCACCAAGCCGCTGATCTACCGCTATTTCGGTGGTCTTTCCGGCCTGCTTGCCGCCTATGCCGAGCAGGGCGATTTCTGGTGGCGGGTCGACGACGTTCTCGCCGACCCGATACCCGCACCAGATTCGCCCGACGCCCTGGCCCGGACTCTGGCGACTGTATTCGAGCGCCACGCGGCCTTCCTGCGCACGCATCCGGTGACGCTCGAAGTCATCACCTGGGAAATGTTGGAGCGCAACGAGTTGACCGAGGCGCTTGAGACGGTGCGCGAGACGCGCAGCGCCGAATTGATGACCCGCCTCGCCGTGCGGTTCGACCTTCCGCAGCGCGAACTCGCGGCGCGCCTGCAGCCGATGCTCGCCCTGCTCGGCGGGGCGGCAAACTATCTCGCAGCACGCGGCCGGCGAATCCGCCGGTTCGGCGGCATCGACCTTCAGAGCGACGAAGGCTGGCACGATCTGAACGACTGCGCGGCCGAAATGATCGCGGGAAGCCTCTCGCGATCCTGACCACGGACGGCCCTGAACGCCGTCAACCGATAAAGGAGACCTTGACCATGACTTCCCGACTCAACCGACGCGGCGCCCTGCGCGCGCTGACCGGCCTCACAGTCCTTGCTGCTGGCGGTGGCGTCTGGCACGCCCATGCCAGCGGCGCGATGGGTAACGGCGCGTCCTCTGCCTACACCCCTTGGTACGCATGGCGCAGCGGCGCTGATTCCGGGCCGCTCGCCATTGTCCGCGCCGGCATCCTGGCCGCGAACGCTCACAATACGCAACCATGGCGGTTCGAATTCGACGCAAACGGGATCCGGCTCCATGCCGATCACGACCGCCATCTCGGCGCCTTCGATCCCTACCGCCGCGAGATGACGCTCTCGCTGGGTTGCGCGCTTGAGAACATGATGCTCGAGGCTCGGGCGCAGGGCTACACGCCGCGGCTGACAATGACGCCTGCGCGGCTGGAACTGGGCGGACCGCGAGACAGGACGAGCCCGTGTGCGCATCTGACTCTCGAACCGGCTCCGCATGACAGCGATACGCTGCACCAGGCGATAGGTCGGCGCCATACCCACCGCGGCGCCTATGTGCCTGACCTGCCCGTCGATGCAGAAACGCGGGCGTTGCTGCGCGAGACTGGCGCGAGTCCGGACGTGCGGCTCTTCCTGCTGGACTCCCCCGAGCAGATGGCGCGCTTCGCTGAACTGACCGTGGGTGCGACCGAACGGATCATCACGGATCACGCCATGGCGACGGCAAGCGCCGCCTGGTTCCGCTTCAACCGCCGCGACATCGAGACCCACCGCGACGGGGTGACGATCGACGGGTTCGGCCTGCCCGCGCATCTGACCGCGGCACTGAAGATGCTGCCGCCGCCCAGCGACGAGGAGGCCGACCGGCAGTGGCTGCGGGCGACGCGCGAGACGCATCTGCCCACTGCGCCGCTCTTCGGCCTGGTCGCGGTTCGCGACCTCTACGACCGGGCCACAGCGCTGCAGGCCGGCCGCGCCTGGCAGCGCATGCATCTGCTCGCCACCACGCGCGGCCTCGTCGCCCAGCCGCTCAACCAGCTGCCGGAACTCGTCGATCGCGAGGCGGAGTTGGGTCTGCCTTCCGCAACCGCCGATGCTTTGGCCGAACTGCTCGGCACCGAGGAATGGCGGCCGACCTTCGCCTTCCGCATGGGCACAGCCGAACTAACGCCACGCCCAAGCCCCCGCCGCGGCACCGAACTGGTCGCCCGCGCCGTCTGAACCCTCCGCTTTCCCAACCGAAAGGAACCACCATGACCTACAGTGCTGCCATTCTCCCATCCGCCCGCAATGGTCTGATCGCCATTGGATTCGGCGCTGCCGCGGCGCTCGCCGCCGGCATGGTCGCCGATATCCGCGGCTTCGATCAGACGCGCGGCGGCTACGAGGCGCCCTACACCGGTTTCACCGGAACGCCGATCGACTGGTCCGAAGTCGAGACGACCGACACCGGCATGCGCCGGGATGGCTACGTCATCGACGTCACCGTCGATTGCTCTTCGGGCATGATGCATTTCGATCTCTTCGGACTGGCAATCCCGTTTCGCACCTTTTCGGAGCGGGCGCTCGTCGTCCACCGCCCACGCGAAGCCTGCATCGAGCGCGGCTTCGATCCACAATTCTGACGGCGCTGCGTTCCACGTCGGAGCCTCGTCGCCAACCCTGCCCAGCGCAGGAGCGGGGGCGACTGATCCCGAGCTGGCCTGCCGGAGACGATCCGGCAGGCCTAAGCCTTGAGCGAGGAAAAGCCGGTAATTTGAAGTTCTCAGCCACTTCCGAATGGAGGGATTGGGTCGGACATTTTATTCTGTGCCAGCAAAGCGGATCGTCCTGCTGCGCTCCGTCCTAATGTCGGTGAAGGGTTCTGCACCGCGAACCAGTGCGGCAGTTCGCATTTAGAGGGGCAACGATGGAATGGCTGCTTCAACCGCGTGCCGCGAACGGATTGCCGCACATGCATCTATCCGCAGTCCGCCCTCCACGTCGGTGACTCCGTAAGCGCGAAAAGGTATCTGCGCAGGTGTACCGCATGGCAGAAAGGGGGTGCTACGGCCTCCACTCCGGCACTTGCTGATCAGCCCGCAACGCAAACCGACGAGCCTGAAGACCTGCGAAAATCGGCGCAGGGCCGTCTGCGTTGTCCCCGTTGATCGGTAGGGAAGCACGCGCTTCGGCCTGAAATCTTTCGGCGATGTTACGCTGGCACAGCCATGCTCGTTCCCACCAATCGAGGATTCGATCCATGCTGTTATCCAGCACCTCGGCAGCAGGCAACCGGTCGCGCTTGCCATGGCGGTTGACGGTCGGATCGGATGGCAGGAGGTTCCAGAGGTCCTCGCAGGGCCATGCGGCCCAAGGCAGGCAATGGTCGATGTCGAGTCGTCTTTCTGTGAGTTTTCGGCCCGTCCAGACACAGAATACCGAGCTGTCACTTATCAACATTGCAGCGGTTTTGCGGGCAAAAGCGACGTCCCGGCTGGGTTCGTGCCAGCGCATAGCACGGGCTACCAACGCTGGATCGAGATCGCGTCCTTGGCCCCGAGCATAACCTTCCATCAGTCGCACCCATTCCGCAACCAGCGCCGGTTCGATCCAGACGTCATGACGCACCATGGCACGCCATAGATGGAGTGGTACCCGAAGTTCACCGAAGTCCCAGAGATATCCGGCATCGACGAAGAGGCGCGCTGGTGCCATACCCGCACGCCCGGTGCGCGTTGGCAGTACTGGTGCTTGTGACCCGGGGAAGGTCATGTAGGTGGCCGGCATCCGCGCGATCGTAACAGCGGCGTCGCGCAGCGCAGCATGGAGCGCCGCTGCTCGCATGCCGCTAAACTGCGCTCCCACCCGCAGATCGGATGCCGAGAACTCAGCGATTCCGTGCCACCCGTCCTTGATGAACCCGAGCCCCACCGGTCCGCGATTGCGTGGCATTTGCGGAAGATCGGCGTCGATAAGGGGTTTATAAAGTCGCAGCCAGTTCAGCGCGATCAGCCCGAGGGGCAAGGCCATGGTGGTGTCATCGACGGCCCGGGCCATGCCCTGGGCGCCATCGGCGGCACGAGCTACTGCGCGCAACAGAGCAAGTTTGTAGGTGGCTGATTTAGCGTCGTTGAGGATGACGTGGCGCAGAAGAGGAAGCGCCCCCGTCCCGTCGTCTGGAAGACGCAAAACCAACTGTGCCCATGAGACCTCATCTCTTCCGAGGCGATCGGGGGTATGTTCCACGCTTACGACAGCGACTCCGTGGTCCCGCGAAAGCGCTTCAATCTCAGCGACATTTACTGGATGCATGTCGCGGTCGGGCGCTGGCGGTCCGAGCCGGAGGGTGATGGATAGCGTGCCGCCGGGCTTCAGAAGCGTGACCAGTTTGCGAAAAGCGCGAGGGCGGTCACCGGGCGGAATATGCATCCAGACTGCAGAAAGCAGGATGACATCAAACGCCGTGCTGAGACGGAATACCGCTTCAAGCCCCGGCAGGGTGTCGGTCACCCAAGAAATGCCAGGCAATGGGTGTCGTCTTTGGCCTTGTGCGCGCATTGTGGCTGAGGGCTCAACCGCAAGCACACTGTGTCCCAAATTGGCCAGCCAGGCTGCGTCGCGCCCTGAACCGGCACCCACATCGAGGATGGCGGCCGGCGCCGGGGGCAAATGCGGAATCAGTGCCTGATGTAGAACCGCCGGATCAACGCTCTGATATTGCTCAGCAAGTGCGCGTCCGGACTCTCCTTCATATCCCCGCGGCGGCTTTCCCATGGATATCACGCCACCGACCGGAATATCTCGAAACGTGAGGCAAGCCGATCCCTGTCTGGGCGATCCCGTTCCCGACCGGGCAAGTGTATGACCTCGCCGTTGAGGGATTTTAACGCCTCAAGGACAGGACCGTCCTGTTGGGAGAGGAGTTGTTCAGACACATGCAGGCGGTAATCTGGATCGATGCCGATCAATTGGGCATCAAAGGCAGCATGGTGGATCTTCGAGAGAGGCAAGCCATTGGGCACGACGGGCTGGCCGAACCGCTCGTCAGCATCAGCGACGATATGGGCGGCATCCAGAAGCCGAGCTTCCGGCAGGCGCGACAGCGCGCAGCGGCCTCCGTAAGCGGCGATGACTGCGGCGCGGAACTGGGCTTGATGCAGCCGTTGCTTGACCAGTCGCAGCCCATAGCGCCGTTCGGCGGCGTTTTCTGGTGGAGCCATTTCACTGGCCGCAGCCTCGCCGAAGACGACTTGGGCTTTAAGATTCCGGGCGTCCCAATCTCCTATAAATGCCGGTAAGATGGCGTGATACCGCTTCGGGGCGATGCCCAGAAAATAGATAACGGGGATTTGCCGCTCCCAGGCATCTCGAAGCCATTGGTTGTCGGCGGACTCAGGATTATTGCCCATGAATGCATAGTCGACCGCCTCGTGCCCACCGTAGATCTGCGCATGGACTTCGCGCTGATCATCATACCACACACGGCGGCCGACGCTTGGAAAGACTGTCCGTATCGAGAGGAGGTATGGCATGCGTCTTGGCTTGAAAATGCCGCGCTGTGGATTGACCAGTGGGACCCTCTCACCCTCGAAGGTGAAGCCTGCCAAAAGATGTTCCGACGTCAGAGCGTCATGGAGCATTCCCAGTTTGCGAACATGGGAAAATGCGGCGAGGCGCAGGGCGGTATCCGGATCATCCGCGTCCATCGACTTTGCTCCATTCACCCTTCGTTAACCCTTTTAGCTCAAGGTGATACTATGCATGTTTGGAGCTTTTGCATAGCTGCAAGCCAGCGCGAGCCAGACCTCGCCCGTGGCTTCGTACGCGCCCGCACTGCGGTCGAGGCGCTACGGCGTATCGGCCATCCTGACGCAAACGTCTATCAATGCATGTGCGATGTTGATCTGCCCTCCGGCAGCGGTCCCTTCTATGAGCCCGCCGACCACGACGTATGCCGGGTGTTTCGACAATAGGAGCGATGCACCGGTCCCTACACTGCAGGTATTCTTGGTAAAAACATGTGCTCGACTATCGGGGCGCACCGTGGTCACAGCCGCCCCAGATCGATATCGACCGAAATCGGGCAATGGTCTGACGGATACTCAGCGACTGGCCCGCTGAAGGTCGTCTCGGTGAACGAGCCCTGCAGCTTCGCACCAACCGCATCATCGTTCAGGATCAGAAAATCTATGAACTCGCGGTACTGGGGCAGGCAGTTCGGGCGGATGCCCGCGCCTGCAATGTGCAGGTCATTATACTCGTTGAGAACAGCCCAGAAGGCGTCATTCGGAACCTCGAGACGGCGGTTCAGGTCGCCGCCAATGAGGACGGGGCCGTTATGCGCGTCATACCAGTCGCGCAACACAGGCAGCTGCGCGAAGAGATCGCCGCAGGCTTGACGTCCTGTGCCTTCAAAGCAGCCGGATTTCAGATGGGTGTTGAGAATGGTGAGAGGGCGGGGGCCTGTCAGCTCGATCAGCACGCCATGGCGTAGCGACCCGCGCCCCGAGACATCGAGCGCTTTGAGATCGGGCAGACGGCGATGCGCGACATCCTTGCGGATGACAATCGCCGCGGCCTGAAACGAGAGGCGTTGGCCAGGGGTATGTCGGCATTCCGGATAGGATCGACGCGGCCTGCGCTCCTCGATATGCACCACCCATTCATCGTCCTCGAACACACGCGCAAGGGCGGCTGCCCCTTCGATTTCCTGCAAGAGCCAGATATCGGCATCGACTTCTGCGATGACATCGCGCACGCGCTGGAAATCCGCCTCGCTGCGCGGCCGACAGCCGCTGTCATTGCCTGCAACCAGATGTTCGATATTCCAGCTTGCGATCCGCAGGGGCTCGGCGCTGGCCAAGGATGCCCAGAACAGGGCGGCGATGATCGTCAAAATGCGCATCTTTTTCTCCAAAAATTTGTTTTGATAAGCAATCCAAGCCCTCGCCCGCGGGACGCCGGCCATGGACAAAGCGGTGATATGTTTCCGTCGATCATAGCGGTCGGATTGCAAAGGTGCCAGACGCGCGGGGCTTTGATCGCGAGCGCGATGGCTGGGTGCGACCGTGACGCCCGCCCACCACGTGACCTCATGAGTGAAACATAGCATACCGCTCCGACCACTGTCTGACATGTCCTGCAAGACCACATATAAGCCGCCATCATGGCCCATCGTTATCATTCATGTTGTTACGCCCTGCGAGATACCCTAAGCCCCGTCGCAGAAACGTAGTGCTCGGGACATGAAAGGATCCAGGATGATAGAGACGCGCGACGAGCAGCCCAATGTAGTGACCGAGGAAGTGCTGCGTGGTTTTCTGGCGGGTGGGTATTTGCTGGAATTGGTCTGCACCCAAACCGCCGAGAGGCGTCACAACACATGGTATGGTACTTGGATGGCGCGCGCTGTGACTGAGGATGGCCGCCACGCCATGCGGCTTGTGACCAGTCGCAGCATTCTCAAGACGCGCGAGTTCAAGACCATCGTGGGCCTCGTGAGCTTCCTCGCGGAGATGGGCTGCACGACAGCCAGCATTCCGCTGAAGGAAGGCGGGTGCGAGCGCCATGCGGCTCCAGGCCAGCTTGCGTAAGTGCGCGCTATTCACGACCGCGACCTGAGGCGCCCCGCGATACCTGCCCCTTACCTCTCACGTTACCGGCCTTGCAGCCTTGCAGAAATTCACCCACCGGCTTTTGACGGATGGATGGTCAAAACTGACGGCATAGCGGGCGAGATTGCCCCTGAACTTCTCGGCAATCCTGTTCATGCAGGGTCGCGATCGCCCGCTGGGGAGGTGGGTGCGAGCGAGGCTGGCCCAGTATTCATCATACCGGATCGGACCAGAGGCCGGAAATGCCGGGGTGCTCTTCTGATCCTGAGGATTTTCAAGGGTAATTGATTTATCTTGGAAATCTTTCTTCTTGGGCGGACAGGAGCTGTCCGGGGTGGCTGATATCTTCTTTCTGAACCAATCGCAGAACCCTGCAAATCGCACGCGGTTCAGCAGGTTCTTGTACCGATGATGCGGGCTCTTGCGGTATTCGCGGGCGATGAGGCCGAGGATCTTGAGCTCGGCCAGCCAGCGTCGGACTGAACGGATGGTCACACCGAAGCGCTCCGCGATCGCCGCATTCGCCAAGGGGCGCGTCTGAAACGCGCGCCCGGCTGAGAAATCATAGCGCTGTTGCTCCAGCCAGCCCAGGAGGTCGATCAGGACCGAGACCTGTGCGCGGCTGACATGGGAGGCGAGCAGAGGGCGCACCACCTCCTCGAGATAGGTGCGGAAACTGGCGGATGAGGGTTTGAGCGGCTTTGGGTTCTTATTCATGGGTCTTGCTTCTGTTCAGAGGCAGGAAACCGGCCGCAGGAGATCATTCGCACAAGATGCGTTTTTCCACTTGCGATTGGGGAGATATCGAGCTACTCAACCCATGGTTTTTGTTGGCGTTTCCAAGGCTGGCACCTTGGCGTTGGTGAGCTCGATATCTCCCCCGTAGGTTTCCTGCGGGGGTTTTACTTTTGCGGTGAGGGGATGGCCTTTTCTGGTGGGGGGTGTCTGGGCCGCGCAGGTGATGCTCAGCGGGGCGCTTGGCGTCAGTAATTCACGAATTCAGTGTGCTTGCGGCCTTCATGGTCTTCATAGCGGATCGCGACCACGGGACTGTGCCCAAACCACATGCCGCCAGAGGGCCAGTTCTCATAGTGAGAGACGCGCCATTCCCAGCAGCCATTGTCCGTCTCACGCACACAGACCTGGATCGGCACGCGCCGGATGCGATCTGACTCTGCCAGCCATTCGGGCCCATGGCGCAAGCTGGCGCTGACCCAGCGATGACTGCCGTCCTCGAGATAGACCCCGCGCTGCGTGTGATCGCGCCAGGAGTTCGGCGGATCGTCACGGTCCATGGGAGGGAAGGTGCGGATGTGATAGATCTCGATGGCATCGCGGTATCCACGCACCTGATCGGTCAGCCCGTCCGGGCCAAGACGGATTTCCGGACTGCCCGGGGCGGGAACAAAGCCAGCGGGCAGGCCCATCGGGCAATTCCAGAGCTGCAAAGGCGGTGTGACCGGCCAGGGCGTGATGCGCCGGATCATCGTGGCTTTGGCAGCCATGCATTCCGCGCTCGGGGGAAACCCACCCGCAAGGCAGAGAAGGATGGCACAATCGATCGGATAGGCCTGCGCCTTGGGCGCAGGGAGTGCGGTGGCTGTCAGGGCAAGCAGCAGGGTCGCTGCGCGGGATGTGAACATGATCAGACTCTCTATTGTCGGGTGGGAATGTGACGAAGGAGCCGGGCGCCTGAGGCCAAGCCTTGATCTGAGTTGGCCGGTCGTCCTCATGGCGGCGCCCTGCGCAGCGCCTCGAGAAACGCGCCATATTGCGCGGTGACCTCAGCCGCCTCGCGCCAGGCACGCGCGCGCTCGGCATCGATACAGCGGAAATACAGGGTGACTTCCGAGAGGTAGTGTTCGAACTCCGCGCGCAGAAGGTCCTCGAATTCGCGCATGAGCCCTGCGTCGCTAGGCAGGTCTGGCGGGATCAGCGGGAGGCAGGGCTCCGCATGGCCTTGAGCCTGCAGCGAGGCGGCAGAAGCGCAAAGCATCACCAGCCCCAAACCCGCCCGGATAACGGACGTCTTCGGCCAGACCCTCACGTGCCTCACGAATCGCCCGCCCCCGAAACCGCCATGGACGATCTGATTGGGAGGTGATTCGCACGTGCGCAACTGGCGGAGAACCCGACCGTGAAGCGCCGTCACAGGGCAGCGCCGAGAGCCCTCACCACCCCCGAAATGCTGCAGTTGCATTGGTGCGCTACCCTTGCAAAACAGGCCGGGACAAAGAGTAAACAGAAATCGTCTCATGGTTGTGTTTTCCGGGTTGTGCCTCAAGAACTGGGTGTCTAAACAGCGCGCCAACACAACTGATAGAGGATTTGAAAAATCATCATTTCGACTACAGCGTGCATCAAATGCCCGCCTGCCTATGTCGGAGGAGCGATTTTTCTGCAAGTGCAAATGAGGATTTAAGGTATTATAGTAAAACAATAATCTGACTGCAGTGCTGCTGTGACAGCGCGGGTTTTGCCTGTCTGCATACTGCCCGAATTGCGCCCTACGGAACTCAACCTGAAGGCGTTTTAATTTCAATCGATGAGCCCCGCTATCCTTGAGGGGCTGTTCAGGAAACCTGTCGCTGGATGACGGGTGATGGCGAGTGCGCTGCACTCAGATCACCCTTCGAGCCAAGGCCGCGCAGCTGAGGTTGCGCGGCAGGAGCGCGGCTGTGCCGAGAGCGGCGCGAGGGCCTGAACAGCATGACGAACACGCGCGGTGAAGGCCTGCGATCTGCAGGATGTGGAGTGCGGATTTTATGCGCGTGAAGTCTTGTCCCGGGGCAGCGGTCCCGACTGTGACCCGGCCCATGGTTGCTTCTTTGGCCATGCCTGTGATGTTGCCCGCAGCATTGTCCTTGGCCCTGACCCTCGGGTCCCCGGCACTCGCGGGCGAGGGGCTGATCCTGCGCTTCGGGGCCGATGGCAGTTTTGGCCCCTCCCAGAACACGCGCAGCTTTGCCAAGCATTATGCCGGTGGCGAGCTGATCGCGCCCTTGCGCGAGGCGGCTTTGGTACCCGATACGGCTGAGGGATCACGCGCTGATCGCCTGCGCGTTCGCCCGGCACCAACCGCCCGCCCCGAAATCCTTGCGCTGATTTCCGAGACTGCCGCCCGCTATGCAGGCCATGAGGCCTTGCGCGCCGTCGGGCTCAGCGCCTCGGACTGGGCGCTGCTCTTCCAGTCCAATATCGAGATCGAGAGCGCCTATAACCCGAATGCGCTTTCGCATGCAGGCGCCATCGGGCTGGGGCAGCTGATGCCTGACACGGCCCGCAGCCTTGGTGTCGATCCCCATGACATGGCCCAGAACCTTGATGGCTCTGCGCGCTATCTGCTGTGGCGTCTGGCGCAGTTCGGAAGCCCTGAACTCGCGCTTGCGGCCTATAACGCGGGTGCGGCCGCTGTGATCCGCCATGACGGCATTCCCCCTTACCCCGAGACCATTGGTCATGTCCGCAAGGTCATGGCTGTGTTTGACCGCCTCCAAGGAGAGACATTATGACCAGGATACTGACCAACCGGCCTTGGGCCATCGCCATGAGCTTCGGCATCATCGCCCTGATGCTGATGGCAGCCCCCGCGCTTGCGCAATCGATCGACCTCAACCCGGTGACCAGCCTCTTGCAGGGCATCATCGACACGGTCACCGGCCCTCTGGGCATAGCGATTGCCACATTGGCCGTCGTGGGCATTGGGCTGTCGTGGTTTTTCGGGATCATCGATTTTCGCCAGGCGATGTTCGTGGTGATCGCCATCGCCATCGTCGCCAGTGCCGCGACCATTGTCAGCGCCATCTGGCAGACCTGACGGGTAGCCCAGGCAATGTGCGCTCGTTCGACCTTGTTTCTTGGCCTCGTGCGGCCCCCGCAAATGCTGGGGCTGCCCATCCTCTATGCGGTCCTGTGGATTTTTGGGTCAGTACTGGCCCTGATCTGGTCGCAGTCGCTCTGGGCCTTTGCCCTATCGGCTGCGGCCTATCCGGCACTCTGGCTCGCCGCCCAATGGGACCCGGCATTTGTCGAGGTCATTCGCGTGGTCTCCGAGCACACGCGGCCGACCAGAAACCGCAAAATCTGGGAAGGTGACTCCTATGCCCCGTGATCTTGGCGCAGGCGCAGGCGCCGCGCATATCCTGCCGCCTTGGGCGGGCGATGAGGCCCGCCTCGCGCATCATCTGCCCTATATCAAACTCGTCGATGATCACACGATCCTGACGCGCGGCGGCGAATACATGCAATGCATCCGGGTGAGCGGCACCAACAGCTTCACGGCACCCGATGGCCGCCTCGACAAGACCCGCGCGATCATCGCCGCGGTCATCGCGCAAAGCGGGGCGGGGTTTTCCTTTTACGTGCATAAGGTCTCGGCGCGCGTGCCAGTCGAGCTCAAGCCCATGGAAGCGGGCGGCTTTGCCGAGGCGCTGGACGCGCGCTGGCAGGATCATCTCGGTGCCACCGGTCTGCGCGACCGCACGCTGACCATCACTGTGGTCAAGCGCACGACCATGCTCGAACGCCTGCCGCTCTTGCGCAGACGCGCGGGTGGCCAGCGCGCCCGGCAAAGCCGCGGGCAGATCGCGCGGCTGAAGGAAGTCGTGGAGTTTCTCACCCAAAGCCTGACCGAGATGGATGCGCGGCTTCTGAGCGCCTCCTCGGGCGAATTGCTGGGGTTTCTGGAAGCCCTGCACACAGGGATCGAGCTGCCCACCTTCCCGCGCGGCTTTCCCTCCACCATCGCCGATGATGTCGCCAATATGCGGGTCACGTATCGCGGCGACAGGTTTCTGGTCACAGGTGGGTCGGGCGAGGATCGCATTGGCCAGATCTTTACGGTCAAGAACTACCCCAGCCAGACCTGGTGCTCCATGTTCGACGATCTGGCGCTCCCAATCGACATGGTCGTGACCCACAGCTTCACGCCGGTGAATTCAAGCGTGATGGGCGACCGGATCAAGCGCCAGATCCGCATGATGCGCGCGGGCGATGATGCGGCGATCTCGCTGCAAAACGATCTCGTGCAGGCCGCCGATGATCTGGCCTCCGAGCGGCTGATCTTTGGCGATCACCATATGAGTGTCGCGACATTTGCCGAAAGCGAGGCCAAGCTCGACAGTATCGCGGCCGAAATCCGCAATATCGCGGCCTCCGTCGGCGTGAAGCTGATGATGGAGAAATACTCTGGCCGCGCGAGCTATTTCGCGCAGGCACCCGGCAATGCGAGCTACCGCGCGCGCCGCGCCACGATCACCAATCTCAATTTCGCCGATATGGCGGCGCTGCACCGCACGCCACTGGGCAAACCGGGCGACCGCGCCCCGTGGGGCACACCGATCACGATGTTTCCGACACCTGAGCGCTCGGCCTATCGCTTCTCCTTCCATGAGAAGGGCAGCCCGGACTCTGAGCCCACCAGCGGACATACGATCATTCTGGGCCGATCCGGCTCGGGCAAATCGGTGCTCGCCACATTCCTCATGGCACAGGCACGGCGCACTGGCGCGCGCATTTTCGCCTTTGACTATCGCTACGGGCTCGAGATGGGGCTGCGCGCAATGGGCGGGAGCTATCAATCTATCCGGGCAGGCGAAGCCACAGGCCTGAACCCGCTCTGGGTCGAAACCGATGCAGCCGGGCGCGAATGGCTGACCGATGCGCTGATCAGCCTTCTGGAATCGCGCGGCGCGCAGCTCACGCCGCAGCAGACCCATGCGGTCCAGGCCATCGTGCGGCGCAATGCGGAAGCGGGCGATCCATCCTTGCGCAACTGGACGGAATTCGCAGGCCAGTTCCGCTCAATCGATGATGGTGGCGATCTGGCAGAGCGCGTGCGGGAATGGACGCCGCAGGGCCGTTTCGGCTGGGTCTTTGGCACGACCGTCGAGGACCGCTTCTCGCTTGAGGGCGATGTGCTGGGCTTCGATCTCACCGGGCTTCTGGACGCCGAGAATGAAACCGCGCGCATGGCTGTGCTGAGCTATATTTTCCGCCGCATCGAGCGCAAGATCGAGGATCGCCGCCCCACCATCGTGCTGATCGATGAGGCCTGGAAGGCCTTCGACAACTCCTATTTCGCGAACAAGCTCGAAGACTGGCTGGTGACCGCGCGCAAACAGAACACTGTCGTCGTCATGATGACGCAGTTTGCCTCGCAGCTCGACAAGTCGCGCGTGGGCAGCACGATCATTCAGGCGCTGCCGACCCAGATCCTGCTGCCGAATTCGCGCGCGAAAGCTGGAGATTACGGCCCGCTGGGCCTGAGCGAGAAAGAGCTCGATGTGATGCTGAACGCGCTGCCCGCCTCGCATCTGGGGCTCATCCGCGATGATCAGGGCGCCCATATCATCGACGCCAATCTCGCCCCGCTCGGAACCCTATTGGCCGTCCTTGGCGGCCTCAAATCCGGCGAGGCAATCGTCGGCACGGATTATCGCGACACACCTGAATTCTGGAGACGGGCCCTATGAAAGTTGCCGTGTTTTTGTTGATCCTCACATCTGTCATCGCAGGCTGCGCCGCGACACCGTCCGCGCCCGTGCGCTCGGACTGCTTCCGCGCTGACGGCACCCCGCGCTGCAAGTTCACGCCGCTGCCGGCCCTCTGGGCGCAGGAGGCGGCGCGCAATGCGTGATGGAATGCGACGACCCGCAGGTCTCGCGCCTGTGGCGCTTGCCATGGGATTGGGCGTCTGGGCTGCGGCCCCGGCACTCGCCCAAGGCGTGCCGATCTTCGATCCGGCACTGGCGGCGGAGAATGCGCGCCAGATGGTCGAGCGCCTGCAGGATCAAGCCCTGCAAATCGGCAAGGGCGAGCAACGCGCCCGGATCGAGGAGATCAAGCGCGAGCAACTGGCGCAGCTCGAGGCGATTATCGAGAGCGGGACGATCTCACCTGCGAGCATGTCAGCCACGATCCAGAGCCTCGAGGCGGGAGCAGGGACAGAGACATCCGCCGCCGCTGTCTATCCCGAGAGTGAGACCAGCCTGCCTGCGCGGCAGCTCTTTGGCGATGCGCGCCAGAATGTCGAGGAAATCATCATCCAGGGCGCGCGCGACACCTATCATCATCCCGGTGTTGCCCGCGCTGGCCTATCGCCAGTGCAATGGCGCGCGCTGTTGCAAGCGCTGATCTGGCAGGAAAGCCGCTTCAACCCCGCCGCCGAAAGCCCGGTTGGCGCTTATGGCCTTACCCAGATCATGCCCGGCACGGCGAGCGATCTGGGTATCAACCCCGCTTACCGCACGGATCCCTTGTTGCAAGTGCAAGGCGGTGGGCGCTATCTCGCGCGCCGCCTTGATCAGCTGGGCGGTGATATCATTCTGGCGCTCGCGGCCTATAACGCAGGGCTGGGTCGCGTGCAGCAATATGGCGGCGTGCCGCCCTTTGCCGAGACACAGAATTACGTCCAGGTGATCCCGCGCAAATACAATGAGTATCTGCGCCTCATCGGGGGCGAGGACGCGCTTGGCACGATCTCGGCCGGCCATATGGCCAATGCCGAACTTGGCCTGCGCGGTATGGCCGCCATTGGCTATGCGGAACTGGGCCACGCCAATATCCGCCACGCTGCCGAGCGTCTGGCTGCGATCGTGCGCCAGGTTGGCGAGGGCGCGGATTGGGCCGAGGCCCAGGCGCTCAACACCTATGCCCGCGCCGAGATCGGGCGGCTGCTAGTTCTGTCCATGCGCCTGCAGGCCGCGCGCGCCCAACCCCTGAGTGCAGAGCAGCTGATGGTCATCGCCCAGATGGCCGATGAGAAGCGCTTTGCCGATCTGACCCTTGAGGAGTTCTGAGATGCGCCCGGCATATGTTTCATCCCTGATCGCAGCCTATCTGAGACCGCGCCGGACCGCCCGCCTGCGAACCAGCCGCTTTGCTCTGGCAGCGGCGCTCGGTATCGCGCTCGCGCCCCTCACGGCACTGGTACCCGCTCCTGTCCTCGCGCAGGGCGTGCCGACTTTTGACGCACAAAACTTGACCAACCAGATCCGGCAGCTCCAGCACATGCTTGATGATATGGGCATTCAGACGGATCAGCTCGACGCGCTCTTGGAACAGGTCAGCCTTCTCGATGATCAACTCACCCAGCTGCAGGATATCTACGGCATCCTGACCAGCGAGAACCCGATGTCGCTTCTCCGGGGCGGGGATCTCGACTGCCTTCTGCAGCAGGACTTCGAAAGCCTGACCAGCGCGGTCAGCAGCCTCTCGCAGGGCGATCTGATGGGCGCGCTCACGGGCGGTTGTGGCAATATGGCAGCCTCGGTCGAGCGTGTGCTGACCAGTACAGGTCTGTCGCCTGCCATCGTCCAGCAACTCTCGCAATCCGAGGTCACGGGCGAGCGTCGGCTGGGCCAGCAGGCCTCGGCCGCGGTCGTTTCCAGCGCGGCCGCGCAAAGTGCCCATGAGCGCTCGAACACAAGCGTGCGGCGCATCGAGATCATGGTGGGCGAGATCGGCAACCTCAATGATGTCAAAGCCTCGGTCGATCACAACACGCTGGTGACCGCCGAGATCGGTATCATCCTTTTGCAGATGCTGGACCTGCAAGCCGCCCAGACCATGGCCGATGGCGTGGCCGGTGTGGCAACGGCTGCCCAGCAGGCCGAAGAAAAAGCGTTCTCTGACCTGACCATGCCGCCCCTGCGGGTGCAGCAATGAGAGGTTTTGAGCGCAAGCCCAAGGCACTCCCCGATATCGGGGAAACCGTCACCGAAGAGCTCGTCTTCGGGGCACTGCGCCGCGAACGGCTCTGGCAGATCATGGGCCTCAGCGGCGCAGGCTTTGGCGCTGTTATGGGGCTTGGCATGATGCTGGTCGCCTTCAAGCACGAGATGCCTGCCCCGCAGCTGGTACCGTTTGACACGGCAACCGGTGCCGCTGTGCCCTGGGCCGAAGTGCGTGCGATTTCACTTACTGAAGAGCGCGCTGTCACCGAGGCGATGATTTTCTCCTATGTGCGCGACCGCGAGACCTTCAACCAGCTCGACAATGATCTGCGCGTGCGCTCGGTGATGAGCCGCTCCACGGGCGATGCAGCCGCCAGCATGCGCAGCCTCTGGAGCAGCGCGAACCCCAACTATCCGCCGACGCGCTATGGCTCTGCCCGCATGGATGTCGAGATCATCTCGATCGCACCCCTCTCGGGCAACCGCGCACAGATCCGGCTGCGCAAACGCCTGCGCTCGAATGAGGGTGATCAGATCGGGAATTTCACCGTCACGCTGGCTTATGATTTCGAGCCGATGGAGTTGCGCGAGATCGCCGATGTCTGGGCCAATCCCTTCGGCTTCAAGGTCCGCGAATACGCCATCACCTCTGACCGGTTCGAATGAGGATTTTGCAATGAGATTTGCGCCCCGGAAACTGATCCCCCTGTCACGCGCGCCGATGCGACTTGCGGTCAGCACGGCCCTGGGCCTGTTGCTCTTCTCGGGGCCGCTGGCCGCCGAGATCACCCCGCGCGCAGGCCCGCATGATGCCCGCGTGCGCGATGCCATCTATATCGACGGGCAGGTCTATAACCTCGTGCTGATGCTCGAGCGCGTCACCACAGTAGAGCTGCCGCGCGGCGAAGAGATCGTCTCGGTCGTGGCCGGCGACACCCAGAGCTTTGATTTCGACGCTGTCCCCGGTGGCCGGGCCTTTGTCATCAAGCCCAAACGCTCGGGCGCGCGCACCAATATCACCGTCTTCACCAACCGCCGAACCTATTACTTCGTGGCCCAGGAATCGCGCAACACCGCCTTCTATTCGGTTCGCTTCACTGTGCCTGCAGATCAGGCCCGTGAGCGCGGCGCGCGTGTGCCGGAACACCGCGTTATCAACAACCGCTATGGCGGCAGCGCGATGACCGCGATCACGCCGCAAGAGGTCTGGGATGACGGGACCTTCACCTATTTCCGCTTCTCGGGCGCGCGCGAGCTGCCCACGATCTTCGCGATCTCCGACGGGATGGAGCGCATCGCGAATGGTCAGGTTCAGCGCGACGGCACAATCCGTGTGAGCGGCACCAGCCCCTATTGGGTCTTGCGGCTGGGCCAGCTTGAGACCGCCATCGCCAATCTGGGGGTGCGGCAATGAGTGATCCGTCCGATCTCTCCTCGCGCCTCAAGGCGCTCGAGGATGATTTTGCAGCGCCCAAAGCCGCAAAACCCAATTCGCCATTGCTGGTGCTGGGAATCTTGGGGGCGGCGGCCGTCGTCGGCACTGGGGTCTATTTTGCCCTGAGTGGGCCTGAGACCACGCCGCGAATGGCGACGCAGAGCGCGCAGGATTTCCAGATCGGGGGATCGGCCTTTGGCGACATGGATATGGCGCGCCGTGATCCGCCGCCCGCGCCCCCGCCAGCCGCTGCGCCAGAGCCCGAGACACCCAGCGAGATGACAGCGCTGCTCGAGCAACTCTCCGCCATGCAGGCGGAACTGGCCGCTCTGCGCGACACACCCACACGCCCCGATGACGGGCGCGCGAACGAACTCTCCGATCTGCAGCGCCAGATCGAGGAGATGCAGTCTGCGGCCAATCAAGCGCAGCGCGAGGCGCAAGAGGCCGCGCGCAGGCTCGATCGCGAGCTTTCCGAGCGCAATCGCGAGATCACCCGGCTTGAGAGCGAATTGCAGATGG
This sequence comes from Natronohydrobacter thiooxidans, assembly GCF_001884735.1. Classification (GTDB taxonomy): domain Bacteria; phylum Pseudomonadota; class Alphaproteobacteria; order Rhodobacterales; family Rhodobacteraceae; genus Roseinatronobacter; species Roseinatronobacter thiooxidans_A. The sequence goes on along the minus strand of NZ_MJAP01000011.1, from coordinate 28,771 downwards.
CGCGGCTTGCGCCCCCGCCTGTGCAGATCGCAGGCGATACCCGTGATCTGGAGCGCGAGGAGCTGGAACGCCGCCGCGCCGCCGCCGAGGAAGCGCGGCAGGCGCGCCTCAACTCCCCCATGCTCGCCATTGGCGGGCGCGGTGGCAGTGCCGGGGCGGAATCTGAACAAGAGGCCCGGCGTCTCGATGACAATGAAGACTTCGTGCGCAGTGTCGGGCGGCCTGCGCCGGTCGAGCGCGCCAGTGTCATCGTCAATCCGGCCAATACCGTCACGCAAGGGGCCGTCATTCAGGCCTCGCTGGAAACCGCCATCGACTCGAGCCTGCCCGGGCCTGTGCGTGCAGTGGTCACGCAGGATGTGCATTCCTATGACGGCACGCGCATCCTGATCCCGCGCGGCAGCCGGTTGATCGGGCGGTATTCGGCCAATGTCAGCATCGGGCAATACCGCGCCATGGTCGCCTGGGAGCGCATCATCCTGCCCGACAATCAAAGCGTGGCCCTCTCGGCCTTTGGCGGCGATGCGATTGGCCGCGCGGGCGTTGCAGGCCGTGTGAACCGCCGCTTTGGCGAGCGCTTTGGATCGGCGGCGCTCATCTCGCTGCTCTCCTCCGGCCCCGCGCTTGCCGCGCGCGAGATCGAGAATGACATGGCCCGCGATGGTGCCACCCGCGTCTCGGGCGATCTGCGCGATGCCACGGGTTCGGTGCTGAGCGATTATCTGAGCCTGCCGCCCATCATCACCATCAACCAAGGCGCGCGCGTCACCGTGATGGTCGACCGCGATCTGGAGATTTTCTGATGGACGGGCTGATCGCGCCGCGCGCGAGCGGCGGGCAGGCGAGTTATTTCGCGCAGGAAATGGAGCGGCTGGGGCCGATTGTGAAGGACCCAAGCCTGGTCGAACTGTGCGTCAATCCCGATGGCCGCGTCTGGGTCGAGCTGCAAGGCGATGCCATGATGCGCGCCACTGACCAGACCCTCTCGCAAACCGAGATGGGGGATCTGGCAAGCAATATCGCCTCCACGGGCAACAGCACGCTGGGGCGCAGCCGTCCGGTGATTTCGGGCTCGGTTATGTTTGCTGGGCGCGCGGTGCGCTATCAGGTCGTGGCCCCGCCGGTGGTCGAGCACGGGCATTCCATCTCGATGCGGTTTTTCTCGAGCATTCCGCTGGAGGCGATTGAGCTCAAATTCCTCCATGGCAAGGAAATCTCGCTCGGCGCGCAGCGCGCGGCTTTGGGGCGGGAGTTAAAGGCGCTGGTCGCGACAGGTGATCTCGATGCTGCCGCGCGGTTTTGCATCGCGCATAAGCTCAATCTCATCGTTGCAGGCGGCACCTCGACGGGCAAGACGGTGCTCGCGCGCAAGCTGATCTCCTTTGTGCCCGCGCATGAGCGGATCATCACCATCGAGGAAGCGGCCGAGCTTTTGCCCACCCAGCCCAACACCGTCACCCTCCTCTCCGAACGAGAAAACCCCCTGCGCTCGACCGATGCCCTGCTCACCTCTTCGCTGCGCATGCGCCCTGACCGGCTGATCGTGGGTGAGGTCCGCGGGGCCGAGGCGATGACATTTCTGGAAGCCATCAACACAGGCCATGGCGGCTCGATCACGACCCTCCATGCCGAGACCCCGCAGCTTGCCATCTCGCGCCTGGCCATTGCCGCGCTCAAATCCAACCTGCCGCTCACCTATGACAATATGTGCGCCTATATCGCCCGCTCGATCGATGTGATTGTCCAGGCCGGGCGCAAGGACGGCGCGCGCGGCATCACCCAATTCTATTTCCCCGCTCTTCCCGATGAATAGGACCCCCGGATATGAAACACGCCCTCCTTGGCCTTGCGCTGACCTTTGCTTTGCCCGCCCTCGCGCAGACCGCGCCGGAACTTCGTGATCTCGACCCGGACACCCTGCCGCCCGCACCTGCGGAGAGCGCGGCACACGACTTGACCCTGCCAGAGCTCTACACCTCCGCCGAGCCCGACCGCGAGGTCAATGGCTGCATCGTCCCCGGGCGACCCGACTGGCTGGTCGAGATGAACCCCGCGACGACGAATGAGCGAATGATTGTGCACGGGATGCAGCGGCTTCGGTGGAAACAGGCCGTCGTTGAAAGCGGGGAGTGTTCCTGTGAACTGCGCTATCCGGACTGGGCTGCGATAATCTCTGATTTCAACGAAAACTATGCACTTCTCGATCGCCAGGCGATGTTCGAAATCGACATGGCATATCACGACAAAGCCGCTGCTTTGCGTGCAGAGGCAGCAGCAATTTGTCATGAACACGGACGATAGGAATGAGCGGGATAGTCTCTTGGATTGTCGGAACGGTCGACGGCTATCTGGATGGGGCAGGCGAGACCACATTTGGGGCGCTGGTCTCATCTGTCGGCACGATTGGCATGGCGATGGCAACCTTGGCGGTAATCTTTGTCGCGCTCAATGCAATGCTGCAGGTCAAGTCGATCGATCTACGCACGGCTGTCATGCTGGGGGTCAAGCTGGCACTTGTCGGAATTTTTGCCCGCAACTGGGCAGAGTTCAATTCCGTGACGAACGCCATCATCGGCGGATCCGAGCGATTGGCGGGCGTCATGGTGGGCGCAGCCGGAGGTCAAGGAAATGGGTCGGCGCAGAACTTTGCTGCGCAATTTGACAGAATTATCTCAGACTATATCGGTATGGCGAACTCTATTGGCAGCGCCATGAACTGGGTCGGCGGCGCAGTATTCACAAATATCGCTGTTATCATTCTGGCGGCGATGGGTGCAGCGGCAGGCCTGATGATGGTTTTCGCCAAGCTGATGATCACCTTCTATGTCAGCATCGCACCGATCATGATCACCATGTCGCTCCTGAACGCCACCAAGGACTATTTCCAGAACTGGCTGACCGGGATCATCAGCTATGCCTTCTATCCGATCATCATCGCAGCGGTTTTTTCGGTGATCATATCGATGAGCCGAAGCATGGCCGCAAATGTCAATGCGGGCGATCTGGCGACCCTCGGTCAGGCGATCCCCTTCTTCGCGATGATCATCATGGCCTTCTTTGCGATCTTCCTGATCCCCGTGATCATGCGCCAGATCACAGGCAATATTCAACTGACCTCCGCCATGAGCGGCCCGATGGCAGCCCTTGGCACACTCTCTGCCGCGCGCATGGCTGGACTTATAGGACGGCCCGGGCCAGTACAGCCCGCAGGCCCTGGCGCAGGTGGCGCAACGCGCGGACCCGCGCCCGCAGGCGGCGGCAGTGCCGCTGCACGGGCGAATGCGCGCATGGCCCGATCAGCGCGGCTGGCAGGGAGATGAGCATGGAATTGACGCCGGTGAGCTTTGGGATGATCGCGCTTGGCGCACTCCTCCTCGTAATCATCGCCGCCTGGCTCTCGCGCAAGGGCATTTTCGCGCCGCCGTTCGAGCGGCGTCCGCTCATGAACCAGACAGAACTGCGCCTCTTCAAGATGCTGCGCGGCGAGTTGCCCGCAGGCTGGAGCGTGATGTCTCAGGTGTCCTACGGCGCCTTCCTGCGCAACAAGAGCTTCAAGCGCTATATGAGCATCAATTCCAAGCGCGCGGATTTCGTGCTGCTGGGTGCCGACCTGAATGTCGCTGCCGTGGTCGAATATCAGGGCAAGGGTCATTTCGGGAACTCCCGCGACAGCCGCGCCCGCGCCGAGAACAGTGATGCCGTCAAGCGGCAGGCCCTGCGCGAGGCGGGGATTGCGCTGATCGAGCTGCCTGCAAAGTTTGACCGCGAAACTGTCACAGGGATGATCCAGACCTTGACCACGCAGGATGACAAGGAAGGGCAGCGCATGGGTGTCAAGCCCTGAGCCTCTGCACCCGCGACACGATTATGCCTTCTGATCTTGCCTATACAGACAGCAGCCTGACAGCGGGCAGGCGCGCGGCTTTGCGGTCGAAGGTCACAAGTTCCCGCGACCCGGCGCGCCTGGCAGCAGCCGCAATCATCAGATCGGCAAAGCCAAAACCCTCGAGGCGGTAGCGTTCCACAGCCTGGCCTACATCGTCAGCTGCTTCGATCACCAGTTCGATTGCGGACAACAGGCCATCGAGCGCCGCCGCGATATCGGACCGCGCGTAGCCATAGGCGCGCTCGAGAACCCAGACCAGCTCGACCAGCACCTCGCGGCTGACAAAGCCCGGATCTGCATCGGTCAACTGATCGAACAGGGCCGTGGCGATGCGCGCCTGATCCGGGTCATCCTGAACCAGAAACCGCACCAGCACATTGGTATCAAGCGCGATCATCGCTCAGGCAGGGCGCGTTCGGTCGCAGCCGCGCCAATCGCCTCATCCATCTCGTCAAGGGATACTGGCCGCTGGTCGGACCGGGCCAGGGCGCCGCGCAATTCCTTGACCGACCGGGCCTTCAGGATGCGCACCTCCCCGTCAAGGATCACATAGCGCACACGATCACCGCTGGTCAGACCCAAAGCCGCGCGCACATCGCGCGGCAGCGTGGTCTGTCCTTTGACTGTGATGGTCGATTCCTGCATCGAGACTGCCGCCTTACTTATCCATCACTCTCCTTACTATATAGTCAGTTGCATTGCCAGCGCAAGCTGCAGGACGGTCCCTGTGCCATCCGTTACGTCTGACTTGAAATTTGCTCCGCGCGATGTCATGTATCTCAAATGCGATACGCGAGCCGATAGTCTCCGGAGGTCACCCCATGCCCGCAAAAACATCGATGGTCCATATTCGCGTTGACGACAAGCTCAAGCAGGACGCCACCGAAGCGCTGGCCAGCGTTGGGCTGACCTTGTCCGATGCCGTGCGTATCCTTCTGACGCGGGTGAGCGCAGAAGGTGGTCTGCCTGCGGGCCTCGCCAGCGATCCAGATGCCTATGACGCATGGTTTCGCACCAAGGTGCATGATGCGCTTGCCGATGCAGGCCCAACGATACCTCATCGACAAGCAATGGCCGAGACACGAGCTCGATTGAAGCGCCAAGCCAGTGCTTGACATCGAATGGAAAGCGCTGGCGCTCGCCGACCTTTCCACCATTCTTGACTATATCGCAGAGGCAAACCCGACAGCGGCAACTGCATTGCTGGACGAGATCGAGGCGAAGGTCGAGGACTTGGCGGAACATCCAAAGCTCTGTCGGCCAGGCAGGGTTGTCGGCACTCGAGAGTTGATTGTTCGGCCCAACTACATTGTTGTTTACGCAGAAAACGAAACCACCGTCACAGTTCTTCGCGTGCTCCATGCCGCTCAGATGTGGCCTTGATCAGGATCACCCCTTCGAGAGGTCGGGGACGTATATCTGCTTCAAGGGGATCAGCGAGCGGTAGCGCGGGGACAGCTTGTCGTAATTCTCCAGCAGCATCTCGACAAACTGCTCGCCGTCGATCAGGCGCAGCTTCGCACGGTTCCGCTCCAATTCTATCGCGCCGCGCGCGTATGAGCCGAGATTGACATAAAGGCCATACTCTCCCTCGCCAAGCGTCCCGAGTAATTGGTCAACCTCGGGCCGGGGGGTCTGCTCCGTCTTGCGCTTGCACTGCACCTTGACGATGGGCGGCTGAAAACCGAGTGCGTCCATGTGTGCGATGACATCCACGCCGCCGTCGCCGGACTTTGCCGTGACGCGGGTAGTATAGCCCATGCATTCGAGAACATGGGCGACGAAATGCTCGAATTCGTGCCCGGTCATCCCGGTCATGATGCGCCGGATCACGAAGTCTGACGTGGTGCCTTCGGCCTGCTGCGCGACGGCCTGTGTCGCCGTGTCATCGTCGGCGGTTTCCTCCGTCCCCTCTGCCGCCGTGGCTGGATCAGGCGCGTCGCCCGTCGCGGCGAGCTTCGACAGGAACTCGGCTGCATGAGAGCGCACCCGAAAGATGGTGACCGCCGAGCCGATCTCATTCAGCGCGCTCTGGCTGAACTCGGTGCGCGGAAAATGCCCAAGCCATTCCACCGAGCGCCGATTCGGGTATTCGTCAAGATCATCGGGCAGATAGCTCGCGTCGCCGGTGAACCGCCCGATGTTGATCATCCTGTCGTGCTTGGAAGGGTAGACCACCACGTCACCCGCACTCATTTCATGCACGAAGCGAAACAGCGTCCCGGCGTTGACTGGCACAGCCCCCTCTTTCAGATCGGGCAGATGCTGGCGCAGGGCGCTCTTGAAAGCTTCCCTGTCGGCGGGGATGGCGCGCAGATCGCCGAGCGCCCGCCAGCCGATGGCGACGTAGTTTCCCTCAATGGGGCGGTCGCCAACATGGCCGCCCATGTGGAGGCCCCAGACAGTTGGTTGTTGCTTCATCGGTCCGGGCTTCCTTCTTCAGATGTCACGGTTTCCACGCAATTCTGCGCACGATGCTTCTCAAGGCTTTCTTTTTCAACGCGGGCGGCGGAGTCACCGATATCGGACGCAAGTGTTTGAATGATTTTGACGTAGACCAACCGGTCCAAATTGGGTTCGCCATGCAGAAGAAAAGCTGCGGTCATTTGCGACAACGAAATCGCGGTCATGTGCAATGGGTCGATGAAACCGGAATTGCTCGGGCCGATCTGAAACATCGGCTCTTTCGCTTCGACCATGCCGAGAAGTTCTCCGGGGCGACGGAAGGCAGAATGCACATGCTGTGACGCCCATTTGTAACGCGGACGCCAGTGATCCAAGCCGACGTTTCGCTCAAGGTCGATGAACTTTATCCGATCACGTGCAAACACACTTGATGCCCAATCCCACTCACCCCTCAAGCGACGACCGATATGGGCTTCGGCCTTATCTCGCATCGCCTCGATATCGGCGAACTCCGCTTCAGAGAACGGCTGCATGTTCGCGCGTTCGGCAACCGCGTTCAGGGCAACGGCAGCCTTGTGATTTTCAAACCATATGGATGATCGGTAGTCGCGCGCGACCTCATGGCCATGCTTCGCGATGAACATCGCAGTAACGACTGTCTCGTGAAGTGATCGCCAACGTGTCAAAGCACCATCGGCGAACCCGCCTTCCAGCAGACACATGATTTCGCTTGTGATCAGCAGTGCCCTCGGGTGCAGATGTGCCAAGGTATCGAACACCAAGGGATCGGTCCCATTCGGCCCTTCGTGGGCATGTGCCTCGCCGATTTCCTGAGCCGTGATCCAAAGCATCCAGAGCAAGTCCATCGGCTCGCGCCATCGCTCGTAACAGCGTGATCTGAAACCTTCATTGTCTTCTCGCATCGCAGCGAGTTGATCTGGTGCACGCGCTTTGAAATCGTCAAGAAGCTCCGCATGGCCCAACGAAATGCATCTCGCAATAAGGGCCTCAACCTCATCATCCGAGAAGCAATGCTCTTTCGTGGCTTTCTCGATCTCCGCAAGTAGCGTCCGGTCGAGCATTTGCAGGAGTGGTGTATGCGTGGGCAATCGCGGCTCCGTTTCAGTCTCATGATGCTGCATCGTTGGCTATTCCCGCCCGCTTCTGATTGAGCCGGAACAAGCGGGCGAGGATTTCGTCGTCGCTCAGGCGACCCGCGCGCCAGTCATCGCCCCAGCCATAGGCTTCGGCGACGGCCTCATCCAGCGCCTTGTGCGCATGGTCGAGCCATGCGGGGCGGGTGTTGTAGAGGTTGGTTAGGGTGCGCTTCTTCAACTCCTTCTCGGCGGCATCGTCCTTGGGCAGGATCCGGTCGGGGTAACCGGGGACGACCTCGGAGACGCGCTCGACCAGATCGGGCGGGTTGAGCCAGTTTTCGCGCAACTCGTTCAGCCTGACGGCGGCGGCGGCGATCTTCTGCGCGCGCGGGTCGTCGGCATAGTCGGCCGCGGGGATGTTCGGGGTCAGGCCCTCGGGGAAGGGGAAGGTTGCGAAAGTTGATGTGTGTGTATAGCGCGGCCTGTCTTGAAGGTCCGACCCCTTTCTACGCGCCCAAAGTTCGTGGAAACAGCAATGCAAAATCCCGAAAATAGTGTCGTCGGCGCGGGGAATAACAATTAAGTTCTTGTCAGGAAGGACTGGTAAACTCAGCCAAATAAAGAGCCGATGCTGTGCTGTCTCTGGCGTGACGATGTATCGATCAATCGTCGATATTCTGGATCGCATTTCAGGTCGAGGCCAGTGCGGCTCCCACCAACGTGGCCCCCCGCGATCACCAAGCTCTTCTCGTAAAGTCTTTACAGTTTTACCATCACTGTCTTTGGTGTTCGCGAGATGATTAAAAGGTGCCGAAAAAAGTGCTGCCTCAGCCTCGCTTACGCCCAAAGGCAAGTCGATGAACCACATGTCACGAGGGCGCCCAGTTACATCATCTCCATTCCAGTATGGTCTCAGGACTTCGGAATTGTGGCGTCTATTCGGGTTGGTCGGCTCCTTGAGCCATTTGCGTGCAACTGTCCCTGAGACATCAAAGGGGCCGCTTTTCTGGATGCCGAGGAATGCGCCTTCATGGTTCTCTGGCTGGATGGCAGCTTTTGTAAGGTCGAGGCCCGTTGTTAAATCAGAGTTTATTTGCTGAACGGGGCAACCATTCAGCATAGGAAGGTTCTCGCTGTGCCCGAAGCAGACCAACGACACATCGACCGCCGCGCCGTCAATGGTCCACTTTTCTTCTGACCATGCATCAAAAATTTGCGTTGTAGAGACGATCCGCTTCATGACGGGTAAATTTGTATTCTTTCGAATTGAGTTCGTTGAAACAAACCCAGCCCTCTGAGCCCTTCCTGTCTCTATCATCTCTCGAGCGTTTTCGAACCAATAGCAAACTAGATCAGTAAATCCGGGCAGTCGATCATGGTACAGCGCTCGTATGGCCTCGGTTTCCAAGATACCAAGCCTGCGTTTCAAGAGCTTTGCTCCTAGATACGGGGGGTTGCCAACGATTGCGTCTGCGTCTGGCCAGAACACAGCGGTACCATCGGGGTTCACGATGGCGTTTCGGTTTTGAATGGTGCCCAGTTTGCGCAGGATCGGGTTTTTCGCGGCCTCGAACCCGTTGCGGCGCATCCACTGGATTTCCCCGATCCAGACCGACACGCGGGCCAGTTCAGCAGCGTAGGGGTTCAACTCGATGCCCTTCACAGCCTCTGGCCCGACACGCGGCATTTCGCGTTGCAGGCCCAGTGCCTCGGCTTCAAGGTTCACGCGGTGCTCGATATCCTTTAGCGCCAAGAGCGCGATATAGAGGAAATTGCCAGACCCACAGGCCGGATCGAGCACCCGAAACGCCGCCAGCCGGTCGAGGAAGGCCGAAAAGATCGCCCGCGCCTCTGCCTCTGCCTTGGTCGTTGTGGCCTTGGCCTTGGCCTTGCGGGCGCGGTCCAGCGCGGCCTCTATCCTGTCTTTCGCATCAATCCATTCGGCCAGCAGCGGGTCCACGATCACAGGCCCGACGATCTGCATGATCTTGTCGCGGTCGGTGTAATGCGCGCCCAACTGGCTGCGCTTGTCGGGGTCAAGCCCGCGTTCAAACAGGGTGCCAAGGATCGAAGGATCGATTTCTGACCAATCAAGCGTGGAGGCGCGGATCAGATCATCCAGATCCTGCCAGTCGAGCGGCAGGGCGGCGTCACTGTCGAACAGGCCGCCGTTGAACCATTCGACCCGCTCGAAGCCGACCATGCCGCCGGACTGCATCGCCGCGAACAGCGTGCTGGCGAGGGTCTGGAAGGTTTCGGGCTTTTGCCGCCCGGCCTTGATCATCCGGGCGAACATCTTGTCGGGCAGAAGGCCCACATCCTCGGCGAACATGCAAAAGATCAGCCGATTGACGAAATGCGCGACGTCCTCGGGGTCATGGCCGCGCCCGCGCAGGCGCAGGGCAAGGTTCGCGAAATGGGCGGCGGCGTCCTCGGTCAGGCTTTGGCGGGTCTTGCTCGGGCGCAGACGCTCGGGGTCAGTGAAGGCCGCGCGCAACAGATCGCGCTTTGATCCGTCGGCCAGATCATCAAGGCTCAGGTCATAGACCTTCTGAACAGTGTTGGTCCAGTTCGTGTGAATGCGGATACGGTCGGTGTCCGAAGTGATCAGAAGCGGCGGGTTTTCAAGGGCGATGGCGTATTGCAGAAGCTGCGCGAAAGCCCGGTCGAGGTCTTTCTTCGGCCCCTTGTACTCCCAAGCAAAGTGCCCCTTGCGCCAGACATCGGCCCAGCCCTCGCCGCCGCTGGTCTTGGACGCGCCCTTCTCGAAGGTGAACCACTCGCCCTTGGGGTCAGCGGTGACAGGATCATCAACGCCCAGCAGGCGGCACAGATCGTTGAAATGCGACTGGCTGGCGCTGCGTTCTTTCAGTTCGACATGTCGCCACTTGGCGATGAATTCCTGCGGGGTCATATGGGCCTTCACCAAATCAATGCCTTGAATAGACCACCCCGGCGCGGCAAAAGCAAACCATTGGCGTGGGGCGTTTTCAGGTGCGGGGCTGCGACTTTGTCTGCGACTGACGCTGATGGGAAGAAATAGTAGGAAGCGAGCATGACACCAGAGGACATACTGCGCATCTTCGCCCGTCGCGGACCCTTGCCGATCAAGGCGATCGAGGCCGCGCGGGACCAGCGCAGCGCCATGGTGCCGCTGTTTCTGGAGCATATCGCCTTTCTGCAAAAGGCGCGGATATCTGATCTGTCAGAAGACGATCCCTTCGTGTTCATCTACCACCTGCTGGCCGAATGGCGCGAGACCAGTGCGTACCGCCCGATGGCGCGGCTGTTTCAGCGCGATCCGGAGTTTCTCGACGCGCTTCTGGGCGATGCAATCACCGAAGCCTCGGACCGCGTCATGCTCGGGCTGTTCGACGGGGATCTGGAGCCGCTCTTCGAGATCATCCGCAACCTTAAAGCCGACAGCTTCCTGCGGGGCGAAATGTTCGACGCGATCACGCTGGTCACGCTGCGCGCGCCGGCGTTGCGCCCTCAGGTCAAAACGTTTCTGGAGGCGTTTCACGACGCCTCGAGCGCAGAGACCGGAGAGGAAATCTGGTGGGCCTGGGCGCAATCCGTGGGCGTTCTGGGGTTTGACGATATGGTGAGCAAGGTCCGTGCCGTGTTCGAGCGCGGCTGGATCACCCCTGATCACACCGCCTATGCCGATTTCGAGCATGTCTTGCAGACGAACCGATCCGCAGACAGCGCCAGCGGGTTCGCGGCCGATCATCACAACCGACCGATCATCGACACAGTGGCGGAACTCAAAGGCTGGTACTGCTTCTCGCCGGAATATCTGGCGCGCCAGTCAAGGGTGCAGCCGCTCGCCCTTACCAACCCCGAATTGTTCGCCCACGAGCCCATCCACGCCGAGAGGAAACCCGGCCGGAATGACCCCTGCCCCTGTGGCAGCGGGAAGAAATTCAAGAAGTGCTGCGCCGCCTGACAGGGATCGACATGGCAAGCTGACAGGCCCGAGCAAAGTCGCCCTGCGGCGATTGTGCCACCAGCAGCGCAGATTTCACCTCGCGCGTCCCTTCACGCGGCCTTGCCCTGCTTCCGGATCATCTCGATTTCCGCGGTTATGCTTTCGACAGCCACGCAGTTCTCGAGCGTCGGGGTGATGAGCTGCGCTTTGGCCATGACGGAGCTGCTCATGCGTCGGCGATGCGATATCTGGATCTCAGGGGTATGCCTGGCATTGACAGGTCTCTGAACAGAGAGAGGCAGGCGCCTTGGTGCCTTTGCCGCATCGAAGCCTGATGTATCGAGCAGACCTGTCAGAAGTGACACGCTCGCTCGGGATCGTCTGCGCAGCAATGGCTTCGTAACGGTGCTTTCTGACGCGGCCTCACTTCCCGTGCCAACTCGCCGCGCCGCGATCATGCCTTCGGTCCGCCGCTGCACGATGGCTGCCACGCGATCATCGATCTCGGCGGCGTCCTGTGCATTCAGCTTGCCCCCAAGCGGCAGGGGATAGTCGCCGCTCTGCCCCTCGAAGAGATGGCGCAGCTTGGCGTCCTCATAGTATTTGATCCGCTTGGCGCGCGCCGGGTGCTGGCCATCAATCACGAGAATGATGTCATCAAGGCTGAGCCGCGCGGCCTCATCCTCGGTCAGCAGCGGGCGTTCCTCAGTCCGTTCGCTGACATTGGTGTCGAACATACCGCGCCCTATGGAACGGGATTTCGACACCACGCGCTTGGTGGTCATGCCGGTGGCTTCGCTGACCTCAGTGACGGTGCGCTTTTCCGAAGGGGTCATATAGAGCTTGACCCCTGCGCCGCCTTGCAGCGACAGGCGCGTGTTTTCGCCGTAGATTTCATCGAGCGCGGGGATGGTCTGGGTGATGATCGCCAGATGCCCGCCATAAGAGCGCAGCGTCTTGATGCTCTCGGCCACGATCGGCATCTTGCCCAGCCGGTCGAACTCATCGAGCAGGATCATCACAGGCCAGGGCTCTTCCGCGCCCGGCTCATGATCCTGAAGACAGGCGATCAGATCCGAGAAGAAGAGCCGGATGAGCGGGGCCAGCGGTTTGATATTGTCGGGAGAGACCACAAGATAGACCGTCTGCGGTTTGCGCCGGAAGGTTGAGAAATCGAAATCCGACACGGAGGTCGCGCGGTCAATCGTCGGGTTGTCCCAGGCGCTGAGGCCTGAGGTCATCAGGAGTGACAAATACGAGGTCAGCGTGCGGTCATTGGTCGAGGCCAGCCGCTCGAAGATCAGCTTTGCAGGCGCGCTGCGCACTTCGCCCGCATAGCCTGCATATTGCTTGGTCTTGTCACCCCCTGAGGAAGCAAGGCGGTAGATTTCGCCAATGGTGGGCTCGCCGCGTTCCATGGCGAGGATTCCGCAGGCGACGAACAGATCGATGCCGCCCTCCAGCAGGCCCTTGGCATTCTCACCATCGGCCTGCAGGAAGAGATTGGCAGTCTTGCGCAACTCCATCTGGCGCTGATCGGGATTGGAGAGGGCCGCGATGCGCTGCAGCGGGTTGTAGCGATGGGTGGGGCGCTCCCAATCGACCGGGGCAAAGCGCCAGACCTTGTCACCGCGCGCGCGGCGCTTGCGTGCGGTCTTGTCGAAATTCTCGCCCTTCACATCGAGCACCACGGCGGATCCGACAAAGCACAGCAGGTTCGGGATCACGAAGCCCGTGCCCTTGCCGCGCCCGGTGGGGGCTACGACCAGACAATGCGGGAAGCTGGTCGAGCAGAGGAACTTCGCCGATGATTTTGGCTTGCCCATCTTGCCCAGCAGAAACCCGCGCCCGGGTTTCTCAAAGAAGCCGTTGCGCTTCAGCTCGGCTTTCGACTGCCAATGGGTCTCGCCGAACCGCGTCAGGCCTTCATGGACGACGAAGGAGCCCAGGAGCAAGCTGCCCAGCGTGGCGAACAGAAAGATCAGCCCGATCACCTGCCAGAGGTCTGGGTGGCGCAGCCGGATCGCCTGCCAGTTCTGGAGGAGCAGGCCCCAATCGAGCGTGGCAGCACTGCCGGTGAGTTTGAGCGCCAGATAGCCCGTGGCCAGGATATAGGCCAGCGCCAGTCCGAGAGCGGCAAAAAGGCCAAGCCCAGCAAGAATGCGTGTCTTAATCATGCTCGAGTCCCCGCTCTTGCGCGGCATTGGCAGCGCGTTCGTCAAACCACTCTTCACTGACCTGGCGCAGGGCCTGGGGCGAATTGCCCTCGGCCTTGAGATATTCGCGCGCAACCGAGAGTTGGTCTTCGCGCGAGCCCACACCTTCGAGCCCCGAGATATCGCCCTGTTTGAGGCGTGCGATCTCGTCGGGGGTCAGACGTTCCTCCACAGCCTCGCGATAGGCCTCGGCGCGCTTCGCGTCCGTGGGCGCGGGCAGTTTCGCGAGATCGGATTTCGAGGTGATAAGGAGGCCTGTGGCGGCAGCAGCCGTTGCAGCAGCGCCAGCGCTTGCCCTTAGGCCTGTGCCTGTTCCCGTGTCCGTGCCTGTCTCAGTCCCACTTCCGCGCTGGATATCCTGCGCCTCCCATGTCCGGCGGCTGCCCTGCTTCTCGACCAGCTCATTGGTCACGGGATCACGCGTGGTGATGGTCACAGGCTCGGAGCGGGTTGAAGACAGGGTGAATGTGTCGCCCACTGAAACGCCCCGATCCGCCAGCGCCTTGGTCACTCCCATGCCCCAGACATCATGGGTGCGGCCATTGGGCAGTTGCAAGCGCACATAGGGCGACTCCGCCGCGCCGGGGCGATCGAGATAGGGCCGCGTGCCTTGCGCAAGCACTGTGCCGCGCACACCCTGACTGTAATCGACCTTGTCGCTAGATATGCTGGCGGCAACAGGAGCTCCCCGATCCTGAGACAGGTCGCGCGGCTCGGAGACCGCTCTGTCGTTCAACGGCCCATCTGTCCGCTGCAGACTGCGCGGGCGTTCCATGTCACTGCGCCGTGCCGCTTCCTCGATATCGCGCTCATTGGGCTTGTAGCCTTCGACCTTGATGCCCTTGGCCACCCCTTCGATCCACATCTCGCGCCGGAAATCCTGCGGGCCTGTGACCTTCATCGATTCCCAGCCGCGATGCGCTGCGAGACCCGCCATGTCGAGCGCGGTCGCCTTGTCGGCAGCCTTGGTGCTGAGCGTGTGCCCCGTATCAATAATGGCCGCACGCGCGTCATCGTAATGACGGTAGAATTCCTGACGGTCGCCCTGTTTGGTCACGACGAACCGCTCAAAATAGGAGGATGGAGTGTCCAGCGGATCGATCCCGCGGCGCGCAGGCGCGATACTTTCGGCCGAGGCCTCGCCTGCTGCCGTATCGCGCGCCACCTGATTACCGTCAGCCTGGGGGCCTTTGGCCGTGTCCACTGTCTGCTGTCCGGCACGATCTGCCTGCAACATAGGCTGAACTGCGGCCTCTGTGCCTGCAAGCTGTTGCGGTTGCGTGCGCGCAACGCCCAGAACTTCGGCCCTTGCCTCTGCCCGCGCCTGATCCTCGATGTCGAACGCGCGCGACGAGATCGATGCCCTGTCAAGCCCCTCACGGCGCAAGGCCGTGATCGCGTCCTGGATATTCTGCGACGTCTTTTCCTCAAGCGCCTCGCGCTGCGCGGGCGTCAGATCGAGGCCGACATCATCCCCGATCCGGTCATGCACGCGGTCCACCTCTTCCAGTGCGCGGTCGAGATCGTCCTGCTTTGACAGATCGAGCCCATGGTATTCGGCCACGCTGCGCAGATCATCCATCAGCCAATCCTGCTCCAGCGATGCAGTCGGCGCGCCTTCGCGCAGCCGTGCCATCAGCGTGTCACTGCTGATCCCGCTGCCCTCAACCGCCCCGCGTATCCGCCCTTCACCAACCCGCGCGACATGCTCCATCGCGATGGCTGCGTTTTGGGCGGCATAAATGCCCGCTTCGCTGGGTGGCGCGCTCAGCTCCTGATCCCGCGCCTCTGCAGGCAGCAGGGCGTCGAGCTTTGACAGTGCATCGCTGAGACGGGCTTCTTCTCGCGGACGCTCGCCCGGCACGGCTGCCGCAATCCGGTCTTCAGCCTGCGCCACGACAGCATCGAGGCGCTCCAGCGCCTGAGTGAAGCGCTCTTGTTGGTACATGGGGATGGCTCCGTAAGTATGGGGATGAATGCTGCGCCCGGAAGCGAGATCGCTGGCCGCGCGCTGAAGGTTTTGGGCAAGATCGGACAGACGCGTGTAAGAGGCGATCTCGCCCCGGGTGAACCGGGCATGATCGATGGCCTCGATCCCGCGTGCATGCGCGGCCAGTGCCGAATAACTCTCGGCATGGCGGGCGATCTGCGCGCGGGCATAGTCCAGATCCGCCCCGATCCGGGGGCGCTCAGTGGTCCGGCCGCGGCGATACTCGGCATCTGTGGGGGCACGATGGATAATCCCGCGCTGCAAGCGGCTGGTGGCTTCCAGTGCCACACCATAGGACTGGCCCAGCTCGACCAGTGTGTCCTTATAGGCCTCATAGCTGTGATCCGTGCCAGCGCGCAGGGTGAACAGAGTACCATCCTCTCCGCGCCGGTTGACGACGATATGCGCATGCGGATGCGCGCGGTCGCTATGCGTGGCCGCGATATAGTCGAACTGCCCCTCGAACATGCGCTCGCAGAAGCGCTCGGTGATCACTTCCACATCGCGGCTGTCGGTGTCTTGCGGGAAGGACAGGATCAGATGCGCGGTCTGGCCCGACGAGGTCATGCCCTCCCAACTCTCGCTCCAGCGCGTCGCGGCCTCGCGCGCCTCATCCGCAGTCAGCGGCCCGCGCTGCTCGAATGTGCCCTGTGAGTCAAAGACCCGGTCGGCCTTGCTCATCAGATAATCGAGCTGGTTGCCAAGCTGGCGGCTGTCATGGCACCCGCCCCCGCGCACCAGCTTGACCACGACCGCCCGGTTACCCGCCGCCGCCCGCGCCATATGCTGATAGCTGCGCGTGGCCCCGAGGCGACGCCCGAAAGACTTGGGCGCAGGCTCATCGCCCCGCCCGCCCGGGCCTCGCGTCCAGCCCTCGTCGAACAGCGTCCCCATGGCCGCGCTCACAGCATCCGGCTTACCCGCCATGCGCCACCTCCGGGCTCGTATCCCCGACAAGGGCTTCGCCCAGGATCGCCCGGAAGGCCGCATCGCGCCTGCGTGCTTTCTTGCCCCAGAGCACGGCCAGATGCTCCCGCGTGCTGGTGACGGCATCGCGCAAGTCGCGCAGCACCTCTGCATCGCGCTTGCTCAGTTTGCGGTCTCTGGGCTGCAAACGCGGGTCGTTCAGCCGTCGCGCGATCTGATTGAGGTTTGACCCGATCGCTGACAATTCGCGGCGCATCGCACCAACTGCCTCTGCCAGCTCCGCATCCGCAGTCAGAAAGCCGCTTGGGTGGCGGACAAATGCGCGCAGCGCGGTCGATTTCTGATCAACCCCAAGGCGCGAAATCACCCCCTCGAAGACCCGGATATCCATAACGGGGACACGGGCGGCCACCATCGCGCTCTCTGATTTGGCCTGCGCCCGGGCCAGCTTGTGGTCGCGCGTGATGTTGCGAATGGTCTGCTCCGACACCCCATAGCGGCCTGCAAGCGCCTTTGTGCCAGTGCCGCTCTGCTTCTCGGCGATGATGACCGCACGCTGCTGCGCGCTCAGCCTTGCTTTCGCCTTGGTTGTGGTCGCGTTCCTTTTTTGGTGTGTGTTATCATTATTCATTTCCTGCCAATCCCTCACACCAATCGTCCCTGCTTCTAGTCTCGGGCAGAGCTTTGCGTCAACCGCGATTGAGCGGGTAAGCTCATTTTGTATGTTATTTTGCAATATGTTATGTGTGGGTGTCTGCATGGCAGCGTGCGGGTATGCGTGCATGGCAACTTGCGTGCGCAGGTGCATGCGGGGGTGTGTGCTGCCGTGGGAGTGTGCGTGTGTGCGATTGTGCAGGCGTGCGATCAAGCGTGCTTGTCAATCTACTTTTGCGTGTGCTACCTGCGCCGCTCAAGCTTTTGCAGCGCCCGGATATCCCGCGCTGCATATCATGTTTCAGCAAAGAGAGATTTCAGCGTGAGCGCAAAAACACCGATCCTGATCGCCGCCATGAACCGCAAGGGCGGGATCGGCAAAACCACTTTGGTGCGCGCCCTCACCTCTGCCATCGTGCATGCAGGCAAAAGCGTGCTGTTGATCGACACCGATCCCAACCGCGCGCTCATCTCATGGCAGATGCGCGCGGAAGCGGCGGGCTTTGGCTCGCCTCTCATGTCCTGCAAGGAAACGCTGGATATGGATGCTCTCAATATCATGCTCGACGAGGCGTTTGAGGAAGCTGCGGTGGATTTCATCATCATCGACACCCAAGGCGGTGGGGGTGTCTGGGCGGATACCATAGCCGCACAGGTGCAGATCATCGTCGCCCCTGTGATCCTCGCGCGCACCGATGTGGAGGACAGCCTCAAATCCTTTGCCTGGTATCAGCGCCTGGCGGATCGTGTCGATCAGCCAGAGCTTCTGCCGAAATACTGTTCGGTCATCACCAAGTTCGATTCCAGGACACGCAGCGGGGAATCTAAGCTGCGGCAGACCGAGCAGCAGCACCTGCTGACCGTCGCGCAAAAGCTCAAACCCCTCTCCTATGCGCTGCGGCTGCGTCCGGCCTATCAGGACATGGATGAGACCGGGCTCTTGGGCGAGATTGCGCGCCGGATGCGCGAGGACGTCAATGTCTTGAAGCGCGGACAGGCGATCCGGTTCGAGGAAGCGCTGCAAGAGGCCACCTATGTGCTGAACGAATTGCTGGCCGCGGATAGTGGCGTGTCTTTCAAGCCTGAGGCCGCGCATGCCTGATCGCAGTCGCCCCATGCTCACTGTCCGCGGGGTTGATCCCGAGATGGGCAGGGCCATCAAGCCCCTGAGCGCGCCAGAACCGATTGACGCGCTCCCAAAAGAGAAGGCCCGGGAAGAGAGTGGGGTGGCAATGCCTTTAGCCGCTGGCACCCTCGACAGGCCTGCCCCGCGCAAAAGCACGGCCCTGCGGCAGGCGCGGGAAAAAGATCCCGTCGCAGCCGGTCTTGCCCCTTGCGACGACGCCGTTACCATTTGGCTCGCGCTGCATCCCCTGCAGCGCCATGCAGAGTGCCTCCACGCCTTGCGGGCGCAGGGTGTGGAGATCGCGATCCTGTTCCGCTTGGCGTGGCAGCAGTTCAACGACGCCCTTGTCTTCGTGCCGCACTATCAAAAGCCCGAGCCCTACATCTGGTGGCGTGCGCATGTGCATCGCAAGCGCATCAAATTGCCCGCATCGCTGCTCGCCGACATTTCCCGAGACGCGCGGGATTTCGGGGCGCTGAAACCATCCGAACTGGTCGCAGGCCAGATCCAGCGCCAGTGGATCGACGCTCTGGACAAGGCCATCGCCAGGGTCGAGGGCGAGGTTTGAGGCCGCTGGCGAGCGCGCGGGAGGTTCTCTCGCGCGCTGTTGCCACGCCTCGGCGCTGAGCAACCGCCCAAGTTTTATCCGGGATCAAATTGCTCCTCAGGAAAACAACCTTGAGAAGGAACGCAAACGTGAGCGATCTACCACGCCCGAAGTATTCAACAGCCCGGTTTTACTTCGAGATATTGACAGTGCTTTGCATCTTGCAGATTGTGGTCGCAGTGGTGATCTTCATCGCAGCATTCTTGTCCGGCCAGGACAGCAGAGGGGCCATCGCTCCATTCGTACACCTGCCAAGATCAACCGTGATGTGGTTGGCCTTGTTCGCCGCATTTCTGGGTCTCGGGGAAATTGCCGCGATACAAGTGTCTCAGGCGGTGCTCGACATGGCCGATAATTCGCGCATGACGCTGGAGCTCACGATCAAGCATCAGCACGTCATGATCGGTGGTGCCGCCCCGCAGATCGCAAAGCTGCGATCGGAGCCGAAACTCAAGCGAGACGCGCCGTCCGACACCGCCAGTTGAAGACAATGCGCGGGGCGCGCGCAGCACCAGCCACGAAGCTCGAGGTCCACCGCCCGCCTTGCAAGAGGGATGCAGCCCCGCAGGGCTGAGACCTGGCCGTGCATGCGACCATGCCCCCGTGGGCCGAGGGGCTGGGTCAGCATGAGACAGTCTTCGCCGCGCCTTGGGGCAGGGAGCAGGCGCGGTCGGGCTCAGAGCAAAGCTGCAGCAGCCCGGCCCCGCTTGCAGGGCTTGCACATGATCACCCACCAGAAGGCGGACACTCGGCCAGCTTGAGGTGCCGCAGGTGCTGTCGGCTGGTTCGCCTTCAGTAGCCTAAATGCCATGTGAGGGCGTTTATCGAGAGTATTCTGAACGCGCGCCCTGCCATGCAAAGACTGGGGTGAACGCTGCTGGAGCCAGTGAGTCTTCGCTTCTCATTTTCCCGATGTTCTCCGGTGTCATTAATATGATCGCTGGACCTGCTACGGGCACTTTCAGGTTCTTTTCCAATGCACGTACAGACATCTCGATGGCTAACCTTCCCTGCAAGACTGCAAAGTCGGTAGGCGCAGCCAGTATCCGACCCCGTTGCAGGGCACGAAAAACACCGTGGCTCATGTATGTCGAGACGATGCCGATCTCGTTTGTGAGACCCCGAGCGCGCAAAATCGACACGGCGACCTCAGCCATCGGGCCGCTCCCCACGAGATAATTAACAGACGAATTTTCCCCCAGCGCCTGCTCCACGAGAAGGATTTGCTCCTCACGTCCCGTGTCACCGTGATAGGTACCATGTATTTTGACCGAGCTTTCGGCGATAGCTTGGCGGAAGCCCTGATCTATGAAATCCACCCATCCTGCTCCGGATGGTCCGGGAAACCACGCAACGCCAGCTTCCGGTGCGCCCGCTGGATGACGCTCAGCCAGAAACCGCCCGGCTGCGGCACCCATCTCAATCCACGACACTGCGGATTTTGCCACAATGCCCTCTGCATCAATGTCATTCACGACCGCAATAATCGGCTTTCTCTTTGAAGCCTGCTGGACCTCCGCAAGATGTCCATCAAAGGTGACTGTTCCTAGAACAATCGCATCTGCATCTGACTGTGCGCAATGGATCAATTGCTCCATCTGACGCGTCTCGTTGGGGTAACCGCCTGCTTCGTTCAAGATGAAGGATACGCCTAGACGTTTGGCCTCTACATACATACCGTAATTTACGCTCAGCCAGTAATCGTCTTTGAGATGCGGATACAATATGCAGAGATTCCATGCCTTTTGGGCCCGAGACAAGGGCTGGTACTCAAACGGAACGGTCTGCGTCCTACCATCACTGCGGATTGCTGGACGTTCCAGTAGCCATAAGTCATCGCTCGCCCACGCTATTGATTGCCCGATTATGGCCATCAGGACGGCAAACACACCCAAGCTGCATCTGGCTATGCTCAACGCTATCTCCGCTGGTTTACCCACTGCACTGTCATCGTGAGTGAATGAAATGTCAAATCAACGGACGGTCAGTCTTGGACGAAAGTTGCTGGTAGCATTCATGTTGATTACTGGCGCACCTATCGTCATGGGAGCCCTTGGCTGGTTCGAACTGCGTGATGTGGCGCATAACCAGACTGTGGTTGTCGATGAGGCGATTCCGGCGATCTCGCTCGTACGAGGTATTGTCCGTTACACGAGCAGGGCCGTCTCGATCGCACCTGAGATGGCAGCGGTGACAACAGAGGCAGGTCGCAATCAACTGGCCAGAAATCTGCGACAGCAGGTGGATGGCTTGTCCGATCTATTGTCCAGTTATGCGCAATCCGGCGGTGAAGCGCCCGTAGCGCTGATGAACGCCGAGAAGGAATTACGCAAGAATATCGAGGCGATCGACAAGTTGGTACGATTGCGACTTGATGCTCTGGCGCGCCGCGAGCAGATGCTTAATGGAGCATTGCAGGCCACGACCGAACTGCTGGAGATTGCCGACACACTGGTCGCAAATGCAGAGACGAGCGCGGTCGCAATAGCGGTTCATCTCTATGATTTTGACTCCGGTGAGATGATGCGCGAAACCCGGTTTGAAATGTTGGACAGACTGATCGAGGTGGATCTGTTCCAGTTTCGTCTTATGCTCGATCTGCGATCACATGCTGCCGAGATCGGGTTACTACTGAGTCGGCTGCCGACCTTGACCGATATTGACGATCTGTTGTTTGTGCATACCGAAGTTCAGCGCAGAACAGAAATCGTGATCCGCCGCATCCTGAACATTCAGGATCCCAGCAGGGCACGGCAGGCTAGGACGCTTGTTTCGTCAATCTATTCTGCAAGTGAAGGGCCGCCAATGGCCGATAGTCTATTCGAGGCGGCGCGCGCGGTGCTGGAAATTCAGCCGCGACTCGATGAAGCGCAGAATGCGCTGCGCGCGGCCGCCAACATACTTGATCTGCAGGCAGAACAATTGGCCGACCAGATTGAAGGCCGCGCCGCATTCGCGGGTGTGACTGCAAAGGCCAGTATCGCCAACATGCAACTGCTTTATGCGTGGGGCGCCACCTTATCGGTGGTCCTGTCCGTGCTTGTCATGTGGCTCTATGTATATCGCAGCCTCTCGCGGAGGCTGGATGCACTTACCGGCGACATGCTGTCACTGGCTGAGGGCTCAGGGAGTGCTGAGATTGCCTTTCCGGTCGGTGACGAAGTATCGCGACTGGAGAGTGCAGTTGGCGTTTTCCGACGTCAGGCGGACGTCAACCGCAAGCTCGAGGCAGATCGCGAACGGATGCTCCAAGAACTGTGGAGGCATCGGAATGAATTGCAGCAGTTGGTCGATGAGCAGACCAACCAGCTTCGCCAAGAGGTCGAAGCCCACGATGCCGCGCGCGCGCGCGCCGAGGCTGCTGATCGCGCCAAATCCGAATTTCTCGCCGTCATGAGCCACGAAATCCGCACACCTATGAACGGGGTTCTGGGAATGCTGCGCAGTCTCTCGCGCGACGCGCTGACCGCCCGGCAGAAGTCCTGGTTGCGCGCTGCCATCGCCTCAGGCAACGGTTTAATGGATATCCTCAACAGCCTGCTTGACATGCTCAAGCTGGATGCTGGTGTTGTTGAGGTGGAGCGCACGCCGTTTCATCTCAATGCCCTGATGAGTGATATCATCTTGCTGATGACGCCGGTTGCGGAAGAGAAGGGTTTATCGCTTCTGCTAGAGGGAAATGCTGCAGCTATGCCGCCCATGTTTGGGGATGCCGGCAAACTTCGACAAATCCTGTTCAATCTGGTTTCAAATGCCATCAAGTTCACCGAAAACGGGGGGGTTACACTCGTTGCGGATTGTGTTCGGCGAAATGATACAAATGATTCTGGGCGCTTCGATGTCTGCCTGCGCGTTATTGATACGGGCCATGGTATAAGCCACGATGCGCAAGATCGGATTTTTGAGCCTTTCAGTCAGGAAGACCTTGACACGGCGCATAAGTTTGGTGGCACGGGGCTTGGCCTTACGATTTGCAAGCGTCTGGCGGAAATGATCGATGCCGAGATTACTGTCAGCAGCGAGCCAGGAAAGGGCAGCACTTTTCAGATCACGATGTCACTTGAAGAGGCGGCAAGGAACAGTCCGACACTGGATGCCTTGGATGACCCCAGTTTTCACGAGTTCGTGATTGCTGAAAGTTTGGGCATCAGTCGGCCACTAAGATTTTTGATTGTAGAGGATAATGTTGTAAACCAGAAGGTTATGGAGAGCTTCCTTGATGCTGCCGGGTGTGATTGGGATACGGTTGCGACCGGCGCTGATGCCGTCGCGTTCACATCTCGGGGCGTTTATGACATTGTGCTGATGGATGTGAACCTGCCTGACTTTTCAGGGCTTGAGGCAACGCGTCAGATCAGATCACTTGGGACGCAGCCACAAGCCGATATACCGATCATTGGTGTTTCAGCACATGTTCAGGACCGTGACCTGGAGAACTGCAAAGCTGCGGGCATGAACGCGATGATTCCCAAGCCGGTCACCCCTGAGGGCCTGGTCAGAGCGTTGCGGTATACGCTCCAAGAATCCGAGGCGATTTTTCAGTTTCAGAACAGCAGTATAGTCAACGATACTGTGTCTTCAAAGGCTCCGACAGCCATTGAGACAATTGCCAATGATCTTGGGCCAGAAAAGGCAATTCGAATGGCACATCTTTTCTTGGCAAATCTCGACCCAGCGCTCAGTGCGGTCACGGATGCAGCGCAGAGTGAGAGCATTGCGATGCTGCAACGCGCTGTTCATCAACTGAAGGGGGCTGCAGATAACTTTAATCTGCCCGCATTTCGTGACCTCATCGCCGATCTGAACCGCGCAGCTGAAAGCCAAGACATGGTGGCCATAAAAAAGATACTGGCCGCGCTGCCTGCAGCTGCCGAAGCGGCGAGGAGAAAACTGAACCAGGATATCGAGAGTTTGACCGCCCCTAGTTCGGATGAGGGATGAAAAAATATCCCTCGCCGTGAGATGTTCCGATAATGGCAGGCGCACGCGGGTCGTCGTCGAGTTTCATGCGCAATCGTCGGATCAGGACATCAACTGTGCGTAGGCTGATGTCGTCATGTCGATGCGGCAGCGAGGTGGCTAGGCGCTCGCGGTGCATGACCTGACCCGGCGAGTTCGCCAATAAGCGCAGCAACTCGAACTCCGCACGCGTCAATGCCAGAGGTTGGCCAGCAGGGTCTATAAGCTGGCGTGAAAATACATCGAGCGAGAAGCCTTTGAATTTTATTATTTTCCGGGGTGAGACATGCCTTGCACTGGTGCGTCGCAACAAATTCTTCACGCGCGCTGCAAGTTCGCGCCGGTTGAATGGCTTGCACACATAGTCATCTGCGCCAAGCTCAAGGCCGACGATACGGTCGATATCGTCTGTGCGTCCGGTCAGAAGAATGATCCCTATCTCGGATTTGACCCTCTGCTCACGGGTTATCTCGAGCCCGTCTTTGCCCGCCAGATTGATGTCGACAATGAGCAGATCCGCACCATTTTCTTCCATACATTTCTCTGCAGGCCCGGACTCTGAGAATGCAGAGACCCTGTGACCGAAGCCCTCAAGATAGCTTGCCAAAGCCTCACGCGTAACGGGTTCATCCTCAATCAGGACGATATGCGCGCGTTCTGTGCTCACCTGTCAACCTCTCCATCTGCTCCGTTGTTAACATCTTGTAACAAACCTGTCGAGTTCGTTCACGGCTTCGGCCTTACTTGTTCATAACCCGCATTTACGACTCAGCTTACGGCCAGACACCAGTGGCCGATTAAAAGAACATCTGGACATCAGAACAGCCACACATGGGAGATATGCAGAAATGAAACATCGTGCTTTCCTATTGATTGGTGTCGCCACCATGGCGATTACCACGTCACCCGCATTAGCGGCCGACTCGTCTGATCCGATCATCATTCCGATCCACAACTGGTCCAGCCAGATCGTGATGAGCCATATCGTCGGTCAGATGTTCGAATCTTTGGGGAATTCTGTAGAGTTTGTCTCTGCCGACAGTCAGTCCGTATATGAGGCCGTGCGTCTGGGCGATGTTCATTTGCAGGTCGAAGTGTGGGAGGGCGCATTCGCCGCATCCTTTGATGCTGCGCGCGAGCGTGGCGGTATCCACGCTGCAGCCGTCCATGACGCCGTGACCCGCGAAGATTGGTGGTATCCGACATGGACAAAAGAAGCTTGCCCCGGCTTGCCCGACTGGCAGGCTCTCAACGAGTGCGCGGCAATGTTTGCGACTCCAGAAACCGGCGATCGCGGACGTTTCCTTGGCGGTCCGGTTGACTGGCTCAAAAATGATCACATCCGGGTCGAAGCTCTTGATCTGAACTTCGCCGTTGTGAATGCCGGTTCCGCTGCAGCCCTCTGGGCAGAGGTGGCCGCCGCCGAGCGCACTAACACCCCAATCGTTCTCTTCAACTGGACGCCCAATTTCGCCGAAGCTGTCTGGCCGGGCGAGTTCGTGGAATTTCCAGCTTGGGAAGAAGGCTGCAAAGCCTGCGGCAACCCGGCCGACGGCTATCTGAAGATTGCAGCCTGGGATGGCATGCCGGAAAAATGGCCCGGAGCCTACGATGTTCTTACACGGGTCAGCTTTAACAACGCCCAGATTGCCGAAATGGCCCGGCTTGTCGATATCGAAGGTCTTGATCCAGAAGATGCGGCGACAGCCTGGATGGAAGAAAATCAGGACGTCTGGCAACCCTGGGTGAACTAAGCGGGGTCGCAATCGATCCCATGTTCACCCGTCCTGCCTGATGCTGCCTTATCTGTGTGGCAAACATGCTCTGCCACACAGAAGAAAAAATTCAAAAGGAGTCCGCCATGTCTGAACCCGCTATCGAATGCTGCAATGTCTGGAAAGTCTTCGGACCCAATCCGGTTGCACATGCACGAACGCTGAAACAGGAGCCTTCGGCGGGTTCGGATGGCCATGTTGTTGCAGTACGAGATGTGACCCTTCGGGTGAAGCGCGGCGAAATGCTGGTGGTGATGGGACTGTCCGGCTCAGGCAAATCAACGTTGGTGCGCTGCCTGTCACGCCTTGTCGACGTGACTGACGGCGTGATCAAGATCGACGGGCAGGATATCGGGTCGTTGTCCGAGCGCGATCTGATCGCTTTGCGGCGAGAAAAGATGGGGATGGTGTTCCAGAGCTTCGGGCTGTTGCCCCATCGAACTGTCCTCGAAAATGTCGCCTTTCCGCTGGAGATGCGCGGGCAGTCCCGCAGCGCCAGGATCGCGCGCGCGCGCGAGGTGCTCGCTCTGGTGGGCCTGGCTGAACGAGAGGACTACTATCCGCGCGAATTGTCTGGTGGGCAGCAACAGCGCGTCGGAATTGCGCGAAGCCTTGCGATTGAGCCAGATATCTGGTTTCTGGATGAACCTTTCTCGGCGCTGGACCCGCTCATAAGACGCGAGATGCAGGATGAATTCCTGCGCCTGAAGCAGTTGTCGGACCGAACGATCGTCTTCATAACACATGATTTCGATGAAGCCTTGCGCTTGGCGGACCGGATTGCAATCATGAAGAATGGTGCGATCGAACAATGTGACACACCGGATCGGATTGTTCTACAGCCCGCGACCGACTATGTGGCGCGCTTCACGCAAGGCATTGACCGGGCCCGGGTGGTTCACGCAGGCGCTCTGTGCACACCGCTAAATGGCAGCATTGTCGAGGGCGCGCCTGTGGCATCAGATGTGACAATCCGTGCACTCTCCCGCAGGCTTGTCGCCGAGACACGTGCCTTGATCCCGGTTGCGGATTCCCAAGGACACATCATTGGATCGCTGAATCGAACCCAAGCGCTTGATCTCTTGCTGGGCGAGGCACAGTGATGTCGGATCTGAAAGCAGACGCATCCGGCTTTTCGCAGCCTGCGCCCACGCCTCGGACCGGAGGAATTGCCATTGCGACAGCGGAACTGTCGGGGTGGAAGGTGCTTTTGGTTCTGGCCCTGTGTCTGGCCGCCGGGAAAATACTTTTACCGGTTGGAATGATACGGCCGCCTGATTGGATGATCCTTCCCTTCGCAGCATGGATTAATGCGGTTTTTGATTTCCTGCGTTACGATCTTGGTTTGCTCTCTATCACACGGACGATTGCTGACGGGATCGAATGGTGTCTCGATGTCACGGGAAATCTGCTCTACGGGCGGAACCGCTGGCCACATCTCGGTCCAATTCCGTGGAGCGTCCTTGCGATCAGTTTTGCAATTCTGGGCTACGCGCTGGGCGGCTGGAAGCTCGCGGTCCTGTCAGGTGGGACGCTGGTCTGGATTGCCGTCATGGGCCAGTGGCGCTGGGCGATGGAAACTCTTTCGGTCATCGTGGTCGCCGCACCATTGTCGGTGCTGATCGGTATGGTCACAGGCGTGACGGCATGGCGCTGGTCATGGTTTGAGCGCGCTTTGAACCCGCTTCTGAACATTGCGCAATCCATGCCTCATTTTGCCTATATGATCCCTGTCGTGGTGTTTATCGGCGTCGGGCCAAAAGCAGGCGCAGTGGTAACGATCATCTTTTCTGTGCCGCCTATGATCCGGCTTACATTGCTCGGATTGCGGAAGGTTCCCGAAGAGGTTGTCGAAGCCGGCAAGATGAACGGTGCATCGCAATGGGCCTTGCTGACCCGCGTCAGGCTGCCAACTGCCAGATCCGAGTTGCTGCTCGGGGTCAATCAGGTCATCATGCAGTGCCTTGCCATGGTCGTGCTGGCCTCATTCATCGGAATGCCGGGTCTTGGCCAAAGGCTGTTGCAGATGTTGCAGGCCTTGCGCATCGGACCAGCCTTCGAGATAGGGATAACGATTGTCCTGATTGCTATCACGCTGGACCGCTTGTCAAAGGCGTGGGCGACTAAAAAACCGGTTCACCACGAATCGGGCACTCATTGGATGGCACGCCATAGGCTCTGGCTTGTCTGGGCTGGATTCGCGAGCGTTGCGTGGTTGGTGGCGCAGGTGATTCCCTATCTTCATGAAGTGACCCGCAGTCAGGCCCTGTCGATGGCACCTGTGATTGACATGTCGGTCAACTGGTTTCTCACCCTCGCGGCCCCTGTGACCGAGGCGATCCGGCGGTTTCTGATCATATGGGTGCTCATACCATTTCGTGACGCCATACTCTGGTTGCCTTTCACGGCCATTCTTGTCGCTGTCGCAGCTCTGGGCTGGGCTCTTGGGGGGCGGCGCTCTGCCTTGATCTGCCTGGCGTTCATGATCCCTATCGCGATGACGGGGTGGTGGGACCGCGCCATGATCACTGTCTATACAGTGCTTACGGCGGTCGGTCTTGCTGCTTTGGTTAGTCTGCCGCTCAGTGTCTGGGGCGCTGGCAATGCGACGCGGGCGCGTAGGATGCTGTTGGTCTGTGATACGCTGCAAACCTTCCCAAGCTTCATCTATCTCATTCCTGTCGTGATGCTGTTCGGGGTTTCGGATGTGGCTGTGCTTGCGGCAGTCATGGTCTTTGCCGGTGTTCCGCTCGTGCGCTACACGATTGAAGGTCTGAACGGGATCGAGCCCGAAGTTCTCGAGGCAGGACAGATGAACGGGACGACATGGTGGCAAGCCTTGCGCCACATCCGTTTGCCCCTCGCTTTCCCTACGATTCTTATCGGCTTCAACCAGTCGGCCATGTTTGCCTTGTTCATGGTGATCATCGCCGCATTTATCGGCACGCAGGATCTGGGGCAGGAAATGCAGCGTGCGCTATCGGCAACCGATGTGGGCAAAGGGCTGACTTTAGGATTTGCAGTCGCGTTTCTTGGGTTGATGGCAGATCATTTGTTGATGCGGTGGTCGAGAAATATCCATGAAAGAAGAGAGGCGAGATCATGATGTTCATGGTGGGACCCTCTTACCGATATGCGTTCGGATCGAGAGATCCTTGCTGCAAGAAACTGGCTGCACCAAATCGGACCAAACAGGG
>NZ_MJAP01000010.1 GCF_001884735.1 Natronohydrobacter thiooxidans | reverse complement strand
GATTAAACGCGACACGCTCTAATGCGCGGCAAATGCCACGCCTTGCGCAAGCGTGCTGCCGGGCGGGTCGATATGCCCGCCCGAGACCAGTTCAGCGATGGCCTGCGCGTTCGTCCAGTAGCCGGGTCAGCCAGTCCGGGTCCATCTGCGGCACCGAGGAGAGCAGCAATTCGGTATAGGGTTCATGCGGGGGCGCGAACATCTCGGGTTTTGGCCCCTGCTCGATCACGCGGCCCTTTTGCATGACCACCACCTCATCGGCGATGGCGCGCACGGTCGAGAGGTCATGGGTGATGAACATATAGGCCAGATTCAACTCGCGTTGCAGCCGGTCCAGAAGCTTCAGGATGCCTTCCTGCACGATCTGGTCGAGCGCGCTTGTCACCTCGTCGCAGATGATCAGTCGCGGCTCTGCGGCAAGCGCGCGGGCAATGCCGATGCGCTGTTTCTGCCCGCCGGAGAGTTCCGAGGGCAGCCGGTCGATATATTTGTCCGGCTCCAGTTCGATCAGCGCCAGCAACTCGCGGATCCGCGCGTCCAGCGCGCGCCCGCGCAGCCCCAGATACATATAGGCGGGACGCCCGATCAGCTCGCGCAGGCGCAGTTTGGGGTTCAGCGCGGTGTCGGCCATCTGATAGATCATCTGGCATTGCCGCAACTGATCGCGGCTGCGGGCGCGGTAATCGGGCGGCAGCGGCGTGCCGTCGAACACGACCTGCCCTTCGCGCGGCGGCAGAAGGCCGGTGATCACGCGGGCCACTGTCGATTTGCCCGACCCGCTTTCACCCACAACCGCCAAGGTGCGCCCGGCATGGATGTCGAAACTGACATCGTGCAGAATGTCGATCTTGCCATAGCTTGCGCGGACATTCTGGACCGAGACCAGCGGCGCGCCTTCGGGCGGGGGGGCGTCGGGGCGCGCGAAGCTGCGCACGGCCCAGAGGCTTTTGGTATAATCCGCCTTGGGGGCGGACAGCATGGTGCGGGTGTCGGCCTCTTCCACCTCATCGCCGCGCAACAGGATCTTGATGCGATCAGCCATCTGCGCCACCACGGCCAGATCATGTGTGATATAGATCGCCGCGGTGTTGTAGTCGCGCACGATGTCGCGGATCGCGGCCAGAACCTCGATCTGGGTGGTCACGTCGAGCGCGGTGGTGGGTTCGTCAAAGATGATCAGATCGGGGTGACTGGCCATCGCCATCGCGGTCATGGCGCGCTGCAACTGGCCGCCCGAGACCTGATGCGGATAGCGAAAGCCGATCTCGTCAGGATGGGGCAGCTGCATCTTGCGGTAGAGGGTTTTCGCCTCGGCCTCGGCCTTGGACCGGCCCATGCCGCCCAGCACCGGCACTTCGCTATACTGGTCGATCAGCTTATGGGCCGGGTTGAAACTGGCGGCGGCGGATTGCGCGACATAGGCGATGCGCCGCCCGCGCAGGGCGCGCTTTTTCGCCTCGGAGGCGCGGCGCAGGTCGATCCCGTCGAAATTGATCTCGCCGCCCGAAATACGGCAGCCATCGCGGGCAAAGCCCATCGCGGCCAGCCCCAGCGTGGATTTGCCCGCACCGGATTCGCCGATCAGCCCCAGAACCTCGCCGCGATGAAGGGTCAGATCGACGCCCTTGATGATCGGCAGCCAGTCATCGCCTGCGCGGCCTTCGATCCTCAGATCCTTGATGGTCAGAAGCACATCTGCCATTATCCCTGCTCCTTCAGGCCGGATGCGCGGTAAAGCTGCCAGTCCACGACGAAATTTACCGCCACGGTCAGGAGCGCGATGGCGCCGGCCGGCAGCAGCGGGGTCACATCGCCGAAGGTGATCAGGGTCGCATTGTCGCGCACCATGCTGCCCCAGTCGGCGGTCGGGGGCTGAATGCCAAGACCGAGGAAGGACAGCGACGAGATGGTGAGGAACACGAAGCAGAAGCGCAGCCCGAATTCCGCGACCAGCGGTGCCAATGCATTGGGCAGGATCTCGCGCCGGATCAGATACCAGTTGCCCTCGCCGCGCAGGCGGGCGGCTTCGATATAATCCATGACCACGACGCCTTGGGCGACAGAGCGCGCGATGCGGTAGACGCGGGTCGCATCCACTGCGGCGATCACGAAGATCAGGGTCATGACCGTGGTGCCGAAGATCGTGAGCAGCAGAAGCGAGAAGATCAGCGAGGGGATGGCCATCAGCGCATCGACGAAGCGCGAAAGCACCTGATCGAGCCAGCCACCGCGCAGCGCGGCCCAGATCCCCAGGAGCGAGCCGACGATGAAGGCCAGTGCGGTGGTCGCAAAAGCGATGCCGACCGTGTTGCGCGCGCCATAGATCAGCCGCGAGAGCATGTCGCGGCCGAGCCGGTCCGTACCGAGCCAATGCGCGCTGTCCCAGGGCTGGAATTGCGTGCCCACGACCGCGCGTTCGGGGAAAGGTGCAAGCAGCGGCGCGAAGAAGGCCACAAGGATATAGAGCGCGATCACCCAGAGACCGAAAGCGGCGGTCAGCGGCATGTCGCGTGCGACCACGGCCATATGGCGCGGCAGGGCGCGGGCAAGCCCGGCACGGAACAGCCATGAAAGCGGGATGCTGGCCGCGATGAAGGCGGCGAGGAAGATCAGGACAGCCATCATTTCCTCCGCATCAGGCGCGGGTTGGTGAGTGTCGAGAGCACATCCGCTGTCAAGTTGAGAAGCACATAGGCCGAGGCGAAGATCAGCGCGATGGCCTGCACGACGGCAATGTCGCGTTTCGACACGCTATCGACCATCAACTGCCCAAGCCCCGGATAGACGAAGACCACCTCGACCACCACAACCCCGGTGATCAGATAGGCAAGGTTCAGCGCGATCACATTGATGATCGGGGCCAGCGCATTGGGCAGGGCATGGCGCAGCACGATACGCAGCGGCGACAGGCCCTTGAGGCGCGCCATCTCGATATAGGGCGAGGCCATCAGGTTGATGATCGCCGCGCGGGTCATGCGCATCATATGGGCGGTGACGACCAGCGTCAGCGTGAGCGCAGGCAGGAAGGTGACATAGAGTTTGTCGCCAAGGCTCATGGCGGGCGAAAGGCGCGTCATCGAGGGGAAATAGCCGCTCTGGGCCAGCAGGAAGATCAGGATATAGGCGACGAAGAATTCGGGGAAGGAAATGGCGGAGAGCGCACCGGCATTGGCGACGCGATCAAAGATCGAATTGCGCCACAGCGCCGCGAGGACACCAAGGATCAGCGAGAGCGGCACGGCGATGGCAGCGGCATAGAGTGCGAGAAACACCGTATTGCCCAGACGCGCGGAGAGCATATCGGCAATCGGGCGGCGGGTGGCGAGCGAGACCCCGAAATCGCCTTGCAGCACGCCTGTCAGCCAGTCCCAGTAGCGTACCGGCGCAGGCAGATCGAGGCCCATCTGTCGGCGGAGCGCGGCGACGGTTTCGGGCGTTGCGGACTGGCCCAACAGGCTAGAGGCCAGATCGCCGGGCAAAAGT
The DNA here is from genome assembly GCF_001884735.1 of Natronohydrobacter thiooxidans. Classification (GTDB taxonomy): domain Bacteria; phylum Pseudomonadota; class Alphaproteobacteria; order Rhodobacterales; family Rhodobacteraceae; genus Roseinatronobacter; species Roseinatronobacter thiooxidans_A. The sequence goes on along the minus strand of NZ_MJAP01000010.1, from coordinate 150,448 downwards.
TCGGTCGCGCCAAAAATCACCAGCGAAACGACGAAGAGTGTCAGAACCCCGAGTGCGAGGCGCTGCAGGATCATCACGACAACTGCGTGCATCCGTCCCCCTATGTCTTTATTGCGCCTTTACAGGCGAAAACCCCGCCCCGTTTCGGGGGCGGGGCGAAGCGATCAGGCAAACCACCAGCGTTCGACGCAGCGGAACCCGTCAAGGTTCCAGTTCGCCGAAATCTGTTCCGGCGTGGCCACATTCGTGGCTGTCGCCATGACGAAATTGTTGTTCATCGGGATGATGACCGATCCCTCGAAGGACACGATGCGCTGCATCTCCTGATACATCTCGCGCCGCAGATCTTCGTCAACCTCGGACCGCGCCTGCACCAGAAGCTCGTTGAAGCGATCATGCGACCAGAAACTGTCATTCCATGTGGCACCGGCTGCGTAACCGGTGGTGAACATATGGTCCTCGACCGCACGTCCGCCCCAATAGCTGGCGACAAAGGGTTTCTGCATCCAGACATTATCCCAATAGCCGTCATTGGGTTCGCGGATCAGGTTGATATTGATACCCGCCTGCGCGGCGGTTTCAGCAAAAAGCGCACCGGCATCGACGGCCCCAGAGAAGGCCGCATCGGCGACATGCAGATCAACCGTCAGGCTGTCCATGCCCGCCTCGCGCAGGTAGAAGCGCGCGCGGTCGGGGTCGAAACTCTTGGGTTCCATATCTGCATAGAAATAGCGGTTGGCCGGGCCGATCGGGTTGTCATTGGACACAGCCCCATGCCCGCCGAGAATGGTATCGACCATCTGCTGGCGGTCGATGGCGTATTTCAGCGCGAGCCGCACATTATTGTCACTGAAAGGCGCCGCGCGGGCATCCATCGGGAAGACATAATGCGCATTGCCGGGGATCGAGAGGATATTGGCGACGCCACGCGCTTCGAGCATGCCGATGGTCGCCGGGTCGATCTGGTCGATCAGTTCGACCTGCCCGGTCATCAGCGCATTCAGGCGGGCGGCGGAATCGAGGATCGCGAGAATTTCCACACGGTCGAAATGGGCGCGGTCCGATTTCCAGTAATCCGGGTTGCGGTTCAGGCTGGCCTGCACGCCCGGCTCGTAGCTTTCGACGATATAGGGGCCGCAGCCATCGGTCGAGCTCGGGTCGATCCTGCCATCCGCGCTTGGCATGATCGCAAGGTGATAATCCGACATCAGATAGGCGAAATCGCCATTCGGCGCGTCCAGCGTGACCACGACATTCTGGCCATCGGCGCGGATATCCTGCACCGGGTCGAAGAATTGCTTGATGGCCGAGGTCGCATCCTCGCCGCGGTGGTGGTTCAGCGAGGCGATGACATCCTCGACCGTGAGATTCTTGCCGGAATGGAAGGTGACACCCTGACGGATGCGGAAAATCCAGGTCTGGCCATCCGGCGATTCCCAGCTTTCTGCGATTTCCGGGATAAGCTGGCCATCGGCATCGACCTCGATCAGCTGGTTGTGGCGCGCGGCGGCGAAGACCTGCGCATAGAGGTTGTCCCAAAGCCCCGGATCATAGCCGTCGGTCGAGTTGCCGTGACCCAGACCAATGCGGAACGTGCCGCCCTTGTTCGGCGCGGCCTGCGCCTTGCGGTAACTGGCGGGCAGGATCAGCCCGGCAGCCCCCAGCGCGGTTGCCCCTTTGAGAAGCCCGCGACGGGTCATGCCTGTGTGATGAGATCTGTCGGTCATGTTGCGTTTCTCCCTGTTGCGGTTTCTTGGTTGCAAGCGATCCATAGCTTGCCCCTGACCGCTGCCACTAAGCGCATCTTGTAACAGAAATACTACATGCGCCATCCCGGAAGAATAGAGAGAAAAGATTTGTAACCGTCAAGATATATGTTTGATTGATCAGTCAATAAACCTCAGAGCCGCTGCGCTGCGGCATGCACCGCTGCCGAAACTCATATTTTGCAGGCATTTCCGGGTCGCATCGCATCAGAGCGGAATCGAGAGCGACTCTGAGCGGCCATTCCTGTCGAGCAGCACGATACGGCTGATCCCGCCCAGACGCTGCGCGCAGGCGCGTAGCGCATCGCTGCTCATGAAGCAGGCGGCGGTGGACAGCCCGTCCGCAAGGGCCGCATCCTCGGCGATGACCGCGACGCTGGACCATTTCGCCTGCCCCTGGCCCGCCGGATGCAGGATGTGATCTGCGCCGCGACCAAGGGACAAGGCAGCGGGGCTGGAGATCGCTAGTGCGCCATCGGACAGATCGACGGTCGCGAAAATCCCCTGCGCGGGATCGGCAAGGCCCAGACGCCACGGGCCGCCCAGCGTCGCGGTCTCGCCGATATCGACCATGACGCGGGTCAGGCCGCCCGCGCGCAGCAGGCGCCTCACCGCATCCGTGGCCGCGCCCTGCGCGATGCCGTTGAAACTGAGCGCCTGCCCCCTCGCCAGCCGCAAACCGCGCCGGGTGGCGCTTGGCAGAGTGACGCGAGTCCAGCCGACAAGCGCCCGCGCGGCGGCCAGGTCGCCGCCCGTCGCATGGGCCAGCCAGAGCGGCTGGATGCTGGGGTCGAACACCCCGCCCGTCTCACGGTGCAACCGGTCGGAGAGGGCAAGCAGGTCGCGCCAGCGCGGGTCCAGATCGGGCAGATGGCCCTGACGGTTCAGCCGGACCAGATCCGAATCCGCACGAAACAGGCTGAAGCGGGCCTCATGCGCCTCAATCTCCAGCCTTGCGCGGGCGAGTAGCGGGCGGGTCAGGTGGTCGGGGCCGTCAAGCGTGATGCTGACATCAGCCCCGAGTGCCGCGCCGCGCCATGTCACGCGCGGCGCGGGCGCATCTGGGCGGGAGGAGCCGGCCAGCGCCATGCAGGCGGTGATGGTCAGGAAGCGGCGGCGGGTGAGCGCGCTCATGCCGGCGCCTCTTGCGGTTTCGGTTCGGGCGCGGGCTGAACCGGTATGGGGCGGGTGGATTTGCGCGCGGCCAGGATCAGCGGCACGCAGCGTTTTTCGTCATCATGGATCGCGACGCAATCAAGGCATTGGAAACATTCGGAATAGGCGATCTTGCCGCTTTTCTCGATGGCCCCATAGCTGCATTTGACGCGGCAGAGCTGGCAGGGGCTGCCGCATTCCGCGCGCCGCGCAATCCAGTCGCGGCCCCGGATCAGCCCGCCAATCGCCATGACCGCACCCAATGGGCAGAGATAGCGGCAGAAGCCCTTGAAGAGCACCATGCCCAAGAGAAGCCAGAATGCGGCATAGGCGACATAGAGCCAGTCGCGGATGAAGAACATGGTTATCGCGGTCTTGAAGGGCTCGATCTCGGCGGCGGTATCGACATGCTGGGGCGCGAAAGCCACCAGCGCCACCAGCCCACCAAGTGCGATATATTTCAGCGATTTCAGCCGCTTGTCCCAAGCTGCGGATGGCTCGATCTGCGGCAGGCGCAGCAGGCGCCCCAGATGATGCGCGAATTCCTGCAGCGCACCGAAGGGACACAGCCAGCCACAGAAGAGCCCCCTGCCCCAGAGCACAAAGCCCAGAATCGCAGCGGCCCAGAGGATCAGCGAGAACGGGTCATAGAGCAGGAAAAGGTAAGAGCCGCCTTCAAGCGCTGTGCGCAAGACACCCAGGGGTGTGACGATGGACAATTGCCCCTGCCCCCAGAAGCCGACAAAGCCGGTCATCACGGCAAGGATCAGCAACCGCGCGGGGGTGAAATGCCGCCAGCCTGCAAACCGGTTCATCCTTGCGCCAAGCGCCCAGACCAGCGCGGCCAGACCAAGCGCCAGCAGGATCAGGTCAATCTGGCGGTTTTGCAGCGCTTCCAGCCATGGCGGCGGCGGGGTGATGACGCGCTCGCGCAGGAAGAAGCGTTCATCGGTCTGATGCGCGAGTTGCAGCTCCACGCGCCCGATTTCAGGGGTGATGAAACCATGTTCGCGCAGGGCCTCGATGATCAGGGTGAAAGGTTCGGCAGGGTTGAAACCCAACCGTCGATCCGTGCGCAGGATCATCGCGGTGCCTTCGGGCGCATCGGGGGCGAGATCCACCTGAAAATCGGCATCGCGCAGCGCGATGGGAAAGCCGCCCTGTTCGGCCTTGATCAGATCGGGCGCGGTATTGCGCACGAAGCTCTCGCTGACCAGCCCGTGCCGCCCGGCCTCGATCAGCAGCAGAAACTCATCGGTGGGTGCAACACCCTGAAACCGCGCCATCTGCGCGATGGTGGACGGCGCAAGCGCCGCGCGGGCCAGTGCGGGCGGGGACACATCGAGAAGCCAGAGGTCGAGATAGGCCCCGTCCGGGTCTGCCTGCGCTTCCGGGTCCGCATAGGCCCAGCGCGTGCCCTGAAAAGCAGCATCGATCTCCGCATTGCTGACGCGCAGATGACTGGCCAGCCCCTGATCGACCAGATCGGCCCATGTGAGCGCCTCGTCATGGTCAGGGTCCGGGCGCGCGGCAGGCGCGGCGACACGGCCCTGCATATGTTCGCGCGCGACCGCATGGGCGGCGGCCATGATCGACTCATGCGCGATGCGGACCGAGGCCGTGGCCTTGGTGATCCCGTCGAGATGGATGAGCGAGGATCCGGCATCCGCGCCGCCATAGGGCGTGCCGATACGCATGGGCGACCAGATGGATTTCCCGGCATATTGCTCGAAAAACGCGAGAAACGGGGCCTCGCCCATGCCGGAAATGAAGATCGGCTCGTTATGATGCACAAGGCGCACGGTGACGAAGGTGCCATCCCGGTCCAGCACCACCAGCGCATTGACCGGGGCGCCGGCGAATCCCGGCAAGGGCGCATAGGGCTGGGTGGTGAAGACAAACCCGGCGGGCGCCCCGCCCGAATTGACGACCTGATAGAGGCCCTTGTCATTCAATGCCGCGCCCAAGCCAAAAGGCGGGGGCACATAGGCCAGCATTTCCTGCGGGGAAAGCACCTGCCCGCGGGCGGGCAAGGCCAGCAGGACACACAGCAGAAACAGGCGCAGAATCGGGATCATGCAGGGCACGATACTGAAGGCCAGCGCCTGCGGATATGCGACTTTCGCCCAAGTCCCGCACGCAAATGAAGAACCCGGCACGGGGCCGGGTTCCTGCAAGCTTAGGATATCGCGCGCGGATTACTGGGCCGAGGCCAGCAGCGCGTCGGGAATACGGAAGGTCCAGACCGAACCGCCCTGATTGAGATAGGCCACCTGCTGCGCGACCTCGCCGCCCCAGAGCGGCACGGCCCCGCCCCAGCCCGAGACGACCGAGAGATATTGCACGCCATCCTCGTCTTCCCATGTGATCGGCTGGCCGACCACGCCCGAGCCGGTCTGGAACTGCCAGAGGATCTCGCCGGTCTCGTCGTCAATGGCATTGATATAGCCCTCGGGCGTGCCGTAGAAGACAAGCCCGCCTGCGGTCGCCATGGCCGAGCCCCAGAGCGGCGCGGCATTATTGACCTGGAACTTGATTTCCATCGTGTTCGGGTCAATCGCCTTCAGCGCGCCGATATGGTCCTCGAACAAGGGCTTGATGGTGAAGCCCGCACCGAGATAGGCCGCACCCTGACGATAGGTGATCGGCTCGTTCCAGATATCCATGCCCCATTCATTCGCGGGCACATAGAAATAGCCCGTGTTGTGCGAATAGGCCATGTGCTGCCAGTTCTTGCCGCCAAGGAAGCCGGGCACCGCCCAGACCACTTCGCCGCGCTGGCCATCCGCCGACTCCGCCGGGTTGCCGGGGCGGTTATCGGGGTTGAAGATCGGGCGGCCGGTCTCGTCAATGCCGCTGGCCCAGCTGATTTCCTCGACAAAGGGCATGGCATCGACAAAGCTGCCATCCTCGCGGTTCAGGATGTAGAAGAAGCCGTTCCGGTCAGCCGTGGCCAGACGCCCGTTGCCTTCGGCATCGGTGAAGGGGATGACTTCGTTCACGCCGTCATAATCCCAGCCTTCCCAAGGGGTTGTCTGGAAATACCATTTGATCTCGCCGGTCGCAGGGTCCAGCCCGATCCGCGAGGCGGCATAGAGGTTGTCGCCTTCGCGCAGATGGCTGTTCCAGGGCGCGGGGTTGCCGGTGCCGAAAATCAGCGTGTCCGTCTCGGCGTCATAAGTGCCGCCCAGCCAGGTCGCGCCGCCACCGGTCTGCCACATATCGCCCGGCCAGCTTGCGTTCAGCTCGCCGGTCATGGTGGTTTCCTCGCCATCGAGCATGCCCATATGGCCCTCGATCACCGGACGACGCCAGACCAGTTCGCCATTCTCGGCATTGCGCGCCTCGACCGCGCCCACGATGCCGAATTCACCGCCCGAGTTGCCGGTGATCACCAGACCATTCACGATCAGGGGGGCTGCGGTATAGCTATAGCCCTCGCGGTAATCGGCAAAGCGCTGGTTCCAGACCACAGCGCCCGTGTGGCGGTTCAGGGCAACGATCCGCGCATCCAGCGTGCCGAAATAGATATTGTCGCCATAGATCGCAGCGCCCCGGTTGATCACGTCGCAGCAGGGCAGGATCCCTTCGGGCAGGCGCGCGTCATATTGCCAGAGCTTCGCCCCGGTTTTCACATCCAGCGCGAAAACACGGCTGTAAGAGCCGGTCACATACATCACCCCGTCATAGACCAGCGCCTGACTTTCCTGACCGCGCTGGCGCTCGCCGCCGAAGCTGAAGGACCATGAAGGAAACAGGTTCTGCACGCTGTCCTTGTTGATCTGATCGAGCGGGCTGTAGCGCTGCATATGGCGGCCCATGCCATTGGTCAGCACGCTGGTCGTCACCACGTCATCGCTGGCAAGATCGGCTTCAGTGACCTGCGCGACAGCCATGGGTGCGGCCATGAGCCCGGCGCAAACGGCCAGCAGAAATCTGTTCATCCTTCTTCCTCCCAAAAGGCCGGGCTTGGCCGGACATCGGCAAGGCGCGGCAAGATCAGTGCCGGGAAGTATTGCGAAAGGCTGCGGGGCGCGAAATTGGCCATTCGTCTTACGACCTTTGTGCAAAGGCAAAACCGCCTGATTTGGCCTTTGGTCGAATAGGCTGCGCGGGGCTCCCGGCATAGGCTGTTCCGCATATGCCGGGAGGAGAGCGCATGAGTATTTTCACATCTATCAGACACGCAGCCCTTGCGCTGAGCATTGCGGCGGCCCCTGCCCTTGCCGATCTGCCGGTGCTGACGCTGGCCAGTCAGGCCGGGGGCACTGTCGCCTGGGAACTGGACACGATCCGCCATCACGGGCTGGACGAGGCCAATGGCTTCCGGCTGGAGATCCTGGAGGTTGCGGGCAAATCGGCGGGACAGATCGCCTTTCAGGGCGGCGAGGCGGATGTGATCGTCGATGACTGGATCTGGGTCGCCCGCCAGCGCGCGGCGGGGCAGGATATCGCCTTCATCCCCTATAGCCGCGCCGTCGGCGGGGTCATGGTGCCGGCAGAGAGCGCTGCGCAGACGCTGCAGGATCTTGCAGGCCAGCAGATCGGCATCGCGGGCGGGCCGAATGACAAAAGCTGGCTGATCCTGCGCGCCTATGCCGCGCAACAGGGTTTCGACCTGCTGGCAGAAACCGAACAGGTCTATGGCGCCCCCCCCCTGATCTTTCAGACCGCCCGTTCGGGCGAATTGGGCGGCGCGATCAATTTCTGGCATTTCATGGCCAAGCAGGAAGCGGCAGGCATGCGCCATCTGATTTCGGTGGCAGAGGCCGCAACAGCACTGGGCATGGACCCGGATATGCCGCTGCTGGGCTATGTGGTGCAATCGGCGATGGTCGCGGAGCAGCCGGAACTGGTTGCGGCTTTTGCCAGCGCCTCGCGCGATGCCAAGGCGCTGCTGGGCTCCAGCGACGCGGAATGGAACCGGCTGCGCCCGATGATGAATGCCGCCGATGACGCGGAATTCGCGGCCCTCAAGGCCGGGTTCCGGGCCGGTATTCCGGGCGACGGGCCGGTTGACGAAGCCTCTGCCCGCGCGATGTTCCGGCTGATGGGCGAGCTTGGCGGCGAGGAACTGGTGGGCAGTGCGACCGAATTGCCCGACGGGGTCTTCGTGCCGCTCGGATCCTGAGCGGCATGTCGGTGAGCGAAGAGACAGGACCAATCGCGCGGCGCGGCACCGCCTTGGTGCCGCGCCCGCTGCCCGGCTGGGCGGTGCGGGTGCTCTCGCTCTTGGGCCTTCTGACCTTCTGGTGGGGTCTGGCCTTGCTCAAGGCCGATCCGATGGTGCTGCCCGGACCGCAGGCGGTGCTGCCGCGACTGTGGTCCGAGGCAGTCTCGGGCGCGCTCTGGCTGCATCTGGGCGCGACGCTGGGGCGGGTGGCGCAGGCTTTCGCTGCGGCCATGTCGCTGGGGTTGGTGCTGGGGGTGCTGATGGGGCTTCTGCCCCGGCTGAACCGCTGGCTGGACCCCTGGCTGGTGTTTTTCCTGAACCTGCCCGCGCTGGTGGTGATCGTGCTCTGCTTCCTGTGGATCGGGTTGAATGAGACTGCCGCCATTGTCGCGGTCGCGATCAACAAGATCCCGCTGGTGACAGCGATGATGCGCGAAGGGGCGCGGGCGCTGAGCGGGCCGCTCTCGGATATGGCGCAGGTTTTCGGCATGTCGCCCCTTGCCCGGCTGCGCCATATCCTGCTGCCGCAGCTTGCGCCGCATCTGGCGGCAACGGCGCGGGCGGGGCTGAGCCTGATCTGGAAAATCGTGCTGGTGGTCGAGTTTCTGGGGCGCGGACAGGGGGTCGGCTTCAAGATCCATCTGCATTTCCAGATGTTCGATGTGACCATGGTGATGGTCTATGCGCTGAGTTTCATCGCGGTGATGCTGGCCATCGAGACGCTGATCCTGCAACCGCTGGAGGCCCGCGCCCGCCGCTGGAGGGAGGCATGAGCCTGCAGGTCGCGCTCCGCTCCAAACGGTTCGGCCCATCAGAGGTGCTGCGCGATCTGGTCTTTCAGGTCGCGCCGGGCGAGGTGCTGGCGGTGCTTGGCCCCTCGGGGGTCGGCAAATCGACGCTGCTGCGCATCATCGCCGGGCTGGACCGCGATTTCGACGGGCAGGTCCGGCGCGCAGGCCGGGTCGCGATGGTGTTTCAGGAACCCACCCTGATGCCCTGGCGTTCGGCGCGCGACAATCTGCGGCTGACGACCGGGGTGGACCGGGCGCAGGCCGACGCCGCGCTGGCGCGGGTGGGGCTTGCGGGCAAGGGCGCGCTCTATCCCGGTCAGTTGTCGCTGGGCCAGCAGCGGCGGCTGTCGCTGGCGCGTGCCTATGCGGCACGGCCCGATATCCTTCTGCTGGATGAACCTTTCGTCTCGCTCGATGCCGCGCTGGTGGGCGAGATGCTGGCACTCACCGAAAGCGTGATCGCCGAACAGCGCCCCGCAACCGTCTTTGTCACCCATGCGCAGGACGAGGCGGACCGGCTGGCCACGCGGCAGATGGTGCTCGCGGCGCAGGCATCTGTCTGCGCCTCGGGGAGGCGCTTCGCGTAGGGTGCGTGGCTCCGCACGCACCCTACGGAGGGCGGAGTCAGAGCCCCTGCAGAAACTCGCGGCGCAGGCTGTGGACCACTGCGCGCAGCGCCTCGTCCCGCGATGCGCCTTCGGCCTGAACTTGGGCAAAAACCGCGCGCTGGCGCTCGGCGCTGGTGCCTGAGGCAAGGATATCCTGCGCCCCGCGCAATTCATTGAGACAGCCCAGCACCATCGCATCGGCCTGCAGCAATTCGATCAGCTCGGCGACAAGCTCGGGCACCGGCACGAGCGCACCCTTGCCGATATCGAGCAGGCCCTCGCGCGGGCCATAGCGCTGCGCGCGCCAGCGGTTCTCGGCGATCAGGAAACGGTCATAGATGCGCCAGCGCTGGTTGCGGCGGCGCAACTCGACCAGCATCCGGGTGATCGACTGCACCAGCGCGGCGATGGTCAGTGTATGTTCCATGACCGGCATGACATCGCAGATCCGCGCTTCCAGCGTCGGAAACCGGGCCGAGGGGCGGATATCCCACCAGATCTTGGTCGTGTCCTCGATCAACCCCGCCTGAATGAGCATATCGACGGAGCGGCGGTATTCACTATAGCTGATGAAATCAGGCGGCAGACCGGTGCGGGGCAGATTGTCGAAGACCGACAGGCGGTAGCTGTTGAGCCCGGTATCCTGCCCGCCCCAGAAGGGTGAGGAGGTCGAAAGCGCCAGCAGATGCGGCAGGAAATAGGTAAACTGGCGCATGATATCGATGCGCAGGTCATCATCGGGCAGGCCGACATGGACATGCGTGCCGCAGATCAGCATACGCCGCGCCACCCCGCCCAGATCGCGGGCGAGGTCATTGTAGCGGTCTTTCTCGGTATGTTTGCGCGATTGCCAGTCGGCAAAGGGATGGCAGGAGACAGCCAGCGGCGCGAGCCCGTATTCCCCGGCGCAGCGCGCGATGGCGCGGCGCAGATTGCCCAGATCGCGGCGCGCTTCATCAAGATTGGCGCAGACCCCGGTGCCGACCTCGATCTGGCAGGCCAGAAATTCGGGCGAGACCTGATCGCCGAGCGCCGCCACGCAGTCATGCATCAGCGCGTCGGGCACATCGGTCAGGCTGCCGGTCTCGATATCGACCAGCAGATATTCTTCCTCGATGCCAAGGGTATATGCGCATTCCATCCGTCCAGAGTAGCGCCGCCTGATCATCCCGCAAGAGATAATTGACGCAGGCGCGGGCGCGGCGTAGCGATGCGTCATGGAGATCCTGAACACCACCCTGCCCTTTGCCCCTTGGGTCTACCCCGCGCAGCGCCGCCTGCCCGGCGTGATGCCGCTTCCGCGCGCCGATTGGCTATTGGTCGATGACGCCTATGCGCCTCAGATGCGCGAGCGCGCGCGACTGCTGGACGAGCGCCCGCAGGAGGTGGTGGCACTGCTGCCCGAGGCGGCGGAGGCGGCGGGGGAATTGCTGGAGGAAGTGCTGCGCGATCTGCCTGCGCATGGGTTCGAGGTGATCGGCGCGCAGGTGAAGCGACCCGATGGGATCTGCGTCACGCCCGATCCCTCACGCCCGCTCTGGACGCTGGGGCATCTCTTGCAGGAAGATTTCTGCATCCTGCAGAAACAGGGCAGCGAGCATGTGCTGACGGGCGCGGTGCTGTGCTTTCCCTCTAGCTGGACCTTGCGCGAGAAGCTGGGCCGACCGCTGATGCGGATTCATGTGCCAGTGGCAAGCTATGATGCGGGCCTGGGCGCGCGGGTGCAGCGCATGTTCGATCTGATGCGGCCTGAGCAGCCGCTCTGGCGGGCCAATCTGCTGCGCTACACCAACCCTGCCCTCTATCAGCCGCGCGCGGAATTCGCGCCCAAGGACAAATCCGGAGATGGCGAGTACATCCGCTCGGAGCGGCAATGCCTGCTCAAGCTGCCACGCACCGGCGCGGTGGTCTTCTCGATCCATACCGCGCAGGTGCGGCGCGGGGATCTGACGCAGGCGCAGCAACAGGCGCTGGCCGAAATTGACGGATCAGCGTAGCCGGTCCGGGGCGCTGAGCATGCGCGTGCGCTCGGCTTCCGGGATGATCGGGCCACGCAGGCGGGCGGCGCGGGCCTGAAGCGCTGCCACGCGCGCCTCTGGGGCGGCGGTCAGGCGCGGGGTGTCGGGCGTGTCAGCCGCGCGCGCGACGATCTGCGACAGCGGCAGCAGGCCGGGGCTTTGCGCGGTGGTCGCAGCCGCGCTGCGGGGCGGCAGATCCCGGGGCGCAAGGCAGCCGGTCAGCAGCAGCGGCGCGCAGAGGAAAAGCGCGCGCAGGCAGCGTTGAGGCGTGACAGTCGCGTGCACTCGGCATCCCTCGATCCGTGGTTTGCGCAAGTCTAGAATGCAGGGCGCGCGCGCGCAAGCAGGCTTGCGCCGCTGTGCCTTTCGCGGGCATTAGAGGGGATGGCACGCAAGAAGAACTCCTCGGGCGAGATTACCGGCCCGCGCATCCGCGCGGTCGCGCTCGATCTTTTTGCGCAGCATGGCTATGCGGCGGTGTCCATGCGCCAGATCGCGCAAGGCGTGGGCGTGCAGGCAGGCGCGCTCTATCTCTATACGCCCGACAAGCAATCCTTGCTGTTCGATCTGATGCAGGCGCATCTGGCCGAGTTGCATGCCGCGCTGGCAGAATTGCCACCCTGCCCTGACGCATGCGCGGCGCTGGAGCAATTCACGCGCTTTCATATCCGCTTTCACCGGGCGCGCGAAAAGGCGGTGTTCATCGCCTATATGGAATTGCGCAATCTGGAGCCCGAAAATTTCGCCCGGATCGAGGAAATGCGCCGCAGCTATGAGGCGCATCTGGAGGGGATATTGCAACGCGGGGTGGCGGCGGGGCAGTTCACACTGCCTGATGCCAAGCTGGCGGGATTTGCGCTGATTGCCATGCTGACAGGCGTCAATACATGGTATCGCGAGGGCGGGCGGCTCAGCCTGGAGCGGGTCGAAGATATCTACTGGGACATGGTGCGAAAGGCCGTGGGGGCCTGAGACGCGAGACCGTCAGTAGCGCTCGAAGCGCAGATCCGTCTGGCATGTGCCACTGTTATAGGAGCCGATCCAGATAAGATATTCTCCGGTTGCGGCATGGCCGAGATTGATCCGCGCATTGTAATCGGGGCTGAGCAGCGAGGTCGAGATAGTGTCATTATAGGACCATTGGCCAAAGGGATCGCGGATCAGCAGCGACGCGTCACAATTGCGGCCCGCATTGTTGTCCTGCGTCCTGATGCGCAACCGGTTTCCCGTTATGTCACTCGTGTCATTGGTGTAATGCAGCACCATGGTCGGAGAGGCGCGGATATAACGCGTCGCGCCTGAAATGCCGCAGTTTCCGGCCCATTGCGTCCCCCCCGCCGCGCGCCACATCCGCACTGGCGCGGCCAGATGGGAATTGTTCAGCGACATCGCATGCGCGGCAATGTCGCGATTGGGGCAGCCGGCATAGGCCGAGAATCGCGTCAGCGGGTCGGTTCCCATCAGGCTTGCGGCATTGGGCACGAAATGCGCGGGTCCATGGCTGCCGCGCTCTGCGGTGACGCGGAAATTCAGCAGGCCGAAGGATTCATTGTTCAGATCCTCGTCCAGGCGCGCGGCAAAGCCAAGCGTGAACTGGGTCGCGGGGTTCTCGACCTCGATACGCACGCGCCAGACCTGATCGTTCCAGCCTGCGCCATAGAGGTTGGTACCGCTCTGGATCAGTTGCATGGTGGTGGTGAAACGCCCCTCGGCGCGCGAAGCGACCGTGCGGCGCTCAAGCCGCATCATGCCGGGAAGATCGGCCTGAAACGCCTCCAGCGAAATGGATGTGCCATTGACCAGAATGCTCATGAACTCGCCTTCGGGATGCGCCCATTGGGGGCCGTAACCGTCCCAGCTGTCGATCACGAAGAGGTCGAACTCGATCAGCGCAGTTTGCGAGGTCTCGCCCAGATTGACGGAATAGTTCAGCGGGGTCTGCCAGGTTTCGCGACCGAAAGGCCCGAGGAAGGCATTCGCGCCGCTGGTATTGACCGTGGTGCGCGTCCAGCCGGGGGGCACGCCATTGCTGAAACTGGTATCGACAATGGTCGCGGTCGTGGGGACCGGCGGTTCCGGTTCAGGCTCGGGCTCGGGTTCGGACGGACCCTGAGGGTTGCCCACAGGTGGCAGATATTCGGGCGGTCCTTCGGGAAACACGTTATTGTCGAATTCCGAACGGATGAAGGGTGAAAAACGCGGGCGGGTCACCGCAATCGGCGTAAGGCGCGTGTCATTGAGGAACCGAAAGCCCAACAAGCTTCGGATCGGGCTTTCCCAGAGCGTGAAGGCCTCGACGAGGATCAGCGCCTCGCCGGGCAGTACTGCGGGAATGCGCTGCGCGAGATCCTCGCGCGGGATCATGTTCGCGAAATTGCCGAAGCCCGGTCCGTCGGGCAGGCCGCCCGCATCGCCCTCGCCTCCGCCCTCGTCGCCGATATAGCCGACGTCGGACACCATATCGGACAGATCCAGCAGTGACGGCAGCCCGCGCGTACCATAGGACCAGGCGATCACGGGTTGCTGAAGGTCCAGATCCCACATGACCGAGGAAATCCGCAACCGGGTCTCCTGCGCGCGCGTGGTCAGGAAATCGTAGACGTCATTCATCCCCTCAAGATAATCAGTTCTGATCATGTCGGTCTGCCGCGAGATCAGGTCAGCGACCGTGAGCGCAGCGGTCTGGGCCTCCATGCGCGCCCGATAGGCATCGAAGAAGATGATCATGGCGAAATAGGCCCAGAGCAGGATCGGCAGCACCAGCACCATTTCCACGCTCAGGGAGCCGCGCGCGTCGTCGCGGTAGCGGCGCAGCCGGTTCAGCAGAAAGCGTATTGGGGACTGGTGAGACATGTCGCTAACTCAAGGTTCTTTGACAAAAATACTGGTGGCGACCAGAACGTAGTCGCCATCGGCATTGATCGGCAGGTGGCTGACAAAGCCGGTGATACGGATGAACGGATCCGCAACCACACAAACCTTGACCAGCATGAGTTCCTGCCCGCCCGCCACACCGGTGTTGAATGTGACCTGCGGGATCAGATCCTCTTCGCGGTTGATGCAGCGGATGGGGTCGTCCAGACCGGTGAAATTGACCGTGTCTATGGGTTGCATCTCGACCGTGATGTTCTGCAGGCAGTTGGGCAGCATCGATGTGCGCGCGCAGATCAGTTCCTTGATACTGTCCGACTGGTTCTGACGGCCCAGACGGACATCGCGCATGACGATATCGACGGCGCGGTTCAGAAAGGTCTGACGCAAGGTCGTGACGCCCGCGTCAATCGCCATCAGAAGGATGGACAGCACGAAGGGAAAGACGATCACGAATTCCACAGTGACCGCGCCATCCTCCTGGCGCCAGCGGCGGGTCAGGGCCTGCACGATCTGACTCAGGCGGGTCATTGTGTCAGCCTCAGCGCCTGGGTCTGGATATGGGTCGCGATATTCTGGAAAGCGGCCACGAGTTCCTCGCCCGAGCTGTTGAAATAGAAGGACGGGGCCGAGGCACAGGCTTCCATCAGGGCCTCACCCGCCGGAGGGGCCTCGAAGGCCACTGCATAGATGTTCACGCTCTGCGCCTTGAGCGCGTTGCAGGTGCTGAGCGTATCGGCGTCCTGAACGGCAAGCGAGGGCTTGCGGACCGCCGGATGAGAGCTGGGAACAGCGGGCGGGAAGCAGCAGTTTTCGCCATCGGTCATGATGATCATGGCGCGATAGACCATCGGCTGATTCCAGCCGTACGGGCGGTTGCTGAAGACCGGGGCGACCTGATTGTTGTCGATCAGATGCCCGATCACCGGGTTCAGGGTCGGGTCGAAGAACAGCCCGCCGACGCGCACGCCCAGATCGATCGAGGTGCCCCAGCTTGGCCCCAGCGAGTTGATATAGTTGATCGCCTCGGTGCGCGAGCGCACATAGGGCCGGACCGGGGTATCTTCGAGCGACACGAATTGCGGCAGGTGCCCGCGCTCGGCCACCCCGAGCGAGCATGTGCGGCGGAACATGGGCGTGGCAATGCTGTTGGTAATATCGGTCCAGTTCTCGAAATCCAGGCAGAAGGCGTTGTTGGTGTTGCCCGAGAGCGGATCCGTCAGATTGTGGAAATAGTTCAGCACCCCCGGCGGCAAGATGACCTCGGTGCTGTAGGGCACGAAGGTGATCGCGACACGCCCGTCATTGTCTTCGGGCAGCATTGTCTGGACGAAATCGATGGCGGCCTGACGCAGGTTGGCCATCCGGTTGTTGGAATCCATCGACCATGACACATCAAGGACCATGACGATCTCGAACTGGATCTCGGCAAGGGATTCGCTTGCCGCCGCCAGCAGGTTCATCTGCAACTGATCGACGCCGCTGAGCCGCATGAAAGTCGTGTCCATCCGCGCCCGCGGCGCCACACGCACCTCGCGCACCCCATCATGCGAGATCACCGCAATGGAGTCCGGATCGGAGATATAGGCCTGCAGCCCTTCGGCGGCGAAATACGAGCGCACCACATCCTCGGCTTCCGGGTTCGCCGGGTTTTCGCGCATCATGGCAGCCGCCAGCACGGCGCGGTCGGCGGTGCCTTGCAGGCGCACACGCTCGCTTTCATAGCGCATCATGTCGACCGCGATCCCGCCGACCATGAGGATGAGGACAAAGGCGATCAGGCCGAAGATCAGAATCGCTCCGTCCTCTTCGCGCCGATAGCGCTGCAGCGCGCCGCAGATATCAGCTTTCAGGGTCTTCACGCAGGACCGGGCCATCAGGATCACCATTTTCATCAAACCGACACAGTATCGCCGTGCCACGGCACGCAGCACGGAATTCGGAAATCACGCTACCGCTGTCCTGTGGCAGCATTTGGGCGAAACCCCCCGGAATTGTGGCGGAAATCAGGAGGGATTGCCGCCAGGGCGCAGGGATCGGTCCGGCAGAGCAGAGCAATGTCGCTGCTTCGCGAAAAAAGGGGGATTTCCGCACATAATTTACCTGCTAGTCTGAAATACAGGCATAAGGTGCAAAAGCGCCGCGAAAACAGGGAGGGGACAAGGATCATGCTTGACATCAAGGAACCGGGATTTCGCGAGAATGTGGATCTGATGTTCCGGCGCGCGGTGGCGCATCTGGATCTGCCGCCGGGGCTGGCCGAGAAGATTCAGATCTGCAACTCGACCTATACGGTGCGTTTCGGCGTGCGCCTGCGCGGCAAGATCGAAACCTTCGTGGGCTACCGGGCGGTCCATTCGGAACATATGGAACCGGTGAAGGGTGGCATCCGCTATGCCCCCGAGGTTGATCAGAACGAGGTCGAGGCGCTCGCCGCGCTCATGACCTATAAATGCGCGCTGGTGGAAACCCCCTTTGGCGGCTCCAAGGGAGGCTTGTGCATCGACCCGCGCAAATATGAAGAGCATGAGCTGGAACAGATCACCCGCCGGTTCGCCTATGAGCTGGCCAAGCGCGACCTGATCAACCCGGCGCAGAACGTCCCCGCCCCGGATATGGGCACGGGCGAGCGCGAGATGGCCTGGATCGCGGATCAGTACGCGCGGATGAACACGACCGATATCAACGCGCGCGCCTGCGTGACCGGCAAGCCGCTGAATGCGGGCGGGATCAAGGGCCGGGTCGAGGCCACCGGGCGCGGGGTGCAATATGCGCTGCGCGAGTTCTTCCGCCACCCTCAGGATGTGGCCAAGACCGGGCTGAAAGGCAGCCTCGCAGGCAAGCGGATCATTGTGCAGGGGCTGGGGAATGTGGGCTATCACGCGGCCAAATTCCTGCGCGACGAGGATGATGCGCGCATCATCGGGGTGATCGAGCGCGATGGTGCGGTGGTGAATACCGACGGGATGGACCCCGACGCGCTGCGCGACTGGATCGGGCAGAATGGCGGCGTGAAAGGGTTTCCGGGCGGTGAGTATGTGGCCGAGGGCGCATCCGTGCTGGAAGCCGAATGCGACATCCTGATCCCGGCGGCGCTGGAAGGGGTGATCCATATGGGCAATGCGGCCGAGATTCGCGCGCCCCTGATCATCGAGGCCGCGAATGGCCCGATCACGGCGGGCGCTGACGAGATCCTGCGCGAGAAGGGTATTGTCGTCATCCCCGATCTCTATGCCAATGCGGGCGGTGTGACAGTCTCTTATTTCGAATGGGTCAAGAACCTGAGCCATATCCGCTTTGGCCGGATGCAGCGGCGCAATGAGGAAGCCCATGCGCTGGCCCTTGTCAGCGAGCTGGAGCGGCTCTCGGCCGACAAGGATCTGGGCTGGGAATTGTCGCCCGATTTCAAGAAACGCTACCTGCAGGGGGCGGATGAGCTGCAGCTGGTGCGCTCGGGCCTCGATGACACGATGCGCAATGCCTATCAGAACATCTCGGAAGTCTGGCATGCCCGCGATGACGTGACGGATCTGCGCACGGCGGCCTTTATCGTGGCCATCGAACGGGTGGCGGCGAGTTACCGGGCGAAAGGGTTGTAAGCGACGCGCGGCAGGGTGCGCCTTTGGGTGCGCCCTGTTGGTTTTTGGGGGCGGTCTGAGTCTATAGTGGAGGGTTGAGCTCGGTTTCCGCGTGACCGACACGAAGGCAGATTGCCCGCCCTACGCATCGGGCAGGGCAACGGGGAGACCTCCGGCCTTTTTCTCAGGCCCTGTATTCGATCCCGACGAACCCGTTCGAAAAATGCTGTACCTTGACCAAATCCAGTTCGACTTCCCTCGCGTCATGGCCCCAGAGTGGGCGACCTTGGCCCAACAAGACGGGGATCAACGTGACAATGATCCGCCGGATCAGTCCGTTATCCAGGAAGGCGCGCACGACCTGGCCACCGTCAACATAGACTCGCCGAACCCCCTGCTGGTCCAGTTCGCGCAGAAGGTTCAGCGGCGTGGCCGAGGTGACGCGGACCTTGTTCCGCAACGCCTCCGGCACCTTCACCGCGTCGGGCGACCGGCTCATGACGACAACCGGCACCGGATAGGGCCATTCCGGAAAGCCAGACACCTTGTCGAAGCTCTGCCGCCCCATCACTATCGCCCCGATCCCCGCGATGAAAGCAGCATAGCCGAAATCTTCGCCTTCCGGCGTCGGACGACCGACAAGCCACTCGATGTCGCCATCGGCCCGCGCGATGAAACCGTCCAGGCTGGTGGCGATGAATACTTCCGCCGAAGGGAGTTGCCCGGTCATGTCGTCCTCCATGCTTTGCGAAAGGCGCATCAGGTAGCGGTCCGGTGAACCCAGGTCAAGACGCCAACCCGAACAACCTGAGGCTTTAGGCATAGATTGCGCGCGCGATCTTGAGTGTCCCCCAAGCCCGCATCGCCAACATGACCTGCCCCCTACCCCACCTCGCGCTGCACGTCCTGCCGCGCCAAGGCCGAGTCGCGATCCGACAGGCCCAGAAGGTTGCTGACCAGCCGCATCAGCCCGTCCTCATAGGGGTCGCGGCGGTTGTCGGACAGCACGATCCGCCACAGATCCTGCAACACCGCGCCGCGCTCTTCCAGCGGCACGAGCTCCTTGATCGGGCGGGTCAGATGCACAGTGTCGCCTGCCTGCGCTTCTTTCGCCTCGGCCTCGGCCATGAGGGCAGCGCCGCGCGTGGCCCCGAAACGGCGGATCAGGGTGGCGCGGATCAGATCCACCTCTGCAGGGTCATAATCGCCGTCGATGCGGGCCGCGCGTACCAGGAGCATGGCCAGCGCGAGATCGCCCTCGGGGCGGGGCTCGACCGGGGCGGGGCTTTGAAACAGCTTCCAGATCATGCGCCGACCGGAAGCCCCTCGACCACGCCGGTCTCATCAGGGGTGAAGGTCAGCGCCAGCCCGTTGATGCAATGGCGCTTGCCGGTAGGCGCGGGGCCATCATCGAAGATATGGCCCTGATGACCGCCGCAATTGGCGCAATGCACTTCCGTGCGGGTCATGAAGAAGCGGCGGTCGGATTGCGTGCCCACGGCCCCTTCAATCGCCTCCCAGAAGCTGGGCCAGCCAGTGCGGCTGTCATATTTGGTTTCCGACCGGTACAGGCCCTGCCCGCAGCCCGCACAGTTATAGGTGCCTGCGCGCGCCTCTTCCAGCAGCGGCGAGCGTTCCCCCTTGAGGCTGTTGGAGAACGCGCGTTCGGTCGCGTGTTCGCGCAGCACGGCGAATTGCGCGGGCGTCAGGCGGGCACGCCATTCGGCCTCGGTCAGGGTAAAGGGAAAACCCGTCTCGCTCGCGAGTGCGCGCGTGCCGAACATGGCCAGCCCTGCTGCGGCCAGAAAGGAACGTCTCTGCATCACATCCACCTCCGTTGCTTACGGAATGATATAGGGTGATCTCGCGCGATTTGTTTCAAAACCGCGCCATCACCTTTTCGCGACCGTATTTATCGCCGGGGCTGCGGTCACGGCTTCACGCCGCGCGCGCAATCTGGCATTGTGGCGGGCATGAGTCTGCCCCCCGGTTTTCTGGATGAATTGCGCAACCGTGTCCCGATCAGTTCCGTGGTCGGGCGCAAGGTCGTATGGGATATGCGCAAATCCAATCAGGCGAAGGGCGATTTCTGGGCCCCCTGCCCGCTCCATCAGGAAAAAAGCGCGTCTTTTCATGTAGATGACCGCAAGGGATTTTACTATTGCTTCGGCTGTCATGCCAAGGGCGATGCGCTGAGATTCGTGCAGGAGACCGAGAATATCGGTTTCATGGAAGCCGTCGAGATGCTGGCGCGCGAGGCTGGCATGACCATGCCCGCCCGCGATCCGCGCGCGGCCGAGAAGGCGGATCACCTGAGTGAACTGGCCGCAGTGATGGAGGCGGCGGTCCGCTTCTACCGGATGCAGCTCAGTGGCGGCGCGGCCCATGCGGCGCGGGACTATCTGACCGGGCGCGGCCTGCAGGGCGATGCATTGGAACGCTTCGAGATCGGCTTTGCGCCCGCTGCCCGCCGCGCGCTCTGGGAGCATCTGACGGGGGCCGGGGTGGCGGGGGCGAAGATCGTCGAGGCGGGGCTCGCGATTGCGCCCGATGATGGCGGCCAGCCCTTTGACCGGTTCCGGGGGCGCATCATGTTCCCGATCCGCGACGGGCGCGGGCGCTGCATCGCGTTCGGGGGCCGCGCGATGGACCCGAATGACCGCGCCAAATATCTGAATTCGCCTGAAACGCCTTTGTTCGACAAGGGGCGGTCGCTTTACAATATCGGGCCTGCGCGCGGAGCGGCGGGCAAATCCGGGCCGCTGATCGTGGCCGAGGGCTATATGGATGTGATCGCGCTGGTGATGGCGGGGTTCGAGGCGGCGGTGGCGCCCCTGGGCACAGCGATCACGGAAGAGCAGTTGCGGCTGATCTGGCGGCTTTCGCCCGAGCCGGTGATCGCGCTCGATGGCGATGCGGCGGGCTTGCGCGCGGGCACCCGGCTGATGGATCTGGCGCTGCCGCATCTGGGGCCGGAACAATCACTGCGCTTCTGCCTTTTGCCCGAGAAGATGGACCCCGATGATGTGCTGCGCACAGGGGGCGCGGGCGCGATGCGCAAGCTGATCGAGGGGGCACTGCCGCTGGTGCAGATTTTGTGGCAGCGCGAGACCGAAGGTCAGATCTTTGACAGCCCGGAGCGGCGCGCGGCTCTGGACCAGCGGCTGCGCGCGGCACTGGCGAAGATCGCGGATCCGGGGCTGCGCGGGCATTATGCGGAAGACTTGCGCAGCCTGCGCGCGGCCTTCTTCCAGCCCAAACGCGCCGCAGGTGGCAAGGGGGTCTGGCCGCGCCGCGATGCCCCGGCGACCTCGCTGCCCGCCACCCGTGCCACATTGCTGGCCGCAAGCGGGGGCGAGGATGTGGCCGAACGGATGCGCGAGGAGATCATTCTGGCGATCCTCTTGACGCATCCGGGCCTCATGCCCGCTTTCCTGCCCGATCTGGAGCGCGCCGAGATGCGCGAGCCCGGCACCGAGGCGCTGCGTCTGGCGCTGATGAACGGGGCGCAGCCCGATGCCCTGCCCGAACCGGCGCGGCAGGAAGCGGCGCGGCTGCTGGATCTGGGGCATGTGCGGATCGCGCCGCCGGTGCGGCAGGCCGATGACCCCGATTTCGCCCGCGCCTGTCTGGCCGAGGAATTCGCGAAACTCTTCGCACGGCGGGGCGTGGCGCAGGAATTGCGCGAAGCGGCAGAGGATGTCGCCCATGTCAGTGACGAGGGGCTGACATGGCGGCTGCGGCAGGCCAGCGAGTCGCGCAACCGGGCGGAGCGCTCGCGCCTGTCTGATTCGGCGGATCTGGGCGAGGATCGCGCCGCACTCTCGGGGGCATTGCAGCGTCTGATCGAATCAGAGGTCTGGGTGAAGCGCAAAAAGTGACTGATTCGTAACAGGAGCGCGCGAGAGACACGGGAAAAATGCGCTGTGGAACTGGAAAACCCGGCTTTTCTTTCCTAGATAGGGGCCATTGATCCGGCAGCCCAGAGTGATTCGGCCTGCTGAGTCGCACCAGCCCTGCCCATGCAGCACCGGGAGCACCCATGGCCGCGAAAGATACTGACACCACCCCAAACGACGATCAGGACATGGATGGCGGTGCAACCGTCTCTCAGGCCTCGATCAAGAAGATGATCGCCCAGGCCAAGGAGCGCGGATTCATCACTTATGAGCAGCTCAATCAGGCGCTGCCGCCCGATCAGGTCGCGTCCGAGCAGATCGAGGATGTGATGTCGATGCTCTCGGAAATGGGCATCAACATCATCGAGGATGATGACGAGGGTGACGAGACCGAGGCCAAGGGCGGCGAGCTGGTCGAGACCGCAGGCTCGCGTGAGGTGGCGATTTCCACCGGCTCGGGCGAAGAGAAACTTGACCGTACGGATGACCCGGTGCGGATGTATCTGCGCGAGATGGGCTCGGTCGAGCTTCTGTCACGCGAGGGCGAGATTGCGATTGCCAAGCGCATCGAGGCCGGGCGCAACACGATGATCGCCGGGCTCTGCGAAAGCCCGCTCACCTTTCAGGCCATCACCATCTGGCGCGACGAGCTTCTGAATGAAGACGTGCTGCTGCGCGATGTGATCGATCTCGAAGCGACCTTTGGCAATGCGCTGGACGAAGATGACGGCGTGCCCCTGAGCGAGGGGCTGGCGGAACAGAGCGGCGGCGCGGCCAAGCGCGAGAGCGCTTCCGCAGAGCCGGAACTGGATGCCGATGGCAACCCGATCATGAAGGCTGAGGAAGAAGATGAGGATGACGAACAGTCAAACCTCTCGCTTGCGGCAATGGAAACCGCGCTGAAGCCGCGCGTGCTGGAAACGCTGGACCGGATCGCGCATGATTTCGACCTGCTGTCGGAAATGCAGGAAGCGCGGATGCATGCGACCATGCAGGAAGAGGGCCGTTTCTCGGCCGCGCAGGAATCGCAATATCAGAAGCTGCGCGCCGAGATTGTCGAACTGGTCAATTCGCTGCATCTGCATAACAACCGGATCGAAGCGCTGGTTGATCAGCTTTACGGGATCAACAAGCGCATCATGTCGATTGACAGCGCTATGGTGAAGCTGGCCGATCAGGCCCGCATCAACCGGCGCGAATTCATCGACGAATATCGCGGGGCTGAACTGGACCCGACCTGGTGCGACCGCATGGCCGAGAAGCCGGGGCGCGGCTGGCAGGCGCTGATGGAGCGCTCGCGCGACAAGGTTGAGGATCTGCGCTCGGATATGGCGCAGGTCGGCCAGTATATCGGCGTCGATATCGAGGAATTCCGCCGCTTCGTCGGTCAGGTCCAGAAGGGCGAGAAGGAAGCCCGTCAGGCCAAGAAGGAAATGGTCGAGGCGAACCTGCGGCTGGTGATTTCGATTGCCAAGAAATACACGAATCGCGGGCTGCAATTCCTTGACCTTATTCAGGAAGGCAATATCGGCCTGATGAAGGCCGTGGACAAGTTCGAATACCGGCGCGGCTACAAGTTCTCGACCTATGCGACATGGTGGATCCGGCAGGCGATCACCCGCTCGATTGCTGATCAGGCGCGCACGATCCGTATTCCGGTGCATATGATCGAGACGATCAACAAGCTGGTGCGCACGGGTCGGCAGATGCTGCATGAGATCGGGCGCGAGCCCACCTCGGAAGAGCTGGCCGAAAAGCTGCAGATGCCGCTGGATAAAGTGCGCAAGGTGATGAAGATCGCCAAGGAGCCGATTTCGCTGGAAACGCCCATCGGCGACGAGGAAGACAGCCAGCTTGGCGATTTCATCGAGGACAAGAACGCGCTCCTGCCGCTGGACAGCGCCATTCAGGACAATCTGCGCGAAACCACGACGCGGGTTCTGTCCTCGCTGACGCCGCGCGAAGAGCGTGTCTTGCGGATGCGCTTCGGGATCGGGATGAACACCGATCACACGCTGGAAGAGGTCGGCCAGCAATTCAGCGTGACGCGCGAACGGATCCGGCAGATCGAGGCCAAGGCGCTCAGGAAGCTCAAGCATCCCTCGCGCTCGCGCAAGCTGCGGAGTTTTCTGGATCAGTGACATCAGGCGCCCTCGAAAGAGGGCGTTTCATTTCATCGGTCAGACATGTCATAAAACTGTCACATCCCCGCGCTAGCCCTGTGGCAGGCGCGAGGCTCGTGCGGCGCCCCCACCCGCGCGGGAAGACAAAAAGACATCGGACCGGATCGGATACCCATGCAGGACACGGCCATTTCTGCTCTGATTGAAGCGCTCCCGCAGCCGGTTCTGGTGCTGGAACCCGATGGCTTCGTGCAGGCCGCAAGCCCGGCGGCGCTGGATCTGTTCGGACAGCGCATCATCGGCGCGCAGCTCCGCGCACATTTGCGCCAGCCCGAAGTGTCGGCCATGCTGGAGCGTGTGCTGGCGGGCAAGGCTGAGGACAGTTCGAGTTTCGTGCTGCATTCGGGCAGTCGTGAAACGATCTGGAGAGTCATTGCCCGGCGCAGCGAGGCAGGGCTTCTCGTGCTGTCGCTCAGTGATGTGTCGGATCTTGAGGCAGCAGAGGCCCAGCGGCGCGATTTCGTCGCCAATGTCAGCCATGAATTGCGCTCGCCCCTGACCGTGCTGTCGGGTTTTGTCGAGACATTGCAGGGGCCCGCGGGCGAAGATGGCGAGACGCGCCGGGAATTTCTGGAGATCATGGCCGGACAGGCCGCGCGGATGAGCGGGCTGGTCGCGGATCTGCTGTCGCTCAGCCGGGTCGAGGCGGTGGAGAAGATCCGTCCGCGCACGCCCGTCGCCATCGAGATGGTGCTCAAGGCCACGCTGGCCGCGCTGCGCCCGCAGATCGATGCGGCCGCGATCCGGCTGGAATATGATGTGCCCGAGGGCCTGCCGGATGTGCCCGGCGATTATGACCAGCTTGTGCAGGTGTTTCAGAACCTGATCGAGAATGGCGTGAAATATGGTGCCGGCGGGGGACGACTGGATGTCGCGGCGCGGCATCTGCCCGCCCTGCCCGGATTTGACGGCCCCGCGATCCGGGTCAGCATCCGGGATTATGGCGAGGGGATCGACCCGATCTTCATTCCCCGTCTGACCGAGCGTTTTTACCGCATCGACAAGGCCCGCTCGCGCGACAGTGGCGGCACCGGGCTGGGGCTGGCCATCGTCAAGCATATCCTGAGCCGCCATCGCGGGCGGCTGATCATCCGCTCGTCGCCGGGTGAAGGGGCGAGTTTCGACGCGGTTCTGCCCTGCGCCTGACGAGGGGCCGGAGCCGCGCCGCAGCACAGATTTTGCAGGAGCGCGGGGGCACTGCCCCCGTCACCTGCGGCGATGCCCGCCCCGGAGTATTTGGGGCAGGATGAAACCCGATGATCAAAGGGCACGCGGGCGGTGTGGTCGCCCCCCGGCCAGCGGGCCTGCGCGACCTCAAGGCTTGTGGCGCGGATATCCTTGACCACAGGGGTCATTGCCCACAGCAGCTGCTATAGCGGGTTGCATTCATTGGCATTCCTGCACCCCGCTATAACTTATTGTGGTCGCATGTTTTGATGCGCAAAACCGGAGACCAGTTTTGCGCAACATACTCTAGCAGATGCGGGGCAGTTGATCCCCGATCAGCATATCCACGATGCGGCTTCCGCCGAAACTGGTTTGCATGCGCACCTGACCGGGATGGGCGGCGACGGCATGACCGATCACGGCCGCCCCCTGCCCTTCGGGCAGCGTCTGCAGCGCCGCAAGGACGGCCTGCGCCTGCGCTTCGGGCACGAAGAGCACCAGCCGCCCCTCATTGGCCAGATAGAGCGGATCGAGCCCGAGGATCTCGCAGAGACCCCGCACTTCGGCGCGCAGGGGGATACGGTCTTCCTCCAGCATCACCCCCAGACCGGCCTCCAGCGCCATCTCGTTCAGCGCGGATGCCAGCCCGCCCCGCGTGCAGTCACGCGCCGCGCGCAGACCGGGCGCGGCCGCGAGAGCCGCCGCCATCACCCCATGCAACGCCGCGCAATCGGTTTCCAGCCTTGTTTCAAGGGCAAACTCTCCGCGCGCGGCCAGGATCACCGCGCCATGATCGCCAAGGCTGCCATTCACGATCACCGCATCGCCCGCGCGGATCCGCGCCGCGCCCAGATCGCGCCCCGGCGGAATCACCCCGATCCCCGAGGTGGTGATGAACACCCCATCCGCCGCGCCGCGCCCGACCACTTTGGTATCGCCGGTGACGATGCGCACGCCTGCAGCCTCGGCCTCGCGCGCCATGCTGGCGACGATCCGGCGCAGAAGCGCGATGTCGCAGCCTTCCTCGATGATGAACGCAGCCGAGAGCCACAGGGGCCGCGCGCCGCCCACCGCCAGATCATTGATCGTGCCGCAGACCGCCAGCTTGCCGATATCGCCGCCCGGAAATTCCAGAGGTGCCACGACATAGCCATCCGTGGTGAAGGCCAGCCGCGCGCCCGGTTCCTGCAGCGCGGCCTCCATCAGCCGCGCCTGATCTTCCATGCCGGGGGGCTGAAAGACGGATGTGAACACCCCCTCGATCAGATCGCGCATGGCGCGCCCGCCGCCCCCATGGGCCATGGTCACATGGCTGTCGCGCAATGCCATCCCTGCCTCATTTTCTTGCCAAAAATACTCAATGCAACCTGTCGGCCCTCACGCCGCCGCGCCCCCGCGCGCGCCGCCATATTGCCAATAGGCCGCACAGGCCCCTTCAGAACTGACCATCAGCGCGCCCAGGGGCGTCTCGGGCGTGCAGCCCAGCCCGTATTGCGGGCAGGAGGTGGGTTTCATCCGCCCCGTCATCACCGCCCCGCAGGCGCAGCCTTCGGGTTCGGGCACATTGCGCGGGCCCGCCGCCCCGTAGCCCACGCCGAATTTCTCTTCCGCGTCAAAACCGGCATATTCAGGCCGGATGCGCAGCCCGCTCGCATCGATCTCGCCCAGTCCCCGCCACTCAAACGACGGGCGGCGCGCGTAGACATCGGCGATGGCCGCCAGCGAGGCCGGATTGCCATATTCCGGCACGACGCGGGCATATTGGTTTTCGACCTCGGCCCGACCATCAGACACCTGCCGCAGCACCATCGCCACGGATTGCAGGAGATCAATCGGTTCAAACCCGGCCACCACGATGGGTTTTCCAAACTCTGCCGCAATGAAATCATAGGGATGCGTGCCGATCACCATGCTGACATGGCCCGGCCCGATGAAACCGTCGAGTTTCATATGCGGATCCCCCAGCAGCGCGCGGATCGGCTCGGGCACGGTGATATGATTGCAGAAGACACTGAAATTCGCCAGCCCCTCCCGGGCAGCGGCCTGAATGGCGAAGGCGGTCGAGGGGGTGGTGGTTTCAAACCCCAGCCCGAAGAACACGACCTCATGTTCCGGGTTGCGCCGCGCGATTTCCAAAGCGTCGAGCGGCGAATAGACCATACGAATATCGGCCCCGCGCGCCTTGGCCTGCATCAGCGATCCGCGTGTGCCGGGAACGCGCATCGCATCGCCGAATGTGGTGAAGATCACGCCGGGTCGCTCGGCGATCTCGATACATTCATCCACCCGCGCCATGGGCAGCACGCAGACCGGGCAGCCGGGGCCGTGGATGAATTCGATCCCCTCATGCACCAGCTTGTCGAGGCCGAAGCGGAAGATCGCATGGGTATGGCCGCCGCAGATTTCCATGATATGGACGGGCTTCTCGCGCGTGGCCCCGATATGCTCGCAAAGCCGCGCAATCTCGGCCAAGAGACCCTTCGCCAAGGCCGGATCGCGAAATTCGGTGACATGTTTCATTGGCTTCCCTCCAGCGCCTTCTGGCCCTCGGCCATGGCCTCCAGCGTTTCCTGCGCCTCGCCCAGATCGCGCAGCGCCTCCAAGGTGCGCGCAGCTTCCTCCTCGTCGATGATCGCCATGGCGAAACCGACATGGATCAGCGCCCATTGCCCGACCAGTTCCGCCAGCGGGCGGTCGGCGACAGGGGCAAGCGAGATCTCGCGCCGCACGCCCGAGACATCGGCCATGGCCATCAGGCGCGCCGCATCAGTGATGGCCGTGATCTGGCCGGGAATACCAAGGCACATGGGTCAGTCCTCCTCTTCGGTTGCGTTGGCGCCGCTGGGATCATCAATGCCGTAACGCTCGATCTTGGCGCGCAGGCCGACGCGGCTGAGGCCCAGTTCGGCGGCGGCGCGGCTTTTGTTCCAGCGATGGCGGGTCAGGGTTTCGCGCAGGATGCGCATTTCCACCAGTTCCACACGGTCCTTCAGCGTGCCCTCGCGGGTCAGGATCGGGTCCAGCGCGCGGTCGGCGCCATCCTCGCCGGGATCGGCCTGCAGGATATGGCGCGAGATCAGATCGGCCCCCAGAAGCGGATCCTGCGCGAAGATCAGCATGCGCGTGACCTCGTTTTCCAGCTCGCGCAGATTGCCGGGCCAGTCGTAATTTTCCAGAAATCCCAGCGCCACATCGTCAAAGCCGCGAACCTGTTTGCCGTGCAGGC
Source organism: Natronohydrobacter thiooxidans (assembly GCF_001884735.1). Classification (GTDB taxonomy): domain Bacteria; phylum Pseudomonadota; class Alphaproteobacteria; order Rhodobacterales; family Rhodobacteraceae; genus Roseinatronobacter; species Roseinatronobacter thiooxidans_A. Next base: position 122,013 of record NZ_MJAP01000010.1, on the reverse strand, counting down.
TGGCGGCGTCAAACAGGCAGGCGGTGGCAAGGATCGCGACATCACCACGCCGCCCGCGCAAGGGCGGGACGGTGATTTCCCCCGCCGAAATCGCATAGCCCAGATCGGTGCGCAGCCGCCCTTCGGCCATCAGCGCGCGCAGATCGCCGGTCAGCCCGCAGATCAGGCGCAGATTGCTGCGTATCGCTTCATGCCCGCCAAGGGGAAGAAATGCGCCCTCGCGCAGAACCCGCATCAGCGCCATCTGCATTTTCGCGCTCAGGCTTTCCACGCCCCCCAGATAAAGCGTGCCGCGATCGGCCTTCTGCAACAGCCCGATGCGGTTCGTGGCCAGCCCCGGCACCGCGCCCCGCCGCGCGCCGAACAGTTCCAGTTCCAGCAACTCATCCGGCAGTCCCGCGCAATTGAGCGCCAGAAACGGCTTTTCCGCCCGCAAGCTCGCATGATGCATCGCGCGGGCAAGCTCCTGTTTGCCCGTGCCAGCCTCGCCCGAGAGCAGCACCGAAATGTCGAAACTGGCATATTGCCGGGCCATCTCGACCACCGCATTCATGCGCGATTGCGGGCTGCGCAGGATCGCGTCAAACCCCTGCCGTTCGCGCAGGTCGCGGCGGCGCTTTTCCAGTTTGGTCTCGGCTGTGGTGCCCAGATGCTTCATTTCCAGCGACAGGCGTTCATGTTCGCGCGTCATTGCGAACAGATCGGCGGCATTGCGCGCGGCCATCAATAGCTGGTCCGGATGCCAGGGCTTGGTCAGGAACTGATAGATGCCCGCGGCGTTGATCGCCTCGGCCATATCGCCGGGATCGGTATAACCGGTCACGATGATGCGCACGATTTCGGGCCAGCTTTCGCGCACCTCGGTCAGAAATTGCACGCCGGTGCGCCCCGGCATGCGCTGGTCACAGAATATGACCTGTACCCATTCCTCGCGCAGGAGCGTCATCGCCTGATCGGCGCTGTCCGCGGTCAGGATGTCGAAATCATCTTCCAGCGCCATGCGCATCGAGGCCAGCGAATGCGGCTCATCATCCACAAGCAGGATCGCGGGGCGGGCCGAGCGGGTCATGACCGCGCTTTCACGCGCAGCCCCGCACGCAGCCACTCCAGCCAGGCCGCCAACCCCTCGCCGGTGCGGGCCGAGACGCGCAGCACCGTGATATCGGGATTGATGCGCCTGAGGTTCGCCTCATAGGCGTCCAGATCGGCATCGCAATGGGGCGCAAGGTCGGTCTTGTTCAGGATCGCGAGTTTCGCGACGGTGAACATATCGGGGTATTTCAGCGGCTTGTCCTCGCCCTCAGTGACCGACAGGATCGCGACCTTGGCATCCTCGCCCAGATCAAAAGCCGCCGGGCAGACCAGATTGCCGACATTCTCGATGAAAAGCAGGCTTTGTGGCGCAAGATGCAGATCATCCATCGCATGGCCCACCATATGCCCGTCGAGATGGCAGCCCTTGCCGGTATTGACCTGCACCGCCCGCGCCCCGGTCGCGCGGATGCGCTCGGCGTCATGGCTGGTCTGCTGGTCGCCCTCGATCACCGCCAAAGGTTGATCGCCCAGCGCTTCGATGGTCTTGCACAGAAGCGTCGTCTTGCCGGAGCCGGGCGAGGAGACGAGGTTCACGGCGAATGCTTGGAGCGCGGCCAGCACGCGCCGGTTCGAGGCGGCATAGCTGTTGTTCCTGGCCAGAATATCGGTCTCGATCTGGATCAGGCGCGACTGCGACATGCCCGGCACCGAGACCCCGGCGGCGCCTTGCCCGTAATGGTGGTGGTCATGGTCCGCGCCATGGCTATGGTTGTGGTCATGATCGCCATGCGCGTGGTCATGGGCATGGCTGTGGCTGTGCTCATGCGTGCGGGCATGGGTCAGATCACCATGGTCATGCGCATGTGCATGGCTATGGGCATGGGCCTTGCCACCGATCTTCGGCCCGGAACTGCATCCGCAAACAGTGCACATCAGATCACCTCCATATCCTTGATCCGCATCTCATCCCCGCCCTGCGGCATGATCTTGCCGCTGCCGCAAAGCGGGCACGGGTCCAGCCGGTCGGCAATCTCGACCGTCTCGCCGCAATCGTAGCAGAGCGCCCGGCCCGGCAGGTCGATCATCTCGATCCCGGCCCCTTCGGCGCTGGAGCCGCGCAGCACCACGTCCAGAGCAAATTCCAGCGCCGGTTTCTCGACCCCCGCGAAGCGCCCGATTTCCAGCCGCAGGGTCGTCACGCGCTCGAACCCATGCGCGGCGGCCTGCGCGTCGATGATCTGGCGGATGCCTTCGGCGAGCGACATTTCATGCATGGCCCACCTCGGGCAGTTTCACCGGCAGGCAGGGATCATGCAGCGCGACCAGCAAGGGCGCAAGCGCGGGCTGATCGAGCGCGCTGAGCGTGCGGCGCAAGCTGCCACCGGGGGCGAGCATGTGATCCGTGGGGGTGATGCGGCAGATCCGCGTGATCCGGCCCTGATCCATGTCCAGCCGCAGCGCATAGACGCCGCGCGCGGCGGGCACCAGCGCCATGCCATCGGCGCGCATCGCGGGCGGGGGCAATGCGCTGCAGGCGGCGGCTTCGGCATCAAGGATGCGGCCCAGCAGACGCCAGAGCGGCCCGCGCCCCGCCAGTGTCTCGGCCTGCCGCAGGAGGGCGTTCCCGGCATGTCGGGCGGCGGGGCTGTTTTCGAGCGGGGCCATGCTGTCGGCATTCTCGGCGGTGACAAAGGGCAAGGGATCAACCTGCGCCTGTTGCCCGAAGCGGGCCGAAATGCGCGCGACCAAGGGCGCAAGCCCCTGCGTTGACGCCAGCCATTGCGCCAGCAGCACCGGGCGCGCACCACCCCAGAGCGCAGAGGCGATATCGGGGCTTTTCTGCCAGCCCTGGGGCAAGGGCAGCGCGGGCAGACCCGCAGCGCGCGGCAGAGTGATGAAAAGCGCGAGCAGATGATCGCGCAGCACCTCGCGCGCAAGGCTCTCTTGCGCATCGGGCGCAGTGGGCAGGCCCAGCGACAGGCGCGCGGCCATGCCCTGCGCGGCGCTGCACAGGTTGAACAGGCGCGGCAACAGCTCGGCGGCCTGCGCCGCGGGTTTGCCATGCAAGAGCACCCCCAGCGCAGGCGGGTCGGGCAGGTCAAACGACCAGCCCAGCCCGTCAAAGGTGATCTGCAGCGCCCCGTCCATCGCGTCAGACCTGCCCGGTGATGAAGGCGCGGCGCTCCAGCGGGCGCGCTTTCGCCAGTTTCGGGGGCGCGATCTGCGGGACGTCAGACTTCGGCAAGGGTTGCGCGGCATCTTCCAGCCGTTCCAGCGCGCTCGGGTCGAACAGCCCCACCATGACCGCGCGCGCCACATCCACGGCCTGCATCTGGCTGTTGAACTCAGTCATCGGCGAAAACAGCGAGCAGGCCTTGTAGCCGCCCACCTGTTCGCGGGCGTTATGGATGAACTCATACTGGCCAGAGGGAAAGCCGATCAACTCCTTTGCGCCCGGCTGCAATGCTGTCCAGTTATCCTGCGGCCCCGCCAGCAGCACCAGATTCATGAACCACGGCGCGATCAGCACGCCTAAGAAATGCCCGCCCCAGGGCTGGAAGCCCACGGCCTGCACATGCAGCGATTGGTTGCAGAGCGGCACATCGCGCATCTTGCCGTGATAGATCTCGCGGAAATCGGCTTCCAGCCGGGCGACGGCGGCTTCCATCGCATCCGGTGCCGCGCCTGCGTCGCGCAGGACCATGAATTGCTCGGCCGCAGCCCCGCAGCCGGGGCAGGTCCAGTCATGGGGCAGCGCGGTGAAGGGCGTGCCGGGGCTGATCTGGCGGGTTTCATCGCCCAGCGCAGGGTCATAGACATGCCAGCAGATCTTGCATTCCAGCACGGCGGCGGCAGAGATTTTCGCGCCTGCGCCAAGGTAGGAGCCCTCGAAACGCGGAGTAGTCATGCCATCGCCCTCCGGACTTCGCGGATGCGGTCTGCACTGTCGGCAATATCCTCTGGCCCGGCAATCGCGACTTCGGGCATCTGCGTGACCTCCCATGTATCGAGGATCAGCGTGTCCGAGGAATTGAAGAACTGCACCCGCCAGACATGCGGCATGGCGCTCGCGGTGATGCGGCAATTGCCATAGCCGCGCGACAGGATCGTGACCGCACCCTCGCCCAGCACCCGCGCCATATGGTCCAGATCCTCGGGCGTATGCGGCAAGAGCGTCAGGTTCACGACATGGATTTCCGCGCCGGGCCGGTAACTCGCTGACTTGTCGCCAAGTTCTGCCAGCAGCGCAGGCGCATTGACCACACCGGGCGCGCGGGGCGCATCGGGGGTCGTGGCGCGGTGGGGCTGATGGGCGCGGGTGACGGCCAGTTCGGGCACCGGCGCGACCTCGATCAGATCAATGTCCGCGCCTTGCAGCACCCAGACGCCCGCAAAGACACTTTCCTGCACCGCCACCGCAGGCACCCCGCGCAGCCTCATAGACACCTCGCCATGACCAAGCGTTTCGGCCAAGAGCCTGCGCGCCGGGGCCGCAAGGCCCGCAAGCGCGATCTGCGCCCGCCCCCCCTCGCGCGCCACCAGATCGCAGGCTTGCGCGACCTGATCCAGCACCGCCAGCGCCGGGGCCAGACTGTCGGGATCCTCGATCTCGGGCATATGGGGCACATAGGTACGCATGCCCGAGGGCAGCGCGATATATTCCAGTGCCTCGTCAGTCGATTGCGAGCCGGGGCCGAAACCGGCGGGCGGCAGGGTGAAGGGGCTTTGCATGGGCTACACCTCGGCTTTGGCGGTCAGGATCTGGGGAATTCGGGTCAGGTAATCGTCCCAGTCGCGGATCTTGGCGATGCCGCCAAGGAACTGATCCTCGTCATAGAACAGGAAGGACGGGGTTTTCAGCACGCGGGTTTCCTCGCGCAACCCCGCCTCGATCGCATCTCCCACCAGCGCGCAATCGAAGCGGCCCTGAAACGCCTGCCGCAGTTCCGGCAGGATCACGGCGGCATCCGCTGTTTCGAGATTGCGCGCCGGATCACCGGGGATGAACAGGCAATGCAGGCCGGGTTGGGCCAGATGGGCGGCCAGCGCGTCGGGGCTGTCGAGCAAGGGCCAGCCGAATTCCGTCGTCAGGCGGGTCAGAAGCGGGTGGGACATGGGGCCTCCTCAGCCAGTGGAACAGCCCGCATCAAGCGCGGCCTGAAGATGGGGGGGAAGGCTGGGCGCGCGGGCGTCCAGATCGGCAAAGGCATCGCCCAGCGCATCGCCCGCCATCAGCGCGCGCAAACCATCGAGCGCGGCCATGATCTGCCGCGCTTCCGCCTCGGTGATGACCTCGCGCGCGCAGCCCAGATGCGTCAGCAGCCATGTGCCGGGGGAGACATCGCCCACGAGCGACAGATCCACGGTCTCGCGCCGCGCGCCATCCGAGCAATCGGCGGCGATCCCGTTGACCGCGATGACCTGCATGGGGGTTCCGACACACATGCGGATCAGGCTTTCACAGGAAAGAAACGGTCATCGCCGATCCGGCAGGCCGCATCTTCCGAGGGGCGCCCGGCCTCATAGGCGTCGCGCGCGATGGACGGGTCGGCCAGATCACCGGTCGCGGTGCGGCCCGGTCGGACCTCCACGCCCCAATGGCGCAGCCGTTGGAGCGCGATTTGCACCGCCGGTTCGATCTGTGCGGCGGTCAGCGGGCGCAATCCGCCGCCGTAATCTTCCAGCTCGACCGGCTGCACGCCGATCAGCAGCATCTGGCCCGGGCAATAGCCCATCAGTTGCGCGGTGGCGATGACGTCCTGAAACCCGGTCTGGTGCAGGCTCATCTTCTTCGCCCCCATGAATGCAGGCACTTCGTCATTCTCGACGATCTTCATGCTGCCGGGGGCCAGCCCGTAATCGACCGCATCGAAGACGATCAGCGCATCGGCCTGTTCCAGAAAGGGCAGCAGATAGAGGCCCTGCGTGCCGCCATCCATCAAATGCACGCATTCGGGCAAGGCCCAGTTCTCGGCCAGATACTCGATGCAGCGCACGCCGAAACCTTCATCGGCCCAGAGCAGATTGCCGATGCCCAGCACCAGAATGCGGGCGGGGGTGTTGTCGCTGGCCACGGGTTCCTCCCTCTTGCCGGGCTGGCTGGTCGCAAGCTTTGCAGCCGCGACTGATGGCAGAGTATAACTTTCCATGCGAGGGGGATGCAGGTTTTTCGCTTCCCGGACGAAAAACGTAATCATCTGAAAGATATGTATAAAACGGGCATTCTGCGGCATACCGCATCGCGGCGCGGTGGTCATCTGGTTTCCAGTATTGCAAAAACCGATCACAAGCCTTGCAGCATCCGCCATGAAAAACGGCCCCGCAGGGCCGTTCTCAGGCGCAGTGATTCACCGGCGCGTCAGTCCGGGCGATCATCCTTGAAGGTGCGGTGCCCCGAGACCATGGTCGAGATGATCGACTGGCGCGACATGATATCCTCGCGCACCGCGACATAGATATGCACGATCACAAAGACCACGATCGCCCACATACCCATCCGGTGCAGCATATGCACATCAAGGCTGTTTCCGGCCAGCGGGATGACCCAGCCAAAGGCCCGATACATCCAATGGCCCTGCCCCTGCCCTTCGGCATAGAGCGCGAAACCGGTGATGATCATGAAGACCGTCGCCACTGTGATGAAGAAGAACATCGCAAGCTGCGCCAGCGGGTTATGGCCCTCATATTTCCTGGGCTCTTTCGCCATGAACAGATACCAGCGGATTTCAAACCAGACCTCGGTCCAGAAAGGACGTGACCAAAAGGGGAAGGTGAACAATTGCCGCGCATGATGGTTGCCGACAAAGGCCCAATATAGCCTGCCGAAGAAGCCCACGGTCAGCACCATCCCGGCGGCGAAATGCACGAAGCGCAGATAGCCGAAGAAGAACTGATAGGTGGCCTCGGCGCCCGTGAAACTGGGTAGCGGCCTGCCGATGAAATAGCCGGTGACGCATAGGACAAGGATTGCGAAAGCGTTGATCCAATGCCAGATGCGCACCGGCGCCTCATAGACATAGACCGAGGTCTGCTTATGCGTGCCCGCCTTGTGGAAGGGGGTCGCCAGATCCCCGCCGGGTTCGGGATCGGAATGAACATTCATCTCGCACCCCCTTTCAGCGCACGCGCACAGTGGTCAACTCGTCGCCATCGGGCGACATGACATGCGTGGAACAGGCAAGGCAGGGATCGAAACTGTGCAGCGTGCGCAGCACCTCGACCGGCTCGTCGGGCCGTTCCATCGGCGTGTTCATCAGGCTTGCTTCAAACGCGCCGATATTGCCTTGCAGATCGCGGGGCGAGCCGTTCCATGTTGTCGGCACCACGCATTGATAATTCTCGATGCGCCCGTCCTTGATCCGGATCCAATGCCCCAAAGCGCCGCGCGGGGCTTCGGTCATGCCGACGCCCTTGGCTTCCTTGGGCCAGGTCTTGGGATCCCATTTTTCCACATTGGCCGTATGCGTGTCGCCATTGCGGATATTGGCGACCAGCTTGTCGAAGAAATATTTCTGCAAGCGCCCGCAATATTCCGATTCCAGCGCCCGCGCCGCGGTGCGGCCCAGCGTCGAGAATACCGCCTCCAGCGGCAGGTTCATGGTGCGCAAGAGCCCGTCCACCTGATCCTTGATATCCTCGTGGCCTTTTGCATAACCCACGACATAGCGGGCCAGCGGTCCCACCTCCATCGCGTGACCACGCCAGCGCGGGGCCTTGATCCAGCTGTATTTCGCGGCCTCGTCCAGTTCCTTGATATCGGTGCGCGTGCCCTTGGCATTGGGGCCAAGCACATATTGCGCCTCGGATATCCCGTCCCATGGGTGCAGGCCCCGGCCCGGCTGGCCATAGGTGTACCAGCTATGATCAACGAATTCCTGCACCTGTTCGGGGTCGCGCGGATCGACATCATGCACTTGCGACAGGTCGCCATTGATGATCGCCCCGCGCGGCAGGTGCAACTGACCGGCGCTGAAATCATTGGCATTCTCCGGGATATCGCCATAGGCCAGACAGGCTTGCGACGAAAGCCCCCCACCATGCAGCCATGTGCGGTAGAAATTGCCGATGGCGATGACATCAGGGATATAGACGTTGTTGTTGAACTCGATGCATTTGTCGATGATGGAACTGGCCAGATTCAGCCGCTCCATATTGATCGCGCCGGTCGCGCCCACGCCATCCATATTGATCGGGCACGGCACACCGCCCACCAGCCAGTTCGGATGCGGGTTCTTGCCGCCAAAGATGGTGTGGATCTTGGCCACTTCACGCTGCAGATCCAGCGCCTCAAGATAATGCGTCGTCGCCATCAGATCGGCTTCGGGCGGCAATCTATAGGCCGGGTTGTCCCAATAGCCGTTCTTGAAAATCCCCAACTGGCCGGATTCGACGAATTTCTTCAGCCGGTTCTGCACGTCGCGGAAATAGCCCGGAGAGGAGAGCGGATGCGCCGGGCTGACCATCTGCTGCAGCTCAGAGGTTGCTTTAGGATCGGCACGCAAGGCATTGACAGGATTGACCCAATCCAGCGCGTGCAGGTGATAGAAATGCACGATATGATCATGGATCTGCAGGTTCAGCTGCATGATGTTGCGGATCGAATTGGCATTCTCGGGGATCGCGATGCCCAGCGCATCCTCGACCGCGCGGACTGATGTCAGCGCATGCGTCCCGGTGCAGACCCCGCAGATACGCTCGGTAAAGGCCCATGCATCGCGCGGGTCACGCCCCTTGAGGATCACCTCAAGCCCGCGCCACATGGTCCCCGTGCTGACTGCGTTGCGGATCACACCATCCTCATCGACATTGATCTCGCAGCGCATATGGCCCTCGATCCGCGTCACCGGGTCGATGACGATGCGGCGGCCGGATTTGTCCATCATGTAGCCATTCGGTGTTTCCAGCATGGATTATGCCTCCTCTTTGGCGGCTTTGGCCGCATTGGACTGGCCCACGGCCTTTTGCTGCGCGCGCCGGAGCGCCGAGAGGGCCGCATGGGCCGCCACCGCGCCCCCGACCACGCCCGCCGCCGCAAGCCCCACCCGGTCGGCATTGGCCTCGACCCCGAATTTGGTGATATCGGTCACACGGTCGTAGAAACTGCCCTGATCCCAGAACCCGTCCTCGGAACAGCCGATACAGCCATGGCCGGACTGGATGGGGAAGCTGACACCTTCGTTCCAGCGCACGGTCGAGCAGGCGTTATAGGTGGTCGGCCCCTTGCAGCCGACTTTATACAGGCAATAGCCCTTGCGCGCGCCCTCATCATCCCAGTTCTCGACGAACTGGCCTGCGTCGAAATGCGGGCGGCGGTAGCATTTGTCATGGATGCGCTGCGAATAGAACATCAGCGGGCGGCCCTGCCGGTCCAGCGCGGGCATGCGGTCGAAGGTTACCATATAGGTGATCACGCCGGTCATCACCTCGGCAATCGGCGGGCAACCCGGCACCTTGATGATGGGCTTGTCGGTAATGACCTTGTGGATGGGCGTGGCCTGCGTCGGGTTGGGGCTTGCGGCCTGCACACAGCCATAGGACGCGCAGGCCCCCCAGGCGATGATCGCCTTCGCATCCTTGGCCACGCGTTTCAGCTTGTCCACGAAGGGCTTGCCGCCCGAGATGCAGAACATCCCGTCTTCATTCAGCGGCGGGTTGCCCTCGACCGCCAGAATGTAGTTGCCCTTGTATTTGGCGATGGTCTCTTCCAGCACCGCCTGCGCGGCCAGCCCGGACGGGGCCATCAGGAGTTCATCATAGTCGAGACTGATCATGGACAGGATCACATCCTTGGCCAATGGGTGGCCCGAGCGGATGAAGCTTTCGGAGCAGCAGGTGCATTCCAGCCCGTGCAGCCAGATGACCGGGGTGCGGGGCTTGGTTTCCATCGCATGGGCGATTTTCGGCACAAAAGCGGGACCAAGCCCCAGCGCGGTCGCGGTCAGGGTGCAGTATTTCATGAAACTGCGCCGCGAGATGCCCTGCGCGCGCATCACCTCGTAAAAGGTTTCGATTCGGTCATTTGGCGTGTCGGGCATGGGTCTTCGGGCCTCCTCCGGTCTGCACTGCGAAATTCCTGAAAAAAATGCCTCAGCCTTGGGCGGCATGGCAGGAAAAACGCCCGTTTGCTGTGCAGTCGCATAAGGCGCTGAAAAGATGCAGCTTTGCACGCAGAGCTCCGGCCCGGCCCCGGTGAGGGGGTTTCCAGTATGATTTTGCAGCGGAAACAGGCTTTCCACAGCGCTGTGTGCCGCCGCATGCAGCCGCTCGTCGGGGCGCTTGACGGATGGCGCAAGGGGCGTATGACAAATGCTGTAGTTCTTCATACCGAAGGAAAGATCCTGCCCATGACCCGCGTTTTCGCGCTTGCCACAATGGCCATATGCGCCAGTTTTTCCGTTCATGCGGGCAGCCTGACGCTCTTTGCCAGTGGCGAGGATCTGGCGACCGAGGGCTTTACCGCCCCGCAACTGACCAAGGATGGCTGGGCGCTGGAATTCACCCGCATCACAGCCACTTTCGACCAGATCACCGCGTGGCAGACCGATCCCCCCTTCATGGCCGATGGCCCCGCGATCACCGGCACGGCGCTGCTCATTGCAGGCCCCTTCACGGTGGATCTGACCGATGCCGATGAGGATGACCGCGTGGCGCTGCTGCGCGTCGAGGCCGCGCCCGGTCACTACAATGCGCTGTCATGGGCACTGGTCCCGGATGCCGATGGCTTTTCACTGGTGCTGGAGGGGATCGCGCGCAAGGACGTGCGGGAAGTGCCTTTCACCCTGCGCAGCGCCGACAGCGTGGCCCATGCCTGCAGTGAATATCTGGGCGACACCCGCAAGGGTTTCGTGACCGACACGACCGGGGCCGATCTGGAAATCACCCTGCATCTCGATCACCTCTTCGGCCGCGCAGACAAGGATGACGCGGATGAGATGAACCTTGCCGCTTTCGGGTTTGAGCCTTTCGCGGCGGGGGGCGTGCATGAGTTTACGCTGGACGGGCTGCATCTCGGTCATGTCGGCGAAGGGCATTGCCATGTCTCAATGCTTTAGGCGTGTTGCAGCAACGGCATTCGCGGCGGGGCTTTGTGCCCCGCTTTCCGCGTTTTCCCATGCCGCGCTGATCGAGGCCGAGACCGCACAGGCCATCCGCCTGCATGCCCTCTACGATACCGGCGAGCCGATGTCGCATGCGCAGGTGATCATCTATGCGCCGGACGACCCCTCGACCCCCTGGGGTCAGGGGGTTACGGATCGCGACGGGCGGCTGGAGTTTGTGCTGGGGAACGAGCCGGGGCGCTGGAGCTTTCAGGTCCGCCAGTCCGGGCATGGCGCGATGGTGCATATGGAGATTGGCGCGGATGCTCCTGTGATCATGACCGCAAGCAGCGCGCAGGGCTGGGGCCAGCGTCTGCTGATGGTGGCGCTGGTCGCATGGGGGGCTTTGGGAACGGCGGCTTTCGTCTATCGCCGCAAAGGGGGCCGCAATGCATCTGCCTGACGGGATCGTGCCGGTGGACATGGCGCTGGCGGGCTATGCGGCCAGCGCGGGGTTGGTGGCGCTCGCGCTGCACCGGATCAAGGCGCTGCCCGACCCGCAGGCCGAGATCCCGCGCGTGGCCATGCTGACGACGGTCTTCTTCGCGGCCTCGCTGATCGCGGTGCCGGTGCCGCCTGCCAGCGTGCATCTGATGTTGGCGGGGCTGATGGGGGTGATGCTGGGCTGGTTCGCGCTCCCCGCCATCATGGTCGGGCTCTTCCTGCAGGCGATGTTGTTCGGCCATGGCGGGATCACGGCGCTGGGGCTGAACGGCCTGATTCTCGGGGCGCCTGCGCTGCTGGCCTTTGGCCTCTGGCGTCAGATCGGCGGGCGCTGGCCGGACGTCGCCGCCTTCCTCGCGGGCAGCGGCGCGGTTCTGGCGGCCTTGGCGCTGTTTGCTGCCATCGTGCTGGCGGGGCTGCCTGCGGTCATCGACGCCGGTGCCGAGCGGATGGCACTTCTGGTCCTGATCGCTGCGCATCTGCCGCTCGCACTGGCCGAAGGCGTGATCGTGATGACGCTCTTGCGCGTGCTGCGCCGGGTCGAGCCGCGGCTGGTGCCGCATGGCTGAGGCTTCGCCCCGCGCGCGGCTGGTGATCGCGCTGCTGCTGGCCTTTGGCATTGCCTCCGTGCAGGGTCTGGCGGTGCTGCCCTGGGTCATCGCGCTTGCGGTCGCGGTTGTGCTGGCCTGCGGTCACTCGCGGCTGGTGCTGCGCCGGATGCGCGGCCCTGCGGCTCTGGCGCTGGGGCTGGCACTGGTCCTGCCGCTGATTTCGGGCGGGGCGGTGTTGGCGCAGCTTGGCCCGCTCACCCTGCGGCTCGAAGGTTTGCAGGCCGCAGCCCTGATCGCGGGGCGCTTGCTGGCGATTGTCGCGGTCACACTGGCGCTGCTGGCCCCGCTTACCCCACTGCAACTGGTGGCGGGTCTGCGGGGCTTGCGCCTGCCTGCGCTGATGAGCGATCTGGCGCTGCTGACCCTGCGCTATCTCGATGAGGTGCGAACTGACCTGCGCCGCGCGCAGCTGGCGCGACAATTGCGCGGCGGGCGCGGGGGCTGGCATGCCCTGCCCGATCATGCCCGCCTGCTCGCGACAAGCCTGATCCGCGCGCAGGCACGGTCGGAACGGCTCTGGGCCGCGATGCGGCTGCGCGGCTATGGCGCGGGGCTGGCGCCGCCCCTTGCCCCCTTGCAGGCGCGCGACTGGGCGGCAATCACTGGGGCGGCAATCCTTGCCTGCGGGGTGATATGGCTGGACCGGATCCTGTGAACGCGCTGGATCTCCATAGCCTCTCGGTCGGCTGGCCGGGACATGCGCCGGTGCTGAAGGGTCTGTCCTTCGCCCTGCCGCGTGGGGCGCATGTCGGGCTGGTCGGGCCGAATGGCGCGGGCAAGACAACGCTGTTTCACACCATCGCCGGGGTGCTGCCCGCGCAGCAGGGCGCGGTGCAGGTCATGGGCCGTGCCGTAGTGCCGGGGCAGTTCCGCTCTGAAACCGCGCTGGTGTTCCAACAGGCCGAGGACCAGCTTTTCTGCCCCACGCTGATCGAGGATGTCAGCTTCGGCCCGCGCAATCTGGGGCTGGCCGAGGCCGAGATCACCGCACGGGCGCGTGACGCGCTGGATGTCTGCGGGCTGACCGGACTGGAGGACCGCCCAGTGCATCACCTCTCGGGCGGCGAGAAGCGGCGGGCCTGTATCGCGGGCGCGCTGGTCATGCAGCCCAATCTGCTGCTGCTGGATGAGCCCTCTGCCGCGCTGGATATGCGCCAGCGGCGGCGGTTGATCGCGCTTCTGGCAGGGATGGATCAGGCGATGCTGATCGCCAGCCATGATCTGGAACTGGTGCTGGAACTCTGCCCGCGCGTGATCGTGATCGATCAGGGCCGAATCTGCGCTGATGGCCCCGCCCCCGAGGTGCTGGGCAATGCGCGGCTGATGGAGGCGCATGGGCAGGAAGTCCCCCATTCCCTGACGCCCCATCACGGCGCCGGGCACCGGCATCGCCATGGCTGAGAGGGGCCACAGACATGACAAGCCAGTGGTTTGGCCCAGGCAACTGCGCTACTGTGGGCCTATGGAACCGGATCTGCCGCCCCTCGCCACGACCTCGCCGCTGCTGCGGCATCTGGACACACGCCTTGCCGATCAGACCTGGGCCGAGGTGATCGCGGCGATGGATCGCAACTATGCCGAACTGGTGGCCTATCAGGAACGGCTGGAGGCGCAGAATACCGAATTGCAATCCATGCGCGGCTTTCTGGAATCGGTGCTGGCCTCGGTCTCGGATGTGCTGATCGTGGCCTCGCGCCTCGGGCGGATCGAGCAGGTTTCAGCCTCGCTCAGTGCGCGGATGGGGCAGGATGCGGCCAGCCTGCAGGGGCGCGAGGTGGCGGGGCTCTTTACCGATGCGCCCGCGCTGCAGCGCGCGCTGGATGACTGCCGCGTCGGGCGCGCGCCGATCTCGGTCGAACTGGAACTGGCCGCCCTGCCCGAGCCCATGCCCCATGAACTGGTGATCGCCCCCCGCCGCGACGACCGGGGCCGGGTTGCGGGCTTCGTGCTGACCGGGCGCTCGGTCGGCGAATTGCGGCAGGCCTATCAGGCGCTGGCGCAGAGCCATGACGAGCTGAAGGCGATGCAGGGGCAATTGGTGCGCAATGAGAAACTTGCCTCGCTGGGGCGGCTGCTGGCGGGGGTGGCGCATGAATTGAACAACCCGATCAGCTTTGTCTATGCCAATGCCCATGCGCTGGAACGCTATGCCACCAAATTCGAGACCTATTTCGACCGCGTGACCGAAGGCGCGAGCCGTGACGAGCTGATCGCGCTGCGCGAGGAATTGCGCCTCGACCGCGAGTTGCGCAACCTGCGCGACGCGGTGCGCGGCGCGCGCGAGGGCGCCGAGCGGGTGCGCGATATCGTGGCCGATCTGCGCCGCCTGTCGGCGGATGGCGCGGGCGAGATCGCACAGTTCGATCTGGTCGAGATCGCCCGCGTCGCCGCGAAATGGGTGCTGCGCGAGCGCGCGGGCGATGTGGTGCTGGAACATGCAGGCTGTGACAGTCTGATCCTGCAGGGGCGCGCGGGGCATATTCAGCAGGTGGTGATGAATCTGGTGCAGAATGCGCTTGATGTGCTCGAAGACCAGCCCGGCGGGCGCGTGGTGCTGACCTGCGGCAAGGAAGGCACGCAGGCGGTGTTGCAGGTGGCCGATAATGGCCCCGGCATCGCGCCCGAGCTGCAGGCGATGATCTTCGATCCGTTCTTCACCACCAAGCCCGTGGGCAAGGGCACGGGGCTGGGCCTGTCGATCAGCCACAAGATCGCGCAGGAACATGGCGGCAGGCTGATCCTGTGCCCGGACGCGAGGACCGGGGCCTGTTTCCGGCTGGAATTGCCGCTGACGGCGGATGCAGGGGGCGCGGCATGAACCTGCTCTGGCTTCAGGCTTCGGGCTGTGGCGGCTGCACCATGTCGCTGCTCTGCGCTGAAAACCCCAATGTATTCGACACGCTGACGGGCGCGGGCATCCGGGTGCTGTGGCATCCGGCGCTGAGTCTGGACAGCGGCGCGGAAGTGCGCAGGCTGCTGGACCGGATCGCGGCGGGCGAGATCGCGCTTGATCTTTTGTGCATCGAGGGGGCGATCGCGCGCGGGCCGAAGAATAGCGGACGGTTCCAGATGCTGACCGGCACGGGCCGGTCGATGATGGACTGGGTGCAGGATCTGGCCCCCCGCGCGCGCCATGTCATCGCGGTGGGAAGCTGCGCAGCCTTTGGTGGGGTGACATCGGCAGGTGACAACCCCTCCGATGCAGTGGGCCTGCAATATGAGGGCAGCCATCTTGGCGGCTTGCTGCCGCCGGGTTTCCGCGATCCGACCGGGCTGCCGGTGATCAATGTCGCAGGCTGCCCCACGCATCCGGGCTGGGTGCTGGAGACGCTGATGCTGCTGGCCGCAGGCGCTATGCGCGCGCCGGATCTGGATGGCTATGCCCGCCCGCGCTTCTTTGCCGATCATCTGGTGCATCATGGCTGCCCGAAAAACGAATTTTACGAATACAAGGCCAGTGCGCGCAGTCTGTCGGATATGGGCTGCATGATGGAGCATCTGGGCTGTATCGGCACGCAGGCAGTGGGCGATTGCAATATCCGGCCCTGGAACGGGTCGGGATCCTGCACCTCGGGGGGATACCCTTGCATCAACTGCACCGCGCCCGAATTCGAGAACCCGCGCCATGCTTTCACCCAGACGCCGAAACTCGCGGGCATCCCGGTGGGCCTGCCCACGGATATGCCGAAAGCCTGGTTCATGGCGCTGGCCTCGCTCTCGAAAGCCGCAACGCCCGAGCGGATCGCGCGCAATGCGGTCTCGGACCGGGTGGATGTGCCGCCCACTCTGCGAAAGCCGCGCCCATGAGCGCGGCCAAACTGGTGGTCGGCCCGTTCAACCGGGTCGAGGGCGATCTGGAAGTGCATCTGGAGATCACCGACGGGTCGGTGGCGAAAGCGCGGGTCAATGCACCGCTCTATCGCGGGTTTGAACGCATGCTGACCGGGCGCGACCCGCGCGATGCGCTGACGATCACCCCGCGCATCTGCGGGATCTGCTCGATCAGCCAATCCGCCGCAGCGGCGCGCGCGCTGGGCGATGCGATGGGGCTTGCGCCCACGCCGCAGGGCGCGCAGATGGCGGCGCTCATTCACGCGGTCGAGAATGTCAGCGATCACCTGACGCATTTCTACCTGTTCTTCATGCCAGATTTCACCCGCCCCGCCTATGCAGGCCATGACTGGCACGATGCAGTCATCCAGCGCTTCACGGCGATGGAAGGCTCTGGCGCGCGGCGCGCGGTCGAGGCGCGGGCTCAGCTCATCCATATTCTGGGGCTGATGGCGGGGAAATGGCCGCATGTGCTGGCGATCCAGCCCGGCGGGGTGACGCGCACCCCCACGGGCGCGGAACGCATGCGCATCATCGCGACCCTGCGCGGGTTCCGGCGCTTTCTGGAGGCGGACCTCTTCGGCGCGAGCCTGGAAGAGTTCATGACCCTGCCCTCGCAAGATGCGCTGCTAAGCTGGGACAGGGGTGATGCAGGGCTGTTCCTGCGCGCTGCCGTCAGCCTCGATCTGGCGGACATGGGGCGCGGCGCGGGGCGCTATCTGAGCTTTGGCGCCTATCCGCTGGACCACGGTTTCGGCTTCGCGCGCGGGCTGTGGCAGGAGGGCGCGCTTGGGGAGGTGCCGCTGGACGCGATTGCCGAGGATGTGAGCCATGCCTGGATGCTGGGCACGGCGCTGCACCCGGCGGAAGGGCTGACCGAGCCGGACCATGAGATGCGCGACCAGGCCTATAGCTGGTGCAAGGCGCCGCGTCTGGCGGGGCTACCGGTAGAATGCGGGGCGCTGGCGCGGCAGGTGATCGACGGCCATCCGCTGGCCCGCGATCTGGCGGCACAGGGCGGCGGGGTGCTGGCGCGTGTGGGCGCGCGGCTGCTGGAAATCGCGCGCACGCAAATCCTGATGGAAAGACTGGCGCAGGAGATCGACCCGGCGGCGCGCTTCATGGCGCAGGGCAATATCCCGGCCGAGGGCGCGGGTGTGGGGCTGGTCGAAGCCGCGCGCGGCGCGCTGGGCCATTGGCTACGCATCGAGGGGGGGCGGATCGCCTCCTATCAGATCATCGCGCCAACGACCTGGAATTTCAGCCCGCGCGACGAAGGCGGCCAGCCGGGACCGCTGGAGGCGGCATTGGTGGGGGCCAAGGTGCGGACAGGTGAGGACACGCCGCTCGCCGTGCAGCATATCGTGCGCAGTTTCGATCCCTGCATGGTCTGCACAGTGCATTGAAAGAAGGCAGGGGGGGCGCTGCCCCCCCTGCACCCCCCCGGAGTATTTTCAGCAAGAAAATGGGATGATGGACCAAGCTTTGCGGATCAGGGTCAGGGGACAGGTGCAGGGCGTGGGATTCCGGCCTTTCGTCTGGGCGCTGGCGCGTCGATTGGACTTGCGCGGTTGGGTGCTGAATGACGCGGGCGGCGTGCTGATTGCAGCCGAAGGGGCCGCGCTGGAGGCGTTTATCGAGGGCCTGCGCCTTGAGGCCCCGCCCTTGGCGCGGGTCGATGCGATCGAGGTCACGCCGCTTGGTCCAGAGGACTTGCCCGAGGGCTTCGAGATCATCGCCAGTGCCGGGGGCGCAGTGCGCACCCGCGTCACCCCCGATGCCGCGACCTGCCCGGCCTGTCTGGCCGAAATCCGCGACCCGGCGGCGCGGCGCGCGGGCTATGCCTTCACCAATTGCACCCATTGCGGGCCACGTTTCTCGATCCTGAAACATCTGCCCTATGATCGCGCGCAGACCACCATGGCAGGGTTCACGCTCTGCGCCGCATGTGGCGCGGAATATGCCGACCCGGCGGATCGCCGCTTCCATGCCCAGCCGATCGCCTGCCCCGCCTGTGGCCCGCGCCTGTGGTTCGAACAGGGCGGCGTTGAAATCGCGGGCGACGCGCTCTCGCTGGCGGTGGCGGCGCTGGCCAAGGGGCAGATCCTCGCCATCAAGGGCTTGGGCGGGTTCCATCTGGCCTGCGATGCGCGCTCGGAAACGGCGGTCGCACTCTTGCGCGCGCGCAAGCGCCGCCCGAGCAAGCCTTTCGCACTGATGGGCAGGCTGGAGATGATCCGCGCAAGCTGCGCGCTCTCCGACGCGGAAGCCGCGCGGTTGCAGAATGCGGCGGCCCCGATCCTGCTGCTGGCGCGTCACAGCGATACGCTCGCCCCCGCCATCGCGCCGGGCCAGAATACTCTGGGCTGGATGCTGCCCTATACCCCGCTGCATCATCTTCTGATCGACGGCTTCGACGCGCCCCTGGTGATGACCTCGGGCAATCTCTCGGGCGAGCCGCAGGTTATCGGCAATGACGAGGCCCGATTGAAACTGGCCGCTTTCGCCGACGGGTTTCTCATGCATGACCGCGATATCGCCCGCAGGCTGGATGATTCCGTCGAGCGGATCACACCCCATGGCCCGATGGTGCTGCGCCATGCGCGCGGGCGGGCGCCCAGCACGCACCCCATGCCGCCGGGCTTTGAGGATGCGCCGCAGGTGCTGGCCATGGGCGGGCAGATGAAAGCCGCCTTCTGCCTGACGCGCGAGGGCGAGGCGCTTCTGTCGCATCATCTGGGCGATCTGGAGGATCCGCTGACATGGGAGGAATATGAAAAGGCGCTCACAGATTACACTGCGCTTTTCGACCATGCCCCGGCCCTTGTTGTGGTGGATGCGCATGAAGGGTTTCGCGCCACGCAGGCCGGGCGCGCCTTGGGCCTGCCGCTGCGCGCGGTTTATCACCATCATGCACATCTGGCCGCCTGTCTGGGCGAACATCTCTGGCCGCGCGACGGGGGCCGGGTCGCGGCGATCATACTGGACGGGCTGGGGCTGGGGCCGGATGGCACGATCTGGGGCGGCGAGCTGCTCCTGGCCGATTACGCGGGTTTCGAGCGGATCGCCTGGCTGGAACCCGCCCCCCTGCCCGGCGGCGATCTGGCCCAGCGCGAGCCCTGGCGCAATGCGCTGATGCGGCTGGACGCGGCGGGGCTGGGCGCTGTTGCGGACCGGCTTTTCGCGGAGGCCCCGCGCGCGCTGGTGCGGCAGGCCGTGGCGGCGGGGATCAATGCGCCGCGCTCCAGTTCCGCCGGGCGGCTGTTCGATGCAGTGGCGGCGGTCCTCGGCCTCTGCCCGGCGCGGATCAGCCATGAGGCGGAAGCCGCGATGGCGCTTGAAGCGCAAGCATGCCGCGCGGGGCGCGCGCCCCCCTATCCGATCGGGGACGGGGCGCAGATCGCGACCGCGCCGCTTTTTCAGGGCATTTGCGCCGATCTGGCGGCGGGTCGTTCCGTGGCGGAGATCGCCGCGCGCTTCCATGTGACACTGGCCGAAAGCCTCGCGGCCCGCGCGCGGGATCTGATCGCGCAGGGCGCGGCAGAGGCGGTGGTGCTCGCGGGCGGGTGTTTTCAGAACGCGCTGCTGCTGGATTGCACTTTGCGGGCGCTGGCGGGGCATCGGGTGATGGCGCATCAGAGCCTGCCCGCCAATGACGGCTCTCTGGCCTTTGGTCAGGCTCTGGTAGCGCTGGCCACGCCCGCCTGAGGCGCATGAGTGCGTTTCCGCCGACACGGAAAGGTGAGCCCCGGCAGGGTGGGAGAATCCGTCCCGCCCCGGTAGAGCGCCCGGCGTCATCACTACCGCCGGAGACCTGAATGCCCGCCCTCGATACGCCCGCTTTTCTGAACCGCCGTCGCTTTCTGACCGGGGCCGCCGCCACGCTGACCGCGCTCGGCGCCGCGCCCGCACAGGCGCTGCCCTTCCTGCGCCGCACCGCCGAACCCGAGACCCGTGCCCAGCGCAGCCTGTTCATGGTGCATCAGCGCACCGGAGAGGTGTTCGAGGAAGTGTATTTCAACGGCGAGACCTATCTGCAGGAGCCGCTCGACCGTTTCGCAGCCTTCGCCCGCGACATGCGCACCGGCGAGATGGGCGCAATGGATCCGCATCTGATGGATATGGCCCATGAGTTGCAACATCTGATCGGGGCGCAGGAGCCGCTGATCCTGACGCATGGCTTCCGCTCCTCCGCGCGGGGGGTGCGGCGTGGGGCTGCGAATTCGCGCCACCATCATGGACAGGCGCTGGATCTGGCCCATCCCCGGCTGCGCGCGGGCGAGTTGCATCGCCATGCGGCAGCGCTTGGCCGCGGCGGGCTGGGGCGCTACCGCACCTTCGTGCATATCGACACCGGGCCCACAAGGCGCTGGTAAGCCCCCTGCCCTGCCCGCGCAGGAAACCCGTACCTCTCTGCCGACTATCTCCGGATTGTGTGCTCTCGCATCCGCACGCGCGCCGCTTTGCGCTTGACCTCGCAGGCCAATCCGATGAGTTTGCGTCCAAACACAAAGGCAGGACTGCTGCATGACAGGCCGGACACCCCCTTTTGCGCCCTTTGAATGGATGATCGCATGGCGCTACCTGCGCGCAAGGCGCGCCGAGGGCGGGGTCAGCGCGATGACGGTGATCTCTTTTCTGGGGATCATGCTGGCGGTCTTCGCGCTGATCGCGACGCTTTCGGTGCGCTCGGGCTTCCGGGCGGAATTCGTCGATACCATTCTGGGCGCCAATGCCCATGTCACGGTCTATTCCTCGGTGCATGTCGACGAGGCCGGACGCACCAGCCGCGTGATCGACAATTTCGAGGAAATGGCAGAGCGTCTGGCCCAAGTGCGCGGGGTGACGCGCGTGGCCCCCTTGATCAAGGGGCAGGTCATGGCCTCGGCGCATGGGCGCAATACCGGGGTCGAGGTGTTCGGCATCCATCACGCGGATTTGCTGACCGTGCCGCGCGTGGCCAGTCCCGAACATGCTCTGGGCGATATCATGCGCTTCAATGAGGGGATCGCCATCGGATCGGGGGTCGCGCGCGAATTGAACCTGTCGCTGGGGGATTCGATACGCGTGATCTCGCCGGACGGGGCACGCACGGCTTTCGGCACCAGCCCGCGCATTTCAGCCTATGAGGTGGTCTATATCTTCACCGCCGGGCGCTATGATATCGACCGCACGCGGATTTACATGCCCTTCGAGGAAGCGCAGATCTTCTTCAACCGCGACGGGGTGGCCGATGAGATGGAAGTCATGGTCGCCAATCCCGACCAGATCGACGCGATGCGCACCGATCTCTTGCGCGCAGGTGGCGAGCGGGCGATGCTCTGGACCTGGCGTGACAGCGCGGGCGCGTTCCTGCGCGCGCTCGATGTCGAGGATAATGTGATGTTCGTGATCCTCTCGATCCTTGTGCTGATCGCGGCGATGAACATCATCTCGGGGCTGATCATGCTGGTGAAGAACAAGGGCCGCGATATCGGCATCCTGCGCACCATGGGCCTGTCGGAAGGGTCGGTCCTGCGGGTGTTTTTCATCTGCGGGGCGAGCGTGGGCGTGCTGGGCACGATTGCGGGCGTCATTCTGGGCTGCCTGTTCGCGATCTATATCGATCAGGTGTTCAGCTTCGTGAATTACATCTCGGGCGGCGGGGTCTGGGATCCGTCAATCCGGGGCATCTATGACCTGCCCGCCCAGTTACGGCTGGTCGATGTGCTCAAGGCAGTGGGGCTGTCGCTGTCGCTCTCATTTATCGTGACAATCTTCCCCGCGCGTCGGGCCGCGCGCATGAACCCGGTCGAGGCGCTGCGCTATGAATGAGAATGTACTCTCGCTTCAGGCGATCTCGAAAACCTACAATGCGAGCAAGCCCAACGAGGTGCAGGTTCTGCGCGGCGCCTCGCTGGAAATCAGCCA
Organism: Natronohydrobacter thiooxidans; assembly: GCF_001884735.1. GTDB lineage: Bacteria > Pseudomonadota > Alphaproteobacteria > Rhodobacterales > Rhodobacteraceae > Roseinatronobacter > Roseinatronobacter thiooxidans_A. Next base: position 100,085 of record NZ_MJAP01000010.1, on the reverse strand, counting down.
TGGCGAGGTCGTGGCGCTGGTGGCCCCGTCAGGGGCGGGCAAATCGACATTGCTGCATATTGCGGGGCTGCTGGACACGCCCGATAGCGGCGCGGTGCTGATCGACGGGCGCGACATGACGCGGCTGGGCGACGGTACGCGCACCGCCGCGCGGCGCAGTCAGGTGGGGTTCATCTACCAGTTTCACCATCTGCTGCCCGAATTCTCGGCGCAGGAAAACGTGGTGCTGCCGCAGCTAGCCAATGGCGTGCCCGCGCGCGAGGCCGAGGCCCGCGCGCGCGATCTTCTGGCCCGCGTCGGCGTCGAGAAACGCGCCGATCACCGACCGGCGGCGCTTTCGGGTGGCGAGCAACAGCGCGTGGCCTTCTGCCGCGCGCTGGCCAATGCGCCAAGCCTGCTGCTGGCCGATGAACCGACGGGAAATCTGGACCCTGCGACGTCGGATCAGGTCTTTGGCACGCTGATGGCGCTGGTGCGCGATACCGGACTTTCCGCGCTGATCGCCACGCATAACCTTGATCTGGCGCGCCGCATGGACCGTGTGGTGCGCATGGAGGATGGCCAGATCACCCCAGGCTGATGGCAGAGCGCGGCGCTCTGTCCGACTCGCCGGCGGCGCATCGAAGCGCAATCGCGGCATCTGGCGTATAGGCAAAACGTCCTACTGCTGTTGCCGACGAATTCATGCGCATTATATGTCTGCTTTCCGTGAGCATAGGCGCGGGCGGCACCGTCGCCGGCAGTGATGAGGGTAGTTGGGAATGGCGCAGCTTTCCGAATGCATCTATCTCAGCCGATCCCTGATCGCGCCGCATTCCGTGGATCTGCTCGACATCGGGCGCGCAGCGCTGCGGAACAATCCGCAGCATGGCATTTCCGGCTGCCTCTATGTCGATTCCACCTTCTTCGCGCAGCTTCTGGAGGGGCCCCTTCCGACCCTGCACCGCTTGCTCGCGATCCTGCGTCGCGACCGGCGCCATGTCGGCATGCTGATCCTGCGCGAACGCCCACTCACCCAACGCCGATTCGAGCATTGGTCTATGAAGATCATTGACGGCACCGCAGCCGGTGTCTCACCACATCTGAGCGCCCTGCCCGACGCCTTGCGGGAAGCGGAAGCGGGAGATGCGACCCGGCTCTTGCGCCAGCTCGATGCGTTTGCGACCGCCTGCGCCGGGAACTGAGCTGCATTCCGCAGCCGCAGCAGCGGTAGCCGCGCGTCTTGCGGCACTTCCAATCACGCGGCTACCGGCCTGACCGGTCAGTATCCCGACAGGCTGACACTATCGGACACCGGTGCAGGCTGTGCGGGCTTCGCCTTGCCCAGAACCGTATCGGCCAGCGCCAGAGTGGCTTCCAGCTCATCGGCATCCTGCGCAGCATCGAGTTGCTCGATGAAATACTGCGCCAGCGCATCGGTCAGCACAGCCGGCTTCGCGGCTTTGGCAGCAAGACGCTCCAGAAGCGCCGCTTCATCGACCACGACATCATAATCGATACCGGCAAACTCGCGCAGACGTGCGACACGCTCGTCAGTGCAGTCCAGCAGCCCGGCCATCGCGCGCACCTTGCCCATCTGGACAGTCTTGCCCAGATAATCATAGGCGCCGTTGCCCACACGCCGCATCACGCGGTCGAAAACCGGATCGATAACCGCAATCGCGTCGGTGATCCCGGCATCGCGCAGATATTCAATCGACGCGATCATCATCTCGCAGGTCGCCTTCGAGGCGCCGTTGATCTCGCCTTTCTGCGCAAGACGCTCGGTATCGACACAAAAGCGCGTAGCCTCCCAGACGTTGGGCGAACGCAGCGGCGGCTCTCCGCCAAGAATGTCGCAGAACACATCTGCGAGCATGTGCGGGCCCGTGGTCTGAAGACCTCTGACGCAGGAAATTACCCTGTCTTCCTCATCCAGGCCGATGAAATAGACCGGATCGAGATCATCGAACCGATCCCGCTCCTGTCCGTCCGTGACTTCGACCTTCCAGCCCAGACGTGCCCCGAAGACACGCGCGCGCAGGCGGAACATCTGGTCCAGAATGTCCGTATATTGGTGCTTGTTCAGCGCATCCACTATCAGAATCATTTTCGTTGTCTCCTTGGAAATGCCAAGGATATGGAACCATCTTTCTGACAGAATGGATATTGTGGAAAACCCGTAGTCCCGCTTTGCCCCCCTCAGAGCGGGTAAATCAGGTGCATCCCGATGGCCCGCGCGACCGCCTGTGCCGTGCTGACCGCACCCAGCTTGTTGCGGACAGAGCGCAGATGCACTTCAACAGTGCGGTTCGAAATATTCAGGATATCCGCGACATCCTGTTGCGCCTTTCCCGCCGCGATCCACTGCAATATCTCGATCTCGCGCGTCGACAGGCTCGGCAGATCAAGGCTGAGCATGATCTGGCCGCTGAGCATCACCTCATCATGGATCCGGGCAGCAACCCGCTGCACCTCTTGCATGATGCTGCGCTTCTGCGCGGCCCAGAGCTGAGGTGTCGTCCGTGTTGCCAGCGTCAGCACACTTCTTTCGCCAAACGGGCCGCGGATCGGGATGCTCATGCCGATCTCGGGGATCTGGAAGTCATGCGCCTCGCGAAAAACCGGATCATAGCCTTCGAAATGACGCAGCCTTTCCCAGTCCACCGGCCCCATGGCATGCATCATCTTCTGCAAGGTCGGGTCGATCAGGTGGAATTCCTTGTCGATATAATGCTTGCGCCATTGCTCTGAATAGGTCGCAAAACCTACAAGCGTGTCATTGCCGGGAACCTTGCTGGCGAAACAGGCATGCTCGACCTCCAGTTCTGCGCAAGCCGTCTGCAGCCGCGCAACCACATCGGTTTCGCTTGGATGGCGAAGCCCGATGTCGCGCGCGTAACGCAAAATATCCATGCCTTGCTCCAACCGGTAAGCGGACAGGTCATGATGACTGCAGGGCAGTCATCAGTCAAAAGGTGAGTCGATGGAACTCGGGAAAACACGCAACTGCACATGATCCGGCGCAAACCGGAGACGAAAGCGCGCGGCCAGCCCGAAAGCCGTCACAGGCACCTGTCCCGTGCCGCCACGCAGATTTAGTATCAGAACGATACAATATTTGCCCCCCGAAGCACAAGCATAAGTAGAGTTCATGTCAAGATGATCATTTTCCACCCCTAATCACGTCGCAAATGTGACAGTCCGAAACAAAGGAGCGCTGCTGCTGCAGATTTCACTGGCCTTAGTGCCAATTGAACCTTGCCCGCAGACGGACAGGGCTTATTGTACACGATTGCACACAAACCGGACTGTTCAGCACGACGAGGACCAGAATGACAGCAATGACCGCCCGCGCGGATCTGAAGATCGACCCGACACTTGCCGCCTTTGTCGAGGACACAATGCTGCCCGGCACCGGAGTGACGGCGGAAGCATTCTGGCAGGGTTTCGCGGGCTTGCTGCGCGATCTCAGCCCGAAGAACCGTGCGCTTCTGGAGCAGCGCGCGACCCTGCAAACCCAGATTGATGACTGGCACAAGGCGCGCGCGAACCAGCCGCATGACCGCGAAGCCTACAAGGCATTTCTCGAAGAGATCGGTTATCTGCTGCCCGAACTCGCCCCGTTCCGGATCGACACCACCAATGTGGATGCCGAAATCGCGACCATCGCCGGGCCGCAGCTTGTCGTGCCGATCACCAATGCGCGCTATGCGCTCAACGCCGCGAATGCGCGCTGGGGCAGCCTCTATGATGCGCTCTACGGCACCGATGCGATGGGCAGCCAGCCCCCTGCCGGTGGCTATGAGCAGGGGCGCGGCGCGCGGGTGGTCGCGCGCGTGCGGGTGTTTCTGGACAGCGCCTTCCCGCTGGACAGTCACAGCCATGCGGATGCGCGGCTTTATCATGTGCGTGGTGGTGCGCTACTGGTCGACGGCAAGCCACTGGAAAACCCGGAAAAATTCGCGGGCTACCGGGGCGATCCGCGTGCGCCGGACAGCGTTTTTCTGGTCAGTAACGGGCTGCATGTGGAACTGGTGTTCAACCGCGCGCATCTGATCGGTGGGCGCGATCAGGCGGCGCTCGCCGATGTGCGGGTTGAATCCGCGCTCTCTGCCATCATGGATTGCGAAGATTCCGTCGCCTGTGTCGATGCCGAGGACAAGGTACTGGCCTATTCCAACTGGCTGGGGCTGATGAAGGGTGATCTGACGGCAGAGCTGGACAAAGGCGGCAAGTCCGTCACCCGCGCGCTTGCCCCTGATCTTGAGATCACCGCCCCCGATGGCAGCCCGAAGACGCTGAAGGGCCGCGCACTTCTCTGGGTGCGCAATGTCGGCCATCTGATGACCAATCCCGCGATCCTTGATGCCGAGGGCAACGAGGTCTTCGAAGGGCTGATGGATGCGATGATGACCGTCACGGCGGCTTTGCATGACCTGAAAAAAACCGCCGGTCCGCGCAATTCGGAACAGGGCTCGATCTATATCGTGAAGCCCAAGATGCACGGGCCAGAAGAAGTTGCTTTCGCCGATGAGATTTTCTCGCGCGTCGAGCAGATCCTCGGCCTTGCGCCGAATACGATCAAGATCGGCGTAATGGATGAGGAACGCCGCACTTCGGTCAATCTGCAGCAATGCATCCATGCGGCCCGCCACCGGATCGCCTTCATCAATACAGGCTTTCTGGACCGCACCGGCGACGAAATTCACACTTCGATGGAAGCAGGGCCGTTCTCGCGCAAGGATTTCATCAAGCGCAAGGGCTGGATCAAGGCCTATGAGGATCGCAATGTCGATATCGGCCTGGAATGCGGGCTGATGGGACGCGCGCAGATCGGCAAGGGCATGTGGGCCATGCCCGACCAGATGGCCGCGATGCTGGAGGCCAAGATCGAGCACCCCAAATCGGGGGCGAACACCGCCTGGGTGCCCTCGCCCACCGCCGCCACCCTGCATGCGCTGCATTACCATCAGGTCAATGTGCGCAGCGTGCAGGAGAAGCTCGCCAAGGGCGGTCGCCGCGCCCATGTCGAGGCGCTGCTGGACATCCCGCTCGCAAGTTTCCGCAAATGGTCGAAGGAGCAGATCCTGCGCGAGGTCGAGAACAATGCGCAAGGCATCTTGGGCTATGTCGTGCGCTGGGTCGATCAGGGCGTGGGCTGCTCGAAAGTGCCGGATATCAATGATGTGGGCCTGATGGAGGACCGCGCGACCTGCCGCATTTCCAGCCAGCATATCGCCAACTGGCTGCATCATGGCGTTGTCAGCGAGAGTGAGGTCATGGAGGCGATGAAGCGCATGGCCGCAGTGGTGGACCGCCAGAATGCAGGCGACGCGGCCTACCGGCCCATGGCACCGGGGTTCGATGGGGTGGCGTTTCAGGCTGCCTGCGATCTGGTGTTCAGAGGGCGGGTGCAGCCTTCGGGCTATACCGAACCTGTCCTGCATGCGCGGCGGCTGGAATTGAAGGCAGCGGGGTGAAGGGATCGGGGGGCGGAATGGAGCGATTGACGCACCGCTTGGCGACCCCGCCGGGCAGCACCTGCCATTTCAAAAGCTTGCGTCGCGCCATGGGCGCGACAACCCATCTTTCATACGTCCAGCAGGTCCGTCCAATTCTGCCGCACATGCACAATCCGTAAGACCTCCAACCAGCCCGCTGCAATGCGATAGACGATCAGATGCGACCCTGAACGATACATGCGCACGGGTGGGCGGGTCAGGTGGCTTTCGCGCGCCAGCTTCGGGTTGTGAACCAGAAGATCCATATCCGCCGTCAGTCCGCGGATATAGGTTTCCGCCTGCGCGACGGACCAGTTTTGCGCGGTATAGTCCCAGATCGCATCCAGATCGCGCAGCGCGGCGGGGCTGAGGCGGAACTCAGTGACTGCCGGCTTTGGCATTCTGATCGCGCTTGCTGGCTAGAAACGTCTCAAGGTCGAAAGGCGCAGCAGGGCCACTCGCCAGCGCTTCATCCACCAGCTGCTGCACTTCGGCAATCGCCGCGCGGCGCTCCTGATCGCGGCGGATCAGGTCGCGCACATAGTCACTTGCATTGCTGTAACGCCCGTCACGGGTCTGGGCCTCAACCCAGGCTTTCATCTGATCGGGCAGCGAAACATTCATCGTGGCCATGTCGGATCTCCTTTGCGCGCAGGATGCCAGAGATTGGCAAAGCCTGTCAAGAATTGCCAAAGCTGCGACGTGGGATCATCCGCATTCCGCCACGCCGCGCAGGCAATCCTCGGCCAGCGCCCCGGCCTCGGCAATCGCGGCGGCCGACATGACCTCGCGCAGCGCCGCGACCAGATCATCCGCCCCCGGCTCGCCCAGATCCGTCGCCGCCAGAGCCCAGACCAGTGCGAAGCGGAAGGACTGCGCCCCGCCCCGCCCCCGCGCCTGCATCAGCGCGAGATTGCGCATCGCGGGCGCATATCCTGCCTGCGCCGCCTGCAGGTAGAGCGCCCGCGCTGCGGTCTCGTCCTGTTCAAGCCCCAGACCCTGCGCCAGCGCCACGGCCAGATTATGCATCGCGCGCGGATCGCCCTGACCAGCGGCAGCCTCGAACCAACCGGCGGCCCCGGCATGATCCCCCTGCTCGGCCAAGGCCGCAGCAAGCGCGAATTGTGCCGCCGCCAGCCCCTGTTCCGCAGCCGCCCCGTACCAGTGCAGCGCACCCTCCGGGTCTTGCCCGCCGCGCTCCAGCAATTGCGCCAGCGCCAGTTGTGCCACCCCGTCTCCCGCTTCGGCCGCCGCCAGATACCAGCGCTGTGCCACATCGTGGTCACCGCGTTCCAGCGCGAGGCCGGCCAACACCTGTTGCGCAGGCAAGTGACCCTGCAGCGCTGCGGCCTCGAACCAGATCAGCGCGCCATCCATATCCTGCGCGCCGCCCTGCCCGGTCAGCTTCAGCACCGCCAGATTATGCTGCGCCAGCACATCGCCCCGCGCCGCCAGTGCCGCCCAGATCGCGCGCGCAGCTCCCGCGTCGCCCGCATCCAGCGCCGCCAGCCCGTCTGCGGCGCGGATCTGCGCCGATGCCGGTTGCGCTAACGCCAGCGCCAAGCCCAGAAGGATCGCCTTGACCACCACGGTCCACCCATTTTTCCACGCGATTTCAGTCACCTCTACGCGGGTTTGGCGGCAGTGTCACGCTTCTGTGACGCGGGCTGCGCGCTTGCGTCGCGGCTGTTGCAGAATTATGCACGAGGGGCGAAAGGACCGCCCATGCAGATAGCCGAGATCGAAACGCTGTTCACCCGCACCGACGGGCAATTCCTCTGCGCGCGCTGGGGTCGGCCCATTGTGCCGGTGGTCTTCGGCGTGGATGACGCGACGCTCGCGACCGTCAAGGGCGCGATCGAGGCGGTGGTGACGCTTGCCGGGCACAAGATGGCCGAGACCGACCCGGAACTGGGCGCGAATCTGATGGTGTTCTTCTTCCGCGACTGGGGCGAGTTGCTGGACCTGCCCGATCTGGAGCGGATGATCGAGGGGCTGGGGCCGCTGGTGGCGCGGCTGCAGGCGGCGGGGGCGAACCAGTACCGGGTGTTCCGCTTTGATGCGACCGGCGCGATCAAGGCGGCGTTTGTCTTCATCCGCATGGACGCGGTGCTCGCCGACACCCCCGCCGAGACCCTGGCGCTGTCGCAGGCGGTGCAGGTGATCCTGTCCTGGTCTGACACGGCTTTTGCGAGCCGGTCCGCGCTGGCGGTGGCGGGCGAGACAGTGGTGCTGCGGCCAGAGATCGGCGCGTTGATCCGCGCAGCTTATGACCCGGTGCTGCCTGCGGTGGCGACGGACCCGGTGCATGCGCTGCGGCTGGCGGCGCGCCTAGCACAGATGAGCTGATAATATGACCCATACCCACAAAATCCGCGTCTATTACGAGGATACCGACCTCGCAGGCATCGTCTATTACGCCAATTACCTGAAATTCATCGAACGCGGCCGGTCGGAATGGCTGCGGGCGCTGGGCTTCGATCAGGCCGCGATGAAATCCGCGGGCCAAGGCGTCTTCGCCGTGCGCCGGGTGGTGGCGGATTACCTCGCCCCCGCCAGATTCGACGATCTGCTACACGTCACCACCGCCTATGCCAGCCACAAACCCGCCCGGCTGGTGCTGCACCAATCTGTCCGGCGCGAGGGCAAGACGCTGTTTCAGGCCGAGGTCACGCTGGTCTGTCTGGCGGATACAGGGCGCCCGAAACCGCTGCCAGCTCCCGTTTTGCGCGAAATCAGTCAAAAACCCGCCGAATAAACCGCAGGTATAACACGCTTGTGTTGGTAAGGCGCTTGTCTTGTTGTATGCTCTGGCGCAAAGCCGCCCAATGAGAGCGGCAGATTGTGAGTGAGCAGAGGCCCATGGATCCCACGACCCTGACTTCGACGCAGGAGATTGATTTCTCGCTGGTCGCCCTTTTCGCGCGCGCCACAGTGACGGTGCAGTTGGTGATGATCATGCTGATCGTCGCCTCCTTCTGGTCTTGGGCGATCATCGTCCAGAAACATATCCGCTACCGACGCGCCCGCGCCGAGGCCGAAGAGTTCGAGGCGGCCTTCTGGTCCGGGGAGCCGCTGGACGAGCTTTATGACCAGATCGGCCCTGCGCCCGCGACCTCGCCCGAGCGGGTCTTTGCTGCCGGCATGACCGAATGGCGGCGCTCGCACCGCGCCGACGGGCGGCTGATCCCCGGTGCCGTGGCCCGGATCGACCGGTCAATGGATGTGGCCATCACCAAGGAATCGCATGATCTGACCGGCGGGCTGACCTTTCTGGCCTCGGTCGGTTCCGCCTCGCCCTTTATCGGGCTTTTCGGCACGGTCTGGGGGATCAAACACGCCTTCGAGGAAATCGCGCTGGCGCAATCCACCAATCTTGCGGTCGTGGCCCCCGGTATCGCCGAGGCGCTGCTCGCAACCGGTCTGGGGCTGCTGGCCGCGATCCCGGCGACGATCTTCTACAACAAGCTCACCGATGACAGCGACGCGATCATCTCGGGCTATGAAGCCTTCGCCGACGAGTTCAACACCATCCTGTCGCGCCAGCTGGACGCGGCCTGAGCCATGGGCGCGCAATTCATCAAGAAAGGCGGCGGCACAGGACGGCGCAGGCGGCGCGGTGGCGCAGGCAAGATGTCGGAAATCAACGTCACGCCCTTCGTGGATGTGATGCTGGTGCTTCTGATCATCTTCATGGTGGCCGCGCCCATGCTGACCGTGGGCGTACCGGTGGAATTGCCGCGCACTGCGGCAGGCGCCTTGCCCGCCGAGCAGGAAGAGCCCTTGTCGGTCACACTCACGGCCGATGGCGCAGTCTTGATTATGTCCTCCGAGGTCGATCCGGATAGTCTGATCCCGCAACTGCGCGCCATTGCCGAGCAGCGGCGCGACAACAAAGTGTTCCTGCGCGCGGACGGGACGATCCCCTATGCGCGTGTGGTGCAGGTGATGGGGGCGCTGAATACGGGCGGGTTCAACAATATCGGGCTTGTGACCGATCAGGGCGGGCCGCGTTTTGACGGCACGGTCAATTAAGCGCGCAGTAAAGGGCATCTGAGTCGCATGGCCATGGTGGCGGGCATCTGGGGACGTATGGACACGGGGCAGAAAGTCTCGGGTGTGGCGCATCTTGGGCTGATCGCCTGGGTCATGCTGTTTGACCTGTTTCAGGCCCCCGATTCCTCGCTCAAAATCCCGGTGGCGGATGTCTCGATCATCTCTGCCGAGGATTTCGCCGCCCTGAGCGAGGCGCGGCCTGAACCCAGCGCGCCCGCGCCCGAGCCTGCCCCTCCTGCCCCTGCCCCAGAGCCCGAAATTCAGGCCCCCGAACCGCTGGCCCCCGAACCCGCACCGCAGCCTGCGCCAGAACCGGAGCCGGTGCCTGCACCTGCGCCGCAGCCGGAACCGGCCCCGCAACCCGAACCTGCGCCCGCACCGACGCCAGAACCGGCCCCGGCGCCCGCCGAGCCCTCAACCGGCGTGATCTTCTCGCCCGCGCCCGCCCCCGGTGCCAGTCAACGCCCGCGTCCGCGCCCGGTGGATCGCGTCGCCCCCACCCCGTCCGAGGCCCCGCCAGAGACGGCACAGGTCGATATCGCCGCCCAGCCCGCTGCGCAGCCCGACCCGGTGGCCGAAACGCCGATGCCCGAACAGGAACAGGCGGAAACCGCCCCGCCCGAGGCCACGACCGAGATTGTGACCGAGGCCACGGAAACCGATACGGCCTCGACCGAGCGCGCGGCCATGGCCCCGACCATCAGCCAGCGCCCACGCACCCGCCCCGAGCGGCCCGCACCCGCACCAGCCCCGGCAGAGGATACCCGGACCGCCGCCGCACCCGCCCCGGCGCCCACGCCGACCCCCGCACCAACACCCACTCCGACGCCCACTCCGGCACCGGCCCCCGAACCTGCGCCTGCGCCCACACCCACGCCCGCCCCGGAACCAGCCGCACCGCCCAGCGACGCCATTGCCGAGGCGCTGGCGGCAGCGCTCTCCGAGCAGTTGTCGGGCGGCAGCAACGCGCCCTCTCCATCGTCCAGCGCGGGCGGCCTGAGCGCGTCCGAGGCCGATGCCCTGCGGCTCGCGATCCAGGCCTGCTGGAATATCGGCGTGCTCTCGACCGATGCGCAGCAGGTGACTGTTACTGTGGCCTTTTCCATGACCCCTTCGGCACGGCATGAACAGGGCTCGATCCGCATGATGGGCGCATCCGGGGGGACCGAAACCGCCGTGCAACAGGCTTTTGAAGCCGCACGCCGCGCCATCATCCGCTGCGAAGGCCCCGATGGCTACGGCCTGCCCTCCGAGAAATACGACGCCTGGCGCGATATCGAAATCACTTTCAACCCTGAAGGCATGAGGCTCAGATGACCCGGCTTTTCCACTCCCTGACCGCGTTTGCCGTGCTGGTCCTGACCAGTATTGCACCCCTGTTGCCCGCACAGGCCCAGCCCTTGCGACTGCAGATTACCGAAGGGGTGATCGAACCCATGCCCTTCGCCGTTCCGGCCTTTGTGCCCGAGAACAGCGCGGGCGGCCAATATGCCGAGCGCCTGTCGCGGGTTGTGGCGGCGAACCTGACCAATACCGGCCTTTTCCGCGAAGTGCCGCCACAGGCCCATATCGCGCGGATTTCCAGCTTTGACGCCTCGGTCAGCTATTCCGACTGGCGCGCGGTCAATGTGCAGGCGCTGATCACTGGCGCTGTGTCGGTGCAGGGCAACCGCATGACGGTCAAGTTCCGCCTGTTCGACGTGCTCACCGGGCAGCAGGTGGGCGACGGGCTGCAATTTGCAGGCACGACCGACAGCTGGCGGCGCATGGCGCATAAGGTCTCGGATGCGGTCTATAGCCGGATCACCGGCGAAGGCGGCTATTTCGACAGTCGTGTGGTCTTCGTCAGCGAATCCGGGCCGCGCACCAGCCGCACAAGGCGGCTGGCGATCATGGATCAGGATGGCGAGAATGTGCAGTTCCTGACCGATGGGCGGGCGATGGTGATCGGGCCGCGCATGTCGCTCTCGGGCGAGCGCATCCTCTACACAACTTACGAGACCGGCACGCCGCGCCTTGCGCTGATGAACACCCAGACCGGCCAGCGCCAGCTTGTCGGCGATATTCCCGGCGCACAGGTGTTTTCGCCCCGCTTCTCACCGGATGGCGGCGGGCTGGTGTTTTCCGCCGCGCGCGGCGGTAATACCGATCTCTACCGCATGGCGCTGTCCTCGGGGCAGATCCAGCAACTGACCTCTTCGCCCTCGATCACGACAGCACCCAGCTTCTCCCCCGACGGGCGCTTCATCGCCTTCGAATCCGACCGCTCCGGCACGACCCAGATCTATGTCATGCCCGCCTCGGGCGGCGAGGCACGGCGCATCAGCTTCGGGCAGGGCCGCTACAACACCCCGGTCTGGTCGCCACGCGGCGATCTGATCGCCTTTACCAAGCAGAATGCCGGGCGCTTCCATATCGGCGTGATGCGCACAGACGGGTCGGAAGAGCGCCTGCTCACGGCCTCGTTCCTTGACGAGAGCCCGACCTGGGCCCCAAATGGCCGCGTCATCATGTTCACGCGCGAGGCTCAGGGGGGCGATCCATCCCTGTTTTCTGTCGATATCACCGGGCGCAACCTGCGCCGCATTCCGACACCCGGACCGGCCTCTGACCCGTCCTGGGGCCCGCTGCTGCAATAACACACACGAAAAACAACTTCCTGAGGGATAAACAGACATGACCCTGACTTCAAAAGCTCTTCTCGTGCTGGCTGGCCTCGCGCTTGCCGCCTGCAACAACCCGCGCGGCGGCGGCTTCGGCGGTGGCGGCTCCGATGGGTTCGGCGGTGCCAATGACGGCTTCTACGATGGCGGCATCTCGACCGGCAATCTGGGCGATCCGAATGATCCGCGCTCGGTTGCGCATTTCCAGCAGCGTATCGGCGACCGAGTGTTCTTCACCGTGGACAGTTCCAGCCTGTCGGCTGAAGGGCGCGCGACGCTGGACGCGCAGGCGCGCTGGCTGAACGCAAACACCCAGTATTCCATCGTCATGGAAGGCCATGCCGATGAACGCGGCACCCGCGACTATAACATCGCGCTGGGCGAGCGCCGCGCCAATGCCGCCATGCAATATCTGATCGGTCAGGGCGTCAGCGCGAACCGGATGCGCGTTGTCAGCTACGGCAAGGACCGCCCGGTCGAGGCCTGCGCCGCACAGCGCTGCTGGGATATCAACCGCCGCGCCGTCACCGCAATTGCCGGTGTGACGGGCTGACCCGCATGAAAACCCTGCGCGCTGCATCCTTGGGCTGTCTGATCTGGGCCGGAACATTTGTTCCGGCTCAGGCCGAGACTGTCGCGGAAATCCGCTCTGAGCTCAACGCGCTCAGTTCCGTCGTGGCCGATCTCGCGCGCGAATTATCCTCGGGCGAAGGGGCCAGCCAGCCGGGCTTCGACGGGGCGCTGATCGACCGGGTTGAACAGATCCGCACCGAGCTTGCACGCCTGACCGGGCGCACGGAAGAACTGGAATACCGCATCCGGCAGGTGATCGACGAAGCCTCGAACCGGCTGGGCGATCTGGAGTTCCGTCTGACCGAACTCGAAGGCGGCGATACCAGCGCCCTCAGCCAGCGCCCGCTGGGCGGTGAAGCCCCGCGCGCCGCAGACCCCGCTGCCCCCTCTGCCCCCGCCGAGGGGCCGGAAATGGCCGCAGGCGAAAGCGTGGCCTTCGAGGGCGCGAAATCACTGGCCGAAGCCGGGGATCACGACGCCGCTGCGCAGGCCCTGCAGGAATTTCTCGACCTCTATCCCGGCAGCCCGCTGGGCGCCGAGGCGAGCCTTCTGCTGGGCGACACCCATCGCGCGCGCGGGGCCGAGCCGGAAGCCGCGCGCGCCTATCTCAACCTCTATCTGGCCGATCCTGACGGCGCCTCTGCCCCGCGCGCGCTCTTGGCGCTTGGCGACAGTCTGGGCCGGCTGGGCCAGCGCGAAGAGGCTTGCGTGATGTTTGACGAATTGCGCAACCGTTTCGGCACCAGCTCCGAGGCGCAAGAGGCCGAAGAGTTGCGGCCTGCCCTTTCCTGCCCTTGAACACGCCGGATCTGACAGAGCGTTTTGCGACCGCCATGGCCGCGCTGGACCCACCGGCGCGGCTTGGTCTTGCGGTCTCCGGCGGCGGCGATTCGATGGCGCTGCTGCATCTGGCCCAGCAGTGGGGCGGCGCAGACCTGCATGTCGCCACAGTGGATCACGGCCTGCGCCCCGAAGCCGCCGCCGAGGCCAAACTCGTCGCGCAGGAAGCGCAGCGCCTTGGCCTGCGCCATGTCACGCTGCGCTGGCAGGGCTGGGACGGGCGCGGCAATCTGCAGGATCAGGCACGACAGGCCCGGCGCGCACTGCTGCAGGACTGGGCCGCAGGCGCAGGACTGGGCGCAGTGGCGCTGGGCCATACAAGCGATGATCAGGCCGAAACGCTGCTGATGCGCCTTGCGCGCGGCTCGGGCGTGGACGGGCTGGCGGCGATGGCGGCGCGGCGCGAAACGGACGGCATTCTCTGGCTGCGCCCGCTTCTGGGCTTTGGCCGCGCAGAGTTGCGCGACGCATTGCGCCGGAAATCCCTGCCCTGGGTCGATGACCCCAGCAATGACGATCCGCGCTTTGAGCGCGTGAAAATCCGGCAGGCACTGGCCACGCTGGATCTGGACCCCGCGCGCCTGTCAGAGACCGCCGCCCGCATGGCCGAGGCGCGCGCAGTGCTCGACCAGACCGCGCAAGCGGCCGCCCGCGCTATCGGCCGCAGCGAGGCAGGCGATATCGTCTTTGACCGCAGCGGCTTCGACGCGCTTCCCGCCGATACGCGCCAGCGCCTGCTGGCAGAGGCGATGCGACAGATCGCCTCAAGCCCCTACCGCCCGCGCCTGAGCGCGCTGCAAGCCGCGCTTGCCGCCCCCCGCGCGACGCTGCATGGCTGCCTGATCACCCGCAACGCGAAGGAAATGCGCATCACCCGCGAGGCGCAGGCCGTCCGGGGCGTGATCGCCCCCCTTGGTACCGACTGGGACCGGCGCTGGTCCCTCACCCCACCCCAAGGCCAACAAAGCATGGGCGATCCGGAGATCCGCGCGCTCGGACCCACAGGTCTGGCGCTTTGCCCGGATCGGGTTTTCTGGCATCTGCCCCGCGCCTCGCTTCTGGCCAGTCCGGCGATCTGGGACGGTGCGCGGCTGATTGCCGCGCCGCTGGCCGGGCTGGGCCGGGACTGGCAGGTGCAGCCCCGCCCCTTCACCGGCGTTCTGGCAGAATTGGCCAATTCGCATTGAACGCGCGGCCATAATCGCTATTTAAGAGACAAGTCTGCGCGCACCGCGCCGAAATACGCTGACGAGAGGAGAGCCCCTTGGGTAACGCACGGAATTTCGCCTTCTGGATCGTGCTGTTTTTGCTGATGATCATGCTGTTCAATATGTTCAGCACCGGGCAGTCCACGTCATCTGCGCGCAATATCGCCTATTCCGACTTCATTGCCCGCGTCGAGTCCAATCAGGTCAGCCGCGTCACAATCGATGGCGAGCGCGTGATCTTCACGGGCAGCGACGGGCAGCAATATTCGACCGTCCGCCCAGATGATCCGGGCCTGACCGAGCGCCTTCTGGCCGCCGAAATCCCGGTCGAGGCGCGTCCGCAGCAACAATCGGGCTTCCTGTCCACGCTGATGCTCTGGCTGCCCTTCCTTCTCTTGATCGGTGTGTGGATCTTCTTCATGAACCGCATGCAGGGCGGCGGGCGCGGTGGCGCGATGGGCTTTGGCAAGTCCAAGGCGAAACTCCTGACCGAGAAGCATGGCCGCGTCACATTCGATGATGTGGCAGGCATTGACGAAGCCAAGGACGAGTTGGAAGAGATCGTCGAGTTCCTGCGCAACCCGCAGAAATTCTCGCGCCTCGGCGGGAAAATCCCCAAAGGCGCGCTGCTGGTCGGCCCTCCGGGCACCGGTAAGACGCTGCTGGCGCGCGCGATTGCGGGCGAAGCGGGCGTGCCCTTCTTCACCATCTCGGGCTCGGATTTCGTGGAAATGTTCGTGGGTGTGGGTGCCTCGCGCGTGCGCGACATGTTCGAGCAGGCCAAGAAAAACGCCCCCTGCATCGTCTTTATCGACGAGATCGACGCTGTGGGCCGCTCGCGTGGCGTCGGCTATGGCGGCGGCAATGACGAGCGCGAGCAGACGCTGAACCAGTTGCTGGTCGAAATGGACGGGTTCGAGGCCAATGAAGGCATCATCATCGTCGCGGCCACCAACCGCCCCGATGTGCTTGACCCCGCGCTCCTGCGCCCCGGTCGTTTCGACCGTCAGGTTCAGGTGCCGAACCCCGATATCAAGGGCCGCGAGCGTATTCTGGGTGTGCATGCGCGCAAGGTGCCGCTGGGGCCGAATGTCGATCTGCGCATCATTGCCCGCGGCACGCCGGGCTTCTCTGGCGCCGATCTCGCCAACCTCGTGAATGAGGCCGCGCTGATGGCCGCACGCTCGAACCGTCGTTTCGTGACGATGGAGGATTTCGAGAATGCCAAGGACAAGGTGATGATGGGCGCGGAGCGCCGCTCCATGGTCATGACCGAGGACGAGAAGAAACTGACCGCCTATCACGAGGCCGGGCACGCGGTTGTCGGGCTGCATGTCCCCGAGCATGACCCGATCCACAAGGCCACCATCATCCCGCGCGGGCGCGCGCTGGGGCTGGTCCTGTCGCTGCCCGAACGCGACCAGCTCTCGGTCAGCTACCGCAAATACAAGTCCAAGATCGCCATGGCGATGGGCGGGCGCGTGGCCGAGGAACTGGTCTTTGGCGAGGATGCCGTCACCTCTGGCGCGGCCAGCGACATCCAGCAGGTCACGAAAATCGCCCGCGCGATGGTCACGCAATTCGGCTTTGACCCGGAACTTGGCTATGTCGATTACGCCAATGAACAGCAAAGCTATCTGGGCACTTATGGCGGCGGATCGAACCATTCCGGCATCACCCAGAAGATGATCGACGACAAGGTGCGCGAACTGGTCAATGAAGGCTATGAAACCGCCAAACGCATCCTGACCGAGCATCGCGAGGATCTGGAAAACCTCGCCCAGGGTCTGCTGGAATACGAGACCCTGACCGGCCCGGAAATCGGTCGCGTCATGCGCGGCGAACCCATCGGGCGCGGCGATGACGATGACGATGGCCAGATCGCCAATACCCCGTCGGTCGCGGCCATCCCCAAGACGCGCGGGCGCAAACGCGGCGACGATGATGGCAGCATGGAGCCGGAACCTTCGTCCTGAGCGCGACCCCCAAAACGCAAAACAGCCCCGGACCGGTTCCGGGGCTGTTTTCATTTGCGCCGCTCTCCCATGCCGCGCGGCCCCTCAGTCGATGCGGATCTCCGCGCGGGAATACTCCTGCACCATCTCCGTCCCGTCAGGAAAGATGACGCGCACCGTGACCGCGGTGATCTCCTCCAGCGCATAGCCGACGAAGGGCAGGTCACGGATCGCATTTGGCTGGTTCGTGTCCCGGTGGCAGGGTTCCATCTCCAGGACAGTCTCGGGCGCGGCCCCGTTCAGCCCGTAGCGGATTTCTTCGACCCCGCAGCGCCAGCTCAACAGATGCGTGAAATAGAGCAGATCGCGCCCGGTCGCCGTGCCGATCCCCACCCAATGCGCGCGGGTCATCTCGATGATCGGCTGGACCTCGGCCTGCGTGGTGAAATTCTGCGCCTGCGCCGGTGCGGCCAGTAGTGCCAGAATGAAAAACCGTTTCATTTTCCTCACCCCTGCAAATGGCGCAACCCCTGTGTCACATCGGTCCGCAAGGCCAGCCGCAAGGCCGCGTCATCCCCTGCGCGCAGCGCTTCCAGAATCAGCCGGTGATGCGGCGGCGCGGTCGTGCGGCGCAGCTTGGTATAAAGCGCGCGCATCGTCGGCCCAAGCTGCAGCCAGACCGTTTCCAAGAGCCCCAGCATCGCCGGGCTTTGCGCGCGCAGATACAGCGTGCGGTGAAATTCCAGATTGGTGCGGATATATTCCACCGGATCCTGCAAATGGATCGCACGGGCATTGGCCTCGTTGATCACCTCCATCCGGTCGATCAGCGCCAGATGCGCGCGGCGCAGCGCACGGCTGCCCAGTTCCGGCTCCAGCAGCGCGCGGATCTGCGCCAGTTCCTCGATCCGGTCATTCGACAGTTCCGGCGTCGTCACCCGCCCCGAGGCCGAAAGCGTCAGCGCCCCTTCCGCCGTCAGCCGCCGTAGCGCCTCGCGCGCGGGCGTCATCGACACGCCATATTGCTTGCCGATCCCGCGCAGCGTCAGCGCCTGTCCGGGGACCAGTTCGCCATGCATCACCTGCTGGCGCAAACCGCGATACACCCGGTCATGCGCCGGGGGCTCGGAAGCGGTGACAGTGCGGACAAGCGTTTCTACCATGCCAAATGTGATCACAAACCCGCCCGCTGGTCAATGATCTAAGACCATTGTCCATGCGACCAAAGCCTTCTTTCGTGACGGCCCCTGATCACCTAAGCTTGCGCGATCACGCCATAAGGGAGGTCTTCGCAATGCAAATGTCCGATACCCGCCAGATCGCCGCCCCGCCCGCCTCGGTCTGGGCCGCGCTGTTCGACGCCGAGACGCTGAAAGCCTGCGTGCCGGGCTGCACGGAGCTGACCGGTTCGGCGTCCGAGGGCTATGAAGCAACCGTGGTGCAGAAAGTCGGCCCGGTCAAAGCCACGTTCAAAGGCACTGTCACCATCTCGGATGTGGTCGCGGGGGAAAGCTGCACCCTGACCGGCGAGGGCAAGGGCGGCGCGGCGGGCTTCGCCAAGGGCGAAGCAAAGGTACGGCTCGACCCCGCCGAGGGTGGCACCCTTCTCAGCTACGAGGTCGATGCCAAGGTCGGCGGCAAGCTCGCCCAGCTTGGCAGCCGAATCGTTGACGGCTTCGCCCGGCGCATGGCTGCGGATTTCTTCACTCGCTTTCAGGCGGAACTGGAGGGGCCAGAGGCAGACGCCGCAGCGCCAAAGACCGCCCCAGAGGCCGAATCCAGCCCCCCCACCCCGGAAAAGAAAGGCTGGATCAAGCGCGTCTTCGGCTGAGGCTTGCATTTCCCCGCGATTTCGGTAAAGTTTTTTTACCAATTCAGCGAGGGAGCCAGAAATGCCGGTCATCACGAATATCGAGGATCTGCGTCGCATCTATGAGCGGCGCACGCCGCGCATGTTCTATGACTATGCCGAATCCGGCAGCTGGACCGAACAGACCTTTCGCGAGAACACCTCGGATTTCCGGCATATCCGGCTGAAACAGCGCGTCGCCGTGGATATGTCCGGGCGCAGCACGCGCACGACCATGATCGGCGAGGATGTCGCCATGCCGGTCGCGCTGGCCCCGGTGGGGCTGACCGGCATGCAATGCGCCGATGGCGAAATCAAGGCCGCGCGCGCCGCCGAAGCCTTCGGCGTGCCCTTCACGCTCTCCACCATGTCGATCTGCTCGATCGAGGATGTGGCCGCACATACGAAAAACCCCTTCTGGTTTCAGGTCTATACGCTGAAGGATGATGACTTCATGCGCCGCCTCTTCGAGCGCGCCCATGCCGCCAATTGCTCGGCCATCGTCATCACCGTCGATCTGCAGCTTCTGGGCCAGCGCCACCGCGATCTTAAAAACGGCCTCTCCGCGCCGCCCAAACTGACCGTGAAATCCATCGCCAATATGATGACGAAGGTTCCCTGGGGTCTGGAAATGCTGGGCACGAAACGGCGCTTCTTCGGCAATATCGTGGGCCATGCCAAGGGCGTGACCGACCCTTCCTCGCTCTCGACCTGGACTGCCGAAGCCTTCGATCCCGCGCTGGACTGGAAGCGAATCGCCCAGTTCAAGGAATGGTGGGGCGGCAAGGTCATCATCAAGGGTATCATGGAACCCGAAGATGCCCGCCGCGCCGCCGAGATCGGCGCGGATGCGATCATCGTCTCGAATCATGGCGGGCGTCAGCTTGACGGGGCGGTGTCCTCGATCCGCATGCTGCCCGCGATCCTTGACGCGGTGGGCGACAAGGTGGAAGTGCATCTCGACAGCGGCATCCGCTCGGGTCAGGACGTGCTCAAGGCGGTCGCACTCGGCGCCAAAGGCACCTATATCGGACGCGCCTTCACCTATGGCCTGGGCGCGATGGGCGAGAAGGGCGTGACCAAAGCACTGGAGATCATCCATAAGGAGCTTGATGTCACCATGGGGCTTTGCGGTGAAACCGATGTGAACCGCCTCGGGGCCCATAACCTCTATGTCCCGCAGGGCTTCGGCGATCCGACGGTCCTTTTGTGAGTGCAGCCCCCTGTAAGTGCAGCCTTGGCGGAAACCCTTCGCGAGGAATTGCGCCAAAGACCGGAAAGGGGGCGGAAAGCCCCTTTTCTTTTCCCCGAACCTGACCTATAGCCCCCTCACTCACAGCCCGCACCCTTGGAGGCGGGCTGTTCACTTTATGCAAAGGACCAAAACTATGGCTGGTGAGATTCCGGATCTTCAAGCCGAGGTACGGACGGGGACAGGCAAGGGGGCCGCTCGTCAAGCTCGTCGTGAGCAAAAAGTACCCGGTATCGTCTATGGCGGGGGCGCAGAGCCTCTGGCGATCAACTTCAACTATAACTACCTGCTGGCAAAGCTGAAAGCGGGCCGTTTCCTGTCCACGCTTTTCAACCTCAAGGTTGAAGGTCAGGAAGATGTGCGCGTGATCTGCCGCTCGGTGCAGCGCGATGTGGTCAAGGATCTGCCGACCCATGTCGACCTGATGCGCCTGCGTCGTACCAGCCGCATCAACCTCTTTATCCCGGTTGAATTCATCAACCGCGACAAATGCGTGGGTCTGAAGCGCGGCGGTACGCTGACCGTGGTCCGCCCCGAGGTCGAACTGAACGTGCTCGCGGGCGATATCCCCGAGAAACTGATCGTCGATCTCGAAGGTCACAAGATCGGCGACACGATCACCATTTCCGAAGTGGCACTGCCCGAGGGCACCAAGCCCACGATCGACCGGAATTTCGTGATTGCCAATATCGCCGCACCGCGCGCACTGGCCGCAGCGGATGACGAAGACGAGGCCGAAGCCGAAGCGTGATCATCGCGCCTCGGCAGAAGATCAGGGCATCCGCTTGCGGGTGCCCTTTTTTCATGGCTCAGCCCGCAGGCGTGATCCGCTGGACTGAGTCGTAGAATTCCAGTTCCGGCGGCCCAAGGTAGATCTCCGCATGCGATTTCACGCCCTTGTGCGACCCGCGGAAATTCTGCGATCTGGCCCATCCCTCGAAGGCCGCCTTGTCGCGCCAGATCGTATGCGACAGATAGACCGTCGCTTCTTGCGTGCTGGCGCCACGAAACAGGTGGAACTCGATGAAACCCTCCAGCTCGGGCAACTTACTTTCGCGCGAGGTCCAGATCTCCTCAAAGGCCGATTCCTGACCGGGGCGCACGCGAAAACGATTGATTGTCAGATACATGGGCTATGTCCTTCACTCTGGCCCACAGCCTAGCGTCATGGCCTCCAAGTGCAAGCCAGTGCTTTTCACCCGGCGCGCGCTTCTCTATGCTGCGCCGCAACGATAAGGGCACAGCGCGATGAAACTCTTTGCAGGTCTGGGCAATCCGGGCGCGAAATATGCGGGCAACCGCCACAATATCGGCTTCATGGCCCTTGATGCGATTCAGCGCGCCCATGGCTTCACCCCATGGCGGGCGAAATTTCAGGCCGAGATAAGCGAGGGTATGCTGGGCGGCGAGAAGGTGATCCTGCTCAAGCCCCTGACCTATATGAACCTGTCCGGCCAGTCGGTCAGCGCCGCCATGCGCTTTTACAAGCTGTCCTCCGCTGATCTGGTGGTATTCCATGACGAGCTGGATCTCGCCCCCGGCAAGCTGCGGCTGAAACAGGGCGGCGGGCATGCGGGCCATAACGGGCTGCGCTCGATCCATGAGCATATCGGCCCGGATTATGCCCGTGTGCGGCTTGGGATCGGCCATCCCGGCCATAAGGACCGGGTTTCGCCCTATGTGCTGTCGGATTTCGCCAAAGCCGATCAGGGCTGGCTGGACGATCTGATGCGCGGTCTGGCCGACGGCGCCCCGGCGCTTGCCGCCGGGGACGGCGCGCGTTTCTCCAATCAGGTCGCGCAGCGCAAGACGCCGCCCGCCAAGCCCCCCAAACCCGCCGCGCCCCGCACGGCCCCGGCCACTGACGCGGCCCCCGAAGCCGAGGACACGCGCAGCCCATTGCAAAAGCTGATGGACCGGTTCCGGTGAATTTCCGCGCCCATGCCCGCGCGCAGGCCGAAACCTGCCTGTCGCTGGGATCGCCCTTCACCGCGCGCCTGCTCTCACTGGTCGCGGACCGCTTGCGCCCCGGAACCCCGGTCGCGGACAGATTGCTGAACTGGCCCGCAGAGCGGTTGCGGCCCGATGCCGTCGCGCTGCGGCTGGCAGGCGCGCTGCATCATCTGGTCCTGACCGGGCAGGCGCAGGTTCTGGCGCGGCTCTATGCCAACGGTGGCAATGTCGCTGATGCACAGTTCTGGCACGCACTGGATGCAGCGCTGCGGCTCAAGGCGGCCCCGATCCTCGACACACTGGCGCTGGCCCCGCAAACCAATGAGGTCGGGCGCGCGTCCGTCTATATCGCCGCCGCGCATTGGCTGAGTGCCGCCTATCGCCTGCCTCTGGTCATCTCGGAACTGGGCAGCGCGGCGGGGCTGAACCTGCTCTGGGATCAATATGCGCTGGAGATCGATGATCAGATATGGGGCCCGGCTGACGCGGCCATCCGCCTGACCCCCGACTGGACCGGCGCTCTGCCCCCGATGGCACCGCCGCTGATCCGCGCGCGCGCAGGGGTTGATCTGAACCCGCTCGACCCGGTGGCAGACCGCACGCGGCTTCTGTCCTATATCTGGGCCGATCAGCGCGCGCGCATGGCGCGCATGCAGGCTGCCCTCGACCTTGCGACCGAGAAACGCCCCGAGATCACGCGCGGCAACGCCATCGACTGGCTGGAGGGACGCCTCTCGCGCCCCGTCCCGCAGGCCGTGCATCTGGTCTGTCACACGGTTGCATGGCAATATTTCCCCGAGGCCGATCAGGCGCGCGGGCGGGCCATGCTCGCGCGCGCGGGCGGGCGGGTGCGGATGGACGAGCCGCTTGCACATCTGTCGATGGAAGCCGATGATGCAGGCCCCGGTGCTGCGCTGGTGGTGCATCTGTGGCCCGGCAATGACCGGATCGTGCTGGGGCGCGCGGATTTCCACGGGCGCTGGATCGACTGGCAGGCCCCTGAACTGTGACAGGCTGGTTCTGGGGCCGCGCCGGATTACCTGCTTTCGGGCAATGAAGGAGCGAATGGATGACAGTCAGACCAGCACCTTCGGTCAATGTTCTGGGCGGCAGCCTGCAGCCCTGTTCAACCGATCCGATGACGGGTTTTTTCCGCAACGGGCAGTGCGACACCTGCGCGCAGGATCAGGGCAGCCATACGGTCTGCGCCGTCATGACCGCCGAATTTCTGGCCTATTCCAAATATCTGGGCAATGATCTCAGCACGCCGCATCCCGAATTCCGCTTTCCGGGGCTGAAAGCCGGTGATCACTGGTGCCTCTGCGCCGCGCGTTTCCTGCAAGCCCATCACGAAGGCGTCGCGCCTGAGGTCAGGCTGTCTGCGACCCATCAGCGCGCGCTGGATATCGTGCCGCTGGACCTGCTCAAACTCTATGCCTGCGACAAGGGCTAATCAACATCCTCGCGCGGCGCCGGGCTGCGCCCGTTGCGCAGATCATCGGCCAGCAGATCGTCGATAAAGACACTCATCAACTGCCCCCGCCCGCTGACACCCGCCTTGCGATAGATGGCATTGGTCTGCGCCTTGACCGTGCCTTCCGAAGTTCTGCGAAAAGCCGCAACCTCGGCGGTCGAGAACCCCTTGAGCACGAAAAACGCCACATCACGCTCGGCGGGCGTCAGCCCCCATTGGGCAAAATGGCTTTCCAGCACTTCCATGAAAGCGCTGGAGGCCCGGCGCAACTGCGCCTCGGCCCGGACCAGCCGCGCCTGCGACTGCGCCAGCAGCACCCCTGACATGAGAAGCCCGATCAGCAGCGCGACCGCCGCGCCGATCTCCATGAATTCGCGGATCTGCCAGTCAATCGGCTGGCGCTCGATCCCCATGACCGACATTGCAATATCGCTGATGAAGAACAGCCCCCCCACGGCCTGCACAAGCACCATAAGCAATATCAATAGCTTGAGCTTCACGAGACTCCCCTTTCGTGCGGCTCTGAAAATCGTCTGAAACGGGAAATCTGCATTATCAGCCTCCCGCGCCCGGTGAAACTGTGTCTTCAATGACCCTGCCGCCGCGCGGCATGTCGGTGCTGTCGGCCCGCGGGGCCTCGGCGGGGCTAAATTCAACGGCATAATCCCGCAATATCTGTCCGGTCGAGAGATCCAGCACCACCTCGCGCCAGATCAGTCCTTTCGAGGCCACGAAACGCACCCGCCCAAGCAGCGTGCGCGTGTTTGAGGCGATCGTATAGCCCTGCGCTTCAAGCGCGGCACTGACCATTTCCGGTGTAATACGCGTTTCCGTGGCCGCAGCCGGGCTGGCCGCGAAGACTAGCAGCACAAGCAGCAGTCGCATCCAGCGCTGCAAGAGGGTCAGCCGAAAACGCATTGTGCTGTCATATCTAGCACAGAAAGCATGAACCGCACCCCGTGACACATGCACGGGATGCGGCCAACTCCTGGCACTCGTTACTTCTGTACAACTGCATGGGGCGCGGGGTCACGGGAGCAGACCTGCTCCATAAACCATTCCGCGCGGATCTCGCCGA
The DNA here is from genome assembly GCF_001884735.1 of Natronohydrobacter thiooxidans. Classification (GTDB taxonomy): domain Bacteria; phylum Pseudomonadota; class Alphaproteobacteria; order Rhodobacterales; family Rhodobacteraceae; genus Roseinatronobacter; species Roseinatronobacter thiooxidans_A. The sequence continues at coordinate 75,701 of NZ_MJAP01000010.1, read as the reverse complement.
GTCACGCAAAATACGTACATTCAAAACTCTCGTCCGAGTCCCTCCTGCCAGCACGCTGACAAGCCCCAAAGTCACCACTTACACAACACCGGCGCGATGCTTGAAGAACCGCGCCGATCTGCTCGGGTGATACGCAGAGCCGCCGGCATAATCTATCGGGAAAGGGTTTATATTCCGGCAATAAACCAAAGTTTATGCCTTCATTTCAACGCCCAGATGCTTTGCGACCGTAAAGATGTCCTTGTCACCGCGTCCGCACATATTCATCACCAGCAGATGATCCGCAGGCAGGCTCGGGGCGATCTTCAGCACATGCGCCAGCGCGTGGCTCGGCTCCAGTGCGGGGATGATTCCCTCCAGCGCGCAGCAAGTCTGGAACGCGGCCAGCGCCTCGTCATCGGTGATCGAGACATATTCGGCACGCCCCATATCCTTCAGCCAGGCATGTTCGGGCCCGATACCGGGATAATCCAGCCCGGCTGAGATCGAATGCCCCTCAAGGATCTGGCCATCCGCGTCCTGCAAGAGATAAGTGCGGTTGCCATGCAGCACGCCCGGACGCCCGCCGGTCAGGCTGGCGCAATGCTCCATCCGGTCATCGACACCGCGGCCCCCGGCCTCGACCCCGATGATGGCCACATCCTTGTCGTCAAGGAAGGGATGAAACAGCCCCATCGCATTCGAGCCGCCACCAATCGCAGCAATGACCGTATCGGGCAGACGCCCCTCGCGCGCCATGATCTGCTCCTTGACCTCCTTGCCGATGATCGACTGGAAATCGCGCACCATCGCCGGATAGGGGTGCGGTCCGGCCACCGTGCCGATGCAGTAGAATGTGTCGCGCACATTCGTCACCCAGTCGCGCAGCGCATCATTCATCGCATCCTTCAGCGTGCCCCGCCCGGATCTGACCGGCACCACCTCGGCCCCCAGCAGTTTCATGCGGAACACATTGGGCGCCTGCCGCTCGACATCATGCGCGCCCATATAGACCACGCATTTCAGCCCGAAACGCGCGCAGACCGTGGCTGTCGCCACACCGTGCTGCCCGGCCCCGGTCTCGGCGATGATGCGGGACTTGCCCATGCGCATCGCCAGCAGGATCTGGCCCAGCACATTGTTGATCTTATGCGCGCCGGTATGGTTCAGCTCGTCGCGCTTGAGATAGATCTTCGCGCCCCCGCAATGCTCGGTCAGCCGCTCGGCAAAATAGAGCGGCGAGGGACGACCCACATAATGCGTCCACAGATCATCCATCTGCGCCCAGAAACTGTCATCTGTCTTGGCATGCTCGTATTCGGCTTCCAGATCCAGGATCAGCGGCATCAGCGTTTCCGACACGAAGCGCCCGCCATAAATGCCGAAACGGCCATTCTCATCGGGGACGGTCAGGAAAGAGTTGATCAGATCATCTGGCATGGCGCGCGCCCCTCGTGTTTGCGTATCGGCCTTTCCTAGCGCCCGCGCCCCTGCGCGGCAAGCGAAAGGCTGGCGGCTGTGCCCCCGAACCCCCATGAATTTTGCCGGACCGCGCGCCCCGGATCAGCGTTCCAGGATCAGCCGGTCCCCTTCGATCGAGATCCGGGCGAAGCGGCGCAGATAGGTCATGCCCAGAAGCGAGATATGCAACTCGCCTTCATTGACCGAGGCCACCACATCCCGGTCGCGGATATTCAGATCGCCGGTGGCCAGCACCACCTCGTCCAGCGTCACGCGGGCCGTGCGCACCACGCCATTCGCCGTCATCGCCTGCCCCAGAAAATTCAGCCCCGCCGGATCAATGCCCGCGCGTTCCGCATCCTGACGCGACAGCACCAGATCGCTCGCCCCGGTATCGACAAGGAAATTGATCGGCGTGCCATTCACCCCCAGCGTCAGGTGAAAATGCCCGTTGCGGTCGGCGCGCAGCGCCACACCGCCCTCGCTGACCACCGTGATACGGTTTTGCTGGCTCAGATCCTGCCACAGCCCATAGCCCGCCGCGACGCCCACGAAGATCAGCCCCCATAACAGCAGATGGCGCAGGCTCTGCCCGATCCCCTGCGTGCGCGAGATCAGGAAATAGCTGATCAGCACCGTTCCCCAGATGCCCAGATAGACAAGCCGCGCGATCTGGTCGCTGTCGATCTCCATAGCGCTCTCCTGAAATCATGCCCTGTCTATCTGTGCCCGCGCGGGGGCAAAGTCATCTGCCCTCACGCAGCCGTGACATCGTAATCATAAATCCAGCCAAACTGGCGCAGGGCCGCATCGGGCACGATCCGGCCTGAGGCCCGCAGCACCAGATGCGCGAGCGGGGCCAGCGGCGCGCGCAGATGGTAGTTGCGCGCATTGCGATTGGCGGCCTCGACCACGCGCAGCACGCGGCCCCGGCGCGCGTCCTGCCAGTCGGCCAGTCCCGCCGCGAGTCCGGGGGCCGCATCCAGCATCCGCGCCAGCGACCAGGCATCCTCCAGCGCCATATTCGCGCCCTGCGCCATGAAAGGCAGCGTCGGATGCGCCGCATCGCCCAGGATCGCCGCCTGTCCACGATGCCAGCGCTCTGCCACCGGATGGCGGAACAACCCCCAGAGCCAGAGTGTTTCCACCTGCGCCAGCCAGCCCGGCACCGGGCCGCCAAACCCCGCGAAGGCCGCGCATAGCTCGGATTTGCTTCCGGGATGGCTCCAGCCCTCGGCGGCCCAGTCGCGGCGTTCCTCGACCGCCACAATATTGCGCAACCTTCCGCCGCGCAAAGGATAGCTGACCAGATGCCGCCCCGGCCCCATGAAGACCTGCGCCTCGGGGGGCTCCTCCGGGCTGCAGGGGATCAGCGCGCGCCAGGCCACCTGCCCGGTGAAGAAAGGCGCCTTTGCGCCATTCGGGTTCAGCACCGGGCGGATCACCGAATGCAGCCCATCCGCGCCCAGCACCAGATCGGCGCTGATCTGCGCACCATCTTCCAGCGTGACCGAGGGGCGCGGGCCCTCCGTCGCCACAGCGGTCACGCGCGCCACCATCCGCGTCTCCACCCCGTCCAGCGCGCCGCGCAAGACCTCGATCAGATCGGCACGGTGAATCAGATGAAACCCCGCGCCGTCTTGCGGCATCTCAAGCCGCAGCACCTGCGCGCCACTTGCCCCTTTGCGCAGGACAACAGCGCGGCTGCGCGTGCCCAGCCGCTCCAGCGCGCCCCCCTGCCCCAGCGCCGCGATCACCCGCGCGCCATTGGGGCTGATCTGCAGCCCGGCCCCATGCTCCAGAAACCCCGCCGCCTGTTCCAGCAGCGTGACGCGCGCGCCCCGCTGCGCCAGCGCGCCCGCCGCCGCAATGCCCGCGACACCGCCGCCCACGACCAGCACGTCCAGACCCTTCACACTCATCAGTGCCCCCAAACGAAAAACACCGGGCGCTGATCCGCGCCCGGTGTTGAAACAAGTCTCATTCCGCCCCGGCGCTCAGTCGTCGCGATGCACGCGCTCATTGCGCTCATGCGCTTCCTGCGCCTGCAGCGTCATCGTGGCAATCGGGCGGGCATCCAGACGCTTGAGCGAGATGCGCTCTCCCGTCGCCTCGCAATAGCCGAATTCGCCATTCTCGATCCGGCGCAGCGCGGCGTCGATCTTGGAAATCAGCTTGCGCTGACGGTCGCGGGTACGCAGTTCCAGCGCGCGGTCGGTCTCTTCCGAGGCGCGATCCGCCACATCGGGAATATTGCGGCTGGAATTGGCCAGTTCCGCAAGCGTCTCCTGCGAGCCTTTGAGAATATCTTCTTTCCAGATGATCAGCTTGCGGCGGAAATACTCAAGCTGGCGTTCATTCATAAAGGGTTCATCCTCTGCCGGCTGGTAGTCTTCCGGCAGGAAAATTTCTGGTTTCATGCCCCGCTCCTCGGTTTCATCCGAAACATAAGTGTTGAGGTTCTTCATCCTGGACTCACCTACATCCCGTCCCTGCCGCGTCGGATACCGGATGCGCCCGGAATTGTCACGCGCTTTCGGCCCGTCATTTGATCAACTGTTGTGTCACCCGTGCAAGCTGACTTGTCGCGCGCCTGTGCTCGGGCTAAGTTGCCGGAAAAGGGAAGTTTGCAACGTCAGATAGTGCAAGCCAGAGGCGAGAGCAGAGCAGGATGCGTTTCACGTCAACCGACAGCTATATTGCCAGTACCGACCTGCAGATCGCAGTGAATGCGGCGGTGACATTGGAGCGCCCGCTCCTGGTCAAGGGCGAGCCCGGAACCGGCAAGACGGAACTCGCGCGGCAGGTGGCGGCCTCGCTCGGCCTGCCGATCATTGAATGGTCGATCAAATCCACCACCCGCGCGCAGCAGGGGCTTTACGAATATGACGCGGTGTCGCGGCTGCGCGACAGCCAATTGGGCGATGCGCGCGTCAATGACGTGAAGAATTACATCCGCAAGGGCAAGCTCTGGCAGGCGTTTGAGGCCGAGGGGCGCGTGGTGCTTCTGATCGACGAGATCGACAAGGCCGATATCGAGTTCCCGAATGATCTGCTGCAGGAACTCGACCAGATGCAGTTCTTCGTCTATGAGACGGGTGAGACGATCAAGGCCCGCCAGCGCCCCATCGTGATCATCACCTCAAACAATGAAAAAGACCTGCCCGACGCCTTTCTGCGACGCTGCTTCTTCCATTACATCCGCTTCCCCGAGATCGAGACCTTGCGCGCCATCGTCGATGTGCATTTTCCGGACATCAAGCCCGCGCTTCTGACCACGGCACTGACGCAATTCTACGAGATCCGCGAAACACCGGGGCTGAAGAAGAAACCCTCCACCTCGGAAGTGCTGGACTGGCTGAAACTGCTGCTGGCCGAGGATCTGGCACCCGAGGATCTGAGGCGCGACGGCACCACTGCCCTGCCGAAACTGCATGGCGCGCTTCTCAAGAACGAACAGGACGTGCATTTGTTCGAGCGGCTGGCCTTCATGGCCCGCAGACAGGGGCGCTGACATGACTGTGACGATTTCCCCGCTCACGCCCGAGGACAAGCCGCAATGGGCGCAGCTCTGGTATGCCTATCTCGATTTCTACCAGACCACGCTGCCGCTCGATGTCTATAGCGCGACCTTCGACGCGCTTCTGTCGGACGCCCCCTACAGCCCCTCCGGCCTGCTGGCGCGGCTCGATGGGCGGCCCGTCGGGCTGGTGCATTACCTGTTTCACGCCCATTGCTGGAAACCGGCGGGGGTGTGCTATCTGCAGGATCTCTATGTCAGCGAGCAGGCCCGCGCGCAGGGCGTGGGCCGCGCGTTGATCAAGGCGGTCTATGCTGCCGCGGATGCGCGCGGCGTGCCCGATGTCTACTGGATGACGCAGGATTTCAACGCCACCGCCCGCAAGCTCTATGACCAGATCGGGCGCGAAACCCCCTTCATCAAATATGTGCGCCCGGCATGAGGCGCATGGGCCCCTTTCTGCTGGCCCTCACGCTTGCGGCCTGTGGCGCACCGCAGCAGGATCCCGGCAGTTCCGCCCCGCCGCTGGATGTGCAGACACGCGCGATCAGTTCGGCAGCGCTTTTCGGCACGCCCCGCCCCTTTGCGCCCGAGCGCAGCAATGCCCAGATCGCGCAGGATATTCTGGAACTGGGCTTCCGCTTGGAATCGGGGCGCGCGATCCCCTATTTCTCGCGCTTTGAAGGCCCTGTCGCGCTGCGGCTGGCCGGGGCCGTGCCGCCCCTCGCCGCGACCGAGACCGAGCGTCTGATCGCACGGCTGCGCAGCGAGGCGCGGCTCGATATCCGCCAGACCGAGGGCGCGGCGCAGATCACCGTCGAATTCGTGCCCCGCCCGCAGATGCGCCGCATAGTGCCCGATGCGGCCTGTTTCGTGGTCCCGAATGTCGCCAGCTGGGAAGAGTTCCGCGCCAATCCGCGCGGCGCGCATCTGGACTGGACGCGCATCGTGCAGCGCGAGAAAGTCCTCGTCGTCACCCCTGCCGACAGCACCGTGCAGGAAATGCGCGACTGCCTGCATGAGGAAGTCGCGCAGGCGCTGGGGCCGCTGAATGACCTCTACCGGATCGGCGAAACCGTCTGGAATGACGATAATTTCCAGACCTCGCTGACCGGCTTCGACATGCTGGTGCTGCGCGTCTGGAACCACCCGGACCTGCGCCCCGGCATGACCCGCGAAGAGGTCGGCGCACGCCTGCCCGCCCTCCTTGCGCGGCTCAACCCGCAGGGCGCGCGGCGCGGCACCCTGCCGCTGGACCCGATCCCGACGCCCGCAGCCTGGACCATGGCCATCGAAGGCGCGCTTGCCAGCCCGACACGCCGACGCAGCTTCGCCCATGCCCAAAACGCCTTGCGCATCGCGCTCCTGCAGGGCTGGCAGGACGAACGCCTTGCTTTCAGCCTGTTTCTCGCCGCGCGCTTCGCGCCGCCCCGCGACGGCGAACAGGCACTGGACGCGCTGATCGCGGCGGCAGGCATCTATGCCAGCCGCCCCGGCGGGCAGGTGCCGCGCGCGCATGTCGAATTGCATCTGGCCGCGCAGGCGCTTGGCGCCGGGCAATACCCGCTGGTGCTGCGGCTGAGCGATTCGGCCATGGGCCCTGCGCGGCGCTCGGAAAACGGGGCGCTCCTGTCCTCGTTGATGCTGTTGCGCGCGCAGGCATTGGAACGTATGGGACGGCAGGCCGAGGCAGAACGGCTGCGGCGCGAGGCCGTGCCCTTTGCCGTCTATGGGTTCGGATCGGTGGAAGCGGCCACAAACCGGCGCGAGGAAATCGCGGCGCTGATCCGGCAGTAAACGAGGAATATGCAGATGATCGTGATTGTTGGAGCCATCATTGGGGCGCTGATTGGCCTGCAAAACGCGCGCAAGGCGCAAGGCGACCTGAAAGACCGCGCGCAATATGCCGCTGTGGGCGCGATCATCGGCGCACTCGTGGGGCTTTTCGCGACGATCGGGCTGGAGAAACTGCTCTGAGGGTGTAATGTTCCTGCCATTCTTCCAAAGCCTGCGCGAACATGCGGTGCCCGTCTCGCTGCGCGAATATCTGAGCTTTCTGGAAGCGGTGCAGGCCGGGCTTGTCACCTATGACATTGACGGCTTCTATTACCTCGCCCGCACCGCGATGGTGAAGGATGAGCGCCATCTCGACCGTTTCGACCGCGCCTTTGCCGCCAGTTTCTCAGGGATCGAGGCGATCAGCCTCGATCAGGTGCTGGACGCCGTGGACCTGCCCCGCGACTGGCTGGAGAAACTGGCCGAAAAGCACCTGACGCCCGAAGAACGCGCCGAGATCGAAGCGCTGGGCGGGTTCGACAAGCTGATGGAGACGCTGCGCAAGCGGCTTGAGGAACAGAAGGGCCGCCATCAGGGCGGCAATAAATGGATCGGGACGGCAGGCACCTCGCCTTTCGGCGCCTATGGCTACAATCCCGAAGGCGTGCGCATCGGGCAGGACGGATCGCGCCACAGGCGGGCGGTCAAGGTCTGGGACAAGCGCGAATTCCGCAACCTTGATGACACGGTGGAACTGGGCACGCGAAATATCAAGGTCGCCCTCAAACGCCTGCGCAAATGGGCGCGCGACGGGGCCGAACAGGAGCTTGATCTCGATGGCACGATCCGCTCGACCGCCGAACAGGGCTGGCTGGATGTGCGCACGCGGCCCGAACGGCGCAACGCGGTCAAGGTCTTGCTGCTCCTCGATATCGGCGGATCAATGGATGACCATGTGCGCGCCGTCGAGGAACTCTTCAGCGCCGCCAAGGCCGAGTTCAAGCATTTCGAGCATTATTACTTTCACAACTGCCTCTATGAATTCGTCTGGCGCGACAATGCCCGGCGCTGGACCGAACGCATGCCGACATGGGACGTGCTGCGCCATTATGGCAGCGACTGGAAATGCATTTTTGTCGGCGACGCCGCCATGTCGCCCTATGAAGTGCTCTATCCCGGCGGCGCCAATGAGCACTGGAACGAGGAATCCGGCGAGACATGGTTGCGCCGCGCCTGCTCGCAATGGCCCGACCATCTCTGGATCAACCCCACCCCCGAAAGCCACTGGCGCCACACCCAGTCCATCCAGATGATCAGCCAGATTCTCGACGGGCGCATGGTGCCGATGACGCTGGAAGGAATATCGCGCGGAATCAAGGCGCTGGGGCGTTAAGCGCATAAGATTCGCCCCCTAAGCCATAGCAATAAAAGCGGATTTATGCCGACCCTGTTTGCACCACTGCGCCATGGCCCTTAGGTCTTGTGCCAAGCGCAGGGCCCCTGGCCCGCTGCGTGAGTGCAAACAGGAGATGACTATGACACTCAACCGCCTGCTGACCACCACCGCCCTCATGGCCGCGCTCGCCGTGAGCCCCTTCCTCGCCGGGCAGGCTCAGGCTCAGGTAGGGGCCGAAGTCCAGACCGAGGCCGAGGTTCAGGCCCAGATCGGGGCCGAGACCGAGGCCCAGAGCGAGGCCGAGCTTCAGGCCCAGACCGATGCCCAGACCGGAGTCCAACCCGGTACCCAGATCGACGGGGCTGCAATCGCGGCGGATGACAGCAAGATCGATGCCTTCATCGAAGCAGCGCTGGCCGTAGCCGAAACCCGTCAGGGCTATGTGGCACAGCTAGAGGCCACGACTGACGAGGCCGAGCAAATGGCCATCGTGCAGGCCGCAGATGCCGCGATCCTTGAAGTGGTCGAGGCCGCAGAGGGCATTACCGTGGAAGAGTATATCGCCATCGGTGAAGCCGCCACCACCGACGCGGAACTGGCCGCGCGGATCGACGCGCGCTTTGCTGAAGCCCACGCCGACGGCTGACCCTCCCTCATCAGCCAAGGCAAAAGCCGGGGCAGCCTGCGCTGCCCCGGCTTTATTCTGTACCGCCCAGACGGTTACTCGATGGTGACGCGCTCCATGCGATCGGGCTCGCCCACAACCGCGCCATTGCCGCCTGTGCCACGCTTGATCGCGTCCAGCACCTCATAGCCATCGGTCAACTGTCCGACCACGGTATATTGCCCGTCCAGATGCGGCGCAGGTGCGAACATGATGAAGAACTGGCTGTTGGCGCTGTCGGGGCTCTGCGACCGGGCCATGCCGACCACCCCGCGCTCGAAGGATTGCGCCGAAAACTCGGCAGGCAGGTTCGGCAGATCCGATCCGCCCGTCCCCCACATGCGCGGATTGCCCCCCGCACGGCCATTGGCGACATCCCCGGTCTGCGCCATGAACCCGTCGATCACGCGGTGAAACACCACCCCGTCATAATCGCCGCGTTCCGCCAGCGTCACGATCCGCTCGACATGCTGCGGTGCCAGATCGTCGCGCAGCGCGATGCGCATCGCGCCATTGGCCTCGCCCGCGACCTCGATCACCATGACCGGACCGCTGTGATTGGCGGGCACCTCGGTATCGGCATTGGCCCCGGCAATATTCAGCCAGCTTGCGCCAAGGATCGCGACCCCCAGCGCAAACAGCCCGCCGAAGATCACACGATCACGCATCGGCGGCCACCTTGACGCTCAGCATCTTGTCGGGGTTCGCAGGCGGCTCGCCACGGGTGATCGCATCCACATGCTCCATGCCGGAAATCACCCGGCCATAGACCGTATACTGGCGGTTCAGGAAGTGATTGTCCTTGAAATTGATGAAGAACTGGCTGTTCGCGCTGTCGGGGTTCTGCGAGCGTGCCGCGCCCAGCGTGCCGCGATCATGCGGAACACCGGAAAACTCGGCCTTCAGGTTCGGCAGGTCCGAGCCACCGGTGCCTGCGCGGCCCGGATTGTAATTCACTTCCGTGTTGCCATTGGCAACATCGCCGGTCTGGGCCATGAAACCCTCGATCACGCGGTGAAACACCACATTGTCATAAGCCCCGGCGCGCGCCAGCTCCTTCATCCGCGCTGCATGGCCGGGGGCCACATCGGGCAGCAATTCGATGACGACAGTGCCGGATTTCAGCTCCATCAGGATGGTGTTCTCGGGGTCTTTGATCTCGGCCATAAGGCGCTCCTTCCAACTGAATTCCGCGTCACCCTACTTGAGCCGGACCGGCAGGAAAACCCCATTCGCGGGCTTCGACCATTGACCCTGCCCCCGCTTTCACGCCAGATAGCGCTAAAGTGACCAAAGGGGTATGCAGATGACCTTCAAGACGCTCGACGACATGGCGTTCAACGGCAAGACGGCACTTGTCCGGGTGGATATCAATGTGCCCGTCGAGAAGGGGCAGGTCACCGATGCCACCCGAATCGAACGCATCCTGCCCACGATCACGCATATCACCCAGGCGGGCGGCAAGGTCGCGCTGCTGGCACATTTCGGCCGTCCCAAGGGCCAGCCGGTGCCCGAGATGTCGCTGGGCCAGCTTGTCCCCGCGCTGGAAGCAGCACTTGGCCAGCCTGTCGCTTTCGCCGAGAACTGCATCGGCGGACCTGCGAAAAAGGCCGTGGCGGCAATGACTGCGGGCGATGTCGTTCTGCTGGAAAACACCCGCTTCCACGAGGGTGAAGAGAAGAACGACAAGCTGTTCTCGGCCTCTCTGGCCGCTCTGGGCGATATCTATGTCAATGACGCCTTCTCCGCCGCGCATCGGGCACATTCCTCGACCGAAGGGCTGGCGCATCTGCTGCCCTGCTGCGCCGGGCGGCTGATGGAAGCGGAACTCAAGGCGCTTCAGGCCGCCCTCGGCACGCCCGAGCGCCCGGTGGCCGCTGTGGTGGGCGGAGCAAAAGTCTCGACCAAGCTCGACCTCTTGTCGAACCTGATCACCAAGGTGGATCACCTGATCATCGGCGGCGGCATGGCCAATACCTTTCTGGTGGCGCAGGGCGTTGAGATCGGCACATCGCTGGCCGAGCGCGACATGGCCGAGACCGCGCGCGAGATCATGGCCAAGGCCGCAGAGGGCGGCTGCAGCCTGCATCTGCCGGTCGATATCGTCGTGGCGCGTGAATTTGCCGCCGGGGCCGCCAGCGAAACCCTGCCGGTTGACGCCTGCCCTGCGGACGCCATGATCCTCGATGCCGGCCCGCAAACCGTGGCCGCGATCACCGAGATTTTCGGCCAGTGCAAGACGCTGGTCTGGAACGGCCCCTTGGGCGCGTTCGAGATCGCCCCTTTCGACACCGCAACTGTCGCCGCAGCACAGGCAGCCGCACGCCTGACGCAAGAGGGCGCGCTTGTCTCGGTCGCAGGCGGGGGCGATACGGTCGCGGCCCTGAACAAGGCCGGGGTGGGCGATCAGTTCAGCTATATCTCGACTGCGGGCGGCGCCTTTCTGGAATGGATGGAAGGCAAGACCCTGCCCGGCGTCGCCGCGCTGGAACAGGAGTAAGCGCGCATGGGAATGCTGGTCTGGATCGGTGCCATGGTCTCGCTGCTCGGGGTGATCGGGCTTGCCTGGTGCGTCATCTATGTGATGCGCCTGCGCCGGGCGGAACTCGAAGATGCCGAGATGCGCGCGCGGATGCAAAAGGCCGTTCTGGTCAATTTCGCAGCGCTTGCCATCTCCACGCTGGGGCTGATGATGGTGATCATGGGTATCGTGCTGCGCTAGCTGCGAAAACCGCCGCGCAGGGATTCACAAAGCCCGCAGGTTATGCGATAGTCCTGTCAAGAAACAGCCGCAAACGGCAGCAGTGACAGGCATTTTCCATGAAGCGTTCGCGTCCGTCGATCGGCCCGCTCTTTTATTTCGGCACCGCCATGGTGCTGGGGCTCTATTTCGTCTTCGCCGCGGTTCAGGGCGATTTCGGATTGTTCAACCGCGTCCAGATCGAAGCCGAAATCACGACGCTCAAGGCGCAGCGCGACCGCAGACAGGTGGAACTCGCACGGCTGGAAAACCGCACGCGCAGGCTTTCCGATGACTTTCTCGATCTGGATCTGCTCGACGAACGCGCCCGCGACGTGCTGGGCATGGCCCGCCCGGATGAGATCGTGCTCCGCTGAAGACCCGCGAAGGGCCTGAGCGAGCGCTGCCCGCACCCTGCGGCGGGACAGCGCCGCGCGCATGGGCCGATATACCCCGAGACTGATGAATTCGGCGCCATGACTGCGCAAGGCGATAGCGTTTGCGCGAACATCCTCCGATTAGCCGCATGGGTCTTTGACAAAGCCCTGTGCCCCTCGCTAGGATTTGATATGTCCCTCACCTATGGGTTGTGTTGACCCTGTCATAATTCTGATGCAGTTGCGCGAGATCAAGGTTCCGTCTTGAACCATGTAGCAGACTGGCGCTCAACGACGGTGCTGCGTGACAAACGCAACTGGCGCGGATTGATGCGCCAGAGAAAACTGGGAGGAAGAAGCATGTTTGACCCCGTGACACTCTGGATGCAGAGCAGCCTTGTCTGGATCCGATTGTTGAAGCAGCAACAGGACTTCTACCTGCAGTTTCTGGGCAATATGGCAGAAACCATCCCGCATGAGGATTCGGCAGCCCTCGGACGCGAAGCGGAAGCCATGAAGCAAGTGCTGAAACCCGTCGAGAAACGCAGCGCGCGCAAGCCCGTCGCACGGCCTGTCGCGCGCGTAAGCGAACTGGCATCGGCCTGACCACCGCCCCTGCCGGGTGACCCGCCCGGAAGCATGGCTTTGGTCGCCGGAACTGCTGGCATGCCCCGCCTGGAGCGATCTCGGGAGCGCTGACCTGCCGCCGTGCCGTGCCAGCCAGTTCCGTCCCGCCGCCCAGTTCCACGGCTTTCGCCCCAACCCGCATCTGGACGCTTGAACTTGCTCCGGCATGACGCTAGCAGGGGCGGGCCGGATGGGTGGCCGAGTGGTTTAAGGCTCTGGTCTTGAAAACCAGCGTAGGTGAAAGCCTACCGTGGGTTCGAATCCCACCCCATCCGCCACTTGCCCTTGCGAAAGCGTTCTCCCGATCTGGCTGCGGCCGGATTTTTTCGTGGTTTTCGAGGGTTATGAGGGTGGGGCTGAGCACTGGCCCCCCGCGCCAAGCGGCTCGGAAGCGGTCTCTCTCGGTCGATATTCTCCGGACCTCATGACTGCGCCGATTTGGTGAATAGCCTTTAAGTGGCTGTTTTTAAGATGCTTTCCCCCGGCGGCGGTATGAAGTCCGATCCCAGTTCCATCGGCCAAAAGATGCCACAAAACATTCTCCAACATTCACTCAGCTGGAAGAAAGTCCCAGAAGTAGGGATCCTGATCGGTCAATTCCTGAAAACTCAGTGGCGGAAGTCCTGAAAGATCGACTGCGAAGCGAACGTCCGATACTCTCGGTTGAATTGGGTCTCGCACCGCTGGGATCGTCCGAAGGTCGAAAAACTGTAGAGAGCTTTCGGCGAGACGGTTGTCGAATGTCACACGCAATGACGTCGTGAGTTCCGCACCGAGTGTGGAGGCCACGATATCATGCAGCTTTAGAACCAACTCTGGATCTCCAGCGAGGCGTGCTTCAATAGACCCAACAAGATCGTCGATGGACACCCCGCGAGGAACGCGCTCAACCATGAGTGACGCGACGACCGCATGAGTGTTCCTCGGAGGGTTGCACTGGTCGTACGCAAAGATGTGCTTGCGGGCCCGGCCCGCGCTAGTCTTCACATCGATGCGGATATCTCCTACAGAAAAGTCGAAACGCGACATCTCATCCACTCGCCATGCAGAAACGGTCCGCATTGGCGAACGGCTTCGTGAAATTACAAACAGTTCGCCGAATAGGCCAGTGAGCGAACGTACTGGCGGCTTTTTGATGCTCTGAAAGATAGAGGCTATCCGGCGAACCGCTGCCGCCAAGTTGGCTCGCGAAGGTTCAGAGCCCAAATGCCGCATAATGACGCTGCAAACAGATAGAAAATACCGAATGGTCTCAGTTTCAGGCGACCGGCACCTTATGACCGTGAACAGTCCTAACCTTGTAGTACTGTCGGCATTTGAAACCTGGCATTCGAGTTCGAACTGCGCATCGAGACTTTCCAGCCGGATCGGCGGAGGCTTGCGCCCCGGTTCATCTTGCGTCTCCACAAGCAAACAAGCTTGGCCGATGACATCCCTTCCGACGAAGTAGCCATCATGACCGGGTGCACACCTGACTGCAAAGATCGGGGTTTCCGAATTCTCGCTGTGAGGGACCGTCACCCCCTCAAACATCGTGAACAGCGTCCCGCCTGTCATAGGACCTGCGCGGGCTGGTCCTGATTGATCCAGCCAACAGCCAGGCGGGCAGGAACCCAAACAGCCAACACTGGAACGTCGCGCTGCACAACCGCCCCGCCTCGCGTCAGATCAAGCGTGTGAATCTGTACTGACACCTCACCATCTCCTCTAATGGCACGGTCGCCCGGATATACCTCCCCACGCCGCTCAATCGGGTGCACCGGTGCCTGGCCTTGGAACAGGTTGGTAACTTCACCTCCACCATCGACACCACGCTCGCGCCCGGTGCCTGGACTCATTCTGTAGACTGTACAGCGTTCATCCGGATCATTTTCTAATGCACGACTAAGCTGCAAAAGAAGGCCGGTGATCTGCTGAGAGTCCCTCGAGCTGGTAATCCGCATTGGGATCAGCAACTGCTCCATAACGCCGCGAAGCGACAGGTTGGTTGAGACTTCATGGCGCTGTGTGTCCGTCCGGTCCGGATGACCGGCATCCGGTAGAAACTGAGTCGCTGCGAGAAATTCCGCGACCGTCTGGCGGTTAGCCTGAATGACAGAGTCGCTCGCGAGAACTACGCGTGGTGCAACCCAGTCGTCAGAAAACCGCCCGCGGATATAGTCGAACTCAAGTACGTTTTGGCGGCAGGGCCGAAGAGCCCTATCTAGCAGAAATGCGCGCTTCCATTCATTGAGCGAGCGCCCTTGGTCCCGAATCCCTTCGAGCTGACGCCGCATATCCTCTTCGTGCTGAACGTATCGCTCGAAGGCGCGGTGCGTACCCTGTTCTAGATAAACACGACAAAATCCAAGATAGCTACGCTTGTAGCCAAAAAAGCGTGCCCGCTGCTGAACCGTGTCAGCATTGCCGACCCCAATCCCGCGCGGCATGTAGGTGACTGTAAGACCTTCGACCGTAAAGCCACGATCCATCGCTTGTCCGCCGACAAGGATCCAACCATAGGCGCTACCCCAGTCGACGTCCGGTGTACGTCCGCCCCTCGCGTTAACTTCCAGGAGTCTCGTGCGCCGAAAGGCAAAACGGAACGTTGCGGCCAATTCAGCAAATGGCGGAAGATCGCCTTCAACAGTTTGCGCCAAATCCTCATAAGCTAGACGCAGTTCCTCGATGAGTTCCTGCTTGTCAGGATCGGCGTCCTGTAAGCCAAGAACGCGCTTCCACTCATCGAAGATATCCCGGACCCAGTTGTAGTATTCCTGATGCTGTGCCGTTCGGTGCGACGGATGCACAAGCATCGAACGGTTCCCGCGATTTCCGCCCTGCATAAGACCAACCGCGACCCCAACCATGAAGATCCGGAGCGCTTCAAGCAGCGACTCGGGCGGCTCCGGCAGCGGATTGGCATTGGTCGGCACATCGGCAGGAGGGATCGTGCGTACGAGGCTTTGATTGTTCCCAAAGAAATCACGTCCTCCCACATAAGCTTCGCCCGGCGTAAGCACTTCGACAAAATTCGGAGAGAGCGAGTCTACTATACTGATCAGAAGGGGGGCCTGGGGCGTTGCAGTGTATTGCAGATAACTGTGCAGTGGCAGGACGCCGCGAAGCTCCATAAGCCGTTGGTATGTGGTACTTTCCTCTCCCTGCGCAACTTCCATGTTTAGACTGGCCTGGTCGGCTTCATCGTCGATGATAAGCACTGGCACACCATTCATACCAACGGCATCCAGTAGTTCCGTCAGGTTGCCAAGCCGTCGATGATGCTTCAGCACGGTGACCAAAATTGTTAGCTTGTAGTCGTTCGGCGTACCTTGGTCTCGCCAATCCTCAAAAACGTCGCGCAAGGTTTGAATAGTCGAATCGTCGCGTTCAGGATTCTGGAAATGTATCCAACTACGTGCGCGATCGGGGTCGTCGAGCCGCAGATCGCGGCGAACCCGCCCCGTCGATTGCTCAAGTAGTGGATTCGAAGTTCCGGCCACAATAATGACCATTTGGAACCCGTTGTCCCGCGCGAGGGTCGCAGCCGCTTCGAACGACATCGTCTTGCCGCTCTGAACATAGCCAACGACCAGGCCCGTCTCGACGCCGACACCACCTACCGGAGACGGCCCGTGTGCGAGAATCGAGACAGCAGCATCCCGCACATTGTCGCGACTGGCCTCCGGTACGACGTGATCAAGAAATTCATGTGTCTCCGGACCAACAACGGGCTGCCAGCGACCACCCCGTGCATCATCTCCAACTGGCTCGACAATCATTGGCGTATCTTCACTCATGGATCACCTTTTGCTTAAGCATCGGAGAACGCTTGTCTAATGAGGTCATTTACATTGCGCCGAATCGTGCCCGCATGGCGGACCCCTGAGTCTCGGGCTAGCACCTCGGCCAGCGCAAGCGCTGCTGCCACTCGCAATAGAGCCTCCACGTCCTCACTGTCAGACTGAGCAAAGCGCACCATGAATGGATGCACCATCGAGACCCTGATATCGAGGCTCCGTGGCTGCTCGGTCGAAGCGGCTGCGTCGCTCAGAACAAGCCACTGACTCTCAGATGGGTCTTCTGTCAGCTCGATATTGATGCGCCAATCCTTATCGCGGAAGCGGATCTCAAGTTGCTTGCGTGCTAGCGTACCGGCGTGAGGTGCTTCCTCGTCCGGTGTGTCGACCGGTGGGGCATCTGAAATCGATGGCAGGGCCGTGGGCAGCCGTTCTTGGATCGCACGCGCAGTGTTGTCGACCGCTAGCGTTGCAGAGTTGGACAGTTGTGTGCGAGCGATGCGCACACGATAACCCTCAGCTTGCTTTAGCAAAGGCAATTCTTCACTGTCTAGGTGGTCACGAAGCAATTCGAGGAAGGGTTGCTCATTGTCATCCCACCGGAAGCCGTCTTTGGTGTGGCTAACTTCAAATCCGTCGAGATGAAGCTCGCCAAAAAGGCGCTGGTAACGATAGCTGTTTGAACTTCCGAAGATGTAAGCTGGTCGGTACCCCTCGTCCCCACTGCCTTGGATCACACGTCCACGCCGGAACAACGAGAAGCCAGCCTTGGCGGTATTCGCAGTCTCGCGCAAAGCTGCGAAGCCATGAACAGACAGGCCATCCCCGAAATCGAATTGAATCTCCTTGCGCCAGAGCTTTGCTGGGCCATCCGTGTCGCGAAAGTACGGTGCTTCCAGGATTGGGGTCTGCTGGGGAGCAAGCACATCGCCGTTGAAGCGGAGTTCCAGAACTCCGTCTCGAATAAACACACGGTAGATGTCAGTCAGGTGCTCCTTGAGTTTTCCTACAGTGCGTCCAACCGGAATGTGGAAAATATTCTCTAAGATTATCTCGGTGTAGTGATGGTCGACCGCCTCCGGTTCTTCCTCAATCTCGAGTTCTTCGATTTCATCGTTAACAATATTTTCAATCTCGAAACGCACTGTGCGTGCCAGTGGCTCTCCGAAGGCTGACGTACGCACCTGCCATTTTGGTGCAAACCAGCAGGCAGCACTTTTCATGCCCATTCCAAATTCCGCCAGGCCAGTCCGATCAGCCGGAATCGCTGCAGCGCGAAAGGCGCGTCCGAACTCAGAAATCGCGATGCCCGCTGCGTTGTCGCGAATAGAGATACGTGCGGGAGATGTCGTATCGACGTCTATGTTGACCACGAGCTTGCAGCCTTCGCCCTGATGCTGCCGCAGAGTGTCACGATGACGCGAAAAACTCTCGACGGCATTATCAACGAACTCAGCAAGCGCATACCATGGCTTGTAGTTCAGGTGGCGCAGTACTGCGAGGACGCTAACCCCAGGACGAATATCGACTGTGTTCACCGACAATTGGCGGCCCCTCTTTCAAAGTTCAAACACTTAGGCCGCCGGTATGAGCTCCTGAGCAGTTTGCCCGTCCCCAACATTCCGCGCTAGAGGAGGAGTCTGCTGTTCGCTGCTGAACTCTGGCCTAGGCAATAAAGCAGCAGCGACGGCTGCGATGACTTCGACATTCACGGCGTTGCCAAGCGCCTTGTGCGCCGCAGTCTGATTCTCTGGGAGATGCTTCAACTGTCCCATGCTCTGGAGGCGTGCGCATTCACGCATTGTCATGTACCGGCGTTCCCAAGGAATGACCGGTACCTGACTTGTTGTGAGGGCGACGAGCGACGGTGCAGCGGTCGGACGCTTTGCCCTAATCCCGGATGCTCGAAACTGAATGACTGCTTGCCAAAGATCGCGTGGGCCGCCCTTCCAGTTCCACTCAAGCTTTTGGAAGCTCGGAGCGAAATCCGTTATACTTGGAAGCCATGGATCAATTACGGCCTTGTGCCGGATATAGAATTCACGGTTCTGCCGAATGAAATTCTTTTTCCAATCGGGAAAGCTGGTGACCTCATCTACTGCGTACGCAGGAAGAGTCTTTTTTACCTCTTCGCCGTTCATGCCCTTGAGAGACCGCCCCAGTGCACCATTGAAGGCTGTAATGTTATCGAAGCCGATCGCGTGCGGGGTCTGATCATGATAGGGATAAGTTGCTCCGAACTCCATCGCCCATATTGGGAAGGAAGGCAGGTGGGCGTCTTTCGGCAGCGCATCAATGAGCGCCTGCCAAGTCTCAAGGTACTCAATAAATCGAGGACCTAATGGCCGTGCTTCCTTCGGATTCTCGTCAAGGACGCTCCGGATTGTGACTTGATCGAGTTGGTGAGTTGGCTCAGGCCAAGAAAAGTGGTCTAAGCCCGCCCTCGCCCCAACGATTATTGCGCGCTCTCGCACCTGCGGCACGCCAAACATGAAGGGTGAGAGCTTTTGCTTGTCGACCGTGTACCCCAATTCCTCAAGTCGTGCCTTGATTTTTTCCCATGTCTTACCTCCATCGTGCCGCAATAGGTTAGGCACGTTCTCGATAAGCAAGTAGGCAGGCTTGTGAGTGTCGAGAATCTCTAGGACATAGTTGAACAAGTCGCCCCATTGCGGACAATCAAAACCTAGTTGATCGCCTGCCTTCGAAAACGGCTGACACGGGAACCCAGCGCATAGAATGTCGTGGGGCGGCACATCCCCAATCGCTTCGCGGATGTCGCCATGAGGACGAATGCCGAAGTTCTTCTCGTAAAGGTCGGCGAGCCCACTATTGAGCTCAGAGGCAAACACGCATGTGTGGCCGAGCCCCTCAAGAGCTTGATGGAACCCACCCAAGCCTGCAAACAAATCTGCGAATTTCAGATTTCCCATGTCCTATTTGTCCAGGGGAAGAGTGAGTTGGCGCGCAGCGTGCTTTTCAAGCAGATCTTTGACGGCAACATTCACTACGTATTGCAGTGAAAGTGGCGGGCGGTGACCCTCGGCCAGTGCGCGCAAAGCATCGTAGTCATCCACCTCGAGCGAGATCGAAAAGCGTCTCTTTTTAACGGTCCTGCTCATTTCGCACCCTTTCGCACCAGAGTGCACCAAGTTGGTCGGCTTGTCGATATCTGATCCTCTTCTTGAGAGTGTTTCTCGGCTGCACCGCTCCTGCGTGCAAGGCAACACACCGTAGCCGAACTGGGTTCGTCCCTCAAAGAAGGTGTCCCCTCTGTTCGGACCACTCCACCGGAACCGGCACCAGCACCCGCGCCAGTGTCACCTCCGGGCCCTGTGTGCCGTCCAGAATCGCCTCGACGATGTCGGGCGCGAGCAGCGTGAGGCGCAGGAGGCGGGTCATGTAGGAAGGTGCGATCCCCTCGCGCTCGGCCAGTTCGGCGATGGTGGCGAACTCCCCAGATTCGAGCATCCTCTTCCATCGAAACGCGCGCGCCAGCGCCTTGACCAGCGAGTTGTCGGTCCGGCGCGGTTGCGTGGCGCCCTCGGGCATCTGCATTTCTTTCCGCCCGCCACGCTTCACGATGCGGAACGGGACGTGCAGCGTCACCGTCTCGGGGATCGGCGTGCCGCAGGTCATGCAGCCGCTCCCATGTTTCCAGCCAACATCTCTCGCGCGAGGCCGCCGAGGCCGTCGACGCGCAGCCGGACGTTCAATCCGTCCGTGCCGATATCCACGCGCTCGACCATCAGCGCCACGATGCGCGCCTGCTCGGCGGGGAACAGTTCGTCCCACAGCGGGTCGAGCTGCTGCAGGGCCGCACGGGCGTCGGACTCGATGATGTCGTTGGCGTGGGCACGCGCCGCCTTCCATGTGCCCGCCACGATCTCGGGCTGGCGGAACACGGCGCGAAGCTGGCCGATCACGGCGGCCTCGATCTCGCCCGCAGACACGCGGCCGACCGGACACGAACCAGCACCATGCTTCAGCACGATTTGACTGACATAGTATCGGTAGAGACGATCCCCCTTCCGAGTATGCGTCGGCGAGAATGCCGCGCCGTCGGGTCCGAACAGCAGGCCCTTCAGCAGCGCGGGCGTCTCGGCGCGGGTGCGGGCGGCGCGCTTGCGGGGGCTCTCCTGCAGGATGGCGTGGACGCGGTCCCAAATCTCGGGATCGATGATGGCGTCGTGCTCGCCGGGATAGCTGTCGCCCTTGTGGACCGCCTCGCCGATGTAGGCGCGGTTGCTGAGCATGCGGTAGATGTATTTCTTGTCGATCCGGTTGCCGCGCGGCGTCCGGAGGCCGCGCGTGCCGACTTCCCGCGCCAGTTCCGTGCAGGACCCGATCTCGAGAAAGCGGTCGAAGACCCAGCGAACGTGCTCAGCGTGCTCTTCGTCCACCACCAGCTTCCTGTTCTCGACGCGGTAGCCGAAGGGCGGCACACCGCCCATCCACATGCCCTTCTTCCGACTGGCGGCGACCTTGTCGCGGATTCGCTCAGCCGTCACCTCGCGCTCGAACTGGGCGAAGGACAGCAGAATGTTCAGCGTCAGCCGGCCCATGGACGTGGTCGTGTTGAAGGACTGGGTGACGGAGACGAAGGTCACGCCGTTTCGGTCGAACACCTCGACCAGCTTGGCGAAGTCGGCGAGAGAGCGGCTGAGTCGGTCGATCTTGTAGACGACAACCACGTCGACGAGCCCATCCTCGATATCCTCCAGCAGCCGCTTCAATCCGGGGCGCTCCAGCGTCCCGCCCGAGATGCCGCCGTCGTCATACTGATCGCGGACCAGCACCCAGCCCTCGGAACGCTGACTGGCGATGTATGCCTCGCAGGCCTCGCGTTGAGCGTGGAGACTGTTGAACTCCTGCTCCAGCCCTTCCTCGGAGGATTTCCGGGTGTAAACCGCGCAGCGCAGCTTGCTGACGACTTTCGATTTTTCGGGCGGCTTCGTCATGTCCGCCCCCTGTGGTTCTTGAGCCCGAAGAAGGTCCAGCCGTTCCAGCGCGTGCCGGTGATGGCCCGTGCGATGGCGGACAGCGATTTGTACGGCCGCCCCTGCCATTCGAAGCCATCGGCGGTGACGGTGACGATCTGCTCGACGCCCTGCCACTCGCGCAGCAGCCGCGTGCCGGTGATCGGACGGTCGCGATCGGCGCGGATGCCCCGCTTCTTCTTGTCGCCGCCGTCCAGTTCTTCGCCCAATCTTTCCAGCCGCCGGATCGTCTCCGGTTTCAGCCCGCCATAGGCGAGTTCCTGGATGCGGTAGGCCAGGCGGGATTCCAAGTAGCGCCGGTTGAAGGGCGGCGGCTCGCTGTCGAACAGGTCGCGCCATTGCTGCTTCAGCGCCGGCGTCGGCGTGGTCTTGAGCGCGGCCAGGCGCGCCGGGATGGGATCGGGCTTGTTCATGCATCTCTCCGGTGAGTTGGAGTTGCATGACGGCATTGGTCGGGCGGATAGTGTAGGCAACTTTCTCCAGTATCGTCAGATACTTTGCCCATCTCCCGCATCCTCAAACGAACCAGCCCGAGCGCCAGCAGGCCGCACAGCTCGGTGCGGCGCTCTGCGGGCGTCATCTGGTCGGGCGGGAGCGGATTGGGGCGTTTCATGCGGCTGACCGATCCGCACGGCCAAGAACGGCGGCGGTGATCGCGCCGCGGTTCCAACGGAAGTTCAGATGGCAGTTGGCGGCGTATTTCGACAGGCTGAAATCCAGCCCGTTGGCCTCGTGCCCCGCGCGCTGCAGCAGGTCCATCTGCTTCATCGTCGCCGGGTCGTTCAGCAAGCGACGGCTCTTGATCGAGGCTGTCCCTGTCTCGGTCGCGCGCAGGAAATCGTCGGCGGCGGCGAGCGCCTGCACCCGGGTGCCGATGGCGAGCGGCCGGATCGCCCTGCCTTTCGGCTGTCCGAGCGCGTGCCAGAGCGCGCCATCATGGAACACCCCGGCCCAGCCATTGAACCCGCTCGCCATCATCGCCTGGCCGTCGCCATGCAGATCGCACCAGGCGAACGGGGACCGCTCCAGCAGGTCGATCTCCATCATGTCGAAGGCGGTCAGCAGTCGGGCCTCTGCCCGTTCCCGCGTGAAGACGTGACCGCAGAAATCACAGACCGATGCTCCAAGCGGCAATTCGGCCTCACAGGTCGGGCACAGTTTCCACGGTGCCTGGCCGGGCTCAGGATCGTCCTCGTCGAGGGTGATCTCCTGTTCGAGCGACCCGTGCCGGAGCGCTGCGCCCGCGAAGTCGAGCACGATGCAGTCGGTTTTCACGATGCCTGGGAAACGCGCGGGATCGACCCGCCGCAGGCCGCGACCGACTGCCTGGATGAAGGTGCCCTTGTGCAGCATGGGGCGCAGGATGCCGATGCAGCCGACAGGCTGGCTGTCGAAACCTTCGGTCAGGACCATGCAGTTCGTCAGCACCTGCACCTCGCCCCGGTCGAACCGGGCGATAAGGTCGGCGCGCGTCCGCGATGGCATCTCGCCCGAGATCGTCTCGGCCGTGATGCCGGCCGTGCGGAATGCCTCGGCAACCGCATCGGCATGGTCGACCGTCGCACAGAAGAAGATGGTGCGCCGGTCCGCTGCCTTCGCCTGCCAGTGTTCGACGACGGCCTCGTTCAGCACCGAGCGGTTCAGCACCTTGTCTGCCGCGCGCATGTCGAAATCGCCCGCGGTGGCGCCCAGCCCCGCCAGTTCGTCCTCGACGCCGAGATCGATGGTGTAGGTGCGCGGTGGCACCAGGAGACCGCGACCGATCAGCGTGCCGATCTTGAGGTGATAGCCGACATTGCTGAAGGTGCGGCGCAGGCTGCGGCCATCGCCGCGACCCGGCGTGGCCGAGAGCCCGAGCTGCTTGATCTCCGGATTGAGCGCCCGGGCCTCGTCGATGATGGACTGATAGCTTTGCGCCGCGGAGCGGTGGCATTCGTCGATGACGAGATGCGAGACCGGCGCCATCCGCTCGCGCCGGTTGGCGCGCGCCAGGGTCTGGACGCTTCCGAAGACGATGCGGCCCTCCCAGTCGTCCTGCTCGGCCTTGACCACCGAGGTGGCCAGTCCGGTGACAGCGCCGATGGCGCTGCGGTTCTGATCAATCAACTCGTCGGTGTGCTGCAGCACCAGGACGCGGTCGTGTCTGCGGTGCTCCAGTTCCTCGCCGATGTAGAAACCGGCGATGGCGGTCTTTCCCGCCCCGGTGGGCAGCACCAGCATGGTATTGCCATGTGCGGCGGTGCGGTCGCGGGCGGCATCGACCGCCGCCCTTTGATAGTCGCGCGGAATCATGGCCGTCCCCCTCAGCGTGCCCAGAAGGGCGCGGAGCCGGAGGACGGCGCGCCCGACTGACCCGTGCCGTTGCCTGCAAGCTGCGGGCCCGAGGCGGTGAACTGACCCTGCTGCGGCGGCTGGGGTACGCTGCCCATCACCCGAGCGTATTCGGCATGGTCGGCGCCGAGCGCGGCCTTGATGACGTTTCGCCCGGTGTCGTCGGGCTTGTCCTTGTCGCGCTCGATGCCGATGCGCGCCACGAACTCCAGCCCGCTCAACTCGCCGAGGCTGCGGATCATCCGCGCGGCGCGGGCGGCGTTAGACTGGTCATCGGCACGCACGCCGCGGGCGGATTCGAGGATGCCGCGGATCATGGCGCGCCCGCGGTTGCCGTAGGTGTCGTCGCCGGGACCGCCCGCAGCCTTTCCGCGAAAGCCGATGCGCGTGTAGATGCGACGCCGCGCGAACGGCCCCTCCATCACGACTGCCTCGGTGTTGAGGTAGAGGGCCGGGCTCGTCTTGCTCTGGGTAAGCCAGCCTTCAGGGCCCGCGCCGCCCGGGCGGACGGTGAGGCAGACCTTGACCAGGGTGTTGGCCGGGATGAGGTCGAAAGCGGCGTCCTGAGTGTCCGCGCCGTTGAAATCCATGTCGCTCGCCATTGTCATGCTCCTTTCGTCGTCGGGGGATTGGGTGCGGTGGCGGCCGCGGGCAGATCGAAGTTCAGGCGGGCAGCGCCATCGGGGCGCGGACCACGGATCTTCGCCATGAGCCGCCCGAGATGGGCAGGCTCGATCATCGACAATCGGCCGCTGCGGTCCTTCGCAGGCAGGCCGAAATCGTTGATGGTGGTGCAGATGAATGCCCTGAAGGGGTCACCCTTCTCGGGGCGCAGTTCGGTCAGGGTCACGACTTCGTCGACGATGCCGGGCAATTCGAGGCCGGTCTTCGACCCCTCAATCTGCATCGAGAAGAAAGGCTTGCCGAAGTCGTCGAGCTTGCGGTCGAGCAGACCGACCA
The DNA here is from genome assembly GCF_001884735.1 of Natronohydrobacter thiooxidans. Classification (GTDB taxonomy): domain Bacteria; phylum Pseudomonadota; class Alphaproteobacteria; order Rhodobacterales; family Rhodobacteraceae; genus Roseinatronobacter; species Roseinatronobacter thiooxidans_A. Next base: position 51,091 of record NZ_MJAP01000010.1, on the reverse strand, counting down.
GCCAGATGTTCTTGGCGGGTGTGTGTTGCAGATGCGTGAGCCAGCCAATCATTTCCTGGCCGAGCAACCCGTAGGTCGCGCGGAGATCGGGCTTGCCGGTGCGGTCGGACTGCGCCTGGGATTGGCCCTTGCACCACTGCAAACAGATGCGCGAGGCGACGGAGATGCTGTCAACGAATACGGTGTCGTACTTGTCGAGCTGGCTAGCGGGACCGAAGGCCGCGCAGACCCGCGCGAAGTGCCCGGGCCCATAGGACTGGTCGTCCCGCATCGCCGGGTTGGCGCCGCCGATCCAGGCGGCGAGATCGCGGGCGACCTCCCAGTCGCGGATGCGGACCTCATCGCCAGGCCAGCCCTGCACGGCCAGCTCGCCCGCCTCGAGGTTCAGGAAAAGCGTTCGCTGCGGATCGAGGGTCAGCAGTTGGGTGGTCTTGCCGATGCCGGAGGTGCCCGTGAGCACCCCCTTGATGCCGCGTGCCTCGCGCAGGCGTTCGTCGGCCGTGATGATGCGGAGCGGCCCGCCGCCGAAGGGAGCGCTCACTTGCCGCCCTCCAGATCCCGCACTGCGGCCGAAATGGCGATGTCCGCGCCACAGGCGCCCTGGCGGCGCGACATCTTCAACACGTCGCCAAGCGCACTCGTCAGCCGGTAGAGCTCGGACTGCTGCCGCGCCAGGGCGACAAGCGCGAACTCGATGTCGTCCACGGTGGCGCGCTCGATCTGCACCGCGCGATTCGGCCTGTCAGACAGGGCCGGAACGTTGATCGTGTCGGGGATCGCCTCCATCCAGCTCGACTGGCGCAGGCGTTTCAGGGGGGAAGTCGTGAACATGGTGGTGCTCCGTGGTTTCGTCGGTTGGTGTCCAGGGATCGTCGGGAAGACTGCTGCCGGGCCTGACGCCGCCCTGGAGCTTGCGGTCGGAGTGTTTCCCCGCGTGGGGGTGTTGCATTCCTCCGAGGGCCCGGCATGAAACTTGGTGGAACCGGGTCATCGCCGGTCCTGTTGTCACCTACCGGCGGGCCTCCGAGACTGTCGGGGCGGCACCGAGATATGCCGCGAGATCAAGCGCCTCGGCCGCCTTCCGGATCGTGCCGAGCCGGGCGTAGACTGTGCTGCGATGGATCCCGAGGGCCTCGGCTGCCTCCGTCGGCGACATGTCGATCAGCGCCAGCGCGACATCCCTGCAGGTCGGTGTCAGCCCTGCGAGAAGGCGCCGGACATCGCGGACCAGCCCCAACGCCTCGTCCGGTGCACGCGCGACGGCGGCGTGCAGCGCCACACTGTCAGGCAGGGTCTCCGCGAGCGGCAGCGTCTCGTCATCGCCGCGACCCTCGGACGGAGTCTCGAAGTCGACCCACGCCCGCTCGGCCCGAAGGCGTTCGGTCGGCGCGGCCAGCGTGGCGATGCGGTTCGCCAGAACGCGGTCTGCGAACGTGTCGTACTGACCGCGGGAGGGGTCGAACCTGTCATCTCGGCGATAGAGGTGCAGACGCAGGTCCTGCTTGATGTCCTCGGCGTCCATGCCGGGGACCGAACCTGATCGAGCAAGTCGTTCGGCCCGGATGATGATGTTGCGGGAGACGCGCGAGCGCGCGTCGCAAATGGGGTGGAAACGCTCCATGAAGTTTCGCCTTCGTCCAGGTGGACGGGCACGCGGCCCGAGTGACCGGGACCGGCGAAAATTCGTTGGAGCGGCGGCCTTGGCGGGCTCAGCACAAAGAGAAGCCGCTGAAACCCGGGTTGGATTTCAGCGGCTTGAGCGGCGAACTTTTTCGAAGAAATTGTTGAGGTCAGTCAGCGAATTTTCGTCGGGACTGGCCTTGTCTGCCTTGCTGGAGGTCGTCAGCATTCGCCACGAAACGGGCGACATACTCGGCCCCGACCGTGGGCAGCGGATCGTCGGCGATCCCGAAGGCGGCACGCAGCGCCTTGGACAGCGCCTGCTTCTGCTTCTGGTGCCTCGAGGTCTCGGCGCTCTTGGCATGATGGACGGGGAGCCTGCCGCCCTGCATCGCGAACGCCTTCAGGTAAGTCCACGCCGCTTTGGGCTTGCCGTCCTTAGCGCTCTTCATCCCGAGACCATCAGGCTCGAACCTTCGGGTCTCGCTGCGGAAGCTGACATTGACGACTTCATCCGCAACGAAGCGGATTCCGATCTCTTCCCATCGCGCGTCTTTCGGCAGCGCCCACGCAAGGTTGGACACTGCGTTATCCATCCCGCTCGCAATCTGTGCGCGGAGATCGGCGAACACGACGGTCGATGGCTGGCAAGGCTGCAATTGCCCGCGGTCATCAAGGTGGACCAGATCCTCAAGCGCCATGCGTACGACGCCTTCGCGATCCAGAGCGGCGGCAAGTTGCGGCGGGATTGATGACGAGGTCGGGGCCAGCAGTAGTTTGGGTCCCGGGTGGGCAATCAACTCGTCAAATTGCGCCACGTCCTCGCGTGCAAGCGGCCCCGGCACCGTCAGGAAGACAGGAAAACCCCGGCCTGCAAACACATCATGTGAGCCTATCCTGAAGACCGGTCGACGGTCGAAACTTGCAGGACGGTCGGACAGGTCGAATGCTGCGGCGATGCTGCGCGCCAACCCGACACGGTCGAGGCCGTAGATCATGATGTCGTTCTTGTTCAGGTCGAGATCGGAGCAGGCCTTGGGGCTGTCACCACAGACTGCGCGGATGGTGCCGTCCTCGTGGTGCACGACTCGGCGGGGGCAACCCTCGCCGCCCGGTGAAGGACAGGCGATGCTCGTCGCTGGCGTTCCGGTCGATCGCACCAGTGGCAGAGGACAGCCGGGCTCGTTGACAACCACGCAGCCGAATTCATCGCCCAACAGGCTGGCCCACTCGCGCCGGTCGGTCGCTGCGTCGGTCAGCGCGTCAAGCGTCTTCCAAAACTTCGAAATCCTCATCGCCATCCGCCCTTGCCGGAATCGCCCAGAACCCGCGCGCCTTGAGCCAGGCCTCGATGACTTCTTCGTCCGAGTCCCGTTCATACCTTGCGATGTTCGCCGGCCTGATCGTCACGGACCGCTCCTTCTTGCTGTCCTTGAACGCAAACTTGAAAGTCGCGTGCGTGAACGAGCCGCCAGAAAGCCGTTTCTCCCAATTCTCGTCAAACGACTTGAACAGATCCTCGCACTTGCGGATCTCCATTTCGGAGATCTTCCCCGGCCAGCGACGGCCAAACTCCACGAAACGTACGCCGGCAATACCCTCGACATCGCCATGGGCCATCGAATCCGGACCGAGTTCGCGCAGCGGATCCAGCGTGTAACGCTCGGAACGATCGAAGTAATCTTCGCTGCCGAACAACGCCTCGCCAAAGACCTTGAGGTAAAGTTCCCGCTCGCCCTTGGTGCCAGCGTTTACGCCGATCTCGTCGGTCACGCTGTCGTAGATCAGCACGTCATGTTGTTGTGGCCGATAGAACGCGATCCCGCTTTCACCGTCGTCCTGGTGCTTGCCTTCCCGGCGCATCGGCATGCCGTGCCGTACGAGCAGCCAGATCTTCTCGCCTCGCGGAAACGCGAATATGCGGCTGTTCCGGCCGCGTCGCTTCACCTCGAACCAGTTGTCCATCCGGTCCTGCATGGTTTTCGCAATGGCGTCCGTGATGGACGGGAGCTCTGCGGCCTTTTTCTTCGGGCGCGAACCGGCGAAATACATGAAATTCGAACGCTGAAACGCCACCGTTTCGGCATGCTGGCGCTGCAGCAGCATGGGCTGCGCAAGCCAGATCTGGACCGAGACATCGGCTACCGAGACCTCGTGATCCTTGTCGATCTCGATTCCGGCAGCTGCGGCACGGTCGAGCAGTTCGTCCATCGCCTCATGGGACGCGGTTTCGTGCACGTAATAGAGCGCGTTGACCATGTCCTCGGGCACCGACGCGTCCGGATTCATCAGGACACCCGCGATGGCTTCGAGCGGCATGTCATCTGTCGACCATGCGGCGAGGTCGAGTTTGCGGGACTGAAAGTAGTCCTTCCAAGGCTCAAGAAATGCCTTCAGTCGCGCGGGCGCGATCTGCTTGAGGCGATCCGGGTTGCTGAAAATCCTTGGGTTAAATGCTGGCATCCGCCTCGCTGCTCCTGAAATTGTTACGGTCAGCAAGATTAGGTAGGAATCTCGCTCGCCACAAGATTGTGTTCCCGTAAGGTTCTGTGCGCGCCATCCGACAGCCCGCCACCCCCGCCGGTAGGTGAGGAGAGCATCTGGAGCTCTCCCATGAACAGCATCTACCCGGCGCGCCGCGCCATCCCGCATTCCCTCACGCCAGCGTCACCCTCCCTCGGGGTGGGCGCATGATCGATCCCGACGAACGCGAACAGGCAGCCCTGCGCGCCGCCCTCCGCAACATGGCCGAACTCATGGCAGAGATCGGATGGACCACGCGGTTCGCCGATCTCAGCGAAGAACAGGCGCTCGCACTCGCGACGGCCGCCGTCGATGGGTTCCAGGAGGCGATGCAGACCAGCGCGCCCCGGCCCGATCCGGAGGTGCCTTTCTGATGGGCGCCGGTTTCGACTTCAACCATCGGGAGAAGCCGCCCAGTTTCGCGGACACCACAAATGCCTGCATCGACACCGCCCTCGTGGCAGAACAGGCCGAACGTCCCCAACGCGACTATCTCGGGGGAAGCCGGCTGGGCGACATCTGCCAGCGCAGGCTGCAATACGAATACCTGAAGACGCCGAAGGACTCGGGCGCCGGGTTCTCGGGCAAGTCCCTGCGGATCTTCGCGCTCGGGCACGTTCTCGAGGACCTGGCCATCACCTGGCTGCGCAAGGCCGGGTTCGACCTTCGCACGCGCAATCGCCATGGCGATCAGTTCGGCTTTTCGGTCGTTGGTGGGCGCGTCCAGGGGCATGCCGACGGTGTGGTCGTCGCCGCGCCGAACGGCATGACGGTTCCGGCGCTCTGGGAGTGCAAGTCGGCCAACGCCAAGAACTGGCGCGAGATCGCGAAGCACGGCGTCGGGAAGGCCAAGCCGGTCTACGCCGCGCAGATCGCGCTCTATCAGGCCTATCTCGGCCTGACCGAGGCGCCCGCGTTCTTCACGGCGATCAACAAGGACACGTGCGAAATCTGGCACGAACTCGTGCCGTTCGATGCCGCACTCGCCCAGTCCGCCAGCGACAAGGCGGTGACGATCCTGCGCGCCTGTGATGCCGGCGAACTTCTTCCCCGCCACACGGCCGACCCCGACCACTTCGAATGCCGCTTCTGTGCATGGCGGGAACGGTGCTGGGCATGACGGTCCCATCCGACACCATCGCGCCCGACGACGTCGCGCCCGACGCCGAAATGATCGCGATCTATGCCGACGTGGTGTTCGGCTACTGCGACGGCTGGGTGCCGGTCCGTGCGCTCGCAGAGAAAGGCGCGGGCGATGGCCCGCCGCATGTGCCCTTCATCGAAGCGGACGCCACGCTAGCCGCGAAACTCGCGCTTCAGGCGACATGGGCGAGCGACGCTGGCATGGCCTTGTTCGTGGCGCCCGGCACAGTCGCGGCTCCCGGCGACGCGCGTGCGGAGAGCATCGTCCAGACGCAGGTGGTGCTGGTCGATCTCGACCATGGCGACATCGGCGCGAAGCGCGACCATCTTGTGCAGCACCTCGGTTGCCCGACACTCGAAGTCGCGTCCGGTGGTGTCACCGCCGACGGCCAGCGCAAGCTGCACCTCTACTGGCGTCTGACCGAGCCTGCCGAAGGCGACGACATCGCCACGGTCTGCCGCGCCCGGCACATGATCGCCGCGAAGGTCGGCGGTGATCCTTCCTTTCGGTCCGCACACCAGCCGATCCGCGTGGCGGGATCGATCCACGCCAAACAGGGCCTTCGGCGGTTGGTGCAGATCCTGAACCACGATCCTCGCGATCACGACCTTGGCGAGCTGCTCGAGGCGATCATCGCGATGCCGCCGCTCGAAAGCGAGAACGGGCTCGATTTCAACATGGCCGCCACCGAGCGCGGCAGCGTGACCGAGTTGTTCGGCCGCCAGGTCCGCGAAGGCGGCGTGGATGGCACCACCCGGTTCGACGCGCTGTCGCGCGTGATCGGCTACTGGATCCGCCGTGCCCGCGAAGGCCACGTGCCGCGCGAACAGGCGTGGGAGGAAATCGTCTCCTACAACGCGGCCCGCGTTGCCCCTCCCTGGCCGGAGGATCGGCTGCGCGAGGAAGCCGAGCGCCTCTGGAAACGCGACGCCGCCCGCAACGGCGAGATCGGTGACGAGGATGACAGTCCCGATGGCGGCGGCCCTGCTGGCGGCGGGCATGATGGGCCAGTGCCGGTGAGCTTCACCGAGGATGCGCTCGCCGCAACCTTCGCAGCCCGACATGCCGAGACATGGCGCTACGTCGCCGGCTGGGGGCAATGGCTGACCTGGTCGGGCAAGCTCTGGCGGCGCGAGGAGACGCTGCAGGCCTTCGATCTGGCCCGGATGATCTGCCGCGAGGCGGCGTCGCGCGCCGGCTCTGCGCGACTGAAGGCGAAGCTTTCAAGCGCCGCGACCGTCTCCGCCGTGGAGCGGCTTGCCCGTTCCGACCGTCGCCACGCAACCACGACCGAGCCGTGGGATCGCGATCCCTGGCTATTGAACACGCCCGGCGGCGTGGTCGACCTGCGTAGTGGAGCGTCGCTGCTGCACGACCCCGGCCTCTTCATGACTCGCATCGCCGGGGCATCGGTCGCCGACGCTTGCCCGGTCTGGCTCGGGTTTCTCGAAACCGTCACGGGCGGGGACGGCGAACTGCAATCCTACCTGCAGCGCATGGCGGGCTACTGCCTGACGGGCGTGACCACCGAGCACGCGCTGTTCTTCCTCTACGGCACCGGCGCAAACGGGAAATCCGTTTTCGCCAACACCCTGACCGCCATCCTTGGCGACTACGCAACCGTCGCGCCGATGGACATGTTCATGGCCACGCAGGGTGATCGCCACCCGACCGACATGGCGGGCCTGCGCGGGGCGCGCATCGTCACGTCCATCGAAACGGAACAGGGCAGCCGCTGGGCCGAGAGCAAGCTGAAGGCGCTGACCGGGGGCGACAAGATCACGGCCCGCTTCATGCGGCAGGATTTCTTCGAGTTCATCCCGCAGTTCAAGCTGCTGATCGTCGGCAACCACAAGCCCTCCAGCCGCAACGTTGACGAGGCGATGAAGCGGCGCCTGCACATGGTGCCGTTCACAGTCACCATCCCGCCCGCGCGGCGCGACAAGCACCTGGCGGACAGGCTGTTGGCCGAACGTGACGGGATCCTCGCGTGGGCGCTCGAGGGCTGCATCGAATGGCAGCGGACAGGCCTGCGCCCGCCGCCCGCCGTGATGGCCGCGACCGAGGATTACTTCGAGGCGGAAGACGCCATCGGTCGCTGGATCGACGAGCGCTGCTCTGTCGGGTTGCACCTCAGCGCCACCACCTCAGCGATGTTCGCCGACTGGAAGGCGTGGGCCGATGCGAACGGCGAGTTCGCAGGCTCGGTCAAGCGCTTCTCGGAAGCCCTGATCGTCCGGGGATTCGAGCGTCACAACACCCGCGCCGCGAAGGGATTCCGGGGCATCGCCCTCGATGACAGCAACTCTGACCTTTTCTCGGGAGAATAGGAAATGCCAATGAATTCAGAGAGTGTGACGGATGTGACGGATCATACCTATAAGGCCGTTACGCGCGCGCATGCGCGCGCCTATGGAGCGGATAGGGAACTATCCGTCACATCCGTCACACCCGTCACCAACCCTCCGGTTCGGATAGAGGACGGTGGCGGACTGCTCCCCTGCATCCTCGCGCTCGACCTCGGCACCACGACCGGCTGGGCGATCCGCGGCCATGACGGCCTGATCACCAGCGGCACCGTCTCGCTCCGCCCGGGCCGCTTCGACGGCGGCGGCATGCGCTACCTGCGCTTCACCAACTGGCTGACCGAGATCGACCGGCTGTCGGGGCCCGTCGCCGCCATCTGGTTCGAGGAGGTGCGCCGCCACGCGGGCACCGACGCGAGCCACATCTACGGCGGGCTCATGGCCACGCTGACGGCATGGGCCGAGTTGCGCGGTGTGCCCTACGAGGGCGTTCCGGTCGGCACGATCAAGCGCCACGCCGCTGGCAAGGGCAACGCCGACAAGGCCGCGATGGTCGCCGCCGCCCGCGCCCGCGGCTTCAGCCCGGCCGATGACAACGAGGCCGACGCCATCGCCATCCTGCTCTGGGCGATCGAGACGAACGGGGGTGTCGCATGAGATGGCACCCCCATGGCTACGGCGGCCGGCGCCGGGATCCCGAACAGGTCAAGCGCGAGGGCTGGCGGGAACAGGGCGTCCTCGCGGTCTCCGCCGATGACGACCGCCTCACCTGGCCCGAGCGTGAACTGGTCCGCCAGCTGGGCGAGAAGCTCTACGGCCCGCGACCTTCCGACAGGGAGGCACGCCATGGCTGATCGCGAATGGACCGCCGACTGCGTCGCCGATCATTTCGAGGAGGCGTTCCGCACCCTGCGCAGGCTGCCGCCGGTGAAGGCACAGGGCTACTTCAACACCTGGCCCGACATCGTGCGGACCAGCCGCGAGATCGCGGCGATGGAGCCGCAGCCGAGGCGGGTCTGGCCCTCGGCCGCCGCGATCACCCGGCTCGAGCAGACCTTCGACTGGGTGCTCTGGATCGAGGAGGCGGAGCGCAAGCTCGTCTGGTCGCGCGCGGCCCGCGTGCCGTGGAAGCAGATCAGCGGGGAACTCGGATGCGACCGCACGACCGCGTGGCGGCGCTGGCAGCTGGCACTGACCAAGATCGCCGCGCGCCTGAATGCGCAGTGACTCCAATGTGTTGCAACACTTTTTCCTTCGACATCTGCAACATGATCGTGCTATTCCGAAGGGAAGATGGGGAGAGTGCGCTGGAAAGCTCGCTCTCCCCTTTGCGTTGAAGGGGGCCTTCTGGACCCCGGTATCCACCGAGAGTCCGGCCGGGGTCCACGCCGGGGGAGTTTCCGGTTCCTTCCTGGCGACATTCCTATGCTGGCGGGCGAAGCGCGGGACATCGCCAGCGACAGGGCCGGATTTTTGGGAAGCCACCTGGAAGCCGGAGCCGCGCGCGCCCTGCGCAAACACCAATGAACGCTGGCCTTCCGACCGGACACCGCTAGTGGCCGCTGGCCCCCTCGCGGAGTCCAGCCCGGCATCCGGAGTCCGGAAGCCACCGGCATCCACCATCACATCGGAAACCACCCGACCATGACGCTGAGCTTCGCCCCGGACGCGATCGAGACGTGGCCGCTGTCGCGCCTGCAGCCCTATGCGAAGAACGCGAAGGCGCATGGCGCGGATCAGGTCGCGAAGATTGCCGCCAGCATGGCCGAGTTCGGCTGGACCGTGCCGTGCCTCGTTGCGGAGGATGGTGAGCTGATCGCTGGCCACGGGCGCGTCCTCGCCGCGACGCAGCTCGGGCTGAACGAAGCGCCGGTGATCGTGCTGGGTCACCTCACCGAGGCGCAGCGCCGGGCCTACCGGATCGCGGACAATAAGCTGACCGAACTCGGCACCTGGGACGAGGCGCTGCTGTCGGCGGAACTGAACGACCTGCTGGCGGACGATTTCGACCTGTCGCTGGTCGGGTTTTCCGACGGCGAGTTGGACAAGCTGCTGGCCTTCGTGCCGGAAGGGGACGGGGAAGAAGGTGGCGCCGGAGGCTCCGTGCCGCCGGTGACCATCCCCGAACCGCCCCGCAATCCGGCCTCGCGCACCGGCGATCTCTGGATCCTCGGCGACCACCGGCTGCTCTGCGGCGACAGCACCAGCGCCGCCGATGTGCGCCGCCTGATGAATGGTGAGCGCGCGATCCTGTTCGCCACCGACCCGCCGTATCTCGTCGATTACGACGGCTCGAACCATCCGACCCGCAACAAGGACTGGTCCGCGTCCTACGGCACGACCTGGGACGACAGTTCGCAGGGGGCGGAACTCTACGACGGCTTCATTGCCGCCGCCGTCGCCGAGGCGATCGCAGAGAACGCCGCCTGGTACTGCTGGCACGCCTCGCGCCGCCAGGCGATGCTGGAGGCTTGCTGGGAGAAGGTGGGCGCCTTCGTCCACCAACAGATCATCTGGGTGAAGGACCGCGGCGTGCTGACCCGGTCCCACTACCTCTGGAAGCACGAACCCTGTTTCATGGGCTGGCGCCGCCCGAACCGCCCGCCGAAGGTGGCCGAGCAGACGCTGCCATCGACCTGGGAGATGCCGTCCTTCGCCAAGGACGAGCGCCCCGATCACCCGACCCCGAAACCGCTGGACGCGTTCGGGATCCCGATGCGCCAGCATGTGGCGCGGGGCGGCCTCTGCTACGAGCCCTTCTCGGGCTCGGGTTCGCAGATCATGGCGGGCGAAGCCAACGGCCGCCGCGTCTTCGCGATGGAAATCAGCCCGGCCTATGTCGACGTCGCCGTCGAGCGCTGGCAGGCCGAGACCGGCAAGGAAGCGATCCTCGATGGCGACGGTCGCACCTTCGCGCAGGTGAGAGCCGAGCGGCTGGGCGAAGCCCCGGCCGAACCTGAAACCCTCCCCGAAGCCGCCGCGTGACATGCATGACCTGGCTTTACCTTCCTCCGGAGACGCTTCCGGGGCCGGAGACGCATGCCTCTTCGGCCTCTCCCTCTGCTCTGGCGCGGGCGGGCTCGACCTCGGGCTCGCCATCGCCATCCCCAGATATCGTGCTGTGGGCCATGTCGAACGGGAAACCTACGCCGCAGCCACTCTCGTGGCGCGGATGGAAGACGCGTCCATGGATCAGGCTATTGTCTGGGACGACGTTGGAACCTTCGACGGCCGCCCATGGCGCGGCGCGGTGGATATCATCACTGCGGGCTATCCGTGCCAGCCGTTCTCCGTCGCGGGCAAGCGCCGGGGCGCGGACGACCCGCGGCACCTCTGGCCGCATGTCGCGCGCATCATCGGTGAGGTCGAGCCCCCTTTCGTCTTCCTCGAGAATGTCGCCCATCATCTCCGCCTCGGCTTCCCCGACGTCGCCAGCGGACTGGTCGGCATGGGCTACCGCCTTGCGGCAGGCCTCTTCACAGCGGCGGAAGTCGGCGCACCCCACAAGCGTGAGCGGCTCTTCATCCTCGCCATCCGCGAGGGCGACGAGCTGGCCGACCCCGCGCGCCTGCTCTGGCACCCGGTCGAGTGGCGGGAACCGGACGGAGCTGCTGCGGCTCTGGCCGACGCCGAGGGCAAGCGCCAACGAGAACCGACAGACGAAGCCGACGCCGTCGCAGGCAGCGGGGCAGCACGGGATGAATCTCGCAACGACGGCCGCGATGTGGCCGACGCCGATGGCCAACGACGGATGCAAGCCGAGCGCGGGCAACCGCCGCACGGCCGACCTGACCCATTCGGCGGGGCTATGGATGACCCCGACGGCTCGCGATCACAAGGACGGAGCCACGAGACTTGCAAACACCCCGGTGAACGGCCTGCTTGGCCGCCAGGTCCTGGTGACGCCGATGGCTGGGAGCGGTACCTTCGATGTGCGCCGGACCTTGAACCCGCTGTTCGTCGAGGCGCTGATGGGCTGGCCCACCGGGTGGACCGGCTTCGCCTCTGTGGCAACGGCGTGGTCCCCCTGGTTGCAGCGCATGCGCTGCGAACTCTCGCGGCTGAATTGCTGGCCGATGGATGAGGGCGTGTGATGAAACAGACACGCAAAATGTCACTGATCGAGGCTATTGCCAACGTGATCGTGGGCTACACGCTGGCGGTGATCACGCAGATCCTGATCTTCCCCGTCTTCGGGCTGCACGCCACGCTGGCGCAGAACCTGAAGATGGGCTTGGTTTTCACTGTCGTGTCGATTGCACGTGGCTATGCCTTGCGACGCCTGTTCGAGGGCCTGCGCTGAGGCCGGATTGCTTGACCCCGCGCGGGCAGGATGGTCTACGCCGCCGCAGATCGGATCAGGCGGACGGACGGGATGCGCGACCAGGACGACATCAGGGAAAAACTTGCGAAGCTGGAAGCGCTGTTTTCCAGAGGGGCGACAGCAGGTGAACGTGCCGCCGCAGGCGCTGCGCTTGAACGGCTGCAATCCCGGCTGGATATTGATGCCCCGTCACAGGATGAGCCGGTCATCGAGTTGCAATACTCGTTGCCCGATCTCTGGGCTGTGCGGCTGTTCGTTGCCTTGTGCCGCAAGCATGACGTCAAACCCTATCGCTATCCGCGCCAGCGCCGCACGACGGTCATGGTGCGTGTCCAGCAGACGCGCTTCGAGCAGACCATCGCGCGCGAGTTCCAGACCCTGCATCGCGAGCTGACCAGCTATTTCAATGAGACCCTGAACCATCTCATCGCCAATGTCATGAAATCCGACGGCGATGACGAGAACCTTGAGCAGCGCCAGATCGGCAAATGAAAAACGGGCCAGCACATGGCTGGCCCAGTTTGAGGCAGTCAAGTCGGCGCAGGCAAGTGCCGACTGAGAGCAGATCGACAGCGAATGCCTGATCTTCGGTGAAGATTTGCAGAGCGCCACCGATTCTGCAATACGGAAACAACTATATTTTGTGTCCTTGGGCCGCAGAGCATCTTAATCTGGTGTTGAGGCGCGATAGACGCGCCCTCGACCCTCGACTTTCTCGGAGGTGATAATCAGGCCAAGCTTCTTTTTCAGCGCGCCGGACATGGCCCCCCTCGCGGTATGCGGTTGCCACTCAAGGGCCGCGGCGATTTCCTCGATGGTCGCGCCGCCCTCAGTGCGGAGCATGGCGATCAGGGCCTCCTGCTTGGTGCCGCTGCGACGGCGGGCGGGCTGTGGCACTGCTTCGGTCCCGGGCTGGCTGTTCGTTTGTTCCTCCGGAGCATCGGTGATCCCGAGGGCGGCACAGGCCAGTGCCGTGGCGCGTAAAGTCAGCGGTCCGCGCTCTTCGTCATGCCGCCAGACAGTGGTCTGGTCGCTGGCGGAGGTTTCCTCGATCAGCCCGCGCTTGAGAAGGCTCTTGCAGACATTGCCAACAGCACCGCCCTTGAGGCTGGCCGTGACGGGAAACACTGCTCCGTCCTCGCGCGCGCAGGCGGCAGACAGGATGACGGCTTGGGCGTCGGATAGCTGGATCTGGGTCATGGTTGGTCTCCGGTTTCGGCTCGCGCGACATGCGCAGGCTTCTACCGGGTGAAGCCCGCCAAAGGGCGGGCCGTCCTGACCGGGCGGTGAGGGATCAGTCGCTTTCAGCCATGCTTGCCGCGATGGCGAAATGCTGAACCCAGCCGGTCAGGTAGGGCAGCCCTGCGGGGATGCCCTCGTCGCGCTCAAGCTGGCGCGAGATGCGCCAGTCCTGCCAGCGGCGGATCGCGGATCTGATCGCGGTCTCGCTGTCGATCTTGCAACCCACCATGTTGCCCACGACATCATCGGCGAAATGGCGGCCCATGCGGCTGTCCAGAAAGTCGCGGATGCCGATCATCTCTTCCTCGGTGGAGGCGCGGATCGCCTTGGCGATCAGGGTCGAGGCCAGAGCCCAGACCTCCACGCTGCGCCGGTCGCGCTCGGGGCAAGTCGTCAGAGTCCCGAAAAACCCGTGGTCAGGGTTGCGGCTGGGCAGGATGGCGGGCGTGGTCATGGCGGAGGCTCCGTGGGGTGAGTTGCATCGTCCTTGTGTAATCAGAATCGCTCGAGCGCGCCGGAAAGTGTAGGTAAATCAAAGCCATAATGTTGCTATCTGATCATTCGATCCGGTCCGGATCGATCAGCGCGGCCTGTTCCGCCTCATGGCGCTGGGCGGCATCGGGCGGGTCGCGCCGCGCATTGACGAGCGCGACAAACAGCGCGCGCGCGACGGCGGCGACCTCATCCGCCCCGGCGCTGGTCAGATTGGCATCGTGGATGGCAATCGCCTCACCCAGATCGGTCAGCGCATAGAGCGTCGCGAACTCCGCCTCGGACGGATCGCAAGTTTCGGTGTCACGGTCATGCTCGGATACAGCCACACTGCGGCAGAAGCGCAGATCGAAGCCAATGGCACAGTTGCGGCGGATCACATCGTCGAGGGTCTCGCCTTCGGAGAGGCAGTTGAAAGATAAGGTCATGGATGACTTCCTCAGATCATCTGCAGACTGGCCAGCATGGTGCTGGCAGCGACAAGCTGGGAGGTCGGCAGTTCGATCCTGATCTGCGAGGTGACGTGTGAGGCTTCCGCCTCCACCCCCTCATCGCGCAATGCGGCGGCGATCATGCGGGCGGCTGCGTCCGGGGCTTTCAGGTTCAGCGGGTCCGGCAGTGCGTCGCAGTCGATCCGGATGGTGGAGATGGCGGTCATGATGCTGGCCTTTCAGGGGTGAATGTGGGTGGTTTCGCGCGTGCTCAGATCAGCCCGTGCTGTTTCAGGACCGGAACAACATCGGCCAGCTCGATGGTCAGGCAATCGATCCCGACCCGGCCTGCCATCTCGAAGACCTCGGCGTTCAGGCTCTGGTCATTGAGATGGCGCTGCAGCGCAGCCGTGGTCATGGCCTGCACAAAGCGGCTGCGGTCGATGAAAATGCGCGTCGTGTCGGAGGGGATGGCGATGGTCATGGCTGTGTTTCCTTGCGGTGGTTTGGGGCGGCGCGATGCACCCGTTTGCGTCATCCACAGAATCGCTCTTGGGCAGAGTGTAATCAACTGAAATCGCAGCAATTTCATTGCTTTATCGAGGGCGAGAGCGCGCAATGCAGGGCCTGAGCGAACGCCAGTATGCCGCCCGCGTGGGCCTGTCGCGCGGAGCGATCCAGAAGGCCAAGGAAGCCGGGCGGCTGGTCCTGCATGCAGATGGCAGCATCGACGCTGAGGCGTCCGACAAGCGCCGCGCCGCGATGACCGACCCGGCCAAATCTCGTGCAGCGCCGAAATCAACATCGGCGTCAAAGCCCAAACTGAAACCCGTCCCTGAGGCGGCCGTCGCCTCTGTCGGCGAGACACTACGCGAAGAAGGACTCGCCGCCCCTGTGACCAGCGGCGGCACGACCTTCCTGCAGGCCAAGACCGCCAATGAGGTGCTGAAAGCGCAGGAACGCCGCATTCGGCTGCAAAAGCTTAAAGGTGAGCTGGTGGATCGCGCGCGGGCGGAAACCTTGATGTTTCGGCTGGCGCGCGAGGAACGCGATGCCTGGGTGACATGGCCTGCCAGAGTGGCCGCGTTGATGGCCTCGGAACTGGCCGCTGCTTTGAGAGAAGAGGTCACAGTGGAGGCGGCGCTGATGCAGAAAGTTCTGGAAGCCCATGTCCGCGCGCAACTCGACAGCCTTGCCGAGATCAGAACTGGTCTTGGATGACGATGTTGCGGGGTTCGATGGCGCAAAAGACCTGCTGCGCGCCTGGTCGCGCGGGATCCGGCCTGATCCGGACCTGACCGTGTCGGAATGGGCGGACCGGCATCGCTGGCTGTCCTCGCGCGCTTCGGCAGAGCCGGGGCGGTACCGCACGGCGCGCACGCCCTATATGCGCGAGATCATGGATGCACTTTCGCCCGCGAGCCCGGTGCAGCGCGTCGTGTTCATGAAAGCCGCGCAGGTGGGCGCGACAGAAGCGGGCAACTGCTTCATCGGCTTTGTCATGCACCACGCGCCAGGCCCGATGCTGGCGGTTCAGCCGACAGTGGAACTGGCCAAGCGCAATTCGCGCCAGCGGATCGACCCGCTGATCGAGGAAAGCCCGGAACTACGCGAGCGGATCAAGCCTGCGCGCTCGCGGGATGCAGGCAACACGATGCTCTCAAAAGAGTTCGCAGGCGGCATTCTGATCATGACCGGGGCCAATTCGGCAGTGGGTCTGCGCTCGACGCCAGCGCGCTATCTGTTTCTCGATGAGGTCGATGCCTATCCGGCCTCTGCGGATGAGGAAGGCGATCCAGTGTCCCTGGCAGAGGCACGGTCGCTGACCTTCGCGCACCGCCGCAAGGCGCTTCTGATCTCGACGCCGACCATCCGGGGCCTGAGCCGCATCGAGCGGGAATTCGAAGCGAGCGACCAGCGGCGCTATGTCGTGCCATGCCCACATTGCGGCCATCGCCAATGGCTGCGCTTCGAGCGGCTGCGCTGGGACAAGGGCCGCCCCGAGACGGCAGAATACCATTGCGAGGGTTGCGACACTCCCATCGCAGAGCACCACAAGACAGCCATGCTGGCGGCGGGCGAATGGCGCGCAACAGCACAATCCGCGGACCCGCACACGGTCGGCTATCACCTCTCGGCGCTTTATTCGCCCATCGGCTGGCTCAGCTGGGCGCGGATCGCGCGGGCGTGGGAGGCAGCACAAGGCAATGACGAGGCCATGCGCGCGTTTCGCAACACCATTCTGGGTGAGACCTGGTTCGAAACCGGCGAAGCCCCGGACTGGCAGCGACTGGCAGAGCGGCGCGAGACATGGACACCGGGTACTGTGCCTGCAGGCGGGCTGTTTCTGACCGCTGGCGCTGATGTGCAGAAGGACCGGATCGAGATTGATGTCTGGGCGTGGGGTCGCGGACTGGAAAGCTGGCTGATTGACCATATCGTGATCGAGGGCGGCCCCGGCGATCCAGGATGCTGGCAGAAGCTGACCGATCTGCTGGGCCGGACATGGCAGCATGAGAGCGGCCAGCACCTGACCATCGCAAAGCTGGCCATCGACACCGGCTATGAGACCAGCGCAGTTTACGCATGGGCGCGGCAGGTGGGGTTTGCGCAGGTGGCCCCGGTCAAGGGTCTGGAAGGGTTCAATCGGGCGAGTCCTGTCACTGGCCCGACCTATGTCGACGCCACCATCGGCGGCAAGCGGCTGCGACGCGGGGCGCGGCTTTGGTCCGTTGCCACGGCGACCTTCAAGACTGAGACCTATCGCTTTCTGCGCCAGGACCGGCCAACGCCGGAAGAAATCACTGCCGGTGCCGCGTTCCCGGCGGGAACAGTGCATTTGCCATCATGGGCCGACGGGGAATGGCTGAAGCAGCTGACGGCAGAGCAGCTGATCACCGTGAAGAGCAAGCGCGGGTTCTCGAAGCTTGAATGGCAGAAACTGCGCGAGCGCAACGAGGCGCTGGACTGCCGGGTCTATGCACGCGCGGCAGCTTGGATCGCCGGGGCAGATCGCTGGCCGGAAGCACGGTGGACAGAGTTGGCGAGGTCCTTGGCCGTGAACACGGGCCCATCCGCGCCCGACGCGGTTACGGCTGCTGCAGCGTCGGCACGCCCATCCGCGCGGCGGCGGACCGTGCGGTCGAGTTACATGGGGTGATCAAATCCTTGCGCCGATGATGCCAATTGGCGGCGCAGACGGCGATCCCGCTTGAGATACCATTCGCGACGCATCGCCTCGATCCGGCTTGGCAGGCGTTCGGCATAGAGGAGGGACCATGCATTGCCACGCGTCGATTTTGCGCCGGTGCCCGAATTATGCTCGGCCAGGCGGCGGTCAAGATCGAGGGTCCATCCGACATAGGTGCGATAGCCGCAGGAGGTCTGGCTGCCGAGGACATAGACGAACCCGGTCACGACGGTTTTTTGCGACCTGTGCCGCGATGGCTCATCAAGGGCCCACGTCGCCGCGCTGCGAAATCGCCGATGATCATATGCAGGCGCTGTTCATCAATGTCTTCGGGATCGAATGGCCCATCGTACCATTCCAGCATCCGCTTGTGCTGTTCGTGCTCTGGATCTGTGACCGCATCAAGAAATTCCTCGAAACCGCTGATGCTGCCGACATCTTCGGGGGGCGCGCGGCGCGCACCGGCGATGAAACGTGGATATTCGACATCGGCTTCCCCCTGCCGGACGTCGAGGACCGTGATCCGGTGACGCCAGTTGTCGTCGAAGTCATAAACATAGAGGAATTCCCGAATGCCCCGATTAAGCACGGTCGCAAGACGCAGCCCGCTCGCCTTGTAGACCTTGCGCTCATAGAGAGCGTCATCAGACGATGGCACGCCGTAAATCCTGTTCCCGATCTCGAATTCGTACAGGTGGTAATCCCACCAGCGCATCACGACCTGAATGATGTCGTGCATCATGGCCATGGTGGTCGAGAGCGGCACATCCAGTTCCCGCCAGACCAGCGGGTTCGTGTCTTCGATTTCGATCCTGATACGGGCGATGGGTTCGATCATGGGCTCTGGCAATAGTCCTGCTGCAATCGCCGCACTTTAACGGAAAACCCCACATGCCGACAATCTCTGACCTTCGCGCCCGCCGCGACGCCCTGTCTGCGCAGCGGTCCTCGGGCGTGGCCCGCGTCAGTTATGACGGCAAGATGGTCGACTATCGCTCTGTGGCGGAGATTGACCGTGCGCTCGAGGCGCTGGATCGCGAGATCGCCGCAGCCGAGGGGCGGCGGATGGTGCGGCAGGTCCGCGTGACGACCAGCAAGGGACTGTAATCCATGGGGCTGTTCGACAGGTTTCGCCGCCCGGTGTCGGGCGGTGCCAATGCGGTGCGCGCCCGGCTGGAAGGCGCAATGTCCCGCCGTCGCTTGCGCGGCTGGAACCCGCCCTTGGAGAATATCAACGCGCTGGTGGCCTCGGGCGGCCCGCGCCTGCTGGCCCGCGCGCGGGAACTGGTGGTCACCAATGGCTATGCCGCCAATGCCTGCGAGGCCTTTGCCGCGAACCTCGTGGGCGACGGGATCAAGCCCTCGTCGCTGATCGACGATACGACCCTGCGCGACCGTGTCCAGAAGCTCTGGCTCGCTTGGACCGACGAGGCGGATGCGGACGGGCTGACCGATTTCTACGGCCTGCAGGCCATGGTCGCGCGGGAGATGTTTGTGGCGGGCGAGTGTTTTGTGCGGATGCGGCCCCGCCGCGCGGAGGACGGGCTGCTAGTGCCGCTCCAGCTACAGCTTCTGCAATCGGAGATGCTGCCCTTCGAGAAGACCGAGACGGCAGCCAACGGCAACCGCATCCGCTGTGGCATCGAGTTTGACCAGATCGGGCGGCGTGTCGCGTATCACTTCCGCCGCAGCCATCCCGGCGACAGCACGGATCGCCGTGTGGCCGTGCCTGAAACCGTGCGCGTGCCAGCAGAGGATGTGCTTCATATCTTTCGTCCGCTGGATGCAGGCCAGATCAGGGGCTTGCCGCATGTGGCACCTGCCATGGTGCGGCTGTTCCTGCTCGATCAGTACGATGATGCGGAACTCGACCGGAAGAAGACTGCGGCAATGTTCGCAGGCTTCATCACCAAGACAGCGCCGGAAGAGCCGATGCTGGGTGAAAGCGAGGCGGACCCAGACGGTGCCGCCATCGCGAGCCTCGAGCCCGGCACGATGCAGGTGCTGCTGCCGGGCGAGGATGTGAAATTCTCGTCGCCAGCGGATGTGGGCGGCGCGTATGAAGCGTTCCAGTACCGGACCTTGCTGGCCGTGTCGGCATCCTTGGGGCTGCCATACCATCTGGTCACGGGCGATGTGCGCCAGGCCAACTATTCGAGCTTGCGCGCCGAACTCGTCGAATTCCGCCGTCGCGTGCAGCAACTGCAGCATGGAGTCATCGCGCATCAGCTCTGCCGCCCTGTCTGGGCGCGCTGGCTGGAGATGGCGCAGCTGGCAGGCCGGTTGGACCTCGCCGATCCGGTTGGCGCGCGCGCAGTGCAATGGATCCCGCCGCGCTGGGATTGGGTCGATCCGCTGAAAGACATTCAGGCGCAAATCCTCGCCATGGAAGCGGGCATCACCTCGCGGCGCAAGGTGGTCGAGGGCACAGGCTATGATGTCGAGGAAGTCGACCGCGAGAATGCGGTGGACGCCAGACGCGCCGCCGATCTGGGGCTGCACTACCGCACCAGCCCCGGCGAGACCCAAGGCGCGCGGGCGACGCCCGCAAAACGGCCGGATCCCGGCGACGGCTCGGAACAGCCGACCTCACAGGAGTAACACCATGAATAGCTGGTACACGATCCGCGCCCGGGCCTCCGGGGCGGAAGTGCTGATCTATGACGAAATCGGCGCTTATGGCGTCAGCGCCAAGGGGTTTCTGGCGGAACTCGGCGCGCTGCCGGATGATGCGCCCATCGATCTGCGCCTCAACAGCCCCGGTGGGTCAGTCTTCGATGCCGTGGCGATCTACAATGCGCTGACCCGGCATGCAGGGGCTGTCACTGTGTGGATCGATGGCATCGCGGCCTCGGCCGCCAGCTATGTCGCCATGGCGGGCGACGAGATCGTCATGCCGGAAAATGCCTTTCTGATGATCCATGATCCCTCTGGCATCGTCATGGGCACGGCTGACGACATGCGCGACATGGCCGGTGCGCTCGACAAGATGGCCGCCAGCATGACGCGTGGCTATGCGGCCAAAGCGGGCAAGCCCGAGGCGGAGATTGCCGCGCTCATGGCGGCGGAGACATGGTTTGACGCGAAGGAAGCGCTGGAACTGGGCCTCGCCACGCGCATGGAAAAGCCCGTGCGCATTGCCGCAAGTTTCGACATTGCCCGGTTTCGCAATGCGCCGCCCGAACTGGTCGAGGCGGTTGCTGAGCAAGAAGGCGGGCCAGCAGAGCCTGAAGGCAGCGCAGTTGCGGGCGATGGCGCGGCGGGGGACGATCCGCCCACTGCACCCGATCCCGCGACCAAGGTTCCCACCGGGAACGTTGATCCGATGGCAGCAGCCGACGCCCCATCTGGTTCCAACGCGCGCGGCGGGGGTGTTGCAGATGCCGACACCCTCCCATCGGGCGCTCCGACGGAAAGCTGCGGTGCAAGCGCCAGCGCAGCCCCTGACGCCAGCGCAATCCGCGCTGAGGCCATGGCGCATGCCCGCGCCGTGATCGACCTCTGCCGTTTGGCAGGCCAACCGCAGATGGCAGGCAAGTTTCTGGAAGAGGACGTCGGCCTGGATGCCGTGCGCGCCAAACTGCTGGCCGCCAAGGCCGAGGCATCCCCGCCAATCACCTCCCATCACCCGCAACCCGGGCCAAACCCGACCGCGCGCCCCTGGGGCGATGTCATCGCCCGCACCTTCAAACTGAAAGGGTAAGACCCCATGACCACGCTTGTGAAAGGCCAATATCCCGGTGGCTTCCTCGTCTGGGAAGTCCTGCGCGATTATACCCGCGAAACTGTTACCATCGCCTCCGGAGCGGGCAAGCTCGCCCCCGGCACCGTTCTGGGCAAGATCACCTCGGGCGGCAAATACACTGTGCTCACACCAGGCGCCTCCAACGGCAGCCAGAACGCCGCTGGCATCCTCTGGGGTCAGGCCGATGCCACGGATGCTGACGCGCCCGCTGTGGTGCTGGTTCGCGGCCCCGCCATCGTCAACCGCCATGAGATCATCTGGCCCGAGGGCATCACCGAGGGCCAGACCAACACCGCCATCGCGGCGCTCATGGCGCTTGGCATCCTCCAGCGCTGACCCTTCAGAAGAAAGGACATCCCCATGGCCACCATGGACATCTTTGAAGGCGATGCCTTCTCCATCATCGAGCTGACCCGCGCGCTCGAGAACATCCCCTTCAAGCCCGCGATCCTGTCTGGCGCGGGGCTGTTTGGATCGCGCGGCGTGCGCACCCGCACCGTCATGATCGAAAGCCGTGACGGCACGCTGCAGCTGATCCCGTTCTCGGAACGCGGCTCGGCTTATGAGTCCCAGATCCCCGAGCGCCGCGAAATGCGCGCTTTTGTCGTGCGTCAGTTCAAGAAGCAGGACGTGCTCTGGGCTTCGGAAATTCAGGGCATCCGCGATTTTGGCTCGGAAACTGCCGTGCAGCAGGTCCAGACCGAGGTCGCGCGCAAGATGGGCCGCCTGCGCAATGACGCCGAGGCGACCTTCGAGTTCCACCTCTTCAACGGCATTCAAGGCGTGGTGAAGGACCCCAAGGACGGGGCGACGGTGATCAACTACTACACCGAGTTCAACATCACCCCGGCGGCGGAGGTGGATTTCGACCTCGACAATGCCACGCCCGCGTCGGGGGCGCTGCGCAAGCGCTGCCAGGCGATGATCGAAAGCGTCGAGGACAGCCTTGGCGGGCTGGCCGCCGGTCAGGTGCAGCTGCGCGCCGAATGTGGCTCGGCCTTCTTCGCCGATCTGGTCGCCCATAAGGAGGTGCGCGAGACCTATCTCAACACGGCCGCGGCGGCCGACCTGCGCGGGCGCGTGGGCGAGGAGGTCAGCTTCGGCGGCATCACCTTCCGCCGCTACCGGGGCGGTCTCGGTTTCGGCGTGCCGACCGACAAGGCCTATTTCTACCCCGAGGGGGTCGAGGGTCTGTTCGAGATTTACTACGCCCCCGCCGATACGTTTGAAACGGTCAACACCGTGGGCCTTCCGCTTTATGCGCGCATGATCCCCGACCGCGACCGCGACGAATGGGTGCGGCTGGAGATCGAAAGCAACCCGCTGCCGATCTGCACCCGGCCGCAGGTGCTGCGCTCGGCAAGGCGGACCTGATGAACGCCTTTGCTGCGGCCATCGACGGTCTGTTTGCTGACGGCAACATCGCGCGGGACGCTGTTTACATCGCCGAGGGCGGCGCGCCCCAGCTCGTCCGCGTGGTCAGCCGCCGCGCGGACGAGGTCGCCAGCTTCGGCGACGCACGGATCTGGTCCGAGACCACCCGCATCGACCTGCGCGTGGCTGAGGTGCTTGAGCCCCGGCCCGGGGACCGGATCGAGATCGAGGGCGAAGCCTTCAACATTCAGGGTGAGCCAATGCGCGACCGCGAGCGGTTGGTCTGGACTGTCAATCTGAGGCCAGCATGAAGCTGAAACTCGATATCACCCCGGACCTCGTCGCTATGATGGCCGCTGAAATCAAGGCGGGCGAGCGTGCAGTTTCCACTGCCACGCGCGAGGCAGGCAACGGCCTTAAGTCCGCCTGGCGCGCACAAATCACCGGCGCGGGTCTCGGCCAGCGTCTCGCGCGCACCATCCGCTCGGAGCAGTATCCGAAGCGCAAACCGAGCCTGAATGCCGCGGCACTGGTCTGGTCGAAAGCGTCTGTCATCGTCGGTGCGCATGACACAGGACCACTGATCCGCTCGAGGTCCGGCTTCTGGCTGACGATCCCGACACCAGCCGCCGGGAAATCCGCGCGGGGCGGGCGCATCACACCCGGCGAATGGGAACGCCGGACGGGCCTGCGGCTGCGCTTTGTCTATCGCAGGACAGGTCCGAGCCTGCTGGTGGCTGAGGGCCGGCTGAACGCGCGCGGCCGCGCTGTAGCGTCACGGTCAAGAACCGGGCGCGGCGTGACTACCGTGCCGATTTTCCTGCTGGTGCCGCAGGTCAAGCTGCCGAAGCGGTTGGACCTGGCGCGGGATGCCGAGCGGGCGCATGACGCGCTGCCGGGGCTGATCGTGGCGAAGTGGGTGATGGAGAGGCTGAGATAGACGCCGTATTGCTGCGTCGAAGGAAATTAGGTGTCGTCCGAGCGGCCTGAAATTTCCTACTTGATGGGCGGGCGGATTATAAAGGCTAAACAACGACGCCATTCTTTTCGAAGTGCCGAATCAGGTTGTAGATCCGTTCCACGTATACAATGAACTGTCCAAGATTGGCCAAAATGACACCTTTTTCGAGGTCAGGAATTATCTGTGGGTGGCCGACTGCATTTCGAGTGTGTCGGTAAAAGTTAAAGGCACCGTCCAGTAGCTGAGTGAGGTCCTGCGCAAGGGTTTGATCTGCAGGCTTGCTCTTGCAGCCATTGTAGGAGGCCTTGAACTCGTCATACTTCTTGGAGATCATCCTTTGATTGACACGCGAGAAGAAGCTGCTTCGGTGCCCCTCGTCAATAATGGCGTTGCCATAAGCCTCTATCAGCAAGAGAATTGCCTTCTCGCTTGCGGCACCGAGCATAAAAGCCGCACCGGCGGGGCTATCAGCCTTGTAGCATTTCAGTGCCTCCTGGAAGAACCACAAAACCACGTCATCACAGTCTGGGACTCTCTCCCGGAGAGTCTGTGGAAATTTTTCAATTTCAGCTGGGAGCAAAGCGATGGGCCCGCCAGAGCCTTTTTCGATGCTCTCTTTGAGCTGTTCCAGCCAAGTCTTGAGTTCTGAAGCTTTGCCTTCTACATGAATTTTTCCAGAATTGAAGACGTTGACCGAGGCTGAGAGGGCACCGGACTTCAGGGTAAATTTCGTTGCGTGTTGAATGTCGCCCTCCTGAAAGTCCATTTTGTGCGCAACCAGCGCACTTCTTACAGTTTCGCAGACTTTTTCGTCACCGTTGCTCATGTGAAGCCAATCCAGAACTAACTCTTCGCCAGAAGGTAGAAGAGGCGGAACCTACTCGCAAGCACGACCTGTACCGTCGGAGAAGAAGCAAGTGCCCAGCCCCCGCGAAACCATCCTCACAGCCCTAGCGGACCTGTTGCGCGCGGTGCCGCATGTGCCGGTGCTGCGCGGTGAGGTGCTGCCCGAGCGCGTCCCCGCCGCTGGCCTCTTGATCCTGCGCGACGGCGAGCCGGGGGAGCCGGAGATGACGTTGTCGCCGCTGCGGTACCACTACCAGCACCGCGCCGAGATCGAGGCTGTGGTTCAGGGCAGTGATCGCGACACTGCCTTTGCCACGCTTTGCGCCAGCATCGGCACGGCGCTCGCCGCCGACCGCACTCTGGGCGGCCTCTGCGACTGGATCGAGGCGGAAGCGCCACGGCCCGCCGATCTGCCCGTCGAGGGCGCGGCGAGTCTGAAGGCCGCCGTGATCCAGGTGATCCTCCACTACACCACGGTCGACCCGCTGGCCTGACCCCCAACATCACAGGAGACGAGACGATGGCACGAGCCCAAGGGGCGCGGGCGCAGATGGCGCTGGCGTTCGAGTCGACCTATGGCACGCCGCCCGCGAGCGATTTTGTGCGGATGCCGTTCGCCAGCGCCACGCTGGGGGTTGAGCAGCCGCTCCTGAACAGCGAGCTTCTGGGCTATGGCCGCGATCCGCTACCGCCGATCAAGGATGCGGTGACCTCGGATGGCGATGTGGTGGTGCCGATTGACGCGCAGGCCTTCGGCTTCTGGCTGAAGGCCGCCTTTGGCAACCCGACGACAACAGGGTCATCAGTGCCCTACACCCACCAATTCCAGTCCGGCGCATGGGCGCTGCCCAGCATGTCGATCGAGACCGGCATGCCCGAGGTACCGCGCTATGCGATGTATTCCGGCTGCGTGCTGGACCAGCTCTCATGGCAGATGCAGCGCTCGGGCCTGCTGACCGCGACGGCACGACTGGTGGCACAGGGTGAAACTGTCGGTGCCGCCACCGCCGCTGGCACAGCCGCCACGCTGGACCTGCAGCGCTTCGGCCATTTCAACGGATCGATCAAGCGCAATGGCGTGGATCTAGGCAATGTCGTCTCGGCCGAGATCACCTATGCCAACAACCTCGACCGGATCGAGACCATCCGTGCCGATGGGCGCATCGACGGGGCCGATCCCAGCATCGCCGCGCTGACGGGGCGCATCGAGGTGCGCTTCGCCGATCAGACGCTGGTGACGCAAGCCATCAATGGCGATCCCTGCGCCATGGAATTCGCCTATGTCCTGCCCTCGGGCGAGAGCTTCACCTTCACCGTGCACGCGGTCTATCTGCCCCGCCCGCGTATCGAGATTGCGGGACCGCAAGGCGTGCAGGCGACATTCGACTGGCAGGCGGCGCGGGATCCGACTGTCGGCCGAATGTGCACTGCAACGCTGGTCAACAGCATCGATGCCTACTGACCCACCGCAACAGGGGTTTCAGCCAAGCAGAAACTGCGCGCTGGTCAGGACAATGACGCCACTCAGCGCGTAGCCGCAGGTGAGCATGATCCAGTCAACGGCAGGTGGCACGAAGGTGTCCCAGACCAGCGAAGACTGTCCCAGCTCTGGGACAGTCTCCCACCCGGCCTTCTCGTACCCGCTCGACACACCCGATCCTCTTTGTCTGAGGCCATGATGACACAAGTATCTTTCCATGAGGTTACCCGATGCTGACCCTCGATCTGACCAACGCGCCCCGCTGGCATGATCTCGCCCCCGGCGTGCGGGTGCAGCTGCGCCCCCTGACCACCGCACTGATGGTCGCCACACGCGCCGATCCGGAGGTCGAGGCAGTGCCCGACGAGGCCACAGATGAGACCCGCGCCATGGCTTTCGCGAAGGCCCTCGCAAGGCGGGCCGTGCTCGATTGGGAGGGCATCGGTGATGCCGATGGTGTGCCCATAGACCCCAGCCCCGAGGCCATCGACGCCCTGCTCGATATCTGGCCCATCTTCGAGGCGTTCCAGCTGACCTATGTCTCGAAAGGTCTGCTGCTGGAACAGGAAAAAAACGCCTCTGCGCCCTTGCCGAGTGGGAATTCGGCGGGGGCGCGTGCTACTGCGACGCCTGCGAACCCTGCGAGGGCCGCGAAAGATCGTGCCCGGACTGCCCCGCGCGGCTGAACCGTCCCCTCACGCAGGAAGGCTGGCAGGTCCGGGATCTGGTGGGCCGCCTTGGCGGCCAGCTGCGTATCGCGCCGGGTGCCGTGATCGGCTGGGACATGGGCGCGGCACTCGCACTGGGCCAGGCGCTGGGCGTGTCAACGCTGGTCCTGGCGGAACTCCTGCCCGGCATTGAAGCCGTGATGGTCACCAAACTCAACCAACAGATGGAAGCAGATCATGGCGGAAAAACGGGTTAGCGTCCGCCTTGCGGCTGTGGGCGGGCGTCAGGTGCGCTCGGAACTGGAGGGCGTCGGCGAAGCTGGCAAGCGCGGCTTCGGGCGGCTGAGCCAGGAGATGGAGGTGGCAAACCGGCGGCTTGCGGGGTTTGCGCGTCGGGTAAAGGTGGCGGCAGCTGCGGCAGTCGCAGCCGCCACAGCTGCGGGCGTCGCGATGATCCGCTCCGGCCTGCAAACGGTCGACGCGCAGGCGAAGCTTGCGGCATCGCTCGACACCACTGTGGCCAGCATTCAGGTGCTGGAACGCGCAGGCGATCTGGCAGGTGTGTCCATGGGTCAAGTCGAACAGGCCACGATCCAGCTGACGCGGCGTCTGTCGCAGGCGGCCTCTGGCACTGGGCCTGCCGTCGAGGCGCTGCGTCGGCTGCGCTTGTCTGCCGAGGAGCTGCAACGCCTGCCGCTGGATGCGCGCATTGCCACCATTCAGGCGGCACTGGGCCAGTTTGTGCCTGAGGCCGAGCGGGCCGCTGTCGCCTCGCAGCTGTTTGGGGATCGCGCCGCACTGGTCTTCGGGCGCATCGACAGCGCGACGCTGCGCCAGGCCACACAGGACGTGCGCGATTTCGGTGTGGTGGTGTCTGATCAGGACGCAGCGCAGATCGAGCGCACCAATGATGCGATCTCGCGGCTGGGGCTTATCTGGCGGGGGCTCTCGAACCAGCTGGCGGTGGCCGCAGCGCCTGCGCTCGAAGCTATCGCCGATGCCATGGCCGCTGTCGCCCGCACCACGGGCCCGCTCGGTCAGGCAATCCGAGGCCTCTTTGACAATCTCGGACGCCTCGTCAGCATCGCAGGGACATTCGCCGCCTTCATGGCCGGGCGCTGGGTGGCCGGGCTGGCCGCCGCCGCGCTCTCGGTGCGCGGGCTGGCCACCGCTCTGGTCGTCCTGCGCGGGGCACTGATCCGCACCGGCATCGGTGCGCTGATCGTCGGCGCTGGCGAGCTGGTCTATCAGTTCGGGCGCTTGGTGTCTGGCGCCGGTGGCTTCGGGGCCGCGCTGGAGCTGATGGGAAATGTCGCGCGCGCGGTCTGGGATGGCATGGCGGCCTCGATGTCGGCCTTTGGCGACCGGTTTCGCGCCATGCGCGCGGATATCGAGGCGCTCTGGCTGCGGCTGATGCGGTTTTTGGGCCAGACATGGGCGGATTTCCTGAGCCGGATCGCGCCGGGCTTCAACCAGATCGCAGATGTGATCGGCGCCGGTTTCCAGATCGACGCGCTGGGCGTGCAGGCATGGGTGTCGAGTTTCGACGCAGGCATCATGCGCGCAGAGCGCTCCGCCGAGGGATTTCGCGCGCGGGCGGATGCGACACTTGCCAGCACCTTTGACGGCGCGCGCGACGCCATGGCCGCGCTTCTCGCAGCAGTGCGCGGGTCGGGCGAGGAAAGCGCAGATGCGCTGGATACGGCCACGGCTGGGGCGCAGCGCATGAGTGACGCGCTCGATCAGGCCGAAGCAGCAGCGGGACGCGCAGGCGCTGCGGGGCGGCAGGCCGGATCGGATACGGCCAGCGGTGCGAGTGAGGCGCTGACCGGTTGGCAAGCGGTGACGGCGGCGCTCGCCGAGTATGCCGACAAGGCCCGCGATATCGTTGCGGATATCGGTCAGGCGCTGGTGGGCGCGTTCGGGGCTGCCGAGAACGCGGTGGCAGATTTCGTGCGCAAGGGGAAGCTGGACTTCCGCGATCTGGTGACCTCGATGATCGCTGATCTCGCCCGGCTCGCCGCGCGGCGCTTTATCCTTGGGCCACTGGCAGGGCTGCTCTCTGGCGTGCTGGGCGGCGCAGGCGGGCTCTTCGCCAATATCTTCCATGCAGGCGGTGTGGTCGGCGGTCCTGCCCCGGGGCGCATGGTGCCTGCCATGGCCTTCGCAGCTGCGCCTCGGATGCATTCCGGCGGCTGGGCCGGGCTCAAGCCAGACGAAGTGCCCGCGATCCTGCAGCGCGGGGAGCGCGTGCTCTCGCGGAGAGAGGCTGCGGGCTATGGGGGTCGCGGTGGCGATGGCGGCACGACCGTGAATGTCACGATCATGGCGCGCGATGCGGAAAGCTTCCGGCAGTCGCGCACACAAGTGGCAGCAGACATTGCCCGTGCGGTCAATCTCGGGCGGCGGGGGATGTAGGTGCAAGGTGAGGCGGCGCAGTATTGTCACAAGGAGCCCAAAGCGGTCAGTCGCCCCTGAAGTTGACGAAAGAGCTGAGCGTGCCCAGATAGAACCGGCAGCTACCCTTGCTGTGCTTGTTTGTCGGGCTCGTCTCATGAAAATCTTGTCGTTTGCTGTCGATGTTTTGCTTTTCGTGTCGGTCATCGGTATTCTGATCCTGGTCTGGCGCAGAAACCGACGCAGGAAGCGCAATGTCTGATGTGCCATCAATGAAACTACGCCGCCTGACTGCATTTGTTTTCGTATTTTTAAGCATTGCGCTGGCATGGTTCCTGTATTCCGAACCGCATGTAAGGACGTATCTTTGCCCGGCATGTTCGGGGTTTCGCCAAGTTGCGCCACGCATTTATGTCGATCAGCAGGCGACTGATGCACAAATAGGCGCAGCGTTGCAGGACCTTGCGACGGCGGAAGGGTTGGTCCTCGATTTCTATCCAGAGCGTAGGTCAGACGCTGTTTGGCTACTTTGCCTGTCCGGTGAATGTGGAGTGCGCACATCGCCCATGCCGCTTGCGATGGCCTATATGAACCTGTTCGTATTCGTATATCCTGAAGGGGCAACCACGACCATATTGGCGCATGAGCTTGCGCATACGGAATTGCACCAAAGGGTCGGCAGCAATCGTCGGTTCTTCTCGCAAGCTGTTCCAACATGGTTTGACGAGGGCCTCGCCGTCTATATCTCCCATGACACCCGCTATCTGGACGTAGAAAATGGCGTGGTCACGGGCTGCAAAGCCGGGAATTGGCCGCAACCGCCTTCCGATCAGCGAGCATTCCGACGCTTTGGCGCTACCGAGGCGGAGGCGATTTATACGGCTTCAGCCTGTCTGGTGATTGATTGGATTGACCGCCACGGCGGGGCAAAGGCTGTTATTTCGTTGCTGGACGAAATTCGAGCAGGTGACGCCTTTCGCGAATGACCGCAAGGTCCCGCATAGCCGCCCCGCAGTCGAGCCGGTTCCTGAGCAAACCCCTACTTCCTGAGACGAGGATCAGATGTCCTTTCACGAGGTCCGGTTTCCGGACGCGATCAGCCGTGGTGCGCGGGGTGGTCCCGAGCGGCGCACGCAGGTGGTGGAGTTGGCGAGCGGTGACGAGGAGCGCAATGCCAGCTGGGCCAATTCGCGACGGCGCTATGATGTCGCCTATGGCATTCGACGCGCCGATGATCTGGCCGCTGTCGTGGCTTTCTTCGAGGCGCGCAATGGCCGGCTGCACGGGTTTCGCTTCAAGGACTGGTCGGATTACAAATCCTGCGCGCCCTCGCAAACCCCCGGGCCGCTGGACCAGCCCATCGGCACCGGCAATGGCAGCGTGACCAGTTTCGCGCTCATGAAACGCTACACGTCCGGCAGCGCGATCTGGACCCGCGCCATCACCAAGCCGGTCGCGGGAACCGTCCGCATCGCGCTGGGCGGGGTTGAACAGGCCACTGGCTGGTCAGTGGATGCCACGACCGGCGTGGTGACATTCGGGACCGCGCCCGGCGCAGGTGTCAGCATCACCGCAGGCTTCGAGTTCGACGTGCCCGTCCGCTTCGACAGCGACACGCTGGACGTCACCCTCGATATCGAACGGCTCGGCTCGATCACCTCCATTCCCCTGCTGGAGATCCGGCGATAGACGCGCAAGACAGGCCGAGCGCGTGCGTCACTTGCCGTCAGCACTGCGCGCAGGGAATGTGATGATCTTTCCGTCCTGCGCCTGTGTCGCGCGCTGCAGGACCGCCAGAAACCGCTCAAGCTGAAGCACGTCCACGCGCTTGATGCCCGGATCATCCGCAGGTTTGGCCATCGAGCGTGGCTCAGTATCCGGAACTTCCCGCATGGCAATGCACTCTCGCTGCACGACGTCACGGCCCCAAACCTGCCGAAATAGCCATAGAAAAGCAAGGTAAACCGATGAAACAGATCGACCCTGCGCTGCAGGCGCATCTTGATGATGGCACGACGACGCTCGCCTGGTGCTGGCGCATCACCCGCGCCGATGGCGTCAGCTTTGGCTTCACTGATCATGATTGCACATTGGTGTTCGAGGACACCGAGTTTGAACCCGAGAGCGGCTTTGCCGCCTCGGAAATCCGCGCCGGGTCGGACCTGTCGGTTGATGCGCAGGATGCCGAGGGCGTGCTGTCCTCTGACCGGATCACCGAGACGGATATTCTCGACGGGCGCTGGGACAATGCCGAAGTCGAGCTCTGGCGCGTGGACTGGGCCGATACCAGCCAGCGGGTGCTGATGCGCAGAGGCGCAGTCGGGCAAATCCGGCGCGGGCGCATGGCCTTTGTGGCCGAAGTCCGCAGCCTCGCGCATGTTCTGGGCCAGACAGTCGGGCGGACGTTTCAGGCGGGCTGCGATGCGGGCTTGGGCGATACGCGCTGCGGCGTCGATCTGGAGAACCCGGCCTACGAGGCAAGCGGCGCTGTCATCGACCTGCTGCGTGACCGGGCCTTCACGGCGGCGGGGCTGGCGGGGTTCAGCGCGGGCTGGTTCAGTTTCGGCACGATTGACTGGACCAGCGGTGCCAATGCCGGGCGGCGGGCGGAGGTGCTGGCGCATGATCTGGTGGATGGCGTGGCCGTTCTCACCCTGCTGGAAGCACCTGTGCGCGCTGTCACCGAGGGCGACGGTTTCATCATCCACGCTGGCTGCGACAAGCGGATCGAGACTTGCAGCGCCAAATTCGGGAATGTCGCGAATTTCCGGGGCTTTCCCCACATTCCGGGTCAGGACACCATTCTGCGCTACGCTTCGCGCGATGGTGGGCATGAGGGTGGTGTACTGTGACACCGGCTGATCCCGACCGCGTCATTGCGGCTGCGCGAAGATGGCTCGGCACACCCTACCATGATCAGGCGAGCCTGCGCGGGGTCGGCTGTGACTGTCTCGGGCTGGCGCGCGGGGTCTGGCGCGAGGTTGTGGGGCCCGAACCTTTCCCGATCCCGCCCTATAGCAGGGACTGGGGCGAAACCGGGTCACGTGAGGTGCTGGCCGAGGGCGCGCGCAGGATGATGATCGAGGTGCCGGTGGTTGATGCCCCACCCGGCGCGTTGCTCCTGTTTTGCATGATGCCGCGCGCGATTGCCAAACATGTCGGCATCCTCACCGGACCTGACAGTTTCATCCATGCCTATGAGCGGCTCGGCGTGATCGAGCAGCCGCTCAGCCCTGCCTGGCAACGGCGCATCGCCTTTGCCTTCCTGTTTCCGGTTATCGCGTCCGATCACCCCAATCCTGAGTGAGCTCCACAAATGGCAACCCTTGTCCTCGGCGCTGTCGGCTCCAGCATAGGTCTGGGCTTTGGTGGAGCCTTCCTTGGCCTGTCGGGTGCCGCGATCGGCGGGATGATCGGCGCGACAGTGGGTTCGGCCATCGACAGCTGGCTGATTTCCTCGCTGGCACCTGCGCAACGGATCGAGGGCGCGCGGCTCGACAGCTTGCGGATCACCTCCTCAACCGAAGGGGCGGTCGTCCCGCGTGTTTATGGGCGCATGCGGATCGGCGGCAATATCATCTGGGCCACGGATTTTCGGGAGGAGACGCGTACGACCACGCAGCGCGGCGGTGGCAAGGGCGGCGGGCCACGGGTCAGGACGACAGAGTATCTCTATTACGCGTCATTCGCCGCTGCACTCTGTGAGGGCGAGATCACCGGCATCGGGCGCATCTGGGCCGATGGCAAGCCGCTCGATCTCTCTGGCATCACCAGGCGCTGGTATACAGGCGATGACGCGCAGCAGCCTGATCCCTATATTGTGGCCCGGATGGGGGCCGCCAACACGCCCGCCTATCGCGGCACAGCCTATGTCATGTTCGAAGACCTGCCGCTCGGCGATTATGGAAACCGCATCCCGCAGCTGACCTTTGAAGTGTTCCGCCCGCTCGCGGATCCCGACACGGCCGAAGGGCTGACCCGCGCGGTGACGCTGATTCCTTCGGCAGGCGAGTTCACCTATGCGACAGATGTCGTGCGCAAGGTGGAGGGTGGGCGAAATATCGGTTCCGGTCTGTTCGGCATGACACTTGGCGGCACCAGCAGCGCCGAGAATTCCAATGCAGTCGCCGACACCGCCGATATGGTCGTGGCGCTGGACCGCTTGCAGGCGATTGTGCCGAGCGTCGAAAGCGTCAGCCTCGTGGTGTCCTGGTTCGGCGATGATCTGCGCGCAGGCAACTGCACGATCCGGCCCAAGGTCGAATTCATCGACAAATCCACGCCAAATGCAAGCTGGACCGTGAATGGCGTGACGCGGCTGACGGCGCAGCTGGTGAGCCGTGATTCCGAAGATCGTCCGGTCTATGGTGGCACGCCTGCGGATTTCGCCGTCGTGCAGGCGATCCGGGAGCTGAAAGCGCGCGGGCTGCGCGTGACCTTCTATCCCTTCCTGATGATGGATGTGCCGCCAGGCAACACGCTGCCCGATCCCTATAGCGACAATGCGAGCGATATCGGTCAGCCCAAATTCCCATGGCGCGGGCGGATCACCTGCTCGCCAGCGGCAGGTTTTGCAGGCAGCGCCGATCAGACTGCGAATGCCGCCGCGCAGGTCGCGAGTTTCTTCGGCAGTGCGACGCCGGGCAGTTTCGCCATTCTGGGCGAGAGTGTGATCTGGACCGGCCCTGCCAATGACTGGGGTCTGCGCCGGATGATCCTGCATTATGCGCATCTCTGTGCTGTGGCCGGGGGCGTCGACGCCTTCCTGATCGGCACCGAGATGCGCGGCCTCACGCAAATCCGCTCGGGCGCGTCCACCTATCCGGCGGTGCAGGCGTTTCGCGATCTGGCCGCAGATATCCGCGCCATTCTCGGGTCCGGGACGAAGATCAGTTATGCCGCCGACTGGTCGGAATATTTCGGCCATCAGCCTGATGATGGCAGCAATGATGTGTTTTTCCACCTCGACCCGCTCTGGGCCGACACGAACATCGATTTCATCGGCATCGACAACTATATGCCACTCTCGGACTGGCGCGACGGGTTTGCGCATGCCGACGCGCTTACTGGCTGGCCTGCCATCCATGACCGCGCCTATCTGCAATCCAATATCGCAGGCGGTGAAGGGTTTGAGTGGTTCTATGCCAGCGCCGGTGATCGCGCGGCGCAACTACGCACGGCCATTGCTGACGGCGCACATGGCAAGTCATGGGTGTTTCGCTACAAGGATCTGCACAGCTGGTGGTCCGAACCGCATTTCAACCGCCCCGGCGGGGTCGAAAGCGGCACACCCACCGCATGGCTGCCGCAGTCGAAACCTGTCTGGTTCACCGAGCTGGGCTGTCCTGCTGTCGATCGCGGCACCAACCAGCCGAATGTCTTCTTCGACCCGAAATCCTCGGAGAGCTTTGTCCCCTATTTCTCGCGCGGCTGGCGCGATGATGCGATCCAGCGCGCCTATCTGGAGGCAAGCTATCTCTGGTGGGGCGAGGCAGACAACAACCCGGTGTCCACCGTCTATGGCGACCGGATGGTGCATGTCCCCGAATGCGCCGCTTGGACATGGGATGCCCGGCCCTATCCGTTTTTCCCCGCGCTCACCGGTGTCTGGACCGATGGCCCGAACTGGCGGCTCGGGCACTGGCTGACCGGGCGGCTGGGTTCTGTGTCGCTGGCCGCCCTCGTCCGCCAGCTTTGCCTGCGCGCTGGGCTGCCCGAGGACCGCATCGATGTCTCGGGCCTTTGGGGCGCTGTCGAGGGCTATGTGATCGCAGCACTGGAAAGCCCGCGCAGTTCCATCGCGACCCTCGCGCGGCATTTCGGCTTTGATGCCGTCGAGACGGGCGGTGTGATCCGCTTTGTCATGCGTGGTCGCGCTGCCGTCACCGTGATCAGCAGTGACGATATGGTCGCTGCGGGAACCGGCGCAGGCGCCGATGGTGCCTCCGGAGCAGAAGTTCTGGAACTCACCCGCGCGCAGGAAACCGAGCTGCCGCAAGCCCTCAAATGGCAGGTCGCGCGCGCCGATGAGGATTATGACGCCGCACAGGTTGAGGCGCAGCGCATCACTGTGGACACATCCCGCATTGCGCTTGAGAGCTTCCCCATGGCCGTGCCGCCCGAAGAGGCCGAGCGCCGCTGTCGCCGCGCGCTGATGGAAGCCTGGTCAGGGCGCGAAACAGCCGTGTTTCGGCTGCCGCCGTCGCGCCTTGCGCTTGATCCCTGCGATGTGATCGCGCTCGACCATGACGGACGGCAGGTCGATTTGCGGCTCGTCTCACTGGCAGATTCCACGTTTCGCAGCGTTGAGGCCCTGCGGCAGGACCGTGCGATCTACGATCTGCCCCCCGGCAATCCTCGGCCCGCGACACTGGCCACGCCCATGGTGTTTGGCACACCCGATCTGCTGTTTCTCGACCTGCCCCAGCTGCGCGAGGAGATTGCCCCGCACCGCCCGCTGATCGCCGCCCATGCGCGGCCATGGCCCGGCGAGATGGCCGTCTATCGCAGCCCCGCGAGCGACGGGTTCGAGCTGCTGACCATATTCAGCAGTCGGGCACGGATGGGCCTGCTGGTCGCAGATTTCCATGCTGGGCCCACCTCCCGCTTCGATCTGGGCAATGACCTGATCATCGACCTGTTCGCAGGCACGCTGGAAAGTGTCACGGACATTGCCCTTTATGGCGGGGCCAATGCGCTGGCAGTGGAAACGGGCGTTGGCCAGTGGGAGATCGTGCAGGCAGGCACGGCCGAGCTGATCGCGCCGGGGCGCTATCGACTGACGCGGTTGTTGCGCGGCCAGCGTGGCACGGAAAGCGCCATGGGCGATCCCACGCCGGAAGGTGCGCGCGTGGTCGTCCTTGATGACAGCCTCACACCACTGCCGATTTCCGAGGCCGATCTGGGCCTGCCATGGAACTGGCGCATCGGACCCGCCGCGCGCCCGCCCAGTGATGACAGCTATGTGGCGGCCAGTTTCACGCCGGAAGGCGCCGGGCTGCGGCCTTTCTCGGTGGCCCATGTCCAGCAGCCCTGGCGCAGAGCGCGGAGCCCCGGCGATCTGACAATCCGATGGGTGCGCCGCTCGCGCGCACTCTCGGCAGATAACTGGGGCGCAGGCGATGTGCCGCTCGGGGAAGAGCTTGAGGCTTACGAAGTCGATATCCTCGATGGCGCATCGGTGAAACGCACGATCAGTACAAACACGACGAGCGCGCTCTATTCCAGCACTGACCAGATCGCCGACTGGGGCGCGCTGCTCGGCCCCGGCGACCCGCTGAGCATCCGTATCGCACAGCTCTCCGCCCTGATCGGACGCGGGGCCGCGCGGACCGTCACGCTCTTCTTCTGACCAAAACCACAGGATTTTCCATGTCCGACACCACCAGCAACCTGCTGCTGCCCTATATTCTGGCCGCGCAGGCCCAGAAGCACGTCACCCATAACGAGGCGCTGCGCCTGCTGGACGGGCTGGTCCAGCTTGCGGTGCTTGCGCGCGATCTGACAGCCCCTCCGGCGAGCCCAAGCGAGGGAGATCGGTATATCGTGGCCTCGGGGGCCACAGGCGACTGGGCGGGTTGGGATCTGAATGTCGCGCTCTGGACCGACGGGGCCTGGCTACGCCTGCCACCGCGCGTGGGATGGCGGGCTTGGGTCGAAGCTGAAGCCGTGCTGCTCGTCTATGACGGTGCAGGCTGGATCGGCACCACGCCCAGCGCGCTGCAGGATCTGACGCGTATCGGGCTTGGCGCGACGGCCGATGCCAACAACCCCTTCCTTGCACAGATCAATGCGGCGCTGTGGACAGCGCTGGCCACAGGTGCCGGCGGCACTGGCAGCCTGATCCAGAGCCTGAACAAGGAGGCCAGCGCGAATGATCTGGGCTTCCTGTTCCAGACCGGCTTCTCGACCCGCGCGCTTCTGGGGCTGTTTGGCTCGGACACGTTCCGGCTCGCAGTTTCACCCGATGGCAGCACCTTTTTTGATGCGTTGCGCGCTGACCCGGCCAGCGGCATTCTCGATCAGCCCCGCCTGCCGCGCTTCAAGGGCTATACCAATTACGACAACTACGTGGGCGTCGGTTCCTGGACGAAGATCGGCATCAATGTCATCGAGTACAATGATCAGGGCGCGTTTGATGCCGCGAACAACCAGTTCATAGCCCCGGTGGATGGCACCTATCTTTTTGGGGCCACGCTGATGTTCAAGGTCAATGCGAGCACCTCCGCGCGCATGAGCGGGCGGCTGGTGATCAACGGGACCGACGTGCTGCGCGGCAGCTACGGCGAAAGCTCGGCCACGCATCGCTCCGAGGCCACAGCGCTCTGGCTCCAAAGCATGGCCGTGCTGGAAGCGGGCGACACGGTCGAATTGCAGGGCTTCTTCCGCGCCCATGACGGCTTCTTCGCGGCCGAGCAGACCAGCTTCTGGGGGGCGAAACTCGGATGAGCCAGCACTCTTCACTGACCGACCAGATCCTGCAGGCGTTTCGCGACCATGGCATCGCAGCCGCCATCGGAGTCTGGTTCACTTTCATTGCCGGGCTGGCGACGGCCGTGACGAGAAAGGCATTCACCAATGAGGCGCTGCTGCACAAGCTCGAGCAGGAGCTGGCCGAGGAGCGCGCCCGCATCGAGAAGCGGCGTGACGAGGACCGGCGCGTCGATCATGACCGCCTTGCCCGGATCGAGCGCGACATCCATGACATGCGCAATCTGATCTTTGCGGCCTTCCAGCGCCGGGATGGCGACTGACAGCTGCTGGCTGTTGCCATCTGACAGCAGCGCCCAGCGCGCGCTCAAGACACCAGCGCGCAAGAGCATTCTGGCACGCTGACGACCCCGGACGCCCGACACATCCCCACCGCTGCCCTCTCGGGCTGCGGCCCATTTCGCATGCCCATCACCCACAGGAGCAACCCCATGTCTGACCCCATCCGCAGTTTCCGCCATTTCCGCGATGTGCCCGACAGCCTCTGGCGCTGGCGCAATTTCTCGCCAGCCGAGATCGCCTGTCGTGGCACCGGCCAGCTGAAGCTGCACCCCGAGGCGCTCGACAAGCTGCAGGCGCTCCGCGACCGGCTGGGCAAGCCGCTGATCGTCCGCTCGGCCTATCGCTCGCCCGAGCATAACCGCAATGTCGGGGGCGCGGCGCGCTCGAAGCACATGGATGGCACGGCGTTTGATATCGCCATGTCGAACCATGATCCGGTGGCGTTTGAAGCTGCTGCACGCGAGGTGGGGTTTCTGGGTTTTGGCTTCTATCCCCGCTCGGGCTTCATCCATATCGACCTCGGACCGGCTCGGGTCTGGGGCGAGCGGTTTCCGGTGCGCGCGGTGGCGTTTGCGGCAGAAACGCCGCCCGCGCGCGAAACCATCGCGCAAAGCCGCACGCTGAAAGGGACTGGCGCAGCCGGGGTTGCGACAGTAGGTGCCGCCGGGGTCGAGGTGGCGCAGGAGGTTCTGGCCGAGGCGCAAGGGGTCGTTCTGCCACTGGTGCCGCATCTCGACACGCTACGCTGGCTGTTCATCGCGCTGGCGCTGGGCGGGATCGCGGTTGCCGTCTGGGCGCGGCTCGACGACTGGAAGAAGGGCCTGCGTTGATGTGGTCCAGCCTCGTGGTCATGCTGCTCGCCCGGCCATGGGCGTGGCGAGTGGCGGCTCTCGCCCTCGCCCTGCTCACCATCGCGTTGTTTTTGATCAACCTTCGCCGCACGGCCGAGCGCGCAGGCCGCGCCACCGAGCGACTCGAAACTTTGGAGCGTACACATGCAATTCAACGTCAGATGCTGGAAGCGGCCTCAAACCGCCCTCGCAGCCGCGATGATCTTCTTGACCGCCTGCGCGGGGGTGAGTTCTGACACGGCGCGCAGCGCCTGCCCGCCCGTGGTCGAGTATAGCCAGGCCGCGCAGGCGCGCGTGGCCGAGGAGCTGGCAGCACTGCCAGGAGGCACCTTGATTGCTGAATGGCTGGCGGATTATGCGGTGTTGAGAGAGCAGGCGCGAGCTTGCGAGTGAAAGGACAGATCATCCGCCAAATTGATGGCGTGCGCCCCGCAACCCCGCTAATCTGACCGCATGAAACCCGAAGATGAAAAACGCGTCGCTGCGAATCTCGCAAAGATCATGGCGATGCTGTGCGTGCGCAATACCCAGCTGGAAACACTGCATTCCGGACTGACCCCTGTCACCCGGATCGGCGACTATTCGGATGTCTTTGTCACAGATGCAGACGGTCGACGCATCCCCTGGACGGATGTCTCGCATGTCGACGAAGATGAGATGCGTGATCTGATGCGCGACATCGTCAATCGCCTCTACACGTTTCACCTGCACGCGGACGACCCCGGACTTCAGGCACAGATTGAGCGATGGATGGTTGCTGCTTCAAAATGGGACGCGCCGGAGGTCGATCCCAGGATCATGCGCCACTCTGGTTTATGGCCCCCAACGGACTGAGTGTCGTCAAAGATAGTCAGCAATTACGCCCGAGTTTGTCTTCCACGCAGGCAAGAGCTTCTTCTGCAGATTTGTCGCCCAAGTTTGCAAGCATGACGGCCAACGCGCAACAATCGAAACGCGAAACCGCTTCGTTGGCTTTTGCCTCAAGCAAATCTGCGGAAACGCCTGTTTCGGAAAACACGATCTCCACCTGGTAAAGCAGGAAATGTCCATATTCGTCGATCAGGCTAAATCTGGCAGGTACCGCAACTTTGTTCGTACTCTCGATGACTTTCTGTACTTCGCCAATTCGTTCGGCAATCAGTTCGTTGTGAAGACGCAAAGTTATCGTACAGGCAGAATAATCCGGAGCGAACATGAACTCGGCATAATAACCGCGGCTGGTTTGCTCCGACGGAAGAACCAGGAACATCTGGTGGGTTGACATGACGTCATGATCCCAGCCGCGCCTTTTGGCCATCGCGCTGGCAATCTTCATCGCTGGCACGTTCCCGATCGCCTTGCCCATAGTCAGACCTCCAAGATCTTCGACACATCTTCAAACTCCGGATCGGCGGCATAGATTCGCTCGAATTCGCTCCGGGCGCGGGCGGGCTGGCCTGCTTCATGAAGCACCGCACGATCATAGCGGATCTGATGCAACAAGCTCGTAGGTCGATCCTTGCGGCGGCGGTTGGCGAGTGTGAATACGTCGATAGCCGCGTCGGGCATGCCAAGAGCGGCCAGCGCTCGGCCGCGATAGAGCAGAATAGCGGTGTCGACCGGGGTTTCGTTTTCGACATGCACTGTGGCGCGCACCACGAGGTCCATCAGCGCACGGTCATCCGGGGTGTCGAGCGCCAGCTCTGCGAAAGACAACAGCACCACCGGATCGGAGGTATCAATCTCCAGCAGCCGCTCGATGTGGCCCATGGCATCGGCGTGGCGGCCCTGAAGCTGTGCGATCTCCACCAGCGCCAGACGCGTGCCACGCTCGCGCGGGAAGACATGGGCGAAGATGTCGCTCGTGATCGGCAGGCTGGCCTGCGCGGCGATCTCGTATTTGCTGAACAGCGTGCCCAAATCAACTAATCTGGCCAGAGCGTGCTCGAAATGTGCTTTTGCGCGGTCAAGTTCCTCGCGACGCAGCCGGATCATCCCCGCCATCCAGGCGGCATCAGGCAGATCACCGGCATCTTCCAGAGCAGCCAATGCCGCGTCCTGATCGCCGTCATTCAGCGCTCGAATTCCGTCGATGAAGCGCTTTTCCTCGGCCGGTGTCATCAGCCGCTGGAAGAACCCCAGCCCCAGCCGGTCGCGCTGCGGCACGGATGGTGCGGGCGCCGCCCCACCGCGCCCGGCGCGGTTGCGATCATGAACTGTGTAGAACAGGCCCGTCCCCGGCAAACCTGCCGTCGCGCGATTGCCGCGCGGGCTAATCGTGTATTTCGCGCCGCGCGGGCCCAGCGACAGCGAGGCCGTCGATTTCGACAGGTTCAGCGTGACACCGGGGGCCAGACGGATGCGGCGCCAGAATCGAAAGGCCATCTCTTTTTATCCTCTGCTCATGCGACCACCGGATAGAATGGGCGTCCCCAATCTTCCTGCGGGTGATCCATCATCAGATCAACGAAGACCGGCAGTAAGAACCCCAGAATTGCAGCACCATCACGCACCTGCGAACGGTTCACACTGCTGTTCCAGGTCGCTCCGCCATGCACAAGCTGGTTGCGCAGCACATAGAGCCGGTCGAAAACGAAGCTGAGCACCTTCACACCGTCGCCACTTTGAAAGGCTTGTGCGAAACTGCGCGAGGACTGCCGGAACTTGTCCTCCCAATCCGCGAACCCCTCGATCCCGTTGGTATGCTGCCAGAACGGGTTGAAGACGAAATGGTTCTCCATGAGCGCCCGAACCGGGCCGGAAAAGCGCTGCCAGAGCGCCTTGTAGATGCGCTGATCCGCATCACGCGCGACCAGCTTTCCGAAATATTCGGCAAACGCCGCGCGTTCACCGAGTGATATTGACTGGAAGTCCCGCTCATCGGCATAGGCGGCATTGAAGGCGATCCACAGGAAGATGAACCGTGCGTCGTGATCCTCGCCGCAGGCCTCAGAGCGGCCGATCCAGCTGATGGACCGATGCACCCGTAAGCCCATCGTGGCAGGGAAATCCGCACGAATGGCGCGCTGCTTGTTTTTCAGAGCGTCGAATGTCAGCTGCGCGACCATTGAAAATTCCCTTCGTTCTGTGGTTACGGCATGGCCGCAAAATCTGAGCGGCGGTGCCGGGCCACCATGTCATGCAATGCCTTCGGTGCAATCACTTCGACCTTGTCGCCCCATTGATACAGATGCCAGGTCATTTCCAGCCAACCCGCGGCATGAAATCGCACGATCAGGCTACCATCCTCCTGCGGCTCCAACACCTGCTGGGGATGGAAACGGAAACCCGCCGCGCGATCGGCTGCCTCCGGGGTGAAACGCCAGATCACCTCGCCATATTGCGCGGGGTCCTGCCAGACGCCGAAAGCTTGCGCTGCGTAATCCTGAATCGTGAACCCCTCCTGCAACGAAAAGCTCTCGTTCAGTGTTTCGGCCTCATGGATCAGATCAATGCGGAAATTGCGCACCTCGTCGGCCTTCGCTGGGTCGCGGGCGGCAAGATAAGTGCGATGACCCAAAAGTACCCCATGCGGTTCCAGAATGCGCATCCGGCTATCATGATTGTAACGAACCCGCAGCCGGAATGGCCCACGCAAGGCTTCAATGATCGCATCGAGAATGTCCGGCGCGACGCTGACCTTGGGACCGGGCCGTGTCACTTGGCCCATCGCGGCCAGAACGGCCTCTGCATCCGCCTCGACCCGCGCCCGTGCCGGGCTTTTCATCAGCAAACCCTCGCGCAGATCATTCAGGGCCTGCGCATGACGCAAACGCCCATCGGCGGCCGCGGTGCGCGCCGCGATCTCCAGCGCTTCGACACCGGTTTCCTGACGAAGTTGCAGTCGCGCAAGACCGGGATCAATCAGGCGCCAGCGGCGCTTGCGGTCTTCGCCATCTTCAGCCTGCACATTCGCGAAGCTCTCATGCAATGCATCGGTCATACGCTGCGCCGTACGATGTGAAACAGCGAATTCCTCGCAAATCTCCTCGAGGCTGATGCCCCCGCGCCGGGATGCTGCCATCTGTGCGAGGCGGATCAGATCCTGAGCCTTGGAAAAAGACATGCGCGCCCCGCAAACCTGCCAGCTTTTGTCACCCTGACAGGTTAAAAACAGAAATGCGTCCTGTCGAGCCGATTCCCAAGTGATTTTCAGGACCAGTTTCTTGGCCCGGCAGGCGCACCATATCAGCAAGAGGACTGACAATGAGCGGACGTGTCATCAGAATTGAGCGAATTACCTCGCGCAGCGGCGTCACCGAAGAACCCGTATTCACAGCCAAAGGCTATCAGCTCGCGGATCCCGCCCACGGCAAACACAAGCATCATGCCCAACATGCGACCTATGTGCAGTCGCTGGATGAAGCCGCTGCCTTGATCGCGCGTGGTTTCTCTTTGCGCATGGGTGCGCAGGGCAAGCCGGCTTCCCTGATCGCGCCCAAGAGCCTGCGCATCATTCGAGAGAACGTACTTCAGGCGAACTGATCGTCGAAAGCTCTGGACAGGGCGGGTTGTGGCGATGACCAGCCCTGTCTGACAGCAATTGACACCCACAAAGATAACTGAGCAACTTGATGATATTGCGAAGCGACTCTTCTCTGGGTTGCGCTCTTATTTGAAAAGGCCTCCATGCGTAACCTGAATGGCAGCATTCTTTTTTCAGCGACCGATTTGATGCGGTTCATGGGCTGCGCTCATGCAACCACGCTGGACCTGATGCGCCTGCGTGGCGAGGGGCCAGAACCACGCGCCGATAGCGAAGATGCAGCTCTCTTGCAGAAACAAGGCGATGCGCATGAAATTGCACATCTGAACCGGCTGAAATCCTCGGGTCGTTCTGTGGTTGAGATTGAGCGCAGCGATCTGCCTACGGATGC
Organism: Natronohydrobacter thiooxidans; assembly: GCF_001884735.1. Classification (GTDB taxonomy): domain Bacteria; phylum Pseudomonadota; class Alphaproteobacteria; order Rhodobacterales; family Rhodobacteraceae; genus Roseinatronobacter; species Roseinatronobacter thiooxidans_A. The sequence continues at coordinate 7,869 of NZ_MJAP01000010.1, read as the reverse complement.
TGCAACAACGCGCGATATGCTGAGGCAAGGGGCTGAGGTTGTCTTTCAGGGCGCTTTTCTGTCTGGTAACTGGGGTGGGTGGTCGGATTTTTTGGAGCGGGTGGAGCGCCCCTCAGTGCTAGGCTCATTCAGTTATGAAGTGGCTGACACAAAGCTGAAACGCCGTCCACACCCCAAGCATGTCTTGCAACTGGTGCTCTATTCAGACCTGCTGGCAGAGGTTCAGGGCGTCGCGCCGGAATTCGCTCATGTCGAGTTGGGCGATGGCACGCGCACGACGCTGCGACTGGCCGATTATGCTGCCTATGCCCGCATGGCCCGCGCACGGCTGGAAGCCTTCGTCGCAAACCCGCCGGACACCCGCCCCGTCCCCTGCGCCGATTGCGCGCTCTGCCGCTGGGCCGATCATTGCCAGAGCGTCTGGGACGGTCAGGACAGCCTGTTCAACATCGCCGGTATCGCGCGCGGACAGGTCAAGAAGCTGGAGGGCGCGGGGATCATCACTATGGAGGCGCTGGCCAGTCATGTCGCCCCCATCCGGGGCATGGCCGCGCCTACCCTCGACAAGCTGCGCGCGCAGGCCCGGCTGCAACATGCCCGCAAATCCGGGCCGCCGACATATGATTTGCGCCCGGCGCTCCCCGGCAAGGGCTTCGACCTGCTGCCGCAGCCGCAACCGGGCGATCTCTTCTACGATATCGAGGGCGACCCGCATTACGAGGGCGGGCTGGAATACCTACATGGCGTCTGGTTCGATGAACGGTTCCGCGCCTTCTGGGCGCATGACCATGCCGAGGAGGCGCAGTCGCTGGCCGCCCTGCTGGAGTTCTTCCGCGACCGGCTCGATGCGTTCCCCGAGGCGCGCATCTATCACTACGCCCCCTATGAGATCACCGCCCTGCGCCGCCTGACCACGAAATACGGCATCGGCGAGGCGTTCCTCGATCGGCTGTTGCGCGAGCGGCGCTTCGTGGACCTTTACGCCGTGGTGCGCGGCGGAGTGATCGCGTCGGAGCGGAATTATTCGATCAAGTCGATGGAGGTGTTTTATGACATCACCCGCGACGGCGATGTGAAAAGCGGCGGAGGGTCGGTCGTGGCCTATGAGGAATGGCGCGAAACCCGCGAGCAGCGCATTCTGGACGAGATCGAGGACTATAACCGGATCGACTGTATCTCGACCGAGAAACTGCGCGACTGGCTGGTCGGTATCCGCCCTGACGGCCCCTGGCCGGTGTTTGAGAAGGACGCCCGCGAACAGGAGGTCGAGGAGGACGAGGCAACCACGGCCCTGCGGCAGGCGCTGGCGCGCTCTGGACTACCCGAGGAACGGCAGGACATGCTGTTCAACCTTGCCCAATTCCACGCGCGCGAAGCGAAGCCCGCCTGGTGGGCGATCTTCGACAGTCTGGGCAAGGATGACGAGGAGCTGATCGACGATCTGGATGCCTTGGGCGGGTTGGTCGCCACGGGCAAGCCGTTTGCCATCAAACGCTCCACGGCGCAACGCTACCGCTTTCCGCCTCAGCAGACGAAACTGCGCAGCGGCAGTTCGGCAAGCGTGCCCACGCCCGAGGGGTTCGATACCATCACGGTTGAAGAGCTGGACATGGAGGCGGGCGAGGTGACGCTGAAGGTCGGCAATGCGCGCGCCGATATCTTGCAGCGACACCTGAACCTGCACCCGAACAAGCCTCTGGACACCAAGGTGCTGCGCGCGGCCATTGCCGATGTGATCCGCGATCAGTGCGAAGGCCCTGCATTCCGCGCTGTGGATGACCTGTTGTCGCGCACAGCGCCGCGTCTGACCGGGCCGCAACGGGACATCCTGCAAGGTGATGACCTTGTCGCGGGCATGATCGACGCGGTTTCGCGCATGGATGAAACGGTTTTGCCCGTGCAAGGGCCGCCCGGAACCGGCAAGACCTATGTAACAGCGCGGGCGATCCTCGCGCTGGTGCGCAAGGGGTATCGTGTGGGCGTGGCATCGAACAGCCATGAGGCAATCCGCAATGTCCTAATGGGCTGCTTGTTGGCGTTGGAGGATCAGGACCTGCCGATTGACCTGGAGCTTGTTCACAAGGTTTCAGGGGATCAGGACGGCTATCCTGAGGGCTGCGCCGTGACCCGAACCAATGACAACGCAACTGCCGCTGCATCCGGTCATGTCGTAGGCGGCACCGCCTTCTTCTTCGCGCGCGACGAGAATGTGCAGGCCTATGACTGGCTGTTTGTGGATGAGGCCGGTCAGGTGGGGCTGGCCAACATGGTCGCGATGGGCCGGGCCGCCCGCAACATCGTGCTGGTAGGCGATCCGCAGCAACTGCCGCAGGTCATCCAAGGCGCGCATCCAGCGCCCGCGAACCTGTCCTGCTTGGAATGGATGCTGGGCGATCATGCGACCATCCCGCCGGATCGGGGAATATTCTTGGGCGTCACGCGGCGGATGCACCCGGATGTGAACCACTTCATCTCGGAACAGGTCTATGAAGGGCGGCTTGCCAGCCATGAAGACACGGCAAGGCAGCGCGTCACGGGCACATCCTTCCCCGAAGCCGGGGCGTTCTGGGTTCCTGTCGCGCATGAGGGCAACGCCCAGATGGCGCCGGAGGAGGTCGAGGCGATCCGTCGCGCCTGCGACGATCTGCTGAAAGGCCACTGGACGGGCAAGGACGGGCAGACGCGTCGCCTGCGCCGGGAAGACATCATCGTGGTCGCGCCCTACAACCTGCAGGTCAACGCGCTGCGCGCAGCCCTGCCGGACGAGATCAGGGTCGGCACGGTCGACAAATTCCAGGGACAGGAAGCGCCGGTCTGCATCGTCTCGATGACCGCGTCATCAGCCGAGGAAAGCCCGCGCGGCATGGAATTCCTGTTCTCGCTCAACCGCATCAACGTGGCCGTGTCCCGCGCCAAGGGGCTGGCCTTGGTCTTCGGCGCCCCGCGTCTGCGTGAGGCGAAATGTGAGACGGTCGAGCAGATGCGCCTGGTGAACACGCTGTGTGCATTGAATGTTATGGATTTCAGGACTTAAGAAAAAAGATGACACAATCTGAAGATGACTGGCTTCAAATCAAGAAAGAGCAGGCACTAGCCTTCGGCAAGCCAGTGCCATCTGGCTTCGTTGTTCGCCAAGGGTCAACCGCGATGCGGGAAGGCTCCCCAAACAAGAAACGCGACAGGCCCGAACGAGACCGTTTGGTTGAGCAGGGTATTCTCGTCCCCGATGGGAATCCGGCACTCTTCCGTTTCAGCGTAGATCATGTGTTCAACAGTCAGAGCCGTGCAGCGGGCGTGGTTATCGACGGAAATAGCAATGGTAGTCATTGGCAACCCGCAACGATGAGCCTTCCCACACAGGTCGAAACGCGAGGCCGTTTCACTAGGCGAGAGATCGAAGAGGCGATGGATGCCTTTGACCGCTACAAAAAGAACGGCAAGGAAAGCGAAATATTCCGCCATTTCGGTGATCCGCGGGACTATTGGGTGCGCTCCAGCCGAAACCGTGACAACCGTGTTTACCCCACAAAGCCGATTGTCGGGTTCATCCTGAACAAGACAGAGCTCAACGGTGGCTGGGGACAAAAGTCAGACGCCGCTGCACGATTGCACAACGCTGGTTTCATTATCGTAGGCGAGGATGATGCACCTGTCGCGCCACCAGAGAAATACGACCACCTGATCCGCGACGCTGATCGCATTCGCCTCTGCGCGCTGAATTACTTCATCGAACCAGCACGCGAACAAGGCGAGGCAGAAGTGTCAATCCGAGCAAGCGATCTTGCTACGGCAATGGGGCTGCAAGACGCCTTTCCCAATATCTGTCAGGCCCTAGGTGGGAAGATATTTCAGCAACTGGCGCAAGTGCCGCCACCGACCCATACCGGGCCAAACCCGAGCAGCTCGACCATCTTCACTTACACGCTTGCAACACAGGCAGAGGCCCAAAGCATGACAGACGAAACGACGCCTTCACCCCGGTCGGCCACAAACCTTATCCTCTACGGCCCTCCCGGCACTGGCAAGACCTACCGCACAGCATGGGAGGCGGTCCGGCTATGTCTGGGGGAGCAGAGGGCGGCTGAACTCAAGGGCAACGACAAGCGTGATGCGTTGATGGCAGAGTATCGACGCCTCGTCAGCGAGGGCCTGATCGAATTCACGACGTTTCACCAGTCCATATCCTACGAGGAATTCGTCGAAGGTTTGCGACCGAGCACTGGTGACGATGTCGCCGAGGGGCCGGAAGACGTTACAACAAGCACCGGCGGGTTTCGTCTGAAGCCCCATGACGGCGTTTTCAAACGCATCAGCGAACGTGCCAGACTGGATCGGGCGGACAGCGGTTCGTCTGCGAGGCTTGATCGCTCAGCGCGCGTGTTCAAGGTTGCGTTGGGGCGACGTCAGGTTGAAGATGATCGTATTCGCCATGGCCTTGACCATGGTTTAATCCATGTGGGCTGGGGCGGGGATATTGACTGGTCAGCCGAACGCTTCGACGATTTCAACGAAATCTTTTCGGAGTGGCGCGCAAAAAAGGATGCCGATGCTACCGGCCACGATGGCAACATCGTGGTCACCTACTCCTTCAGGGCCGATATGCAGGTTGGGGATTATGTTGTCGTGTCCGATGGTCGGGACCGGATTCAGGCTGTTGGACGAGTGAGCGGCGAATATTTCTACGATTCTGAAGCAACATACCACCCGCATCGTCGTCAGGTAGAATGGTTGTGGCGGGATGACACTGGAACGGAAAGAAGTCGTTTCTACCCGAATGGTTTCAGACGCCATTCAGTTTACAAGTTAAACCAGTCAATCATCGACTGGGATGCATTGGAGGCGATTGTTTTCGGGAATATGACACCGAACGCTAGCAGGTCGGCGCGCGACCATGTCCTGATCATCGACGAAATCAACCGTGCGAACATCTCGAAGGTCTTCGGCGAACTCATCACACTGCTCGAACCCGACAAGCGGCTGGGCATGGAAAACGAGATACGCCTTGTCCTGCCCTATTCCAAAAAACCTTTTGGCGTGCCCGCGAACCTGCACATCATCGGGACAATGAATACCGCCGACCGCTCAATCGCACTTCTCGACACGGCCCTGCGCCGCCGCTTTACGTTCCGTGAACTAATGCCTGATCCAACTGTCCTCTCGACAAATATCGAGGGGATCAACCTGCGGGCGCTTCTGACCACGATAAACGATCGGATCGAGTATCTTTTTGACCGCGAGCATCAGATCGGGCACGCCTATTTCACAGGGTGCAAGACCCGCAGCGCTATTGCGGATGTGATGCGCTACAAGGTCATTCCGCTGCTGGCCGAGTATTTTTATGAGGACTGGTCGAAGGTCGCTGTCGTGTTGGGCGAAACCGGAAAAGGTGAAGCACGGTTTATAGCGTCCGAGCCTCTCAAGCGTCCTGACGGCATGGCAGAGGACGATTTTTCGGGTGAAAGGCTACGCTGGCGGGTAAAGGACCAGTTCGATTTCTCGGAGTTCGAGGTCTGATGCCTGCCTACACATTGCGGGAATGGGCGAGACTCCCCCTGGGCGACGACGATGGCGAAATCCCGGAGCATCTGGCAAAGCGCCTGGCTGATGTGGCGAAGGCATCGTCCTTTGCTGGGCAAGGTGGGGGCGGTGTGCTGGAGGATCGGCGCACCGAGTTGCGCGCGCGCGGCGTTGTGGGCGTGATCGCTGCGCAGGGGTGCAGTCTCGAAATTCTACCGAAAATTGACATCCTCCCGGCGGCAGAGGAAGATCAACAGAACGCTGCGATCCGCAAACGCTTGGTGCATATGCTCGCGGTCGCCCTGAACCTGAAAATCGATATGGGCCAGGTGACAGAACTTGACTGGCAGCGCGAAACGCTTCTGGAAATCCTGATCCGGTTATTCTGTGACAAGTTGACCGAAGCCGTGCGCCGTGGCTTGCCACGTCGCTATCTGGGTCATGAGGATGATCTTCCGGCACTGCGCGGCACGCTGGATGTGCCGCGCCAATTCACCCGCCATGCCGCCAACCCCGGCCGACTGGCCTGCCGTTTCGATGACCTGTCGCAAGATATCGCGCTGAACCGCATCATGAAAGCCGCCGTTGCGCATCTGTTCAGAATGAGTAGAAGCGCCGCCAACCAGAAACGCCTTCGCGAACTGGCCTTTGTCTATGGCGACATCACCGACATTGCCGTGCCCGCGTTGAAGTGGGAGGACGTCATAATCGACCGAACGAACCGTGCCTGGCAGGATCTGTTCGGCATGGCTCAACTGTTCTTGCGCAGCAGATATCAGACAACGAGCAGCGGCGCAGGGCAAGGCACGGCGCTCCTCTTCGAGATGAATGCGCTTTTCGAGGAATATGTTGGCCGCCTTGTCGTGCGGGCCCTTGCCGGAACGGAGTTCCGCGTGTCGCTGCAGGGGGGACGACTGTTCTGCCTGACAGCGATTGAGGACAACCGTGACATGTTCCAGACCAAGCCGGACATCCTGATCAGGCGCGACAGTCAGGTGGTGCATGTCATCGACACGAAATGGAAACGGATATCAGCGCGGATCGATGATCCGAAACAGGGCGTGTCACAGAGCGACATTTATCAGATGATGGCCTATGCTCATCTCTATAAGCCCCCGAGGCTAACTCTTCTCTACCCCCATCATGTAGGACTCGGCAGAAAAGAGGGCGTTCAGACGCAGTTCAGGATCACCGGACACGATACACTGATCGACACCGCAAGCGTCGATGTGGCCAACAGCAAAGAAATCGTGACACGCCTGAGAAACAACCTGTTTACAAGCATGATGAATGACACTTCTTCTTCGATGTTGAAAGAATGGGCCACCTCAAGGCAGCGGTTTCCAGCGTAAAGTACCGTCAAGCTGCGCCAAACCGTAGGTGACAAACAGCGTCGAGGCACATAGCCTGGTGCCATGACGAACGGTGCATGGACGGATAAAGAAAACGATCTGATCGTCGCGGATTACTTCGCGATGCTGGCCGACGACATCTCTGGGCGTCCCTACAACAAGGCCGAGCACCGCCGCGCGCTGCTGCCGCGGCTGAACAAGCGGTCCGAGGGCTCCATCGAGTTTAAGCACCAGAACATCAGCGCGGTTCTGAAGGGTCTCGGCGAGGACTGGATCCCCGGATACAAGCCCGCCTTCAATTTCCAGATGGCGCTTGTCGATGCCGTGGCCCGCTGGCTGGCGCTGAACCCGGGCTGGCTAAGCCGTCAGCCCGGTCTGCGTCCAGCATATGGCTTCAGCGAAGCGGCGCAGATCTGGACCGGGCCGCCGCCAACACTTTCGAACCAGCCGCCGCCTCAGGAGCTGGAGCAGATGCTGCACATCGCCCGAAAGTTCGATGTCGCTGGGCGAGACGAGCGCAACCGAGCCCTCGGCCGTGCAGGTGAGGAACGCGTGCTGGCGCATGAACGGTCCACGCTGCGGGCGGCGGGGCGTGACGATCTGGCGCGCAAAGTGCGCTGGGTGTCGGAGGAGGATGGCGACGGCGCGGGTTATGACATTGCGAGTTTCGCCCCGGACGGTCTGCCTCGGCTTATCGAGGTCAAGACGACGAACGGTTGGGAGCGCACACCCTTCCACATCACACGCAACGAGCTGGCCGTGGCAGAGGAGCGCCGGTCGGATTGGCGGCTGTTCCGGCTGTGGAATTTCTCACGCGAGCCGAAGGCGTTCGAACTGCACCCGCCCCTTGATGCCCATGTCTCACTGACTGCGACGACATTTCAAGCGAGTTTTCAGTGAGTTGCGGTCAAAAAGACGTCGTGCGTTGTGCCGGTTCCGCCCGAGATAGACCAAGTTCACTATGCCCTGAGATTATGGGGCTAGAGCGTGTCGCTGCTGA
>NZ_MJAP01000001.1 GCF_001884735.1 Natronohydrobacter thiooxidans | reverse complement strand
CCCTGTTTGGTCCGATTTGGTTCAATCTGGTTCTTTTCGGTTGCACCACATCGGTGGAGCTTCCGAAATCTTGCCATAGTTGGCCAAATCACGCACCGAAAATCAACACATAAAGAAAATATTTTTACTGAAAGGCAATTTTCGCAGCAAAATCGGGTGTCATTCGACCGCTGTCACCGAAAAACGGGGCCTCTGCGCAGAACCAATTTCCAAACCACTTGCGCCAAGTTGACCGAATCAACCACTTCGTCACCCCATTCGAAAGGGTCGGCCACCAGAATGGCCGACCCTTCTGCAGTTTCATGTCATCTCAGTGCAGATCAAGCGATCGCTTGAGCGTCTCGCTATCGCCATATTTAGCGATACGCTCTTTCTGATAGGCTTTCTCCCAGCGGATCGACCAGACATGCCAGCCGATCCAGAAGGCAACACCCAGAATCCAGAGCAGTGTCTCGCTGCCCTGCATGGGATAGATCGGTCCGACCTCGGCCAGATCGACTGCCCATGTCGTCACTCCGGTTGTAGACATCTGTTCTCTCCTCCTTTTGCGTCAGACCAGCGCGCGCTTGGCATCGCGCACTTCGGTTGCGGCTTCGCGTTCCATCTGCATGTCCTGAAAATCGAGGCCAAGAATCTCGATCTCGCGCGGGATACGCAGCAGTCCAAAAGCATGCAGGATTTTCGCAACAATCCAGCCCGGCAGGAAACCAAGCACCCCGAACATGATGATCGCACCCAGGAACTGGCCCAGCGGATTGATCGAGGCATAGCCATCATAGGGGCTGGACGGATGCCCCCAAAGCAGGAAGCCCGCGATGATCAACCCCGCGAAACCGGCATAGCCATGCACGGCCACGGCACCCACTGCATCGTCAATCTTGAAACGCCGTTCAACGAAATGATGCATCTTGTAGGCAACGAACGCCCCGATGCAGCCAACGAACATGGCCTGAATCGGGTGATACAGGTCATTCCCGGCCGAGGCGCAGATGATCCCCGCCAGACCACCGGAATAGGTCCAGAAGGCATCGCCTTTCGACACCGCGAAAGCGACCAGCATCCCGCCCGACAGCGACATCAGGAAGTTGAAGGTGATTGCGCTCAGCGAGGTTGGCGTCAGATAGATCGTGGTCGCTGTCCATGTGGTGCCGACAATCACGCCGTCAATTTCCTCGGGCGAGATGATCGGAATATTGCAGGCCACATAGAACCCCCAGAACCCGGTATAGATAATGAACAGCCCGACTGCGACCATCCACGGGTTATGCGGCAGGATATTGCGCGGAGTGCCGTCCGGGGCGAATTTGCCCAGTCTTGGCCCCAGAACGCACAGCACGCCCAGCGCGAAGCCGCCCGCAATCGCATGGATCACACCGGACGCATAGGCATCATGATAGCCGAGAAGCTGCACCATCCAGCCATTCGGATGCCAGCCCCAGGCCGCATCAATGATCCATGCGCCCGACCCGATCACGACAGCCAGCACCCAGAAAGCGCCCGAGTTGATCCGCTCGATGACAGCCCCCGACACAATCGACGCCGCGGTCCATGAGAACAGCAGGAACGCAGCCCAGAACACGCCCGTTATGCGATCATCAAGGTTGGTGCCCATCGTTGGCGAATTTGCGGCATTGGCGGCGGCATCCTCCCACAATATGCCACCGGTGATGAAGGGTCCGTTGGGCAGGGCCCAGTAAATCCACCAGCCGAAGAAGAAGAAGGTGATCGTCACCAGCGGAATGATCATCGAATTCTTCATCAGCGTATGTAGATGGTTTCGTCGTCGGCTGGCCCCCACTTCATACATGCAGAAACCCACATGGATCAGAAACATCAGTGGGATTGTGACCCAGTAATAGAACTCCGTGAAGATTGTCGTAATAGCGTTCAGTTGTGTGTCCACCCTTGCTCCTCCCTTTCGCTGCAGGCGTGACGTTGCGCGAATCAGCCTTGCGTCAGGCATCGGCGGGGCCGCGCGAACTCGGAAAAACCGTTCATCAGTAGAAAAAAAATTTCATTTTAAGAAACCCGCCTGCGGCATTCTGTCAAGCAAAACCTGAAGAAATCGCTGCGCAGGCACTTCTGCGCACCAAATGAAAATTTGTTTCTTCACAGTTGAACTGAAGCGAGGATGCTGCTAGCGTAATGCCAACATCACAGACAGCGGAGCGACAAGAATGTGTGGAATTGTCGGATTGTTCCTCAAAGACAAATCCCTGGAGCCAAAGCTCGGGGCAATGCTGACCGATATGCTGGTGACTATGACAGATCGCGGCCCGGACAGCGCCGGGATCGCGATCTATGGCGATAGTGCATCCGGTCACGCCAAACTCACGATCCAGTCGGATCAGGCCGATGCGGATTTCGCGACGCTAGCCGATGATCTGTCATCGGCGCTGGGGGTTCCCGTATCACTGCATCGCAAGGACACGCACGCGGTCCTTGCACTGCCCGTCGGCAAGGCGACAGCAGCCCGTGCAACGCTCGCCGAGCTACGCCCTGGCCTGCGCGTGATGAGCGATGGTGAAAGCATCGAGATCTACAAGGAAGTCGGCCTGCCCAAGGATGTCGCGCGCCGCTTCGATCTGTCCGCCATGACGGGCTCGCATGGTATCGGTCATACCCGTATGGCCACCGAATCCGCCGTCACGACGCAGGGCGCGCACCCGTTTTCGACCGGCGCCGATCAGTGTCTGGTCCATAACGGCTCGCTCTCCAACCACAATAACTGGCGGCGCAAGCTGAAACGCGAAGGCATCCGCATCGACAGCATGAACGACACCGAGGTCGGCGCAGCCTATCTGACCTGGAAGATGCAGAATGGTGCGACCTTGGGCGAGGCACTCGAAGGCGCGCTCGATGATCTCGACGGGTTCTTTACGTTCGTGGTCGGCACCAAGGACGGGTTTGGTGTTGTCCGCGACCCGATTGCCTGCAAACCTGCGGTGATGGCCGAAACCGATCAATATGTGGCCTTCGGGTCCGAATACCGCGCGCTGGTCAACCTGCCGGGCATCGAGACCGCCCGCGTCTGGGAACCCGAGCCTGCCACTGTCTATTTCTGGAGCCACTGAGCCATGCAAACGATTGACCTTGCAACCCAGTCCCTGCGCGACTTGAACGTGACCCTTCAGGCACAGAAGGACCAGACCAACGCCACCAGCTGGCAAGTCCTGAACCCGCGCGGCGCACATGCGATTGCCGTGGGTCTCGATGCCCCGATCGAGGTGACCGTGCGTGGTTCAACCGGCTATTACTGCGCAGGCATGAACAAGCAGGCGACAGTCCATGTCACCGGCTCTGCCGGGCCGGGTGTCGCCGAGAACATGATGTCGGGCACTGTCATCATTGAGGGCGACGCCAGCCAATATGCCGGTGCCACCGGGCGCGGCGGATTGCTGGTGATCAAGGGCAATGCCTCATCGCGCTGCGGGATTTCGATGAAAGGCATCGATATCGTCGTGCAGGGCAATATCGGGCATATGTCGGCCTTCATGGGGCAGGCGGGCAATCTGGTGGTCTGCGGCGATGCAGGCGACGCTTTGGGCGATTCGCTCTATGAAGCGCGGCTTTTCGTGCGCGGTTCGGTCAAAAGCCTCGGCGCGGATTGCATCGAGAAGGAGATGCGCCCGGAACATCTGGAGATTCTGCGCAATCTGCTGGAACGCGCCGGCGTGGACGCCAAGCCCGAAGAGTTCCGCCGCTACGGATCTGCGCGCAGGCTCTATAATTTCGATGTCGACAATGCTGCGGCCTATTGAGGGAACCCGCCCATGAACAAACATGACAAACGCATCCCGCAGACGCTGCCGATCCAGTCCGCGACCTTCTCGAACCCGATCAATGCCGAAATCCGTCGTGCGGCGGCAACCGGCATCTATGACATTCGCGGCGGTGGCGCGAAGCGCAAGGTGCCGCATTTCGACGACCTGCTGTTCCTCGGGGCCTCGATCAGTCGCTACCCGCTCGAAGGCTACCGCGAGAAATGCGACACCCGTGTGACCCTTGGCACACGTTTCGCGAAAAAGCCCATCGAACTCGACATCCCCATCACCATCGCGGGCATGAGCTTCGGCGCGCTTTCGGCGCAGGCAAAGGAAGCGCTGGGGCGCGGGGCCTCGGCCGCTGGCACCTCGACCACCACTGGCGACGGCGGCATGACACCCGAAGAGCGCGGCCATTCCACGAAGCTCGTCTATCAGTATCTGCCCTCGCGCTATGGCATGAACCCCGACGATCTGCGCCGTGCCGATGCGATCGAGGTTGTGGTGGGACAGGGCGCCAAGCCCGGTGGTGGCGGCATGCTGCTCGGTCAGAAGATTTCCGACCGCGTGGCCGAAATGCGCACCCTGCCCAAGGGTATTGACCAGCGTTCCGCCTGCCGCCATCCCGACTGGACCGGCCCGGATGATCTGGAAATCAAGATCCTGGAACTGCGCGAAATCACCGGCTGGCAAGTCCCGATCTATGTAAAGGTTGGCGGCACGCGCCCCTATTACGACACGGCGCTTGCCGTGAAGGCCGGGGCCGATGTCGTGGTGCTGGACGGCATGCAGGGCGGCACGGCAGCCACGCAGGACGTGTTCATCGAGCATGTCGGCCTGCCGATCCTTGCCTGTATCCGCCCCGCCGTGCGCGCGCTGCAGGATCTGGGCATGCATCGCGAGGTGCAGCTGATTGTCTCGGGCGGGATCCGCACCGGGGCCGATGTGGCCAAGGCGCTGGCACTGGGCGCGGATGCGGTTGCTATTGGCACGGCCGCCCTGATCGCATTGGGTGACAATGACCCAAGATGGGAATCCGAGTACCAAAAACTCGGCACCACCACCGGCGCTTATGACGACTGGCACGAAGGCCGTGACCCGGCCGGCATTACCACGCAAGACCCGGAACTTGCTGCCCGGCTGGACCCGGTCGAGGCCGGTCGCCGTTTGCGCAACTATCTGAAAGTGATGACGCTGGAAGCGCAAACCATCGCGCGCGCCTGCGGGCACAACCATCTGCACAATCTCGAACCCGAAGACCTGTGCGCCCTGACCATGGAAGCCGCCGCAATGGCACAGGTGCCGCTCGCTGGCACTGATTGGTATCCGGGCAAACCGGGATCAGGCTACTGAGATCATGACGCGGGTCAGACGAGGGTCTGGCCCGCGCTTTCACATCAAGAACACGCGACCAATGGGGACCAAATGACACTCGATCTCGAAGCCTACGCAAAAGAACGCGGCATCAAGTATTTCATGATTTCCTTTACCGACCTTTTCGGCGGCCAGCGCGCGAAACTGGTGCCGACACAGGCCATTGCCGACATGCAGGAAGACGGGGCCGGTTTCGCGGGTTTCGCCACATGGCTAGACCTCACGCCCGCGCATCCCGACATGCTCGCCGTGCCGGACCCCGCCTCGGTCATCCAGATCCCGTGGAAACCCGAAGTTGCCTGGGTCGCGGCCGATTGCGTCATGGAAGGCCAGGATGTGGGGCAAGCCCCGCGCAATGTGCTGCGCCGCCAGATCGCCGAAGCTGCGAAAGAAGGTCTGCATGTCAAGACCGGGATCGAGGCCGAGTTCTTCCTGCTGACCCCGGACGGGACACAGATCTCCGACCCTTATGACAACGCCGCCAAGCCCTGCTATGACCAGCAGGCCATCATGCGCCGCTATGACGTGGTGCGCGAGATTTGCGACTATATGCTCGACATGGGCTGGAAACCCTATCAGAACGACCACGAGGACGCGAATGGCCAGTTCGAGATGAACTGGGATTTCGACCATGCCCTTGTGACCGCCGACCGGCACAGTTTCTTCAAGTTCATGGTCAAATCGGTGGCAGAGGCGCATGGCTTCCGCGCGACATTCATGCCCAAACCCATTCAGGGCCTGACCGGCAATGGCTGCCATGTGCATGTCTCGGTCTGGGATGATGCAGGCAAGAACGCTTTCGCCACGGATAAGGGGGTTGGCCCCACCAGCGAACTGGGCCTGTCACAGCAAGGCGCGCATTTCCTGGGCGGCATCATGAAACACGCGAGCGCCTTGGCCGCGATCACCAACCCCACAGTGAACAGCTACAAGCGCATCAACGCCCCGCGCACGATCTCGGGCGCGACCTGGGCACCCAATTCTGTGACATGGACGGGCAATAACCGCACCCATATGGTGCGCGTGCCCGGTCCGGGCCGGTTCGAACTGCGCCTGCCCGATGGCGCGGCTAACCCCTATCTGCTGCAAGCGGTGATCATCGCAGCAGGCATGAGCGGGATTCACTCGAAGGCCGATCCGGGCAAGCGCTGGGATATCGACATGTATGCCGAAGGTCACAAGGTCGAAGGCGCCCCGAAACTGCCTTTGAACCTGCTTGATGCGCTGCGCGCCTATGAGGCCGACCCGGAATTGATGGAGATGATGGGCACCGAATTCTCGCAGGCTTTCCTGAAACTGAAGCGTCAGGAATGGAACTCCTTCGTGTCGCATTTCAGCCGCTGGGAACGCGAAAACACGCTCGATATCTGATCAGTCACCAGAACGAAAGAAACCCGCCGGATCACCCTCCGGCGGGTTTTGCCTTTGCGACGCCCCATTCCCCCAGATCATTGACCAGTCGCAACGCCGCCCGCCGCAGCGAGGCGCGCAAGCGGTCAATCTCTGGTCCTGCATGGCCACGGTCTTCCAAGGCGCGGTCCATGCAGAAGAGCCAGTTCTCGGCATCCTCGGCCCGCACCGGCACATGCGCATGAATCTCGCGCAGGTCCATATGGCCGTGACGTTCGGCATAGTAGCGCCGCCCGCCCAGAAACCCGCAGAGAAAATCGAACTGTTCGGCCCGCGCATTGGCCATCCCCTGCCCGCGCTCATGCAACAGCCGCAGATGCGCGCCTTCGGGCAGGGTTTCCATCAGGTCATAGAAGGTTTCGACCAGCTCGCGGACGGCCTCTTCGCCGCCCATATGCTCGATCATGCTCTGCTGCATGGGTGCTTCCCTCTACGAGCGCGGGCGTTCCTTCTTCGGGTCGTAATGCGCGAAGGGTACGATCCGCGCGGGCAGGCGTTTCTGATGGCCATCCAGCTTGCCGATCTCCACCTCGGTCCCGGTCTCGGCATGGGCAACATCAATCCGCGCCAAGGCGATATTCTTGCCCAGGATGGGCGAGCGCATCGAGGATGTGATCTCGCCCACCTGCGCGCGGCCCACATGCACGCAATCGCCATGGCCGACATCCACATTGCTGTCGATATCCAGTCCCACCAGCTTGCGCGACGGGTGCTCCTTGCGCCGGATCAGGGCATCGCGCCCGATGAAATCATCCTGCTTGGATTTCAGCGGCACGGTGAAGCCGATCCCGGCCTCGAACGGATCCGTCTGGTCGCTGAAATCATAGCCCGCGAAGATCAAACCCGCCTCGATCCGCACCATATCCAGTGCCTCCAGGCCGAAGGGCTTGAGACCGTGCTGCTTGCCCTCCTCCCAGATCGCATCAAACACGGTCGCACAGTCACGCGGATGGCACATCACCTCATAGCCCAACTCGCCGGTATAGCCCGTGCGCGACACGACCAGCGGCACCCCGTCATGCGTCTGCAACCGCGCAGGCGTGAAGCGGAACCAGTCCAGTTGGTCGAATGTCGGACGATGCGGCGCGGTCCAGATGATCTTGCGCAACAGATCGCGACTTTCCGGCCCCTGCACGGCGACATTGTGCAACTGGTCGGTCGAGGAGCGCACAAGCACTTTCAGCCCCAGTTTCTCGGCCTGTTCACGGATCCATTCGCCGCCGTAATCGCTGCCCCCGATCCAGCGGAAATTGTCGCGCCCCAGCCGGAACAGCGTACCATCATCAATCATGCCCCCATGCGGGTAGCACATCGCGGTATAGACCACGCCCCCTTCCGAGAGTTTGCGCACATCGCGGGTGAAGATGTACTGGCACAGCGCCTCGGCATCCGGCCCGGTGATCTCGAACTTGCGCAAGGGCGAGAGATCCATGATCACGGATTTCTGCCGACAGGCCCAGTATTCCTCGATCGCGCCCGTTTGCGCAAAGGAACTGGCCAGCCAATAGCCGTTATACTCGACGAAATTCCCGGTATGCTTGGCAAAGCTCGCGTGAAAGCCGGTTTCCTTGGTCATCTTGGGCTCCGAATCGGGGGTGGCGCGGATTGCAATGGCGCGCTTGAAGGTTTCCTTGCCGCTATAGGTGCGCACATGGATATCGGTCGGGTTCCAGCCATTCGCGGCGGTGGTGTCATCCGGGCAGGCGGAGCTTACGCAAACCAGATCGGTCAGCGCGCGCAGCAACACATAGTCACCGGGACGCGACCAGGGCTCGTCGGTATACATGACCCCATGTTCGTCCAGCCCCGTATTGAAGAAGAAGTTGATCGCCATCCAGCCCGGTCGCGGTTCGGCGCCAAAAGGGGCCAGCGCGCGGTTGAAGTTGTCGGTACAATTCACATGGCCCGGATAGCCGATATCGTCATAATATTTCGCGGCGCAAGCCATCGCAAAGGCATCATGGCGCCCGCATGTGTCCTGCACCACCTCGACCAGCGGTTCCATGTCCTGATCAAAGTATTTTCCATGCAGCCCCGGGATCGGATAGGCATGGCCCATCAGCGTGCGAGTCGTCGTCACATCCAGCGGACGCTGCAGGCCGCGGTCCAGCTTGCGCGCCGAAAAGCACTGGAAATCCGTGCACTGACGGCCATCGACATCGAGGATCTGGATGTAATCTCCAGCCTTGACGAAATAGGCTTCAGCGGTCGCGGAATGCACCCGGATATCGGCCACAGGATCGGCCAGCGGATCGGGCAGCTCAAACCGGACATGCGGTTTGAGCGTCGCGCGGGTGATCGTCACCGTCAGCGGCGTCGCGGTATCCTGCCGCTCGAAATCCATCACGCCGCCGGGTGCGGCAATGATGACCACACCGTCGCGGGCAGCACGGAAATGCTCTTCGGTGCCCGCAGGCGTGGTTGCGCCGAACAGATGCACAGCCGGGGCCTGAGCAAGGTCGATCTCGCGCGCAGCGATCCCCAGACGCACCCCCCGCAAAGACGCATCCGCCTCGTCGAGCAGCGCCATCAGACCCGCAGCCTTGCCAGAGGAAGACGCCCCGAGAATGCCCGCATCGCCACGCCCCGAGGCATCGGCAGCCACGATCTCGCAGCTTTGCCCGCCTTCATCATTACGGATGCTCAGCCCATCGCCCGCCCGGATCTGAACCAGAATCGCACCACCGCCAGCAACGACATAGCGCTCACTGCCCTGCGGCAATGAGAAGACGCGCGGCATGATGATTGCGCTCGGCCGGGGTGGACCGGGGCGCCTCAGAAGAAGATCGGTTTCGCGCATAGCTCGCCCCCAAAATTGCACAACAGGAATATTATATTAATGAAAAGAATGTCCGCTGGCAAGTGTTCGCCAGAAGATTTCGAAATTTGTGAAGGCAGGCCACCCCTGCACCACCACCCGATCAGCCCCTGACAAGGGCCTCGCATCGGCTCTTTGCGCGTGCATTGCGCGACTGTCAGATACTCACCCCGCCTGCACCTGTCGCTGAATCTGCGAAAACAGCGCGACCGCCGGTACGATCAAAGCATCGGGAAAATCATAGGCCGGGTCATGCAATGCGGGCTGGTCCAGACCTGCGCCCAGAAAGAACAGCGCCATGCGTGTCTTGCGGCTGAACGCGCCGAAATCCTCGGACGGGCGCATTGGCATGGGAAAGCTGCCCTGCGCGAGCCCGACCGCATTTTGCGCCCGGATCACATGATCCACGGCCTCAGCGGCATTTACCGAGGCATGGAAATGGTCATGTCGGCTGATCTGCGGCGACAGCCCCTGACCGATCCGCGCGACCACTTCCCTGATCTCCGCTTCGAACGCCTCCAGCCCCGCATCATCATAGGCGCGCAGGGTGATCCAGACTTCCGCCTGTGCCGGGGCAATTCCGAAAGCCGGAGTTCCCATATTCAGATGACACAGGGTCGCCAGCCGAAAACCCGGTCCCATCGGCTGCGCTGCACTATGCGGCGCCAGCGCCATGATCAGCGATGCAAGCGCAGCGCCAGGCGAATGCCCGGTTTCGGGCTGGGCGGCATGCGCTTCGCGCCCGCAGAGCGTGACGCGCAGCCCCACCGAGGCACAACTCGCGACACCCGGCGCAACCGCAAGTGTTCCGAATTCCATGCCCGGCATATTGTGCAAGGCGAAAGCCCAGTCTGGCTGCAGCGCGGCAAAACGCGGATCTTCCAGCACCGCCCGCGCGCCCTCGCCCGTCTCTTCGGCAGGCTGGAACAGCAAAACGACCTGCCCGGCGCGCGGCGGGTTCTGCTCCAGCCACAACCCCAGCCCTGCAAGGATCGCCATATGCCCGTCATGACCGCAAAGATGGGCTGTGCCAGCGCGGCAAGAAGCATGCGCCAATCCCGTCTGTTCCACGATGGGCAGCGCGTCCAGTTCGGCCCGGAACATCACACGCGGACCGGGCTGGCCGCTATCATAGACCACCGCCAGCCCCGCACCGCCCAGCCCTTCGAGAATATGCGCCGGAGCGGTCGGGCGCAGAAACTCACGGATACGCGCTGCAGTCCCGGCCTCACGGCCCGAGAGATCGGGGTTGGCGTGAAGCTGGTGCCGCAGTTGTATCACTGCAGTCACCTCTTGCGGGGTCAGACCAGTCCTATCCATCCCCGCAT
Organism: Natronohydrobacter thiooxidans; assembly: GCF_001884735.1. Taxonomy (GTDB): domain Bacteria; phylum Pseudomonadota; class Alphaproteobacteria; order Rhodobacterales; family Rhodobacteraceae; genus Roseinatronobacter; species Roseinatronobacter thiooxidans_A. The sequence continues at coordinate 243,647 of NZ_MJAP01000001.1, read as the reverse complement.
TTCACGCGATCTGTCCGTTTTGTCCAGCCACACCGCTACTCCCATTCCATCTCGGCAAAGACCACGCCCGCATTGCGCGTCGCCAGTTCCTCGAAGGTATCAAGATGCGCATAGGGGGACTGGTCCACATAATAGGCGCTGGTCAGATCACCGCCCTCGTCAATATGCTCGGCAATCCGCGCGCGCAGCCAGACCAGATAATCGCGGGTGTAGCGCCGTACCTGCGCCATGTTGGTCGGATGCCCATGACCCGGGATGACATAAGTCGCGCCCAGCGGCTCCAGCGCATTATCCCACGTCTCGATCCAGCAAGAGGTGCAGGTACCCTCGAAAATTGGCGGCATACGCTCCTGAAAGGCGATATCGCCCGCAATCAACAACGACTGCTCCGGCAGCCAGACCTGCGTATCGCCGGGGCTGTGGGCGGGGCCAAGATGCAGCACCTCGATGCGGAACGCCCCCATCGTGATTTCCACCTTGTCGGTGAAAGTCTCGGTAGGCTGCATGGGCTGCGTGCCCTCGGATTTCTCGCGGGCATAATTCTGCAGGCTGAGGAAAGCCTGACCCGAATCCTTCTCGAATTCGCGCGCCGCGTCAACATGGGCGAGAACCGGCACACCCTGCGCGATCCAGTAATTGTTGCCCAGCATCGCATGACCCTGCCCGTTCTCGGCGATGACCAGCTTCACGTCCTGATCGGTGCGGGCACGGATCTCCTCATGCAAGGCTTGCGCCAACTGATAAGATGCCCCGGAATTGACAACCACCACCCCATCGCCAGTGATGACAAAGCTCAGATTGTTGTTATGGCCCGCATTTTCATAGGTGGGTGGTGCCGTGGCCCCGATCGAGGTCCAGACATGCGGGATCACCTCGACCGGTTTGTTATACAGTACCGATTGCGGGTATTTATCGGCGATATCTTCGGAAGCAGCGGCCAGCCCAGCCCAGAACAAGCAGGTCAACCCCAACAGGTTCTTGCGTGTCATCTTACACCTCGGTCGTGAAAATATAGCGGCTCTTACCCTGCCGTTCGGCGCGGCCAATGCCACCACCGGGCAGGTGAAAGCCAAGGATCAACCGCTCTTCAGCGGTAATGCGGTCCAGCAACTGCAGGCGCGTCGCCGCGGCCATGTCGGGGATATGATCGGATGCGGCTTCCCATTCCGGCCGCTCGAAAGCCAGATGCGGATTGGCCAGCGCATCCCCCACGACCATCAGACCCTGCCCCCCGGCCTGCAGCGCGAAAGCCATATGCCCCGGCGTATGTCCCGGCGTGGACACGGCCTGCACACCGGGCAGGATTTCGGCACCATCCTCGAAAAGCTGCACCTGATCCTCAATTTCGGTCAGCCTGCGCTGCGCCCCGACGGCAAAGGACTGGCGCGCGGCCCCGATCGTCTCGACCGTGTCGGGGTCCATCCAGTAGTCCCATTCGGCACGGCCCATGAAAATCTCCGCGCGCGGCAGGAGCGGCTCGTCAAAATCATCCAGCAACCCCCAGAGATGATCGGGATGCGCATGGGTAATGATCAGATGGGTGATATCCTCGACCCGCACGCCAAGGGCATCCAAGGCATCGGACAGTTGTCCGGTCGTGGGCATGAAATCCGGCCCAGCACCAATATCGAACAGAACTGTCCGATCTGCCTCGCGCAACAGGACCAGATTACAGGGCGGCTCATAGACATCGCCGGTCAGACCGTGCCGCGCCAGAATGGGGTCGAGTTCTTCGGGGGGAACCCCTGCGCCAAGGAAATCGAGCGGCAACACCAGATGCCCGTCGGACAGCATGTCAATGCGTGCAGGTCCGAAACCCAGGGTTGTTCTGGCCTGAACCCGATAGGGCAGTGCCAAGCCAAGCGCCAACGCGCCCGTGTGTTGAAGAAAATGGCGTCGTTGCATGTCGACCCTCCCATAGCCTGTCATTCTTGCCGGATCGGCAAGGCGCGGACACGGGATGCGAGGGAGAGCGCATCAGACAAGCGTCACCATAGCCGGGTTTCCCACCGACACAAGGGCTGTCCGCTTGATATCATGGAAAAAGGGCCACCCTCTGCAGGATGGCCCCGAATTTCAAGGTGATCGCAGCGATCAGCCGTTCACGGCGTCTTTCAGTGCTTTTGCGATGGTGACCTTCACGGCCTTATCGGCGGGCTTGGTCATGGTTTCGCCGGTTGCCGGGTTGCGCACCTGACGCTCGGGACGCGCGCGGCACATGACTTTGCCGATGCCGGGAACAGTAATCGCACCGCCAGCAGCGACTTCGCTCATCACGATATCTGAGAGCGCATCGAGCGCGGCATTTGCGGTTTTCTTGTCAGTGCCCATTTTTTCGGACAGAGCAGCGACAAGCTGCGTCTTGGTCATCGGCTTGGTGGTCATATGTCACTCTCCTTGGGATAAACGGGTCTACACATCTTGGTCCCCGTCATGTTTTATGGGGCGCATCTAGCCCGGTTTCCGTCGCAGTGGCAATCACCTTCCCTCATAAAAACTTGCACGAATCGGCAAAAACCTGCGCGAGCCAGCTTTATAAAAAGGCCGTTTCGTCGAAAGACCGCAGTTTCCGGCTATGGATCTTCTCCAATGGCATCTCGCGCAACAACTCCATTGCGCGGATGCCAATCTGCAAGTGACGCGCAACTTGCGTTTTGTAAAAGCTCGATGCCATGCCCGGCAGCTTCAACTCGCCATGCAAAGGCTTGTCAGAGACGCATAGAAGCGTGCCATAGGGCACCCGAAAGCGAAACCCGTTGGCCGCGATAGTGGCACTTTCCATATCCAGCGCAATGGCGCGCGACTGGCTCAGGCGCTGAACCGGGCCGGACTGGTCGCGCAACTCCCAGTTGCGATTGTCGATCGTGGCAACGGTCCCTGTGCGCATGATCCGCTTCAGGGCATATCCCTCCAGCTCCGTCACCTGCGCCACGGCATCCTGCAACGCGATCTGAATCTCGGCCAGCGCCGGGATCGGCACCCAGACCGGCAGATCCGCATCCAGTACATTGTCCTCGCGCAGATAGGCATGGGCCAGAACGAAATCCCCCAGCGCCTGCGAATTTCGCAGCCCGGCACAATGTCCGACCATCATCCAGGCATGCGGCCGCAGAACCGCGATATGATCCGTCGCTGTCTTGGCGTTGGACGGGCCGACCCCGATATTGACCAGCGTGATCCCCGCCCCATGCGGGCGCTTGAGGTGATAGGTGGGCATTTGCGGCAGGCGGGCCAGCTGCGGAGTCGGCGCCTCAGGGTCCGTGATCTCGATATTTCCGGGCGCGACAAAGGCTGTGTAACCGCTCTCGGGATCGCGCAACTGCGCGCGGGCAAAAGCCTCGAACTCATCGACATAGAACTGATAGTTCGTGAACAGGATGTAATTCTGGAAATGCTCTGGCGCTGTTGCTGTGTAATGCGCGAGACGGGCCAGCGAGTAGTCCACGCGCTGCGCCGTGAACAGGGCCAGCGGGCGCGAGCCGTCCTCGTTCAGATTGCGGTCGCCATTGACGATATCATCATTCGTGGTCGCCAGATCCGGCACGTCGAACAGATCGCGCAGCGACAGCGACAACTCCCCGTTCTCCGGCAGGCTGACATCCCCACGCCCGGCCATCGCGAAATGCAGCGGGATCGGCGTGGTGGACGGGCCAATGCTGACCGGCACACCGTGATTCTGGATCAACAGCCCGATCTGCTGACGCAGGTAATTGCGGAACAGAACCGGTTGGGTGATGGTCGAGGCATAGATCCCCGGCTCGGCCACATGCCCGAAGCTAAGCCGCGAATCGATCTGGTCATAGCGGATCGTCGTAAAGCGGATTTCAGGGTAGAACGCCCTGTAGCGGGCCGAGGCCACACCGCCAAGCGCCACACGGTTGAAACCGTCGATCAGAAAATTCGTGGCCGCAAGATACAGGCTTTCCAGACAGGCGACCGCCGCATTCGCGTCCGTAAAGGATTGCGGCGCGACGGGTTCAGGCGTCAGGATCGGAAGGCTGGTGTCGGAAGTCATGAAATGTCCTGGCTGGAGCGAGCTCTTGGCCCTGCGCACAGACTGCCACCGCTGCCAGGCAGGGGCAAGCGCCCAAGGAGGGCAAAATCGCACTTCCCCCCTTTTGCCGGATCGACTAGCCTCGCACCCATGACAACAGCTTACCTCACGCATCCCGACGCCCTGCGCCACCAGACACCGCCCGGACATCCTGAACAGGTTGCCCGGATCGAAGCTATTTCCGAAGCGCTTTCGGCCCCGGAATTCGCTTCGCTCTTGCGGATCGACGCCCCTTTGGCACAACAGGCGCAGCTTCTGCTCTGCCATCCCGAAGCTTATATCGACCGTATCCGCAAGGCGATTCCCGCTGCCGGGATCTATCAGCTTGATGCCGATACACATGTATCGAACGGGTCTTTCGATGCGGCCAGCCGTGCTGTCGGCGGCGCCTGTCACGCGATTGATCTGGTCATGGCAGGAACGGCCCGGAACGCCTTTGTCGCGATGCGGCCTCCTGGCCATCACGCCGAAACCCAGACACCTATGGGCTTTTGCCTGTTCGGGACCGTCGCGATAGCCGCCAGACATGCCATGGAACGGCACGGACTGACCCGCGTGGCCGTGGTGGATTTCGACGTGCATCATGGCAATGGCACGCAGGATCTTCTCTGGTCCGAGGCGCGCAGTTTCTTTGTTTCCAGCCATCAGATGCCGCTTTGGCCGGGCTCGGGTCGACCGGAAGAACGCGGCGCGCATGGCAATGTACTGAATGTACCGCTTGCCCCCGGCACGGATGGCGCAGGTTTCCGGCAAATCTATGAAGACGCGGTGCTTCCGCAACTCGACCGCTTCGCGCCGGAGCTGGTGATCGTCTCGGCAGGGTTTGATGCGCATCGCGACGATCCCCTGGCGCAGCTCTCATTGGTCGAGCAGGATTTCGCCTGGGTCACAGGCGCTTTGTGTGACATTGCCGCGCGCCATGCCAGCGGGCGTCTGGTCTCTTGCCTCGAAGGCGGCTACGACCTGTCGGCGCTGGCGGCAAGCGTCGCGGCGCATATAAGCGTGCTGATGGAGAAAGGCGCATGAGCGACAAACCTGTTTCCGAAATGAGCTTCGAAGAAGCCCTGCGCGCGCTGGAAGATATTGTGACCCGGCTGGAACGCGGAGATGTGGCACTCGATCAGTCGATCACCCTCTATGAGCGTGGCGCGGAGTTGAAGAAACACTGCGAGGCCCGGCTGAACGCGGCGCAGATGCGGGTCGAGGCGATCCGGCTGGCCGAGGATGGCACCCCGAAAGGCACGGAGCCGTTTTCCGCATGAGCGATTTCGCCCGTGCACTGGCCGAAGCAGCGCGCCAGATCGCGGCGCGCCTGCAAGCGGAAATCGGCTTGTTGCCGGAATCCGATGTACGGGACGCCATGGCTTATGCCGCGCGGGGCGGCAAGAAACTGCGCGGCTTTCTGGTGCTCGAATCGGCCCGTCTGCACGGCGTTTCTCCCGAAATCGCGCTGCAGGCCGCCGCCGCGATTGAAGCGATGCATGCCTGTTCGCTTGTGCATGATGACCTGCCCGCCATGGATGATGACGACCTGCGCCGCGGTCAGCCGACCGTGCATGTCAAATGGGACGAGGCCACGGCCATTCTGGCGGGCGATGCCTTGCAGACCCTGACCTTCGGGCTTCTCGCGCGCCCGGATGCCGCCCCCTCGCCAGAAGCCCGGCTGGACCTGATCGCCAGCATGGCGCAGGCTGCGGGCGCGGCCGGAATGGTCTATGGTCAGGCGCTCGATATCGGTGCCGAGACCGCGACCGTTCCGCTGACCCTGGAAGAAATCACGGTGTTGCAGGCTGGCAAGACCGGGGCGCTGATCGAATGGTCTGCCTGCGCCGGTGCCCGGATGGCGCAGGCCGATACTGGCCCGCTGGCGCGCTATGCCCAGGCACTGGGGCTTGCCTTTCAGATTGCGGATGACATCCTTGATGTCGAGGGCGATGCTAGCCTGGCCGGAAAGCGGCTGCAAAAGGACGCGGCGGCGGGCAAGGCGACATTCGTCTCGCATCTGGGGCTGGAGGGCGCGAAAATCCGCGCAAAGACCCTCGTTGAACAAGCCCAGGCCGCCCTTGCCCCCTATGGAAAGAAGGGCCAGATGTTGCGACAGACGGCAGAATTCGTTATCGCCCGTCAGAACTGAACGCTTCAGCGACCGCAACGGGAAGAGCAGACCATGCCGAATACTCCGCTACTGGACAAGGTACGCTTCCCCGCGGATCTCAAATCGCTCAGTGACCGGGAATTGCGCCAACTGGCGGATGAACTGCGCGCCGAGACGATTGCCGCCGTATCCGAAACCGGTGGCCATCTGGGCGCGGGGCTGGGCGTGGTGGAACTGACAGTCGCATTGCATGCGGTCTTTGACACCCCGCGCGACCGGCTGATCTGGGACGTATCGCACCAATGCTACCCGCACAAGATCCTGACAGGTCGCCGTGACCGCATCCGAACCTTGCGCCAGAAGGACGGGTTGTCGGGTTTCACCAAACGCAGCGAATCCCCCTATGACCCATTCGGCGCCGCGCATAGCTCGACATCAATCTCGGCCGCACTGGGATTCACAATGGCACGCGAATTGGGCGGCGCCCCGGACCCCGCGCTGGGCGACGCGATTGCCGTTATCGGCGATGGGTCGATCAGCGCAGGCATGGCCTATGAGGCGCTGAACAATGCGGGCCATCTGGGGCGGCGGATGTTCGTCATCCTCAATGACAATGAAATGTCGATTGCGCCCCCTACCGGGGCGATGTCCTCTTACCTGTCGCGGCTCTACACCGACAAGCCGGTTCAGGAACTGAAGAACGCCATGAAAGGCGCGCTGTCGCTGCTGCCCGGTCCGATCCAGCAGGGTGCGCGTCGCGCGAAGGATCTGCTCAAACATGTGACCGTTGGTGGCACGCTCTTCGAGGAACTGGGCTTCAACTATGTCGGCCCGATTGACGGGCATGATCTGGAACAGTTGCTCTGGGTCTTCCGCACCCTGCGCGAGCGCGCGGACGAACCGATGCTCATTCATATCCTGACCAAGAAGGGCAAGGGCTACGCCCCCGCCGAGGATGCCGCCGACCGCGGCCATGCGCGCGCGAAATTCGATCTGGTGACAGGGAAGCAGCAGAAAGCCCCCTCGAATGCACCGAGCTATACCAAGGTATTCGCCGAAAGCCTGATTGCGGAAGCGCAGCGCGATGACAGGATCGTGGCGGTAACTGCGGCCATGCCGGACGGGACGGGGCTTGATCTGTTCGCGAAGCATTTTCCCCAGCGCATGTTCGATGTGGCGATTGCCGAGCAGCATGGCGTGACCTTCTGCGCGGGGCTGGCCGCGGGCGGCATGAAACCCTTCTGTGCGATGTATTCGACCTTTCTGCAGCGCGGCTATGATCAGGTCGTGCATGACGTGGCAATCCAGCGTCTGCCGGTGCGTTTCGCGATTGATCGCGCCGGGCTGGTCGGCGCGGATGGGGCCACCCATGCGGGCAGCTTCGATATTGCCTATCTCGCCAATCTGCCGGGTTTTGTCGTCATGGCCGCCGCAGATGAGGCCGAACTCGTCCATATGGTCGCGACCGCTGTCGCCCATGATGATGGCCCGATTGCATTCCGCTTCCCGCGTGGCGAGGGCGAAGGCGTGGAGATGCCCGAGCGCGGCATGCCGCTGGAAATCGGCAAGGGCCGTCTGATCCACGAAGGGTCGCGCGTGGCGATCCTGTCTTTCGGGACGCGGCTGGGCGAAGTGCTCCGCGCCTGCGAATCCCTGAGGGCGAAGGGCATCTCACCGACTGTTGCCGATGCGCGCTTCGCCAAGCCGCTGGATCGTGACATGATCCTGCGACTGGCACGGGACCATGAGGCGCTGATCACCATCGAAGAAGGCGCCATTGGCGGCTTCGGCAGCCATGTCGCGCAGCTTCTGGCCGATGAAGGGGTTTTCGACCTGGGGATAAAGTTCCGCTCGATGGTCCTGCCCGATATCTTCATAGATCAGGCCAATCCGCGCGACATGTATGACGTCGCGGCGATGAACGCCCCGCAGATCGAAGCCAAGGTGCTGGATGTTCTGAGCATCGCCCAACTGGGCAAACGGGCGTGACGACTGCCTTCACTCCGCCGCGATAGCTACTGGCAGCGGGACCAGCCGGATATCCCCGGCCTCCAGCCCCTGCGCATTTGCAACAAACGCGATGACATGCCCCTCCAAGCGGATCTCTGCCATGTCGGGCGCGGTATCAGAGAATGTCACCGTCACCTCCGGCGCCGCGATCCGGTCCGTGTCGAAATAGAGCGCGATCTGGTCCATTTCAGGCGTGTAATCCATGATCGTCGCCGGGCTGGCACCCGCCAGCCAGTCGCCCAGCACAAACTGATCCGCTCCTTCACCGCCATGCAGGACATCGCCCTGACCGGCGATAAGAATATCATCCCCTGCCCCGCCATTCAGCGTGTTCTCGCCACTGATGTCGTTTCCGTCCTCGTCGAACCATGCCCCGACCAGCGTGTCATTGCCCGCGCCACCGAATAGCAGGTTGTCCCCCGCTCCGGCAATCAGCAGATCATCCCCCCATCCCCCGATCAACGTGTCATTGCCTGTGCCACCAATCAGCGTGTCATGCCCTTCGCCACCCTGCATGTGGTTATTGCCGCTATCGGCTTGCAACAGGTTGTCCCCGCCCGCCCCGATCAGCGTATCATCGCCTGCGCCACCGATCAGCGTGTCATTGGCCGCGCCACCGTTCAGCCGGTCATCCTCATCCGTGCCGATCCGCACAACCGGCTGTGGTGGCTCTGCCGGAGGAAAATGATCACTGCTATGGACGCGCTCGTCCAGTTCATCGAATAATCCGGCATCCCCGTTCACGGGCAGCCCGCCCATCGGCGCGCCATCCGCGAGCGGATAAATGTCGTGTTCTGACAAGGACAGTTCCTGCAACATACCCGCAAAAGCTGCAGTAGAACCGCTGTCATCGGCCTTGTCGCCCTCGTCGCGTCCCGTATGGTCGTCGTTATCGTCATCGTCATCTGCATTGGCGATAGCGCTGTAGCCATGATCCAGAAAGGATGTCGCCGACAGCGCTGCGAGCAGTCCCAAGACGAGCCACATAAGTCATCACCCTTGCTGGCGACCGGATGGGCCGCATTCCCCAGAGGTGATTATGACTCACGACAGATGCATTAACTAAGCAGATTCACCTTTTACCCTCTGGAAAAGTTTAATCTTGGTTAACGACCCGAGAACAGACGCCGCCGCGCCACAATCGGGGCTTTTCTTTCTCCTGTTTCTCGGCTAACCGACCTGCGCGTGCTACTGCTGCATGACAGGGCCATGCTGGACGACATCCCGGCCTGCGCCGTCCACTTCAAACCAAAGGAGATCCCGATGTCGATTACTGTTGAAGACAAGACCCAGCTCATCAAGGATTTCGCCCGCGCCGATGGCGACACCGGCTCGCCCGAAGTTCAGGTCGCCGTGCTGACCAAGCGCATCACGAATCTGACCGAGCATTTCAAGACCCACAAGAAGGATAACCATTCCCGCCGTGGGCTTCTCAAACTGGTTGCGACCCGCCGCAAGCTTCTTGACTACCTCAAGAGCAAGGATGAAGGCCGCTACCGGGATCTGATCGGCAAGCTCGGCATCCGTCGCTGATCTGCCGGAACAGACCGAATTCGACGCCCGCCAGACTGGCGGGCGTTTTTCGTTTCCCCGGAAAAGCCTGCCTCCGGAGGGCTCGACAGGGCTGGACAATTCTTGCATGACCGGGCCAGAACTGAGCGTCAGTCAGCAGGGAGGGTACAGCATGGACAATTCAGCTTTGGCCGATGCGGTACTTGCCGGCGACCGCCGCGCCCTTGCACGCGCCATCACCCTGGTCGAAAGCACCAGACCCGAGCATCGCGCCGCTGCGGATATGCTGCTGGAACGCCTTGCGGGCGCGGGACGGCAGGCCATACGCATCGGCCTGTCGGGAACACCGGGTGTCGGAAAATCCACCTTCATCGAAAGCTTCGGCCTGATGCTGGTCAGCCGGGGCCTGCGCGTGGCGGTTCTGGCGGTCGATCCCTCCAGTGCACGCACCGGCGGCTCGATCCTTGGTGACAAGACGCGGATGGAACGGCTGGCACGCACACCGGACGCATTCATCCGCCCCAGCCCCAGCCAGTCGCATCTGGGCGGCGTTGCCCGCCGCACGCGCGAGGCTGTGGCCCTGTGCGAGGCCGCCGGTTTCGACATCGTTCTGATCGAAACCGTGGGCGTCGGCCAGTCCGAAACCGTCGTTGCCGAACTCTCGGATGTGTTCCTGCTGCTGCTGGCCCCGGCGGGGGGCGACGAATTGCAGGGCGTCAAGCGTGGCATCATGGAAGTGGCCGATATGATCGTGGTCAACAAGGCCGATGGCGACCTGAAAGCCACCGCCACCCGCACCTGCGCGGATTATGCGGGTGCCTTGCGCCTGCTGCGCCGCCGCCCCCAGGATCCCGAAGGCTTCCCCAAAGCGATGACCGTCTCTGCTCTGGCCGATACCGGGCTGGATACAGTCTGGGAGGAGATCCGCACATTGGTCGACTGGCGCCGCGAGTCGGGGCATTTCGACGCGATCCGCAAGGCTCAGGCGCGGTTCTGGTTCGAAGCCGATCTGCGCGAAGCCTTGCTGGCGAGATTGCGCAGCACAGAAGCACGCAAGGCATTGGAGATGCTGTCGGATCAACTCGCGGATGGCGAGATTACCCATACGCGCGCCCTCGCGCAAATGCTGCACGATCACCTGAACGCATGACACCGACAGCACCCGGATATCAGTCACCACCACCCTGCAAATCGGCAACGGAATCGCTTGACGCCGCAGCGGTTACACCATAGAAGCCCGCAATGTCACACCGGCGCTGCTTTGCAGTGCCTTTTACTTTGTGTTTGCCAAAGCAGAATCTGGCAACCATCAGTCGAGGAAAAGCCCATGTCGCGCCGCTGCGAACTCACCGGAAAAGGCCCGATGACGGGCAACAATGTCAGCCACGCAAATAACAAGACTCGCCGTCGCTTCCTGCCCAACCTGCAGGATGTCTCGCTTCAGTCGGAAGCGCTGGGCCGCAGCTTCAAGCTGCGCGTATCCTCTGCCGCCCTGCGGTCGGTCGATCACCGTGGCGGTCTGGATGCCTATCTCGGCCGTGCGAAAGACGAAGAGCTTTCGGCGAATGCCCTGAAGATCAAACGCGAACTGTCGAAGGCACAGGGCGCAGCCTGATCCTCACGTCTTGCATGTCAAAGCCCCTGCATTTGCGGGGGCTTTTTTCATTGCTGCCCCGACGGATGCGCGTTGCAGGCGCTTGGCCAAACGGCTATTCAGCGAATGTGGTCCCGTAGCTCAACTGGATAGAGCAGCCGACTTCTAATCGGCAGGTTGAGGGTTCGAGTCCTTCCGGGATCACCACCTTCAAAGTAATTGTTCCAAACAGGGAAGCTCTGTTCTTGCGGGGACCGGATTCGCCTGCCCCTTCGACGGGACCGCAGAATGCGTGCGCCCAAATGGAGACCAGGCGGAACCTGCGGCTCAGCTCAAGAACCAGTGCACGCCAAGTCAGGCGATCAAGCCCCTTTCTTGCTTCGACCTGCCACAGCCCAGGGGCTGCATCTGCATGACGCGGTTACAGACCGCATCGAGCAATGTCGTGTCATGGCTGACAAAGACGATAGCTGCGCCCTTGCGGGCCAGATGCGACAGGCCCGCAAGGGCGCGCGCCTTCTGTTGGGGATCAAGCGCGCTGGTGGGTTCGTCCGCCAGCACAAGGCGCGGCGCGGCAAGGCTGGCGCGGGCGAGCGTCACGCGTTGGCCCTGTCCGGTGGACAAGGTGCCGGGACGCGCGTCCGGGCGTATATGGGACAGCCCGAACTCTGCAAGGGCCATGCAGGCGGCAGCCGTCTGGGAGACTGGCGGCACGCGCAGGGGCCCGGTCGTCACGGGTTCGGCCACGATGCGCGACAGCGGCCAGCGCGGGTTCATGCTGGACAGAGCATCCTGAAACAGGGTCAGAACCTCGCCGTTCCGCGGGGCGCGGGCGACACCGTCGCGCAGCACCGTGCCGCGAGCGGCGGGCAAATGCCCCGCCAGCACAGCCAGAAGCGTGCTTTTGCCAAGGCCAGAGCGCCCTGCAACGCCGAAGATCTCGCCTGCGCGCAGGCTGAAGGACAAAGGCGGGGCGAGCTGCCGCCCGCCGCGCACAAGCACCAGATCGGTCGCTTGCAGAACCACATCCGTGCCGGACGGTCGCGCCGGTGGCAGCGTGCCGCTCTCACGAAAGTCCTGCAACGGGGCGGGCAAGCGGCCTGCAGCAAATGCAGTGCGGGGCGCGCGGGCCGTGATGCGCCCTTCTTCGATCAGCAGCACCTGATCGGCATAGCGCGCCACCAGCGGGAGGTCATGGCTGACGATGACCGTCCCGGGGGCGCCCGCGCGCAGGCAGTCCATCACAGCCGCTGCCGTATCGGCATCCACGGCCGAGGTCGGCTCATCCGCCAGAACAACCGGCGGGGCCAATGCCACAGCGGCGGCGATATTGGCGCGTTGCAGCATGCCGCCCGACCATTCATGCGGGTAGTGATCCAGCATCGCAGGATCCAGCCCCAGCTGCGCGCAAAGGGCTGCGATGCGCGCGGCATCCGGCCGAAGCCCATGCGCGCGCCAGGCTTCCTCCACATGGGCGCGAACGGTCCGCAGGGGGGCGCAGGCGTCAAAGGGGTTTTGCGCGACAAAGCCGATCTCGCGCCCCAATCGCGCGCGCAGGGCGGCCCGGTTGGAGAGTGCAATAGCGCCGCTGCCCGTCCGCATCTGCCCCCGCACCTTTGCAGAGGGCGGCAACATCCCCAGAAGCGCGCGCAGCAGCGTTGTCTTGCCGCAGCCCGACAGCCCTAGAATGCCCAGTGCCTGCCCCGGCATCAGATCGAAGCTGATATCGCGCAACACCTCAGTGCTGCCATAGGCGACCGAGAGGCCCGTAACAGACAGAAGCGGTAGGGTCATGAGCGCCCCTCCGGCGTTGCAAGATCGCGCAAAGCCTCGCCCAGCAGGTTGGAGGCAAGGACAGACAGAAAGATGCAGGCGGCGGGTGCGATCAGAAGCCAGGGCGCGATGGTGAACATGAAGCGCGACTCGGCCAGCATCGCGCCCCATTCGGCATGGGGCACCTGCACCCCCAGCCCAAGGAAGGAAAAGGCCGAGATCGCCGCGATCTGCCCGCCCAGCCCCAAGGTGCCGAGCACCAGAAGCGGCCAGAAGACCGGCGGCAGGACGTGATGCAACACCACGCGCCATTCGGGCACGCCGATCTGCCGGGCGACTGTGGCGGCGGGGCTGCGCACGGCTTCAAACGCGCAGGCGCGCGCGATGCGCGCCTTGTAGGCCCAATCCGCCGCGATCAGTGCGATCAGCAGATTGCCATAGCCCGGACCCAACAGGCCGATCACAGCAAAGGCCACGATCAGCCCGGGCAGCGCCATGACCACATCGACAAAGCGCATCAGGGCTGCGTCCACCCAGCGCCCGGCAAGGGCGGCCAGTATGCCCATGATCATTCCGATCAGCGTGATGGCCACACCGACCAGAACCGCGCCCCCAAGCGACCGGCGCGCGCCGTCCAGAAGCCGCGAAAGCTGGTCGCGACCCGTGGCATCCGTGCCCAGCCAATGCCCCGGCCCCGGCCCGCGCAGCGCATTGGCGTAATCGGGCAGGTTGGGCGGATGCGGCGCCAACCATGGGCCGAAAAGCGCGACTACCGCCAGCGCAACCACCAGCGCCAGCCCCCAACCGCCCGACGGATGGCGCATCATCTTTCGGACCAGCCCATCAGGCGGCAGGATGAGCGTCCTCTCGGGCAGGCGCGTGCGCATCAGCATCAGCGCACCGCGCCCGCGCGCATGCGCGGGTCCATCAGCAGCGCCAGCGCATCGACCAGCAGGCTTGCACCGACATAGGCCAGGGCTGCAATCAGCACGAAAGCCTGAATGACCGGCACATCGCGCACGGAAAGCGCTGTCAGCACATGCGCGCCGATGCCGGGCCAGGTGAAGATCGTCTCCAGAATGGGGGCGCCGCCGATCAGCCCCCCCAGGCTGATCCCCAAAGCCGTCAGCCAGGGCAGCATTGCTGCGGGCAGCGCATAGACCGTCAGCACACGCCGCGGTCGCGCACCGCGCGCGCGGGCAACATCGGCGGGCCCGCGGGCCAAATGTTCGATCAGGCCAGCGCGCAGAAGCTGCGTCCAGCCTGCAGCGCGGTCGATTCCCAGCACAGCAGCGGCAAAGACCAGCGTCGCCCCAGCGCCGCCTGATAGCACAAGCCCCACGCCAAGACCGACGACGACGAATTGCAGCAGCAAAAGCGCCAGCACAAAGGACGGCAATGCCGCCAGCACCCGCGTATAGGCCAGCACCAGCCGGTCCGGCCAGCGCCCGACCCATCGCGCGGCCACCAGCGCCAGCGCAAGCGACCACGCGACTGAGATGACGAAGGATAGGCCCACCAGATAGAGTGTCGCAGGCAGGCGGCGCATCAGCCCGTCCCAGACCGGCTCGCCCGTGCGCCAGGACAGGCCGAAATCACCCTGCAGCACCCCGGCCAGCCAAAGCAGATACCGCTGCCAATAGGGCTGATCGAGGCCGAAGCGCTCCCGCAGTTCTGCGATCTGCGCGGCGGTCGGTTCCTCGACGCGGCGGGCCTGCAGGATCATTTCCGCAGGATCACCCGGCGCCAGCGGCAGCATCAGCCAGACGAGCAGGCTTGCGCCAAAGGCGGCCAGCACGCCTTGTATCAGGCGCAAGCCCAGGGCGCGGGCCATGCCGCGCCCCGGAAAAGGGAAAACGCTTACTCGCAAGGCGCAGTCAGCCACGACACATGATAGAGCGCAAAGCCCGGCGGGTAGCAGGCGTAGCGATCATTCACGATGACCCGATCCAGATGGATATTGTAGGAAAACGCAAAGGGGTCTTCCTCCCACAGGATCTCTTGCACGCGGTGAAGGATGGCCCTACGGCGGTCGGGATCCGCCTCGGTCGCAAGTTCGGGAACCAGCGCATTGACCTCTGCATTGTCATAGCCCCCGTAATTGCGCCGCCCGCCTGGCAGAAGATAGGAGTTCAGGAAGTTCTGCACCCGTCCCCAGCTCGCCGCCCCGCTTGAGACCATCGCAATATCCCATCGGTTCGACGGCTCCATCAGGGCCTGATTGATGCCATCGAAGCTGACGACGTTGGCCTCGATTCCCAGCCGGGCATATTGCGCCTGCACTGCGGTCGAAAGCGGCACAAGGTCAGGCTGCTGCGGATAGATCGCCAGCGTGAGCGCCAGCCTTTGGCCGTCCCGCCGACGAATGCCGTCTGGTCCGGGCACCCAGCCGGCTTCGTCCAGCAATGCGGCCGCCTCGCTCAGGTCCGTGGTGTAGTTTTCCAGCGCGAAGGGCAGGTTCTGCGCGTAAAGCGATGTCGCCTGTGCAACGCCGCCGCGAAACACGTCTTCAGCGATCTCGCGGAAATCGGTGGCGCGCAGCACAGCCTTGCGCAGGGTTGCATCGGCCAGAAGCCCCTGCTGCAGGTTCATGAATCCCGTGAACCCACCGGTTGCGAGTGCGCCGAGATTGAAATGCACCCCCGGCGTGGCATCGACCGCAGGCCGCGCGGCCAGTGGCGGGTAAAGCGCGATATCGGCCTCGTCATTCTGCAAAGCCAGAATGCGGGCATTCGCGTCGGGCACGAAAGCCAGTGTCAGCCCCGGCAGCGCGGGCTTGCCCTGCCAGTAACCTTCATGGGCGACAGCCACCATGCGCGTTTCGTCAAGCGCGGTCACTTCATAGGGGCCTGTGTAGATACCCGCCCCGATCAGTTGCGCCCAGTCCTCACCCACTTCGGCCACGGCTTCCGCATCAAGGATCAGGAACACGGATTCATCCGCCAGAACGCCCGGCAATTCCGGCCAGGGCTCAGGAGTTGTGACACTCAGTTCCAGCGGGCCAGTCACGGAAAAGACAGCCCCTTCGGGCACCGATCCGCGCGCCGAGGCCGAATTGGCGATGGCCGCTTCGATCGCGGCCAGAACGGCTTGCGCATCGACAGGCTTGCCGTTCTGAAAGGTGATCCCGTCGCGCAGGGTCATCACCCAGCGCGTGGGCTCGGGCTTGTCGAGCGCTTCCAGCAGCCAGGGGTGATGCGCGCCGTCATCGCGAAACTGCATCAGCAACTCTGCCTGCCCGAATTCCTGCATCCAGAATCCCTGAGTCCACGGATCCATGCTGTTGATGGTGAAGGATGTCACCATGCGCAGGGGCGGATGCGCGTCATCGGCAGCGACGGCCATGGGCAGCGCGAGGGCTGCGGCCCCTGCGAGCAGGGCGCGGCGGGAAAGGGTCAGGATCATTCAGGCTTCCTTCCTGGTGGTGAGTGATTGGGCGCGCAGGCCGCCGGGGCGTTCGGCCAGCCGCAGTTCAGGGGCGTCAAGACCTTGGCCGATGACATCGGTCACAAGGCGCTGTAGCGCCGCTTCATCGGGGATGTGAAACCAGTCCCCCTGTGGATAAAGCGCCACAAGCGGCCCCTGATTGCAGGGATAAAGGCATCCCGTCGTCGTGGTCAGGCAGCGATCCGACAACCCGGCTTCCGCCAGCGCCTGCTTCAGGCGCAGCTGCAGCGTTCCTGCCCCGCGAAAGGCGCAACGCGGGCCAGTGCAGACCAGAAGATGGGTGTCGAAATCGGGCAGGAATTGCCAGCCGGGCTTGCCAAGGCTTGGGCGGGTGGCCTGCGCACTGGAAACGCGGGCGGATTGCGTCAGCGGCACAAGGGCAGCGGCCGCGTCTTCCGGCTCGGGCGGGGTGGCAAGCTCGACCTGCATGTCGCCCGCTTCATTCGCGGCGAAATGGGCCACGGCACCGGGCAGCCAGGCGCGGATATTGGCGGCCATCGGAAAGCCCGTCGGCAACACGCACACATGGCCCGCGCCCGCATCCCGCGCGGCGCGCAAGGCGCTGGCCAGCCCCTCTCCGCTTCCCTCCAGCCGCACCACTGTCAAGGGCTGGGCATAGATCTGCCGCGCGGCCTGATGGATGGCCGCAAGCATCCGCGCTTCATCCCGCGCCGACAGGCTGGGTTGCGACACGCACAGGATGATGTGATCGGGGTCTGTGGTCATGACCGGCCACTCGGCACCGGGCCGGGCAATGCTGGACGCCTATGCGGCACCCACAGATTCTTGTTCACGGGCCTCAGGCCCGCTGGGTGCCTGTGCTTTGTATCGTGATCTGTTGCCACAACATGTCCTTTCTGCGCCGTACAGGGGCAGGCGAAGCAGGACAATGCTTTTGGGCGCGGGATGGCGCGCTTGCGTCATGGTCAGCACTCCTCCGGGACACCCCGCCCGGGTTGGGTTTCAATGCGTGATGGCAGGTCTCCTGACTCGCGGGTCGTAGCGTGCCTGCACCTTCCCACCCGTCCGGGCAGTGGTTGTCGCAGGATTGCTCGCCGCCTACAGTTGCGGGGGCAGTCGCGGAATTGGGGAGATGATCCCCGCACCGCATTCCCTTTTTATCCGCAGCCCTTGCGGGCCCCGGAACCATCAGGGCCACGATGCAACGGCCCGCATCCAGCGTCAAGATCAAACCGGATTGCGCGACCACAGTGTCAGTCATGCGCAGCGCGAAACGCCATGGCCCCGCGCAATCTACCCCAGGTCGCAGCGGATTGACGGATGCCGCGCCCGGTTCAACGATGCTGGCCAAGCAAAACGAGATAGCTCATGGGCGACGGCGCATTTTGGTGAAGCCGCGTTGCACTTGCACCATCAAAGCCATGCCTCAGATATGCATATGAAAACAGCCTCTTACAGGCGCACCCTGGTCCATGAATCGCTTGGGCGAGCACCCACTGGCGGAAGCCGCGCCGCGTGACGGCACATTCGGCGCTATTCCGTCTTTACCAATTCCGGAAAAACGAAAGCCCGGAAGGGGACAGCCCCCTTCCGGGCAAAACTCACCTCCGCGACCTGTGGCCGCGTGCCTTATCCGTCCTTGCGAATGGTCGCGTTTGACGGATCATAGGGGCTGTCGCAGGTCACAACCGCATCCCAAAGCTGATCAAGCATCCGGACCTTGAGCTTTGTGCCCTCAACCGCCAGATCAGGGCGGACATACCCCATGCCGATGGATTTGCCGAAGGCCACCGAGTACCCGCCCGAGGTCAGACGCCCGATCTTGGTATCGCCGTCATAAAGCGCCTCACGGCCCCAGGGGTCTGCATCCGCAGGCCCGTCAATCAACAAGGTGCAGCATTTGGCACGCACACCCGTCTCTTCCATCGCGGATTTACCATGGAACTCCTTGGACAGGTCGATAAACCGCGGCAGGTCAGCCTCCAGCGGGGTGGCATCACGGCCCAGTTCATTCCCAAAGGCACGGTAGGATTTTTCCTGCCGCAGCCAGTTCTGCGCCCGCGCCCCGACAAGCTTGAGACCCACATCCGCGCCCGCAGCCATAAGCTGGTCGAAGAGGTAATTCTGCATCTCGATCGGGTGGTGCAATTCCCAACCCAACTCGCCCGTATAGGCAACCCGCACCGCCCGGACCGGGCACATGCCCAGTTCGATATTGCGCATCGTCAGCCAGGGGAACCGCTTGTTCGACAGGACGGTTTCAGGATTGGCATCCTTCACCAGCTTGCCAAGCAGATCCCGCGACTTCGGCCCGGCGACGGCAAAGACACCCCATTGGGTTGTCACATCATGAATGTCGATCCAGCCAAATTCAGCCATCTTGTCCTCGGCCGCCTTGCGCAGGAAATCCCCGTCATAGGCGGTCCATGCGCCGGCCGAAATCAGGTAATATTCATGCTCGGCCAGCCGGACGATGGTATATTCCGTGCGCACCGTACCCGCAGAGGTCAGCGCATAGGTCAGGTTGATCCGCCCGACGCTTGGCAGCTTGTTGCAGGTAAACCAGTCCAGAAACGCCGTCGCGCCGGGGCCGCGGACCAGATGCTTGGTAAAGGCCGTGGCATCAATCATGCCCACGCCTTCGCGGATGGCTTTCGCCTCTTCCACCGCATACTGCCACCAGCCGCCACGCCGGAAGCTACGTGCCGCATGATCGTCAAAGCCCTCGGGCGCGTAGTAATTCGGACGTTCCCAACCATTCACCTGCCCGAATTGCGCGCCTTGCGCTTTCACCCGGTCATAGCAGGGCGCCGTGCGCAGCGGACGGCAGACTTCGCGCTCTTCATCCGGATGGTGCAGCACGAAGACATGCTCATAGCATTCCTCATTCTTGCGCGCGGCATATTCGGTGGTCATCCATGACCCGTAGCGCTTGGGGTCAAGCGCCGCCATGTCGATTTCAGCCTCGCCCTGGACCATCATCTGCGCAAGGTAATAGCCAGTCCCCCCGGCGGCGGTGATCCCGAAGCTGAACCCCTCGGCCAGCCACATGTTCCGCAATCCGGGGGCCGGGCCGACCAGCGGGTTGCCATCCGGCGTGTAGCAGATCGGGCCGTTGAAATCATCCTTCAGACCCACGGTCTCCGAAGACGGAATCCGGTGGATCATGGACATGTATTCTTCCTCGATCCGCTCCAGATCCAGCGGGAAGAGATCCGCGCGGAAGCTCTCGGGCACATCATAAAGGAAGCGCGCGGGCGCATTGCGCTCATAGGGGCCAAGGATCCAGCCGCCACGCTCTTCGCGCACATACCATTTCGCATCCGCATCCCGCAGAACCGGATGCTCGGGATTGTTCTTGCGATATTCGACCAGCATCGGGTCAGGTTCGGTGACGATATACTGATGTTCGACCGGAATTGCCGGGATCTTGATCCCCAGCAGGCGCGCAGTGCGCTGGGCGTGGTTGCCGGTCGCGGTGACGACATGCTCTGCTGTGATCTCGAACCGCTCTTCCGAGGGCACAAGATTGCCGCCCTTCTCGACCATGCGGCTGCAGGACACCACCCATTCAGACCCCGTCCAGCGATACCCGTCGACCTGCACCTTGCGCAGGATCTCGGCACCGAACTGGCGCGCGCCCTTGGCCATGGCCTGCGTCACATCCGCCGGATTGATATAGCCATCTGTCGGGTGAAAGATCGCGCCGCGCAGATCTTCAGTATTCACCAGCGGCCAGCGGTCCTTGATCTGGGCGGGCGTCATCCACTCATAGGGAATCCCCACAGATTCGGCGGTTGCCGCGTAGAGCATGTATTCGTCCATGCGCGCCTGTGTCTGGGCCATCCGCAGATTGCCCACGACCGAGAAGCCGGCATTCAGCCCGGTTTCGGCCTCCAGCGACTTGTAGAATTTCACACTGTAATCATGGATATGGCTGGTGGCATAGCCCATGTTGAACAGCGGCAGCAGACCGGCGGCGTGCCAGGTCGACCCCGAGGTCAGCTCATCGCGCTCCAGCAGCAGCGTGTCCCATCCTGCCTTTGCCAGATGATAGGCAATCGACGCGCCGACCGCACCCCCGCCGACGATGAGCGCTTTGACATGCGTTTTCATTCAGGAACCTCCGACAGGATAATGGCTGCAATCCTATTCGCAAATCCTGCGAAACCGGGGAAAGGCTTTGCCGACTAACGACAGTTGAAAAACGACCTATGGTCATCTTCGGCCCGATTGGTTCCGGGATCCGTCAATCTGGCCCAAGCACTGCAACGCCCGAACCGCAGCGCCGGGTGTGCACAGACCAAAGCTGCCCTTGCCGATCTGACCGCAGCTACTGCACGATCATTTCCGCATGCAGCGCACCGGCTGCGTTGATGCTGCTCAATATGTCGATCATGTCGCGCGGGGAAACCCCGAGCGCGTTCAGCCCGGCCACGATTTCCGACAGGGACGTCCCGCCGCTGAACTCGGCCAGACTGGTCGCGGGCCGGTCGTCCAGACCGACCTGTGTTCGCGGCACCACAATCGTCTCCCCCTCCGCAAACGGATTGGGCTGCACGACCAGCGGGGTCTCCTCGACCCGTAAGGTCAGACCGCCCTGCGCGACGGCCACGCGACTGATGCGCACGTCCGCGCCCATGACGATTGTCCCCGAGCGCTGATCAACAACCACCCGCGCGCGTGTTTGCGGCGTGATCAATAAATTCTCGATCCGCGCCAGAGCATGCGCCGGGGAGGACATGCCCGTGGCCGCAAGATCCAGCACCACGGTTCCCGGATCCGTCATGACCGCGACGGGTCGGCTGAACATGCTGTTGACCTGCTGCTCGATCAGCGCCGCCGTTGTAAAATCCGGAACGCGCAGGGCCAGACGGATGCGCGACAGGCTGGAGAGATCGAAATCCACTTCGCGTTCGACGCGCGCGCCCATCGGGATCGTGCCAGAGGTCGGAACACCGCGAACCTCGCGCGCGCCCTGCCCTTGCACCGCAGCCCCACCCGCAATGACCGTACCCTGAGCAACCGCATAGATGGTCCCGTCGGCACCGTTCAGCGGCGTCATCACCAATGTCCCGCCCAGCAGACTGCTCGCGTCGCCGATGGCAGAAACCGTCACATCGACGCGCCCGCCCGCGCGCGCGAAAGGTGGCAGGCTGGCCGTGACGATCACTGCCGCGACATTCCGGGGCCGAAGCTGCTCGCCGGTGACATTGACACCCAGCCTTTCCAGAATATTGGAAAGAATATCTTCGGTGAAGGGCGCGTTGCGCATTCCGTCACCCGTCCCGTCCAGCCCCACAACCAGACCATAGCCCAGCAGATCATTGCCACGCACGCCATCAAATTCCACAAGATCCTTGAGCCGAACCGACGCGTCAGCGACTGCCACCATCAGAAACGGAACCATCGCGCAGAACAGAAACCGCAGCATCGCTCCTGTCATCGCAGGTATTCCGCAAGACGCAGACGCGAGAGTCGCGCCGTGATCGCATAGATCATCTCCAGCTGGCTCATGGCCTGTTCGAGCTTGCTGGCGGCGTCGTAGGGATCGACCGCGAGCAGCTCTGCGTGTGCAATCGCAAGACTGCTGTGCTCCGCCTCGGCCCGGCTGGATGCTGTGGCCGCGCGCTCTTCCGCGACCCCGAGACGCGCCGACAGATCCAGCAGTGCCTGCGAGGCTGCTTTCAGCGGCAGGGCGTTTTGCAGAACGATCATACGCTTCCCGGCCGCATCAACGCCGGGAAGACCACGGTCGAGCACCGCACCTGTCGCCAATGCAGCAAGCGCTGTTCTGATCGCGCTGTCCTGCGCCGTGACGGACAGACGGATTTCCGTCCCATGGCCCAGGCTGATTGCGGCCGGAATCACCGGGCCACCAAGATATCCGAAACTGTCAAATCCACCACCCGGCGCGAACCACGCATCGATCTGGCTTGCCAATATGGACGGATCGACCGGAACAGGAATGTCTGACATCAGCGCGTCGAGTATGGCTTCCGGCATTGCCAGCGCCGGACCATCGCCACGCGTTCCGGCGAAAAGCGTGCGCTCGCCAAAGCTTGCATTCAGCAGCCGCACGACATCCGAAAACGCATTCGCCATCCCCGCTGTTACGCGCCCGAGGGAGGCCGCGTCGTTGAACAGGCCAAGGCGCTGCGCATCCAGCGAAAGCTGCTCGGTCTTCTGCATGACCTCGCCGATGACGGATTGCTGCGCGGCAAGAAAAGCCGCTGTTATCTGCGCGAGGTTCTTCCGGTCGGCAGCAAGGACCAGCGACTGCTCCATTGCAGCGAGCGCGGACACGTTCCCGTTCAGATGCTGGAGCCGGTCATGGGCCTGGCGGGTTGTCATTTCTGTGGACAGGGTTGAAAGAGCGGCTTTGAGTCGCGCATTCTGCCGCCCGAGCGAGATTGTGCGGGTCATGTCGCCGAATGTGGTGGGAAGCATGGCTCAGATCTCCAGAATGGTGCGCAACATGGCATCGACCGTGGATAGCACGCGCGCATTGGCGCTATAGGCCTGTTCCAGAACCAGAAGCTTGCCGAGTTCTGCGTCAGTATCGACCCCTTGCGCCGCGAGGGTTTCACTGAGCATGCCGACACGCGCCGCATTGAAACTGTTGCGCTGATCAAGGCCGAGCCGATGCGTGCTGATGACAGACAGGAGATCTGTCGCATGCCCCTGTGCCGAGCGCATGGGCGACAGGGCTGCGCCCGATGGCGTCGGCAGATCCAGCGCACGCGCCAACCGATCCAGCACCGAATTGTCCAGCACATCCCCGGGATCTGGTGCCGCAAGGCCTGCGCGAAGCCGCCATGCTGCACCGCCTTGCGAGGGGTCCAGCGCCGGATTGATGGCCATCAACCCCGCGATTCCGTCCAGCGCAGCAGGCACTGTGGCGCGCCCCGCAAGGCTGAACAGACCGAACGCCCCGGCATCAAGACTCGGATCAATCTCCGGCCCGGAGAAGCGGGCGATCAAATCCGCAGCCAGCAGGTCAAGGTCGCGCTGGACTGTCGGCGCCACCTCGTCGCGCAGTTTCAGGAACGCGCCAAGCGTACCGGCCGAGAAAATCACCGAGTTCGCGGCGATCTCCCGGCCATTCAGCATAACGGGGGAAAGCGCGCCGTTTTCAACCCGATCCCCGGCACCGGGAGCAGGACTGCGGGAAAAACTGAACTGCGCCGCATCGCGATCGACCAGGATAGAGCCATCGCGGGCCATCAACATGATCCGACCGTCATCGCGCATGAACTCTTGTACGGGAAGGCGCTCAGAGAGCTTGTCCACAAGCGCCTGACGCATATCCATCAATCCCTCGGGTGCCCCTCCCAGAAGGGTCTGGCGCTGAATCTTGCGGTTCAACTCCGCGATATCCTTCAAGGCAGCGTTCACCCACTCGACCTCCTGCGCGAGACCGGCATCCGCCCTGTCGCGCTCGGCACCCAGAAGATCGTGCATCCCTCTGATCTTCGCGGCGATATCGCCTGCCGCCTGAATGCCTTGCTGCAAGACTGCGGGCTGATCCGGTTGCAGACTGGCGCGCTGCAAGGCCGTACCGAGCCGGGTGATGCTTGCCCCGAGGCTTCCGTCATCACCAGGCAGACCAAGCCCGGTTTCCAGCTTCTGCCAGAACGCGCCAAGCAGCGCGTCGCCTTTTGCCTGGCTACGCGCCTGTCGCAGATCGCCGAGCAAGAGCTGGTCCATATGTCGGGTAACGCCCGTCATGGCCACGCCACTGCCTGTCCCGCCATGCACGCGTGCCGCCTGGGTAAGCGAACGCACACCATAGGCTTCGGTCTGCGCATTCGCGATATTGTCGGCAACGATCTGCGTCCCGCGCGCGGACAGGGTCAGACCGCTCAAAGCTGCGGAAACGGCCAGAGAGAGTGACATGATCAGAACTCCCGCAATGTCGCTCAACGTTTGATATTCGTGGTTTCCTGAAACATTTCATCGACGGTCTGGATGACCTTTGCATTCGAGGAATAGGCGCGCTGGGTCTGGATGAGCCCCGTCAGTTCGGCGGCGACATCGGTCGCGGATTCCTGCAAGGCGAAGCCCACAAACTCACCCACCGGACCATCGCCAGCATCCCACAGAAAGAAGGGTCCGCTATCACGCGAGACCTGAAATGCCTGCGCGTTGCGGGCGGTCAGACCATTCGGGTTGGGCACATCGACAATCGGGATACGAAACAGCGTCCGGCGGAAACCCTGGTCGTATACAGCGTCAAGATTGCCATTTGTATCAACCATCAGCCCGACAAGGTTCCCTGCGCCGAAACCGTTCTGCTCCACACCGGCGGGCGAGAAGGTCGCCCCGCGCTGAACGATTCCGCCCCCCTCGCCGATCCGCCCGATGGCAAACCCGATCTGCTGCCCGTCAGCCTCGATCAGCATCTGACCTGTCGCGGGGTCGTAATCACCACCTTCGGCGCTTGTCCTGTCCACGGATAGCAGCGTACCCCCGCGCCCCGGTGCGTCATCGAACACAATCTCATAGCTTCCCAGAACATCGCCGGACTGCGCATGCGTGAGCTGCAGTTGCCACCGGTTCGAGGCCGTCGGCGGCGTCAGGCTGGGCGTCATTTCAACATCTATCGTCTGGGAAAGACCCAGTTCGTTGAAATACTCGACCAACATGCGATACGGTTCCCCCGAGGCGGTGGGCAAGGTGGCCGAAGCCGGGAGATTGACGCCGAAGCGGATATTCGTCGTTGCAAGAAAGGACTGCTGGTTGACTGCGATCTGAATCGGTCGCAACCCCGCGATGCTGTCCCGCGGAAAAACCGGAATCGTACCGTCCGGGTTGGCGGGCCAGCCCAGCAGTGTATTCCCGGCCGAATCGCGCATATAGCCTTGCGAATCCTGCCGGAACGACCCCGTGGTGGTCAGCAGCAAGGGCGCCGTGCCATCCTGCAACCTTGCCCCGAGATCCGTGGTCACCGGTAGGAAACCGCGCCCGGAGATCGCAATATCGGTTGCATGCTGTGTGCCGATCAGAGAGCCGCCCTGATCGACAAGGCGCTGTGAGGTGGTGCGCACTCCGCCTGCAGCATATTCCCCCTGCCCGGCCACGCCGGACCCCACCACCATCGAATGGAAGGATGTATTGGCCCTGCGGTACCCGTAAGTGGCCGAGTTCGCGATATTGTCCGAAATCGTGGCGAGCCGGGTCGCATTCGCGCGCAGCCCGGCAACGCCCGCGTTCATCGAGGAAGAAATGCTCATATCCGCTCCAGACCGAAAGTGATTCTCTTC
Source organism: Natronohydrobacter thiooxidans (assembly GCF_001884735.1). Taxonomy (GTDB): domain Bacteria; phylum Pseudomonadota; class Alphaproteobacteria; order Rhodobacterales; family Rhodobacteraceae; genus Roseinatronobacter; species Roseinatronobacter thiooxidans_A. Next base: position 217,935 of record NZ_MJAP01000001.1, on the reverse strand, counting down.
TTCAATCTGACTTCAAGCCCTTAACATACGGCTAAGGCATCAGGGATCCTCTGCCCGAAGCAACAAGATCAGTTCGATCCGGTTGTTTCTGGTCGCGGTCCTTGGCGTGACCGCAGGCACGCGATCGGCATTGCCCGTCACACGATGCACCCGCAGTTCCGGAAACCCCGCGGTTTCCATCAGGCCTCTCATCGCTTCCGCGCGGGCGATGGTCATGGTCCAGACAGGGTTCTCCAGAAAGACCGCGGGAAAGCTGCGGGCATGGGCACTGATCGCAACCGGATTGGAGACGGTGAGGAAGACGTCGGTCATAATATCCGTCAGCAGGTGCAGGACCGGGCGGGGCTGATGCGTTTCAGCGTCAAATAGCGGTCGGCCATCGAGGTCGAACAACTCGATCAGCAGCCCCTCATCCGTCATGCGGATTGCGACATGCTCGAAGGCTTCCCCAAGGAAATCATCTGCCGCAAACCGGGCTTCCAGCGACTCGACGACCCGTTCCAGTTGCTCAAGATTCTCACGAGATTTCTCGCGGGTGGCAACGTCATCAGTGATCGAGTCCACCAAAGACAGCGCCTTGCCGCCAAACACCCCGTCACTGCCCGCCGAGTCGGTCTGGACAGCGAATGTCGCCGAGAAGTAATCGGCCACGCCTTTGCGTTTGTCATCCTCCACCGTGCCCAGAAGCCAGAGCATCAGGAAAAACGCCATCATCGCGGTCACGAAATCCGCATAGGCCACTTTCCAGGCACCGCCATGATGCCCCCCGCCCGCCACCACGCGCTTGCGCCTGATGATCACAGGCCTGACATTGTCAGATCGGTTCATAAATCCACCCAAGTTTTCACCCTTATTCACTCTACGCGGGACGCCTGAATCAGCGGTTAATCTCGGACTGGACCGGTCCTGATCCGATCACAAATGCATCAGAAACCGGGCTGAGCATGGATTTGTCAGCATGACAGATCGCAAGGGGGGATTACAAATGCACAGAAGGCCGCTAAAATGAAAGAAAAAGAGGCAGTGATGAGCAGAGCAATCCTATTGCTGACAGTCGTGTTGGCACTTGCGGCATGTGGCGGCCGAGGAGGCAATTTCTCCGCGCCACGCAATCTGGAAAACGCATGTCTGATGGAGCGCGAGCGCCCGCAGTATTTCTCGGCCATGCGCGCAACCGAGCGACGCTGGGGCATACCCCTTCCGGTGCAGATGGCCATCATCCACGCAGAAAGCCGTTTCATCGGGGATGCCCGGACACCGGTGCGCTATACGCTTGGCGTGATCCCGATGGGCCGGCAATCCTCGGCCCTTGGCTATTCGCAGGCGCTCGACGGCACCTGGGATGAATATGTGCGTGAAACCGGAAATCGTCGTGCCTCGCGCACGAGTATCGCAGACGCGACCGATTTCATCGGCTGGTACAATAACAAGTCCCGCGAACGCAACGGCATTGCGCTGACGGATGCGCGCAACCTGTATCTGGCCTATCACGAAGGTCATACAGGGTTTGCGCGCGGGTCATACAATGCCAAGCCTTGGCTCATCGGAGTCGCGGATCGAGTCGCGTCGCGCTCGGCAATGTATGATCAGCAACTGCGCGGCTGTGGTCGCCGCTGAGCGGCGATATTTCCTGCCGCGCGTGCATGTCCGGTGCCCGCCCGGACGGTCAGTTCGCACATGATCTGGGCATTCCCCGCATGACCGGGGAATATCCGAAATTTATCCGCCCGGCACACGTATCTGACGCTTCTGCAGGACAGGGTCCTTGCCGGAACCGCCGCACCATCTTGCCACCCATTCCGTAAAATTTCATTGTCATGCCGCATTTTTGTCCAAACTGACCGCGAGTTTGTACTCAGGCAATCCAGGGCAGAAAAAGGCGATGGTCATGTTCACGAACGATGATTCAGGTGGAAACAAGGTGACAGGCTTTCTGAAAGGATCGCTGTTCTCGCGACAGCAGAACGCGGGCGAAGCGAATGACCAGATCGACACGCGTCTGGAGTTGCTGTCCGAGAGCCTGTCCGCCCGCCTGCCGCAACGCGGCTATATCAGACACTGACCATCAGATCCGGCAGATCCAGAACCTGCATCAGTTCCCGCAACTCCTGACGGGCAGCGACATGCGACATGGTCATCGTCTCGCCGCCCGCATCCGCCAGATCCAGCAAGGTCAGCCCCTTGGGGAACAGCTCACGGAAGATCACGCGCTCGCTGAAACCGGGTGCCAGCCGGAACCCGATACGGCGCGACAATTCTTCCAGCGCGTCGCCCACCTTGCGCTTGTTATGCATCGCAGTGGTTCCCATACGATTGCGCAGCACCACCCAGTTCAGCGGCTTCAACCCGGATTGCGCGCGCACCTGACGCGCCTTCCAGACCATTTCGGAATAGATCGAGGGGGCAAGAACCTTGCCGGTTTCCGGGTCCGTGCGCGCCAGAAGATCGAAATCGATGAAACTGTCATTGATCGGCGTGATCAGCGTATCCGCGACAGAATGCGCGAACTGGCTGTAGCGGGTATGCGATCCAGGGCAGTCAATCACGATGAAATCGCATTCCGGCGCCAACGCTTCAAGCGCCGCGCTCATGCGCGCGTCATGCAGTTGCGGCCCCTCGGGCAGATCAAAGCTTTGCGCATCGGGCAAGGGCATATAGCGCGGCCCCGGCAGGCTGAGGCCCGCGCGTGCAGTCCAGTTGGCCCGGTTCTCGATATACCGCCCGAAGCTGAGCTGGCGCACATCCAGATCCATGGCTCCGACCCGCAGGTCCATCCGCGCCAGCGCCACCGAGACATGCATCGAGACCGTGGACTTGCCGGAGCCGCCCTTTTCATTGCCCACCACGATGATATGCGCCACGCTTGATGCTCCTGTCCTCAGGCGGTTTTCCGCCTCTCATCTAGGCCGGGCGCGAGGCGGTTACAAGCCAAGACGCAAACCGCGCCAAGATATTGTTCCGGCATAGAAAAAAGGCGCAGGGTTTCCCCTGCGCCCGTTCCGTCGGCCCGTTGGTTTCTCAGAAACCCAGACCTGCATATTTGTTCTTGAACTTCGACACCTTGCCGCCGGTATCCAGCAGGCGCGACGAGCCACCGGTCCAGGCCGGGTGCACGCTCGGGTCGACATCGAGCGACAGCGTGTCGCCCTCGGCGCCCCAGGTCGATTTCATCTGGACAACCGTGCCATCGGTCATCTTGACATTGATCAGGTGGTAATCGGGATGCGTATCGGCTTTCATCGCAGCGCTCCTCAGGCTTTCGCGTCCAGCGGACGGTAGTTCGTTTTCTCGGCGATCCGGGCAGATTTGCCGCGACGATCACGCAGGTAATAGAGCTTCGCGCGGCGCACGCGGCCACGGCGCACAACCTCGATGCTGTCGATATTGGTCGAGTAAAGCGGGAAGACACGCTCCACACCCTCGCCAAAGGAGATCTTGCGCACGGTGAAGGATGCACCGATGCCGTTGCCGCCCTTGCGGCCAATGCAGACGCCTTCGAAATTCTGCACGCGCGAACGAGTGCCTTCGGTCACTTTGTAACCGACGCGGATGGTGTCACCGGCCTTGAAATCCGGGATGGTCTTGCCAAGCTCTGCGATTTGCTCGGCTTCAATCTGTGCGATCAGGTTCATCGCTGGTCCTCTGTACTTGCACGCGGGTTTGCCCACGCTGGTGATGCTGGCCAAGAGCTCTGATCTTCGACCGGGTCCGCCTTGCGCCCGTCAGAGATTGGTCACGCTTCTGGTCTTGCCTTGCGCTGTCCCGCGGCCTGCCGAAGCTGTCAGGTCTGGGAAAGGCGCGAGGGTCCACATGCCGATTCTCCGGCAGCAGACCGCGTCCTGTTACGGCGCGGCAGCGGTTGCGTCAAGCCTCTTGGGCCTTCAACGCACAAACCCCGCAATGCCATGCATCGCGGGGCAAGTCTTTCATGGGCCTCACTCAGGCCAGCGCGGCTTTCGCCTTGGCCACGATCTGACCGAACGCATCGGGTTCGTGCACAGCGAGATCGGCCAGAACCTTGCGGTCCACTTCGATCCCGGCCAGGCCCAGCGCGTTGATGAAACGCGAATAGGTCAGCGTGGGGTCGATCTCGCGCACGGCGGCGTTGATCCGCTGGATCCAGAGTGCACGGAAATTGCGCTTGCGCACCTTGCGGTCGCGGGTCGCGTATTGGTTGGCCTTGTCCACAGCCTGCGTTGCGGTGCGGAAATTGCGCGAGCGCGCGCCATAATAGCCCTTGGCCGCCTTGATGACCTTGCGGTGACGGGCGTGGGTGACGGTGCCGGATTTGACTCGAGACATGACAGCGGCTCCTTAGCGGTCGTAGGGCATGTATTTCTTGACGATACGCGAATCCTGATCCGACAGGATCGTATTGCCGCGTGCGTCACGAATGAACTTCTTGGTCCGTTTGATCATGCCATGGCGTTTGCCGGCCTGACCTGCCTTGACCTTGCCAGAAGCGGTCATGGAGAAGCGCTTTTTCGCGCCCGATTTGGTCTTCATCTTGGGCATTTCAAACTCCTTTCACTGGAGGTTGGATCATGCGACTCGGCATGCCACCGGGGCCGGACACATGTGTTTGGAGCGCGCCCGATACCGCAGATCACGCCGGGCCGCAAGCCCCTGCCCTAGAAAAGCGCAATAAGCCGGGCAATCACCATCAAGGTCAGTTCGGGTATCTCGCGCCAGTCGAACAGACCCTCATCGCGCCGCGCATGGACATAGCCGAAAATCCCGATGGCACCCGCGCCGAGCAGCATGGCCAGCACGGGCACCCGGCCCGAGGCCCAGGCGCCCACCAGGCTGACAAATGCCAGAGGCAACAGATATACGCCCAGGAGAAAGAGTGTCTCGTATTCCATGGGCCACCGCGGTCAAGATACCGCCAGAGCCTACTCCGGCTCCCCTTGCGCGATCAAGTGCTCTGCACAAGGCGCGACGCGCAGGATATTCGTCGTGCCGGGCTGATTGAACGGGATCCCCGCCGTGACCAGAATCTGGTCGGTTTCCTTGGCAAATTCATATTTGCGCGCCACGCGCACGGCGTTCAGGACCGCTTTCTTGAACCGTTCGACCTCGCCGCTGACCGTCTCGCAATGCACACCCCAGACCAGCGACATGCGACGGGCGACCGGCTGAAATTGTGTGATCGCGATGATCGGCACATGCGGGCGCTCGCGTGCGACCAGATTGGCCGTCGTGCCCGACTGGGTGAAACAGCAGATCGCCGCGATATCGGTCTTCTCCGCCAGTTCGCGGGCCGCCGCGACAATCCCGTCAGCAATCGTGCGATGCGTCACCTTGCGCGAGGAATCAAGGATCTCGATATAGGTCGGGTCATTCTCGACCTCGATGGCGACATTGTTCATCGTCATGACCGCTTCCACCGGATACTGGCCCGCCGCCGATTCGGCCGAGAGCATCACCGCATCCGCCCCCTCATAAATCGCCGTCGCCACATCCGACACCTCTGCCCGCGTGGGCATCGGGCTCTCGATCATCGATTCCAGCATCTGCGTCGCCACGATCACGGGTTTTGCAGCCGCGCGGGCCCGGCGTACCAGCCGCTTCTGGATCGGCGGCACATTCTGCACCGGCAATTCGACCCCCAGATCACCACGCGCCACCATGATCCCGTCAGAGACCGACAGGATCTCCTCGAAAGCCTTGACCGCTGCGGGCTTCTCGATCTTCGACAGGATCGCGGCACGGCCCTGCGCCAGTTCACGCGCTTCCGACACATCCGAGGCGCGCTGCACGAAAGACAGCGCCAGCCAGTCCACGCCCAGCCGACAGACAAATTCCAGATCCTTGCGGTCCTTGTCCGACAGCGCGGCCAGCGGCAGCACCACATCCGGCACATTCACGCCCTTGCGGTTCGAGATCGTGCCGCCCACGGTCACGGTGCAATTGGCATGTTCCGCGCTGCAGTCATTGACCTTCATCCGGATCTTGCCATCATTGACCAGCAGCTCCGAACCGGGCTCCAGCGCCTTGAAAATCTCCGGATGCGGCAGGTGCACACGGCTCTTATCCCCCGGTGCCTTGTCCAGATCCATACGGAACGCCTGCCCCTCGACCAGATCAACCGCGTCATCGGCGAATGTTCCCACGCGCAGTTTGGGCCCCTGAAGATCTGCCAGAATCCCGATAGGACGGCCCAGATCCGCCTCAACCTTGCGGATAATCGCATGGCGCGCGGCAATCTCGTCATGGCTGCCATGGCTCATGTTCAGACGAAAGACATCAGCACCCGCCTCGAACAGCGTTCGGATCATCTCATAGCTCGACGAGGAGGGGCCAAGCGTGGCCACGATCTTGATCATGCGATGACGACGCAACGGAGAGGTCATTCGGGGTCCTTTCGCACGGTATGACACCGCGATGAGAGATGAATACAGGCGATGTATGACAGGTTTCGGGAATCCAGAAACCGTTAGCGCAAACAAATAGCAGTTTCGGTACTGTTTGCAAGGGTGGCGACGCTTGACGCCGCTATACGCGATGTTCAGGTTACAGTTGAGAGCAAAACAGGTGCCCCATGAATGACACAACCCGCACAGAACTGGAAGCCGCAGCATTCCGCACCCTTCTGGACCATCTCAATCGCCGGACCGATGTTCAGAATATCGACATGATGAACCTTGCCGGCTTCTGCCGCAACTGCCTGTCGCGCTGGTATCAGGAAGCCGCCAATGCGCGCGGGATCGAGATGGACAAGGATGCCGCCCGCGAAATCATCTACGGCATGCCCTATGAGGAATGGCGGCAGAAATACCAGACCGAGGCCAGCGCCGAGAAACAGGCAGCTTTCGGCAAGGCTTTCGCCGAGAATGTCGGCAACAAGGACAGCTGAATGTCCACCTCCCCCGAGATCGCGCGCTTCATCGAGGCGGGCTTGCGCGCGGGCCATTCCCCCGAAGAGCTGCGCCAGGCGCTGACAGATGCGGGCTGGCCTGCGCATGAAATCGAAGCAGCCCTTGCGCTCTGGACGGATGGCGGGCTGCGCCTTCCTGTCCCGCGCCCACGCCAGACGGTTTCGGGGCGCGATGTGCTGCTCTATGGGCTGATGGGTGTGGCAGTCCTGTCGCTCACCTGGCATCTGGTCAGCCTCGGCTTTGCGCTGATCGCGCGCTGGTTGCCCGATCCGCTGCACGACGGCTTCACTGACGCCGATTCCATGCGCTGGTCCATCGCGGTCCTGATCGTGCTCCTGCCCCTGTTTCTATGGCTCAACCATCGCGCAGAAACCGCCGCGCGCGCAGATCCCGGCCAGCGCAAGACGCCGGTGCGCCACGGCTTCGGGGCGGTGGCACTGTTCCTGTCGGCACTCGTGCTTCTCGGCAGCGCGGTAACGGCGGTCTATACCGGCCTCAGTGGCGCGCTGACCCTGCATTTCCTCGCAAAATCCGCGCTCGTCGCCGCAGTGGCCTTCGTCGTGCTCCTGTGGGGGCGCAGTTTTCTGCAAGAGGACTGACATGCGCGCCGCCCTGATTGCGCTGACGCTACTGGTTGCCGCCTCGATCCTCGCCGGGCTCTGGACTGTCGGCGGCCCGGTTCAGGCGCGTTCCGATCGACGCGATGCGATACGCCTGAACGATCTGAACGCCCTGCATTGGCATCTCCGCTGCCTGCTGCGCACCGAAGACAGCATCGACGCCTCCTCGCCCGACTGCCCGTCCCGTCCTCGTGATCGCGACCCGTTCACAGATCAACTGTACCGCATAGAGCTACAATCCGGCAGCGACCTCGTGCTTTGTGCGGAATTCGAGAACGATATCGCGCTCCCGGCATGGGCCAATGCGCGGATACCCTCTGATGCGCCCGGTTGCCTGCGCTTCCGCCAGCCCGATTGAAGCGCTCCAGATCATTGTAACAACACGATAATTCTTGCCTCGCGGGCCGCATTCCGATGACAGAACGCGGCCCGCCTTGAAGTCAGACCGCCGCCTTCCGGCTCTCCTCGATATAGATCTCGCGCAACCGCAGCGCCATCGGCCCCGGCTTGCCCTCGCCCAATCTCGCCCCGTCGATCTCGACCACCGGCATGACGAAAGTGCTGGCCGAGGTCACGAAAGCCTCATCCGCCGTTTTCGCCTCATCCACCGTGAAGCTGCGCTCCTCGACCGGCATTTGTGCCTCGCGCGCGAAACGCAGCACGGCGGCGCGGGTGATCCCGTGCAGAATGTCATTCGACAGCGCCCGCGTGATGATCCGCCCGTTCTTGATGATATAGGCGTTGTTCGAGGTGCCCTCGGTCACTTCGCCATCCTGCGTCAGCCAGGCATCATCTGCGCCCGCCTTGATCGCCATCATCTTGCCCATCGACGGGTACAGAAGCTGCACCGTCTTGATATCGCGACGGCCCCAGCGGATATCGTCAATCGTGATGACCTTGATGCCCTTCGCAGCCTTCGGGCTGTCGATCAGGGTCGGATTCGATTGCGTGAACAGCACCACGGTCGGCGTAGTCGTCTCGGGGTCAGGGAAAATGAAATCCCGGTCCCCCGGCGCCCCGCGCGTCACCTGCAGATAGATCATGCCCTGATCGACGCCATTCTGCGCGACCAGCTGGCGATGCACCTCCAGCCATTCGTCGCGCGACATCGGATTGGCGATGTCCAGCTCGTCCAGTGACCGCTGCAACCGGGTAAGATGCCCGTCAAAATCGATCAGCTTGCCATCGAGGACCGTCGTCACCTCATAGACACCATCCGCCATCAGGAAACCACGGTCAAAGATCGACACCGTGGCCTCACCCTCTGGCAGATAGGTGCCATTCACATAGACGATACGGCTCATTCTCAATGTCCTTCCGGCAATCTGCGCACGGCCCCCATGGCCGCGGATGTCGTCAGCGCGGCATAGGCCCGCAGCGCCGTCGTCACCTTGCGCGGGCGCGGCTTGGCAGGCTTCCAGCCCTTCGCCTCCTGCGCGGTCCGGCGCGCAGCAAGCGTCGCGTCATCCACCGCCAGATGGATCGTCCGGTTCGGAATGTCGATCTCGACCAGATCGCCCTGCTCCACCAGCCCGATCAGCCCGCCTTCTTCCGCCTCCGGGCTGACATGGCCGATGGACAGGCCCGAAGTGCCGCCCGAGAACCGCCCATCCGTGACCAGCGCGCAGGCCGCGCCCAGCCCTTTGGATTTCAGGTAGCTGGTGGGATAGAGCATCTCCTGCATCCCCGGCCCGCCGCGCGGCCCTTCATAGCGGATGATGACGACTTCACCGGCCTTGACCTTGCCGGTCAGAATCCCGCTGACCGCATCATCCTGGCTCTCGAACACATGCGCAGGCCCCGAGAATTTCAGAATCGAATCATCCACCCCTGCGGTTTTCACGATGCAACCCTGCTCGGCCAGATTACCGAACAGCACCGCAAGGCCGCCATCCTGACTGAACGCATGCGCCTTGTCGCGGATCACACCTTTTTCGCGGTCCAGATCGACGGCGCCATAGCGCTTGTCCTGCCCGAAAGCCTGCGTGGTGCGCACGCCCCCCGGTGCCGCGCGGAAGAAATCATGCACATCCGGGTCATTGGTGCGCTTGACGTCCCACATATCCAGCGCCTGACCCATGGTTTCCGAATGGACCGTGGGCAGATCGCGATGCAAGAGCCCCGCGCGATCGAGCTCGCCCAGAATCGCCATGATCCCGCCCGCGCGATGGACATCTTCCATATGCACATCCGATTTCGCGGGCGCGACTTTGCACAGACAAGGCACCTTGCGCGACAACCGGTCGATATCCGCCATGGTAAAGCCGATTTCGCCCTCATAGGCTGCGGCCAGCAGGTGCAGCACCGTATTGGTGGACCCGCCCATGGCAATATCCAGCGACATCGCGTTCTCGAAGGCTTCAAATGACGCAATCGAACGCGGCAACACGCTGACGTCATCCTGCTCGTAATAACGTTTCGCCAGATCGACGATCACATGCCCCGCGCGCAGGAACAGCTTCTTGCGGTCGGCATGGGTGGCCAGTGTCGAGCCGTTGCCCGGCAGCGACAGGCCCAGCGCCTCGGTCAGGCAGTTCATCGAATTGGCGGTGAACATGCCCGAGCACGACCCGCAGGTCGGGCAGGCTTCTTCCTCGATGGCCTGCACCTGGGCGTCGGTGTATTTGTCATCGGCAGCGACCACCATCGCATCGACCAGATCGAGCGCCTTCACCACACCGTCAATCTCGACCTTGCCCGCTTCCATCGGCCCGCCAGAGACAAAGACGGTCGGGATATTCAACCGCATCGCCGCCATCAGCATGCCCGGCGTAATCTTGTCGCAATTGGAAATGCAGACCATCGCATCGGCGCAATGGGCATTGACCATATACTCCACCGAATCCGCGATCACTTCGCGCGAGGGCAGCGAATAGAGCATCCCGTCATGGCCCATCGCAATGCCGTCATCGACAGCAATCGTGTTGAACTCCTTGGCGACGCCGCCCGCCTTCTCGACCTCGCGCGCGACCATCTGGCCCAGATCCTTCAGATGCACATGGCCCGGCACAAATTGCGTGAAGGAATTGACAATCGCGATGATCGGCTTGCCGAAATCGCCTTCCTTCATGCCTGTGGCCCGCCAGAGCCCACGGGCCCCGGCCATGTTGCGTCCATGCGTGGTTGTACGCGAGCGGTATCTTGGCATCTGGCTATCCTCCGAAATCGCGCTATGCATAGCGCATACGCCGGGCATGGGGAAGAGTAGTCAGCCCCAGAGCGCGGGCAAGGGGGGATGCACGCCGCTGGCATCATAGTGAAGCGGCGGATCACGGTCCTCGGCCAGCAGAAGCGGCCCGTCCAGATCGACGATCTGCGCCCCTTGGGCGACCAGCACTGCAGGCGCCATCGCAAGCGATGTCCCCACCATGCAGCCCACCATGACCGCGTACCCTTCCCCCCGCGCGGCATCGCGCAAGGCCAGTGCTTCGGTCAGCCCGCCGGTCTTGTCGAGCTTGATATTCACCATGTCATATTTGCCGCGCAGCCCCGGCAGGCTGGCCCGGTCATGGCAGCTCTCATCGGCGCAGACCGGCAGGGGCCGCGCAATCTCGGCCAGCATGTCATCGGCGCCTGCGGGCAGGGGCTGCTCCACCATCGCCACCCCCAGCCGCAGCAGATGCGGGGCCAGATCGGCATAGACCTCGGCGCTCCAGCCTTCATTCGCATCAATGATGATCCGCGTCTCCGGTGCGCCACGCCGCACCGCTTCCAGCCGTGGCATATCGTCCGGCGTCCCGAGCTTGATCTTCAGAAGCGGACGATGCGCATGCCGCCGTGCCGCCGCCTCCATCTTCTCGGGGCTCTCCAGCGACAGGGTGAAGGCCGTGACCACCGGCGCAGGCGCAGGCAGGCCCAGCAGATCCCAGACCCGGCACCCCGCGCGCTTTGCTTCCCAGTCCCAGAGCGTAGAATCGACCGCATTGCGCGCTGCTCCGGCGGGCAATGCCTCCTGCAGCGCGGCCCGGCTTACCCCCTCTGCCAGCCCTTCGACCTGCGCCCTCACAGACCCCATGGTCTCGCCATAGCGCGCATAGGGCACGCATTCGCCCTGACCAGTGATCCCGTCCCGCACCAGCTCGACCCGCAATACATCCGCATGGGTCCGCGAGCCCCGCGCGATGGTGAACACCTCGGCCAGCGCAAACCGCTCGTCAAAGACCTTCATTCGGCTGTTCCTTCATCTTGCCCGAAATACTCTGGGGTGAATGGGGCCGCAGGCCCCAGAGGGGCAACGCCCCTCAAGTCATGAGCCCGGGGCAACGCCCCTCAAATCATGACTCCGGGGCAACGCCCCTCAGATCCCCGCCAGCGCATCCACGAGCCGCCCCGCGCCATGGCGGAACGGATCCACCGTCGGCAGCCCCATCCGGGCCTCGACCCCGGCGCAATACTCCAGCGCCTCCTGCTCGCCCAGCCCGGCGGTGTTGATCGAGATCCCCACCACCTGACAGGCCGGATTGGCCACCCGCGCCAGCGTCAGCGCCATGTCGCGCAGCGCCTCCAGCGAAGGCAGCGCATAGCCCGGCAATCCGCGCATATGGTCGCGTGTGGGCTCATGGCTCAGGATCAGCGCATCAGGCTGGCCGCCATGGATCAACGCCATCGTCACCCCGGAATACGAGACATGGAACAGCGATCCCTGCCCTTCGATCAGATCCCAGTGGTCGGCGTCATTATCCGGCGTCAGCCATTCCACCGAACCGGCCATGAAATCGGCAATCACCGCATCCAGCGGCACCCCGCCCCCGGTGATCAGAATACCCGTCTGCCCGGTCGCGCGGAATGTGGCCTTCATGCCCCGCGCGACCATCTCGCGCTCCATGCAGAGCGACGTATACATCTTGCCGACCGAGCAATCCGTGCCCACCGCCAGACAGCGCTTGCCGCTGCGCTTGATGCCATTGGCAATCGGATAGGCGACGGATGGCACGCGCACATCATGCAGCTTGCGCCCGCAAGCCTCGGCCACGGCTTTCAGATCCGGCTCATCGCGCAGCAGGTTATGCAGGCCGGAGGCCAGGTCAAATCCCTCCTCCAGCGCCGCGATCAGAACCTTCTTCCAGGCGGCAGAGATCACCCCGCCCCGATTGGCCACCCCGATGACCAGCGTTTTCGCGCCTGCCGCTTTCGCCTCTGCCAGCGTCATGTCCGGCAGCTTCATATCGGCGCGGCAGCCCTCCATCCGGAACTGCCCAAGCGCAAATTCCGGGCGCCAGTCCTTGATCCCTTGCGCGACCTTGGCGGCCAGAGCGTCGGGCGCGTCGCCCAGAAACAGAAGATATGGCGTCTCGATCATGGCAGGCTCCGAAGACAAGGGTGGAACAACCGGGACAGTCTCGCCGGATTCGCGCGGAACGTCTTGCGAAAATCGAACACAATATCGGGAAGTTGCGAAGATTCTTGCGTCACCTTGGGAAATGCCGAAATAATCTGCACCTGTGGCGCAGAAGATGCTGCGCCCCCTTTCCAGAGCGCGCAGCAATGCTGACTCACGCCTTCCCGAACAGGCTCTTATAGGCAAAGCCCGCGACCGCTGCCCCGGCCAGTGGCGCGGCGAAAAAGACCCACAGATCCGCCAGCGCCTTGCCGCCGACAAAGATCGCGGGGCCAACTGATCGCGCCGGATTGACCGAAACACCGGTAACATTGATCCCGACCAGATGGATCGCGGCGAGAGTCAGACCAATCGCAAGCCCGGCCATGGCAGCGGGTGCGGCGGCAGAGGTCGCACCAAGAATGACCATGACGAACACGAATGTTGCCACGAACTCGAAGATCAGTGCGGCACTCAGGGAATATTCCCCGAGATAGCCCGCGCCATAGCCGTTCTGGCCCAGACCATTCACCGCCAGCGAATAATCCGCCTGACCGGAGGCGATCAGCAGAATGACCAGCGCAGCCAGGATCGCGCCCAGAAGCTGGGCGCCGATATAGGGCGCTGCGTCCGAGGCCGGCAGACGGCCCGCAAGCACGGCGCCAAGCGTCACCGCCGGATTCAGATGCGCGCCCGATATCGCCCCGAAACCATAGGCCGCCGCAACAATCGCCAGACCAAAAGCCATGGCGATCCCGTGCATGCCGATCTGCGCCCCCATGAGGACGGCTGAGCCACAACCAAAGAAAACAAGAATGAAGGTTCCGAGCGCTTCAGCGCTCATTTTCTGCAACATGAGGGTACTCCAGTTTACCATACGCGCCCGAGAAACCGGGCAAACCTCGCCAGAGGTCCGAAGACACTGCACTCAGCATCGTGACTTTGCCAAGAGGGTTCGCGCGGCGAAGGTCGGATGCACCCGGAAAATCGCAGACGCCGCACTGCGGCAATGCAGGTGCGGAATGGCCCTTGCACCACCTTGCGCAACATAATAACCATGTGGTGAAAATTTTTGAAACTTCCTGACGCAAGAGGTGCCTCATGAGCTTCCGCCTTCAGCCTGCCCCGGCCGCGCGCCCCAATCGTTGCCAGCTGTTCGGCCCCGGCTCGCGCGCCGCACTTTTCGAGAAAATGGCGGCCTCGGGCGCGGATGTGATCAATCTGGATCTGGAAGATTCGGTCGCCCCCTCCGACAAGGACGCGGCCCGCGCCAATATCATTGCGGCCACGCATGAGGTAGATTGGGGCAACAAATATTTGTCGGTGCGGATCAACGGGCTGGATACGCCCTTCTGGTATCGCGATGTCGTCGATCTCCTGGAACAGGCAGGCGACCGGCTGGACCAGATCATGATCCCCAAAGTCGGCTGCGCGGCGGATGTCTATGCCGTCGATGCGCTTGTCTCGGCCATCGAGGCCGCCAAGGGGCGCTCAAAGCGCATCAGTTTCGAGGTGATCATCGAATCCGCCGCCGGAATCGCGCATGTCGAGGAAATCGCCGCGTCCTCGCCGCGCCTGCAGGCGATGAGCCTCGGCGCGGCCGATTTCGCGGCCTCGATGGGCATGGCCACGACGGGGATCGGCGGCACGCAGGAAAACTATTACATGCTGCATGAGGGCGCGAAACACTGGTCAGACCCCTGGCACTGGGCGCAATCGGCGATTGTCGCGGCCTGCCGCACCCATGGCATTCTGCCGGTGGACGGTCCTTTCGGTGATTTCTCGGATGACGAGGGCTTCCGCGCGCAGGCCCGCCGTTCAGCCACGCTGGGCATGGTCGGGAAATGGGCGATCCACCCCAAGCAGGTGGCGCTGGCCAATGAGGTCTTTACCCCCTCCGACGCCGCCGTAACCGAGGCCCGCGAAATCCTTGCGGCAATGGAAGCCGCGAAAGCCCGCGGCGAGGGCGCGACGGTCTATAAGGGCCGTCTGGTCGATATCGCCTCGATCAAACAGGCCGAAGTGATCGTGCGTCAGGCCGAGATGATCGCGGGCTGAGCGCCAGCGCGCCCGGCGCGACCTCTGGTAAGGTGCGTGGTCACCACGCACCTTACGTCAGCGCCCTCACAACTCCTCGACCATCACCACCCCGCCAAGCGATTTCACCGCGCCCCGGATCTGCGGCGTCACTGCGACCTGCCTGCCCGTATCAATCTCATAAGCCTGACCCAGTGCAGGATCGGTCACGCAGAACCAGAGCGGACCCTTGGCCCGCTGCGGCCCTTCCCTGAACCGCTCCAGCAAGCCTGCAACAGATCCGATCGCTTCGGCGGTCTCGACATGCACCCGCATCCCGGCCGCGCCCGCATCGGCCACGACCGAGTCAATCGGCTGCACCCCGCGCGCCAGCAGTTTCAGCGTCTCGGCCTCCATCGTCGCCTCAACTGTCAGCACGACATTCTGCCCCGGTTCCAGATATTGCCGCCCGGCCTCCAGCGTCTCGGAAAACACGGTCACTTCATAGAGCCCGGTCGGATCCGACAATTGCACGAAGGCAAAGCGATTTCCGCGCGCGGATTTGCGTTCCTGCCGCGCTGACACCGCCCCGGCGATCTTGGCCACCAGCGCGCCGCCCTCGGCCTTTCTCTCGATCTCGGCCAGGGTCATGACCTGCTTGCGCTTCAGCGGCCCGGCATAATCATCCAGCGGATGGCCCGACAGATAGAAACCGATGGCCTGATGCTCCTGCGTCAGCCGCTCGGTGGGCAGCCAGTCATCGCATTGGCTCAGACGCGGCTCGGGGATATCCGCCCCCGCCTCGCCGAAAAGCGAGACCTGATCGGAGGCGCGCGCCTCATGGATCGCCGCCGAATAGCTGACCAGCGCATCCAGACTCTCGAACACCCGCTTGCGATTGCGGTCCAGCTCGTCAAACGCGCCCGCCCGCGCCAGCATTTCCAGCGGGCGCTTGCCCACGCGCTTCAGATCCACCCGTCGCGCCAGATCGAAGAGCGTCGCGAAAGCGGCCTCATCGCGCCCCTCCACGATCAGCCGCATCGCATCGACACCCACATTCTTGAGCGCGCCCAGCCCATAGACCAGCGCCCCGTCCTTCACGTCAAACCGCGCCCGCGAACGGTTCACACAAGGCGGAATGACCGAAATCTCCATCCGGTCCACTTCGCGTTTATAGACCGCCAGTTTCTCGGTCAGGTGCAGATCGCAATTCATGACGCCCGCCATGAATTCGACCGGATAATTCGCCTTCAGATAGGCGGTCTGATAGCTGACCACGGCATAGGCCGCCGCATGCGATTTGTTGAAGCCGTAATTGGCGAATTTCTCTAGCAGGTCAAAGACTTCGCCCGCTTTCTTCTTCTCCACCCCATTGGCGACAGCGCCGTCAACGAATTTGGGCCGCTCCTTGGCCATCTCTTCGGCGATCTTCTTGCCCATCGCCCGGCGCAGCAGATCGGCGCCGCCAAGCGAATAGCCCGCCATGACCTGCGCGATCTGCATCACCTGTTCCTGATAGACGATGATGCCCTGGGTTTCCTCAAGGATATGGTCAATCGACGGATGGATGGATTCCAGCGGCCTCAGCCCGTTCTTCACCTCGCAATAGGTGGGAATATTCTCCATCGGGCCGGGACGATACAGCGCCACCAGCGCCACGACATCCTCGATACAGGTAGGCTTCATGCGCCGCAGCGCATCCATCATGCCCGAGCTTTCCACCTGAAACACCGCCACCGTGCGCGCGCTGGCATAAAGCTTATAGGTCGCCTCATCATCCAGCGGGATCATGGAAATATCCAGATCCACCCCGCGCCGCTTCAGCAGATCGACCGCGTTCTGGATGACCGTCAGGGTTTTCAGTCCCAGAAAGTCGAATTTCACCAGTCCCGCGGCTTCGACCCATTTCATGTTGAACTGCGTCGCAGGCATGTCCGAGCGCGGATCGCGGTAAAGCGGCACCAGCTGATCCAGTGGCCGGTCCCCGATCACCACCCCCGCCGCATGGGTCGAGGCATTCCTGAGCAGCCCCTCAACCTTCTGCGCATGGGTCAGCAGACGTTCCACCACCTCTTCGGATTTCGCCGCCTCGCGCAGGCGCGGCTCATCCGCGAGCGCCTTCTCGATACTGACCGGCTTCACCCCCTCGACCGGGATCATTTTCGACAGCTTGTCGACCTGCCCGAAGGGCAGCTGCAGCACGCGCCCGACATCGCGCACCGCCGCCTTGGACAGCAGCGCGCCGAAGGTGATGATCTGCCCCACCTTGTCATGACCGTATTTACCTTGGGTGTAGCGGATCACCTCTTCGCGCCGGTCCATACAGAAATCGATGTCGAAATCCGGCATCGACACCCGCTCGGGGTTCAGGAACCGCTCGAACAGCAACGCATAGCGCAGCGGGTCCAGATCGGTGATGGTCAGCGCATAGGCCACAAGCGACCCGGCACCAGAGCCACGCCCCGGCCCGACAGGAATGTCATTCTCCTTGGCCCATTTGATGAAATCGGCAACGATCAGGAAGTAACCGGGAAATCCCATCCCCTCGATGATACCGAGTTCAAATTCCAGCCGCTTCTCATACTCCTCGACCGATGCGGCATGCGGAATCACCGCCAGCCGCGCAGCCAGCCCTTCTCTCGCCTGACGGCGCAACTCCTCCACCTCATCCTCGGCAAAGCGCGGCAGGATGGGGGCGCGCTTTTCAGCCTTGTAGGCGCAGCGCCGGGCAATCTCGACGGTGTTTTCCAGCGCCTCCGGCAGATCGGCAAAGAGCGCGGCCATTTCCTCTGAGGATTTCAGATAATGCTGCGGTGTCAGTCGCCGACGCGGCGCGGACTGGTCCACATAGGCCCCTTCCTTGATGCATAAAAGCGCATCATGCGCCTCATACATCTCGGCATTCGGGAAATAGGCATCATTGGTCGCGACCAGCGGCAGGTCCAGATCATAGGCCATCTCGACAAAGGCGCGCTCGGTGGCGCGCTCGGCCTCCATCATCTGCCCGCCCTCATCGGCATGGCGCTGCAACTCGACATACAGCCGCCCCGGATAGATCGCCACCAGCCGTTCCATCAGCGCACGGGCTTTGGGCATCTGATTGGTTTGGATCAGCTTGCCGATGGCCCCTTCCGCCCCGCCTGTCAGACAGATCAGCCCTTCGGAATACGCGGCCAGTTCCCCGACCGTCACCTGCGGGACCGGGCGGTCCTTTGGCAGATACAGACAGGAATTGAGCTTCATCAGGTTCATATAGCCCTGCTCGGATTGTGCGAGCAGCACAACCGGCGCAGGCATCCGCAGCTTCTCGCCCGGCGCAGGCGGATCATAGGCGACCGAAATCTGACAGCCAAGGATCGGCTGTACCCCCGCGCCAGAGGCCAGCACCGAAAATTCCAGCGCCGCGAACATATTGTCGGTATCAGTGACAGCAATCGCGGGCCAGCCCTTGGCGGCACAGGTTTTCACCAGTTTTTTCAGTGGAATAGCCCCTTCAAGCAGGGAATATTCCGTATGGGTGCGCAGATGGATGAAACGAGGGGTCCGGGTCATGGGCGCAGCATAGAGCGGGCCGGGCCCGCGCGAAAGACCAACAATGATTATCAATGAGGCATTGAATCAGTCTCGCCACTCCGGGCATAGTTTTTCCTTGAGAAAAAACTGATGCGCCGCTTTGCTGGTATCAGAATAAACGCAGAAATGCATGACAGGGGGATATGGTCTTATGCGCAAGCCATTGCTGCGCCTTGAAGGGCTGACCAAGGCCTATCCGGGCGTTCTGGCGAATGACGACGTATCCTTCCAGATCGGCGAAGGCCAGATACACGCGCTGCTTGGCGAGAATGGCGCAGGCAAATCCACCCTGGTCAAGATGATCTACGGCTTGGTCAAACCTGACAAGGGCCGGATGACCCTGCGCGACCGGCCCTATGCGCCCGCGCAGCCCTCGGAAGCGCGCCAGAACGGCGTCGCGATGGTGTTCCAGCATTTCAGCCTGTTCGACGCGCTGGACGTGGCCGAGAATGTAGCCCTTGGCATGGAAAACCCGCCCCCCCTGCGCGACCTTGCCAAGCGGATCCGCGATGTCTCCGCAGACTATGGCCTGCCGCTCGACCCCAACCGGCTGGTGGGCGATCTGTCGGCGGGAGAACGCCAGCGCGTGGAAATCGTCCGCTGCCTGCTGCAGGATCCGAAACTGCTGATCATGGATGAACCGACCAGCGTGCTGACCCCGCAAGAGGTCGAAATCCTGTTCCGCACGCTGCGCCAACTCTCCGCCGAGGGCACCGCGATCCTCTATATCTCGCATAAGCTGGAAGAAATCCGCGCGCTTTGTGACGAAGCCACAATCCTGCGCGGCGGGCGCAAGGTGGCGACCTGCGATCCGCGCGAGAAATCGGCCCGCGAACTGGCCGAACTGATGGTAGGGCAAATCCTGACCCCGCCCGAACGCGCCGCCAAGCCAAGGGGCGATGTGCTGCTCTCGGTCGAGAACCTGTCGCTGAAATCGAACAATCCGTTCGGCACCTCGCTCAAGGATATCACATTTCAGCTTCACGGCGGCGAAGTCCTTGGAATCGCTGGTGTTGCGGGCAATGGGCAGGACGAATTACTGCTGATGCTCTCGGGCGAAATCCCCTCTCCTGCCGGTCAGGTCAGGCTCAAGGGCCAGCCCATAGGCCAGTTTGGCCCCAATGCGCGCCGCCTGCGCGGGCTGGTCACAGCACCCGAAGAGCGCCTTGGCCATGCCGCCGCCCCCGATATGAGCCTGACCGCGAATGCACTTCTGTCAGGGGCCGCGCGCAAGGGGCTGGTGAAAAAGGGTTTCATAGACTGGAAAAAGACCGACAGCTTCGCGCGCGAGATCATCGCCAGATTCGACGTGCGCACGCCGGGGTCGCATGTGCTCGCCCGCGCGCTGTCGGGCGGCAACCTGCAGAAATTCGTCATCGGCCGCGAGATCGAACTCAAGCCCGATGTGATCGTGGTGAACCAGCCGACCTGGGGCGTGGATGCATCCGCCGCTTCCTTCATCCGGCAGGCACTTCTTGACCTTGCCAGCGCGGGCGCGGGCGTGCTGGTCATCAGTCAGGATCTCGACGAGCTCTTGGAAGTGGCCGACAGTTTCGCCGCGCTGAACGAGGGCCGCCTGACCCGTGTGCGTCCGGCGAAAGGGCTGACAGTGGAAGAAATCGGTCTGATGATGGGCGGCGCCCATGACATGCACCCGGCACATGAGGACGCAGAATGATCCGGCTTGAGAAGCGCAAGGAACCCTCGAAATTCTGGCGCATCGCCAACCCGTTTCTGGCCGTGGCGCTGACCATGGTCGCAGGCGGGATCATGTTCGCGATGCTGGGCAAAGACCCGATCACCGCGATCCGGCTGATCTTTTTCGATCCGATCTTCTCCGAAACCTTCGGCAGTTATTCGCGCCCGCAGCTGCTGATCAAATCCGCGCCGCTGATCCTGATCGCCGTGGGCCTCGCCATCGGTTTCAAGGCCAATATCTGGAATATCGGCGCCGAGGGGCAGTATATCATCGGTGCCCTCTTCGGCGCGGGCGTGGCGCTTGCCTTCTTCCCAGCGCCGGGGTGGTATATTTTCCCGCTGATGGTGATCGCAGGTGCCTTCGGTGGCTTTCTCTGGGCGATGATTCCCGCCATCCTGAAAACCCGCTTCAACACCAATGAAATCCTTGTCTCGCTGCTCTTGGTCTATGTGGCCGAGAAAATCCTTGCTGCCATGGCGCTGGGCGTGATGCGCAACCCCGATATCGCGGGCTTTCCCGGTTCGCGCGACCTGCGCCGCTATGAGGCCGCCTATAATGCCGAACTGATCTCCGGCACCGGCATTCACTGGGGCGTCGTGGCCGCATTGATCGCGGTGATCTTCGCCTATGCGATGATGACCCGGCACATGCTGGGCTATCATGTCCAGCTTGCCGGACAAGCCCCGCGCGCCGCCCGGTTCGGCGGCGTCTCGCCCGCGCGGCTGGTGGTGATCTGCCTTGGCATCTCGGGCGCGCTGGCAGGGCTTGCGGGCATGTTCGAGGTTTCAGGCCCCGGCGGGCAGGTGCGCATCGAATTTGCCAGCGGTTACGGCTTCACCGCGATCATCGTGGCCTTTCTGGGCCGCTTGAACCCTGTCGGCATCGTGCTGGCCGGGCTGCTGCTGGGCCTCACCTATATCGGCGGCGAGCTGGGGCAGATGATGCTGCAACTGCCCGGCGCCGCGATTCAGGTGTTTCAGGGGATGCTTCTCTTCTTCCTCCTGGCGCTGGATTTCCAGACCAATTACCGCATCCGGCTGACACAAGGGGCGCGCGCATGATCCTTGGTTCCATCAACCCCGCTGTGCTGATGGCCGCGCTCATGGTCGCGGCAACCCCGATCCTGCTGGCGGCCATAGGCGAGTTGGTCGTCGAGAAATCCGGCGTCCTGAATCTGGGTGTCGAGGGCATGATGATCATGGGTGCCTGCCTTGGCTTCATTGTCGCGGTGAATACCGGCAGCCCCTTTCTGGGCTTCATCGGCGCGGCCTTTGCGGGCATGGCCCTGTCGCTGCTCTTTGCGCTTCTGACACAGGCGCTGATGACCAATCAGGTGGCCTCCGGCCTTGCGCTGACACTCTTCGGTCTCGGGCTCTCGGCGCTGCTCGGGCAGCGTTACGTCGGGATTACCCCGCCGCGCACGCCAAAACTGGATCTGGGGTTCCTCTCGGACATCCCCTTTCTGGGCCGCGCGGTCTTCTCGCATGACATCGTGGTCTATCTGACCATCGCGCTGGTCGCGGCGGTCTGGTGGTTCCTGAAATACAGCCGCGCAGGCATGATCCTGCGCGCGGTGGGCGAGAACCACGATGCCGCCCATGCGCTGGGCTACCATGTCAAGCGCGTGCGCGTGCTCGCGATCATGTTCGGCGGCGCCTGCGCGGGTCTGGGCGGGGCCTATCTGTCGCTCATCCGCGTGCCGCAATGGACCGAGGGCATGACCGTTGGCGCAGGCTGGATTGCGCTGGCGCTGGTGGTGTTCGCAAGCTGGCGTCCATGGCGGGCGATGGCGGGCGCTTACCTTTTCGGCGGCATCGTCGTGCTGCAGTTGAATCTGCAGGCCGCGGGCGTCAAGATCCCCGTCGAATACTTGTCTATGTCGCCTTACCTGATAACGATTGCCGTGCTTGTGTTCATCTCATCGGGCAGGGCGCGCGCAAGCTCGAATGCGCCCGGCTCGCTGAACCGTCCTTTCCATGCCTCTAGCTGAGGCTTTTGCTGCCAACAGGGAGAAACCCCAATGAAAAGACTGCTGATGACTGCCGCACTGGGCATGGCACTTGCCGCGCCCGCCCTTGCGGATACGACCAAGGTGGGCTTCATCTATATCGGCCCGGTGGGCGATCATGGCTGGACCTATACCCATGATCAGGCCCGTCTGGCGGTCGAGGCCGAATTCGGCGATGCCGTCGAAACCACCTATGTCGAAAACGTGGCATATGGCGCCGATGCAGAGCGGGTCATGACCCAGATGGCGCTGTCGGGCACGGATCTGATCTTCGCCACCTCTTTCGGCTATGGCCCCGACATGAACACGGTCGCCGCACGCTTTCCGAATGTGAAATTCGAGCACGCCACCGGCTACATTCAGGAAACCGACAATGTGAGCCTGTATAACGCGCGGTTCTATGAGGGGCGCGCGGTCATCGGCCATATTGCAGGCAAGATGACCGAAACCAACCGCGTGGGCTATATCGCCTCTTTCCCGATCCCCGAAGTGATCATGGGCATCAATTCGGCCTATCTGCATGCCAAGGCCGTGAACCCGGATGTCGAATTCAACGTGGTCTGGGTCTATAGCTGGTATGACCCGGCGCAGGAAGCCGCCGCTGCCGAAGCGCTGATCGAACAGGGCGCCGATATCATCATGCAGCACACCGATTCGACCGCGCCGCTGACAGTTGCGCAGGATGCGGGCATCTACGCCTTTGGTCAGGCATCCGACATGTCGGCCTTCGCCCCGCAGTCGCATCTGACCGGCATCCTTGATGTCTGGGCGCCCTATTACATCGAACGCGTGCGCGCGGTGCAGGACGGCACATGGGAAGCCGGTGATGTCTGGCACGGGATCGTCGATGGCATGGTGGGCTTCGCGCCCCTGAGCGATCTGATCCCCGAGGATGTCCGCGCCGAGGCGGAAGAGATGATCGCCGCCATCGCGGCGGGTGAATATCACCCCTTCACCGGCCCGATCAACAAGCAGGATGGCACGCCCTGGCTGGCTGAGGGCGAGACCGCGCCCGATGGCGATCTGCTGACGATGGATTTCTATGTCGAAGGGATCACGGCAGATATCCCGAACTGATCGCCTTTCGGAAATCTCCGACACGACCCCCGGCCCGGTGCCGGGGGTTTTGCCTTACCGCGCGGGCAGGCGCGTCGCCCCGTCCAGCCGGATCGTGGTGCCGTTCAGATAGGGGTTCTCGATGATCTGCCCCACCATCAGCGCGAACTCCGCCGGATCGCCCAGCCGCGCCGGAAAAGGAATATTCGCCGTGATGGCGCGGGTCGTCTCTTCCGGCAGCGCCTCCATCATCGGGGTGCGGAACAGCCCCGGCGCGATGGCGATGCAGCGGATACCGTCGCGCGCCAGATCCCGCGCCACAGGCAGGCACATCGCGGCAATGCCACCCTTGGACGCCGCATAGGCCGCCTGACCCACCTGCCCGTCCTGCCAGGCGGCGGAAGAGGTGTTCACGATCACCCCGCGCTCGCCCCCGTCCAGCGGGTCCAGCCCTTTCATGACGGCGGCGGCATGGGCCATGACATTGAAAGACCCGATCAGATTGACGCGCACCACCCGCTCGAACACCTCGGTCGAGGGCAGCCCGTCACGCCCGACCACCCGCGCCGCTGTCGCGATCCCCGCACAGTTCACCACGACGCGCAGCGCGCCCATCTGCGCGGCCTCGGCCATGGCCGCGCCCACGGCCCCCGCATCGCCCACATCCACCCGGAAGGCACACCCGCCGATCTCTGCCGCCACGGCCTCGGCCCGCGCCATGTCGAAATCGAAAATCGCCACCTGCGCGCCCCGCGCCGCCAGATGCCGCGCGCTCGCCGCCCCCAGCCCGCTGCCACCCCCGGTCACAACCGCCATCTGGCCCTCAATCTGCATTGCCCCCTCCTCGCCCTGACTTGCCCGGCGATTTATCCCGCGCCCTGCACCCACAGCAAAGGCGACGTTACGTCACCTGCTGGACCTGCCCGCCGCCAGCCGCTACCAAGCAGGAGAACAGACATAGCGAGACCCCCATGCCCCCACCGCCCCGCGCCTGGCAACGGATGCTTTCGGGCCGCAGGCTCGACCTGCTGGACCCGACCCCGGTCGATATCGAGATCGAGGATATCGCGCATGGACTGGCCTTTGTCGCCCGCTGGAACGGGCAGACCATGGGCGACTGGCCCTATTCCGTGGCCGAACATTCGCTGCTGGTCGAGGAAATCTATACCCGCATGACCCCGCGCCCCGATCCGCGCTGGCAACTGGCCGCACTTTTGCATGATGCGCCCGAATATGTGATCGGCGACATGATTTCACCGGTGAAAGCCGCAGTCGGCCCCGGCTATGGCGCGCTCGATGACCGCCTCAGCACGGCCATTCATATCCGCTTCGGCCTGCCCGCGCGGCTGCCTGCCCCGGTCAAGAAGAAGATCAAGGCCGCTGACCGCCTCTCGGCCTGGCTGGAAGCCACCCGGATCGCCGGGTTTACCGCCGCAGAGTCAGACCGCTTCTTCGGCAAGCCCGATCCGGCCCTGCTGACGGGGCTGTCGCTGCATCTGCGCCCCCCCGCCGAGACCCGCGCGGCCTATCTCGCCCGCCATGCGACACTTCTGGCGCAGATCTAAACGCGGCTTGTCACCCGCGACAGCGCATGCCACATCTGGGCAAGGACCGGAGGGGATCAGACCATGAGCGACGCGTTCACCGACCGCAAACGCCGCGCGGCAGACTGGTTTCGCGCGCTGCGCGATCAGATCGTGGCCGCATTCGAGGCGGTCGAGGACAGTCAGACGGACGGCCCCCTGTCGGATCGCGCGCCCGGGCGGTTCGAGATCCGCGACACCCAGCGCCACGGCCCCGAGGGCGAGGATGCGGGCGGCGGGCTGATGAGCGTGATGCGCGGCGGGCGGGTGTTCGAGAAAGTCGGCGTGAATGTCTCGGAAGTCTATGGCGCGCTGGGCGAACAGGCGCAGCGCTCGCTGACCGCGCGCAAGGAAATACCGGGGCTGGAGCAGGATCCGCGCTTCTGGGCCTCGGGCATTTCGCTGGTCGCCCATATGCAGAACCCGCATGTGCCTGCCGTACATATGAACACCCGCATGTTCTGGACACCGGGCGGCTGGTGGTTCGGCGGCGGGTCTGACCTGAATCCCTGCATCGAATATGCCGAAGATACCGCCGATTTCCACGCGACATTGAAGCGCTATTGCGACCCGCATGGCGCCGATCTCTACCCGCGTTTCAAGAATTGGGCGGATGAGTATTTCTTCATTCCCCATCGAAAGCGCGCGCGGGGCGTGGGCGGTATCTTCTATGATGATTACTGCACCAGCGACTGGGAGGCCGATTTCGCCTTCACGCAGGATGTGGGCCGCGCCTTCCTGCCCGCCTTTCTGGCGCAGGTCGAACGGCGGCGGAAGCTCGCGTGGGGCGAGGCCGAGAAGGAAACCCAGCTCATCCATCGCGGCCTCTATGCTGAATACAATCTCGTTTATGACCGTGGCACGAAATTCGGATTGCAGACCGGGCATGACCCGGATGCGGTGCTGATGTCCCTGCCCCCTTTCGCGCGATGGGTGTAGGGTGCGTACTCAGTACGCACCCTACGAGTCACCGGAACGATCCCCATGCATATCACCCGCACCAAAACCGATATCCGCGAGCTTTGCGCCGAATGGCGCCAGCCCGGCACGCCCCTCGTCCTCGTGCCCACCATGGGCTTTCTGCACGAAGGCCATCTCTCGCTCATGCGCCTTGCCCGCCAGCGCGCCGGAGTGCAGGGCCGGGTGATCGCCTCGATCTTCGTCAACCCGACCCAATTCGGCCCCGGCGAGGATTTCGACAGCTATCCCCGCGATGAGGCCCGCGATTTCGACCTGTTACGTGCCGAGGGCGTCGATGCGGTCTTTGCCCCGGATGCCGCCGCCATCTATGACCCGCAGGCCCAGACCATTGTCGAGACCACGGAACTGGCGAAAACCCTGATCGGCAAGCTGCGCCCCGGTCATTTCCGCGGCGTCGCGACCATCGTGACCAAACTGTTCAACATCATCCGCCCCGATGCCGCAATATTCGGCGAGAAGGATTATCAGCAGCTTGCCGTGATCCGCACCATGACCCGCGATCTGGATATGGGCGTGGAAATCATCGGCGCCCCCATCCAGCGCGAGGCCGACGGGCTGGCCATGTCCTCGCGCAATGTGCGGCTTGCCCCCGCCGACCGGGCCGCAGCCCCAGTGCTCGCCCGCGCGCTCGATCAGGCCGAAGCCATGGCCCCCAGCGGCATCACCGCCTCGCGCCTGCGCTCCCATGTCCGCGCCACGCTCGAAGCCGAGCCGCGCGCCCGCGTGCAATCCGTCGATATCCGCGACGCGGGCACGCTCGACACCATTTCCGGCCCGCTGACACGCCCGGCCGTCATCCTGCTTGCCGCCTCTTTCGGCAAGGTTTTTCTTATCGACAACCGTGTGGTCCACCCAAGCCCGGAGGAAACATGAGCGCCCAGACCCCCATTCGCCGCATCACCGCCCCCCAGATCCGCGCCCGCAAAGGCGGAGAACCCATCGTCTCGCTGACCAGCTACCACGCCCATACGGCCAAGATCGTGGACAGATACGCCGATTTCATCCTCGTGGGCGACAGTCTCGGCATGGTCATGCATGGGATGGACAGCACCATCGGCGTGCCGCTCGATCTGATGATCATGCATGGCAAGGCCGTCGTGCGCGGCACCGAACGCGCGCTGGTGGTGGTCGATATGCCCTTCGGCACCTATGAGGAAAGCCCGCAGATGGCCTTTCGCAATGCCGCAAGGATCATGAAGGAAACCGCCTGCGGGGCGGTGAAGCTGGAAGGCGGCGCGCGCATGGCCGAGACGATCCGCTTCCTGTCGGAACGTGGCATTCCGGTCATGGCCCATATCGGCCTGACGCCGCAATCGGTGAACACGATGGGCGGGTTCAAGGTGCAGGGCCGCGACGAGGCCGCCTGGGCCACCCATATCGACGATGCGCTTGCCGTCGCGCAGGCCGGGGCCTTCGCGCTGGTGGTCGAGGGCGTGGTCGAGGAGCTTGCCGACCGCATCACCGCGGCCGTGGATATCCCGACCATCGGCATCGGCGCGTCGAAACACTGCGACGGGCAAATTCTGGTGCTGGAGGATATGCTGGGCCTGAACCCGCACGTGCCGAAATTCGTCAAGGTTTACGGGGATCTTGGCCCCGCGATTGAACGCGCGGTGGCGGACTATGCCGCCGAGGTCAAGACCCGCGCCTTTCCCGGCGCGGATCAGGTCTATCGTTAACTTTTGCGACGTCACGACCCTTGTTTCAGTCCTGGCGGGCGGCCACTACCCGTTCTCGCGCAGGATGCCCCCGGCCAGATAGAGCGAGCCGCAGATCAGGACATGCGCCTGCGGGTCTTGCGCCGCGATGCTGGCCAAGGCGGCCTGCACGTTCGCTGCTGTGCTGGCGCTGATGCCTGCATCCAGTGCCGCCTGCGCTGTAGCGGATGCAGCAAGGGTCGCGGCCTCGCCGGGGATCGACACCGCATAAAGATGCTGCGCCACATCGCGCAGCGGGCGCATGAAACCTGCCACATCCTTGGTGTTCAGCATCCCGCAGATCAACCAGATGCGCCCCACCCCCATCTGCGCGAGCGTGGCGGAAATCGCCTCGCCCGCCGCCGGATTATGGCCACCATCGAGCCAGAGCGTGCCCCTGGGCAATGCCTCAGCCAGCGGGCCATGGCGCAGACGCTGCATCCGGGCGGGCCATTCGGCGCGGGTGACAGCCGCTTCGGCCCCCTCGCCACGCCCCAGCGCGCGCAAGGCGGCCAGCGCCATGCCCGCATTCTGAATCTGATGCGGTCCGGCAAGGTTCGGCAGCGGCAGGTCCAGAAGGCCGCTCTCGTCCTGATAGACCAGCCGCCCCCCCTCAATCCCGACATGCCAGTGCTGACCGAAAGCCAGCAGCGGCGCCCCCAGACGTGCGGCGCGGGCCTCGATCACCTCCAGCGCGGCATCTTCCTGCGGGCCGACCACGCAAGGCACGCCGCGTTTGATGATCCCGGCCTTCTCTCCCGCAATCTCGGGCAGGGTCTCGCCCAGATATTGCTGATGATCGAGACTGATCGGTGTGATCACCGTCAGCGCCGGGTTATCCACGACATTGGTGGCGTCGAGCCGTCCGCCAAGCCCGACTTCCAGCAGCGTGTAATCGGCGGGTGTGCGGGCAAAGGCCAGAAGCGCGGCGCAGGTGGTGATCTCGAAATAGGTGATCGCATCGGTGCCATTGGCGGCCAGCGCTTCGTCCAGAAGCGCGCTCAGCGCGGGTTCCGAAATCAGATCGCCCGCCAGCCGGATGCGTTCATGAAAGCGCGCCAGATGCGGCGAGGTATAGGCATGCACGCGCGCGCCCGTGGCCTCCAGCCCCGCGCGGATCATGGCTTGGGTCGAGCCTTTGCCATTGGTGCCCGCGAGATGGATCACCGGCGGCAATTTGCGCTCGGGGTGGTCAAGTGCCTCCAGCAGCCGCCAGACACGATCCAGCGTCAGGTCGATGATCTTGGGGTGAAATTCCATCATCCGCGCCAGAAGCGCGTCGGACTGGAGCGCGTCGGACTGGGGCGTGCTCATGGGGCAGGTTCTGCGGGGGGCGGGGCTGGCAGTTCGCCATGCACCACGGCCCCCTGACCGGTCAGCATGCGCAGGATCGTGGCAATTTCCACGCGCAGATCCTTGCGCGGGGTCACACGGTCAAGCATGCCATGCTCCAGCAGATATTCGGCGCGCTGGAACCCCTCGGGCAGTTTTTCGCGGATGGTCTGTTCGATCACACGCGGGCCGGCAAAACAGATCAGCGCATTCGGCTCGGCAATCTGCACATCGCCCAGCATGGCATAGCTTGCGGTCACGCCGCCCGTGGTCGGATGGGTCAGCACCACGATATAGGGCAGCCCCGCTTCGCGCAGCATGTCCACGGCGACCGTGGTGCGCGGCATCTGCATCAGCGAGAGGATCCCCTCCTGCATCCGCGCGCCACCGGCGGCGGAAAACAGCACCAACGGCAATTTGCGCGCCACGGCATGTTCGCAGGCGGCGATGATGGCATTGCCGACATACATGCCCATCGACCCGCCCATGAAGCTGAAATCCTGCGCGATGGCCACAAGCCTGGTGCGCAGGACCTCGCCCTCGCCGATCAGCATGGCGTCTTTCTCGCCGGTCTGTTTCTGCGCCGCTTTCATCCGGTCGGGGTATTTCTTCTGATCGCGAAAATGCAGCGGGTCGGCCAGGGGCTGCGGCACCGCGATTTCCTTGTACATGCCGCCATCGAAGAAGCTCTGGAAGCGCTCGCGCGGGGTGATCCCCATGTGATGCCCGCAGGAGGTGCAGACGCGCTGATTGTCCGCGAGTTCCCGATGGAACAGCATCGTGCCGCATTCGGGGCATTTCTCCCACAGATTCTCGGGCATTTCGCGGCGCGAGAACAGCGAGTTGATTGTCGGGCGGACGTAATTGGTGATCCAGTTCATCGGCACATCCCTGCAAGATTAGGGGCCAGATAAGGCGAAGCGGGGCAAAATGCAATCAGCGCCGGCGCAGCGCATAGCGGCAGGCGGCCCAGACGAGGATCATGCCGAGAAGATCGATCGCCAGCAAGGGCAGGATCGCTTCGGTATCACGCGCCGAGAAGGGCAGGCGGTAGAGCGCGAGCCCGTCCAGCGCCTCGCCGGTGGTGAAGACCAGGACCGCGAAAAGGTTATTGGCGAAATGCAGCCCCCAGGCCATGCCAAGTGAGCCCGACCGCGCGGTCAGATCGGCCATGACGAGGCCGAAAAACCCGGTGACAAAGACCATGAGCCAGACAGAATCGCCCATTTCCTCGGGCGCGTAATGCACCAGTCCGAAAATCACCGAAGGCAGCACCATCCAGACCCAGCGCGAGGCAAAGCGCGCGGCAAGCTGCTGTTGCATATAGCCGCGGAAGATCAGTTCTTCGGCGCCGGTCTGGATCAGCAGGCCGATCAGCGCGAGGGGCAGGAACAGCAGCCAGATCTGCATCGAGACATTGGGTGTCAGATCCAGCGTGAAGAAGAACCAGATAATTCCCGGCATCGCAAAGGCCACGAAGATGCCAAAGCCTGTCGCGAAATCGCGCAGCACCAGCTGTCGGGGGCCGAAGAGCGTGGCAATGGGGCGTTTGTGCAGCCAGCGGGTTGCGGCGAAGACGCCGAGCGCCATGCCGACAAAGGTCAGCAAGAGCAGGATCAGCGACCCCGGTGTGCTGCCGGTGCCGATGCTGCCCAGTGCGCGGTCCACCCCGGTGCCGCCCTTTGCGGCCCAGACGATCCCGACCATCACCCCCATCCATGCGACATAGACCACCATCACCACGGCAAGCCCGACGAGGAACCGCCAGATCTGCGGGCGCAGGCGGGCGGGGGCGACAAAACGGTCGAAGGCAAGCGGGCTGAGCAACATGGGCGAACCTTTGGGTACAAGCTACGATCTGCCGCCTTTAGATAGTCTTCGCGGGCGGGCTTCAAGCGACAACCGGTCACGGGCGTGACTTTGGCGCAGCGCCATGACAGGGTGAGCGCGACTCAGCTTAAGGGTGATCCGCGTGACCGGCGCAGCAGTGGTTCTGGTATTCCTCATGCAGGTGGCTTTCGTCATCCGCGC
Organism: Natronohydrobacter thiooxidans; assembly: GCF_001884735.1. Taxonomy (GTDB): domain Bacteria; phylum Pseudomonadota; class Alphaproteobacteria; order Rhodobacterales; family Rhodobacteraceae; genus Roseinatronobacter; species Roseinatronobacter thiooxidans_A. Next base: position 187,141 of record NZ_MJAP01000001.1, on the reverse strand, counting down.
GCTGCTGCGCGCAGGGCTGACGCCTGCGGCGCGGCTGGCCTGGGTCGCGGTGATCTCGGCCCTGCCGGGCGTTGGAATCGCGGCCTATTTCCTGTTCGGCGAGATCCGGCTGGAGCGTGCAAATCGCGAGCGGATGCGCGAGGTCCGCAATCAGTTGCAGGAGGCGCAGGCGATAAGCTCGGTGCCGCCGATGACCATACGCGGCCCGGCGGGGCCCGCCTTTGCCGCAGGGCGCGCGATCAGCGGCTTTTTGCCGGTCGCGGGCAACCGGCTGACGCTTCTGCCCGAGGGCGATGCGATGATGGAGGACATGTTCGACGCCATCGAGGGCGCACGCCAGCATGTCCATGTGCTGTTCTATATCTGGCTGCCCGATACAACCGGCAGCCGCATGGCCGATGCGCTGTGCCGCGCCGCGCGGCGCGGTGTCGCCTGCAGGGTTCTGGTCGATGATCACGGCGCGCGCCGCCTGATCCGCTCGCCCCTGTGGCGGCAGATGGAAGGGGCTGGTGTCGCGCTGGAGCGCGCGGCGCCGGTGGGCAATCCTTTCATCAGCCTGCTGTTCCGGCGCATTGACCTGCGCAACCATCGCAAGATCATTGTGGTGGACAACCGCCTGTCCTGGGTGGGCAGCCGCAATTGTGCCGATGCCGCCTTTGCCATCAAGCGCCGCTATGCGCCCTGGGTCGATATCCTGATGCGGCTGGAAGGGCCTGCCGTGCGCCAGCAGCAGGCGGTGTTCCTGCATGACTGGATGACGCATCATTCCGAGGATCTGACCGCGCTTCTGCACGAGGACAGCCCCCCGCCGCAGCCCGGCCCGGTGATCGCGCAGGTCATCGCCTCTGGCCCGGATGACATCTACACTACCCCGTCCGACGCTTTGCGCGCGATGATCTATGCGGCGACCGAGCGGCTGGTGGTGACCACGCCCTATTATGTGCCGGATCATGCGCTGCACGTGGCGATCTGTTCGGCCGCGGAGCGAGGCGTGCGGGTACGGCTGATCCTGCCCGCGCGCAATGACAGCCGCATCGTCGGCGCGGCGAGCGAGAGCCGGTTTGAGGATCTGCTGCGTTCGGGCGTCGAGATATTCCTGTTCAAGCCCGGTCTGATCCATTCCAAGATCGTGACGGTGGACGGGGCGTTCGGGCTGATCGGCACTGCCAATCTGGACCATCGCAGTTTTGATCTGAACTATGAAAACTCGCTCCTGATCCATTGCCCCGAGGTGATGGCCACGCTGGATGCGCGGCAGCAAAGCTACATCGCCCGCGCGACGCGGCTGGACCGGGCTGATGTGGCGCAATGGTCAGCGCTGCGGCGGTTGCGGAATAACACAGTGGCGCTGGCCTCGCCGTTGTTGTGAGGGTGTGAATGTTCCACGTGAAACACTAAGGTACTGCATATAAACGATAATTTATCGTAAGCACCGCGCGCGCTGCCCGACTTGAAGGGCAAGAAGCCCTGCTTGGGGCACGGCAGTGGCAGTGTCAATGCCGCGCGCGCCCACTTGCATCTGCCCCGTCTCTGGCGCATAGGGGGGGTTTGATGAACATGTGAAGGTTTCGCGCCATGAGCCTCGCCGCCACCACCCCTGCAGAGCGCACCACATGGCTGGTGCTCGTCGCGATCAGCCTGTGCCATATGATCAATGACATCATGCAGAGCCTCTTGGCGGCGCTCTACCCGCTGCTGGCTTTGGAGTTCGATCTGAGCTTCTGGCAGATCGGGCTGATGACTTTCGCCTTTCAGGTCACGGCCTCGCTGTTGCAGCCGGTGGTGGGGCTGGTGACGGACAAGCGCCCCATGCCGCAATCGCTGCCGGTGGGGATGGGATCGACGATCTGCGGGCTTTTGCTGCTGGCCTATGCCTCCAGCTATGGCGGGCTGCTGGCGGGCGCGATGCTGATCGGGATCGGATCGGCCATATTCCACCCGGAATCGAGCCGCGTGGCGCGGCTGGCCTCGGGCGGCAAATTCGGCACGGCGCAGTCGCTGTTTCAGGTGGGCGGCAATTTCGGCTCGGCGCTTGGGCCGCTGCTGGCCGCCTTTATCGTGGTGCCGCTGGGCCGCCCGAGTGTGGCGCTGTTTGCGCTGCTGGCGCTGGCGGGCATGGTGATCCTGAACCGGATTGGGCTGTGGTACGGAGCGCTGGCGCGGGCCAGTGCCGCCAGGGGGCGCGAGCGGGCGACGCATGGGCTGCCGCGCAATCGCGTGATCTGGGCCATTGTCGTTCTGGCGGTGCTGACCTTCTCGAAGAATGCCTATACGGCCAGTATTTCGAGCTATTACACGTTTTTCCTGATCGACCGCTTCGATCTGGGGATCGTGCCCGCACAGCAGATGCTGTTTCTGTTTCTGGCCGCCACGGCTGCGGGGGTCATGCTGGGCGGGCTGATCGGCGACCGGTTCGGGCCCTTGGTGGTGATCTGGGGCTCGATTCTGGGTGTGCTGCCCTTCACCCTGCTGCTGCCGCATGTCGGGCTTGCCATGACCGGGGTGCTGTCGGTGCTGATCGGGGTGATCATCGCCTCGGCCTTTCCGGCGATTGTGGTCTATGCGCAGATGCTTTTGCCGGGGCGTATCGGGCTGGTCGCAGGGATCTTTTTCGGCTTCGCCTTTGGCATGGGCGGGATCGCGGCGGCGGTGCTGGGGGTGATGGCCGATGCGCGCGGGATTGCCTGGGTCTATCAGGCCTGCGCCTATCTACCGCTTCTGGGGTTGCTGACGATCTTCCTGCCGTCGCGTGCGCGCCTCGCCTCTTGACCGTTCCGCGCCCATGGGCTAGCCATCACCCCAGCGCGGGCATGGTGAAATGGTATCACACGAGCCTTCCAAGCTCTTGGTGCGGGTTCGATTCCCGCTGCCCGCTCCACTCCACTCTTGCAAAAGCACCCCGATTGCCCCTTTCCTGTCCCGGTTGAACAGGAGGCGCGTGATGAGTGAGATTCCAATGCCCTTTGCCGGAGAGGTAACGGCCTTTCTGCAAGCCCGCGCCCCCGAAGAGCTGCGCCGCGCGGTCGAGGAGGCGCGCAAGCGCGATACTCTGGCGGGGCATTATCCCTATCCGCGCTGGATGAAGAAATCCGATTATCTGGCCGCGCTGAAACCCTTGCAGGCCGAACTGGTCAAGATGCAGCACTGGATCGATGCGGCGGGCCAGCGGGTGATCGTGATCTTCGAGGGACGCGATACGGCGGGAAAATCCGGCGCGATCAATCGGATCTCGGAAGTGGTGAATCACCGGATCGTCCGGGTCGAGGCCCTGCCCCGCCCCACCGACCGGCAGTTGCGCGAGTGGTTTTTCCAGCGCTATGTCGCGCGTCTGCCTGCGGGCGGCGAAATGGTGCTGTTTGACCGCTCTTGGTATAATCGCGCGGTGATCGAGCCGGTTTTCGGCTTCTGCACGCCTGACCAGCGCGCGCGTTTCTTTCAGCAATTGCCGGATTTCGAGCGTATCCTGACCGGGGACGGGATCACGCTGATCAAGATCTGGCTTAATGTCAGCCGCGCTGAACAGTTGCGCCGTCTGCTCTCGCGCGAGAATGATCCGATGCGGCATTGGAAACTCTCGCGGATAGATATCGAGGGGCTGGCGAAATGGGACAGCTATACCCATGCGATTGCCGAGACATTCGAGCGCAGCCATAGCGATTGCGCGCCCTGGACCGTGGTGCGGGCCGAGGACAAGTATCGCGCCCGGCTGGCGGTATTGCAGCATGTGCTGGGCCAGCTCGACTATCCCGGCAAATCCGAGGATGTCGTGACCCCGCCCGATCCGCAAATCTGCGGCACGCCTGCGATCTGGGAGCCGGAACTCTGGGATGACGGAAGCTGACACAAGCCTGTGTGGGCGCGAAAATTCCCGCTTATCGTGACACAAACCCATGCTAACCTGCGGCAAATCTTTCTGCCGGGGGGCACCATCATGTTTCGTTTTCATCTTGCCGGAAATACTCTCGGGGGGGGCCATGCGCCGCATGGCGCGGGGCGGAAAGCCACCGTTGCGGCATTGGCCTTTGTGCTTGCCCTGATCGGGACGCCCGCTGCGCAGGCACAGGACGCGCCCGTCCCGCCGCGATTCGCCACCATGCAGGAGAACACGGATTTCCCCGGCGGGGATCTGACGCCGCTTTTCAACACCACGCTGGAGCAATGCCACGCCACCTGCCTGCGGCTGGAGGAGTGTGCGGGCTTTACCTTCAACCAGCGCAACGGGGCCTGTTTCCCGAAATCCGTCCTTGGCGGGCCGAGTTTCTTTGAAGGCGCGCGCTCGGGCGTTATGCACCGCGTGCCGGATGCGGATGTTGCGCGCGCGCGCGCGCTGCGCGCCGAGATGGGGTTTCTGGACAGCGGTGATTTTTCCGATGCACGCGAACAGGCCGAGACCATGGCCAATCGCTATTTCGCCAATGGCATGAGCGAGGCCGCACTCCTGCAGGGGCATTCTGCCGATCAGGCGGTGATGTGGACGGGGGCCGCAGTCACGGTTGCCGATAGCGGGGCGGCATGGCTCGCGCATGCGCGTGCGTTGCGGGTACAGGCGCAGCGCGACGGGCAGCGGCGCTTCGATCTGAACCGCGCGTCCGCGACGGCGGCGCTCAATGCAAGCCTGCGTCTTGCGCAAGCGGATGCGCGGGCCGAGGCATTGCTGGTCATGTCCGAGGCGTTCGAGGCGAGTTTCCGCGGCGATGCCGCGCTTGCGGCGATGCGTCTGGCCGATGAGTTGCGCCCCGGTATCGACCCCGAGCGGCTGGTGCGGCTGCGCGAGCAATACGGGTTCCGGCTGTTCAGCCATGATGTGGAAGCGACCAGTGCCACGCCGCGCATCTGTGCGCAATTCTCGGAGGATCTGTCACCCACACGCGATTATGCGCCTTTCGTGCAAAGCGCGGTGCAGGGGCTGGCGGTCGAGGTGGAGGGCGCGCAGCTTTGCGTGAGCGGGGTCAGCTATGGCGAGAATGTCAGCCTGACCCTGCGCGCGGGTCTGCCTGCGGCCTCGGGCGATACGCTGGTGCGTGATGTGCCGCTGGAGGTCTATATCCGCGACCGTATGCCCTTGGTGCGGTTTCCGGGCCGGGCCTATGTGCTGCCCGCGTCCGGCCCGCGCGCGCTGCCTGTCGAGACGGTCAATGCCGACAGGCTGGATCTGGCGCTGATGCGCGTGTCGGACCGCAATCTTGTGACCTCGATCCGGCAGGGCAGTTTTGCCACGGCCCTGAGCCAGTGGGACGCGGAGCGGTTCGAGAACCTGCTGGCTGAACCGTTCTGGCAGGGCAGCGCGCAGGTTGAGGGGGTGCTGAATCGCGCGACCACCTCGCGCCTGCCGCTGGATGAGATCGGCGCATTGGAACCGGGTGTCTATGTGCTGCGCGCCTCGGTCCCTGACGCCGATCCCTGGGTGACGGCGCCTGCGATGCAGTGGTTCATGGTCTCGGATCTGGGGCTGACCACGCTTTCGGGCAGCGACGGGCTGCATGTCGTGGTGCAGCGCCTGTCGGATGGCCAGCCTGCGGGAGGTCTGCGCGTGGCGCTGCTGGCACGGTCAAACCGCGTGCTGGGCGAGGCCGTCAGTGATGCGCAGGGGCATGTGCGTTTTGCGGGCGCTTTGACGCAAGGTACCGGGGCCAGTGCGCCGGTGATGGTGCTGGTCGAGGGCGGCGAGGATATGGCGGTGCTTTCGCTCGATGAGCCGGAATTTGACCTGTCGGATCGCGGGGTCGAGGGGCGCGCGGCCCCCGGCGCGATTGATCTCTTTCTTGCCACGGATCGGGGCGCGTATCGCGCGGGCGAGGTGATCCATGTCACCGCGCTGGCCCGCGACCACCGGGCGCAGGCGATCCACGGATTGCCGATGATCGCGCGGCTGATGCGGCCCGATGGGGTGGAATATTCGCGCATCCTCAGCCAGCAGGAACGCGCGGGCGGGCATGTCTTTGCTCTGCCCCTGGGCGGCGATGTGCCGCGCGGGGTCTGGCGGGTCGAGATGCTGTCGGACCCGAATGCGCCTGCTCTGGCCAGTCAGACCGTGCTGGTCGAGGATTTCCTGCCCGAGCGGGTGGATTTCGACCTTGGCCTGAGCGCCGAGGGGATGATTGACCTGTCTGCGCCGCCTGTGGTGCAGATCCATGCGCGGCATCTCTTTGGCGCACCGGCGTCTGGACTGGCGCTGGAAGGCTCTGTCACTTTGCGCGCCGTGGCGCAGATGGACGGCTGGCCGGGCTATCGGTTTGGTCGCCATGACCAGCGGATTGATCCGCAGCGGCGCATGTTTGAGCGGGGGCAGGTGACGGATAGTGACGGCGCGTTGACCGCCAGCCTGCCCTTGGAGCGGCTGACACTGGAGGCGCGGCCCTATGCGCTGAATGTGACAGCGACGCTGATCGACGGGGCCTCGCGCCCAGTGGAGCGCAGTCTGACTGTCCCGGTGCGGGCGGAAAGCCCGGTGATCGGGATCAGACCGGGGTTTGACGGCACCCTGCCCGAGAACGGCGAGGCCAGTTTCGATCTGGTGCTGGTCGGCCCGGATGGCGCGGCGCTGGATGGCACCCTGTCCTGGGAATTGAGCAAGGTCACGACGCGCTATCAGTGGTTCAGCTTCGATGGCCGCTGGGATTGGGAGCCAGTGACCGAACGCGCGCGGGTGGATAGCGGCGAGGTCACGCTTGCGGGCGGGCCTGCCTCGCTGCGCCTGCCGGTCGATTGGGGGCAATATGAGCTGCGGGTGACACGGGAAGGCGCGGAATTCGCCAGCGCCTCGGTCCCCTTTGCCGCCGGATGGTATGGGGCGGAGAGCGCGCGCGACACGCCGGATATGCTGTCAGTCGCGCTGGATGCGGCGGAATATGCGCCGGGCGATGTGGCGCGGCTCAGGATCGACACCGAGAGCGCGGGCATGGCGCTGGTCTCGGTCCTGTCGGACCGGGTGATCCATACGCAACTGGTGGCGCTCTCGGGCGAAACCGTGGTGGAATTGCCCGTCACCGATGACTGGGGCGCGGGGGCCTATGTGACCGCGAGCCTGATCCGGCCTTCGGACAGCGCCGAGGAATTGCCCGCGCGCAGCATGGGGCTGGTTCATGCGGGGGTGGCACCGGGGGAACGTGCGCTGAACGCTGTCCTGACCGCGCCCTTGGAGGCCAACCCGCGCGAGCGGCTGGAGGTGACGCTGGATCTGCCCGACCTCACAGATGGTCCGGCCTATGCGACGCTGGCGGCGGTCGATCTGGGGATCCTGACGCTGACCGGATATGACGCCCCCGATCCGATGGGGTATTTCTTCGGCCAGCGCCAGTTGGGCGTGGCGATCCGCGACATCTATGGGCGGCTGATCGATGCGCGGGCAGGCGCAATGGGGCAGGTGCGTTCGGGCGGGGATCAATCCGTGAGCGCGCGCGCGGGGCCCGCCCCGACCGAGGATTTGCTGGCCTTCTTCACCGGGCCGGTTGCGCTGGAGAATGGCCGCGCGGAGATCGGCTTTGACCTGCCTGCCTTCAACGGCACGGTGCGGCTGATGGCGGTGGTGTGGTCCGATACCGGGGTGGGGCAGGCCAGTGCCGATGTGCTGGTGCGCGATCCGGTGGTGGTGCAACCCAGTCTGCCGCGTTTCCTGACGCCGGGCGATACCAGCCGGATGCGGCTGGAACTGACCCATGCGACCGGGCCTGCGGGGGAAATGGCGCTGTCGGTCACTGGGCATGGGCTGGGGGTGGTCCCTGCCTCGGTCACGCTGGATGAGGGTGGGCGCGCGGTGATCGATATTGACCTTGCGCCGGAAATGGTGGGCGAGCATGTCTATTCCGTCGCGCTGACCACGCCCGACGGGCGGGTGCTGCGCCGCGATCTGCGGCTGACGGTCCAGCATACCGACCCGGAAGTGGCGCGCTCGTCGCAGTTTACCTTGGCGACAGGCGAGAGTTTCGTCTTTTCCGACGATGCGCTGGACGGGCTGCGCCCCGGCACGGCGCGGGCGATGCTGATTGCGGGGGCGGGGGCACCGCTGGATGTGCCGGGGCTGATCCGGCGGCTGAGCCTTTATCCCTATGGCTGCACCGAGCAGATCGCGTCGAGTATCCAGCCGCTGCTGCTAGCCTCGAATGCTGTGGTCGAACTGGGGCTGGTGAGCCAGGCCGAGGCGCGGGAGCAGGTGCAGGAGGCGATCAACCGCATCCTGACGCGGCAGGGGCGGACGGGCAGTTTCGGCCTGTGGGCGGCGGGCGGCTATGATCTGTGGCTGGATGCCTATGTGACCGATGTCCTGCTGCGCGCCGAGGGGCAGGGGGCGGATGTGCCCGGCCCTGCCCTGCGCATGGCGCTGAACAACCTGCGCAACGAGGTCGCGCAGGCAGGCCAGATGTTCAATGGCGGGCGCGGCTATGCCTATGCGCTTTATGTGCTGGCGCGGGCGGGGGAGGCCGCGATCGGCGATCTGCGCTATTATGCCGATACCCTGCCCGAGGTGTTCGACACGCCTCTGGCATCGGCCCAGATCGGGGCGGCGCTGGCCGCTTACGGGGATCAGCGCCGGGCGGATGCGATGTTCCGGCAAGCGTTCGATCTGGCTGCGGACAGTGACGGGGCGTCGGTCTGGCGCGAAGATTACGGCACGCCGTTGCGCGATCTGGCGGGGGCTTTGGCGCTGGCGGTGGAAGCGGGCAGCGCGACTGCGAGTGCTGCGCCCTATGCGCAACTGGTCGCGGCGCGGGGTCCGGTGGATCAGTTATCGCCGCAGGAAGCCGTCTGGGCCTTGCAGGCGGCGGTGGCCTCGGGCGAGCAGTGGCGCGGGCTGGTGCGGGACGATCAGCCGGTGAATGGTGATGTGATCGCGCTTTATGAGGGGGTGCCTGCTACGATCCGCAATGAGGGGCCGATTCCGGTGACTGTGACCGTCACTGGCTTCGGGGTGCCGGAGGTGCCGCCTGCGGCGGGGGGCGCGGGCTATACGATCACGCGCAACCATTACACACCGGAAGGGGATGCGCTGGATCTGAGCGGCCTGCGTGTCGGCGACCGGGTGGTGACGGTGCTGGAAGTGCGCCCGGATCGCGGTGTGCAGGGCGGGCGGTTGATGATCGACGACGCGTTGCCTGCGGGGTTCGAGATCGACAACGCCAATCTGCTGCGCGAGGGCGATATCCGCGCGCTGGACTGGTTGCGGACGCATGACAGCGCCGAGATGACCGAGGCGCGGGCGGATCGTTTCCTGGCCGCGGTGGACTGGACGCAGGAGGCCCCGTTGCGGCTGGCCTATATCGCGCGGGCGGTCTCTCCCGGCAGTTTCCATCATGCGGCGGCCAAGGTCGAGGATATGTATCGCCCGACCAATCGCGCGCTGTCGGAGACAGGCCGGGTGGTGATTGCGCCGTGAGGCGCTGGCGCCGGGCCATTGCCGGGGGTGGGTTTGCCCTTGGCCTCTGGGCTGCCTTGGCCGTCTGGGTGGCGCGGACGGAACTGCCGCCGCTGGTGCCCGAGACCTCGGTCGAGGTTCTGGCGCGGGACGGCTCGCTCTTGCGCGCCTATACGGTCGCCGATGGGCGCTGGCGGCTGGGGGTGGATGCGGGCCGCGTGGACCAGACCTATCTGGCGATGCTGCTGGCCTATGAGGACAAGCGCTTCTACCGGCATGGCGGCGTTGACCCTCTGGCGCTGCTGCGGGCCGGGGGGCAGGCGCTGCTGCGGGGGCGGGTCAGTTCGGGCGGCTCCACCCTGACCATGCAGGTCGCGCGGCTGATCGAGGAGGGGCCGACCGGGACATGGGCGGGCAAGCTGCGCCAGATCCGGCTGGCCCTGGCGCTGGAGCGGGCGCTGTCGAAAGAGGAAATCCTTGCGCTCTACCTGCATCACGCGCCGATGGGCGGCAACCTTGAGGGGCTGCGCGCGGGCACTTTCGCCTGGCTGGGGCGCGAAGCGGACCGGCTGACCGAAGCGCAGGCCGCACTGATGATCGCGCTGCCGCAAAGCCCCGCCGCGCGTCAGCCCGACCGCCACCCGGAACGCGCGCGGGCTGCGCGGGACCGGGTGCTGGCGCGGGCGCAGGCTGCGGGGGTGATCAGTGTTGAGACTTACGAGGGGGCGTTGCGCGAGGCCGTGCCGATGGCGCGCCGTTCCTTCCCGGCCCATGCGCCGCATCTGGGGGACCGTCTGCGCGCGGCGGAACCGGATCGGCGCATCCATCGCACGACACTCGACCGGCCGTTGCAGATCGCGCTGGAGGATCTGGCGCGCGGGGCGCTGCGCGATCTGCCCACGCAGGCCACTGTCGCGCTGATGGTGGCTGATCCGCAATCCGGTGCGGTGCTCGCCTCGGTTGGCTCTGGCGATTATCTCGACCCGCGCCGGCAGGGCTTTGTCGATATGACGCAGGCTTTGCGCTCGCCCGGATCGGTGCTGAAACCTCTGGTCTATGGGCTGGCCTTCTCGGATGGGCTGGCGCATCCGGAAACGCTGCTGAATGACCGGCCTGCGCGGTTTGCGGGCTATGCGCCGCAGAATTTCGACCGCATGTTTCGCGGCCCCGTGAGTGCGCGCGAGGCGTTGCAGGTGTCATTGAACCTGCCGGTGGTGGAGCTGACGCAGGCGCTGGGGCCGGCGCGGCTGATGGCGGCGCTGCGACAGGCGGGGGTGAGCGCCGTGGTGCCCGGCGATGCGCCGGGGCTGGCGGTTTCGCTGGGCGGTCTGGGCGTGTCGCTGGAAGGGCTGGTGCAGCTCTATGCGGCGATGGCGCGGGGGGGCGAGGCGGTGGATCTGTCCGCGACCGCGCCGCAGATGCTGGCGCGGCAAAGGCTGATGAGTGCCGAAGCGGCCTGGCATCTGGGTGATATTCTGGCCGATGCCCCGCGCCCGGCGCGGCTGCCGGACTGGCGGCTGGCCTTCAAGACGGGCACATCCTACGGGCATCGCGATGCGCTGGCGCTGGGCTATGACGGGGCGCATGTGGCGGGGGTCTGGGTCGGGCGCGCGGATGGGGCGCCGGTGCCAGGCATGTTCGGGGTGGATATGGCCGCGCCCCTGCTGTTCGAGATCTTTGCGCGGCTGGGGGCGGGGCCGGTGCCCCTGCCGCCCGCGCCGCCTGCGACGCTGGTGCTGGCCCATGCGGATCTGCCCGCCCCCTTGCAGCGGTTCGGCGCGCGGGTGGCGCAGGCAAGTGACGCCCCGGAACTGGCCTTTCCGCCCGAGGGTGCTGCCTTGCGTGTCATATCGGGGGGCGTGCTGGCGCGGGTGGAGCGGGGGCGCGCGCCCTTCACATGGTTTGCCAATGGTGCACCGGTGCTGACGGCAAGCCATGAGCGCGAGGCGCGGCTGATGCTGGAAGGGCCGGGCTTTGTGACGCTCTCGGTGGTGGATGCAGAGGGGCGTGGCGCGCGGGTGCAGGTGGAGTTGCGGTAAGTGGTAGGGTGCGTGCTGACCACGCACCTTACGTCTGGTCGCGCTACAGGGCTGCCGCCAGTCTTGCCCCCTGATCAATCGCGCGTTTGGCGTCGAGCTCCGCTGCCACATCCGCCCCGCCGATCACATGCGTTGCCCTGCCCTGTGCGGCCAGCGCATCGACCAGATCGCGCAAGGGTTCCTGCCCGGTGCAGAGGATGATCGTATCGGCGGCAAGAAGTTCTTCCCGCCCGTCCCGGACCACGACCATCCCTTCCGGCGTGATCCGCCGGTATTCCAGCCCGCCCAGCATCTGCACGCCCTTGGCGGCCAGGGTGGCGCGGTGAATCCAGCCGGTTGTCTTGCCTAAGCCCTTGCCGGGCCTGCCTGCCTTGCGCTGGACCAGTGTCACCTGTCGCGCCGGGGCCTCGGGTTGCGGGCCGTCAGGGGCGAGCCCGCCGGGGGCCTGAGCCGGGTCGGCCACCCCCCATTCGCGCTGCCAGAGCGCCAGATCCTCGGTCGGGCTGGTGCCGTGATGGATCAGGTATTCGGCCACGTCGAAGCCGATGCCGCCCGCGCCCACAACCAGCGCGCGCGGGCCGACCGGGGCCTTGGCCCGGAGCACATCGATATAGCGCAGCACATGGGGGGCGTCCTGCCCGTCAATCTGAGGGTCGCGCGGGGTGACGCCGGTGGCGAGGATCACCTCGTCGAAAGCCGCCAGCATCCCGGGCGTGGCGCGGGTGTTCAGGCGCAAGGTGACCGAGGAGCGGGCGATCTCACTGGTGAACCACTCCACCAGCCCGTGAAATTCCTCTTTGCCGGGGATGGCGCGGGCCATGTTCAGCTGCCCGCCGATCTGGCCTTCGGCCTCGAAGAGCGTGACCTTGTGGCCGCGCTGATCGGCCACGAGGGCGGCCATCAGCCCGGCCGGACCTGCGCCCACGACGGCGATGGATTTCGGGGCTTTGGTGGGGGTGTAATTCAGTTCCGTCTCGTGGCAGGCGCGGGGGTTCACAAGGCAAGAAGAAATCCTGCCCTGAAAGGTGTGATCCAGACAGGCCTGATTGCAGGCGATGCAGGGCGCGATTTCGGCGGCGCGGCCTGACGCGGCCTTGGCGACGAAATCGGGATCGGCCAGAAAGGGACGCGCCATCGAGACCATATCGGCGGCCCCGCCCGCAAGCAACTCTTCGGCCAGATCGGGCGTGTTGATCCGGTTCGAGGTGATCAGCGGCAGGCCCACCTTGCCTATCAGCTTGCGCGTGACCCAGGCCCAGCCTGCGCGCGGGACCGAGGTGGCGATGGTGGGCACGCGGGATTCGTGCCAGCCGATGCCGGTGTTCAGGATGCTGGCCCCTGCACCCTCGATGGCTTGGGCAAGTTGCACCACCTCGTCGAAACTTTGCCCGCCGGGGACCAGATCGATCAGTGAAATGCGGTAGATCAGGATGAATTCGCGCCCGACTGCTTCGCGGACACGGCGCACAATCTCGACGGGCAGGCGCATCCGGTTCTCGTAAGCGCCGCCCCAGCGGTCGGTGCGGTGATTGGTGGCGGCGCAGAGAAACTGGTTGATGAGATAGCCCTCGGAGCCCATGATCTCGACCCCATCATAGCCCGCTTCCTGAGCGCGCTTCGCGCTGGTGACGATATCGGCGATCTGTTTTTCGATCCCTTCTTCATCCAGTTCGCGGGGCTTGAAGGGGGTGATCGGGGATTTCAGCGCAGAGGGGGCGACGCAATCGGCGCCAAAAGCGTAGCGGCCGGTATGGAGGATCTGCATGGCGATCTTGCCGCCCTCTGCATGGACGCGATCCGTGACCATCCGGTGATTGGCGATGTCCTGATCATTGTAGAGACCGGCGGCACCCGGAAAGACCCCGCCCTCGGGATTCGGGGCCATGCCGCCGGTGACGATCAGCGCCACCTGACCGCGCGCGCGTTCGGCATAGTATTCGGCGACCCTTCCCCAATCGCCGCGTTCTTCCAGCCCGGTATGCATGGAGCCCATGAGCACGCGGTTCTTCAGCGTGGTGAAGCCCAGATCAAGGGGCGCGAGCAGATGGGGGTATTGCATGGGGATCCTCCTCAGGCTGTGGGGCGAGATAACCCTCTGGCATGGTCCCTGTCACCAGAAACGCGGCGTCATCTGCCCGCCTGCCTGCCCTTCAGCCGTCGCGCCCCCCCCACCCACCCTTGCGCGCCGCCTGAAGGGCAGGCAGGCGGGCGCGGCTCAGTAGCCGGTCATCTCCAGATAACCGCGCCCGCTATGGCTGCCGGTGAAGCGCAGGGGCCCTTCCCAGTATTGCACCGACAGATCCATCCAGGAGTGTGGATTCAGCGGTTCGGTAGTGATGGACAGCCCGCCCTCGGGCCAGTCGATCTGCCAATGGGTCGGCACGTCGCGCCCGTTGAGGCGCGTGTGGCGCAGGGGCGTGAATTGCACGGCGCCGTCGGGCAGGGGGGTCGCCTGCCCCTCGGGCGTGATCCATGTGCCTGCGGTGAAGGTCTGGCGCCCGCGCACCTGCGCCGCCATCATCCGATGCCCGTCATCGAAAGCCAGCGAGACCCAGTCCCAGCCGGACTGATCGTCGGAGAGAGCCTGACTGGACCATTCGCGATCAAGCCAGCCCTGCCCCGTGACCGCGACCGGGCCTTCGGGCAGGTCGAGCCTGCCTGTGACCGTGTAGAAAGGTTGGGAATAGTAGTAGCTGGCCTGTCCCTGCGGGGATTTCACAGAATAGCCCTGATCGCCTTGCAGCACGCGCGGCCCTTCGGCGGTGAAATCCAGCGTGAAGCTGAAATCCGACCCGCGTGCATGGATGTCGAGCCGGTCGAGCGCGTCCTGATCCGGCTGGGCGGTGCTGGTCATGTGCCAGTCGTCGATCCATGCGGCAAAGGGCTCTGCCGTGACCCCGGCTTGCCCCACGCCGCCGCGCCCGAAACGTTCGGCGCTGAAATGCGCGCTCGCCGTGGTCAGGCCCGCATGGCCCATCCAGATTTGCGGACTGTCCCAACCCTCGGCCTCGAAGGGCGCGAGGGCAGAGCGGAAGAGCGTCCATTGCACGCCATAATCCTGACCATCCGCGCCGGTCAGCGTCGCGGTCAGATACCACCATTCGATGCGGTATTCCGGGTGCGGGCCATGGTCGGCGGGGAAGTGCAGCGCGCGCCCGCGTTCGGGGATGGCGAAGCCTTCCGCATCGGTGCCGAGCCCGGCGAAGCCCTGGGCATGGGCATTGGGGGCGAGCAGCAGGGCTGTCAGGGTGAGGATCCTAGCGTTCATGGGCGAATACCCTGAGCAATTGTGCAGGCCCCTGTCGCCAGAGCCGGAGCGCGGGCAGGGCTGCGGCGGCGAAAACCGCGAGCATCGCCCAGAGACCGAGGCGCGCCCAGTCGGCGGGGAAGAACTGCAGCGGCAGACGCCAGCCGAAAGCCTGCACATTGATCACCGCAAGCAGCACCTGCGCCAGCATCAGCCCTACCGGCAGGGCCAGCGCCAGTGTCGCAGCGCCGAGTACCAGCGCGCGCGCGAGTTCCAGCCCGGCAAGTCGGCGTGCGGTCAGACCCATCGCCCAGAGCGGCGCGAGTTGCGCCAGCCGCATTCCGGCCAGCGTGACAAGGGCCGCGAAGAGCGCGAGCGCTGCAACCGAGAGGGTCAGGACATTCAGCGCGCCGGTGATCAGGAAGGTGCGCTCAAAAATCGCGAGCGAGAGCGCCTTGGCCTGCGCCTGATCGGTGATCTGGGTGGCGGAGAGGCCGAACTCGTCCTGTAGTGCCGCGATCAGCGCGGGTGCGTCCTTGGTGCGCAGGGCGAATTGGCGGATGGGCGTGTCGGGGTAGCTGGCTCTGAACAGGGTCTCGGTCAGCGCGGCCTGCGCCAGAGGGTTGCCGTAATCGGGATAGGCGCCAAGGATGGGCAGCGCGCCGATCCCCGGCAGATCGAGCATATCCCCTGTGGCCAGCCCGGCGCGGCGGTAGAGTTGTTCATTGACCAGCACGCCCTCGGCTGCGGCCAGCCGGTCCCAGACCTCGCGCACCGGGTCGATCAGGGGCCAGTTGTCGCGGATCGTGGCATGGTCGCGCATGGCGTAGATCTGGCCGGGCTGGCCTGCAAGGGTCGCCTCCACCCGCTGCATGGGCAGGATCGCATCGGTGCGCGGGGTCAGGTAAGTGTAAAGCGCATTGGCCTGCGCGGGGCTGTCGGGGATGACGGTGACTTCGGCCACCAGACGCAGATCCAGCCATGTGATGAAGGTGGCGCGGAAACTGGCGACCATGCTGCCGACGCCGATATTGGCGGCGAGTGCCAGCATCAGCGCCATGAGCGCGAGCGAGAGGCGCGGCAGGTTCTGGCGGCTGTCGGCCCAGAACCATTGCGCTACCGGACTGCGTGCCTGTTTTTCCGCCAGTGACAGACCAAGCGCGAGAAGAAGCGGCACGGTCAGCGCGGCGGCGAGCAGCGCAGCGGCAAGAAGCGCGAAGCCGGTGACGAGCGAGTCGCCCGCGAGGGCGAGCGTGACGGCAAGCGCGGCCAGTATCAGGGCGAGCAGAGCTTGCAGGCGCATGCCGCGCGCGGAGGCATGCGCCCAGGCGCGGGGCTGCGCGGGCGCGAGAACCGGCATGTGCCAGAGCCGCCAGAGCGCCTGCGCCCCCGCCAGCGCCGTCCCCGCCAGCGTCATGGCGAAACCTGCCAGTGCCCAGAGCGGGTTGAACTGCAGGCTGCCGGGGACCGGTGCACCATAAAGCCCGCGCAGGGTGAGCGCGACATCGGGCAGAAGGCTTGCGGCCAGCAGATAGCCCAG
Source organism: Natronohydrobacter thiooxidans (assembly GCF_001884735.1). Taxonomy (GTDB): domain Bacteria; phylum Pseudomonadota; class Alphaproteobacteria; order Rhodobacterales; family Rhodobacteraceae; genus Roseinatronobacter; species Roseinatronobacter thiooxidans_A. The sequence continues at coordinate 170,966 of NZ_MJAP01000001.1, read as the reverse complement.
CACCAGCCCGAATGCGCCTGCGAGGATCGCAAACAGCAGCATCTCGCCCGCCAGACAGACCGCCAGATGGCGCAGCGGCACGCCCAGCGCGCGCAATGTGCGGAACATGGCGCGGCGCTGCTCGAAGGCAAGGCCGACGGCGGAATGGACGATGAACAGGCCCACTGCGAAAGCCAGCAGGCCAAAGGCGGTCAGGTTCAGGTGGAAACTGTCGGTCAGCCCGCCCAGCGTTGCACCTTCACCCGGCGGGGTCAGGCGCAGATCGGGGGCAAGGGTGGCGAGCGGCACCAGCCCTGCAGGCTGGTCGGGGGCGAGGGTCAGGCGGGTGATCTGCCCCGCCAGCCCGAGCAGGCGCTGGGCCGTGCCGATATCCAGCAGCACCGTGCCTACGGGCACGGCGTCAGAGGCGCGCAACTCGCGCCCGGTCGCGCCGATTTCGCGCAGGGTCTGGGGATGGGCGAAACCCTGCCCGGCGAGGAAAGCCTGCAGATCCGCTGTGGCCAGCGCGGGGCCTGCGGTCGCGGGCGCGGTCAGTGGCTCGATCCCCAGAAGGGTGACGCGCGCCGCTCCCAGAGTTGCGCGACCCTCGATCACCGGCGAGACCAGCCAGCCTGCGCGGCGCAGGCGCAGGTACCCGGCCTGATCCATGCGCCCGGTGGGGTGTTCCAGCCGTGCAGCACTGCCTTCGGCCAGCAATCCTTCGGCGGTGGCATAGGCCGCACGCGCCTCGGCATTCAGCGCCTGAATGCCTGACCAGAGTGCGGTGGCCAGCGCCAGCCCGGTCAGCAGCATCGCGAGTTGCCACCGGTTGCGCCGCCAATGCGACAGGAGTGCTGAAAGCACTATGCGCGTCATGGGCTGGCCTCGATCCGGCCCTTGCGCAGATGCAGACGCCCGTCGCAACGCGCGGCTAGGCGCGGGGAATGCGTGACCAGAAGCAGCGCCGCCCCGGCCTCGGCGGTCAGTGCCAGCATGAGTGACAGCACGGCATCGCCCGTGGCCTCATCGAGATTGCCGGTCGGTTCATCGGCCAGCACAAGCGCGGGGCGCGCGGCCAGACAGCGGCCAATGGCCACGCGCTGCTGCTGCCCGCCCGAGAGTTGTTCGGGGTAGCGCCTCGCCAACCCGTCCAGCCCCAGACGCGCGGCTAGCCTCTCGGTGAAGCCTGCATCATGGCACCCTGCAAGCCGCGCCTGAAAGGCCAGATTGGCCCCGACCGTCAGCGAGGGGATCAGGTTGAACTGCTGAAAGATCAGCCCGACCTGCCCGCGCCGCATCTGCGCCTGTGCGGCATCGCTGGCGCGGGTCATGTCCTGACCGGCGAGGCTGATGCGTCCGCCATCGGCCTGTTCCAGCCCCGCCGCGATATGCAGCAATGTCGATTTGCCGCTGCCGCTCTCGCCGGTCAGCGCCATGGATGTGCCTCGCGGCAGGGAAAGCGAGACGCCACGCAAGACCTCGACCCGGCCTTCGGCGCTGTCGAAGCCCTTGTGCAGCTCATGCAGCTCCAACGCCGGGCTGTGCGCTGCGGCACAGGCGCTGTTGGCGGGTTTTTCGTGTATTCTGGCCATGCTGGCCCTATCCTCACAGGGAACCGATCTTGCCATGGAGCCTAGTATGTCTGACCCGCAGCTCAAGACCCCGATTGCGGGTCTGCACCATGTGACCGCGATTTCCGGCCCGGCGCAGGAGAATCTGGACTATTATACCGGGGTTCTGAAAACCCGGCTGATCAAGATAACCGTGAATTTCGATGCGCCGCAGATGTATCATCTCTATTTCGGGGCGCAGGATGCCCGGCCCGGTTCGGTGATGACCTTTTTCAACCGCGAAGACCGTGGACAGGGGCAGGCGGGTGCAGGTGCGGCGCTGGCATATGCCTATGCGGTTGCGCCTGCAGATCTGCCCGAATGGCAGGCCATGCTGGGCGGCAGCATCTCCACCCGTTTCGGGGCGCAGGTTCTGTCGGTCACGGACCCGCATGGGCAGGTGTTCGAGCTGATCGCGGATGCGGAGGCCGGACCTTGGGGCGTTTTTCATTCGGTGACGCTGTGGATCGAGGATCCGGCGCCGACTGCGGCGATCCTGACCGAGGTTTTCGGGTATGAATTCGTGGGTGAGGAACGCGGCGCGGGGGGCAGGCGGCTGCGCTATATGCTGCCGGGGAATGCTGCGGGGCGGGTGGTTGATCTGTGGTGCGCCGATGCGCCGGTCAAGGCGCGGCCCGGTCCGGGCACGATCCATCATATCGCCTTTCGCGCGCGGGATGCGGCGCATCAGGAGGCGCTGCGCACGGCCTTGCTGGCGCGGGGCGAGCGCGTGACCGAGGTGAAAGACCGCCAGTATTTCCGGTCGATCTATTTCCGCGAACCCGGCGGTGTGCTGTTCGAGATTGCCACGGATGGGCCGGGATTTGACGTGGACGAACCGATGGACCGGCTTGGCCGTGCGCTGAAGCTTCCGCCGCAATATGAGGCCGAGCGTGCGCAGATCGAGGCGCGCTTGCCCGCGCTGAAGATCGCGTGATCCGGCGCGCCGCAAAAGCCGGCGCGCTGGTACTCGCCCCCGGACACGGGAGTCGCTGCGCTGCTTCGCGCGTTTCGCCACCCCGAATGGCAGCCGAAACGCCAATGCCCGCCTTCCGGCTCACGCCTGGGCCACACCCCGCCGCTTCCACAGCGCTGCGGCATGCTTGTCAAACTCCAGCACCAGAAGCAGCACCACCCCTGCGAAAGCGCATTGCGCCACCTGGCCCGGCGAGAGCGCCACAGTGTCGAACAGCGCCTGCATGACCGGCAGATAGGTGAACCCGGCCTGCAACACCACGACCAGCGCGACCGCGATCAGTACCGCAGGCGTGCCTTTCGCCCCGGCCCAGGTCAGCGACCAGCCATGCCGGAAGCGCACGGAAAACAGGTAGAAGACTTCCATCGCGACCAGCGTGTTCAGCGCCATGGTGCGCGCCGCTTCCACGCTTGCGCCCTGCACCTGCGCCAGCGCGAATTGCCCGAAAATCCCGATGGCAAACAGGATCGAGACCAGAAACACCCGCCACAGGATGAATCGCGACAGGATCGGCGCATCGGCGCGGCGTGGGGGCTGGCGCATGATTGCCGCCTCGGGGCGCTCAAAGGCCAGCGACATCGCCAGCGCCACGGAACTGACCATATTCACCCACAGGATCTGCAAGGGCGTGATGGGCAGCATCAGCCCGAACAGGACCGCGATGATCAATGAGATCGACTCGCCCCCGTTCACCGGCAGCAGAAAGGCGATCACCTTCTTGAGATTGGCATAGACCGTGCGCCCCTGTTTCACCGCCTCGGCAATCGAGGCGAAATTGTCATCGGCCAGCACGAAATCCGACGCTTCGCGCGCGGCCTCGGACCCTTTCTGCCCCATCGCTATGCCCGCATCGGCGCGTTTGAGTGCGGGCGCGTCATTCACCCCGTCGCCGGTCATCGCCACAACCTGCCCGCGCGCCTGCAGCGCCTGCACCAGCCGCAGCTTGTGTTCGGGCGAGGTGCGGGCAAAGACATCGGTGCGCCGGATCGCCCCTTCCAGCGCGCAGTCATCCATCTGGTCGATATCGGCCCCGGTCAGCGCCTGGTCGGTCTGCCGCAACCCGATCTGGCGCGCAATCGCCGCCGCTGTGCCCGCGTGATCGCCGGTGATCATCTTCACCGAAATCCCCGCCTGATGACACTCGGCGACTGCGGTGATCGCCTCATCCCGCGGCGGGTCGATCAGACCCACAAGGCCCAAGAGGATCAGCCCTTCGGACACGGCGTCATGCGACAACTCGCCCCCGTCAAAGGGCATCTGCGCAAAGGCCAGAACGCGCTGTCCCTGTGCTGCGATCTTCGCGCTGGCCGCGTCCCAATAGGGCTTGTCCAGCGGCTCTGGCCCGTCTGGCCCCATCTGCGAGGCACAATGCGCCATCACCCGTTCGGGCGCGCCTTTCAGCAGCACCAGCCCGTCCTGCAGCACCGCCATATAGCGATAGCGGGCGTCAAACGGGATACTCGCATCCGGGCGCGGGCGGGCATCTACGGCTGCGCCCAGTTTGCCCGCAAAGGCCAGAAGCGCGCCTTCCATCGGATCGCCCTCGACCCGCCAGCCCGCATCGCCCCGGACCAGCGCCGCCGTGTTGCACAGCGCCGCGACCCGTCCGATTGCGGCTAGTGTTTTCCGGTCGCCCCCTGACAAATCACCTTCGGGCGCGTAGCCCTGCCCGGTGACAGTAACCAGATCGCGCGCGGTCACCACTGACGCCACCATCATCTCGTTACGCGTCAATGTCCCGGTCTTGTCCGAACAGATGGTCGAGACCGCGCCCAGTGTCTCGATGATCGGCAGGCGGCGGATGATCGCGTTGCGCCGCGCCATGCTTTGCACACCAATCGCGAGTGTCACGGTCAGCACAGCAGGCAGCCCTTCGGGAATGGCCGCGACAAAAAGGCCCACGACGATCATGAAAGCTTCCGAGAAGGCCATGTCGCGCAGGAGCATGGTGAAGGCCAGAATCCCGGCGGCCAGCGCCATGATGAATCCGGTCAGAACCTTGGCAAACACCTCCATCTGCTGAATGAGCGGGGTTTTCAGCGTCTCGACCCCGGCCATCAACGTGCTGATCCGCCCGATTTCGGTCTGCCCGCCGGTCGCAGTCACGACGCCCGAACCGGTGCCCTCGGCCACCATCGTGCCGCTGAACCCGGCAGAGCTGCGATCCCCCAGCGCGGCCTCTGCACCGACCGGATCCAGCGCCTTGCGCACTGGCACCGACTCGCCGGTCAGGATCGCTTCCTCGACCGTCAGCCCCGCGAGTTCCAGCCAGCGCAGATCGGCGGGGATCTTGTCGCCCGCTTCCAGCACCACCACATCGCCGGGCACCAGATCGCTGCCGGGAATGCTCATCCGCTCGCCCGCGCGGATCACATTGGCCCTGGGCGCGAGCATGTCGCGCAGCGCCTCAAGGGCCGCTTCGGCCTTGCCTTCCTGTACGAAGCCGATCACGGCATTGATGATCACCACGGCCATGATCACCCCGGTATCGATCCAATGCCCCAGAGCCGCCGTGATCGCTGCCGCCCCGATCAGCACGAGGATCAAGAGGTTGTTGAACTGCCGCGCCAGCCGGATCAGCGCGCCGGGGCGCGGGGCCTCGGGCAGTTTGTTCGGGCCATGCGCGGCCAGCCGTTCCTCGGCCTGTGCCTTGTCCAGACCGTCGCGCGATGTTTTCAGCCCCTCCAGCACCTGATCTGCGGGAAGGGTCCACCAGTTGGGATTGCTCATGCCTGCCCCATTGCGTCAGGGCGCGGTATAGCCGCCATCGACCAGATGATAGCTGCCGGTGATGAAACTCGCCCGCTCCGAGAGCAGGAAACAGGTCAGGGCCGAGACTTCCTCGGGCGTGCCGATCCGGCCAATCGGATGCAGCCCGGCCAGACCATCGAGCATGTCCTGACTGAGATTATTGGTCAGAAGCGGGGTCGCGATGAAGGCAGGCCCCACCGAATTGACCCTGATCCCCTTGGCCGCATATTCCATCGCCGCTGTTTTGGTCAGCCCCAGAAGCGCATGTTTGCTGGCCACATAGGCCGAGGAGTTGGCGAAGCCGACCGAGCCGAGGATCGAGGCCATATTGACAATCGCACCCCCGCCCGCGCGTTCCATGGCCGGGATCTGATAGCGCATCCCGTAGAACACCCCGTTCAGGTTTACGTTGATGACCTTGTGCCAGGCGTCGAGCGGATACTCGCCCGTGGGTGCCTGCACGCCGCCAATGCCTGCATTATTCACCGCCAGATGCAGCGCGCCGGTCTCGGATTCGGCGCAGGCGACGAGTGCTTCCATTGCCGCCGGATCGGCCACATCTGCAGCGAAAGCCGTGGCCTTGCCGCCGCGATCCAGAATCGTGGCCACCACCTGATCGCAATGGTCGGCGTCAAGATCGGACACGATCACATGCGCCCCCGAGGCCGCGAGCTCCAGCGCGATGGCCTCGCCAATCCCTGATGCGGCCCCTGTCACAATGGCGGTTTTCCCGGAAAAATCGAACATGGCTGTCTCCTTTCATGGCATGACCAAGCCTGAACCAGCATCATCGCAGCTTGCAACCCCCGCGTCCTTGCGCTGGCGCAAGTTGAACACACCGAAAACGCGACGGTCACAAGAAAACCCGCCGAAGATTCGGCGGGTTGCTTCAATTTCAGGTCATGTTCTGACGAAGGGATCAGCTGCCGAATTGCGACAGATAGGCGTAGATATCTTCGGCAGAGCCCCGCAGACGATGGTTCATGTTCGACCGGGCGCGCGAATCGCCGGTGACTTCGCGCAGGAAACCGCTTGGGTCACTGACAAAAGCCACGAAATTCTCTTCGTCCCAGACGACTCCAGCTTCACCTGCGGCCATGATCGCCCCCGAGAAGCGCGCATAGCCCTCATAGGTTCCGGCCTGACGTCCGGCCACACCATAGAGATTCGGCCCGGTCGGAGACACGCGCTGGATCACCTCGCCATCGGGCGACGCTATGCCATGACAGCTTGCGCATTGGCGGAAACCCTGCTCACCTTCTGCAGCATCACCTGCATGCGCAAGGCTGCCGAAGGGCAGAAGTGCCGCAGCCACGGCGATAGATTTCAAAAAGGTCATTGCACTCTCCTCATCCACAAAGGCCCTGATACACAGCGCCACGGAAGCGCGAATCTCGCCTTGATGACTTGTGAAAATAGGGCCTGCGCGGAAATGCGCAAGGCGACAAAATGACTATAGACTTTTTGTGTAATCCTGCGGATGGCGGCAAATGCCCTTGGGGGCATTGCGGGAAACGCAAAAAGCAATCCGACCCGCCCGGCGGGCGGGTCGGCTGTGTCAAGACGTCGCGCGTATCACGGCAGGGCCGGGATCTCGATATGCGGCATTTCCCCGGTCAGCGCGTCCATGAAGGCCACGAGGCTGGCGAGCTCGTCTTCCGCGAAATCCTGCCCGAGCATCTGCTGACCCATAAGCTGGATCGCATCCCGCAGATTATCGACCGATCCATTGTTGAAATACGGATAGGTGACGGCCACGTTGCGCAATGTGGGCGTGCGGAAGGCGAATCGGTCATTCTCGTCGCCGGTGACAAGGAAACGGCCCTCATCGCGCGATCCGGGCAGTTCGAAACGGTGATAATTGCTGTCGGTGAAGGCCGGACCATTGTGGCAAGCCACGCAACCGGCATCGACAAAGAGTTTCATCCCCTCGACCTGCTGGCTGGTCATTGCCTGCACGTCACCGGCAAGGAACCGGTCGAGCGGCGAGTTCGGCGTGTTCAGCGTGCGCTCGAAAGCGGCAATCGCCAGCGCCACATTGCCCTGATTGATCGGATCGGGATCCTCCGGGAAGGCGGCAGCGAAATGCTGGTGATAGATATCGAATTCCTTGAGCCGCTCGATAGCCTCGGCCAGGGTCATGTTCATTTCGATATCGGCCTGAATTGGCCCCAGCGCTTGGCCCTCCAGATCCGGCTCGCGCCCGTCCCAGAACTGCGCACCAAGGAAGCCCGAGTTCAGCACGGTGGGCGTGTTGCGCTCGCCCACCTGACCGCCATGGCCCACAGCGCGCGGGATACGGTCGGACCAGCCCAGCGCCGGGTTGTGGCAGGTGGCGCAGGAAATCACGCCCGAGGCCGAGATGCGCGGTTCAAAGAACAGCATCTTGCCCAGTTCGATCTTTTCCGGCGTCATCGTATTGTCTGCCGGGATCGGTGGCAGATAGGGCAGCGGCTCGAAGAAATCCATATATTCCGCGATCTCTTCGGCATGAACTGCCGTGGCACTCAGCACCAGCGCGATGGCGGTCGCGCCAAGCCGGTGCAGGTGTCTGGGGGTCATGATAGCCTCCTGTTCGTGGTCAAACTTGCGGATTTCGCGCGTCTGAATCACGTCTAGCGCGGCGGCAGGTCATGCGCCTTGATCTGGGTCAAGATTTAGAATATTTCTAATCTTGTATTTTCCGAATATGTTTTCGGGGTAACTGATCAGATCGCGGGCGGCCAGATCCGTTCGGCATCTGCTGCGATCCATGCTTGTACCCAGCCCGGCAGGTCGGGGCTTTGCGGCGGCTGGCCCATCGCTTCCAGCACGCGCGCAGGCGGGACAATCCCCTGTGCCGAGGTGATGGCCGAGCGGATCAGGATATGATTGGCGCAATCCTCGCCCAGCCACATCGCCTGTTCGATATAGAAAAACCGCGCATCCCAGCCGATACAGCGCGAGCGCATCTCGAAGCGCTGGAACGCCTTGATCCGCTTGCGGTAGCGCGTGGTATTGCCCGCCACCGTGATCCCCCAGCCCTGCGTGCGCAGCATACTGGTCAGGCCTGAACGTATGCCCATCGGAATCCGCCCCAGATCATAGAGCGTCAGCGTGCGGCCATTGTTCAGTTCGATCCACGGGTCCAGATCCCAGGGCCAGCAGCGATGATGCGAGATATGGGTTTCGGTGAGTCCCAAGGCAGGCGCATTGCGGAACTTGAAGATTTCCTTGAGGAAACGGAAGATCGGATACATGGCGCGGCTCCTGTGTCGGGACAGCGCCTTGGGCCCTGCGCGCGCCCGCGTCAAGGCAATCGTTGCGTCACAACATCTGCAGCCGTTCCAGAATCGCGCCGCCGAAACGTTCGACCCGCGCGGCATCCATGCCCTTGATCCGTGCTAGGCTGGCCTCGGTGGCGGGCCGCGCCTCGGCAATCGCGCGCAGGAGGGCGGGCGAAAGCGTCAGCAGCTTTCCGGTGCCATCCGCGCCGCGTTCCAGCCCGCGCGCGATCTCGAACAACTCGTCATAAAGCCCGCCCGCATCACGCCCGGCCAGCTTGCGCCGCTGGGGATGCTGGGCGTCAGGCGCGGCCCCGGTGATCACTTCCAGAAACAGTGCGCCGTAGCGTTCCAGCTTGCTCGCGCCCACGCCCGAGATCCGCGCCATCGCGTCCATGTCGCGCGGGCGGGTCTCGGCCATCTCGATCAAAGTGCGGTCGGTGAAGATCACATAGGCGGGAACGCGCGCCTCTTCCGCGAGGGCGCGGCGTTTCGCTTTCAGCGCCGAGAGAAGCGGCGCATCCTCTTCCGAGACCAGCGCCTTGACCACAGGCCCGTCCTTCGCGCGCGCGATCGTATCCTCGCGCAGATGGATCTCTGCCTCGCCGCGCAGGATGGGGCGGGCGGCGTCGGTCATGCGCAGGGCACCGTGGCGTTCGGGGTCCGGGCGGATCAGGTCGCGCCCCATCATCTGCCGGAACACCGCCTGCCATTTGGCGCGGCTGAGATCGCGGCCCACCGCGAATGTCGGCAGCGCATCATGGCCGCGCTGCGTGACCTTGGGGGTTGCAGTGCCGGTCAGTATGTCGATCAGATGGCCCGCGCCAAAGCTTTCGCCAGTGCGCAGAACCGCCGACAGCGCCTTGCGCACCGGGGTTGTCGCGTTGAACAGCTTGACCGGGCTCGCGCAGAGGTCGCAATTCCCGCAAGGCTGTGACACCTCGCCGAAATAGGACAGCAGCACCTGACGGCGGCATTGCACGGCCTCTGCCAGCCCCAGAAGCGCGTTCAGCCGCGCGTGATCGGCCTGCTTGCGTTCCATCGGCGCGGGGCTTTCATCAATCTGGGCGCGGCGCAGGCGGATATCATCGGGGCCGAACAGGGTCAGCGTATCGGCAGGCGCCCCGTCACGGCCCGCGCGACCGATTTCCTGATAATAGCTTTCAATGGATTTCGGCAGATCGGCATGGGCGACCCAGCGGATATCGGGCTTGTCCACGCCCATGCCGAAAGCGATGGTCGCGACCACGATCAGGTCATCCTCGCGCTGGAACAATTCCTCGACCATGCGCCTTGCATGCGCTTCCATCCCGCCATGATAGGCGCGGGCGTTATGGCCCGCCTCGGTCAGCGCCTGCGCCAGCGCCTCGGTCCGGGCGCGGGTGGCGCAATAGATGATCCCGGCCTGCCCTTTGCGGGCGCTGGCATAGGCCATGAGCTGCTTGCGCGGGCTGTCCTTGACCGCGAAATTCAGCCGGATATTGGGCCGGTCAAAACCGCGCAGAAAAACCTGCGGCGCGCGCCCGTCGAACAGCCGCTTGATGATCTCGGCGCGGGTTTCGGCATCTGCGGTCGCGGTGAACGCGGCCAGCGGCACATCGAGACTGCGGCGCAGATCGCCCAGACGCAGGTAATCGGGGCGGAAATCATGGCCCCACTGGCTGACGCAATGCGCCTCATCCACGGCAATCAGGCTGCAATTCGAGCGCCGCAGCAGATCGAGTGTCGCCGACCCGGCCAGCCGCTCGGGCGCGATATAGAGAAGTTTCATCTCACCGCGCGAGAGCGCCTGATAGACGGCATCCGTCTCGGCCTCGGTATTGCCAGAGGTCAGCGCCCCTGCCGACACGCCCAGTTCCTGCAACCCGCGCACCTGATCGCGCATGAGCGCAATCAGCGGCGAGATGACCACGGTCAGCCCCTCGCGGCATAGCGCCGGAAGCTGGTAGCACAGCGACTTGCCGCCGCCCGTGGGCATGATCGCAAGCGTGTCCAGACCGCCCAGAACGGCATCCACGATTTCCGCCTGACCGGGGCGAAAGGCGGAAAAGCCGAAGACCCGCGACAGGACCGAACCTGTATCCGTCATGAGGTCAGACAAAGACACCGATATTATTGATCAGCACGATGCGGATGGCATAGACCGCGATCAGCGCGACCAGCGGCGCCAGATCGATCCCGCCCATATCGGGCAGGAACCGGCGGATACGCTGGTAGGCGGGCTCAAGCAGCCGGTTCAGCCCGTCCCAGATCGAGGCCACAATCGGCGAGCGCAGGCTGAGCACATTGAAATTGATCAGCCAGCTCAGGATGATATGCACGATGATGATGAACTGCGCCACGTTCAACACAAGCAGCAGAATCTGGATCAGGGACAGCATCGCACGCTCCTCGCACCGGGGTCTTGCGCAAACCTAAGGGGGCGGCGCGCAAAGGGCAAGACGGGCAAGGGCAGATTTACCCCTGCGACATGAAGGACACTGGACAATCACCGCGCAAGGGCTAGGTTGGCGCCAGTTTTCCACTAGGAATTGCGCACGGATGCTTGTTGTTCTCTCGCCCGCCAAGAAACTCGACTGGTCGCACAGAGGCACGCTCAAAGCCCTCAGCACGCCCGATTTCCAGCAAGACGCCGTTGCGCTGGCGCGCGAGGCCCGCAAGATCGGTGCCGAGGGTCTGAAGACCCTGATGAAGATCAGTGACAATCTCGCGCAGCTGAACCTTGAGCGGTTCGAGAGGTTCGCCGGTGCCCCCGCGCCAGAGGTCACGCGCCCGGCGATCCATGCCTTCAATGGCGACACCTATACCGGGCTGGACGCGCAATCGCTCGACGCGGATGCGCTGGCCTGGGCAGAGGATCACCTGCGCATCCTTTCGGGCCTTTATGGCCTGCTGCGCCCGTTCGATGCGATGCAGCCCTACCGGCTGGAAATGGGCAGCCGCCTGAAAACCGCGCGCGGGGCCTCGCTTTATGACTATTGGGGCAGCCGGATCGCAGAGGCGCTGAATGACGCAGCCGATGCAGCGGGCAGCGAGATCGTGGTGAACTGCGCCTCGCAGGAATATTTCGGCGCGGTGGATCGCGCGGCGCTGCGCCCGCGCGTGATTTCGCCGGTATTCAAGGACCAGCGCGAGGGCGAGCAGGCGAAGGTCGTGAGCTTCTTTGCCAAGAAGGCGCGCGGCGCCATGGCACGTTTCATTCTGGAAAACCGCCTGAGCGATCCCGGCGCGCTGCGCGATTTCGACACTGCGGGCTATCGCTACGCGCCGGGCCTCTCTGAACCCGACACCCCGGTCTTTCTGCGCGAAATCTGACCGCTTGGCTCTCAGTCCGCCTGCGGGAACAGACCGGGCGGCGCGTGATCGCGCAGGGCGCTCAGCAATTCGGATTTCTTCAGGGGCTTGGTCAGCATTGCATTCATGCCCGCCCCCATGATGCGGTCGATCTCTTCCTGCATCGCATGGGCGGTGAGGGCGATGATCGGCACATCGCGCCCCGCCTCTGTCGCCCGGATCAGTCGCGTGGCCTCGCGCCCGTCCATTTCCGGCATCGACACATCCATGAAGACGATATCGGGATGCAGCGCGCCGAAATCCGCCACGGCCTGCCGCCCGTTATCCGCCATATGCAGATCCAGCGGCAGGCCCTTGAGCATCTTCGAGAAAACAAGCTGGTTGGTCTTGTTATCCTCGGCATAAAGCACCCGGAAGGTGATATCCGCCCGACCAGTTGGTTCCGGGAGGACCGGGGGCTGGTCGTGGTCTTCGGGCGCTGGCGCGGGTGTGCCCAGCGCGGCAAGCAGATCCCGCCAGAGCAGCGGTTTGGGCAGGACCGCCCGCACATCGCCACGCGCGAGCAGATCCCGCGCCTGTGACATATCGGAGCTCATGAGCATGACCGGCAAGGCGTCCCGATGCGCCCGCAGCTCTGCCAGCACGGTATCAACCGGTTCTGTGCCCAGATCCTGATCAATGAGCGCCAGATCCGGCCGCGCATTGATGATGTTGCGCAGCGCAACGCCGCTCTGGGTGGCGGTCAGGATTTTCGCGCCTGCGGCCTGCAGACGGCGTGCGATGATCTCGCGGCTGATCAGATGGTCGCTGATCAGCAGCACGGTCCGGATCGTGTTGGGCAAAGGCTCTGGCCCCAGCGGACCGGGATCCGGCGACAGCGGCAATTCCAGCGAAATCCCGAAGCAGGATCCGATTCCGGGATCGGATTCCACCCAGATATTGCCGCCCATCGCCGAGACGATCTGCCGTGTGATCGCCAGCCCCAGACCTGTCCCCTCGAAACGGCGGCTGGCGCTTTCCTCGACCTGGCTGAACTCGGTAAAGATACGGTCCTGATGCTCTCTGGAAATGCCGATCCCGGTATCTTCGACCGTGAGTGTCACCATCTGGCCATGCGCGGAACTGCCCATGCCCAGCGCCCGCACCAGCACATAGCCCGATTCCGTGAACTTCACCGCATTGCCCACCAGATTGGTCAGGATCTGGCGCATCCGCCCCGGATCGGCGATCAGCCGAGCGGGCAGGAACATGTCATAATCGACAATCAGTTCGATGGACTTTTCGCGCGCGCGAGGGGTCAACAGGCTCAGCACATCATGGATCATCTTTTCCAGATCAAAGATTTCCGGATGCAGTTCCATCTTGCCCGCATCCATCTTCGAGTAATCCAGAATGTCATTGATGATCGTGACCAGCGCCTGCCCTGATGAGGTGATGGTTTCTGTATAGCTGCGCTGTTCGTCATCCAGATCGGTTTCGGCCAGCAGTTCCGCCATGCCGATCACGCCATTCATGGGCGTGCGGATTTCATGGCTCATATTCGCAAGGAAGGCCGATTTGGTCTCCGCCGCCGCTTCCGCCTTTTGCTGCGCGGCGATCAGTTCCGACTGGTAGCGCAGGGTTTCGGTGATGTTGTTGGACAGCGAGACCAGATCGCCATTGCCCGCCCGACGCTCGACCAGACGCACGGAAAGCCCGGTGCTGAAATCCAGTTGCACCGGCGCGATGGTCGGGCTGTTCCAGCGCGCCATCATCATCGCGACCCAATCCTCTGGTGCGATATCCTGCAGCAAGACCACCCCCTCGAAGGCGCAAATCTCGGCAATCCGCCTGTAGCGGATCCCCGGCTGCACTTCGGGAAAGTCGCGAAATACACTCAGATAAGCCTGATTCGCGAGGATCAGTACCTGATCCTTGTCGAAAACCGCGAAACCATCCTCCAGCGTCTCAACCGCTTCGCGCAGGCGTTCATTGGCGAGCGACAGATCCTGCGAATAGCGGCTGTTCGCGCCTTCCAGGCTCTCGGCCCGGTCGCGCGCGCGCATCAGCGCCTCGCGCTGCGCGATGACCTGATCCGACAGCGCATAGGCATGCTGCATCAGCCGTTCATTCGCGGCGCGCAACTCGCGCTGTACCTGTTCATACAGCCGTTCCGCCCGCAACCGCGCGCGTTTTTCGCGGGCAAGCATGTCCTGTAGCGGCGTGGGGATCGTCATGCAGCGGGCTCTGACCCAAAGGGGAACAAGCCCCGACTATCCGCATCCCGGCTGAAAAAACCCTTAATCGAGGCGGAAGAGCTTGTCGCGGCTGGTCTGGCCGCGCAGGAGCGTCAGCCGCGTCGGCGCAACGCCCAGCGCCTTGGCAAGCATCCGGCGCACCGCGTCATTGGCGCGGCCTTTCTCGGGCACAGCCGTCACCACCACGCGCAACTGACCATCCTCGCCGCGCGACAGACCGGCGCGGCGTGCCCCCGGACTGACCCGGATGGCGAATGTGGTTCCCGACACGGCAAGATCGCGCAAATCCATGATCTGCAGGGATAGCCCTTTTCGCCAGCCCCTGTAAGGGCTAGCTTGTCGGCGCAACACGAAGATGACAGGCTGTGACATGACCACTGACAATGCTGTTCTGGATTTCCTGCTCTCGCGCCGGTCGCGCCCTGCCAAGATGCTGGCAACCCCGGTGCCCGACCGATCCCAGATGACACAGCTTCTGGCGGCCGCCGCGCGCGTGCCCGATCACGGCAAGCTCGAACCCTGGCGTTTTATAGTGCTGACGGCCGCGGCCAATGCGAAACTTGCGCAGAGCGTCGCCAAGCGCGGGGCCGATCTGGGGCTGCAGCCCGATGCCTGCGAAAAAGCCGCCGCCTGTTTTGCCGACAGCCCGCTGATCGTCGCGGTTGTGGCCAGCCCAAAGCCATCCGAGAAAATCCCGCAGATCGAGCAGACGCTTTCCGCAGGTGCGGTCTGCCTGTCGCTGGTCAATGCGGCGCTGGCTTCGGGCTGGGGGGCGTGCTGGCTGACCGGCTGGGCCGCGACGGATAAGGAAATCCTGGCGTCGCTGGGCCTTGCGCCGCAGGAATGGATCGCGGGCTTCATTCATATCGGTACCAGTGCCGCCACTCCGCCCGAACGCCCGCGCCCCGATATCGACAGTCTGACCGAGTGGCGGGAATGATCCGCGACAGCTACCTGCGCGCCTTCGCCGAGCTGCGCGACCCCGGCTTTCGCCAGACCACGCTGATCGGGGCGGCGTTGTCATTGGCGCTGCTCTTCGCGCTCTATGCGCTGCTGATCCAGCTTTTCAGCACATTCGAGGACGGGGTTTTCACCTTTTCCGATGGTACGCGCATGGACCGGCTGGGCAGTTTCTTCTCGGTCGTCTCGCTTGCGACCATGATGATCCTGTCCATCTTCCTGATGGCCCCGGCGGCCTCGCTCTTCACCGGGCTGCACCTGCATGCGGTCACAGACAGGATCGAGGGGCAGCACTATCCCCGGCTTGCGCCCGCGCGGCCCCAGAGCACGCAGAAACTCTGGTTCGATTCCGTCAATTACTTCGGGCTGGTGTTTTTCATCAATCTGGTTTCCTTCGCCAGCTTCGCGCTTTTGGGTGTGCTTTGGGGGATTGCTTTCTTCTGGGTGCTGAACGGGTGGCTCCTGTCGCGCGAATACAGCACCATGATTTCCGAGCGCCGCCATGATGGCGCCGCGATCAAGCCCTTCCACCGCCAGCACCGCCGCACGCTCCTGCTGGCCGGCATTGCGCTGGCGATCCTGCTCTCGGTGCCGGTTCTGAACCTCGTGATGCCGGTGATCGGGGTGGCGGCCTTCACGCATCTGATCCACGGGCTGGGGGCGGCCCGGCCACAGGGGGCAGTATCATGATCTTTGCCTATCGCCACGCCTTTGCCCAGTTGCGCGACCCGCGCTATCGCAGGCTGTTATGGATCGGCATGGCGCTCTCGCTTGCGCTGCTGGTCGGCTTGGCCGCGATTGCCTTTCTGATCATCCAGATCCTCGTCCCCGGTGCGCTGTTCCTGCCGGTGGTGGGGCGCGTGCAGGATGTCTCTGCGGGCTTCTCGGTTGGCACCATGCTCTATCTGCCCTGGCTGTCGGTGTTTCTGATGGTGCCCGTCGCTTCGATCTTCACCGGGCTTTATCTCGATGACGTAGCCGATGCGGTCGAGGCCGAGCATTATCGCGGGCAGGAGCCCCGCAACCGCATTCCCTGGCGTGAGGCGGCGCGTGACAGCCTGAGCTATTTCGGGATTCTGGTTGCTGTGAACCTGCTGGGCATGGCGGTCTTCGCCATTTCCAGCGGCTGGGGTATCGCGATTCTCTGGGCGCTGAACGGGTTCCTGCTGTCGCGCGAATATTTCACCATGATCGCGCGGCGCCGTAACGATGCCGCCACCGCAGCCAGCCTGTTTCAGCGCGATTTCTACTGGCTCTGGCTGCCGGGCCTTCTATTGGCGATCGGCCTGAGCATCCCGATCCTGAATCTGGCCATGCCGCTGGTGGGGGCGGCGGTGTTCACGCATATGTATCACCGGCTCCACCCGGCGCAGGTCAGTGACGCCGGGTGATAGTCTCGATCATCTCATAGGTGATCACTTCGGAGAGGATGGTCCCGGCGATCACGACAAAGGCCACTGTCGCGATCAGCGTGACCAGCTTCGCCTTGCGCCACATCTGCGCATCCTGCGGCGCGCCTGCGGGGGTTCCGGGCACGACTTCGCCAGCATCGGCCTGCGATCGCTGGCGGAAGGGCAGCACCAGAAACATGGTCAGGAACCAGATGATCGCGTATAGCGCGATGGCGGACATAATCGACATCAGACCTGCTCCAGCTCGACCAGACAGCCGTTGAAATCCTTGGGATGCAGGAACAGCACCGGCTTGCCATGCGCGCCGATCTTCGGCTCGCCCGTGCCCAGCACCCGCGCGCCCTCGGCTTTCAGCCGGTCGCGCGCGGCAAGGATATCCTCGACCTCGTAGCAGATATGGTGAATCCCGCCCGCCGGGTTCTTGTCGAGAAAGCCCTGAATCGGGCTGTTCTCGCCCAGAGGATAGAGCAGTTCGATCTTGGTGTTCGGCAGGGTGATGAAAACGACCGTCACCCCGTGGTCGGGCTCATCCTGCGCAGGGCCCACATCGGCGCCCAGAGTATTGCGGTATTGCGCGGCAGCGGCCTGCAGATCCGGCACGGCAATCGCCACATGATTCAGACGTCCGATCATTCCATCCTCCATGCGCCAAAGGTGAAGATTGCCTATGCGAAAACCGCGCGGCAAGGCAAGCCCCCGCATCCGCAGCCGTGACCAAGGGCCGCATCGCGCCAGCGCTCTTAACGCAAATTTAGCGAGTCTGCGCTGAGATAGGGGAAGCTGCCCTGGAGGATATCATGACCACCACCCATACCCGGCCCGCCGCAGCGGGTCGCCTGCCGCTCAATATTCTCAGCCGCCCCTATCACCGCGGTGGCACAATGCTGCTGATCGAAGACAGCCGCCAGACCTGCGATTCGATCCGGCTGATGTTTCAGGGCGCAGGCGGGCGTATGCGCCGCGCGGACAGCCTGAAAGGGGCGCGTCGGCACCTGTCGCTCTATACGCCCGATGCGGTGCTGGTGGATCTGGGTCTGCCGGATGGTTCCGGGCTGGAGCTGATCGCCGAAATGACCGCGCATCCGCCCCGCGTGCCGCTGATCATCGCGATTTCCGGCCAGCCAGAGCTGGAGGCGGCGGCCCTGACTGCCGGGGCCGATGCCTTTGTGGCCAAGCCCTTCGACAGCATCGCGCAGTTTCGCAACCTGCTGGCCCCGGTGTTCTTTCCGCTGCATGCCGCATCGGCCTGGCCGGATATGCCGCCCCGCACGACGCTGGCCCTACGCGACGATCTGTTTCTTGCGCTCGACCTGCTCTGCGGGCGCGCACCAGAAGACCGGCGCGGCTATGCGCTGCAATTCACCGCGACGCTGGCGCGCAGTCTGGGCGATGTGGTGATGGCAGAGGCGGTCCATGAGGCGCGCCTCTCGGGCAATATCCTGCCCCTCATCACGCATCTGCGCAGGTTGCTGGCGGATCAGCCGCTGATCTGAGGCACAGGCTTGCTGCCCGTAGGGTGCGTGCTGTAGCACGCACCTTACCTGCGGCCCTTCCGTCAGTCCTTGGGTGCGAGCCGCAGCCCCAATTCGCGCAACTGCTCATTGGTCGGCTCCGACGGGGCTTTCAGCAGCAGATCCTCGGCGCGCTGGGTCATCGGGAACATGATCACCTGCCGGATATTCGCCTCATCCGCCAGCAGCATCACGATCCGGTCAATCCCGGCGGCACAACCGCCATGCGGGGGCGCACCGAATTTGAACGCCTTGACCATGCCGCCGAAGCGCTTGTCCACTTCAGAGGCCGGATAGCCCGCGATCTCGAAAGCGCGATACATGATTTCGGGCTTGTGGTTGCGGATCGCGCCCGAGAGGATCTCATAGCCGTTGCAGGCCAGATCATACTGATAGCCCTTCACCTGCAACGGATCGCCCGAGAGCCCGTCCATGCCGCCTTGCGGCATCGAGAAGGGGTTATGCGAGAAGTCGATCTTGCCGGATTCAGTATCCGCCTCATACATCGGAAAATCGACGATCCAGGCAAAGGCGAAACGGTTCGTCTCGGTCAGCCCCAGCTCGCGCCCGATCTCATCGCGGGCTTTCGCCGCCACACCCTCGAATTGCGCAGGCTTGCCGCCGAGGAAGAAGGCGGCGTCGCCTTCGCCCAGCCCAAGCTGGGTGCGGATCGCCTCGGTCCGCTCAGGCCCGATATTCTTGGCCAATGGTCCTGCAGCTTCCAGCCCGCTCTCGCCCGCGCGCCAGAAAATATACCCCATCCCCGGCAGCCCCTGCGCCTGGGCAAAAGCGTTCATCCGGTCGCAGAATTTGCGCGACCCACCGGTGGGCGCGGGGATTGCACGGATCTCGGTGCCCTCATTTTCCAGCAGTTTCGCAAAGATCGCGAAGCCAGAGCTGCGGAAATGCTCGCTGACCACCTGCATTTCAATCGGGTTGCGCAGGTCGGGCTTGTCAGAGCCGTATTTCAGCAAGCTCTCGGCATAGGGGATGCGCGGCCAGTCAGCGCAGGGATCCACGGTCTTGCCGTCCGCAAATTCCTCGAACACGCCTTGCAGCACCGGCCCCACGGCGGCAAAGACATCTTCCTGCTCGACAAAGCTCATCTCGACATCAAGCTGGTAGAAATCGGTCGGCGAGCGGTCAGCGCGCGGGTCTTCATCGCGGAAACAGGGCGCGATCTGGAAATATTTGTCGAAGCCCGAGACCATGATCAGCTGCTTGAACTGCTGCGGCGCCTGCGGCAGCGCATAGAACTTGCCCGGATGCAGCCGCGAAGGCACCAGAAAATCGCGCGCGCCCTCTGGCGAGGACGCGGTGATGATCGGCGTCTGGAACTCGGTGAATCCCGTGTCCCACATCCGCTGGCGCATCGAGCGCACCACATTCGAGCGCAGCATCATGTTGCTGTGCAGCCCGTCGCGGCGCAGATCGAGGAAGCGGTAGGAGAGCCGCGTCTCTTCCGGATACTCCGGCTCGCCAAAGACCGGCAGCGGCAGATCATCCGCCGCGCCCAGCACTTCCACCCCGCGCACATAGACCTCGATCTCGCCAGTGGGCAGCTTCGTGTTCACCAGCGAGGCGTCGCGCGCTTTGACCGTGCCTTCGATGCGGATACAGAATTCGGCGCGCAGCTTTTCAATCGCCGCAAAAGCCGCCGAGTCGCTGTCGCACAGAACCTGCGTGATCCCGTAATGGTCGCGCAGATCGACGAAGAGCACGCCCCCGTGATCGCGGATACGGTGCACCCAGCCGGACAGACGCACGGTCTGGCCCACATGGGCAGCGCGCAGATCGGCGCAAGTATGGCTGCGATAGGCATGCATGATCGGCCCCTTCAGATGCTGGAGTTCAGGCTTTGGGCGATACACAGGCTGCGGGGGCGGAAGTCAAGGGGGCTCAGGTCCAGTGCATCTGTCCGGCACCGGAAAGAACCGCCTGCGCAAGGGCGAGCTGATCGAAGGCAAGGCCCAGCGCCCCACTGGCGGCGATAACGGTCTCGTCGCGCATCAGGATGAAATCCAGCGCAGCACCGCCCAGCGCCGGATCCCCGCCCGCCTGCAGCCCGTCGCGCAGATCCGCCGCGCTGGCGCCGGTCGCGGCCAGAAAGACCGGCAGCAACGCCTCCTGCGCGCAGAGCCAGAGCAGGGCATCTGCCGCGATCTCTTCGGCGCGTCCGGGGGTCATGGGCGGTAAACCTGCGTGTTTAAAGAGTTGTTAACCATTGATGCGTATTCCTTAACCCTATGCAGCGATCTGCGACACTGCATTCTTCACTGCAGCAGGATGTGTCAACCAGCAAGGGGCAGCATAGATGCCAAACCGCGTTCTCGTCGTGGATGATCTCTCGATCTCCCGCGTTATCCTGCGGGCAAGGTTATCCGCCGCCTGTTATGACACGCTGCTCGCGCATAGCGGTCAGGAAGCGCTTGACCTCGCGCGCAGGGAATTGCCGGATCTGGTGCTCATGCATTGCGGTCTGCCCGATCTGGACGGGGCAGAGGTCTGCAGGATGCTGCGCGCCGATCCGCGCACCTGGCATATTCCGGTCATCCTGTTCTCGGCACAGGGCAGCCGTGCGAACCGGCTGGCGGCGCTGGCAGCAGGGGCCGATGATTTCCTCGTCCGGCCGCTGGATGAAAACTATCTGCTGTCGCGGCTGCGCGCGCTGCTGCGCCGCAGCGCGCTGGAACGCGACTATCAGGGGCAGGAAACCCCCGCCCTGCGCGCCGGTCTGGCAGATGCGGTGCGCACAAATGCCCGCTCCGGCCGGGTCGGTCTCGTCGAGCCCGAAGGCGGCAGCGCGTCGGACATCGCCGCACCCATCGACATGCGCATCGCGATGTCCGACGCGCTGAACCCGCCACAGCAGAGTGCGCTGCCCGACGTGTTCCTGCTCGCGCCCGAGATCATCGGCGGGCAGGGTCTGGCCATCATCTCGGAATTGCAGTCGCGACCGATGACGCGCCAGATCCCCATCGTGGCGATCCTGCCGCAGGACATGACGGTGGAATGCGGCATGGTGCTGGATCTGGGCGCGGAAATCGTGCTGCGCCTGCCGCTGGACCCGGAGGAAACGCGCCTGCGTCTGGACGCGGTGATCCGGCGCAAGACATGGGCCGATGCGCTGCGCCTGGCGCTTGGGGCAGAACTGGATCTTGCCTCGCGCGACGCGCTGACAGGGCTGTTCAACCGTCGCCATGCCCTGTCGCGCCTGACCGAGATGATCGAGGGTCGCGCCGATACGCCTGCGCGCCATTTCGCGCTTCTGATGATCGATCTCGACAATTTCAAGCAGGTGAATGACCTTTTCGGACATCTGAGCGGGGATGCTGTTCTGACCGAGGTTGCCGCGCGCATGGCATCTGCCGTCAGATCCGACGATCTTCTGGCCCGGTTCGGCGGCGAGGAGTTTCTTCTCGCCCTGCCCGGTCTGGACGCGCTCTCCGCTCGCGCCATGGCCGAGCAGATCCGCAGCCGGATCGAAAGCGCCGAATACCGGACCGGTCCGAATAACACGCGGCTGCGCATCACCGCCTCGATCGGCGTGAGCGTGCACGATGGTAGCCAGCAGGCATCGGCCGAACCTGTCAGCGCACAGATCCAGCGGTTGATTGATCAGGCCGATCAGGCGCTCCATACAGCCAAATCCTCGGGTCGCAACCGGGTTGCGCTTGGCTTTTCTGCCGTGGCCTGATTTGCCCCGCTCAGTTTCCGCGCGCGGCCTCGCTGCGCGGATGCCAGCGGCGCGCGCGCATCTGTTCCTGCAAGGCATCGGCATAAGCATGGCGTTGTTCAGGCGTCATCGCGCTGACGCTGTTCACCAGACGCAGATGCATCTCGGAACTCATCCTGACCAGACGATCCTGCGCCTGCTGCAGGCTTGCGGCAAAGGCATCGGCGTCAAACTCTTCCGCGCGCAGGGCCGCGATCATCGCCGGGGCCGCCGGACGACCCGGACGCTCGGCGCGGGCGGCGCGCCAGATCTCGCGGGTTTCGCGCCGCAGTTTGCGCCGCTCATCCGCAGGCAGCGCGGAGATCGCGGCGCGCATCACCGACCCATCAGAGCCGGCGCGGGTGATGATCCCCCCCAACACGCCCAGCGCCGCCAGATTCAGCATGACCGAAACCGCCAGCGCCGCTTTCAGCCAGGGAAAACGCTTCCGTGTTTCCATGTTCTCCATCGCCTACATTCCCATCAGCAGCGGATCATCCAGCCCGATCAGGGGCATAGTGATCATGTCCACATAGCTCAGCGCATCCTGCATCCAGAGCGGCGCATCAAGCGCGGCGACAGGCATTGGCAGGACAAAGCCGACCCAGAGCCCCGCCAGCCCCGCTGTCACGCCACCGGCCAGACCCGACAGCACCCAGCCCGATAGCCAGCCGCGCAGCCGTCCCGGTCCGGCGGCTTCGGGCGCGGGGGCTGGTCCTGCCTGCCCGATGATCCGGGCGCGCAATCCGGGCGAAAGCTGCGGGGCTTCCGCGCGGGCGGCCTCCAGAAAGGCCGCAAGCGGATCAGAATCGCGACGGTCAGACTCTTCAGTCGTCATCTTCAAACCCCAATGCTTCGCGCTCTCCCGCCAGAATGGCGGTCAGCCGCCGTTTCCCCCGCGCCGTCAGACTTTCCACCGCCTCGACCCCCACCATCAGGATGGCGGCAATCTCGGGATTGGACAGCCCTTCCAGATGCCGCAGGATCACCGCCTCGCGTTGCCGTTCCGGCAAGTCCAGAAGCGCCGCTTCCAGTGCACGGGCGCGCGCAGTGCGCATCAGCCGCGCATCCTGCCCCAGCGCCGGATCCGGCAGATCGGGCAGTTCCGGCACCATCGGCTTGCGCCGCCGCAACCGGTCCGTGCACAGGTTCCGCGCCACCCGGAACACCCAGGTCGCGGGCTCGGCCAGCCCGGCCTGCCAGTCCGGTGCCATCTTCCACAGCCGCAACATGGCTTCCTGCGTCACATCCTCGGCCTCTTCGCGACTGCCCAGCATCCGCGCGGCATAGCGCAGGACACGGGGCGCAATCAGATCGGTCAGCGCCGCCGCCGCAGACTGGTCGCGCGCGACGACCCGCGCCAGCAATGCCGCCTGTTCACTGCCTTCGGTCACATCCTGCAGCACTGCCTGCTTCCTGCCGTCTTGCGGGGCGGGTCTGCGCCCGCCCTGCCTGTCATTCAACGCTGGCGATGCCGCTCCATCCGGTGCTCGCCCCGCATCCCGCGCCGCTGCATATGCTCGGCAGCCCGGTTGCGGAAGGCTTCATATTCCTCTGCAGAGATCACACCATCGGAATTGGCATCAATCCGCGCGAAAAGCCGCGCCTGCATCGCTGCGCGCCGCGCGTCCCGGCGCTCTGTGGCATAGGCTTCCAGCCCCGCGCGCAAGGCATCCTCATCCAGCCTGCCCTCGGCATCGGCTTCCTGCATCAGCCGCGCGATCATCTGCTCGCGCATCTGGCCGCGCGGATCGGCAAGGGCGGCCTGAAAATCCTCCAGCGTCACCTGACCGCTGCCATCTGCGTCCATCGCCTCGAAACCGGGCAGCATCGGGCCGCCCTGCCCCATGCTGCGGGCCTCGGCCAGCGCGGGCAGCATCAGGACAGCACAAGCGCCCAGAATCATGTGAATCGGTCGTGTCATCTGTTGTTCTCCTGTCAGATGGGGCGCCTCTTGTACCCCGGACATGACATCAAACGCGCTCCCCGCCCGGTTCCGTCGCAGCTTTCCGCCAAAGCTTGCGGCATGGTGCCGCAAATCACACATCACGGGTATCTTTTTTCTGCAAAAAGCCTATATCGGGGGCTTCAACGACAGGACTTTGCCATGACATTCGCCGACACCGGCTACAAGACCGAAACCCCGGACGACCGCCCCCTCACCCCGGCCATTCTGCGCGGCCTGCGCTGCAAATGCCCGGCCTGCGGCGAAGCATCGATGCTGCAGGGCTTTCTGAAAGTGGCCGATACCTGCCCCGCCTGTGGCGAGGATCTGAGCCACCAGCGCGCCGATGACGGCCCGGCCTATCTGACCATGCTGGTCACGCTCAAGACGGTCACGCCGATGATGGTCGCGGCCATGTTCCTGTGGGATCTGCATCCGGCGGTGCTGTTTTCGCTCTTCGCCACATTGCTTGTCGCACTTTCCCTGTTCCTTCTTCCCCGCTTCAAGGGCATGATCGTCGCCATCCAATGGTCGCGCCGCATGCACGGGTTCGAGGGGAAGGATGCAAGACAGCACTGACAAGACCGCCATCCGCGACGCAGCGACGATCCTGCTGATCCGGGGCACAGGGCCTGATGCACGTGTCCTGATGGGCCAGCGCGGGGCGAAAGCGGTCTTCATGCCCGATAAATTCGTCTTTCCCGGTGGCGCGGTCGATGCCGAGGATGCGGCCATCCCGCTCGCGCATCCGATGCCTGTGCCCTGCATGGCGCGTCTGGCGCAGGGCCATGCCGGGCCGCACGCGCTTGCCGTCGCGGCCATCCGCGAACTCTGGGAAGAAACCGGACTGATCCTTGGCACCCCCGGCGACTGGCCCGCGCCGCCCGCCGACTGGCAGGGCTTTGCCGCCAAGGGGCTGATCCCCGATGCCAGCCATCTGCGCTATATTTTCCGCGCGATCACGCCCCCCGGTCGCCCCCGGCGCTTCGATGCGCGCTTCTTTCTGGCACAGGCCGAGGCGGTCACGGGCGATCTCGATGATTTCTCTGCCGCCTGCGACGAGCTCAGCCATCTGCACTGGGTGCCGCTGCGCGAGGCGAGGCGCCTGAACCTGCCCTTCATCACCGAGGTTGTTCTGGCCGAGGCACAGGCGCATATCGAGGGCGAGGCGCTTGCCCCCTCGGTGCCGTTTTTCGACAATTCGACCGGCGAGTCGATCTTCCGACGTATCGCATGACCGCGGGGCGGGCTTTTCCGTGGAAAGCCTATCTCTGGTCACTGGCAGGACTCCTGCTCTTCGCGTCCGCCCCCCTGCTCGGGGGATTTCTGGCCAGCGTGATCGCCTCTGCACATGATTGCAGGCTGAACGAAGCCACGGTCCATTCCTGCGTCGTGCTTGGCATCGACCTAGGCGGCATGCTGTATGTCCTCTTCGTCATGACATGGTTCGGGCTGATGACCCTTCCCCTTGGCGCGATGGCCCTGACCGGGTGGATCGTCGTATTGGTCCTGCATCTGATCCGGCGCTGGCTGCAGTCCCGCGCCTGAGATTCTGACAGCGCGATCTGGCGCTATCCGCATCAAAATTCTGGACATATCCTCCCTGTTTCTGCACTGATAGCGGTACATCGTTCCAATTTGGTGCCACAAACCGGAACGCATGGGAGGAAGCAGGGCATGACGCAACCCATCGTGAACCTGTCGCCACAGGTCTCAGAGGAGGTCCGCAAGACTACCTGCTACATGTGTGCCTGCCGCTGCGGTATCAATGTCCATATGAAGGGCGGCAAGGTCGCCTATATCGAGGGCAATCGCGATCATCCGGTGAACCGGGGCGTGCTCTGCGCCAAGGGCAGCGCGGGCATCATGCAGCACCTCTCGCCCGCCCGCCTGCGCGCGCCGCTCAAGCGGGTCGGCCCGCGTGGATCGGGCGAATTTCAGGAAATCTCCTGGGACGAGGCATTGCAACTCGCGACCGACTGGCTGGCGCCGCTGCGCGCGACCGCACCCGAAAAACTCGCCTTCTTCACTGGCCGCGACCAGAGCCAGAGCTTCACCGGCTGGTGGGCACAGGCTTTCGGCACCCCCAACTGGGCCGCGCATGGCGGTTTCTGCTCGGTCAATATGGCTGCGGCGGGCATCTACACAATGGGCGGCGCCTTCTGGGAATTCGGCCAGCCCGACTGGGACCGCACGAAACTGTTCCTGCTCTTCGGCGTGGCAGAAGATCACGACAGCAACCCGATCAAGATGGGTCTGGGCAAGCTGAAAGCGCGGGGTGCGCGGGTGATCGGGGTGAACCCGATCCGCACGGGCTATAATGCCGTGGCCGATGACTGGGTGGGCATCACGCCGGGCACTGATGGCCTGTTCATCCTCGCGCTGGTGCATGAACTGCTGCAGGTAGGCAAGATCGACCTTGGCTATCTGATCCGCTACACCAACGCCCCCTATCTGGTGAATGCCCATGACGGCCCCGACAAGGGCCTGTTCCTGCGCGGGGAAGATGGCAAACCGCTGGTGCGTGACCGCCGCAGCGGGCGGGCCGTGGCATGGGACAGCCCCGGCATCTCCCCCGATCTGGCGAGCGGGGTCAGGATCGGCGGTGTCACCCATCTGCCCGTCTTCCGCCATCTGGCGGATCGCTACCTCTCCGACGATTATGCGCCCGAGAACGTGGCCGCGCGTTGCGGCATCCCTGCGCCGCGCATCCGCGCCATTGCCGCCGAGATCGCGCGCGTGGCCTTTGACGAGGAAATCACCATCAACCAGCCCTGGACCGATTTCCGCGGCCAGCGGCATGAGACCATGACCGGCCGCCCTGTCGCCATGCATGCCATGCGCGGGGTTTCGGCCCATTCCAACGGTTTCCAGACCTGCCGCGCGCTGCATCTGTTGCAAATCCTGATCGGCAGCGTGGAAACCCCCGGCGGTTTCCGCTTCAAGCCGCCCTATCCCAAACCGCCCGAGGCGCACCCCCGCCCCCATGCCGGTTTCACCCCCGGCCAGCCGCTTGACGGGCCGCATCTGGGCTATCCGCTGGGCCCGGAACATCTGCTGATCAATGATGACAACAGCGCCAAACGCATCGACAAGGCGTTTTCATGGGACGCGCCGATGTCACCGCATGGCATGATGCATATGGTCATCTCGAACGCCCATGCGGGCGATCCCTATGAGATCGACACGCTGTTTCTCTATATGGCGAATATGGCGTGGAACTCCTCCATGAACACGTCTCAGGTCATGGAGATGCTGACCGACCAGAAGGAGGATGGCAGCTACCGTATCCCGCGCATCATCTATTCGGATGCCTATAGTTCCGAAATGGTGGCTTTCGCCGATCTGGTGCTGCCCGACACCACCTATCTGGAACGCCATGACTGCATCTCGCTTCTGGACCGCCCGATCTGCGAGGCCGGGGCGCTGGCAGACAGTATCCGCTGGCCCGTGGTGCAGCCCGACCGCGATGTGCGCCCTTTCCAGTCGGTGCTCTTGGATCTGGGTGCGCGGCTTGGCCTGCCCGGCATGGTGACAGAGGATGGCAGGCCCAAATTCCGCGACTATGCCGAGTATATCACCCATCACGAACGCCGCCCCGGTATCGGCCCGCTCGCAGGCTTTCGCGGGGCGGATGGCACCGCGCAGGGGCGCGGCGCCCCGAATCCCGAGCAGATCGCGCGCTATATCGAGAATGGCGGCTTCTGGATCGACCATATTCCGCCAGAGGCGCAGTTCTACAAACCCTGGAACGCCGCCTATCAGGGCTGGGCGGTGGCGCGCGGCCTCTATGACAGCCCGCAGCCCTATCTGTTCAACCTCTATTGCGAACCGCTGCGCAAATTCCAGCTTGCCGCCGAGGGCCATGGCCTCCGCCAGCCCCCGGATCATCTGCGCGCGCGGCTGGTGGACACCATGGACCCGCTGCCGCTCTGGTATCCGACCTTCACCGATGCCGGGACCGACCCCGAGGATTACCCGCTGCACGCCCTGACCCAGCGCCCGATGGCGCATTACCATTCATGGGGCAGCCAGAACGCATGGCTGCGCCAGATCCACGGCCATACACCGCTCTATGTCTCGGGCGAGATCTGGACCGAGCAGCGCTTCACCGAGGGCGATTGGGCCACCCTCACCTCGCCCCATGGCAAGATCACCCTGCCCGTCCTGCGCATGGACGCGCTGAACGCCCGCACCGTCTGGACATGGAACGCCGTCGCCAAACGGCGCGGCGCCTGGGCCTTGGGCGAAGACGCCCCCGAGGCCACGCAAAGCGCACTTCTCAACCACCTGATTCATGAACTCCTGCCGCCCAAGGGCGACGGGCTCCGCTGGGCCAATTCCGATCCCGTCACCGGGCAGGCGGCATGGTATGACCTGCGCGTGCGTATCGAGAAAGCCCCGAAAGGCCAAAGCCGCAGCTATCCGGCCCACCCGGCGCAGACATCCCCTGTTCCGGCAGCGCCCGAAAACCTGACACATCAGGTCAAAGCCTGATCCATGCCCCATTTTCTTGCCAAAAATACTCAATACAACCCCGCCCCCAGCCTGACGCCAGAGGCGCGCCCCAGATGACAACACTGCCCGCCACCACTCAGAAAAAGCTTGGCCTTGTCATCGACCTTGATACCTGCGTCGGCTGTCATGCCTGCGTGATCTCCTGCAAGGGCTGGAATACCGAGAATTACGGCGCGCCGCTCGCGGATCTCGACGCCTATGGCGGCAACCCCGAAGGCACCTTCCTCAACCGCGTCCATACATTCGAGGTCACGCGCGAGACCGCCCCGCCCATGGTCGTGCATTTCCCGAAATCCTGCCTGCATTGCGACAATGCACCCTGCGTCACGGTCTGCCCGACCGGGGCCAGCTACAAGCGGGTCGAGGACGGGATCGTTCTGGTGAACGAATCCGCCTGTATCGGCTGTGGCCTCTGCGCCTGGGCCTGCCCCTATGGGGCGCGGGAAATGGATGGCGCGGAGAAGGTGATGAAGAAATGCACCCTCTGCGTCGACCGCATCTATAACGAGAACCTGCCGGAAGAGGACCGAACCCCCGCCTGCGTGCGTACCTGCCCGGCAGGCGCGCGCCATTTCGGCGATTTCAGCGACCCGGACAGCCATGTCTCGAAACTCAGCGCCGCGCGAGGTGGCTTCGATCTGATGCCCGAACAGGGCACAGCGCCAGTGAACAAATACCTGCCCCCGCGCGGGCGCGACACGCTGGATGTCCCTGATCTTGCCAGCATGTGCGAGCCCGCGCCCAAAACCGCCAAAGGCTTTCTCGGCTGGCTCGACCGCGCGCTGGAAAGGCTCTGAGCGATGCATCCCGCCCCCTCGCTCATCCTTTTCACCGTGCTTTCCGGCACTGGCTTCGGCCTTCTGGTCTGGCTCGGCTTCGGTCTCAGCGCGCCGCTTGGCCTTGCGGCCTTCATCCTCTTTGGCCTTGGCTATGGGCTGGCGGGCGCCGGGCTGATCGCCGCAGCCTTCCACCTTGGCCACCCCGAACGCGCGCTCAAAGCCTTTACGCAATGGCGCTCAAGCTGGCTCTCGCGCGAGGCGGTGCTGGCCACCGCCAGTTTGGCCGTGATGGCCCCCCATGCCGCGAGTTCCGCTTTCGCTGCAACACCCCTGCCGCTATTCGGCGGGCTTGGTGCGGTGCTGGCACTGGCCACGATCTTTGCCACCGCGATGATCTACGCCCAGATCAGGGCCGTGCCGCGCTGGCATCACTGGTCCACCCCGCCGGTTTTCGTCCTCGCAGCCCTTGCCGGTGGCGCAATGCTGGCCGCAAGAAACACCCTCGCCCATTGGCTGATGCTGGCCCTTGCCGCAGCAATGGTCGCGCATTGGGTCGCGGGTGACCGCCGTTTCGTGCAATCGGGCAGCAACACGGGCACCGCAACCGGGCTTGGCGCCCTTGGTCGCGTCCGCCTGCTGGAGCCGCCCCATTCCGGGCGCAACTATCTCTTGCGCGAGATGGTCCATGTGGTGGGCCGCAAACATGCGCATAAGCTGCGCCTGATCGCCCTTGGCTTCGGCGCGATCATCCCGGCACTGCTGCTGATGCTGCCCGCGAGCTATGGCACGATCACCCTCGCGCTGGTCCTGCATCTGACCGGCATGGCGGCCCAGCGCTGGCTCTTCTTCGCAGAGGCCGAGCATGTCGTCGGGCTCTATTACGGCAAAAGGTGAAGGTTCTGAGGTGACAAAGCTGTGCGGCACGGGCTTGCGCTTTTCGCCACGGGACGGCACAGCAACCGCGCAGGCCCGGAGGACAGAATGCGCGACCACGGTGGCAATATCGACGCGGCGAAAGCCCGGTTTGGCGGCAGTGACTGGATCGACCTGTCGACCGGGATCAACCGCCAGCCCTATCCGCTGCCGCCCCTGCCCGCCCATGTCTGGACCGACCTGCCGACCCGCAGCGCGCAGGACGCGCTGATCCGCGCAGCGCAGGCGGGTTTCGCGACCGCCGCGCCGATGATCGCTCTGCAAGGCGCGCAGGGCGCGATCCAGATCCTGCCCCATCTTGCAAATCCGGGCCGCGCGCACATCCTCAGCCCCACCTATAACGAACATGCCGCAGCCCTGCGGGCGGCAGGATGGGAGGTGAGTGAGGTCGCGACCCTTGTCGCGCTTGAAGGCGCTGATCTGGCGGTGGTCGTGAACCCCAACAATCCCGACGGCCAGCATCATGACCCGCAGGCGCTGCTGAGGCTCAGCACCAAGGTCACGCGGCTGATTGTCGATGAAAGCTTCGTTGATGTCGCGCCCACCCTGTCGCTTGCCGCGCAGGCCAGCGACCGGCTGATCGTGCTGCGCTCTTTCGGCAAATTCTGGGGGCTGGCCGGGCTGCGCCTTGGCTTCGCGCTGGCGGGCGCGCAGACCATCGCCCGGATCGCGGATCACGCCGGGCCGTGGCCGGTCAGCGGTGCCGCGCTGGAAATCGGTCGTCTGGCCCTGGCCGATCGCGACTGGCAGGACCAGACCCGGACACGCCTTGCCAGCGATGCCGCGCGGCTGGACAGCATGGCCGCCCGCGCCGGATGGCAGCTGATCGGGGGCACCGGCCTGTTTCGGACCTATGCCGCGCCGGATGCAATCGCCGCGCAGGAACAATTTGCACAGGCGCAAATCTGGACGCGCATCTTCCCCTATTCCCCGACATGGATCCGCTTCGGCCTGCCCGGCTGCGAAAGCGAATGGGCGCGGCTGGAGCAGGCGTTCCTGAGCATCGCCCGCTGAGCTTCAGGCCCGTTTGCCGCATACACGCGGGATAGCTCACGCCCCCGGCGCGGTCATATCGGGGCTTTCAGGCTTCATGCGTGATCTCACCATCGCAAAGCGTCAGCCGGATGCCCATGGCCCCGATCTCGTCATGGGGCGTGGCCTCGATATCCCCCGACAGCAGCACCAGATCGGCCTTCATCCCCGGCGCAATACGCCCGGTGATATGATCCATATGGCCGACACGCGCGCCACGGATCGTATAGGCTTCCAGCACCTGATGCAGGCTCAGCCGCTGATCAGGCAGGCCCGGCAGCCAGGGCTCGCGGGTCATCGCCGCCTCTATACCCGCCAGCGGTGAGATCGGCACAATCGGCCAGTCCGAAGAAAAGGCGAAATCCGCCCCCGTCTCGACGATCCCGCGCCAGGCATAGGCATGGCGCGTGCGCTCCGGCCCGATGCCCGCCGTGGTGCCGCTTTCGCCCACAGGCGCATGCGGCGGCTGCATCGAGGCGGTGACACCAAGTACCGCAAAGCGCGGAATATCCTCGGGGTGGATCATCTCGACATGTTCGATTCGGTGGCGGCTGTCGCGCGGGCCATTCGCGGCGGCGGCAGCGGCATAGCCGTCCAGCGCCAGCCGCACCGCCGCGTCACCAATGGCATGCACCGCGATCTGCAGCCCGCGCCGGTCGGCCTCTGTCGCGGCGGCGTGGAAATGTTCGGGCGTGAACAATGTCTCGCCGCGATGACCGGGGCGGTTAGCATAGGGGGCCAGCAGCGCCGCTGTGCCGCTTTCGATCACCCCGTCAAGAAACATCTTGACCAGCCCGGAGCACAGTTTGTCGGTCCTGAAATCCCGCGTCATCGCACTGGCGCGCTCCAGTTCCGACAGGTCCATTTCAGGGGTCAGGTGGAAGGGCACCTTGACGCGGGCCGTCAGCGCGCCCGCGCCCTGCAGATCCTCCAACAATTCCAGCAGATAGCGGTTGCCATCCATGTTATGCATGGCGGTGATCCCATGCTGCGCGGCATGGCGCAGGCCAAGTTTCAGCGCGGCGCGATCTTCCTGCCTTTCGGCCTCGGTGGGCGGCACGGGCGGCTCTATCCCCGACATGCCCAGCATTTCCCGCCCGCCGGTATTGCGCAGCTCCAGCACCGGCAACAGCGCCAGTTTCTCGCGCAGCTCGCCGGTTGCGCACCCGTCCGGCCCCATCACCACCTCATTGCCGGGCGGCAGATCGCGCCCCTGCAGCAGCCGGGCGGCCCGGAGTGCGGCGGTATTGGCAAAAAGCGTATGGAAATCATAGGCCATCACCGCCAGCGGGCGCTCCGGGCAGACCTGATCCAGCACATGCCGGTCCAGCGCCATATCCGGCCCCAGCATCGCGTAATCCGCCCCCTGCCCGAACAAGAGCGCCGCATCAGGATTGGCGGCGCCAAACTCCGCGACAGCGACGCGCAGCGCGTCCAGTCCCTGCACACCCCCAAGCTGCATATGCGTCATCCCATAGGCGCCCGAAAACAGATGCAGATGCGATTCCACGAAACCGGGCAGCAGCGTCGCGCCACCCGCATCGATCAGCCGGGTTCCGGGACCGGCCAGCGCGCGCAGTTCCTCCTCGCCCACCGCTAGGATCCTGTCGCCCGCAACCACCACTACCGAAGCACGGGTGCGGCGCGGATCCATGGTCAGGATCCGCGCATTGTACAGGATCAGGCTTGGCGTCATTGCGGGTTTCCGGTCTTGCGGCGGGGGGAGTGAAGGCTCGCGTCCTCCAGCGCCAGATCCAGCAGCGGCAGCACCCGCGCGCGCACCAATGCGTCATGGTCGGTGAGCGTCATCGCGTCTTCGGTGATCAGGCGGATGAAGCAGGGCAGCCACAGATCATGCAGCATCTCGGCCAGTTGGGCACTGCTGGCAGGCTTGCCCGCGCGGGTAGTGAGAGAATACTCATCGAAGACCGAGGCGATCGCGCCGATCAGCGCCTCTGTGACCTCGCGATAAGTCTGCGAAAGTTCGGCATTGGGGTGGCGGATGGCCGAGGATTCCGCATAGCGCCAGACCCGCTTTCCGGCGATGGCCAATGTTTGCGCGGCGATCCGCGAGAAAAGCGCTTCCGCCACGTCAGGAAGCGGCATGCCATCCCGGCTGCGGCGCGAAAACTCGCCCGCGCGGGCATTGCGGGTGCCTTCGTCGATGATGGCGATCAGGATACCGTCCTTGGAGCCGAAATAATTGAACACGGTCGGCGCCGAGATATCGCAGGCCTGGGCGATATCGTTGATCGTGGTGGCGTCAATGCCGTTGCGGGCAAACAGGTCGCGCGCCACGGCGATAATCTCGTCGCGACGGCGCGCCTTCTTCCGGTCGCGCAACCCGGTTGCGGAATCGTCAAGAACACCCTCGGCCATCGCTGTCACCTTTTTTAACTCTATAAAAATATTTATTGACAAAAATTTTTTAGTCAATAACTTTTCTTTCCAGTCGAACGCGAAAAGGCGCCGCATGCTGGAAGTTCAGTCCCTGTCAAAAACCTTCGGTATCGGCGCAAGCGCCTATCATGCCCTGCGCGCTGTGGATGTGACGATTGCAGAGGGCGAGTTCTTCACCCTTCTCGGCCCCTCGGGCTGCGGCAAGACCACGCTGCTGCGGCTGATTGCGGGGTTCGAACAGCCGACCGCAGGGCGGCTGGTGCTGGACGAGCGCGATATCGCCGCGATCCCGCCGAACCGCCGCCCCGTCAACACCGTGTTCCAGAACTACGCGCTCTTCCCGCATCTGAGCGTGGCGCAGAATGTGGGTTTCGGGCTGGAGGCACAGCGCCGCCCGGCCACAGAGGTCAAAGCGCGGGTGGCCGAGATGCTGGATCTGGTGCAGATGGGCCATCTGCGCGACCGGCGCAGTTCGGAATTGTCCGGCGGGCAGCAACAGCGCGTGGCGCTGGCGCGGGCATTGGCCCCCAAGCCGCGCATCCTGCTTTTGGACGAACCGCTCAGCGCACTGGATCTGAAACTGCGCAAGGATATGCAGACCGAACTCAAGCGGTTGCAGCAGGAAACCGGCCTGACCTTCATCTTCGTCACCCATGATCAGGACGAGGCGCTTACCATGTCGGACCGTATCGCGGTGATGGAAGGCGGGCGGCTGCAACAAGTCGCCACACCGCGCACGCTCTATGATGACCCCGCCAATCGCTTTGTCGCGGGCTTCATCGGCGATACGAATTTCCTGCAAGGCGAGGCGCGGGGCGGCAGCGTCACGCTGGCCGGTCTGCCGCCCGCGCCGCTGGCCGGGGCCAATGCGCGCAGCGGCCCTGTCACGGTGCTGGTCAGGCCCGAGCATGTGGTCATCGGCCACTCCGTGCCGCAGGCGCTGCAGGTCGAAGGCCGGGTCGAGCGGCTGGTCTTTTCCGGGACCGACACGCATGTGCATCTGCGGCTGGGGCAAGGCGAGACGCTGGTCGCGCGGACCCAGAACAGCCTGCATTCGGGCACCGCGCTGGAGCAGGGCGCGGCGGTCAACGCCTTCCTGCCGCTGGAGGCGCTGCGGCTCCTGCCCGATGAGGCCGCGCATGGCTGAGACATCCACCCCCGAAACCCGCGTGTGGCGCGACGAATTGCGCCGCCGCTGGGCGCTGGCCAGCCCGGCCATGATCGTGATCACGCTCTTCTCGATCCTGCCGCTGATGGTGATGGTGGTCTATTCCTTTCTCGCCCCCGGCCTCTATGGCAATGTGATCTGGGAATTCTCGCTTAGGGGCTGGGCCGGGGTCTTTACCGAGCGCGACCTGTTTGACGACACGCTGGGCATCGCCTGGGCGCATGTCACGATCCTCGGCCGCTCGGTCGCGCTGGCGCTGGCGACAACCGCGCTGACGCTGGTCTTCGGCCTGCCGACCGCATGGTTCATCGCCACCCGGCACCCGTCAACCCGCGCCTTCTGGCTGTTTCTGATCACAATTCCCTTCTGGACCAACCTTTTGGTGCGCACCATCGCGATACAGGAAGTCATCCGCGCCGATGGCACCATCAACCGCATCCTGCTGTCGATGGGGGTCATTGATGCACCTTTTGCCATGATGTTCACCAATGGCGCGGTCCTGCTGGGGATGAGCTATGTCTTCCTGCCGCTGATGGTGCTGCCGGTCTATGCCGCCATCGAGAAATTCGATTTCCGGCTGGCAGAGGCCGCCTATGACCTGCATGCCTCGCGGCTTTACTGCCTGCGCCGGGTGATCCTGCCGCTGATGAAACCGGGGATCGTGGCCGGGTCGATCCTTGTCTTCATCCCCGCGCTCGGGGCCTATGTCACGCCGCGCCTGATGGGCGGCGGACGGGCGATGATGTGGGGCAACCTGATCGACCTGCAATTCGGGCAGGGCCGCAACTGGCCGCTGGGGGCCGCGCTCTCGGTGGTGCTGACGCTGGTCGTGGCCGGGGCGCTGGTCTGGTATGTCCGCGCCACCGCCGCGAAAGGCGGGCGTGATGGCTGACCGACGCTTTTCCGTCCGGCATCTGCCGGGGGTTTCGGGGATCGCCCTGATCACCTTCGTGGTGCTCTACACCCCCGTCCTGATCCTTGTGATCTATGCTTTCAACGCAGGCCCGGTGATCGGCCGTTGGGAAGGATTCTCGCTGCGCTGGTTCACCGCCGCGCTGGAGAATGCCGCTTTCCGCAATGCCGCGCGGAACTCGCTGATCGTGGCCAGTGTGGCGGGGCTTGTCGCCACGCTCTGCGCGACACTGGCCGCGCTCGCCACCACGCGGGGGCGGCGGTTCCGGGGCGAGGGCGGGATCTATCTGGTCCTGAACCAGCCGCTTCTGGTGCCGGAAATCGTGCTCGCAGTCGCGCTGATGATCCTTCTGGCGCAAATCAAGCAGGCCACCGGCTATCACGGGCTGGGCTGGCTGATCATCGCGCATTCCACCTTCTGCATTCCCTTTGCCTATATGCCGATCCGCGCCCGGCTGGAGGGGATGGATCTCACGCTGGAAACGGCGGCGATGGATCTCTATGCCAGCCGTTTCTACACCTTCCGCCGCGTGACCCTGCCCTTGATGGCGCCGGGCGTGCTGGCGGGCTTCATGCTGGCCTTCGTCATCTCGCTGGATAATGTCGTGGTCAGCACTTTCGTCAAATCGCCGGGGCAGGAAACCCTGCCCACCTATCTGATGGGCGAATTGCGCCGCAATCTCAGCTCGGAAATCTACGCCATCTCGGCGCTCTTGCTGTTCGCCAGCGTCGCGGTCGTCGCCGCCTCGTGGCTCATCACCCGCCGCAAACCCTGACCCTGAACGGAGATCTGCCGATGACCAGAACCGCCATCCTTGCCGCGCTGAGCGCCTGCCTTGCCCTGCCTGCCCATGCCGAAGGGCGGCTGAACATCTTCAATTTCGGCCTCTACACCCCGCCGGAACTGCTGGAGCAATTCTCTGCCGAAACCGGGGTCGAGGTCACGCTGACCGAATTCGCCGCCAATGAGGAAGCCATCGCGCGCATACAGGCGGGCGGGCATGGGCTGGATGTGGTGGTGGTCAGCGCCTATTACATCCCGGTCTATCTGGAACAGGGTCTGCTGCTGGAAAGCCGCCCCGACCAGATGGCGAATTTCGCCAATGTCGCGCCGGGTTTCAGATCGGTCACGGGCGATCCTGATCGGCATTACACCGCGCCCTGGGTTTGGGGCACCACCGGGGTCATGGTGAATACCGCGCGCTATTCCGGCGACATCAATACTGCAGCGATCTTCCTCGACCCGCCCGACGAACTGCGCGGGCAGGTCAATCTGGTGCCGCAGATGAATGACACTATCGACATGACGCTGCGTTATCTCGGGGCCGAAACCTGCACCTCGGACCGCGAGGCGCTGCGCGAGGCCCGCGATCTGCTGCTGGTGGCCAAACCGCATTGGGCCTCGGTCGATTATCCCTCGTTTGAAAAGTTCGTGAACGAGGATCTGAACGCATCAATCTTCTGGAGCGGCGCTGCCGGACGCATCAGGGAAGCGAATCCGGGCTTTGCCTATGGCTGGCCCGCCACCGGCTATATGCAATGGACCGACAATGCCGCGATTCTGGCGGATGCGACGAATGTCGAGAATGCGCGCCTGTTCCTCGATTACATCATGGCACCGGAAAACGCGGCGCTGATCTCGAATTACACCCGCTACGGCAATGCCATCACCGGATCCGAGGCCTTCATGGACCCAGGCTTGCTGGACTCCCCGGAACTGACCATCCCCGCAGAACTGGTCGGGGCCGCGATTGACCAGCGGCTCTGCCCGCCCGAAGTGCAGG
Organism: Natronohydrobacter thiooxidans; assembly: GCF_001884735.1. Classification (GTDB taxonomy): domain Bacteria; phylum Pseudomonadota; class Alphaproteobacteria; order Rhodobacterales; family Rhodobacteraceae; genus Roseinatronobacter; species Roseinatronobacter thiooxidans_A. The sequence goes on along the minus strand of NZ_MJAP01000001.1, from coordinate 133,787 downwards.
AACTCTACAGCCGGATCTGGACCGAGGTGATGCGCTGAGCCGCACCGCGTGCGAGGAAAAGCGCGGGACAGGAAACCCCTTCAGGGATCAATAAAGGGGCGCATAGCGGGATGCGCCCCTCAGCCTGTCTCACCCGCGCCGCTGCGCATGCAGAGCGGTGCAAGGATCTCGCGGATCCTGCCGCGCAGCCACAGATGCGCGGGCGCGTTGTTGTGTCGGCTATGCCAGATCATGCACAGCAGCGGCGGCGGCACCACGAAAGGCGGGACATAGACCGCAATCCCGCTTCCCGGCGCCCGATGCTCGGCAAGAACACGCGGAAAAAGCGCGATCATGTCGCTCGCCGCCACGACCTGAAGCACCCCCTCGAAGACCGGCACTGACATCACCACGCGGCGCGAAAATCCCTTGCGGGCCAGCGCCGCATCGCCGAGGCCGTGAAACCGTCCATCGGGCGAGCACAGCACATGATCGAGCGCGCAGAACAGATCCATCGGAATCACATCGCCCGGCGTGACACCTGCCGCTGTCAGCATCGGATGCCCCTCGCGCGCAATGACCGCGAACTCCGCACGAAACAGGGGCTCTTGCGCAATCCAGCCCGGAAAGTTCTGATCTGGCAGCAAAGCAATGTCGATATTCTGGCGTTCAAGCGCCTCGACATAATGATCCGGCACCAGATCCACCAGTTGCAGCCGCACTCCGGGCGCCTCCTGCTGCACGCGCGCGCCCAGTTGCGGCATCAGCATGGTGGCGAAGAAATCGGTCCCGGACAATTTGAAATCCAGCCGCGCCTCGCGCGGGTCAAATTCGCCCGGACCGGCCAGAACATTTTCAAGCCCGTCCAGAACCGACCGCAGCGGCACTTCCAGCCCGGCCGCGAAACTGGTCGGCACCAGCCCCTGCCCCTGACGGACAAAAAGCGGATCTCCCAGCGCATGACGCAGCCGCCCCAGCGCCGCCGAAACCGCTGGCTGGGACATCCCCAGTTGCCGCCCCGCCCCAACTGTAGATCCCTCGCTCAGAAGGGCGTCAAGCACGCGCAAAAGGTTCAGATCAAACCTACCAAAATTTGTCATGCAAATAGCTTATATCACATCAATCGATTTATCAAATGATCTGCTTTCGCGTATGATATCTGCGAGGGTCCGATCGAGCAGCGCAGAACCGCCAAGAAACTGATCACAAAAGTTTTTCGGATCAAAAGGGAGGAAAAACCGATGAGCTTGAAATCCATAGCACTCGCCACCGCCTGTTTGGGAATTGCCCTGCCCGCTGCCGCAGATGGTCTGTCGCATCTGCCCCTGCTGACAGATATCGCGCCCAACGCCGTCGCCATCAGCCCGCATGTCCCGCATATGGGCGCGCATTGGGCCGAACCCGCCAATCTGCCGCTGGGGCCGATATATTGCGAAATCGAGGGGCATGTCGTCTGCGTCGAATACATGTTCCTCGCCAGCCAGCTTTCCTCGGGCGCGGACTGGACCAGCCTGCTGCCCGGAATGCAGACCCCGCCAATCACCCGGATCGACATGGAGTACAAACCTGACGGCGTCGGGCCGTTTCAGGAGCCGCTCTATCAGCTCCATCTCTACTTTGCCGAAAGCGACGTGCTGGCAGGGCACTGAGCCGGTAGCACCCGCGCCGCGCTCGGGCAATCAGGGAGAGTTGGGATGCGTGATCTCACGGGTCGCCGCGCACTGTTCGTCGGCGGCAGTTCCGGCATGGGCTTCGCGGCTGCGAGGCTCTTTCACGGCCTTGGTGCCACTGTCATCCTTGCCGGGCGCTCTGCCGCCCGGCTGGAGCGTGCACGGCAGACACTCGGCAATAGCCCTGCCGTCACGTCGCTCGCGCTCGACATGACCGATCTCGATCAGGTGGATCGGGCGCTCTTGCAGCTGCCTGCGGGCGGCATTGATCATCTGGTAATCAGCGCGGCCAGCGTTACCCACGGCCCGTTTGCAACCCAGCCGGTGACAGAGTTGCGCATGATGTTCGATGCGAAATTCTGGGGCGCCTATGGCCTTGCCCGCGCCGCACTTCCCAGCCTTCGTGACGGCGGGTCGATCACCCTCTTCTCGGGCGTCCTGAGCCGCCGCCCCGGCATCAACTGCGCCGCGCTTGGGGCCGCCTGCGCCGCCATCGAGGCGCTGACCCGCGGGCTGGCGCTGGAACTGGGACCGCGCCTGCGCGTGAACTGCATCGCGCCGGGCATGGTCCGGACCGAGCTGCACGACCGCGCCCCCCCGGAACGGCGCGAAGCGATGTTCCAGAGTACGGGAAACTCCTTGCCCGTCAAACGAATCGGACAGCCCGAAGAAATCGCCGAAGCCGTGCTTCTTGCCGCCACCTGCGGCTATATGACCGGCCATGTGCTTGATGTGGATGGCGGTCACATGGTGCGCCAATACGCGACCTGAAGGCGCGCTTAGGCCCGCCCCTGCCCCCTGCCCTGTCGAAATCGGGTTTTGCGCGCCGCGTATCGTGCTAAAAAGGCGCAGCAAGACATGGGGACAGTGTGAGCAAATCCATTCTCGACAGGCTGGAAGCGCAGGGCGTGCGCATGACAGACCAGCGCCGGACCATCGCGCGTGTGATCGAGGCCGCCGAGGATCACCCCGATGTCGAGGAACTCCATGCCCGCGCCAATGCGCTCGATGCGCGAATCTCGCTCGCAACCGTCTATCGCACGGTCAAGCTGCTGCAAGAGGCCGGCATTCTGGAGCGACTCGAATTCGGCGATGGCCGCGCACGGTTCGAAGACAGCGACCGCGCCCATCACGACCATCTGATTGATATTGATACCGGCGAGGTCATCGAGTTCTGCGACCCCGAGATCGAAGCCTTGCAGGAAAAGATCGCGCGGCGTCTGGGCTACCGGCTCGAAGGGCACCGGCTGGAGCTTCTGGGCCGCAAGCTCAGATCGTAAGCCCGCCACCCGTGACCCGCTGACATCCCGCAATGGCCCGGAAAAGCAAAACCCCCGCCGGTCTGGCAGGGGTTTTGATAATGGCGCGGTTGACGGGGCTCGAACCCGCGACCCCCGGCGTGACAGGCCGGTACTCTAACCAACTGAGCTACAACCGCGCGGTAGGGGCGATCTACGCAATCCCATTTCCCCCGTCAAGCAGAAAGCGAAAAGAAATCTGCATCGCCGCGGGAAAACCTACCGCGCCGAAACACTCCGCCTGTGCCGCAGCGCCAGCGCCAGAAGCACGCCCAGATAAATCAGATCCGCGATCACCAGCGTCAGCCAGGTCCGCACGAACAGAAAGCCCACAAACCCGCTCATCGCGATCAAAAGCCAGATCGCATTCTCGCGCGCGATCCGCACCGCCTTGAGCGATGGCGTCGGCAGGCGCGAGACCATCAACAGCCCCACCCCGGCAAGATACAGCGCCACCAGAACCGGGGCGCGCGACGGATCGACCAGCCCCGACAGGCCCAGAAACACCGGCAGAAGCCCGAGCATCGCCCCCGCAGGCGCAGGCACACCGACGAAATGCCGCATCGGCGCCCCCTCGGGGGTTGCGCGCGAGATATTGAACCGCGCCAGCCGCAGACAGGCGCAGACCGCGAAGATCAGGACGAAAATCCAGCCCACACCGGCGAAAGGCCCGGCCAGCGCATAGCCAAAGACCAGAATGCCGGGCGCCACGCCGAAGCTTACGAAATCGGCGAAACTGTCCAGCTCGGCCCCGAAGGAACTGGCCGCATTCAGCTTGCGCGCCAGCATCCCGTCGAACCCGTCCATCACCGCCGCCAGAATGATCAGCGCCGCCGCCAGTTCGAATCGCCCGTCAAAGGTGAAGCGGATCGCGCTCAGCCCCGCGCACATGCCCAGGATCGTCACCAGATTGGGCACCAATTGCAAAAGCGGCAGGCGGTCGCGGGTCGGCATCTCAGCGCGCCTCGGCCATCCGGCGCGGCTCGCGGCTCTCCAGATCCGCAATCACCGTTTCCGCCGAAACCATGGTCTGGCCCAGCGCCACCAGCGGCTCCACCCCCTCGGGCAGATAGACATCCACGCGGCTGCCGAAGCGGATCATCCCGAAGCGCTCCCCGGTCTGCAGCACTGACCCTTCCTCGACTTCGCACAGGATCCGCCGCGCCACCAGCCCGGCGATCTGCACCACTGCGATCTTGCGCCCATCCGCCATCTCGATGGCCAGAGAATTGCGCTCGTTATGCTCACTCGCCTTGTCCAGCGAGGCATTGAGAAATTTCCCCGGCCGATAGGCGATCTTGGTGATCCGCCCGCCGATGGGCGCGCGGTTCACATGGCAGTCGAACACATTCATGAAAACCGACACCCGCGTCAGCGCCTGATCGCCCATCTCCAGCTCGACCGGCGGCACGGCAGGTTCGATCAGCGAGACCACCCCATCCGCGGGGCTGACCAGCAGACCCTCGCGAAAGGGCGTCTGGCGCTCGGGATCGCGGAAGAAATAATAGCACCAGACCGTCAGCCCGACCCCGATCCAGCCCAGCGGTTGCCAGATCAGGAACAGTACAAAGGTGACAGCCGCAAAGATGCTGATGAACTTGTAGCCCTCCTTGTGGATCGGTTTCACCACGGTCGAGAGCATGTCGTCCTGCCTCATTCCAGTCTCCTTGTTCTCAGATCGGCTCGATATCGCCCTGCGCGCGCCGGGCGTGAAATTCTGCCACGAAAGCCGCCAATGTGCCTGCGCGGATCGCGTCGCGCAGCCCCTGCATCAGGCGCTGGTAATAGCGCAGATTATGCCAGGTCAACAGCATCGACCCGATGATCTCGTCACTCTTGATCACATGATGCAGATAGGCGCGGCTATAGTCGCGGCAAGCAGGACAATCGCACTCTTCCTCCAGCGGGCGCGGATCATCCTTGTGCCGCGCATTGCGCAGATTGACCGGCCCGCGCGCGGTCCAGCCCTGCCCGGTCCGCCCCGAACGCGAGGGCAGCACGCAGTCGAACATATCCACCCCACGCTCGACCGCGCCCACAATATCGTCGGGCTTGCCCACGCCCATCAGATAGCGCGGCTTGTCCTCGGGCAACTGCCCCGGCGCATAATCCAGCACGCCCAGCATCGCCTCCTGCCCCTCGCCCACGGCAAGGCCGCCAATGGCATAGCCGTCAAAGCCGATCCCGCGCAGCGCCTTGGCCGATTGCTCGCGCAAATCGGGCTCCAGCCCGCCCTGCTGGATGCCGAAAAGCGCATGTCCGGGCCGGTCGCCGAACGCATCGCGCGAGCGCTGCGCCCAGCGCATCGACAATTCCATCGAGGCGGCAATCGTGGCCCGATCCGCAGGCAGGGCCGGGCATTCATCGAAACACATCACGATGTCGGACCCCAGCAGACGCTGAATCTCCATCGACCGTTCCGGCGTCAGCAGGTGCTTGGACCCGTCAATATGGCTGGCAAAGCGCACCCCCTCCTCGGTCAGCTTGCGCAAACTGGCCAGCGACATGACCTGAAACCCCCCCGAATCCGTCAGGATCGGCCGGTCCCAGTTCATGAACCGGTGCAGGCCTCCGAGGGCTGCAATCCGCTCGGCGGTGGGACGCAGCATCAGATGATAGGTATTGCCCAGAAGAATATCGGCGCCCGTCGCGCGCACCGATCCGGGCAGCATGGCCTTCACCGTCGCCGCCGTGCCCACAGGCATGAAGGCAGGCGTGCGGATTTCCCCACGCGGGGTCGAGATCACGCCTGCGCGTGCACGCCCGTCGCGGGCCGATATGTCAAACTGGAATTTCATCAGCGCCCCATGCCTGAAATCCCATGCAAAGCCAAGCCCACAGAACAGCCGCGCGACCGTAGGGTGCGTGCTGAGCACGCACCCTACCCCCGCGCCCGGCGCAGATACACATAATACGCCCCCGCGCCCCCATGCTTTATATGCGCCTCACGGATTTCCAGCACCACCGGCCCCAGCGGCGCCATGCGCAGCCATTGCGGCACATCATGCTTCAACGCCCCTTGCCTGCGCGGGATCGGCCCGTCATCCGCAACCGTCTTGCCCTTGCCGGTGATCACCAGCACCAGCCGCAACCCCGCTGCATGCGCGCGCAGGATAAAGCCGTTCAGCGCCCCATGCGCCTGCGCCAGTGTCATCCCATGCAGGTCGATCCGCGCTTCCGGGTCCAGCTTGCCCCGGCTCAGGCGCTGGAACCGGCGCTTGTCCATCTGCACCGGCACCTGCGCCAATGCCTCGGACAAAGGCTGCGCCAGATCATGCCGGACAGATCCCTTGCCCCCCTCGGGCCGCAACACCAGCGGCGCGCGGCCAGGCGGCGGCACCATTGCGGGCTTCGGCGGTGCCGGGGTGGCCGCCGCAACGGGCAGCGCCAGCGGCGCGGATTTCAAAGGCCGCGCGGTCTGCACCACGCGGCCCCATAACTCCCGGTCCTCGGGCGACAGATCCCGTCGCTTGCGGCTCATTCGCCCGTGGCCACCAGCTTCCAGTTCGGGCTCTCCGACCCCATATCCCGCGCAAAGGTCCAGACATCCTTCTGCCGCTTCACGACATTCGGATCGCCGTCAACCACTTCACCACTATCCGCCTTGCGCACCACCGAGGTCAGCTCGCCGACGAATTTCACCGTGATCTCGCCCTCGCGCGTCTCGGCATCGAATGTCGCCTCGACAAGCTCCAGCTCGCGCAGACCCACAAAGGTCGCATCCACCCGCAGCCCTTCGCGCTCGCGGAGTTGCACGACCTCATCAAAACTGTTGAACACATCGCGCGACAGGAAGGGCAGGATCGAATCCATATCCGAGGATTCAAACGCCATCAGAATCATCTCATAGGCCCCGCGCGCGCCCTGCAGGAACTCGCCCACGCTGAAATCAGGATCCACCGCCTTCATCCGCGCCAGCGCCTTGGCCGAGTCCGAGCCTTCGGGCACATGATCGGTGATATCCGTATCCGGCCCGCCCTCGATCACCTCGAACCGCCGTTTCGCGACCTGATCAGTCCCGCCCTCCTGCCGCGGCAGGGGGGTCTGTTCGAAACCGTCACGCGATCCCAGAACAGCGCGCAGGCGCAGAATCAGAAAAACGGCTATGCCGGCAAGTATCAGAAGCTGGATCACGGCTGGTTCCATTGTTTCCTCGGCCCGGGGTTGGTAGGACGGGTCTCGTGCCTATGTAAGGTGGGATGCAGGGCAAGTCCACCTTACCTGACCTGATGTTCTGCGATAAGGGCGAAGATATGTGGCTTTTACTTGGCATTCTGGCAGTTCCCGTCATCGAAATCGCGCTTTTCGTGCAGATCGGCGGTCATTTTGGCGTGATCGGCACGCTTGCCTGGGTCTTTGCCACATCGGCGCTTGGGCTGGTGCTGATGCGGCTGGAACCACAGCGCAACGCGCAGGATCTGCGCGCAGCACTTGAACGCGATGCCAGCCCCGCAAGCCCGATGGCCCATTCCGCGCTGCGCATGATCGGGGCCATTCTCATCTTCATCCCCGGCTTCTTCACCGATGCGCTGGGGCTTTTGCTGCTGATCCCGCCCCTGCGCCACCTGCTGCTGGCGCGGGTGCTGATCTCGATCAGAACCCGCCACAGCCGCAGCGAGACCACCATCATCGAGGGCGAGTATGAACATACACCCCCGGCTGAACAGCCGCGCATCGAGCGCCCGGAAAACCGGGATTGAGCCAGACAGCCCCCGCTGATACAAGCGCGGCCAGATCTATTTGACCAAACCATCAGGAGCAGGACATGACCGAAACCCAAGCGCCCGGCAATGGCGCCCAGCCCGCAGCAACCCCGCCCAAGGTGAACATGCGTATCCTCGCGCAATATATGCGCGATCTGTCCTTCGAGAATGTCGCCGCGCAAAAGAAGCTTCAGGGCAGCAATGTCCAGCCCGATATTCAGGTTCAGGTCAGCCTCGACGCGAACAAGCGCGAGGGCGAGAACCAGTATGATGTCGCCACCAAATTCAAGATCACCTCGAAGAACAAGAGCGACGATCAGGTGCTCTTCATCGTCGAGCTGGATTATGTCGGACTGTTCCTGATCGAGGGCGTCCCGCAGGAACAGTTGCATCCTTTCCTGCTGATCGAATGCCCGCGCATGATCTTCCCCTTCGCGCGCCGCATCATTTCCGATGTGACCCGCGATGGCGGCTTCCCGCCGCTGAATCTCGACACAGTGGATTTTCTGGCGCTCTACAAGCAGGAATTGCAGCGGCAGGCCGCGCTGCAGGCCCAGCAGGGACAAGCGCCCGCCCCGAACTGATCCGATGAAAGCCCCCGCCACCGGGGGCTTTTTCTCACGCGTATTTCTTCCAGATCGCCCCTTCGCCCAGTTTCGCGACAAAGCTCGCATGCGCCTCGGCCTCGGCCTCGGTCACGCGCGGGGGCAGGGGTCTTGGGCGTTTGGGCAAGGGCAGGGCGGCCCGGCCCGATCCGGCATCATGCTGCGCCGCGGTCGAAAGCGCGAAATCCGGCTGTTGCCCGCCCAGAAGCTCCAGATAGACCTCGGCCAGTATCTCGCTGTCCAGCAACGCCCCGTGCAGCGTGCGCGACGAATTGTCGATCCCGAAACGGCGGCACAGCGCATCGAGCGAGGCCGGAGAGCCTGGAAATTTCTTGCGCGCAATCGCCAGCGTATCGACCGCGCGCCCCCATTCCAGTTCCGCAAGCCCCATCCACCGCAATTCGGCATTCAGGAATTTCATGTCGAAGGCGGCGTTATGGATCACCAGCTTCGCGTCGCCGACAAAATCGACGAACTCCCGCCCGACATCCTTGAACACCGGCTTGTCGCGCAGCGTGATCTCGCCGGGCTTGGCCGCCCGCGGCGGCTGCAACAGATCCGGCCCGATCCCATGCACGCCAAAGGCCCCGTCCGGCATGTCGCGTTCGGGGTTGATATATTGGTGATAGGTCCGTCCGGTCGGCATATGGTTGATCAGTTCCAGCGCCCCGATTTCCACAATCCGGTCGCCCTGATCCGGCTCGAACCCCGTGGTCTCCGTATCCAGAACAATCTCACGCATCACTTTGCCCCCAGAAGTTCCACCAGATTTCGCACATCCCGCCGCGTGCTGTCCATATCCAGTGTCTCGATCACGAAATCCGCGCGGGCGCGTTTCTCCGCATCCGGCATCTGCCGCGCAAGGATCGCCTCATATTGCGCCGCCGTCATCCCCGGTCGGGCCAGCACGCGGGCGCGCTGCACCTCCGGCGGGGCGGTGACCACCAGCACCCCGTCCACATCGGCGCCGACCTCGAACAGCAGCGGGATATCCAGTACCACCAGCGGCGCCTGCGCGCCCGCGACAAATGCCGCGCGATCCTCGGCGACCAGCGGATGCACCACCGCTTCCAGCTTCGCGAGTGCCTCTTTATCCTGCGCGATCCAGTCTTTCAACGCGCCGCGGTCAATCGTGCCATCCACAATCGCCGCAGGGCAGAGCGCCCCCACCGGCCCCACAGCGGCCCCACCCGGCGCATAGAGCCGGTGCACCGCCGCATCCGCATCCCAGACCGGCACGCCAAATTCGCGGAAGAACCCGGCGGTCGTGCTTTTCCCCATCCCGATCGAGCCGGTCAGCCCCAGCCGATAGGGCCTCATCCCAGCACCGCTGCGCGCAAGCTGTCTGTCACTTCGGGCCGCCTGCCGAACCAGCGCTCGAACCCCGGAACCGCCTGATGCAGCAGCATTCCCAGCCCATCGACCGCCTGCAACCCGCGCGCCCGTGCATCGCACAAAAGCGGCGTGTCCAGCGGCGTATAGACGATATCCGTAACCAGCGCCCCCGCTGGCAACCCGTCCAGCGGCATCTCAAGCGGGGCCTGCCCCTCCATCCCCAGCGCCGTCGTATTCACCAAGAGCCCCAGATCGCCCAGCCCCTCGGCCCGCTTCTCCCAATCCTGCACCGCGCAGCCGAATTCCGCTGCCAATTCCTCCGCCCGCGCCCGCGTGCGATTGGTCAGCCGGATCTCCGGCACCCCCGCATCCTGCAAGGCCACGATCACCGCCCGCGCCGCACCCCCCGCGCCCAGCACCAGTGCTGGCCCTGCATCGGCCCGCCAATCAGGCGCGCCCTGCCGCAGATTGGCCATGAATCCATACCCATCTGTATTATCGGCCAGAATCCGGCCATCCTTGAATGTCAGCGTATTCACCGCCCCGATCCGCGCGGCCATATCCGTGACCTCATCGGCCAGCGCCAGCACGGCTTCCTTATGCGGGATCGTGACATTCGCACCCACGAAACCCATGCGCGGCATCACCCGCAACACGCGCTCCAGATCCCAGGCCTCGACATGCAGCGGCACATAATGCCCCGCAATCCCGTAGTCCCGCAGCCATGTCCCATGCAGGCGCGGCGAGCGGCTATGCCCGACCGGCGCCCCGATCACCCCGGCAAGTGGTATTCTGCTCATCCCTCGATCTCCCCGCGCAAGCTCAGATAGTTCAGCAATTCCAACAGCGGCAGCCCAAGGATGGTGAAATAATCCCCCTGCACCTGCGCAAACAGCCGCACCCCTTCGCGCTCCAGCATATAGCCGCCCACCGATCCGCCGATCTCCGGCCAGTTCCGCCCCAGATAGCTTTCCAGATAGTCGTCTGAAAACTGCCGCATGGTCAGCCGCGCAACACCGACATGCCGCCAGACCGGCTCGCCGCCCTCATAGAGCACCGCCGCCGACAAAAGCTGATGAGTGCCACCGCGCAGGATCCGCAACTGGTCGCGCGCCGCTTGCAGGCTAGGGGGTTTCTCGAAAATCATGCCCTTATAGGCCAGCACCTGATCGCAGCCCAGCACGAGCTGCTCTGGCATCCGCCCGGCAACCTTGCGCGCCTTGGTCTCGGCCAGCGCATCGGCAATATCGCGCGGGCTGGCCTGTTCGGCCAGCAACGCATCGCGGATCGCCGCTTCATCCACCCGCGCGGGAACAGCCTCGACCCTCAGCCCGGCCTGTTCCAGCATCTCCCGACGGCTGGCGGATTGCGAGGCAAGGACAAGCACCATGTGGACAACCCTGTGTGAAAGCGGCAGGACAACCCAAGGGAAGCATTCCGGTTATCCCCTGACAGGCATGGTGCTGCCATGTTGCAGCCGCTTCCGCAAGCGTTCGGCACGAGAAAACCACAAGGGATGACTGCGTCCCCCCGGCTGTGCAAAACTCGGACAGGTCTCACGGATTAACGGTTTATTCACTTTTTGTTCCCATGTAACTATATGATAATTAGTTGTTTTTTATTCCTTCCAGAACACTCGGTAAAAAAACCGCCTGTGGATAACCCTGTGATCAGAAAAACTATCCCCATATCCACAGCCCCTACTAACAACAACATTCCTATTCTTACTTTAATTATTTAGAAGAAGCAGAGACGACCAAGGACCGATCATGCTCACCGACCCCTATCTCTGGATCAAGGCATTACACATCATGGCAGTGATCAGCTGGATGGCTGGTCTCTTCTATCTGCCACGGCTCTTCGTCTATCATGTCGAACGCGAAAACACCGAAGCCATGGGCGCCGTGTTCCAGATCATGGAAAAGAAGCTCCTGCGCGTGATCATGAACCCCGCCATGATCGTCGCATGGGCCACAGGCGTCACCATGGCCGTCATGCTGGGAGCCGGGATCTGGGGCAGCATCTGGCCCTGGACCAAACTCGCCGGGATCATCTGCATGACATGGTTTCATATCTGGTGCGCCCGCCGCCGCCGTATCTTCGCAGAGGGCGGCAATACCCTGACCGGGCGTGACTACCGCATGATGAACGAAGTCCCGACCGTGCTGATGGTCCTCATTGTCCTCTCGGTCATCCTTAAATTCTAGGCCCGGATTGACTTGATGACGCGAAAAGCCTATCTGGCTTTCAAGCCCCGCCGTCCGGCGGATCGCGTTTCACGCAACCGACCTGACCCATTGTCCCGGCTCCTGTCCGGGCGCACAGGATTTTTCCCATGTCCGACATGATGATCGAAGACCGCCCCGCCAGCACCGAGAGCACCGACTCGCTCAACCTCGCCGATCTGAAGGCCCAAAGCCCTGCCGAATTGCTCGCGATGGCCGAAGAGCTGGAAATCGAGAACGCCCCTTCGATGCGCAAGGGCGAGATGATGTTCTCGATCCTGAAGGAACGCGCCGAGGAAGGCTGGACCATATCCGGCCAGGGCGTGCTCGAAGTGCTGCAGGACGGTTTCGGCTTCCTGCGGGCGCCCGAAGCGAACTATCTGCCCGGTCCTGACGATATCTATGTCTCGCCCGACATGATCCGCCATTATTCCCTGCGCACCGGTGATACGGTCGAGGGCGTGATGCAGGCCCCGGCCGAGAATGAGCGCTATTTTGCGATCACCAAAGTCACGCAGATCAATTTCGACACGCCCGAGAAAGCCCGCCACAAGGTCCATTTCGACAACCTGACGCCGCTCTATCCCGATCAACGCCTCTGGATGGAAACCGGCGACCCCGCGACCAAGGACCGGTCGGCCCGGATCATCGATATCGTGTCGCCCCTGGGCAAAGGCCAGCGCGCCCTGATCGTGGCCCCGCCGCGCACAGGTAAGACGGTGCTCTTGCAGAATATCGCGCATAGCATCGAGAAGAACCATCCCGAGTGTTACCTGATCGTGCTTTTGATCGATGAACGCCCCGAGGAAGTCACCGATATGCAGCGCTCGGTGAAGGGCGAGGTCATCGCCTCGACCTTTGACGAACCCGCGACCCGCCATGTTGCCGTCGCCGAAATGGTCATCGAGAAAGCCAAGCGCCTTGTTGAACACAAGCGCGATGTGGTGATCCTGCTCGACTCGATCACCCGCCTTGGCCGCGCCTTCAACACGGTTGTGCCCTCGTCGGGCAAGGTTCTGACCGGCGGTGTCGATGCCAACGCGCTGCAACGCCCCAAGCGCTTCTTCGGCGCGGCCCGGAATATCGAAGAGGGCGGCTCGCTGACGATCATCGCCACCGCGCTCATCGACACCGGCTCGCGTATGGATGAAGTGATCTTCGAGGAGTTCAAGGGCACCGGTAACAGCGAAATCGTCCTGGATCGCAAGATCGCCGACAAGCGCGTCTTCCCGGCCATCGACATTCTGAAATCCGGCACAAGGAAAGAGGATCTGCTGATCGAGAAAACCGATCTGCAAAAAACCTTCGTCCTGCGCCGGATTCTGAACCCGATGGGCACGACCGACGCCATCGAATTCCTGATTTCCAAGCTGAAACAGACCAAGACCAACAGCGATTTCTTCGATTCCATGAATGCCTGACATGGAGACGATCTTCGCACTGGCCTCGGCCCGTGGGAAATCGGGTGTCGCTGTCCTCCGCATCTCTGGCCCGCGCGCGCATGCTGTCGCGCGCGCCATGGCGGGCACGCTGCCAGAACCGCGCCAGACCGCTTTGCGGACGCTGCGCAATGCCTCCGGCGACGCGCTCGATACCGGCCTGATCGTCATTTTCAACGCGGGCGCCAGCTTCACCGGCGAGGATGTGGCCGAACTGATGGTGCATGGCAGTCTGGCCACGATCAGCGCCCTCGAATCCTGTCTGGCGAATGACCATGGCTTGCGGCTGGCTGAGCCCGGCGAGTTCACCCGCCGCGCGCTGGAAAATGGCGTGCTCGATCTGACCCAGGTCGAAGGGCTGAGTGACCTGCTGGAGGCCGAGACCGAAAGCCAGCGTCGGCAGGCGCTGCGCGTGCTTGATGGCGCCATCGGCAAGCTGGTCACAGGCTGGCGCGAGCATCTGATCAAGGCCGCCGCACTGGTCGAAATCTCGATTGATTTCGTTGAAGAGGATATCGGCAATTTCGACGCGCAGATCCTCGCAGAGCTTGATCTGGTCCAGGCGCAATTGCAGCGCGAGATCGCAGGGCAGGGCGCGCGCGAACGCGTCCAGTCCGGGTTCGAGATTGCTTTGGTGGGCTCGGTCAATGCCGGCAAATCCACGCTTCTCAACGCTCTTGCCGGGCGCGAGGCCGCGATCACCTCTGATATCGCGGGCACCACGCGCGATGTGATCGAATTGCGCATGGATATCGGCGGCTATGCCGTGACCCTGCTCGACACGGCGGGGCTGCGCGAGACGGAAGAGACCATCGAATCGATTGGTATCGCGCGCGGTCGGAAACGCGCAGATGAAGCTGATATCCGCATCATATTGTGTGATGACCCAGAAGCGCCACCACCCATTGCGCCGAAATCAGGCGATATCACCTTGTTCAGCAAGGCCGATCTATATTCCGACCGGCCAGATGGGGTCTCTGGCCTGACGGGTCAGGGACTCGAGTCGCTACTGAACCGTATCCAGACCGAACTCGAAAGCCGCGTGGCGCGCGATGGGGTAACAGTCCGGCGCCGTCACCTTCAGGCTATGCAGAACGCCGAAACTGCCCTGTCACTTGCGATTGAAAAACTCCGCAGCGCAGAGTATATCCCGGAACTTGTAGCGGCGGATATCCGGCATGCCATGACTGCGCTTGACGCGCTGATCGGCAAGATCGATGTCGAGGATCTGCTGGGCGATATCTTTGCGTCCTTCTGTATCGGCAAGTAGGAGTGTTTCACGTGAAACATTACGATGTCATCATTGTCGGCGGCGGTCACGCCGGGGTCGAGGCCGCAATGGCCTCGGCGCGGATGGGCGCGCGCACCGCGCTGGTGACATTCCGGCTTGACGATCTGGGCACCATGTCCTGCAACCCCGCGATTGGTGGGCTGGGCAAGGGGCATCTGGTCCGCGAGATTGACGCGCTCGACGGGCTGATGGGCCGGGCAGGGGATTACGCGGCGATCCAGTACCGCCTGCTGAACCGCTCCAAGGGCCCCGCCGTGCAAGGTCCACGGGTTCAGGCCGACCGCAAGCGATTCCGCGAATTCGTCCGCCGCGAAGTGACCGCGCAACCGGGGCTGGAAGTCGTGACCGCCGAGGTCACGGCGCTGATCCTTCAGGGTGATTCGGTTGCCGGGATCGAGGTGAATGGCGAGACCAACCTGACCGCGAAAGCGGTCGTCCTGACCACCGGCACTTTCCTGGGCGGCAAGGTCTTCATCGGCGATGTCAGCTATCCCGCCGGTCGCATGGGCGATCAGGCGTCAAGCATTCTTGCCACGCAATTGCGTGATCTGGGCCTGCCGATGGGCCGCCTGAAAACTGGCACACCACCGCGACTGGATGGCAGCAGCATCGACTGGGACGCGCTGGAAAGCCAGCCCGGCGACGACTCCCCGGAGTACCTGTCCTTCCTGACCGATCACACCATCGCCCCGCAACTGGCCTGTGCGATCACCCATACCAATGCGCAGACGCATGAGATCGTGCGCGCGAATCTGTCGAAATCGGCGATGTATGGCGGCCATATCGAAGGCGTCGGGCCGCGCTATTGCCCCTCGATCGAAGACAAGATCACCCGATTCGCTGAAAAGGAGTCGCATCAGGTCTTTCTGGAACCCGAAGGGCTGGACGATGACACGGTATATCCCAACGGCATCTCCACCTCGTTGCCCGCCGAGGTGCAGGAAGCCTATGTCCGCACCATTCCCGGGCTGGAGAATGTCCGCATCCTGCAGCCCGGCTATGCCATCGAATATGACTATATCGATCCGCGTGCGCTGACATCGGCTTTGCAGCTGAAAGATATGCGCGGCTTCTATCTGGCGGGCCAGATCAACGGTACCACCGGCTATGAAGAGGCGGGGGCGCAAGGGCTGCTCGCGGGTCTGAATGCCGCGCTCTATGCTCAGGACCGCGCGCCATTCAGTTTCAGCCGTTCGAATTCCTATATCGGCGTCATGGTCGATGACCTGACCCTGCGCGGGGTGATGGAGCCCTATCGCATGTTCACCTCGCGCGCAGAGTATCGTCTGTCGCTGCGCGCCGATAATGCCGATCAGCGCCTGACGCCGCTGGGCATATCACTGGGCTGTATCGGTGATGCGCGGAAAGAAGCGTTCGAGAGCAAGCTCGCGAAGCTGGAACGCGCGAAGGATCAGCTTCGTAGCGTGTCTTTCACGCCCAGGCAATTGAACGCGGTGGGGCACAAGGTCAGCGAAGATGGCGTGCGCCGGGACGGGCTGACGCTTCTGGGCCTGCCGGGTTTCGATTTTGATGTGTTGCAGGAACTCGCGCCAGAGGTTGAAGGGATCGAGGCACCGATCAAGGCCCAGATTGCCCGCGAGATGGTGTATCACGCCTATCTGGACCGGCAGGAAGCGCAGATCAGGATGCTGCAATCGGACGAGGAAAAGCGCTTTCCCGAGGGGTTCGATTTCAGCGCGGTATCTGGCCTGTCGCATGAGCTGGCGGGAAAGCTGTCGCGCATCCGCCCCGAAACGCTCGCGCAGGCGGCGCGGATTGACGGCATGACGCCTGCGGCCCTGGTGTTGCTGCTGTCGCGGCTGCAAAGCAGTGCGAAGCGTGCATCAGCATGAGCGCGGAGGATCTGGATGGTCTCGATGTTTCACGTGAAACATTGGCCCGGCTGCGCGCCTATGCCGATCTGATCAGGCGCTGGAACCCGAAGATCAATCTGGTTGCGCCCTCCACCATCCCCGACCTGTGGCAGCGCCATATTGTCGATTCGGCGCAGCTCTTCGCCCATGCCCCTCGCGATGCCCAGCATTGGGTCGATATCGGCTCGGGCGGCGGCTTGCCGGGGCTGGTCTGCGCAATTCTGGCGCAGGAGGTCATGCCGGAATGTCGCTTTACCCTGATCGAGAGCGATCAGCGCAAATCGGCTTTTCTGATGACCGCGGCGCGCGAATTGGGGTTGGCCGTGACGGTTTTGGCAAAGCGCGTAGAGGCGGTGGCGCCGCAGCAGGCCGATATCGTCTCTGCGCGGGCGCTGGCGCCGTTGAATTTGCTTCTGGCGATGGTCGCGCGGCATATGCGCCCCGAAGGCGTGGCGCTGCTGCCCAAGGGAAAAACATATGAACAGGAGCTTGCAGCAGCGCGCGCAGAATGGCAGTTTAACGCGACAAGTATCGAAAGCCGGACGGATAATCTGGCACGATTGCTGATAGTAAAGGATATTATCCGTGGCTGATCGAGCAAAGACACGAATCATTGCGATAGCGAATCAGAAGGGCGGGGTGGGCAAGACAACCACCGCGATCAACCTCTCTGCCGCACTTGCTGAAGCCGGGCAACGAACTCTGCTGATTGACCTTGACCCGCAGGGCAATGCCTCGACCGGGCTGGGGCTGGAGATGGGCGCGCGCAAGTATACGACCTATGATCTGCTGTTTGGCGATGTGCCTGCACGCAATATCGTGCTGGAGACGGCGCAATCTGGACTATGGATAGTACCTGCAACCACCGATCTGTCCTCGGCGGATATCGAGCTGATGTCGCGGGCGCGGCGCAGCTATCTGTTGCAGGATGCCTTGCGCCAGAGCGATATCCAGGATCTGGCCTTTGACTATATCCTGATTGATTGCCCGCCTTCGCTGAATCTGTTGACGCTGAATGCGATGGTTGCGGCGCAGTCGGTTCTGGTGCCCCTGCAGGCCGAGTTTTTCGCACTGGAAGGGTTGTCGCAACTCATGCTGACCGTGCGGGAATTGCGCGAAACCGCCAATGCCCAGTTGCGGATCGAGGGGATCTTGCTGACGATGTATGACCGGCGGAACAATCTGGCGCAGCAGGTCGAAGCGGATGCGCGCGGCAATCTGGGGGATCTGGTGTTCAAGACCATGATTCCGCGGAATGTCCGCCTGAGCGAGGCGCCGTCCTATGCGGTCTCGGTCCTGAGCTATGATCCCATGTCAAAAGGGGCGGTGGCTTATCGGGATCTGGCCGGTGAGTTGTTGGTCAAGCATAACAAGATGCACAGTGAAGGGGTGGTGTCGTAATGGATCGCAAGGCAGAACGACGCGGATTGGGGCGCGGATTGTCCGCATTGATGGCGGAGGTTTCGGTCGGGCCAGAGGCGGGAACCGAGCAGCGCGGGCGCGAGCAGAGATTGCCGGTCGAAAGACTGGTGCCGAACCCGGACCAGCCGCGGCGGCATTTTGATGATACGGCCCTTGCCGAACTTGCAGCCTCGATCCGCGAGAAGGGTGTGATCCAGCCGCTGATCGTGCGGGCGCGCGGCGAGATGTTCGAGATTGTGGCCGGGGAACGGCGCTGGCGCGCGGCGCAGCGGGCGCAGGTGCATGAGGTGCCGGTGATCATCCGCGAGTTCACCGATACGGAAGTGCTGGAAATCGCGATCATCGAGAATATCCAGCGCGCCGATCTGAACCCGGTCGAAGAGGCGATGGGCTATCGGGCGCTGATCGAACGCTTCGGGCATACGCAGGAGAAACTGGCAGAAGCGATGGGCAAGAGCCGGTCGCATATCGCCAATCTGATGCGGCTTCTGAACCTGCCCGAGGATGTGCAGGCGCTGCTGCGCGAGGGCAAGCTGAGTGCGGGCCATGCGCGGGCGCTGATCACAGCCGATGATCCGTCGATGCTGGCGCGCAAAGTGGTGCTGGAAGGACTGTCCGTGCGCCAAACCGAGACCCTGACCAAGACCGGGGTTGAGAAGAAGACACCTGCGAAATCAAAGGGTTACGAGAAAGACGCTGATACGCGCGCTTTGGAGAATGACCTGTCGGCGGCGCTGGGGATGAAGGTGCTGATCGATTACGATGGCGGCGGCAAGGGGCGGATCACGGTTGAATACCGCTCGATGGAGCAGCTGGACAAGCTGTGCAAGGTGCTGGGCAATCCGGTCAGAGCATAAGCGCGCGGATCAGGGCGTTCAGAACCGGGCGGCCCTGATCGGTGGCGGCAATATGGGTCGCGCTGCGGGTCAAGAGGCCCTGATCCACCAGATCGGCAATTCGTGCATCGGCTAAGGATTCGCCCGCAAGCTGTTGATATCGCTTGATATCCATGCCTTCGCGCAGGCGCAGGCTCATCATCAGATATTCAATGGCCTGTTCCTCGCGCGGGATGATCTCGCGCGGGATCTCGCCGTGGCCAAGGGTGCCCACCTGATCGAGCCATGTCTGCGGCATGAGCGGGGTCGCGGTGGCGGTGCGGGAGCCGTTCAGCGTCAGGCGGCCATGCGCGCCGGGGCCGATGCCCGCGTAATCGCCATAGCGCCAGTAGATCAGGTTATGGCGGGACTGCGCGCCATCACGGGCGTGGTTCGACACCTCATAGGCGGGCATGTCATGGGCCGCGCAGATTTCCTGCGACAGCAGATACATATCGGCGGCGATCTCGTCATCGGGCAGACCCCGCAGACCGCCTGCCGCGTGACGCGCGCCGAAAGCCGTGCCCTGTTCGATGGTCAGTTGATAGAGCGAGAGGTGATCCACGGCCATGGCCAGCGCCTCGCGCAGTTCCTGCGCCCATGTCTCGGGGCTCTGGTGCTGGCGGGCATAGATCAGGTCGAAACTGACGCGGGCAAAGGCATCGCGGGCGATGTCATAGGCTTTGCGGGCCTCCTGCGCGCTGTGCAGGCGGCCAAGGCGCTTGAGGTCAGTATCATTGAGCGCCTGAATGCCCATGGAGATACGGTTGACGCCGGCACCCGCGAAGGCGCGGAAGCGGGCGGCCTCGACCGAGCCGGGATTGGCTTCCAGCGTGATTTCCAGATCATTGGCGGGGGTCCAGCGGGTCTTGATACGATCGATGAGCGTCGCGACCAGATCGGGATCCATCAGCGAGGGCGTGCCGCCGCCGAAGAAAACCGTGTTCAGCAGGCGATTCTCGGTCTGGGCGGCGAGGCGGTCGATTTCCGACAGATAGGCCGCTTCCCATGCGCGCTGGTCGATGCTCGCGCTGACATGGGAATTGAAGTCGCAATAGGGACATTTGGACTGGCAGAAGGGCCAATGGAGATACAGGCCGAAGCCGCCATTCTGCCAGTCATCCATGATCAACCCTTGAAGGCGGTGACTTCAATCTCGATCAGCATCTCGGGCTTGATCAGCCCGGCAATGACCATGGTGGCGGCGGGGCGGATCTCGCCCATGGCCTCGCCCAGAGCGGGGGTGGCTTCTTCCACCAGCGCGGCATCGGTGAGTGTGTATTGCACGCGCACGATATCCTGCATGGTGAAGCCGCCCTCGGTCAGGGCCTTGGCGATGGTGGCGAAGCAGTTGCGGGCCTGATCGGCGACGCTTTCGGGCATGGTCATGGTGGCATAGTCATAGCCGGTGACGCCGGAGACGAAGCACCAGTCACCTTTGACCACAGCGCGGCTGTAGCCGAGGGTTTTCTCGAAAGGGGAGCCTGTGGAGATACGTTTCATGGGTTTGGTCCTTGGGTGAAGGCGAGGGGGGCTGCCGCCCCCGTCCGGGCCGAGCCCGGACTCCCCCGCGAGTATTTGGGGCAAGAAAATGGGGTCACTGGAAACAGCCCTTCAGCAGGGCTGAAATCGCCGCGCCGCGATGCGACAGGGCGTTTTTTTCGGTATGGGTCATTTCCGCGAAGGTGCGGGTCTGGCCCTCGGGCTGGAACATCGGGTCATAGCCGTGACCATCGCTGCCGCGCCGGGGCCAGACAAGCTGGCCATTGGCATGGCCCTCGACCACCTCGTCATGGCCATCGGGCCAGGCAAGGACGAGGGTACAGCAGAAGCGCGCGGTCCAGGGCCGGGGGGCCGCTGCCGCGATCAGCTTGGCATGGGTTTTTTCCATCGCCATGGCGAAATCGCGGCCCGAGGGGGTTTCGGCCCAGTCGGCGGTATAGACACCGGGGGCGCCATCCAATGCGGCGACTTCCAGCCCGGAATCGTCCGCCAGCGCGGGCAGGCCGGTGGCCTGCGCGGCGGCATGGGCTTTCAGGCGGGCATTCTCGACAAAGGTCGTGCCGGTTTCCTCTGGCTCTGGCAGGCCGTGTTCCCTGGCGGATGTGACCGTGATGCCAAGGGGCCCGAGGATTTCCTGAAACTCCCCGAGCTTGCCCGCGTTATGGGTGGCGATCAGCAGGGTATTGCCTGCAAACTTCCTCATGCGAGCGCGGCTTTCTGGGCGGCGACCAGTTCGGAAACGCCTTTTTCAGCGAGGTTCACGAGCTGGTCCATCTCAGGCCGCGAGAAAGTGGCGCCTTCGGCGCTCATCTGCACCTCGACCATGCGGCCCGAGCCCAGGAGGATGAAATTGCCATCCACGCCCGCGGTGCTGTCCTCGGCATAGTCGAGATCGAGCAGGGGCTGGCCCGCATAGATGCCGCAGGACACGGCGGCCAGATGATCGGTGATCGGGTCGGAAACGACATCGCCTGCCTTGAGAAGCTTGTTCACGGCCAGACGCAGCGCGACCCAGCCGCCGGTGATTGCGGCGCAGCGGGTGCCGCCATCGGCCTGAATCACATCACAATCAATCGTGATCTGACGCTCGCCAAGCGCGCTGCGATCAACGCAGGCGCGCAAGCTGCGCCCGATCAGGCGCTGGATCTCGACCGTGCGGCCCTGTTGCTTGCCCGATGCGGCCTCGCGGCGCACGCGGGTATTGGTGGCGCGCGGCAGCATGCCGTATTCGGCCGTCACCCAGCCCAGCCCGGTATTGCGCAGGAAGGGCGGCGTGCGGTCCTCCAGCGAGGCGGTGCAGAGCACTTTCGTATCGCCCACAGAGATCATGCAGGAGCCTTCGGCATGTTTCGTGACATGCGGTTCGATTGAAATGGCGCGGATTTCGTCTAGATTTCTGCCGGAAGGGCGCATCGGGGATACCTCTTGGATTACCCTGTCTCGATACAGGGGCCCGGCCTTGGGATGCAAGCCTGATCGGCCTTGATCCTTGGGTGAAATTGCTGTCCTCTGTGCGTTGCGTCCGTGGTGTCCTGCCGGAGTAAGAGATGGTCAAACCTGTAGATTCCCGAGCGCTGATGGGTGAGATGACCGACCGCTCGCGCGAGGTGTTCCGCCGCGTGGTCGAGGGCTATCTGCAATCGGGCCAGCCTGTGGGCTCGCGCACGCTGACACGCGACATGAGCGAGAAGGTCTCGGCGGCGACGATCCGCAATGTGATGCAGGATCTGGAATATCTGGGGCTCTTGGGCAGCCCGCATGTCTCGGCCGGGCGGGTGCCGACCCAGGCGGGGCTGCGATTGTTCGTGGATTCGCTCCTGGAAGTCGCGCCGCTGGATGCGCGCGACCGCGAGAAGTTGGATCTGACGCTGGGCAGCAATGAGCGCGATGTGGCGGGATTGCTGGAACAGGTGGGCGGCGCGCTGAGCGGGATCACGCAGGGCGCGTCGCTGGTGCTGTCGCCCAAGCATGAGGCGGCGGTCAAGCATATCGAATTTGTCTCGCTCTCGCCCGAGCGGGCGCTGGTGGTGCTGGTCTTTGCCGACGGGCATGTCGAGAACCGGATTTTCACGCCGCCTGCCGGGATCACGCCTTCGGCGCTGCGCGAGGCCGCGAATTACCTGAATTCGATGATCGACGGCGCGACCGTTACCTCGCTGCTGGCGCGGTTCAAATCCGAGATCGCGCAGAACCGGCGCGAGATCGATGCGCTGGCCACAACTCTGGTCGAGCAGGGGCTGGCGGTCTGGGACGGCGAGAGTGTGTCCGATGCGCGTCTGATCGTGCGGGGGCGGTCAAATCTGCTTGACGAGGGGGCGGCGGCTGAGGATATCGAGCGCATCCGGACCTTGTTTGATGATCTGGAACGCAAGCGGGATATCACCGAATTTCTGGAACTGACCGAACAAGGCGAGGGGGTACGCATTTTTATCGGCGCGGAGAACCGACTTTTTTCGCTGACGGGTTCAACTCTGGTGGTTTCTCCATATATGAACGCCGAACGCAAGGTGATCGGGGCCGTGGGCGTGATCGGGCCGACACGGCTGAATTACGGGCGGATCGTGCCGATTGTGGATTACACGGCGCAACTGGTCGGGCGGATGCTGACGGACCGGCGCAACGAATGAAGGAAGAAGGGCGAAAGATGGCGGAAGCGAAAATGACCCCCGACATGTCGGAGGAAGCGCAGGACGCAGCGGAGGCGGTTGCGCCGGACGAAGGCAACCCGCTGGAAGAGGAACTGGCCGTGGCGCTGGCGGAACGCGAGGAAATGCGCGACCGGATGATGCGGGCGCTGGCGGATGCCGAGAACAGCCGCAAACGGGCCGAGAAGGACCGGCGCGATGCGCAGCTTTATGGCGGTGCGCGGATCGCGCGGGACATGCTGCCGGTCTATGACAATCTGTCGCGCGCGCTGAATGCGGCGACGGACGAGACGCGCGCCGCCGCCGCCGGGCTGGTCGAGGGGGTGGAGTTGACGCTGCGCGAATTGACCAATATTCTGGGCAAGCATGGGGTGGAACGGATTTGCCCGGAAGTGGGGGATCAGTTCGACCCGCATACGCATCAGGCGATGTTCGAGGCGCCGGTGCCGGGGACGAAGGCAGGCGAGATCATTCAGGTGATGGCCGAGGGTTTCATGCTGCATGACCAGTTGTTGCGCCCCGCCCAGGTCGGGGTGTCTTCGACGCCAGCGGCGAGTTGAGTATTTCTGGCAAGAAAATGATCAGGATGTGCTGAGCGATCTGAGCTCGTAAAGCAGCTCCAATGCCTCGCGCGGGGTCAGCTCGTCCGGATTGATCCGGGCGAGTTTTTCCATGGCGGGGTTTGGGGCCGGTTTCGGGGCCGGGGGTTTGGCCGCCGAGAAGAGCGGCAGATCGTCGATCACGGCCTTGGGCGAGCTGTCGGTGCCTTGCTCCAGCGCGCTCAGCACCTCGCGGGCGCGGGTGATCACGGCATCGGGCAGACCGGCGAGGCGGGCGACCTGTACGCCGTAGCTGCGATCAGCAGCGCCCCGGCGCACTTCATGCAGGAAGATGACCTCGCCTTCCCATTCCTTGACGCTGACAGTGGCATTCTCGACCCCGTGCAGCCGGCCTGCGAGCGCGGTCATTTCGTGGTAATGCGTGGCGAAAAGCGCGCGGGCGCGGTTCACGTCATGCAGATGTTCGAGTGTGGCCCAGGCGATGGAGAGCCCGTCATAAGTGGCAGTGCCGCGCCCGATCTCATCAAGGATGACAAGGGCGCGGTCATCGGCCTGATTGAGGATCGCGGCAGTTTCGACCATTTCGACCATGAAGGTCGAGCGCCCGCGCGCAAGATCGTCCGAGGCGCCGACACGGCTGAACACTTGGGACACAAGGCCGATATGGGCAGCTTGCGCGGGCACATGCGCGCCCATCTGGGCGAGTATGGCGATCAGGGCATTCTGGCGCAGGAAGGTCGATTTACCCGCCATATTGGGGCCGGTCAGGAGCCAGATCTTGGCGCTGTCCGAGGCGCTGAGGTCGCAGTCATTGGGGATAAAGGGCTGGCCCTGCCGGGTCAGCGCCTGTTCCACGACCGGATGACGCCCGCCGGTGATCTGGAAGGCGCGCGAGGTGTCGAGGGTCGGGGCGCACCAGCTCTGGGCCTCGGCGATCTCTGCCAGCGC
The DNA here is from genome assembly GCF_001884735.1 of Natronohydrobacter thiooxidans. Lineage (GTDB taxonomy): Bacteria > Pseudomonadota > Alphaproteobacteria > Rhodobacterales > Rhodobacteraceae > Roseinatronobacter > Roseinatronobacter thiooxidans_A. Next base: position 109,415 of record NZ_MJAP01000001.1, on the reverse strand, counting down.
GCTCGCGAGGTCAATCTCGGCCAGCGCGCGGGCGGTCTGGGCGAGGGGTGCGGCCTGATCGAGGATGGCGGCGCGCAGCGCGTCGAAATGGCGTTTCTCGATCTCCAGCGCGCGGGCGCCGGCGTTGTGGATGCGGGTTTCCAGTTCCGACAGATCCAGCGTGGTGAAGCGGACCTGATTGGCAGTGGTCTGACGGTGGATATAGCGCTCTGACAGCGCATGCATCTTCTCGGCATGGGTGGTGGTGACTTCGATGAAATAGCCCAGCACATTGTTATGCTTGATTTTCAGCGAGGGGATGCCGGTATCCTGCGCATAGTCGGCCTGCATGGCGGCGATAACGCCGCGGCCTTCATCGCGCAAGCGGCGGGCGTCGTCGAGATCGGCGTCATGGCCGGGGGCGATGAAGCCACCGTCGCGGGCCAGAAGCGGCGGTTCGGCCACCAGAGCAGTGTCGAGAAGGTCGAGCAATGCGTCATGGCCGGTGAGGGATTGCGCGGCCTCAAGCAGGAGCGGCGGCAGATCGGGCGGGGCGAGGGCGGCGATATCCTGCGCCGCCGCAAGCGCGTTGCGGATCGCGGCCATGTCGCGCGGGCCCGCGCGGTCAAGGGCAAGGCGCGACAGCGCGCGGTCGAGATCGGGGACGGATTTCAGCGCCGACCGCAGATCGGCGCGCAGACGCGGGGCGGCACGCAGGGCGGTGACCGCGTGCTGGCGCGCGAGGATCGTGTCGAGATGGCGCGCGGGCGAGGCGAGGCGGCGCTCCAGCAGGCGCGCACCGGCGGCGGTCACGGTGCGGTCGATGGCATGCAGCAGCGCGCCTTCGCGGGCACCGCTGAGCGATTGGGTCAGTTCGAGATTGCGCCGCGTGGCGGCGTCGATCTGCACCAGCGCCTCTGCCTGATCACGGGCCGGGGGTTGCAGCAGCGGCAGCTTGCCGCGCTGGGTGAGGTCGAGATAGTCGATCAGCGCGCCAAGGGCGGCGCGCTCGGCGCGGGTGAACTGGCCGAAACCGTCAAGGGATGAGACCTTGTAGAGCGCGCAGAGGCGGGCCTCGGCGGCCTGACTGTCGAAGCTGGAGGGGGCAAGCCCGGTGAGCGCGATATTCAGATCATCGGCGATGGGGCGGATCTCCTCGGCCTTGGGATCGCTGATCAGAAGCTCGCGCGGGGCGAGACGGGCAAGCTCGGGCGAGAGGCGCGCGCGGGTGCAGGGGGTGACGCGGATCTGGCCGGTGGAGATATCGGCGAACGCGAGCGCGCCCTCGTCGCGAAGTTCGGCATAGGCGGCCAGAAAATTATGGCGCCGGGCGTCGAGAAGCGAATCCTCGGTCAGCGTGCCGGGGGTCACAAGGCGGACGATATCGCGCTGCACCACGGATTTGGAGCCGCGTTTCTTCGCCTCTTCGGGGGTTTCCATCTGTTCGGCAATGGCGACGCGGAAGCCCTTGCGGATCAGCGTCAGCAGATAGCCCTCGGCGGCGTGATGGGGGACGCCGCACATCGGAATATCCTTGCCCAGATGCTGGCCGCGTTTGGTCAGCGCGATATCAAGCGCCTGCGCGGCGGCGACGGCATCGTCGAAGAACAGCTCGTAGAAATCGCCCATGCGGTAGAACAGCAGCGCATCGGGGTGCTGGGATTTCACCTCCAGATATTGCTGCATCATTGGGGTGATGGTGGTCACGCTGGCACCGCTCCTGTTTGCGCATTCCGCGCGAAACTAGCGAAAGGGGCGGACGGGGGAAAGGGGGCGTTGCCCCCTCACCAGCCCTGACGGGCTGGTTTCACCCCCAGAGTATTTGCGGCAAGAAAATGAAACAGGCCGCAGGCTCGACAGCAGTGCGGCGGAGTGCCATTCTGCGGCGAAATTGCAGGCAGGGGGCGCATATGGCGGTCTGGTGTTTCGGGTCGATCAATATTGATCATTTCTATGCGCTGCCGCATCTGCCCGCACCGGGCGAGACGCTGGCCTCGTCCGGCTATCGTCAGGAACTGGGCGGCAAAGGGGCCAATCAATCCGTGGCGGCGGCGCGGGCCGGGGCCGAGGTACGCCATATCGGCGCGGTGGGGGCGGATGGCGCCCCGGCTTTGTTCGAGATGGAAGCCGCCGGGGTGGATTGCCGGGGCGTGCAGCGGCTGGAGGGGGCGACGGGACATGCGGTGATTCTGGTCGATCCTGCGGGCGAGAACAGTATCGTGCTGCATGCCGGAGCCAATGGCGCGCTGGATCTGGGCGCGGCGCTGGCGGCGCTGGAAGGGGTCGAACTGGATGACATCCTGCTGATCCAGAACGAGACCGCGCATCAGGCGGCGCTGGCCGAAGCGGCGATGGGGCTGGGGATGGATGTGATCTACTCGGCAGCGCCTTTTGATCTGGCGGCGGTGCAGGCGGTGATGCCCTTCGTCAACACACTGGTTCTGAACGAGGTCGAGGCGGCGCAATTGCAGGCGGCGCTGGATGTGCCTTTCGAGGATCTGCCGGTCTCGAATGTGGTGATCACGCGCGGCGCTGCCGGGGCAAGCTGGCGCTCGCGCGGGATGGAGGTGATCGAGGTCGCGGCCCTGCCGGTCGCGGTGGTGGATACGACCGGCGCGGGCGATTGTTTCACCGGGGCGCTGGCGGCGGCGCTGGATGCGGGCCAGACCCCGGATGCGGCGATGCGCTTTGCCGCAGCGGCGGCGGCGCTGCAAGTGTCGCGCGCGGGCACGGCGGCGGCGATGCCCGTGCTGGAAGAGATCGAGGCGTTACTTGGCGAAAGCGGCTGAGGCGCCCCAGATCTGGCGCACCCGCGCGTCCCGGCCGCAGGCTTCGCGATAGCGCTTATAGGCGTCGCGGCGTTCGACCCAGCCGAAGCGGGTCAGGGTGCGCTCGGTGGAATTGGCGTAATTCTGGTGGAACTCATCGGCGGGGTAGAAGGTTGCGCTGGGCCGCACGGGGGTGACGATGGCGCGGCCCAGTTCGGCCTCGGCCGCGGTGATGGCGGCCTGCGCGCTGGCCATCTGGCCGGGTGTGGCGAAGATCGCGGTGGTGTAATGCGCACCCCGGTCGCAGAACTGCCCGCCCGCATCGGTCACATCGACCGAGCGCAGGAAGAGATGCAGGATCTGGTCATAGCTGATCTGATCGGGGTCGAAGCGGATTTCGGCGACTTCCAGATGATCGGTGCGCCCGCGCGCCACATCGTCATAGACGGGATTGGGGGTGGTGCCACCGGCAAAGCCGACGCGCACGTCGCTCACGCCCTCGACGCGGCGGAAATCCGACTCGACGCACCAGAAACAGCCGCCTGCGACAAGCGCGGTCTGGGTGGACTGGGCCGCTGCAGGGGTCAGACTGGCCATCAGCGTGAACAGGGCAAGGGTCAGGGCGCGCAGGGGCATGGGGCTCTCCGGTTGGCTGTTTCGGAACAGTACGATGTCTGGGGGCGTTTTCGTTCAGGGCGCATTGTCACAAGGTGGTGAGGTGCCGCACAGGGGCTCTGCATTTCTGGAGACTATCGGGAGGGGCCTCCGGGGGCTATCTGAAATCATGGCAGAAGGAGTTCTATCATGCAGAGGTCATCAGGCGGGCCGCAGATCGGCCATGTGCATCTGAAAGTCGCGGATCTGGAACGCGCGATCGGGTTCTATCAGTTGCTGGGGTTCGAGCTGACCCAGCGCTACGGGCCGCAGGCGGCATTCATGGGCGCGGATGGCTATCACCATCATATCGGGCTGAACACCTGGGAAAGTGCGGGCGCCGCGCCCGCGCCGGGCGGATTTGCGGGGCTGTATCATCTGGCGGTGCTCTATCCCGACCGGCGCGGGCTGGCGCAGGCGCTGGGCCGGGTTCTGGCGGCGGGCTATGCGCTGGAGGGCGCCGCCGATCACGGTGTGTCCGAGGCGGTCTATCTGCGCGACCCGGACGGGAACGGGGTGGAGCTTTACCGCGACCGTGCGCCCGAGGACTGGCCGCGCGATGCGGAGGGCGCGCTGCGCATGGGCAATACGCGACTGGATGTGGCGGCGCTGCTGGCCGAAGCCTAGACCCGCTGCCCGCGCATCAGCCGGGGCAGGTCGCCGGTCAGGCCCGCCGCTTCGCGCATGAAGCTGCGGCGGAGCGCCGGGATGGCCGAGACCGCGCCCATGCCAAGATCGCGCAGCCCGCGCAGAAGCGTGTTGTCATTGGAAAACAGCCGGTTCACGCTGTCGGTGCCGACCGCCATCAGCATCGTGTCAAAGCGCCGCCATTGCTGGTAGCGTTCCAGCACGAGGGGCGAGGCGATATCCTCGCCGCGTCGGGCCGCCAAGGTCACGACTTCGGCCAGTGCCGCCACATCGCGCAGGCCGAAATTGAAGCCCTGACCGGCAATCGGGTGCATCCCATGCGCCGCATCGCCCACCAGTGCAAGGCGCGGGCCGATGAAGCTGTTGGCGATGGTCAGTTTCAGCGGATAGGCATAGCGCTGCCCTGCAAGTGCGATCTCGCCCAGAAAATCGCCGAAACACGGGCGCAGGGCGTCGAGATAGGCCGCATCATCCAGCGCGTGGATGGCGGCAGCGGTGGCGGTGGCCTCGCTCCAGACAATCGACGAGCGGTTGCCGGGCAGGGGCAGGATCGCCAGCGGCCCGGCGGGCATGAAGAACTGATGCGCGATCCCGTCATGCGGCAGGGCGTGCTCGATGGCGCAGACCAGCGCGGTCTGGCCGTAATCCCAGCCGCTGCGGCGGATGCCTGCGCGCTGCGCGGTGCCGCTTTCGCGCCCGTCACAGCCGATCAGCAGGCGCGCGCGCAAAATGCTGCCATCTGCCAGCGCGACCTGCGCGCCGGTCGCGTCAGTGCTCTGCGCCACAACGCGCGCCTGCGCGCGATGGGTGATTTCCGGCGCCGCATCCATCGCGTCGAGAAGTGCTGCGCGCAGGAAGCGGTCCTCCAGCATATGGCCCATCGGGCCTTCTTCCAGCTCGGCCGCGTCGAAATGCAGGAAGAAGGGCGCGGCGCCTTCGCCTGCACGCCCGTCACTGGCCTTGACCTGCAGGATCGGCTGGGCGTGATCGGCCAGCTTCTCCCAGACCCCCAATGCAGCGAGAACCCGGCTGGAGCCCAGCGCCAGCGCATAGGCGCGCCCGTCAAATTCCGGCGCGGCGCGGGTCTCGCGGGGCAGCGCGTCGAGCACAGTTACCCGCAGACCGGCCTGCGCAAGCGCCAGCGCAAGGGAAGGTCCGTTCAGCCCGCCGCCTATGATCAGAATGTCAGTATCATGTGTCATGATTGAGATATGGCATGCGGGCGGCGCTTGTCCATGCGGCAAAAGCTACGCTCTTCCCATTTCTGTTTTGTCCAAATATCTTCCAGTAGCGCGGGGTAGATAGCCCGGCCCCCCTGAAAGGTGACTGCCATGACGTCCAGCCCGCTTACCCTGTCCGCCGCTGAAACCGGGCGCAGGATCGGTGCAGGGGGGCTTTGCCCGCTTGCCCTGACCGAAGACTATCTTGCCGCAATCGAGGCGCATCCGATGGGCACCCGCATCTATGCGCGCACCACGCCCGAACGCGCCCTGACCGAAGCTATGGCCGCGCGCACGCGCGCCCGCGCCGGGCTGCGGCTTGGCCCGCTGGATGGGGTGCCGCTGTCGTGGAAAGACCTGTTCGACACGGCGGGCGTGGCCACGGAATCGGGCACCGCGCTGTTGAAGGGCCGCATCCCCGATACGGATGCCGCAGTGCTGCGCGCCCTGACGGCGGCGGGCACGATCTGTCTGGGCAAGACCCATATGACCGAGTTTGCCTATTCCGGGCTGGGGCTGAACCCGGTCACGGCAACACCGCCTTGCTATAATGATCTGGAGGCGGTGCCGGGGGGGTCATCCTCGGGCGCGGCGGCATCGGTGGCCTTCGGGCTGGCGGCGCTGGCCATCGGGTCGGATACGGGCGGGTCGGTGCGGGTTCCGGCGGCCTGGAATGATCTGGTCGGGCTCAAGACCACATCGGGGCGGCTGTCGCTGCAAGGCGCGGTGCCGCTGGCGCCGAAATTCGACACTGTGGGGCCGCTTGCGCGCACGGTCGAGGATTGCGCGCTGGCATTGGCGGGCATGGAAAACCGCCCCCTGCCCGATCTGCGCGGCGCGACAGTGGCCGGGCGGCGCTTTCTGGTGCTGGAAGGCGCGCCTTTCGTGGACAGCCGCCCGACCATTCAGGACGGGTTCAGCGATGCCGTGGCCGCGCTGGAAAGCGCCGGGGCCAGCGTCGAGACGGCCATGCTCGCCCCGGTGGAAGAGGCGCTGGCGCTCTCGGCGGTGATCTACACGCCCGAATGCTTTGCGCAATGGCGCCATCTGATCGAGACCGATCCCGGCGTGATGTTCTCACCGGTGCTGGAGCGCTTCCGCTCGGGCCGCGATCATCTGGCGACGGATTATCTGGATGCATGGGCGGCGCTGGAGCGCCATCGCGCGGCCTATCTGGCGGCTGTGGCGGGCTATGATGCGGTGCTTCTGCCCACCACGCCCAACCTGCCGCCCAATGCCGCGCGGCTGTTGCGCGATCACGCCTATTTCACCACCGAGAACCTGCTGACGCTGCGCAACACAAGGATCGGCAATCTGCTGGGGCTTTGCGTGCTGACCTTGCCGACGGGCGTGCCCTCGGTCGGGATCAGCCTGATGTGTCCGCCGATGCAGGAAGACCGGCTGCTGCGTCTGGGGGCGGGGGTGGAACTGGCGCTGGCGCGTGCATGACCTACCCGGCAAGCGCATGAGCGCGGCTCCGCAGCGCCTGTGCTCGGTGATGACGGGACTGCTGGTCGTCTATTTCGCCGCCCCGATGTTTCAGTACTCGCTGGCGGGCGCCTATGTTGCAGAGATCGAGCGCACGGGTTTTGACGGACCGGTTGCCCGGCTGGTGGTCCTGTCCTCGGCGATGCAGCAGGTCGCAGCGCTTGGTCTTGCGGTTCTGGCAATGGGGCTTGCGGCCTCTGCCTATGGGCGCCTCGCCTTCCGCGTAGGGCTTGGCGGCGCAGTGCTGATCGTCGTGCTGCCGGATCTGCTGGCCTTCGGCATTCTGTCCGGCGGCATGGAGGGCGCGATGGTTGCCCCGCTGCTGTCTCTCGCCGAAATGTTCTTGTGGGTGGTGCCGGTGACGATGGGCTTTGCGCTCGCGCTGGCCTGTCTGAGATTCTATCCGCGCCCGCTGGCATGGGGCCTGTTCGCGGCACTTGTGATCCTGTCCTTCGGCATTCCCTTGCTGCGCCATGAGGCTTTGCCGGTATTCTGGGGGCTGATGATCGCGCTGGTCACGGTACTCGCCCTGCGCCCGTCCCGGCGCGGTGATGTTCCCGCAGCGGCCCGGCCCTGGATGCTGGCAGCTGCGGCCAGTTTTGCCCTGTCATTCTTCATCTATGTCGTGCCGGATCTTGTTCTTGCACTGGGTCAGCACAGCGTTGCCCTTCGGCTGGAACGCGCGCTGCTGGCTTTTACCTCCGCCCATTTCTCCTATGAATTGACCAGTGCAAAGGCGCTGGTGGTTGCGGCATTGCTGAGCCTGAACGCGGGATGGCCATTGCGGCGCATCGCGCTGGTCTTTGCTGTGCTGGCCATTGGAAGCGAGGCGGTGGTATTCGCGACAGAACTCTGGCTGCGCGCGCATCTGGACCCGGATTTCGCAATCCGGCTCCTGTCTGCTCTGGGAATTGCGGTTCAGTTTCTTGCCCTGATGCTCGCCATCCTGCTGCACTGGACCCGGCCCGAGAGGGCGGGGCAAGGGCAACCGGGCTATCTGTAGTCGTTAGAGCCGGGCCGACGTCGATATGTAGTATTCGCACCGAGTGATCTGCGAAAAAGCCACAATTTCGCGGGTTTATCTGGCAAAGTTCATGCGTTTTTCTGGACCCGCGCCGCCTGTCGCGTTATCCTGCCCGCAAAAGGGGCAAAAGATCCCGAGCAGTTGAGGCAGTCCATGGCATTCCCTGAGCGGTTTTCGAACCTGCCGGAATATGCGTTTCCGCGTTTGCGGGCGCTTCTGGATCACCACCAGCCCGGTGGTGTGCCTGTCGCCATGTCGATCGGCGAGCCGCGCCATGAATTGCCGCCCTTTCTGGCCGAGGTGCTGAATGCGCATCTGGACGGTTTCGCGAGATACCCCGCGAATGAGGGGATCGCGCCCTTGCTGGAGGCGATTCAGGGCTGGATCGCGCGGCGTTACGGGGTGGATCTGGCACAGGACCGGCTGATGGTGCTGAACGGCACGCGCGAGGGGCTGTTCAATGCAGCCCTTGCGCTCTGCCCCGAACGCAAGGCCGGGGGCGTGCCCGTCATCCTGACGCCGAACCCGTTTTATCAGGTCTATGCGGTTGCCGCTTTGGCGGTCGGGGCCGAGCCGGTCTATGTGCCCGCGACCGAGGAGACCGGCTATCTGCCGCGCTACGCTGATCTGGCGCCGGAACTGCTGGACCGGGTGGCGATTGCCTATATCTGCTCGCCCGGCAATCCGCAGGGCGCGGTCGCGGATGTCGCCTATTGGCGCGAGATGCTGACGCTGGCCGAGCGCCATGATTTCCGCATCTTCGCGGATGAATGCTATTCCGAGATCTATCGCGACACGCCCCCGCCGGGGGTGTTGCAGGTGGCGCAGGAGATGGGCGCCGATCCCGAGCGCGTGCTCTCGTTCCATTCGCTCTCGAAACGCTCGAACCTGCCGGGGCTGCGCTCCGGCTTTGTTGCGGGCGGGCCGGAATGCATCCGCCATATCCGCCAGTTGCGCGCCTATGCCGGTGCGCCCTTGCCCGAGACCTTGCAGCATGTCGCCGCAGCGGCCTGGAATGACGAGGCGCATGTGAACCGCTCGCGCGCGCTCTATCAGCAGAAATATGCCCTGGCGGATCGCATCTTCGCAGGTGTGCCGGGATACAAGGGGCCGGAGGCCGGTTTCTTCCTCTGGCTGCGGGTCGGCGATGGTGAAGAGGCTGCGCTGAAACTCTGGCGCGAGACCGGCATCCGCGTGCTGCCGGGCGCCTATCTGGCGCGCGATGATGCGCGAGGAAATCCCGGCAAGGGCTTTATCCGCGTGGCGATGGTCACGCCAATTGATGAACTGGAAGACGCGCTCAGGCGGCTTCGCAACAGTCTATACAGCTAACGGGGCAAGTTCGATGGCATCTTGGAACACGCATGGGCGCGATCCGCTTCTGGACAGCAATCTGAATCAGGTGCTGCAGAAACGGGGCCGGGAATTGCTGGGCCTCGGATTTCTGGCGCTTGCCGTGCTCCTGGCGATGATGCTGGGATCCTATGCGCCGAGTGATCCGAGCTGGATGGCCTCGACCGACATGCCGGTGCAGAACTCGCTGGGCCGGATCGGGGCGGCGATGGCCTCGCCCCTGATGATCATCATCGGCATCGCTTCCTGGGGGCTGGTGGCCTTCTTCGGTGGCTGGGGCCTGCGGCTGGTTCTGGGGCGCGGGCATGAACAGGCGCTGAGCCGGGCGGTCTTTGTGCCGATTGCGCTGGCGATCACGGCAGTCTGGTGCGCGACACTCGTGCCCGGCGCGGGCTGGGACACGATCTACGGGCTGGGCGGGATCTTCGGCGACACGGTTCTGGCGGCGGTCGTGAATGCCCTGCCGATGAGCGCGGGGGCCGGTGTGACCTTCATGGGAGTAGCGATGCTCTTTGCCACCCTTGCCATCTGGGCTTTCGTGCTGGGCGTGGACCGGTTCGAATTGCTGCAATACGGGCGCTATGTCGCTGCGGGAATGGTGCTGTGCTATGCGGGCATCCGGCATCTGCTGCGCGGCGGTGTCGGCGGCGGCGTCAAGGGTCTGCGGGTTGCGGGCGGGGTTGTTGCGCGCAAGGTGCAGGACGGGCGCGCGGCCCATGCCGCCGCGCGCGAGCGGCGCGCGATGCAGGCCTATGAGGCGACCCAGCATTACGAGCAGGAACAGGAACAGCCTTGGGCCGGAAACCATTACGGCCAGCCCGAGCCGGTGATGCGCGCCGCGCGCGCGCCGCAGCAGGAGCCCGCGCCCGCCTATCGGCCAGAGCCGGTCCGGCGTGGCCCGCCGGTGATCCGGGCATCAAACCATGACGCGCGGGTCGCGCAGTTTCACCCGGAATATGACGAGGATCTCTATGAGATCGACGAACCGGGCTATGCCGCGCCGCCCCCTGCCGCCCCTGTCGCGGCCCCCCGGCCGCTGAGTGCGCCGCCGCGCCATGATATGGGCGATCATTCGGCCAGCGCGCAGGGCAGCGGGCTTCTGGCCAGACTGAAGGCCCTGAGCGGGCGCGCGCCCGAGCCCGCGGCCCCTGATCTGCGCAATGAACTGGTCGAGCCGATGCTGAGCACCACGGCCCTGCAGGCGCAGCCGCCGGAGGATGCGCGGATCAAGTCGCGGATTGCCGATGCGATCCGGCACCGCAAATCCGCCAAACCCGTGCTCAAGATGAACCGGGCGCAATTCCCGATCTCCGAGCCGCCGCTGCGCGCGCAGCGCCCTGCCGCCGGGGGTCCGCATATGGCGCCGCCCGCGATGGCGCAGGCAAGCATGGCCCCGACAGGGTTTCAGGCCAGCCTGACCGCCGCGCCGCTGGTGGCGGTGCCGATGCCGGACTGGATGATGGCAACCCGCCCGGCGACAGAGGCCCCGCTTTCCCCCGCGCCGCGGGTCGAGCCGCCTCTGGCCGCAGCTATGCCCACCGCGCAGGCACCCATGCGGGACGAGGATGACGGGTATTTCGTGCCCGATGACATGGATATGCACCCCGCGCCCGAGCCGCAGCGCGGCGCGCATGTGCTGCAGCGCCGCGTGGTGCCGAATGCGCCGCGCAAGGTGATGCCCTCGCGGCAAGCGCAGGCCGAGGCGCAGCCCGCGCTGCAATTCGAGACCCGCTCTGCCCCGGTTTTTGAGTTGCCGCCGCTGTCGCTGCTGGAGAACCCCTCGAATGTGCAGCGCTACACGCTGGGCGACGAGGCGCTGGAAGAGAATGCGCGCATGCTGGAAGCGGTGCTGGATGATTACGGCGTGCGCGGCGAGATCGTCAGCGTGCGGCCCGGCCCTGTGGTCACGCAATATGAGCTGGAACCGGCGCCGGGGTTGAAGGCAAGCCGCGTGATCGGACTGGCCGATGATATCGCGCGCTCGATGTCGGCCCTGTCGGCGCGGGTCTCGACGGTGCCGGGCCGCTCGATCATCGGGATCGAACTGCCCAATATCCACCGCGAGAAAGTGGTGCTGCGCGAGATCCTCTCGGCGCGCGATTATGGCGACAGCAACATGCGCCTGCCCTTGGCGCTGGGCAAGGCGATTGATGGTGAGCCGATCGTGGCCAATCTGGCGAAGATGCCGCATCTGCTGATCGCCGGGACCACCGGTTCGGGGAAATCGGTGGCGATCAACACGATGATTCTGTCGCTTCTCTATCGTCTGCCGCCCGAAGAATGCCGGATGATCATGATCGACCCCAAGATGCTGGAGCTTTCGGTCTATGACGGCATCCCGCATCTGCTCTCGCCGGTTGTGACCGACCCCAAAAAGGCCGTGGTCGCGCTGAAATGGGTCGTGGGCGAGATGGAGGAACGTTATCGCAAGATGTCCAAGATGGGCGTGCGCAATATCGAGGGCTATAATGGCCGCGTGCGCGAGGCGCTGGAGCGCGGCGAGATGTTCAAGCGCACGATCCAGACCGGGTTTGACGATGAAACCGGCGATCCGGTTTTCGAATCGGAAGAATTCGCGCCCGAGCTGCTGCCCTTCATCGTGGTGGTGGTCGATGAGATGGCCGATCTGATGATGGTCGCGGGCAAGGAGATCGAAGCCTGTATCCAGCGTCTGGCGCAGATGGCGCGGGCGTCTGGCATCCATCTGATCATGGCGACGCAGCGACCTTCGGTCGATGTGATCACCGGCACGATCAAGGCGAATTTCCCGACGCGGATTTCGTTTCAGGTCACATCGAAAATCGACTCGCGGACCATTCTGGGCGAGCAGGGGGCCGAGCAGCTTCTGGGCATGGGCGACATGCTCTATATGGCGGGCGGCGGGCGCGTGAGCCGTATCCATGGCCCCTTTGTCAGCGATGAGGAAGTGGAGGAGGTGGTCAATCACCTCAAGAGCTTCGGGCCGCCGGATTACAAATCGGGCGTGGTGGACGGGCCGGAACAGGAGCGCGAGGCCGATATCGACGCGGTGCTGGGTCTGGGCGGCAACACCACGGGCGAGGATGCGCTTTACGATCAGGCGGTGCAAGTCGTCATTCAGGACCGCAAATGTTCGACCAGCTATATTCAGCGCAAGCTCGGCATCGGCTATAACAAGGCCGCGCGTCTGGTCGAGCAGATGGAAGAGGAAGGGCTGGTCACGCCCGCCAACCATGTCGGCAAGCGCGAGATTCTGGTGCCGGAGCAGGGGTAAGGTGCGTGCTGTAGCACGCACCCTACGCGCAGATCTCGGCAACTCTCTGCCTTGTGTTGCCTGCGTGAGCAGATCCTGTCTTCCGAAGTTCCGAGAAACCGCTATGTAACCGGTATGAGTATTTCACGCCGTACCCTTCTGTTGTCGCTGCCCGCCTTCGCGCTGGCCTCCCCCGCCTTCGCCCAGCGGATCCCGCTGAACGAGCTGTCACGCTATTTCAACAGCTTCTCCACGGCGCAGGCGGATTTCACCCAGATCAACCCGGATGGGAGCATCTCGACCGGGCGCATGTTCATGCGCAGGCCCGGCCGTGTGCGCTTTGAATATAACCCGCCGGAACAGTCGCTGGTCATGGCCGGCGGCGGACAGGTCGCGGTGTTTGACGGTCGTTCCAATCAGGGGCCGAACCAGTATCCGCTGCGCCAGACGCCGCTGAACCTGATTCTGGAACAGAATGTCGATTTCTCGAACCGGCGCATGATTGTCGGCCATACTGATGACGGCACCACCACGACTGTGGTGGCGCAGGATCCGGAGAATCCGCAATATGGCTCGATCCGGCTGATCTTTTCGGCCAATCCGACCGAGCTGCGCCAATGGGTGATCCGCGACGATACCGGGGCGGAAACCACCGTGATTCTGGGTGAACTGACCTTCGGCGGCAATCTTTCAGCGCGGTTGTTCAACATCACCGCCGAAACCACGGCGCGCCGTCGCTGATCCCCCCCTGCGCCCTTGCCGGGCGCTGGAGGGCATCACAAGGTAACGTGACAGAACGCTGCCTTGGTTTTGCCTTAAAGTCGTCGTCAAACCGCTTAAAAATCTGATAATAGATTGTGCGCTGGAAACAATTACCTGTTTTCGGCCGATATTTGGAATCAGGTCTAGAGATGGTTGACACGCGGCGTCTGGAAAAGCTGATGAGCCATGCCCCGCCCGCCCCGGCGGGCGAGGCCGCTTTGGCGCGCCGTTCGCTCGCGCTGTCGGGGCATCGCGAATTGCGTCGCGCCGGTCAGACCCGAGGCCGCTCGGCGCAGCGCCAGAGCGTGATCGATGCCAATTGGCAGGCGCTACCGCGCGGCGTGCCGGATCAGGATCATGACCGCAAAACCCGCCAGTTCAACGCCCTGGCGCATGACCGGGACGTGATGTCCCGTTTCGATCTGCTGCGCACGCAGCTTGTCCAGAATTTCCGCCAGCGCAATCTGATCACACTGGGCATTTCGGCCCCTGCTGCGGGTGCGGGCGCCTCTTTCGTGGCGGCGGGGCTGATTTCCGCGCTCGCGCGACGGGGCGGTCTGCGGGGGATCGGTTTGGATCTGAACCCGGCCGCGCCCGCGCTGCAGCGCTATTTCGAGCTGGCACCGGCTGCGTCCGTCCTTGATCTGTTGCAGGGTGACGCCGCGCCGGAAGCCTGTCTGCAGCGGCTGACGGATACAGTGGCGCTGGGCTTCGGGCAGGCCGGGGCCGAACTGCCGGGCGGCTGGGGGTTCTCAGTGGATGATCTGGCCGAGACGCTGGCCGAACTCACCGATCACTATGCGCCTGACATGATCATCTGCGACCTGCCCCCGCTTTTGCAGGGCGATCTGGCGCTGAGCATGTGCAGTCAGCTTGATGCGGTGCTGCTGATCGCCGACAGCCGCCGCACCCGCGCCGAGGAGATGCTGGCCTGCGAAAGATTGCTGAGCGGGCAGACCGAATTTCTGGGGGTAATCCTGAACAATTACAGTGGCAGTGAGCAGATCTGAACCTGCCCGAGCGGAAGCGAGAGAAACGTCAAGATGGGTCCGATCCAGTCCTTTCAGGAATTGCGCGATTTCCTGCGCCGCCGCATGGCGCTGATCGTGCTGGCGCTGGGCGTGGCCCTGCTTCTAAGTGTGCTGGTCGCGCTGCGCAGCGCCCCGGTCTTTCAGGCGGTTTCGGTGCTCTCGACGCGGGTCGAGGCAGTGGCCGATACGGCGGTGGGCAATGCCTCGGGCGGCAATGCAGCGCGGCTGATGCAGCTGATCGAGCAACGCCTGACCTCGCGCGAGACGATGCTGCGTCTGGCGGATGATTACGAGATGTTCCTCGGGCGACCGGCGCAGGAGCGTGCGGATCTGATGCGCGCCTCGATCACGCTGATGTCGCAGGCGGCTGTGACTGTGGGGTTCGGCTCGGATGGCTCGCTCGCGTCGATGATCATCATGGCGCGGGCGGATACCGGGCCGAAATCGGCGGCGATCGCCAATGAACTGGCTGAAATGGTCATTGCCGAAACCGGCGCGGGGCGCACCGCGCGGGCGCGTCAGACGCTGCAATTCCTGCAGACCGAACAGACGCGGCTGAATACCGAATTGCGGGCATTGCAGGAAGAATCGCGCCTGTTCATGGCGCAGAATTACGATGTGATGTCCTTCAACGCCGATGTGCGCCGCACCGAACTGAGCCAGATCGTCAGCGATATTCAGGACGCGCGGCGCGATATCACGGCGGCCGAATCGGAACTTTCGACGCTTGTGGAGCAGAATACCTCGCAGCGGCGGCAGGCGCAGTTGCGCGATCTGATCGCCGTGCGCAATGCCGAGTTGCAGCGGCTGCTCGCGCAGCAGGCCGAGTTCGAGCCCTTTTTCCAACGCGTCGCGCAGGCCGAGCGGGAACTCGCGATCCTGACCGAGCGCGAGGCGCGGCTGCAGGACCGGCTGCGCGAGATCTCGGGGCAGGTCTCTGCCGCCGAGGCGGCCTTGCGGCTGGAAGCGGATTCGCAAAGCGCTACATTCGAGCTGGTCGAGGAAGCCACGGTTCCCGAATATCCGATTTCGCGCTCGAAAAAGCGCACGGTGATGATGGGCGCGGCTGCCGGGGTGATCCTCGGGGTGATCGGGGCCTTCGCGCTGGAGCTGTTGCGTCCGGCCCTGCGCAGCGCGCGGCAGGTCGAGCGTGAACTGGGCATGCGCCCGGTTCTGGTGCTGCCGGAACTGGTCATGCCGGGCGAGCGGCGGAAAATCTGGCTGGGCTGGATCGCCGGGGCCTGCCTGTTCATTCTGGCGCTCGCGGCGATCCTGTTGTCGCAGCAGGCATTGTAGCGGGGGGCGCGCCACTCATGCCAAACCCGATTGCCTATCTGGTGCTTCTGCTCTGGCCGGTTGCGATTCTGTGGATGTTCCGCAAGATGCCGCCCGAGCGCGCCTTCATCTGGGCAATTCTGGGCGGCTACATGCTGTTGCCGGAAGCGACCGAGTTCAACCTGCCGATGATCCCGGCCTTCGACAAATCCTCGATCCCGAATCTGACCGCCTTTGCGGTCTGCGTGATGCTGCTGCAGATGCGCTTTTCCTTCCTGCCCGAGGGGACTTTCGGCAAGATCCTGACCGGCTTGCTGGTCCTGTCACCTGTGGCCTCGGTCTTTGCCAATAGTGACGCGCTGCATTTCGGCGGGATCGACATGGGTCGGCTGCGGATCGTGATCGAGCAGGAAACCGTCCTGCCGGGGATGCGGATCTACGATTCCGTCTCGGCGCTGGTGCGGTCGCTCATTCTGGTGCTGCCCTTCTTCATGGCGCGCAAGCTGCTGGCCTCAGAGGCCGCGCTGGTCGAGCTGATGCGCGCGCTGGTCATTGCCGGGCTGATCTATTCGCTGCCGATGCTGTTCGAGATGCGCGTCAGCCCGCAGCTTCACACCTGGGTCTATGGCTTCTTCCAGCATGATTTCGGCCAGATGATCCGCGAAGGTGGCTTCCGGCCCATCGTGTTCATGCCGCATGGGCTGTGGGTGGCCTTCTTCGCCGTGCTTTGTGCGGTCTCGGCGCTCTATTTCGCGCGCGAGGCACTTCCGCAGGAGCGCACCAAAAAGGTGCTGATCGCGCTTTATCTGGTGGTCATTGTGTGGCTGTGCAAAAGCATGGGGCCGCGCATGATCCTCTTGGCACTTGCGCCGCTGGTGCTGGTGTTCAGCGCCAAGATGCATCTGCGCGTGGCGGCGGCGCTGGCGGCTGTGACGATGATCTATCCGCTCTTGCGCGGGGCCGGGCTGGTGCCGACCGGGGCCTTTGTCGAATATCTGTACCAGACCCGCCCCGAGCGCGCGCAATCGCTGGAATTCCGCTTTGACAACGAGGATCTGCTGCTGGCCCATGCCTGGGAAAAGCCGCTGGTCGGCTGGGGCGGTTGGGGCCGCAACCTGATCCGCGATCCGATGTCGGGCGAGATCGTGACCATCTCGGACGGCATGTGGGTGATCGTGATCGGGCAATATGGCTGGCTGGGCTATCTGGGCACATTCGGGTTGCTCTGCCTGCCGCTCTTTGCGCTCTACTGGGCCTATCGGCGCGTCCCGGCGGCGCAGGTGCCGCTGCCGGTCGGTGTCTGTGCGCTGCTGCTGGGGGCCAATCTGGTCGATTTGCTGCCCAATGCCACACTTGTGCCGCTGACATGGCTGCTGGCGGGGGCATTGCTGGGCCATGCCGAGTTGCAACGCGCCCGCTTGCGCGATACACGCGCGCGCCGCTTCGACACTCTACCGCGTGACGGGCTGTTGTCGGGCGCACGGATCAAAAACCTTTCTGCACGACAGTTTCAGGACGCAAAATCATGAGCCGAGACACGGATATCGCCATCATCGGGATGGCGGCGCATTTGCCGGGGGCGGAGTCTGTCGCTACTTTCTGGGAGAACCTGCGCGCAGGCCGCTCGTCCATCAGGCAGTTGACCGAGGCCGAATTGCTGGCGGCAGGCGAAAGCCCGGCGAAGATGCGGGCGGCGAATTACGTCCCCTATGCCGCGCCCTTGGACGGGTTTGCCGAGTTCGACCCCGAGGCCTTCGGCTTTTCGCCGAAAGAGGCCGCGATCCTTGACCCGCAGCATCGCCAGTTCCTTGAGGTGGCATGGGAGGCGTTTGAAAACGCAGGCCATCCGCCGCGCGGCTTTCCCGGCCCGGTGGGCGTGTTCGCGGGCTGCGGCATGGGCAGCTATTTCTATTTCAACATCTGCTCGAACCCGCATCTGGTCGAGGATGTGGGCATGTTCCTGCTGCGCCATACCGGCAATGACAAGGATTTCCTCTCAACCCGCGTCAGCCATATCTTCGATCTGCACGGCCCTTCGGTGAATGTGCAGACCGCCTGTTCCACCTCGCTGGTGGCGGTGCATTATGCGGTGCAGGCGCTTCTGACCGGCGAATGCGACATGGCGCTGGCGGGGGGTGTCACCATCGAACTGCCGCAGGGGCGCGGCTATCTGTTCAAGGAAAACGAGATCCTCTCGCCTGATGGCGAATGCCATGCCTTTGACCATCGCGCGCAAGGCACGGTGTTCGGCTCGGGCGCAGGCGCGGTGGTGCTGCGGCGGCTGGAAGATGCGCTGGCCGATGGCGACCAGATTTTCGCCGTGATCAAGGGGTCCGCGATCAACAATGACGGCGCGCAGAAAGCGGGCTATCTGGCCCCTTCGGTCGAGGGGCAGGCCAAGGCCGTGGCCGAGGCGCATATGGTCGCGGGCGTCGAGGCCGAAACGATCAGCTATATCGAATGCCACGGCACCGGCACCTACCTGGGCGATCCGATTGAAGTCGCGGCACTGACGCAGGCTTTCGACAGCGAAAAGCGCGGCTTCTGCCGGATCGGGTCGGTCAAGACCAATATCGGGCATCTGGACACCGCCGCCGGGGTGGCGTCGCTGATCAAGGTCGCAAGCGCGCTGCATCACCGCGAATTGCCGCCCTCGCTGGGATATGAAGCCCCCAATCCGGCGATTGATTTCGAGCACAGCCCGTTTCTGGTCAATGACCGTCTGACGCCATGGCAAGGGGATGGCCCCTTGCGCGCGGGCGTCAACTCGCTGGGCGTGGGCGGGACCAATGCGCATGTCGTGCTGGAAGAAGCGCCCGCCGTCGCCGCGTCGGAAGAAAGCGACTGGCCGTTCCAGATACTGACACTTTCGGCCAAGTCGAAAGCGGCGCTGAACGATGCGGCGCGCAATCTGGCGGCACATCTCGCGGCTCACCCTGATCAGCCGCTCGCCGATGTGGCCTATACGCTGAAAGAAGGGCGCATGGCCTTCGACCAGCGCCGGGTTGTCGTGGCCGAAAGCCATGAGGAGGCCGCGCAACTGCTGACGGAGGACGCGCCGCGCCGGGTGTTCAGCCATACCGCGCTCGATCAGCCCGATATCGCCTTCATGTTCCCCGGCGGCGGCGCGCAATATGCGGGCATGGCGCGCGAGCTTTACGAGACCGAGCCGGTTTTCGCGGAATGGATGGATCGGGGGCTCGCGTATCTGGAGCCGAAGCTCGACTATGACATCCGCGCGCTCTGGCTGCCCGAACCAGGGCAAGAGGCCGCGGCGGAAGCGGCGCTGAAGCGCCCTTCGGTGCAATTGCCGCTGATCCTGATCACCGAAGTGGCGCTGGCGCAGATGTTCATCGGCTGGGGGGTCAGCCCTGCGGTGCTGGTCGGCCATTCGATGGGTGAAAACACCGCCGCCTGTCTGGCGGGGGTGATGAGTTTCGAGGATTGTATCGGGCTGGTCCTCTTGCGCGGGCAGCTTTTCGATACGGTGCCTGCGGGGGGCATGCTCTCGGTGCCGCTGTCGTTGGACGCCCTGCAGCCCTATCTGGGCGATGATCACGACATCGCCTCGCTGAACGCGCCGGAGCTGACGGTGATTTCCGGCCCGCAAGCCGCGCTGGAGGGGCTGGAGGCCGCCCTGCGCGCCGATGAGATCACACCGCAGCGTGTGGCGATTGATATCGCCGCCCATAGCCGCATGCTGGAGCCGATCCTTGAGCGCTTCCGCGCCTATTTGCGCTCGATCCCGCTGCAGGCGCCGCAAATCCCGATCATCTCGAACCGCACGGGGGTCGAGCTGACGCCGGAACAGGCGATGGACCCGGAATACTGGGTCCAGCATCTGCGCAATACGGTGCGGTTCGGCGATTGTGTGCAGACCCTGAGCACGCGGAAAAACCGTATCTATATCGAGATGGGACCGGGCAAGGCGCTGTCCTCGCTCGCGCGGATGCATGGGGCGGTGCCGGGGCAGCAGGTGCTTTCGGCCCTGCGCCACCCCGAGGAAGAGATCGCCGATGACCTCTATCATCTGGTGGTTCTGGCGCGAATCTGGGCCTTGGGGGGCACATTCGACTGGGGCCAGATCTGGGGCGAGGCGCGGCGCCGCCGCGTCAGCCTGCCCACCTATCCGTTCCAGCGCCAGCGCTTCTTCATCGAACCGGGGCAGGCGGCGCAGGCGGACGCGCCCATGCTGGAACGGCTGGAGGACACGCGCGATTGGGGCACGCGGCTAGGCTGGAAGCCCGCCTATGCCGATTGCGATCTGGATGTGACGCGCGATCTGGGCACGCTGTCGGACACATGGCTGATCTTCGCCGATGAAACTGGCATCGCCGCCCCGGTGATCGCGGCGCTGCGCGCGGCCGGGCAAAGGGTGGTGGAACTGCGCGCAGGCGATACGTTTGCGCGCAAATCCGACGGGCTCTATACGCTTGCGCCCGAACATGGCCGCGACGCCTATGCGCGGCTGATCGCGGAACTGGTGGCGGCTGGGATCGCGCCCACAAGGATCGCGCATTTCTGGCTGGTGACAGGGCGCGAAAGCTTCCGGCCGGGTTCCAGCTTCCTGCATCGCAATATCGAACAGGGTTTCTACTCGCTCCTGTTCCTCGCGCAAGCGATGCAAAGCGAAAGCCTGCCGCTGCCGGTGCATATGACCATCGTGACCAATGGCGCGCAGGCGCTGGAGGGCGAGGCGCTGCGCCATCCCGAAAAGGCGATGATCGCAGGGCCAGCGCGGGTTGGCCCGCGTGAAATGCCGGGGCTGACATGCGCCACGCTCGATATTGACGCCAGCGCCGATACGACAGCCCTGCTGGAAGAGCTTTGCGCCACGCCCGGCAATGGCACAGCGCTGATCCGCAAGGGCAAACGCTACGCGCAGGTCTTGCGCGCTTTGAGGCTGGACGCGCGCCTGCCAGAGATGCCCCAGGGCGCGCATTGGCTGATTACCGGCGGCTTCGGCGGGATCGGGCTGACACTGGCCGAGGAGCTGATCACCCGGTTCGGGGCAAAGATCACGCTGCTGGCGCGCACGCCCTTGCCCGCGCGCGCCGATTGGGCCGCCTGGCAGGCCGATCACGGCCCGCAGGAGGCAACGACACGCCGGATCATGGCCATCGAGCGGCTGGAGGCGCTGGGCGGTCAGATCCATGTCGCCGTGGCCGATGTCTGCAACATTGACGAGATGCGCGCGGCCCTGACCGGGGCCGAGGCGGCGCTGGGCAAGCCCTATGGGCTGATCCATGCCGCAGGGCATATCGCGGATGCGCCGCTGCTGGCGAAATCCACCGGCGATATCGAGGAAGTCTTTGCGCCCAAGCTGCACGGGCTGCAGGTGATTGACGCGCTCCTGCCGGACGGGGCGCTGCAGGCGATGGTGCTCTTCGCCTCGACCTCGACGCTCACGGCACCGGTGGGGCAGGTCGATTATGTCGCCGCCAATGAATATCTGAACGCCTTTGCCCGGTCGCGTGTGGGCGGACGCACGAAAGTTATCGCGCTGAACTGGGGCATCTGGGCCGAAGCCGGAATGGCCGCCGAGGCGATGGCGGTTCGGCTGGGCACCACACCTTCAGCCCCGATGACGCCCTGCGCAATGCCGCTTTATGACGAGATGGGCTTCGATCCGAAGGGCAACCGGCGGCTGGTCAAGCATATCACCCCCGCCGACTGGATCGTGGATGAGCACCGCACCAAGGACGGCGCGGCGGTGCTGCCCGGCACCGGGGTTCTGGACCTTGCCGCGCAGGCGCTGCGCGCGCAGGGCGAGATGGGCGCGTTTGAAATCCGCGATCTCTATTTCTTCCGTGCGCTTTCGGTGCCGGGGCCGCGCGAGATCCGCGCGACGCTCGCGCGCACGGCAGAGGGCTATGATTTTGCCCTGCGCAGCGATGTGATGCAGGGCGGCGCAAAAGGCTTCGTGCTGAACGCACAGGCGCAGCTTGGGCTGATCAGGGATGCGGCCCCGGCGGCGCTGGATCTGGGCGCGATTGCCGCGCGCATGGGTAGCCCCCGCGAAGGGCAGGGGCTGACCAGCCCGCAAGAGGCGCATCTGAATTTCGGCCCGCGCTGGCGGGTGCTGACCCGCATGGCCTTTGGTCAGGGCGAAGGTCTGGCGCAACTGTCCCTGCCCGCCCCCTATCGCGGCGATCTGGACGCAGGCCATGTGCTGCATCCGGCGCTGATGGATCTGGCAACCGGCTGGGCGATGGAACTGATCCCGTCGTATCAGGGTGCGCATCTCTGGGTGCCGCTCTCCTATGGCCGGTTGCGCGTCTGGGGCGATCTGCCCGGCGAGGTGTTCAGCCATGTACGCCTGCGCCCCGAACCGGAACCGGGGTTTGCCAGTTTCGACATCACTTTGGCCGCGCCGGACGGGACGGTCGTGGCCGAGATCACCCGCTTCACCATCAAACGGCTGGAGGCCGGCGGCTTCGCTGATGCGCCCCCCATCCGCGCGTCAGAGCTTGAACGCGACGGCCCGGCCCAAAGCACAACGCTGTCCCCCGCCGAAGAACGCCTGCGCGACATGCTGGCGCTGGGGATCACCCCGCGCGAAGGGGGCGAGGCCTTCCTGCGGGCGCTGGCCAGTGGTGTGTCGCCAGTGGTGGTCTCCTCGATCGACCCCAGGGCGCTGATCGCGCAGGTGGAAAGCGAGAGCACGCGCGCAGGCGGCGACACGAAATTCGAGCGGCCCGATCTGGGCACCGATTATGTTGCCCCGCGCAATGATGTCGAGCGCATGCTGGCCGGGTTCTGGGCCGAACTTCTGGGCATCGAGCAGATCGGGGTTGAGGATAATTTCTTCGATCTGGGCGGCCATTCGCTGATCGCGGTGCGGCTGTTTGCGCAGGTGAAAAAGGCATTCGGCGTCGAATTCCCGATTTCCGTGCTGTTCGAGGCCCCCACGATTTCCGCCTGCGCCGCGATGGTGGCAGAGGTGACAGGCGCTTCGCTCGATGGCGGGGCAGAAGTGCACGAAATGCCCAAGCGGCGGCGCTTCACCCATCTGGTGCCGATGCATGAGGGCGAGGGCGGCCCGGAAACACCCTTCTTCCTTGTCGCGGGCATGTTCGGCAATGTGCTGAACCTACGCCATCTGGCCACGCTTCTGGGGCGCGAGCGGCCCTTCTATGGCTTGCAGGCGCGCGGGCTTTTCGGGGGCGAGGCCCCGCATGACCGGATCGAGGATGCCGCGCGCGACTATATTGCCGAGATGCAGCAGGTCCAGCCGCATGGCCCCTATCTGCTGGGCGGTTTCTCGGGCGGCGGGATCACGGCCTATGAGATCGCGCGGCAGTTGGAAGCGGCAGGCGAGACGGTCGAGATGGTGGTGCTGCTCGATACGCCGCTGCCCGCGCGCCCGAGCCTCACACGGCAAGACAAGGCATTGATAAAGCTCGCGGAGTTCCGGCGCAAAGGGCCGGGCTATGCGCTGGAATGGTGGCGCGCGCGCAAAGAATGGCAGGCGCATCTGGCGCAGGGGCCAGCGGCAGACAGCGCCGATGCCTTCCATAATGCCGCGATTGAAGCGGCCTTCCGGCAGGCGGTCGGCGCTTACAAGGTGCAGCCCTGGGATGGCAATCTGATCCTCTTCCGCCCGCCGCTCGACAAGCATTGGCAGGTCTCCGGCGGTGCCTGGGTCAGCGCGGGCAAGGAATATGTCTTTGACGATAATGAATGGCGCCAGTTCGCGCCCAAGCTGCAGGTATTCGAGGTGCCCGGCGATCACGATTCGATGGTGCTGGAACCGAATGTCCGGGCGCTGGCGGCAAAGCTGCGCACGCTGATGCGCGCCGCCCCGCGCAGGCAGGAGGCGGCGGAATGAGTGCAACCGTTCTGACAGTCATCCTGAACTACCGCACGGCAGACATGACCCTGCGCGCGGCGGAAACTGCGGTCAGGGCGATGGAAGGGATCGAAGGCGCGATCACGATTGTCGATAATGACAGTCAGGACGGCTCATTTGAGGCGCTGGTCAAGGCGACCGCAGGCTGGCCGCGCGTGCGGGTGATCCAGTCAGGGCATAACGGCGGCTTTGGTGCGGGCAATAATGTCGGCATCCGTGCCGGGCTGCCGGATGGCACGAAGCCCGATTTCGTCTATCTGCTGAACTCGGACGCCTTCCCCGAACCCGAGGCGATTGCGCGGCTGCGGGACTATCTGCTGGAAAACCCCGATTGCGGTTTCGTCGGCAGCCATGTGCGCGGCGAGGATGATCTGGCCCATGTCACGGCCTTCCGCTTCCCCTCGATCCGGTCCGAGTTCGAGGGCGCGGCGCATACCGGCGTGATCTCGCGGCTGCTCGCGCGCCATATCGTGCCCATGGGCGTGCCGGATCAGCCCACCGAGATTGACTGGTGCGCGGGGGCAAGCGTGATGTTCCCGATGGGGGTGCTCGACCGCGCGGGCCTTTTTGACGAGGTGTTTTTCCTCTATTTCGAGGAAACCGACCTCTGCCACCGGATCAGGGATGCAGGCTTTCGCGGTGTCTATCTGCCGCAGGCGCGCGTGGTGCATATCGGCTCGGTCAGTACCGGCATGAAGGAATGGAAACGTCAGCCGCGCTACTGGTTCGACTCGCGCGCGCATTATTTCCGCAAGCGCGGCGGGGCGTTCTATCTGGCGGCGGTGACGCTGGCGCATCTCGCGGGGGCGGCGATCTGGAAGCTGCGCCGCCTGCTGGAACGCAAAGAGGAACGGATCGCGCCATATTTTCTCCGCGATCTTGTGTCACAGACATGGCGAAACCTCATGCCGCGCGCGACGGTCAGTGAGGGCAGACCACGGGGGCAAGGGGCACCCGTCGAAAGGTAAGAGTGATGCAGAACCTGTGTGCAGTATTGATCGGGGACGAGGCGCTTCTGGCGGAATGTGGGGCGCAATGGCTGGCGCGCGGACATGAGATCGCGGCGGTTGCAACGCGCAACCCGCGCCTGTCGGACTGGGCCAGCCAGCGCGGGATCACGGTAGTTGCGCCGGGTACAGGTCTGGCAGAGCGGCTGGCAGGGCTGTCTTTCGACTGGCTGCTGAATATCGCGGGGCTGGATCTGCTGGGGCAGGACGTGCTGACACTGCCGCGCAAGGGGGCGGTGAATTTCCACGATGGCCCCCTGCCGCGCTATGCCGGGCTGAATGCACCGGTCTGGGCGCTGATCGCGGGCGAGGCCGCACATGGCATCACCTGGCACCATATCACGCCGGGCGTGGATGAGGGCGCGGTACTGGTCGCGCGGCGTTTTGCGATTGACGCGGATGACACTGCGCTGACGATCAATGCCAAGTGTTTCGCGGCCGGGTCCGAGAGTTTCGCCGAGCTAGTCGAGGCGCTGGAACAGGGCGCGGCCGGGGTTGCGCAGGATCCGGGGCAACGGACGCTCTGCAAACGCGATGACCGGCCCGACCATGCCGGATTTCTGGATTTCACCCGCCCGTCCGCCGATCTGGCGCGGCTGGTGCGCGCGCTGGATCACGGCCCCTACTGGAACCCGTTGACCACACCGAAACTGCGCCCTGGCGGGCAGGTGGTCTGTGTCAGCACTGCCGCTGTCGCCGAGGGTGCGGGCCTGCCGGGGCAGGTGCTGGCGGTTGATGCCGATAGCGTGACCGTGGCTTGCGCGGCGGGCGCGCTGGTCTGCATGGGGCTTTTGTGCCAGCAGGGACTGCCGGTCGCGCCGGATGCGCTGATCTCGGTCGGTGACATGCTGCCCGCGCCAGAGCCGCGCTTTGCGCAGGCGCTAGCGCATGTGGCGCCGGGCGAAGGGGCCTATCGCGCCGCCCTGCGGCAGATGCGGCCTGCGGATCTGGGGGCGGGGGTGGCCTCCGCCCCTCTGGCCCTGCCCGAAGCCGAAGAACCCGCCCTGATCGCGGCTTTCGGCGCGGCGCTCTCCGTGCAGCTTGGCCTGCGCGCCTTTGACCTGCGCTATGTCAGTGCCGCAATGCAGCACGCGCCCGAGATCCTGTCGGGCTGGGTGCCCCTGCGCGTGGATATGGCCGCGTCTGACGATGCAATTGCCCGCCAGCTGGACCTTGCCGCCCGCGCGCCGGGTTTCGCCCGCGATATCGCGGCGCGCGATCCGCAACTTGGCGTCCTGATCGCGCCGCCGGTCGCGGTCTGTGACGGGGCAGAGGCGGAAAAGGCCGCGCTGGTGCTGGACCTTGGCGCGGGCTGCCTGCGCCATGACCCGGCGGTGGTTTCGGCAGATCAGGCCGCAGCGCTGGTGGCGGGGATGGTGGCACATCTGAACGGCGAGCGCGTGCCCGACCTGAACGACACCACCCGCAGCTATGACCGGATTTGCATCCATCACGCGTTCGAGGCGCAGGCCGCGCGCACACCCGATGCGGTGGCGCTGAGCCATGAAGCGCAGACCCTGACCTATGCCGAATTGAACGCCCGCGCCAATCGCGTGGCCCATGTGCTGATCAGCATGGGCGTGGGGCCGGATACGCCTGTGGCGCTCTGCGTCAGGCGCGGGCCGGGGCTGCTCATCGGCGCGCTGGGCATCCTTAAAGCCGGGGGCGCCTATGTGCCGATGGATCCCGGCTATCCCGCAGACCGGCTGGCGCATTTCCTGAGCGATTCCGGTGCGCCGGTCCTCGTGACCGAACATGCGCTGCTGGATGTGCTGCCCGCGCATCAGGCCGATATCCTGCAACTGGATACCGATATCCGGCTGGCGGCCGCCCCCGCTAGCAACCCCGAAAGCGGCGTCACCCCCGATGATCTTGCCTATCTGATCTATACATCCGGTTCGACCGGCCTGCCCAAGGGGGTGATGGTCGAGCATGGCAATGTCGCGAATTTCTTTGCCGGTATGGATGACCGCATCCGCCACGACCCGCCGGGGGTCTGGCTGGCGGTCACCTCGCTGAGTTTCGACATTTCGGTGCTGGAACTGTTCTGGACCCTCGCGCGCGGCTTCAAGATCGTGCTGATGGGCGACGAGGATCGCGCGATGGTCTCCAAAGGGCCGGTGCGCGTCTCTGGTCAGGGCATGGATTTCAGCCTGATGTATTGGGGCAATGATGACGGGCAGGGGCCGCAGAAATACCGCCTGCTGCTGGAAGGCGCGAAATTCGCCGACGAGCACGGTTTCTGCGCCATCTGGACGCCCGAGCGGCATTTCCACGCTTTCGGTGGGCCGTTCCCGAATCCGTCGGTGACCGGCGCGGCTGTGGCAGCGGTGACGAAGAATCTGGCCGTGCGCGCGGGCTCTTGCGTGGCCCCCCTGCACCATCCGATCCGTATTGCCGAGGAATGGGCGGTCATCGACAACCTGACCAATGGGCGCACCGGGATCGGGATTGCCTCGGGCTGGCACCCGGTCGATTTCGTGATCCGCCCCGAAAATCAGGTTCCCAAAAACAAGCCCGCGATGATGGAGGCGATCGAGACCGTGCGCAAACTCTGGCGCGGCGAGAAGGTCGAATTCGACAAGGGCGACGGGCCGGTGCCGATCCAGACCCTGCCGCGTCCGGTATCGAAAGAGCTGAATATCTGGCTGACCACCGCCGGCAACCCCGAGACATGGCGCGAGGCGGGCCGTCTGGGCGCGCATGTGCTGACCCATCTTCTGGGCCAGTCGATTGCCGAAGTGGCCGAGAAGATCGCGATCTACCACGACGCCCTGCGCGAGACGGGCCGTGACCCGGCGGATTTCACGGTCACGCTGATGCTGCATACATTCGTGGCGCGCGACCGCGACCATGCCCGCGAAGTGGCGCGCGGGCCGATGAAAAGCTACCTGCAGGCGGCCGCCGCGCTGGTCAAGCAATATGCCTGGGCCTTCCCGGCCTTCAAACGGCCGGAGGGGGCGAAGAACCCGATGGATATCGACCTCTCCACCTTGAGCCAGGACGAGGTGGACGGGATTCTGGACTATGCTTTCAACCGCTATTTCGAGGATTCGGGCCTCTTTGGCACAGTCGAGGATTGCTTGGCGCGCGTCGAGCAGTTGAAGGCCATCGGCGTCAATGAAGTCGCCTGTCTGATCGACTATGGTATTGCCTCCGAGCAGGTGCTGGAAGGGCTCTATCCGCTGGCCGAAGTGGTGCGGCGGTCAAATGCCGGGGTGGATCTGCCCGAGGATGACTATTCGATTGCCGCCCAGATCCTGCGCCACAAGGTCACGCATTTCCAGTGCACCCCCTCGATGGCGCGGATGCTGTGCATGAATGATGATGCGCGCACGGCGCTGGCGCAGGTGCCGCATGTGATGATCGGCGGCGAGGCGCTGCCGGGCACATTGGCGCAGGATATCGCGGGTCTGACCGGACAGCCGGTGCAGAATATGTACGGGCCGACCGAGACTACGATCTGGTCATCAACCTGTCTCACGCGCGGCGGCGCGGGGACCGTGGGCATCGGCACGCCGATTGCCAATACCACGCTGCATGTGGTGGGCGCGGATCTGCGCGAAGAGCCCGTGGGCATTGAGGGCGAATTGCTGATCGGTGGCGCGGGCGTGACGCGCGGCTACTGGAACCGCCCGGACCTGACCCAAGAGCGGTTCATCGACAATCCCTTCGGGCCGGGGCGGCTCTATCGCACCGGCGATCTGGTGCGGCGCAATGCGGCGGGCGGCATCGATTTCCTTGGCCGGGTTGACCATCAGGTGAAAATCCGTGGCCACCGCATTGAGCTGGGCGAGATCGAGGCCACGCTTGAAGCGCAACCGGGGATCACCCAAGCCGTGGTCATCGCGCGCGAGGACCAACCCGGCGATCAGCGGCTGGTGGGCTATTACACCGGCACGCCGGGCAGTGATCTGCGCGCCGCGCTGGCGCAAAGCCTGCCTGCGCATATGCTGCCCTCGGCGCTGGTGCCGGTCGCGGAATTCCCGCTGACACCGAACAGGAAGATCGACCGCAAGGCGCTGCCCGCGCCGCAGATCAGCCGCGCGCCCGAAACCGCGCCGGTGGTGGCAGAGGGTGGCGGCGATACGCTGGCGCAACTGTCGCAGATCTGGTGCGATGTCTTGGGGCTGGCACAGGTCAGCGCGTCGGATAATTTCTTCAACCTTGGTGGCCATTCGCTGCTGGCGGTGCAGGCGCATCGCGAGATCCGCGCGCGGCTGAACCTGCCCGGCGTGTCGATCACTGATGTGTTCCGCTTCCCGGTGCTGGGCGATCTGGCGCGGCATCTGGATGGCAAGCAGCGCCCTGTGAGTTCGGCCCCGGTGGCGAAACTGGCGCAGGCGCGTGCGACTGCCCCTGAACCTGCGCCAGAGGGGGGGGCGACTGCGGGGCGGATGGATGCGATGGCGCGCAGACGCGCGATGCGCGAGCAAAGGATGGGGCGCAGATGATCCAGCAGAAGTTCGATTTCTCGGAATTCGCGCGGCCGCTCTTCTCGGACCGCGTGGCCATGGCCTGGAGTGACCCGCGCGCGCCGATGCCGCGCCTGATGGGTGACGAGGTGCTGGCCATCGAGCAGGTAACGGCGGCACGCGCGCGTGAATTCGCTGCGGGCAGATCGGCGGCGCGCGCCGCGATGGAGATGCTGGGCCAGGTGCCGCGCCCGGTCCTGCAGGGCGAGGACCGCGCCCCGGTCTGGCCCGTCGGGCTGCAAGGCTCGATCAGCCATACGGAGCGCGATTGTCTGGCCGTTGTCACCGACGCGCCCGAGATCGCGGCCTTGGGGCTGGATCTGGAACCCTCGACCCCGCTGGAACCCGCACTCTGGCCCGAGATCTGCACCATGGAAGAGATGCAATGGCTGGCAAGTCTGGGCCCGTCGCAGCGCGGGCATTTCGCCAAGCTGATCTTCTGCGCCAAGGAAGCGGTCTATAAGGCGCAATATCAGATCAGCCGGACTTTGCTGGAGTTCCACGCCCTGACGCTGATCATGGATCTGCGCGGCGGGCGGTTCAGCGCGCAGCTGAATACCGATGTTCCGGGCTTCGCGGCAGGCGAATTCATCGCCGGGCGTTTCGCGATTCTCTCGACGAATTTTGTGGCAGCGGTCGAACTGCCCGCCTGAGCAGCAGAATTTGAGCGGATTTCCGCTCATCACCCGGCGCCCTGCCCGGCGCGAAATTCCAGCCTTGGTGGTCGGTTTGAGACACTCCTCAATATCTGTGCACGGCGCGATTTCAGGCTGAGACACTTCGCCTCAAATCGGCGAAACTGTTGGCGAATCTGGCATGAATTCTGCTATTGTCGCGGCATAAACCGAGGCAGTGATCGTTGTCGCCCGAACGGGGGGTCAAAAGAACCGACGACAGCGTGACAGGACCGAAACCTGAGAGGGACTCATGCGAAAGACACTTCTTGCCGCGAGCCTTGCCATTCTGGCAGCCCCGCTTCTTCCCGCCATCGCCAATGCCGGCCCGATTGAATCGGCCTGCCTGCGCTCTGACCGGCAACAAGCCACCCGCGCCCTGTGCCGCTGCATCGATTCCGTGGCGCAGCGCACCCTGACGCGCTCCGAGCAGCGCCGCGCGGCCAGCTTTTTCCGCGATCCGCAACTGGCGCAGGATGTGCGTATGTCCAAGAGCGACCGCGACAACGCTTTCTGGGCACGCTACCGCGCCTTTGGCGAAGCTGCGGAGCGCAGCTGCAGCTAAGAGTCGGCCGGATTACGGCTGACGGGGCGGCACTCCTTGCGGGGTGGCGCCCTTTTGCATGAGATCGCGCAGCAGCGCCTCAGCGCCGCGCTCGATCAGATCGAGCATCCGCCCGAAGCTGTTGTCGTAATAAGGGTCGGGCACCTCCTGTTGCGGCGGGCCCAGCAGGTCGAGAAACAGCGCCGCCGGGGTGGTGTTTCCCGCCGGGCGCAGGGCCTCGATATCCCGCAGATTCTGGCGGTCCATGGCATAGAGCCGGTCAAAGCTTGTGAAATCCGCCGCTGTGATCTGCCGCGCGCGCAGGTCGGACAGATCATATCCGCGCGCAGCGGCAGCCCTGATCGCCCGCCTGTCCGGCGGATCGCCCCTGTGCCAGCCGCCGGTTCCGGCACTATCGACCCGAACACGCAGCCCCGCCTGCGCGGCGTGATGCCGGACCACACCATGCGCGCTCGGCGACCGGCAGATATTGCCCAGACAGACGAAAAGAATGCGCATGGCGTGGCTTTCAGGATGGGTCAGTCGCGGCTGTGCCCATGGGAATGATCATGCGAATGGTCGTGCGAATGGCTGCCACCATGCTCCGGCATGCGCTCCAGATCAACCGGGATCACGACCTCCATATCCTCGCCTTCCTCGAAGATCAGGGTCACGGTGATCTCATCGCCCTGTTCCAGCGGGCGGGTCAGGCCCAGAAACATCAGATGGTCGCCGCCGCGTTCCAGCAGATGCGCGCCATCGGCGGGAATGACGATGCCCGCTTCGATCTCGATCATGCGCATGACCCCGGCATCATCCTCGATATGGGTGTGGATCTCGACGCGCTCGGCGACATCCGAGCGCGCGCCGATCAGGCGCCGATCCATCGCACCGTGATTGATGATCTGCATGAAGGCCGCGCCGGATTGCGACATCGCCGTCGATGCGCGCGCATAGGCGTCATGAATATGAATGCCTTCGCAGGCAAAAGCGGGCAGGGCGGTGAAGGCAGCAAAAGCCGCCGCAAGTGTGAGACGTTTCATGGGAATGTCCTTCGTCTGAGTTTCAGAGTGTTTCCGGTGTGACTCAGACAGGGACAGGGGGCGCGCGGCTCTGGTGCCAGATACCTGCAGACCCCCGGTGATGCAGGGTTTCGCCCTGCGTCAGGATCATGCGCGCAGGGTGCAGCTCCGGCGGCGCGGTCGGGGTGCTCTCCGGCAGAAGCGCCGCCGGGGTCAGGATACAGTCGGGGCAGGGCAGGGTCAGTTCGACCGGTTCGCCATCCGCATTCAGCGTGATCCGCACCAGCCCGTAGCCGGTGCAGATGACCATCGCGGTCGCGCCCAGCGACTGATGGCGGGCCTGCGCATGGCCGATACTGGCCAGCGCGACAGACAGCGCCAGCGCCAGGGTCAGTGATATGCGCATCAGGGCTTGCATGACAGGGCTTCTATCCCGCGCGCGCCCCGCTGCAAAGCGCGATATCACGGAATGAGGCGTTTGATCGCAGCGACATGCGCCGCTGTGGCGGATTGCGCATCCGCGCACAGGGCGCGGGCATCGGCAAGCAGCTGGTCCGGCGCGCTGATACGGTCGATCAGACCCCAGTTCAGCGCCTCTTGGGCGTCGATCCGGGCGCCCGCCATCAGGATCATCCTGGCACGCGCAGGCCCGATCAGCGCAGCCATCCGCACCGGATCCGAGGGTTGCGGCAGAAAGCCCAGTTTCATCACCGGATAGAAAAACCGCGCCTCGGGCACAGCCAGCCGCAGGTCACAGGCCAGCGCCATGCCGAAAGCGCCCCCGGCCAATGTGCCGTTCAGCGCGGCAATGCTCAGGCATTCCGCCTGCGCGATCCGACCCGACAGCTTCTCCCAGAGCGGCGAGGTGGCAAGCCCCGCGCGGGCCTCATCCAGATCGGCCCCGGCGCTGAAGACGCGGCCTTCACCGGTCAGGATCAGCGCGCGCGCGCCCGCCTGTGTCGCGGCGTCGATGGCGTCGCAAAGCTGTTCCAGCATCGCGGCGGTCAGGGAATTGGCCTTGTCGGGGCGCGCGAGGGTGATGGTCCAGATACCATCCGTCTGGTCAATGCGGATCAAGGGGCGGGTTCCTTAGTAATCGCGTTCGAAAAACAGGCCGACACTGGCGCGGCCCTGATTATCGACCCGTCCGCGCGCGGTCAGCGACGGCGACAGGTCGATATTGATCGACACTTCGCTGCTGCCCTGCGGGCTGACCTCGACATCGGTATAGATATTCTCGGTCAGATAGCGCCCCAGCCGGATCGAGGTTTCGCCATCCTCATCGGTGCGCACATCCAGATCATCCAGCCCGATATTCTGGCGCAGACGCTCAAAGATCCCCTCGCCGCGCCCCGAGAGCGTGGCGATGGAAGAGGCCAGTTGCGCGGCCTGCAACAGCGAGAGCGACTCGAAGCCGCGCCCGAAGAGAAGCAGCGAGACGATCTCTTCCTCGGGCAGTTCAGGGACAGATTCGAAGCGGATCTCCGGCGCGTCGACGCGGCCTTCGAGTACGATCCGGGCGAGAACGCCGCTTCGCTCGGTCGAGGCGACAAGGCGCACATAGGGCACGAAATCCCCTTCAAGACTGGCAAAGCCCTCGTTCAGATTGAAGCGGTTGCCCAAGAGATCAAGCCGCCCCCGGATCAATCCAAACTGGCCGATGGGAATCAGGTCGGCAGTCGTGCCGGTCAGCCGCAGCGTGCCACCAAGTTCGGCGTCCAGCCCGCGTCCGCGAATGAAGATCCGGTTTGGCGCATCGACGCTGATATCCAGTCTTGCCGGGTTGGGCCGACGGCCAAAGGTTTCGCCTGCAAAAATCCCGGCCCGGTCGCGGGTCGCGCGCACAGCGGCTGCGTCGCCCTGATGGGTGATATTGGGCGGGATATAGCCGCGACCGGCCAGTCCCACACGCGGGATCCGGATCTCGGTGCGGTCCAGCGACAGCGCGCCTGTGATATCCGGCCCCTGGGTCAGATTGCCGGTGATGGCGACATCGCCCGACACGGTGGTATCGAAAAGCTGCGGATTGACGATGCGCAACTCGTTCAGACTGGCGCGCAGATCGCCAGTGATGGGCGCGCCCAGCCCGATCGTGCCGTCCAGCGCGACGGAGCCGCCGGTCGCCGCGCGACCGCGTACCGTGACCGTACTGCGCGGCCCGTCAAGCTGGGCAGAGGCCACAATATCAGTGATACGCAGGTTGTTGCGGGGCAGCACCAGCGTCACATCACTCGCTTCGGCCGTACCGCGCAGCGAGGACAGCGCCAGCGGTCCGCTCAGCGTGACATCAAAACGCGCGGGCCCCTGTATAGAGCGCGGCTCCAGCCGGGGATTGATCAGCGCAAGATCCGTGCTGCCGGTGGCGCGCAGATCGCCGGTCAGATCGCTGGCAATGCTGCCGCTCACCTGCGCGGTGAGCCCGGCTGGCCCGCTGACCCCGAGGTCCAGCGCATAGGCCCCGTCCGTGTCGCGCGCGCTGCCCGAAACCGAGAGGGCACCGGTGATCCCGGGCACCAGAACGGCAAGATTGTTCAGCCGCGCATCAATCTGCAATTCCGGGCGCCCGTCGGCAATGCGCCCCGTGACCGTCCCGTTCAGCTGCGACCCGGCCAGCGTGAGCGTTTCCAGCAGAATCTCGTCCGGGCGCTGCACCACTCTTGCGTTCAGCCGATGCGTGCCGGTCAGCAGATTATCCGCGGTCGGTGCGCCAAGGCGCAGGTTATTGGCCACTGCATCCAGCGCCAGATGCCGGGTCTCGCCCTCTTCGCGCAGGCTCGCTTCCGCGGTGATGCGCCCGCCAAGTCCGGGGCGGATCGCACTCAGATTGGGCAGGGTCGCGCGCAGCTCAAGGCGCGAGGCACCGGGGTCATAGCGCCCTTCGGCGCTGGCCTCTATGGCGTTGTTCGACAGGCTCAGACTGGTCAGATCGAAGGCCGTGCCATCGCGCTGCCCGTCCAGCGCAAGGGTCGTCTCGCCGCGCAGCAGACGGTTCACATCCTCCTGCCCGACGGTCAGGTCGCGCGCCACGGCCTCCAGCGTCAGGCGCTCGGCCTCGCGCGGGCCACGCAGCGCAATCTGCGCATCCAGCGCGCCGCCAAAGCCATTGCCCAGCACCGCAATATCGGCAAAATCCACCTCGCCGCGCAGATCGATCTCGCTGCCGGTGATCGTGCCGCGCAGATCGCTGCGCAATGTGCGGGCCTCGGCCTGCAAGCGGCGCAGCGAAATCGTGCCATCGGCGCTATGCGCATCAATCGTGATCTGGCTTCGGCCCGACAGCAGCGCATCCAGTTGCGCCTGATCCAGTGTCAGATCCTGCCCGGAGATCTCGGCGGCGACCATGAAACGGTCGCGCTCCGGCCCGATCGTGGCATCAACCTCGGCCGTCACCGCACCCGATAGCGGGCGACCCGCGAGCGTGGACAGGCGCGAGACATCGCGGAACTGGCCCTGCGCATTGGCAAAGATCACACCATCTTCCAGCCGCGCGCGGCCATTCAGGGCATAATCGCGCCCTTCAAGCAGGAAACCGGGCAACAGCAAGGGCCGCCCTTCGCGCCACAGAAGCGAGGCAGAGCCGGTAACGGAATTGCCCAGCGCCGCGTTCAGCCCCGGATCAGCGGCGGCAAGACCCAGCGCCGAGAAATCGATCAGCGCGTCGATCACATCGATATCTTCGCCGAACCCGTCCGAGGTGATCCGCCCGATCCCGTTGACGAAAAGGCTTTCGACCGTGAAATCCTCATTCTCGAAACCCAGCAGGTCCAGAACCAGATCCCAGTCTTCATTGACCGAAGCATCGAAACCAAGCCGCAGATTGGCGCTTTCAATCGTAGTACGCCCACCGGGGACGGGCAGAAGCACACGCTCGCCCGCCGGATCCTCGACCTGCCCGCGCAGGTCGATCAGTTCGGGCAGCCGGTCCGCGCCCAGATAGAACCGCCCGCTGAGCGCCAGCCTCTGCGTCTGGATATCCAGATCATCAAGCCGCAGACGCCCATCCTCGAACCGTCGGGCCTGGGTGCGAAGCCTGCTTTGCGGCCCAAAAAACGGGTGGAATTCCGGGTCCATAAGCGGGCGCAGATCGCCGCTCAGATCCAGCCTTACAGCCTGGGCCACATCCTGTAGCGCGGTCTGGAGCTGAAATTCCCCCTCGACACGCGGTACGCCATCGGTCGCAAGCGTGATATCGGCGGTGAAATCCGAAACCGGCCCTTCGCCCGCGATGGTCAGCGCGGCAGAGGGCGCATCGGGGATGCCAAGCAATGAGACCGCAAGGCCACCGGCAGCTTCTTCGGCAGAGAGATCGACCGACAGGATGCGTGTCGCGTTGGAAAAGCCCGCATCCAGCCGGATCAGCCCGTCGATCTCGTCGATGCGCTCGATCCGCAGGCTGGCCGTGCCTTCGCCATCCGCAAGTGCTGCATTGCCCCGGATACTGGCGCGCAGCGGCTCGCCCAGCACATCGGGGCCAAGGATCACCTCGTCGATCTGCATCTGGTCCAGATTGACCGAAACCGGCAGTTCCGGCAGTTCCAGCCGGGGCAGGGTGAACAACTCGTCGCTTGGCTCGTCGCTGACCGGGGCGCGCAGGATGGTGACGCGGCGGGCGGAAATCTCCGCGATCTCGATCCGGCGCTGGAACAGCGCAGCGCGGTTCCATTGCAGCGCCGCGTCCTCGATCAGCATCCAGACGCCGATCTCATCCTCGATGGAAAGCTCGTCGAAGGTCGCGCGCGAGGACAGCGCCCCACGGAAGCCGCCAAGACGTACTTCGCGGCCCGCCCCCGAGAGACTGTCCTGCAACAATCTGGTCAGATATCCCGCATCACTTTCATCGGCGCGGGGCAGCAGCTCTTCAAAGTCCTGCGCCTGTGCGGCAGGGGCAAAGCCCAGCATCAGGCCCAGAAGCAGGGCCGGGAGAAGGCGCAGCAGCCGCATCAGAACGCCTGCCCGATGCCAAGGTAAACCTGAAAGCCCCGCCCGGTGGGGCCCGCGACCGGGTAGCCCACATCCAGCCGCAGCGGGCCGATCGGCGTGTCATAGCGCAGCCCCAGTCCAGCCCCCGCATGCCAGTCAGACGGGCCCGAGAACGTACCCTGCGAGACATAGCCCGCATCGGCAAAGGCCACGAGGCCAATCGTTTCGGTGGCCCGCATCCGCATTTCGCCCGAGAGTGCGGCAAAGCCCTTGCCGCCCGAGCGCACGCCGCCCACATCGACCCCCAGCGAGCGGAAAGGCTGGCCCCGCACGCTGCCGCCCCCGCCCGAATAGAACAGGAAATTGCGCGGGGTGCGGTCAATCTCGGCGCCCAGTATGGCACCGATCTGCGCCCGTCCGGCCAGTACGAAACGGTCGTCATTCCCGAAACCGCGATATGTGCGCGCATCCGCCGTAAGCCGCGCGCCGCTATCGGTGCCTTTCAGCCCCAGAAAGGGTGTCAGTTCACTCTGCAGATAGAAGCCGCGCGTCGGGTTGCGCTCGCTGTCGCGCCGGTCCCAGGTCAGCGAGAGCGGCAGCAGCACCATCCGGTAATCGCGCCTTGTGGCGAAGCCCGGCCCGAAATCGGCGCGCTCGGCCAGAAGGCCCAGACCCGCGCCGAAGGTCAGCGTGTCGCTGTAGCGATGCTCCAGCCGAAGGTCGAGTCGCAAGCGGCGGGCTTCGAAATCGGATTCGTTCTCGGTCTCGATCAATGCCCCGAGTTTCAGCGTCGTTTCCGGTGTCAGCGTTGCGGGCCGGGCATATTCCAGCGCAAGCTGGTAATCGAGCTTGCCACTGCGCGCGCCGATGCCGCCGACCATGGCTTCGATGCGAAAGCGTTCCGCCCCGCCCAGAAGATTGCGATGCAGCCAGAAGGCACCCAGCTTCCCGCCGCGTTCCGTATCATACTCGATAGAAGCGCCGATCCGCCGCAGCGGCGCCTCGACCAGCGCCGCGTCGATATCGAGCGTGCCATCGGGGTTGATCGCATCGGCATCGCGCAGCGCGACCGAAGAGAATGTCCCGGTGCGGCGCAACCGCTCGGCGGCGCGCTGGATCTCGCGCGGGGAATAGACATCACCCGAGGGCAGGCCCGCGATCTTGTGGATGCGCGCGGTGCGGGTGCGCACATGGCCATCGGGGCGCAATTCTCCGAAACGCAGACGCGGGCCGGGGGCGATCTGCACGGCCACATCCAGCGTATTGCCGGGATGGCGCGCGGTGATCTGCTGATCGGTGGGTTCGGCCTTGGCATGGCCCTGGGCGCGCCAGCCCTCGACGGCATCGCCCGTCGCATCGCGGATCACGGTCGAGCGCGCGACTTCTCCACGCGCAAAATCTGACGGCAGGGAAGTGCCCTGCGCGAGCGGGCCAAGCTCAGTGCGGCCAAAGACGAAGGCAGGGCCGGGCGTCAGGATCACGTCGATCTGCCGCACAGACGAGGGCGGCGTCAGCGGTGAGATATCGGCGGCCTCGCGCCCGTCGATCCGGACCGAGATCACCGGCGCATAATAGCCCTGCTCGTAGAAGATGCCGATCAGCTGCCCGTATTCGGCACGCGCAATCGTATAGAGCTCGAACGGGTCACTGACCCCCTCATTCTGCGCGCCCTGCAGCAGCGAGGCGCGGCGCAGCGCGCTTTCCAGTTCCGCGTCCTCGCCCTGCACCCGGAACTCCAGCGCATCGAACGCCTCTGCCCGGAGCGGCGCGAGCAACAGAACCGCGATCAGCAACAGGGCCGGAAACAGGCTGGCCCGGAAGGAAGGGGGTATGCTCAAACGATGAACTGGCACTGACGCGTCCTTGATCCCGTATGGCCCGACAATCGCAGATCGGACCGAAGCCTACAACTGTAAAGGCGGGCAGAACAGGCGTGGGTCTGCGCGCAATGGCTCTGTCTTGCCGATGTGACCCCCTGATGCTATGTCGCCGCGCAACGCCACTCATGCAAGGACATTGAACTTATGGCAGATGATTACATCATCAAGGATATTGCTCTGGCAGAGTTCGGCCGCAAGGAGCTGGATATCGCGGAAACCGAGATGCCCGGCCTGATGGCGCTGCGTGCGGAATATGGCGCGGCACAACCGCTGAAAGGCGCGCGCATCGTGGGTAGCCTGCATATGACGATCCAGACCGCCGTCCTGATCGAAACCCTGACCGCGCTGGGCGCCGATGTGCGCTGGGCGTCCTGCAACATCTATTCGACGCAGGACCATGCGGCGGCGGCAATCGCGGCAGGCGGCACGCCGGTTTTCGCCATCAAGGGCCAGACGCTGGAAGAGCATTGGGATTATCTGGACCGCTCCTTCCAGTTCGCTGACGGCGCGAATATGATCCTCGATGATGGCGGCGATGCAACGCTTTATGTGCTGCTGGGCGCGCGGGCCGAAGCGGGCGAGGATATCATCCCGGCCCCGCAATCCGAAGAAGAAGCCGTGATCAAGGCGCAGATCCTCAAGCGCATGGCGCAAAGCCCCGGCTGGTTCACCCGCACCCGCGATGCGATCAAGGGCGTGTCGGAAGAAACCACCACCGGCGTGCACCGGCTCTATGAATTGCACAAGACCGGCAAGCTTCCCTTCCCTGCGATCAATGTCAACGATTCCGTCACCAAGTCGAAATTCGACAATAAATACGGCTGCAAGGAATCGCTCGTGGATGGCATCCGCCGCGCCACCGATACGATGATGGCGGGCAAGGTCGCGGTCGTCTGCGGCTATGGTGATGTCGGCAAGGGCTCTGCCGCCAGTCTGAAAGGCGCAGGCGCGCGCGTGATCGTGACCGAGATCGACCCGATCTGCGCGCTTCAGGCCGCGATGGACGGGTTTCAGGTCACGACTCTGGAAGATGTGGTCAAGACGGCGGATATTTTCGTCACCACCACCGGCAACCGCGACGTGATCCGCATCGAGCATATGCGCGAGATGAAGGATATGGCGATTGTCGGCAATATCGGCCATTTCGACAATGAAATTCAGGTCGCGGCGCTGCGCAACCACAAATGGACCAATATCAAGGATCAGGTGGATATGATCGAGATGCCCTCGGGCAATCGCATCATCCTGCTGTCGCAGGGCCGCCTGCTGAACCTTGGCAATGCGACCGGCCATCCGTCCTTCGTGATGTCGGCCAGCTTCACCAATCAGGTGCTGGCGCAGATCGAGTTGTGGACCAAGGGCGAGGAGTATGCGCCCGGCGTCTATCTGTTGCCCAAGGCGCTGGATGAAAAGGTCGCGCGCCTGCATCTGGAGCGCATCGGCGTGAAGCTGACGGAACTGCGCGACGATCAGGCCGAGTATATCGGCGTGCCGGTCGCGGGCCCGTTCAAATCCGAGCATTATCGCTACTGACACAGACACCATGTCAGACGCGCAAGCGGGAAAGCCCCACGGCTTTCCCGCTTTTCTTATGCGCGGTTTTCCTGTATGGCGCGGCGCATCTGAGACGTGACGCAGGGGCCCCGGCGTGATGCTGGATGATTGGGGTCGGCGGCAATGGGGCCGCCATAGGAAACGGAAAGGCCAGAGGGCTGGCGCTTTCCCTGAGGAACCGCAAGAGATGTTCAATATCGTTACCAAATCCATCCAGTGGGGGCAGGAGACGCTGACACTGGAAACGGGCAAGATTGCCCGTCAGGCCGATGGCTCGGTCGTGGCCACGCTGGGCGAAACCAGCGTCATGGCCAATGTGACCTTCGCCAAAGCCGCGAAGCCGGGGCAGGATTTCTTCCCGCTGACCGTACATTACCAAGAGAAATACTATGCCGCAGGCAAGGTGCCCGGTGGCTTTCTGAAACGCGAAGCGCGTCCCTCCGACAAGGAAACGCTGACCTCGCGCCTGATCGACCGTCCGATCCGCCCGCTCTTTGTCGATGGCTTCAAGAATGAAGTTCTGGTCATCTGCACCGTGCTGTCGCACGATCTGGTCAATGAACCCGATGTGGTTGCCCTGATCGCGGCTTCGGCCGCGCTGACGATTTCCGGCGTGCCCTTCATGGGCCCGGTTGCGGCGGCGCGCGTGGGCTTTGTTGATGGCGAATATGTGCTGAACCCCGAATGTCAGGACATGGAAAAGCTGCGCGAGAATCCCGAGCAGCGGCTGGATCTGGTCGTGGCCGGCACCCGCGACGCGGTGATGATGGTCGAATCCGAAGCCTATGAGCTGACCGAGGCCGAGATGCTGGGCGCGGTGAAATTCGCCCATGAAAGCTATCAGCCGGTGATCGACCTGATCATCGCTCTGGCCGAGGATGCCGCAAAAGAGCCGTTCGATTTCACGCCGCCGGATTATTCCGAGCTCTATGCCGCAGTGAAAGCCGCAGGCGAGCCGCTGATGCGCGCCGCTTTCGCACTGCGCGACAAGCAAGAGCGCGTGAGCGCGATTGCAGCCGCGCGCGAGGCGATCAAGGCGGGCCTGAGCGAAGAGCAGCTGGCCGATGAGAACCTTGGTTCGGCGATCAAGAAGCTGGAAGCCTCGATCCTGCGCGGTGCCGTTGTGAATGGCGAGCCGCGTGTGGACGGGCGCGACACCAAGACCGTGCG
The DNA here is from genome assembly GCF_001884735.1 of Natronohydrobacter thiooxidans. Lineage (GTDB taxonomy): Bacteria > Pseudomonadota > Alphaproteobacteria > Rhodobacterales > Rhodobacteraceae > Roseinatronobacter > Roseinatronobacter thiooxidans_A. The sequence continues at coordinate 68,883 of NZ_MJAP01000001.1, read as the reverse complement.
TCAGATCGTGGCCGAAACCGGCCTTCTGCCGCGCACGCATGGCTCGTCGCTCTTCACCCGTGGCGAGACGCAGGCGCTCTGCGTGACCACGCTGGGCACCGGCGATGACGAACAGTTCATCGACGCGCTGACCGGCACCTCGAAATCCAGCTTCCTGCTGCATTACAACTTCCCCCCCTATTCGGTGGGCGAGGTTGGCCGCTTCGGCCCTCCGGGGCGTCGCGAAGTGGGTCACGGCAAACTGGCATGGCGCGCGCTGCAAGCCGTGCTGCCCGCCGCGACCGATTTCCCCTACACGATCCGCGTCGTCTCCGAGATCACGGAATCGAACGGCTCTTCCTCGATGGCCACGGTCTGCGGCTCGTCGCTGTCGATGATGGATGCGGGCGTTCCGCTGAAATCCCCGGTCGCCGGTGTGGCCATGGGTCTGATCCTCGAAGATGATGGCCGTTTCGCTGTCCTGACCGATATTCTGGGCGACGAGGATCACCTCGGCGACATGGATTTCAAGGTTGCGGGTACCTCGGACGGCATCACCAGCCTGCAGATGGATATCAAGGTTGCAGGCATCACCTTCGAGATCATGGAGCAGGCGCTGGCGCAGGCCAAGGATGCGCGCATGCATATCATGGGCGAGATGGCACAGGCGCTGACCGCGCCGCAGGGCTTCAGCCAATATGCGCCCAAGATCGAGACGATGCAGGTGCCGACCGACAAGATCCGCGAAGTGATCGGCACCGGCGGCAAGGTGATCCGTGAAATCGTCGAAGTGTCGGGCGCGAAGGTCGATATCAACGATGACGGCACGATCAAGATTGCCTCGAACGATCAGGCCGCGATCCAGAAAGCCTATGACATGATCTATTCGATCGTGGCAGAGCCGGAAGTGGGCAAGATCTACACCGGTCGCGTGGTCAAGCTGGTCGATTTCGGCGCTTTCGTGAACTTCTTCGGCAAGCGCGACGGTCTGGTGCATGTCTCGCAGATCGAGAACCGCCGCCTGAACCACCCTTCGGATGCGCTGAAGGAAGGTCAGGAAGTGAAGGTCAAGCTTCTGGGCTTCGATGACCGCGGCAAGGTCCGTCTGGCCATGAAAATGGTCAATCAGGAAACCGGCGAGGAAATCGTGGGCGAGCAGGCGGAATAAGCCTGACATCGCTGGACTGAAAGACAGAGCCCCGGGCATCGCCTCGGGGCTCTTTTTGCGTTCAGGCCCGGACTGAGTCGTGGTGAAAAAAAGATTGACGAATCAAAAGCTTTCGGGACTTCTCACAAAAGCGTTATTTTTGGGGGTATGATGGAATATTTGTTTCTATTTTTAGGCATTGGCGCGCTTTTGGCGATGACTGTTTCCTTTGACGGCAATTCAGAGCCCGAACCGGAAGACGACGACCTGACGCTTGAGCGCGACGAGGACGGGCGTTTCATTCTGCATGGCACATCGGGGGCAGATCTGATCCTGCCAATGGATATCGAAAATGCGCAGCAGATGGTCCAGGAGCAAGAACACCACCTTGCGCGTCTGGACGAGATTCGCGGCGGCGCTGGCAATGATACCATCGTGGCGGATGCCTATGGCCACCCCGACGATGATCGCCATCTCTCCGGGCAGGACGGGATGCGGATCTATGGTGGGCCCGGAGATGACCTGATCATCAGCCATGGCACTTTTTCCAACACGCTCTATGGCGGTGGAGGCGATGATACGCTGATCGGGGTCGGTGCGGATATGCATGGCGGATCAGGTGATGACCTGATCATCGCGCGCTCATACGATCTGGGCGAGGAAGCGCGGGTGATGACCCTGCGCGGCGGTCATGGCGATGATACGATTGCCGTTGTCAATGGCTATGCGGACATCCGGGGCGGAGAGGGGTCCGATACATTCATTCTCGAATATGATCGCCCCGCAGTTGATGATCAGCAAGCCCCTCCATTCCCGCTGGAGCGTGGTTTCCCTGGAATCGGAGATGTCGTGATTCGCGACTTCGACCCCGAAGAAGACAGGCTCGTCGTGCTGCTACCGCCTCAGGGCAGCGAGAATGTAGAGCTGGAATCGATCTCGCGCGAGGGCGAGCATACACGCATCCTGCTGCGCGTGGATATCGCCCCCTATTTCGAGTTTGAGCAGGGGACGACATTCCGGGCGGCCATCTTGCTGCAGAATGTCGATGTCGTGGATGATGTGGAACTCAGCGTCACCGAGGATGGGGTCATTCTGTCGGTCAATACACCGCCCGAAGTGCCTGTTCTGCCAGCGCTTCCGGTTTAACATCCAGCCTGCGGTCCGAGCGGCCTTCGCGCCGCTCTGATCCGAAGGTCTGTCACCAGCGGATCAATCCGTCACCAGCACATACCCCGCCCCGCGCACGGTCTGCAGATGGCGCGGGGCCTTGGGGTCGCGCTCGATCTTGCGGCGCAGCCGGGTGATCTGCACATCCACCGCGCGTTCCTGCCCGACCATGCCGCCATGCGCGGCGCGGTCGCGGCTCAGATGCTCGACCAGCGCCTCGCGGGTGATCACCTCGCCGGGGTTCTGGCAAAAGAGCCGCATGATCGCCGCCTCGGTCTGGGTCAGCCGCACCGGGGTATCGCCGCGTTTCAGCTCGCCCCGTTCCAGATCATAGCGCAGGGCACCAAGGACCAGCATCTTCACCTGCACCGCCACCGGGTCCGGCTGCGGGCTGCGGCGCAGGATCGCATTGATGCGCAGCAGCAATTCGCGCGGCTCGAACGGCTTGGGCAGGTAATCATCCGCCCCGGCTTCCAGCCCGGTAATGCGGTCCTCTGCCTCGCCCCGCGCGGTCAGCAGCAGCACAGGCATCGACCCCTGCGCACGGATATGGCGGGTCAGGCTGATCCCGTCCTCGCCCGGCATCATCACATCCAGCACGACCAGATCGAAACTCAGCCCCTGCAGCAGCCGCCTTGCATGGGCGGCATCGCGCGCCGCCGTGACCAGATAGCCGTTGCGCAGCAGGTATTTCTGCAACAGCGAGCGGATGCGGGTGTCGTCATCGACGATCAGCAGATGGACCGGCGTTTCAGAACTCATGTCCGGCGCTCGCGCAGCGTGTTGTACTGGCGGCGGATCTCGTCATCCATCATCGCTTCCAGCACCTGCCGGAACCCTGCCACGGCCTGCGGCCCTGCGGCGCGATAGGCCGCGCGCATGCGTTCGCGCTGGGCCTCGGACAGGGCGCGCTCCAGCGCGGCACCGGCTTCGGTCAGATAGAGATTGCGCTCGCGCCGGTCGGTCTTGCCGATACGGCTTTCGACCAGCCCATCCTCGATCAGGGTGCGCAACACGCGATTGAGCGATTGCTTGGTCACGCCCAGAACCAGAAGCAGGTTATTGACCGTCGTGCCATAGGTGCGGTTGATGAAATGCAGCGCGCGGTGATGCGCCCGGCCATAGCCATGTTCGTCCAGAATACGGTCAGGATCCGCCGTGAAGCCGCGATAGGCGAAGAACATCGCCTCGATCCCCTTGCGCAACTGCTCGTCGGTCAGGAACAGCAGGTTCTCACCGCTGCTATTTGTTGGTCCGTCGGCCATTGGCACGCCCCTTCACCTCTGCGGGCATTTTATGTCAGCCTTGTTGACATTCCAAGTGCGAATTGGTAGCGATTCCCCGAAATCGCGTAACTTTATGCCCGTATCGGACCTAATTTGCGCAATATATGAAAATCGCGGTCTAGAGGAGGCACGCATGGCTGGCGGGTATGATGACAGGGACGGACAGATCTGGATGGATGGCAAGCTCGTGCCCTGGCGCGATGCGAATGTGCATATCCTGACCCATGCGCTGCATTATGCCTCCTCGGTCTTCGAGGGCGAGCGCTGCTATTCGGGCAAGATCTTCAAAAGCCGCGAACATTCCGAGCGCCTGCTGGAATCGGGGCGTCTGCTGGACATGAAAATCCCCTATACGGTCGATCAGATCGAAGAGGCCAAGGCCGCTGTTCTGGCCGCCAATGGTCTGACCGATGCCTATCTGCGTGCCGTCGCATGGCGCGGCGCGGGCGAGGATATGGGTGTCGCAGCCCGGCGCAATCCGGTCCGGCTGGCGATCGCGACCTGGGAATGGGGCGCCTATTACGGCGATGCCAAATGGCAGGGCGCGAAGCTCGATATCGCCAAATGGAAGCGCCCCTCGCCCGAGACGATCCCGACCGCCGCCAAGGCTGCAGGGCTCTACATGATCTGCACCATGTCCAAACATGCCGCCGAGGAAAAGGGCTGCTCGGACGCATTGTTCATGGATTATCGCGGCTATGTGGCCGAAGCGACCGGCGCCAATGTGTTCTTCGTCAAGGATGGCGAAGTGCATACGCCGATCCCCGATGCGATCCTGAACGGCATCACGCGCCAGACCGTGATCGCGATGCTGCATGATATGGGGATCGTGGTGCATGAACGCCATATCCTGCCCGAAGAACTGGCAAGCTTCTCGGAATGCTGGCTGACCGGCACCGCCGCAGAGGTAACACCGGTGGGCCAGATCGGTGAGTATCATTTCCAGGTCGGCCAGATGACCCGCAAAGTCGCCGAGACCTATGAGGCGCTGGTGCGCGCCTGAGCGCGCCATGCCCCGGCCGGTCCTCTGGTCCTTTCGCCGCTGCCCCTATGCCATCCGCGCGCGGCTGGCCATCCGGTGCAGCGGCGTGCCGGTCGAGTTGCGCGAGATCGTGCTGCGCGACAAGCCGCCCGCTTTCCTTGCCGCCTCGCCCAGCGCGACCGTGCCCTGTCTGGTCACGCCCGAGCGCGTGATCGACGAAAGTCTTGATATCATGCATTGGGCGCTGCGCCAGAATGACCCCGAAGCATGGCGCGACATGCCGCCCGAGGGGGCGGACTGGATCACGCGCTGCGACGGGCCGTTCAAGCACGCGCTGGACCGGGTGAAATATGCCAGCCGCTACCCGCAGGATGACCCGGCGCAGCATCTGGCCGCAGCACGCGCATTCCTCACCGATCTGGAGGCGCAGCTTGACCTCTGGCTATTCGACCGCCCCACGCTTGCGGATATGGCCATCCTGCCCTTCATCCGCCAGTTCGCCCATATCGACAAACCGTGGTTCGATGCGCAACCTTGGCCCCACCTGCAGGGCTGGCTGGCGCGGTTCATGGCATCAAATGCCTTCGCAGCCGTGATGCCGAAATTCCCGCGCTGGCAAGAGGGTCAGCCCGGCCTGTCATTCCCCTGAACGCGGCGCTTGTGCCACTGCACCGGCGCTGCCGGGATTTCCGATTTCTCAAACGTGATGCCCCGCAACTCAGCGCTGTGCAGTACCGCCTCATACAGCGTGCGATTGCGCGCCAGCAGGCGCTTGAAGCGCGTCTCGTCCAGCGACAGCAGCGTGCAATGGCTGATGGCGCTGATCATGGCGCGGCGGGGTTCGCGGGTCAGCATCCCGATATGCCCGAAGAACTCCCCGCTGCCCAGCCGCAGCTTCTGGCCCTTGCGCTCCATCTCGACCGCGCCCGAGGCAATGAAATAGACACAATGGGGCACGTCCCCCTTGCGCAACAGGATCGTGCCGGGTTCCACATGCTGCGTGCGCAGCGCACGGGCAAGCTGGCGGCGCTGGATGTCCGACATGTCCTGAAACAGCGGAAATGTGCGCAGGAACGCATCCTTCTGCAGTGCGAAGTCCAGATGCGGGCGGGCCTCGATCCGGGTGCGGCGCGTGGAAATGCGGCCAAGCAGGGTCGCATGCAATTCGCGGCTGATCAGCCCGTCATCATGTAGCTGCTCATATTCCCGCTCTTCCAGCCGCAGCGAGGTGCGGCGGATGAAACGGCGCTCCATTTCCTCGGCATAGCCGGGATATTGCAGCCGCAGCCCCTGCAATGCGGCATCGGTTTCCTCTTCGCGCCGGCGCAGCAATTCATGCAGCAGATCGGCCACCCGGCGCCCATGGATGCGCCGGATCTTGCTGTCGATATAGCCATGCAACTCGCCAAGGATCAGCCGCTGGTTCATCAGGATCTCGAAACGATCCGCCGTCATCTGTTCCAGGGGCAGCGACCAGCGCAGCCGGTTGTGCAGCCAGACCGCCAGCCGGTACCAGCCACCATAGCCCAGGCTCCTGCGGGCCGCAGCGCGGTATTCATTGCGCCCGCCGCCGCGGGTCTGTTCCATCAGCCGGTCCACATCCGACAGCATCCGGTCCACCAGCCGCGCCGAGAAAAGCTGCTGCCGGAAATTCTCGATGATCAGATCGCGCTCGCGCCCGGCCAGCGCCACCAGCCCCAGCGTGATACGGTCGCGGTCGGGGATTTCCTCAGCGGCCTCGGCCAGTTCGACCGCCTCGTCCAGCCGTTCGGCGAAGCGCTTGGCCTCCGAGCGGATCACATCCTGCGGCAGTTGGTAGTCGCGCGCGGTCTCGGCGATTTCCTCGCGCACATTCTGCAGCGCGACCGCGATCACCTGATGCGACAGCGCCTGATCCAGACGCGGCAAGCGGTTCAGCCCCAGCCGTGCGATCATCCAGCGCAGGCTTGTCCCCTGCACCAGCAGCGTGAACAGCGTGAACCCGGTCGCCAGAATACCCACCTCGCGCTTGATATCCGGCGGCACCAGCGCGCTCTCGGTGACAGCCAGCGCCAGCGCCAATGTCACCGCGCCGCGCAACCCCCCCCAGAGGATCGCGGCGCGGTAGGCTGGTTCCACCTGCGGCGACAGATGCAGAAAACTGAGCGCGGGCAGCATGCCCCATAGCAGCAGCGCCCGCGCCCCGAAGGCCGCAGCGATCATCACCAGCAGCAGATACAGATCCGACAGGCGCAGATCGCCCATCAGGCGCGGGATCAGCAGGGCCGCCAGAATGAAGATCAGCGCCCCCGCCCAATAGGCCAGCACATCCCAGACCTCGCGCAGATAGGCCCAGCTTGCCGGGGCGATGCGCCCCGGCCCCATCAGATTCAGCGCCAGCCCCGATACCACGACCGCAATCACCCCCGATGTCTGCAGCAGCTGTTCGGCGACGATATAGGTCAGATAGGGCAGCGCCAGACTCACCGAGATTTGCGCGCGCTCGAAACCCGGCATCAGCGACATCAGCGCAATCGCCAGCCGGGCAAAGACCAGCCCAAGCATCACGCCGCCGATCACCAGCCAGGGAAAGATCACCAGCGCATCATTCAGGCTCGGATCCGGCACGCCCAGCATCACGAAAGTCATGAAAAACCCAAATAGCGCGATGGCGGCAGCGTCATTGAGCAGGCTTTCGCCCTCGACAATGCGCGTCAGCCGCTGGGGGGCGGCGATATTGCGGAAAATGCTGACCACCGCGGACGGGTCGGTGGTCGAGACAATCGCGCCGATCAGCAGACAGGCCGTCAGCGGCAGGGTGGTAAACGGCGTCAGCGCATAGCCGATGATCACGGTCGAGGCGACCACCGCCCCCACCGCCATGACCAGAATCGGCATCCAGTCATCCAGCATCCGCCTTGCATTGACCATGAGTGCGACCTGAAACAGCAGCGTCGGCAGCAGCACATAGAGAAAGATATTCGAGCGGATCGGCAGTTCCAGCAGGCGCAGATAGGTCGGGTTCATCGTGCCCGCCAGATCGCTCGACAGCATATAGACTGCCAGCCCGCCGATCACCGCTCCCATGATCGCGAGCATCACGGTAAATGGCAGGCGCAAGCGCTCGGCCAGCGGCTCGGACAGGCCGATGATGATGAACAATGCGGCAATAGCGCCGACAAGTGCGATGATATCCATAACCTGCACTATAAGCCACAGATCAGCGCAAGCGACGGGATTCACTGCAAATTGCGTGCAATTGGGGCATTTTTTGCCGGTGCTGCAGCTATTCTGCCGCGAGTGCCATCCTGTCCGGCTGCGCGCGGCCCAGATCCACAAGCTTGCGCACGATCTGATCCATCACGCGCTGGAAGCTCTCGAAACTGTCATTCGGCGCGACGCGGCTCTCGTCAAGATAGAGCCCGCGATCAATCTCGATCTGGATCGCATGCTGCCCGATCGAGGGCGTGCCATGGCGCTGTGTGATATAGGCCCCGGCAAAAGGCGAGTTGCGCGCGACCCGCAGCCCCGCATCCGCGAAAACAGCGGCGACGGATTCGGTGATGGCGGAATGGGCCGCCGCGCCGAATCGGTCGCCCAGCACGATATCGGGGCGCAGCGCATTATGCTGGCGGCTCATGCTGACCGCATCGCGCGGCATGGAATGCATATCCAGCAGGATCGCGCGGCCGAATCGCGCGCGCTGCGCCGCCATCAGCTCATCCAGCTTGGCGTGATAGGGGTGCCAGAACCGCCGCAACCGGTCCTCGGCCTCGGCGCGGGGGATCTTGCCGCGATAGATCGCACGCCCGCCCGCCACCACGCGCGGAATCACCCCCAGCCCCGAAGTGATGCGCGGATTAAGCCCATGCGCGGCCACACCCGCGATCAGCGCCGGGTCCAGCTCGCTTGCGGCGCGGTTGTAATCGACATAGGCGCGCGGCACGCCGCCCAGCAGGACCGGCGCGCCCGCAGGGCTGGCTTCGCGCAGGAAACAGTCCACATAGGCATCCTCGGAAGAGCGCAGCGCGGTCGGTTCCAGAATCGCACGGTCAAGCAAATCCGCCGGATAATCCCGCCCGCTATGGGGCGAGGCGAAGACCACAGCGCTGCTGGGGGTGAGGGCCGGAATATATTGATAGGCTTGCATTTCGGGATCACTGTTTTTTTGACTATAGACCAAGCCTTTCCTGTTTCGAAAGCCCTTGATCATGGCCGCGACTCCTTTTATAGGGCATCTCAATTGACGCGGGCTTGTTGCCGCGTCCCTTTTGTTTGGGGCGCAGGAATGATCCGCTCAGGGCGCGTAGCTCAGTGGTAGAGCACTACGTTGACATCGTAGGGGTCACAAGTTCGAACCTTGTCGTGCCCACCATTCACCCCTGCTTCACTGGCAGGATAACCCTCAAGGCGCGCGTGCGCCGCGAACAGGAGATAGGCCGATGAAGGTCAGAAACTCGCTCCGGTCGCTCAAGCAGCGTCACCGCGATTGTCAGATCGTGCGCCGCAAGGGCCGGGTCTATGTGATCAACAAGACCCAGAAGAAATTCAAGGCCCGTCAGGGCTGAGGATTTCCGCGATCAGGATTTCATGAAAACCGCCCCGCGCCTGCGCCGGGGCGGTTTTCGTTTGTGGCGACTCCATTGGCCGGGGCGGGCGCGAGTCTCCTGCAGACCCGGCCACCGCAGCCGGACCGAAATTTCCCGCCCGCCGGGGGCGGCGGTCTGTGAAACCATGTAACGGGGGAGAGCGCCGGACCGGGCCACTGCAAACACGCGCCATCCATCCGCGACTCGCGCCGCAAGAAATTGATATCGCTGCATGTTTCTAAAACATGGTGAGCCCGACAGGATTCGAACCTGTGACCCACTGATTAAAAGTCAGTTGCTCTACCAACTGAGCTACGGGCCCACACATTGCGCGCTACTTAGAAAAGCCCCGGCACGGGGTCAAGGGCTAATCTGCCGCAATATGCGGGAATCGTATCGGCTGTGGCGCAAGATGTCTGGTCAGATGCGCGTCCCGCGCTTATATCGCCGCCATGTTCGGAGAAACCACCCCTCTCGCCTTCGCCAAGATGCATGGCGCGGGCAATGATTTCGTCGTGATCGACTCGCGCGCCCGCGCGGGCGGCGTGGTCACGGCTGAACTCGCGCGCGCCATCGGCGACCGGCATCGCGGGGTGGGCTTTGACCAGTTGGCCGAATTGCGCGCCTCGGACACAGCGGATCTCGATCTCGATTTCTGGAACAGCGACGGCTCGCGCGCGGGCGCCTGCGGCAATGCCACCCGCTGCGTGGCCGCCTCGGTGATGAATGCGCGCGGCACCGACAGGCTGACGATTCGCACCGCGCGCGGGCTTTTGCACGCCGAACGGCGCGGGGCGCAGGTCTGGGTCAATATGGGCGCCCCGATCCTCGACTGGCAGGGCGTGCCTCTGGCGCGCGAAGTGGATCTGCTGCATCTGCCGCTGCCTGGGGGTCCGGTGGCGGTGGGCATGGGCAATCCGCATTGCATCCATTTCGTGCCCGATGCCGACGCGGCCCCTGTCGCCCTGCGCGGGCCCGAGGTCGAGCATGACCCGCTTTTTCCGGAAGCCACCAATGTCGAATTCGCCTCGCTGATCGCGCCCGACCATCTGCGCCTGCGCGTCTGGGAACGCGGCACCGGGATCACGCTGGCCTGCGGCTCCGGGGCTTGCGCGACTGCCGTGGCCGCCCATCAGCGCGGGCTGACCGGGCGGCGCGTGGTGATCGAGGCCGATGGCGGCAGGCTGGAAGTGGACTGGCGCGAGGATGGCGTCTGGCTCACCGGCCCGGTGGCGCATGTCTATGACGGGCTGTTCACGCCCGCATTTCTGGCGGACGGGGCATGAGCGCGCCACGTTTCACCACCCTTGGCTGCCGACTGAACGCCTATGAGACCGAGGCCATGCGCGACATGGCCGAAACAGCGGGCCTGCGCGATGCTTTGGTCGTCAATACCTGCGCGGTGACGGCGGAAGCCGTGCGCAAGGCGCGACAGGAAATCCGCCGCTTGCGCCGCGAGAACCCGGATGCGCCCATCATCGTCACCGGCTGCGCGGCCCAGACCGAACCCGAAACCTTCGCCACCATGCCCGAAGTGACCCGCGTGATCGGCAATTCCGAGAAGATGCGCCCCGAGACATGGGCGCAGATGGTGCCCGACCTGATCGGCGCCACCGAACGGGTGCAGGTCGATGATATCATGTCGGTGCGCGAAACCGCCGCGCATCTGATCGATGGGTTCGGCACGCGGGCGCGCGCCTATGTGCAGGTCCAGAATGGCTGCGATCACCGCTGCACCTTCTGCATCATCCCCTATGGTCGCGGCAATTCGCGCTCGGTGCCTGCGGGCGTGGTGGTCGATCAGATCAACCGGCTGGTGGCGCAGGGCTATCTGGAGGTGGTGCTGACCGGGGTCGATCTGACCTCCTGGGGCGCGGATCTGCCGGGTGGCCCGCGTCTGGGCGATCTGGTGCGGCGCATCCTGCGGCTCACCGATGTGGCGCGGCTGCGGATTTCCTCGATCGATTCGATCGAGGCCGATGAGGCGCTGATGGAGGCGATCGCCTCTGAGCCCCGCCTGATGCCGCATCTGCATCTCTCGCTGCAGGCGGGCGATGACATGATCCTGAAACGGATGAAACGCCGCCATCTGCGCGAGGATGCGATCCGCTTCTGTCAGGACGCCCGACGCCTGCGCCCGGATATGGTCTTCGGCGCCGATATCATCGCGGGCTTCCCGACGGAAACGGATGCGATGTTCGACAATTCGCTGCGGCTGGTCGAGGACTGCGACCTGACCTTCCTGCATGTCTTTCCCTTCAGCCCGCGCAAGGGCACGCCTGCGGCGCGCATGCCGCAACTGCCGGGCAATGTGGTGAAAGCGCGCGCGGCGCGGCTGCGCGCAGCGGGGGCGCAGGCACTGGAGCGGCATCTGCGCGCGCAGATCGGGCTTGAGCATCAGGTGCTGATGGAAGCGCCGGATATGGGCCGCACCGCGCAATTCACCGAGATACGCTTTGAGACTGCCCAGCCTGTCGGCGCGATCATCGCCGCGCGGGTCAGGGGCCATGACGGCAGCCAGCTTCTGGCGTGACAGGTAAGGTGCGTGCTGAGCACGCACCCTACATCACCCCAGATAGCGCCGCAGCGACTCGGGCGGATCGGCCAGCATCTCGGCGGTCGGCACCGGGCCCAGCGCCACCCCGTCACTGACCAGCACCAGATGATCCGCAATCGCCTCGGCATCGCGAATATCATGGCTGACCATCAGCAGCGTCGCCCCCGTCTCGCGACAAATCTCCGCCACCAGCCCCAGCATCTCCATGCGCAGCGCCGGGCCAAGCGCCGCAAACGGCTCGTCCAAGAGCACCAGCGGCCTGCGCTGCAACAGCACCCGCGCCAGCGCCACCCGGCTTTGCTGCCCGCCCGAGAGCTGCGCCGGTCTGCGCGCCCCGAACCCTTCCAGCCCCACGCGGGCAAGCGCGGCCTCGACCTGCCCGCGCTCATCCGCAGTCAAACGCAGCGAGGGCCTCAGCCCCAGCGCGACATTCTGAAATGCCGTCAGATGCGGGAACAGGTTATTGTCCTGAAACAGGATCGAGACAGGCCGCGCCGAAGGGCTGGCCCGCGTGATATCCGCCCCCCGCCACAGCACCCGCCCGCCACTGACCGGCACGAACCCTGCCACTGCGCTCAGAAGCGTGGATTTGCCCGCCCCTGACGGGCCGATCACCGCCACCAGCGCGCCGGGCGCAATGCTCCAACTGGCAGAGAGGCTGAAATCCTCCTGCAGGATGCGCAAATCGTCAAGTTCCAGCACGTCCGCGCCCCCATCGCTCGAAGACCACAAACAGCGCAAGGCTCGCCGCCAGCAGCACCAGCGCCGCGCCCGCCGCATCATCCTGCCGGTAGGCATTCATCAGCCGGTAGAGCTGCATCGGCAGGGTCGCCCCTTCGCGCTCGGCAAACAGCATGATCACCCCCAGATCGCCCATCGACAGCGCCGCGGTCAAGCCTGCGGCAAAACCCAGCGGGCGGCGCAGGCGGGGCAGGGTGACAATGCGCAGCCGCGCCCAGCCATGCAACCCCAGCGCCGCAGCCAGACGGCCCTGCGTCGCCATCTCCGCGCGCAGATCCGGCAGGATCAGCCGCAGCGCAAAAGGCATCGCCATGCCCGCATTCACCAGCATCGTCACCAGAAGCGCGAAGTCGCGCGGATTGGCCAAGGGGCGGATCAGCAAAAACAGCCCCGTGCCGATCACCAGGGGCGAGGCCGCGAGCGCCGCCAGCCCCAGCCATTCCAGCACCGCCCCGCGCGTGCCTCCCAGCGCCAGCACCGCATGCGCCAGCGCCAGCGTCATGGCGATGGTCGCAGCCGTCGCCCCCAGCGCCACCATCAGCGACCGCCCGGCCGCCTGCCAGACCTCGGCGGGCAGGCCCGCCACATAGGGCGCCCCGCGCAGGATCACCATCCCCAGCGGCACCAGCAGAAACAGCGCGCCCGCCAGAATCAGCGCCGCATCCCACAGCCGCAGACCGCGGGCGCCCAGATCAAAGCGCTGCACAGGCCGGTCCAGCCCGCCCCCAAGGCTCGACGGTAAAGCCACGCGCCACGCGATCACCCCCGCCACAGCACAAAGTCCGAATTGCACCAGCGCCAGAAGTGCGGCGCGCCCCATGTCGAAATCAAACCGGAAGGCCTGATAGATCGCCAGTTCCACTGTCGTCGCGCGAGGGCCCCCGCCCATGGTCAGCGCGACGGAAAAACTGGTCAGGCAGATCAGGAAGATCACCAGAAACGCCCCCGGCACCAGATCGCGCAGCATCGGCGCCTCCAACTGCCGGAAGGTGTCGCGCCCGCTGAACCCAAGTGCGGCTGCCAGACGAAAGCGCTCTGCCGGGATTGCGGCCCAGCCCTGCAGCAGGATGCGCGTCGCCAAGGGCAGGTTATAGAACACATGCGCCAGCACCACCCCATGCAGGCCGAAAATATTGAACCGCGCGAAGCCCAGCGCCTCAAACATCTGATTGACCAGCCCCGAGCGGCCAAAAACCGCGAGCAGGCCCAGCACCGCGACCAGCGTCGGCAGGATGAAAGGCGCCCCCATCAGCGTGATCAACAGCCCCCGCCCGGCGAATTCCCGCCGCGCCAGGGCCCGCGCAATCGGGATCGCCAGCAGCACCGACAATCCCGCCGACAACAGCGCCTGCAGCACAGTAAACCGCACCGCCGCCCAGTCAGAGCCGCGCAGGGCGCTCAGCCCTTCCGCGCGCCAGGTCACAGCCCCCAGCGCGCCGAAATTCAGCATCACCAGCCAGCCCGCCACCAGCCCCCCGAAGAGAAGCGCCAGCGCGCGGGCTTGGCGGGCGGGGTCGCTCAACGCGTCATGCCTTGCAGCCAGATCTCCAGCGCGGGGCTGCGACGGGCTTCGGCCTGATCTTCGTCCAGAAAGATCGCGACCTCGGGCAAGGGCAGATCACGCATCACTTCCGGCCAGTCCTCGCGTGGCAGGGCGGATGGATAGGACCAGTTGCCATAGGCGATCATCTCCTGAAACTCCGGCGACAGGATATAGCCCATGAACTCCTGCGCCAGATCCGGGTTTGCCGCACCTTCCAGCACACCCGCGACTTCCGCCATGAAGTAATGGCCTTCCTCGAAAATCGCCGCCGCCTTGGTTTCATCCGCTTCGGCCACGATGTGATAGGCGGGCGAGGTGGTGTAGCTCAGCACCATATCGGCCTCGCCGCTGGTGAACATGCCATAGGATTCCGACCATCCGGCGGTCACCGTCACCGTGCGCGCCGCCAGATTGCGCCAGACCTCTTCAGCCTGATCGCCAAAGACCTGATCAACCCATAGAAGCAGCGCAAGGCCAGAGGCCGAAGAGCGCGGATCCTGCCACACAAGGCTGATCTCCTCGCGCTCCAAGAGTTCCGCGAAACTGGCGGGCGGGGTCTCCAGCCGGGTGCTGTCATAGACCCAGGCCGTATAGCCCCAGTTGAACGGGATGAAAGTGTCATCCTCCCACACGACCGGCACCGTCAGCGCTTCCAGCGACTGCCCATGCGGCGCAAACAGCCCGGTTTCCCGCGCGCGCAGCGTCATATCGGTATTCAGCCCGATCACGGCATCGGCCTCGGTCCGTGCCCCGTCCAGCATCAGGCGCGGCAGCACATCACCGGTGCGGAATTCCAGCGTGCAATCGCAGCGGGCTTCAAACCCTTCCTTGATCGCCGGGCCAGGCCCCCAGCTGGAGCCGAAATAATCGGGCGCCAGCACCACCAGCGTGTCAGCCTGCAACGGGCTGATCGTCAAAGCTGCCACAGCCGCGAACAGGGGATATCTCATGCGTCTCTCTCCATTTTCACGACGGGCGGAGAATGAAGCGGCACATCGGCCTGTCCCTTCCCTCCGCCGGTCTTAACCGGTTCAGGTTCAACGGGTTCGCAGGATCGCATCTCAGCCCGCATTGGGGCACCCCGAGGTGAGGGCAGACATAATCCGCGCAGCCCCCGCAGGCAAGAGCAGGGATTGAGCCTTGCGCCTGCCCCCGCTATGGCTGGTGGCGCAAAGGAGTGCGGTCCCATGAGCTACAACACATTCGGCCATCTGTTTCGCGTGACCACATGGGGCGAAAGCCACGGGCCCGCGCTTGGGGCGACTGTGGATGGCTGCCCGCCGGGCGTGGCGCTGGATGCCTCCCAGATCCAGCACTGGCTGGACCGCCGCAAACCGGGCACCAGCCGCCACACCACCCAGCGGCGCGAACCCGATGCGGTGGAAATCCTCTCGGGCGTCTATGAGGGGCGCACCACCGGCACCCCCATTCAGCTGATGATCCGCAATGTCGATCAGCGCTCGAAGGATTACGGCAATATCCTCGACACGTTCCGCCCCGGCCATGCCGATATCACCTATTTCCAGAAATACGGGCTGCGCGACCCGCGCGGCGGCGGGCGCTCCTCCGCGCGTGAAACCGCGGCGCGCGTGGCCGCCGGCGGCGTCGCCCGCGAAGTGCTGAAAGCGCTCATGCCCGCGCTGCGGATCACCGGCTATATGGTGCAGATGGGGCCGCATCAGATCGACCGCGCCCGGTTTGATCTGACCCAGATCGACCGCAACCCGTTCTGGGTGCCCGATGCGCAGGCCGCCGCGGATTGGGCCACGGCGCTCGATCAGATCCGCAAGGATGGCAATTCCGTGGGCGCGATGATCGAGGTCGTGGCCTCTGGCCTGCCCGCCGGTCTCGGTGCGCCGGTCTATGCCAAGCTCGACACCGAGCTTGCGGCGGCGATGATGTCCATCAACGCGGTCAAAGGCGTGGAAATCGGCGCAGGCATGGAAGCCGCCCGCCTGACCGGCGTCGAAAACGCCGATGAGATCGAGATGGGCGAGAACGGCCCGCGCTACCGCTCGAACAAGGCGGGTGGCATCCTGGGCGGCATTTCCACCGGGCAGGATGTTGTGGTGCGCTTCGCGATCAAACCCACCTCCTCGATCCACACCCCGCGCTCGTCGATCACGCGCGCAGGCGATCCGACCGAGGTTGTCACCAAGGGCCGCCATGACCCCTGCGTCGGCATCCGCGCCGTCCCGGTGGGCGAGGCGATGATGGCCTGCGTGCTGCTCGATCAGCTGCTGATGCACCGCGCCCAGACCGGGCAGATCGGCCCTCTGGGCCGGATCGGCGCGTAACCCTCAGGGGTTTTCCGCCACCACCCCGGCCACAAAGCCACGCAACCAGCGCCCCAGTTCCGGCTCGGGCACGGCGATCCGCCCCAGCCCCTGCGGCACGTCGCGCGGGTCGCGCCCGTAGATCACCGCGAAATGCGCCAGCGCCATGATATAGGCGCCGAGATCATTCACATGGATATCGTCGTAAAAGATGTCGCGGATATCGCGCAGCCCCGGTGCCTCGCCTGCCGCAATCGCCGCCTCCAGCGCCAGCATGATCTGCGGGCCGGGGATCATCTGCATCTCGCCCATGCCCTCGCGGCGGTTTTCATTCACATAGGCGCGAATCGCCTCCCAGCGCGCCTGCTCGCGCTCCAGCCGCTCGCGGAATGACAGACCCGCGCGCGACTCATCATCCCCCGCCTCGGGCCCGGTGGCCAGCGTCACCCAGGTCGCATAAAGCACCGTATCCACACCCTGCACCCAGGCATGTTCGGCCCAGCGCAGCGCTTCCTGCGGCGAGTTGTGATGCTCCATCGTATCCAGCAGCGGCACCCGCTCGGTCAGGACCAGCAGATCATAGCGCCCGATTGCGGCGCGGGCATCGACCGGCTGGCCGGGATGGTTCCAGCGCCAGTCCATCGGACTGCCCGGAATGGTTGAACGGTCGATCACAGCGCCGCGCCCGC
This sequence comes from Natronohydrobacter thiooxidans, assembly GCF_001884735.1. GTDB lineage: Bacteria > Pseudomonadota > Alphaproteobacteria > Rhodobacterales > Rhodobacteraceae > Roseinatronobacter > Roseinatronobacter thiooxidans_A. The sequence goes on along the minus strand of NZ_MJAP01000001.1, from coordinate 51,948 downwards.
CCGCGCCCGCAACCATCGCCGCCAGATAGGGCGGGATCGGATCGGTCAGCGAATGCCCCGACATGATCACGCGCGAGGACAAGGGACGATCCGCCACCGCCTGCGCAGGGCCCAGCAGCATCAGGCCCAGCAGAAAAACCGAAAATCCCTTACTCATCACGCCGTTACCTCAATTCTCGCGTCGCCCCTCAAGATGCTTGCGCAGCTTCGAGGGCGGGGCCTTCTTGCGCCCCTTATAGGGGTTTTTGTCCGCCTGCGAGCGCAGGAAAACCCGGATCGGCGTGCCCGGCATGTCGAAACTCTCGCGCAGCCCGTTCACCAGATAGCGCGTATAGCTTGCGGGCAGATCCTCGGGATTCGAGCACATGATGACGAAACCGGGGGGCCGCGTCTTGGCCTGCGTCATGTAGCGCAGCTTGATGCGCTTGCCGCCCGGCGCGGGGGGCGGATGCGCCTCGACCATCGCACCCAGCCATTGATTCAGCCGCGCGGTCGAGACCCGTCGGTTCCAGATCTCATGCGCGCGCAGCACCGCCGCGTGCAGCCGGTCCAGCCCCTTGCCGGTCTTGGCCGAAACCGTGACCAGCGGTGCCCCCCGCAACTGCGGCAGGAGCTTCTCGAAACTGGCCCGCAATTCGCGCAGCTTGTCCTGTTTCTCGTCCTCCAGATCCCATTTATTCACCGCAACGACCACCGCGCGCCCTTCGGTTTCGGCGAAATCGGCGATCCGCAGATCCTGTTGCTCGAAGGGAATTGCCGCATCCAGCAGCACCACCACCACTTCGGCGAAACGCACCGCGCGCAACCCGTCCGCGACCGAGAGTTTCTCGACCTTATCGACCACCCGCGCCTTCTTGCGCATTCCCGCCGTGTCGAAAATCCGCGTGGGCGTGCCCTGCCAATTCAGCATGACCGAGATCGAATCGCGCGTAATCCCCGCCTCGGGGCCGGTCAGCAGCCGGTCCTCGCCCAGGATCTTGTTGATCAGCGTCGATTTGCCCGCATTGGGCCGCCCGATCACCGCCACCTGCAGCGGGCGTTTGGCGCTCGGGGCGTGATAGGTCTCGTCCTCTTCCTCACCCACATCCAGATCCACGACCGGCGCATCCGCCGCCGCGCGCTCGGCGTAAGCGTCGGCCAGCGGGCGCAGGATGTGATACAGCTCGTCCATCCCCTCGCCATGTTCGGCCGACAGCCGCACCGGCTCGCCCAGACCCAGAGAATAGGCGTCCAGCACGCCTGCCTCGCCCGCGCGCCCCTCGGCCTTATTCGCGGCGAGGATCACATGATCCGCGCGCTTGCGCAGGATATCGGCAAACATCTCATCCGTGGGCGTGATCCCGGCGCGCGCATCGACCATGAACAGGCAGATATCGGCCATATCCACCGCGCGTTCGGTCAGGCGGCGCATGCGCCCCTGCAGACTGTCATCCGTGACCTCTTCCAGCCCGGCAGTGTCAATGACGATGAAGCGCAGATCGCCCAGCCGCGCATCGCCTTCGCGCAGGTCGCGCGTGACGCCGGGCTGGTCATCGACCAGCGCCAGACGCTTGCCGACCAGCCGGTTGAACAGCGTCGATTTGCCGACATTGGGGCGGCCCACAATGGCCAGGGTGAAACTCATGTCCGTCCGTGCTCCTGAAAGCAAACATGGCCCCAAGGCAGGGGCCATGTGCCTGAAAATCCTGTGGCCGCGCGCCTAGCGATAGGCGGTCAGCCGTCCGTCACGCGACACGACATAAAGCGTGCCACCCACAACAATCGGTGCAATCGCCGCGCCAGAGCGCAATTCCGTCGCGCCCAGCGACTGGCCCGATACCGGGTCGAATGTGCGCAGCACCCCATCGCCCGACCCCACGATCAGCCGTCCGCCTGCCAGCACCGGGCCGTAATGCGGGAAAATCTCGGCGCGGCGGCGTTCGCGGTCGCGCGTGTGCAGCGGCAGCGGCTGCGCCCAGATGAAATCACCGTTTGCGGCATCCAGCCGCACCAGCCGGTTGCGGTCCGACATCAGGAAGACCGACCCACCGACCGGCCAGACCGGGCCGTAGGCGGCCTCATCCGCAGTCCAGATCGGCTGGCCGTTGCGGCGATCAAGCGCCATCACCCGGCCCGACTGGTTGCCGACAAAGATCGTGTCGCCCTGCACCACCGGATCACCGGTCACATCGGTCACAGAGGCATAGGCCACCCCGATCCTTGTGCCCGCCACTGCGCGCCGCCAGATCGTCTGCCCGGTATCGCGCCGCGCCGCGATCAACTCGCCCGCAGAAGTCGGGAACAGCACCAGATCACCCGAAACCGCAGGCGCGGCCCCGCCCACCATGGAAGAGGGCGAGGGCGCGCCGCTCAGCTGCCAGTCGGTCTGCCCGCTGGCGGCATCAATCGCCCAGGCGGTGCTGTCCGTGGCCACGACATAGACATGATTGCCCGAAACGGTGGGGGCGGCGGTCAGCGGCGCGTCGAAACGCTTCGACCAGACCTCTGCCCCGCTCGCCAGATCCAGCGCCCAGAGCATGCCAAAGGCCGAGGCGACATAAAGCCTGCCATTGCCAATCGCCAGACCCCCGCCAGAGGCCGCATCCGCGCTCCGCGCGAAACCGGGCGTCAGATCGCGGGTCCAGGCCACTTCGCCCGAAGTGGTCACGGCAGAGACACGCGCGCGGCTGTCCAGCGTATAGATCAGCCCCCCCGCCGCGACGGGTTCTGCGGTGATCCGGTGCCTGCGCCCGTCGCCCTGACCAATGGGAACCGACCAGATCTGCTGCAGATTGCCGCCCAGTGCCGGATGGCTGATCCGGGTCGAGGGCGAGCCCAGCCGGTGCGTCCATTCCCCGTTCACCACTGTCGCGGGCAGCGAAATCGGGGCGGCACGGTTGACCGGGGCCTCGCCCGCGCCTTCGGAAAAGGGCGCGCGCAGCGCAAAACGTTCGCCTTCAAGAATGAAATCGCGGCTGCAGGCCGAAAACAAGGTGGCGGCGGCAAGAAGGCCTGCGCAGGTCCAGAGTTTCACCATAAGCTCCTGTTCGCTCCGTTCCGGCTTCTGCCCGGTGCCTTGAAATGCCCGCCAGAGATAGCGGTCTGAAACCTCAGCCCGAAACCTGTCCGCCCAGCGCAACGATCAGTTGCGTCGCGCGGCGGCGCAGAGCATCGGACACGTCTGATTGAGACAACAAGTCGGTCAGAATTTCAATGGCTGTTTCACGATTGCCCTGCTCCAGTTGCAGCAAGGCGGTTTGTTCAAGCGCAATCGGTCGCATCGGCTGGCCCGGCTGCGCCAGCCCGGCGAGAAGCTGCTCGCGCTCTTCCAGCGGAATATCGCTGCCGCCTGCAATGATCCGCTTGAGTGTCGCCAATTGCCGGTAAGCCACAGGCAGCGTCACATCCTCTGACGCCGCCTGAAGCGCGGCAAGCGCCGCCGCGCGGTCCTCTTCCAGCAATTCGCCCGAACTCAGCAACTGCACCAGCCCGCCCTGCGCGCCGGTTGTGGGCACTTGGGCCAGTGCGCGCACACGGTCCTGCGCTGCGTCATTGTCCAGCGCCGCAAGAACCGCATCGCCAAAGGCTTCTGCGCTGGCGCGGTCGCTGGCCTTGCGCCATTCGTTCCAGGCAGTGCCGCCGACGATCAGCGTGACCGCCAGCACGGCAATCCAGCCATAGCGGCGCAGATAGCCCATCGCCTTGTCGCGACGCAGTTCCTCAGTCACTTCGTCAATGAAACTATCGCTGTTGCTCACGCGACCCTCTTTCACAAAACCCGCACTCTCTTAGCGCGAAGGCAGCCTTATTGCCAAGCCCCGCTGCGGGTCTTTCACAGTCTCATCAGGAGGAGGCTTGCGCGGAAGCAATGTTAATCCTATAAACATGTATTGCTTTTCTGCGTCTGCGAAGCTAAATCTGAACTGGTCAGTTCAGTCGAAGATCACTATGTAACGCATCGGCAGTGTTTGCGGGGTTGTGGATATGAGAATTTTTCCCTTGGTGACGGCGTTGACAGTGACCGCAACGCTCTATGTCGCCGTCATGGAACGCGATGCCCTGCTGAGTTTCGCAGGCGTGCTCGCCGATGACAGTGCAGCTGCCGAGGCAGAGCCCGAAGCGGCGCGCGTGCGCGTGGTCGTCACCCGCTCAGAGGCGCAGGCGGTCGCCAATGCGGTCGTGCTGCGCGGGCGCACCGAGGCCATGCGCCAGGTCGAAATCCGCTCCGAGACATCGGGTCTGGTCGTCTCTGACCCGATCCGGCGCGGCGCGGCGGTCAATGCGGGCGATCCGCTCTGCGAAGTGGCGCCCGGTGTGCGCAAGGCCGCGCTGGACGAGGCGCGCGCGCGCCTGACCGAGGCAGAGATCAACCATCGCGCCGCCACTGGCCTATCCGAGAGCGGCTTTGCCAGCGAAGTGCGTCTGGCCAATGCCCGCGCCGCGCTGCAATCGGCGCAGGCGGGTGTGGACGCCGCCGTCGAGGAAATGGCGCGGCTGGTCATGCATGCGCCTTTCGACGGCTTGCTGGAAACCGACACTGCCGAACTGGGCAGCCTGCTGCAACCCGGCGCGCTTTGTGCCACGCTGATCCAGATGGACCCGATCAAGCTGGTCGGCTTCGCCACCGAGGCGCAGATCGACGATATCACCATGGATGCCGCCGCCGGGGCGCGTCTGGCCTCGGGCCGCGAGGTCATGGGCACGGTCAGCTTCATCGCCCGTTCCGCCGATCCGCAGACCCGGACCTTCCGCGTCGATGTGACGATTCCCAACCCCGACGGCCGGATTCGCGACGGACAAAGCGCCGATATCCTGATTCAGGGGCAGGAACAGCGGGGCCATCTTCTGCCCGGCTCGGCGCTGACGCTCAATGATCGCGGCGAACTCGGGCTGCGCGTGGTCGATGACGAAGGGCTGGTCAGTTTCGAGACCGCCCGCATCCTGCGCGACACCGCCGAAGGCGTCTGGCTGGGCGGGCTGCCGGATCAGATCAATGCCATTACTCTGGGTCAGGAATTCACCCGCGAAGGCGCGCGGGTCGCGATCACCTGGGCCGAAACCCGCGGGGGCGCGCAGTGATCGGACTTGTCTCATGGGCCGCAACCCGCGCGCGGATGATCTTCGCGCTGGTGGTGATGGTCATGGTCGCGGGCACCGCGGCCTATATCGGCCTGCCGAAAGAGGGCGAGCCGGATATCGAAGTGCCTGCCGTGATCATCACAGTGCCCTTTCCGGGCATCTCTGCTGTGGATGGCGAGACCATGCTGGTCAAGCCGATGGAAAACGAGCTGAAGGATCTGGACCGTCTGAAAACCATCAGCGCCTTTTCCGCTGACGGCTTCGCGGCGGCGGTTCTGGAGTTTGAATTCGGCTGGGACAAGACCGCCACAATGGCCGATATCCGCGACGCGATGGGCCGGGCCGAAGGCAAATTCCCCTCGGGCGCGCAGAATTATTCGATCTCGGAAATCAACTTCTCGCAATTTCCCATCATCATCGTCGCCGTGTCGGGCGATGTGTCCGAACGCACGCTCCTGCGGGTGACACGCGATCTGCGCACCCGGATCGACGGGTTGGATTCGGTGCTCGAAGCCGAAATCGCCGGTGCCCGCGATGAAATGGTCGAAGTGCTGATCGACCCCTTGCGGCTCGAAGCCTATAATGTGACAGCGGGCGAATTGATCCGCGTGGTGACGAATAACAACCAGCTTGTCGCGGCAGGCGAGGTGGAAAGCAGCCTCGGCACCTTCTCTGTCACCGTGCCGTCCAGCTTCTCCAGCCCCGAAGATATCTACCGCCTGCCGGTCAAGGTGAATGGCGATTCGGTTGTGACACTCGGCGATCTGGCCGAAATCCGGCTGACTTTCGCGGATCGTCGCGGCACCGCGCGGTTCAATGGCGAAACCAACCTCGCCATTCAGGTGGTCAAACGCAAGGGCTTCAACGCCATCGATTCCACCGCGCAGGTGCGCGAAGCGATTGACGCGGAAATCGCCACCTGGCCCGAGGAGTTGCAATCCGCGATCCGCGTCACCCCGGCGCTCGATACCTCGATCCAGACCGGCGAAATGGTCACGCAGCTCGAAGGGTCTGTGTTCACCGCCATCGCGCTGGTGATGATCGTGGTTCTGGCCGCCCTTGGCGCGCGCTCGGCCCTGCTCGTGGGCTTTGCGATCCCGGCGTCGTTCCTTCTGTGTTTCATCCTTCTGGGCATCATGGATGTCGCGGTGTCGAATATCGTCATGTTCGGCCTGATCCTTGCTGTGGGGATTCTGGTCGACGGGGCCGTGGTCGTGGTCGAATATGCCGACAAGCGGCTGGCGGCGGGTGACGGGCCGATGCAGGCCTATGTCAAGGCCGCGCAGCGCATGTTCTGGCCGGTGATCGCCTCGACCGGGACCACGCTTTGCGCCTTCCTGCCGATGCTCTTCTGGCCGGGGGTCGCGGGCGAATTCATGGGGCTTCTGCCGGTGACGCTGATCTTCGTGCTCACCGCCTCGCTGATCGTCGCGCTGATCTTCCTGCCGGTCATGGGCGGGCTTTCGGGCCGCATGGCTCGCCAGTTGGGCTATGTCACCGAGGCCCTGCGCCGCCTGCCCTGGGCCCTGCGCCTGCCCTTCGCCGCGCTCAGCGTGACGGGGATGTTTCTCGGCGCGATGATGATCATCAATCCCGGCTATCTGACCGGCGGCACCGAGGCCGCGCAATCGCTGGCGCAGATCCTGCCCGGCCTTGGGCTGATGGCGCTCTCGGCTATGGGTGTCTCGACCAGTTTCGCCGCCCTCGCCCCGGTGCGAAAACCCAAGCGCATCCGCGCCGAACGGCATTATTCGCCCGCAGGCCATGTCGCACGCCTGTTTGTCGGCAACCCGGTCATGCCGGTCATTCTGGTGGTCGCGGTTGCGGTCTTCGTGATGGGCGTGTTCCAGTATTACGGCGAGAATAACCGTGGTGTGGAATTCTTCGTCGAGACCGAACCCGAACAGGGCATCATCTATGTCCGCGCACGCGGCAACCTGTCGCTGGAGGAAAAGGACGCGCTGGTCCGGCAGGTCGAGGAAATCACCCTCGCAGAAGAAGGCATCGCCTCGGTCTTTGCCTTCGCCGGGGATGGCGGTCTGAACACCAACACCGCCGGTCAAGGCCCCCCGCGCGATTCCATCGGCCAGATCCAGTTCGAACTGACCCATTGGCGCGGGCGGCAGGGCATCCCAGAGATGCGCGGCTCGGTCATTCTGGACCGGCTGGAGGCCGAATTTGCCCAGCTTCCGGGTATCTATACCGAATTCCTTGTGGCCTCTGGCGGTCCGGCAGGGGCAAAACCCGTGCATCTGCGGCTCAAGGGCAATGATTTCGCTGAACTGGAAGAGGCGGTCGAGACCGTGCGCGGCCATATGGCCGCTTTCCCCGGCCTCTTTGATCTGGAAGATTCGCGCCCTGTGCCGGGGATCGACTGGCAGATCAATGTCGATACCGAAATGGCCGGGCGCTTCGGCGCCGATGTCGCCACTATCGGCGGCATGGTGCAGCTTGTCACGCGCGGCCTGCTTCTCGACACGATGCGGGTCGATACCTCGGACGAGGAAATCGACATCCGCGTGCGCCTGCCCGAAGGCGACAGGCTGCTCTCGACCTTGGAAACGCTGCGCGTGCAGACGAATTTCGGCCTGGTGCCGCTGTCGAATTTCATCACCACCACGACCGTCGCCTCGCGCGGGCAGATCGACCGCGTGGACCAGCAGCGCTTCTATGACGTGAAGGCCGATGTGCGCCCCGGTCTGGTGCGGCTGGTGGATCAGGCCGGTGAAACCATGCGCGTGGTCCCCCGCGCGCAGGTGGTGCCGCGCGACAATGAACCGGGCAGCGCCGGATACCGGCTCGCGCAGGACACGCTGGCGGAAATCGCTGCGAATGGCTGGCGGCAGGTGCCGATCACAGCCACCGAGCGGATCGAGGCCCTGACCGCTTGGCTGGAAGCGGAAACCCCGTTGCCTGCCTCGATCAGCTGGGAATGGACCGGCGAACAGCAGGATCAGGAAGAAAGCACGCAATTCCTGATGGTTGCCTTCAGCGCCGCGCTGGGCCTGATGTTCGTCATCCTGCTCACGCAGTTCAACAGCTTCTACAATTCCGTGCTGGTCCTTCTGGCGGTGATCCTGTCCTCGGCCGGGGTGCTGATCGGCATGCTGGTCATGGATCAGACCTTCTCGGTCATCATGACCGGAACGGGCATCGTGGCGCTGGCGGGGATCGTGGTGAACAACAACATTGTTCTGATCGACACCTATCAGAATTACGCCCGGATCATGCCCCGGATCGAGGCGATCATCCGCACGGTCGAGGCGCGTATCCGCCCCGTGCTGATGACCACCATCACCACGATGGCCGGTCTGACGCCGATGATGCTGGGCCTTTCGATTGACTTTGCCAATGGCGGCTTTTCCATCGACAACCCGACCGCGCTCTGGTGGAAGCAACTCGCCACCGCCGTGGTTTTCGGTCTGGGCATCGCCACGATCCTGACGCTGATGCTGACGCCTGCATTGCTGGCGCTGCGGGTCTGGATCGAGAAAGGCGCCTATCGCGGGGCGCTGGGCCTGCGCTGGCTCTTCTCGCTGCGCGATTCGGCGGTGCGCCGCGACCGCGCCCTGCAGAAGAAACTCAGCCGCGTGCGCGGGGCGGAACTGATCTGGGACGTGCCGCCGGAACCGCGCGAGATGCAGCTTCCGCTGCTGCTGGAGGATCCGCTCCCGCCCGACTCCGCGCGGTTACGCGCGGCGGAATAAGCGACATCGACAAAAGGGGCAGGGCGCGATGCGACCTGCCCCTTTTCAGTGTCGGAATTGCCCTGTCGCGCGCCCGGACCCCTTACGCAGCATCCCCCGCCGCGCCCGGCAACCCGCCCTCGCGCTCCAGAAACTCCACCACCTCGGCCACGCCCGTGCCGTCGCGCATCTGTGCCAGCACATAGGGCCGCGCCCCGCGCGCGGTTTTCGTATCAGATTCAAGCTGCGCCAGATCAACGCCGACATAGGGCGCCAGATCGGTCTTGTTCACCACCAGCAGATCGGATTTTGTCAGCCCCGGCCCGCGCTTGCGCGGAATATCCTGCCCCGCCGCCGTATCGATCACATAGATCGTCAGATCCGCCAGTTCCGGCGAGAAGGTCGCCGCCAGATTATCCCCCCCCGATTCGATCAGGATCAGTTCCAGATCGGGAAATTGCGCGTTCAGATCCGCCACCGCCGCCAGATTGATGCTCGCATCCTCGCGGATCGCGGTATGCGGGCAGCCGCCGGTTTCCACGCCGCGCACCCGCTCGGCAGGCAGCACCTGCGCGCGCATCAGCGCCTCGGCATCCTCGCGGGTATAGATGTCATTGGTGATCACCGCCATCGACAGGCGCGGCGCCAGCGCGCGGGCCAGTTTCTCGGTCAGCGTCGTCTTGCCCGCGCCCACCGGGCCGCCGATGCCGACGCGCAAAGGGCCGTTAGGCATGTGCCTTATCCTCTTCCGCGAATACCTCCAGCGCGATATTCAGTGCATTGATCGCCGCCGGAAAGCCCCCATAGAGCGCCATTTGCCAGATCATTTCGCCGATCTCGGTTTGCGACAGCCCCGCCTTCAACCCGCCCTTGATATTGACCCGCAACTGCGGCGCGGTCTGGCCACCCAATGCAGTCAGCGCGGCGATGGTTCCCAGATACCTGTCGCGCAGCGCAAGGCCGGGGCGCGCATATTGCTGCCCATAGGCGAAATCGACGACCGAGGCGGATAGTCCCGGCACAATCCTGTCGTATCGTGCCTTGAGGACGGCCTCCATCCCCGGATTGAGCGTCTCCGACAGGGCCTGCCCTGCCGCATAGGTGTCTTTCATGTGCGAAACAGCCTCACTTCCTTGGTTTCATGCTCCATCGCCGCCAGATCGGCGCTCAGACAGGAACTGCCCAGGGCGTCGATCTGCGCAAGGCGCGCATCCTGCGCCAGTTCCGGCACCCGTGCAAGGCAGCGCGCCAGAACCCCATGCCCTGCACCCTGACCCAGCGGGATATGCCGGATCGCGATAGTCACCAGATTGGTCAGAAACGCTTGCAGATAGGCCGCGATCACCATCTCGCGCGGCAGATCCAGCCCTCGCGCAGCCTCTGCCACCGCGATGGGCAGCATCCGCGCAGGCAGATCGCGCCCGGTGATCTGCCCCACAGTCCGGGCAAAGGCGGCCCCCTGCTCCTGCGCCTCGATCAGCCGCTCATGGCAGGGCTGCAACGCCATGGCAAAGGCATCAAGCTGGTCAAGCGCCGCGCCCTCACTCAGCGCCAGCGACAGCAGGACCGAATCCTGCCAGCCGGTGCCGAAACACAAGAGATCAATCAGCCAGAACTCCAGCGTCTCCGCATCCGTCACCTCGCCCCGCGCCACCACCTGTTCCAGCCCGTGGCTATAGACAAAAGCCCCGGTCGGGAACGCAGGCGAGAGCCAATGTTGCAGGGTCAGGGCATCCGGTGTCAGCATGGCTCAATGCGCATGCGCCTCATGGCTGTGACTATGCGCATGATCATGCCCATGATCATGCCCCATCGTGCGCCCATGCCCATAAGCCCCGCCCTCGGGTGTAAACGGGCCAGAAACCGGCCGCAGCCGCGCGCCAAGCTGGGCCAGCATCGCCTCGATAACATGGTCATGGCGGATCAGCAGGCGGTTCTCCTCGATCTGGCAGGGCGTGTGGCGGTTGCCGATATGCCAGGCCAGACGCGGCAGATCGCCGGTCACTTCAATCAACGCCTCATCGGCAGGCACGATTTCCAACGTCGTGCCATCTTCCAGCTCGAACCCCCACCAGCCATCCAGATTGGTGACTTCCGCCAGATCGACCAGAAAGCCGCGCCCTTCGGCCGTGACCAGCCGTTTGCGCCGCACCAGCCGGGCGTCATAATCCAGGATCACCGCACCATCGCAATGATCGGGCCGCGCTTTCAGCAGGCGGCGCAGCGGGGGAAGATCGGTCATAGGACACCTGTATGAAATAGATCGCGATAGACAAAAGCGGGCAGGCCGCGGCGCGACAGCCCCATGGACCGCAAGGCCCCGTCGGGCAGCGCATCCAGCCGGGCATATTCCGCCTCGCGCGCGGCGCGGCCCGTGCCGGGATTGCAGCCAAGGCCGGTGCTGGCAAGATACCAGTCCAGTCTGCGCGACTGAACCGGACTGAGCGGCGAATTTGCAGGACGAAGTGGCATGGACAGCTCCATCTGACAGACGGTTCCTCCCACATGTCCATGATAGCATGAAAGACCCGCCGCCCACACGCACGCCCTGTTCACAATTTGCTGCGGTGCAGAAAGGTCACATCTGATCTGCGAGTTTGCGCGCATTCTCTTGGCTCAATACAGGAAATAGCGCTGCGCCAGCGGCAGTTCCGAGGCCGGTTCGCAGGTCAGCAATTCCCCATCCGCGCGCACCTCATAGGTTTCCGGGTCCACCTCAATCTGCGGCGTGGCGTCATTCAGCTTCATATCGGCCTTGCGCACACCCCGGCAGCCCTCGACCGCCAGCGTCTCCTTGGCCAGCCCCAACCTGCCGCGAATATCATCCTGCTGCGCCGCCTGACTGACGAACACCACCGCCGCGCGCTCCACCGCCCGGCCAAAGGCCCCGAACATGGGCCGCGAATGCATCGGCTGCGGTGTCGGGATCGAGGCATTGGGATCGCCCATCTGCGCCACCACAATCGAGCCACCAATCAGCACCATTTCCGGTTTCGCCCCGAAAAACGCAGGCGACCACAGCACCAGATCGGCGCGCTTGCCTTCCTCGATACTGCCGATATGGCGCGACAGCCCATGCACAATCGCCGGGTTGATCGTGTATTTCGCGATATAGCGGCGCACCCGCAGATTGTCATTCGCGCCCTGTTCCTCGGGCAAGCGCCCGCGCTGGACCTTCATCTTATGCGCGGTCTGCCATGTCCGCGTGATCACCTCGCCCACGCGCCCCATCGCCTGACTGTCCGAGGACAGGACCGACATCGCCCCCATATCATGCAGGATATCCTCGGCGGCAATCGTCTCGCGCCGGATGCGGGATTCGGCAAAGGCCACATCCTCGGGCACCTTGCGGTCCAGATGGTGGCAGACCATCAGCATATCGAGATGCTCTTCAATCGTGTTGACCGTATAGGGCATGGTCGGGTTGGTCGAAGAGGGCAGGATATTCTGACTGCTCACCACTTTCAGAATATCCGGTGCATGCCCCCCGCCCGCGCCTTCGGTATGAAACGCATGGATCGTGCGCCCCGCAATCGCGGCCAGCGTGTTTTCCACAAAGCCAGACTCGTTCAGCGTATCGGTGTGGATCATCACCTGAATATCGGTGTCCTCGGCCACAGACAGGCAGCAATCAATCGCCGCAGGCGTCGTGCCCCAATCCTCATGCAGCTTCAGCGCACAGGCCCCGGCGCGCACCTGTTCCTGCAGCCCGGCGGGCAGGCTGGCATTGCCCTTGCCCGCAAAGGCCAGATTCATCGCAAAGGCATCCGCCGATTGCAGCATCCGCCCCAGATGCCACGGCCCCGGCGTGCAGGTGGTCGCGAGCGTGCCATGCGCAGGCCCGGTGCCACCGCCCAGCATGGTGGTCAGCCCCGAATGCAGCGCATCATCGATCTGTTGCGGGCAGATATAATGGATATGCGCATCAAACCCGCCTGCAGTCAGGATCTTGCCCTCACCCGCGATAATCTCGGTGCCCGGCCCGATGATCACATCCACCCCGGCCTGAGTATCCGGGTTTCCCGCCTTGCCGAGTTTCGCAATCCGCCCGTCGCGCAGCCCCACATCGGCCTTGTAGATGCCCGAGTGATCCACGATCAGCGCATTGGTGATGACCGTATCCATCGCGCCCTCGGCCCGCGTGATCTGGCTCTGGCCCATGCCGTCGCGGATCACCTTGCCACCGCCGAATTTGACTTCATCACCATAGCCACCGCGTTCCGCGATCAGGTCGCGCTCGACCTCGATGATCAGATCCGTATCACCCAGCCGAACCTTGTCGCCCACTGTCGGGCCATACATATCGGCATAGGCCGCGCGGGAAATCCTGTAAGCCATCAGAGCGCCCCCATCACCGCCGCATTGAACCCGTAAACCACCCGCGCCCCCGCATAGGGCACCAGCGCCACCTCGCGCGATTGCCCCGGCTCGAACCGCACCGCCGTTCCCGCCGCGATATCCAGCCGCTTGCCGCGCGCGGCCTCCCGGTCAAATTCCAGCCCCGGATTGGCCTCGGCGAAATGGTAATGGCTGCCCAGCTGCACAGGCCGGTCGCCAGTATTCGCGACCATCAGCCGCGTGACCTCCAAGCCCGTGTTCAGCTCGATCTCGGTATCGGGGGTGATGATTTCACCCGGAACTATAGTGGGGATCATGGCGCTTCCCTCTCAGCGGATAGGGTGATGGACAGTGACAAGCTTGGTGCCGTCGGGGAATGTCGCCTCGACCTGCACCGAATGGATCATCTCGGGCACACCGGACATGCATTGATCCGCCGTGATCACATTCGCCCCCGCCTGCATCAGATCGGCGACCGAGCGGCCATCGCGCGCGCCCTCGACCACGAAATCGGTGATCAGCGCAATCGCTTCGGGGTGGTTCAGCTTCACGCCGCGCGCCAGCCGGTTGCGCGCGACCATCGCGGCCAGGGACACCAGAAGCTTGTCTTTCTCTCGCGGGGTCAGGTTCATGCAAACTCCTCAGATTTGCCAGACACGCGGCAAGGGCGCGCGGCGCAGACAGGTCAGAATTTCAGCAAGCTGGCGGCGCAGGGGCCAGCCATCGCGCGCCAGCAACCGGATCACCAACCGCCCCGGCAGGCTTGATGCCGCAGCGCGCACATCCGCATGCGTCAGAGCCGCCCGGACCGGGGCCAGCGCATCCGCCGCATCCGGGGCCACCAGCACAACCGTGGCCAAGGCCCGCGCATCGCTCAGCCCCGCCGCGCTGGGCCGCAGCCGCGCATCATTCAGCCGCAGCGCTTCCAGATGCAGCGGGGTCGCGCCGCGCCGGATCTCCCGCCAGTCGTGGAAATCAAGCGTCGTGACCGTCTCGCCCATCGCCGCGCGCCCCAGCACCACGGTTTCCGCCATCAGACAAGTCGCCCCTTCGCCCAGAGTGATCTCTGTCCGCCGCCGCGCAGAGGCGCGGTCAAACAGGATCGTCTCCTGCGGCAGCCAGTCCAGATGCCCGCCCGCGCCGACCTCCAGCCCGACCGAAATCTGCGCCACCCCATCACTCGCGCGATAGACCCGCTCGGCGGTCTGCGTGGTCGCGGTCATCTTCACCCCCGTGCCCGCCCTCAGCCGGTAGTCCAGCACATCGCCCCCGGTCAACCCACCGGAAGTATTCAGAAAAACCGTCTCGCAACCATCCAGCACAATCGCCTTGGCCGATCCGCGCTGCGCCAGATCCACCAGCCGCACCCGCCCGTCACGCAGCGCAAAACCCGCCTGCGCCTGTCCAGCGCTGCGTTCCAGCCGGGTCGGGATCTGCGACAGGGCGTTCATGGCTCTCCTCTTCCGCCCCTTGTTGCGCGGGGGCAGGGGGCAGAGGCAATCGGCGCTCTGTTCCTGCCCCGTCGAAGGCCCCGCCAGCTTCACGCCTTGCCCGATTTGCGGGCGAGATGATGAAAAAACCAGCAAACCGGAAACCGCCGCCGCTTCGGCAAATCGCGGGCAGTGGTTCAGTTTGAAATATCTTATTTGCGGGGCTTGTAAGCTCCGCGCTCTCATGCGCAGCATTTACCCATGCGTGGTGGCAAACCGGCTGGCATAGTGACGAAGGCCATCTGCGTTGGGCTCCTCTCGGCGGCGCCGACCAAAGCGCGATCCGGCGAAAAGCTCTGTCGTCAGGTTGACGACCGGAGCCTTGCGCACGGCACGTTCCTGTCAGTGACCTGTCACAACATCTGGACAAATTTTTTCAGGTCTTCGCCAAAATTTGCCCATGAAACCGAACCTTGTTGATTTTTTCCCGTTTTTCACCATATTTTAAAAGAAAAATGTCAGCCTGAACTGACATTGTCCGGCAAGAGGATTCCCCGATGAAAACGGTTAAGATCGACGAAAGGGCCTTTGCGCGTGGGGTGGACGATGCACTTACACTCAGACCACTCCGTCAGCTGATCGAGAAACACGTCACGCAGCACAGGGATGTGGCCCCCAACAAAGGCAAAGTCAGCATTGTCCGACCCACAAAGCAACCTGCCCGACAGCGCTGACAGCGCCGACACTGGCGATAATGGCTCAGCGCTGTCGCTGAATGTCAGCATCGATACCCTGCATTATCAGGCCAATGATATTGCCGAGTTGCGAAAGCTCTCGGAGCAGGATCCTGAACTCGCCAGAGACGTCGTGCGCCAGCGGGACAAGATGGACCGCCGCGAGCATGTATCCTACAGGATTGGTCTTATCGTGACATGCCTGCTCGCCTTGGCTCTGATCCTTGGCGGGGCCTATATCATTGTCAGGATAGGTTGGTGGCAAGCGATCGTCTTCATCGCTGTTATGCTTGGCGGCGGCCACCTTCTTCGCGTGATCCTGAAGGGGGAATGGTCCGAAACATCCTGGTTCGGCGGATTGCTGTCGGGACGGCGGACTGAACGCTGAATCTCCGATCCGGCCTGGCCTTCAGCTTGCATGAGAGAGCCCATTTCCTGCGGGGGTGAAGTTTCAGGTTGCAAAGTGACCCAGAACCGAATCGCGCCCCCCCTTGCCGCTGCCCTGCAGGAATGGCAGGGTCGGCGCAATCAGCCGGGGGCCGCGCCACATGAAAATCGCCAGTTTCAACATCAACGGGATCAAGGCGCGCGGCGCGGCGCTGGAACGCTGGCTGGACGCCGCCCAGCCCGATCTGGCCGTGCTGCAGGAAATCAAATCCATCGACGACACCTTCCCCCGCGCCCTGATCGAGGATCGCGGCTATCATCTCGAAACCCACGGCCAGAAAGGCTTCAACGGTGTGGCGATCCTGTCGAAACTGCCGCTCGAAGATGTCACACGCGGCCTGCCCGGCGATGACGATGACCTGCAGGCGCGCTGGATCGAAGCCACTGTCAGCACGCCCAAAGGCGCGCTCAGGGTCGTGGGCCTCTATCTGCCCAATGGCAACCCGGTCGAACTGGACGCAGATGGCCAGCCGGTGCCGGGCGGAAAATACGCCTATAAACTCGCGTGGATGGCCCGGATGGAAGCGCGTCTGCGCGACCTGCTCGCGCTGGAAATGCCGCTTGCGGTGATGGGCGACTATAACATCATCCCGCAGGCCGAAGATGCCGCCCGTCCCGAAGCATGGCGCAAGGACGCGCTCTTCCGCCTGCCCTCGCGTCAGGCCTTCCGGCGCATGCTGCACCTTGGCTTCACCGACGCTTTCCGCGCCCAGACCCAGGGGCCGGGGCATTACTCTTTCTGGGACTATCAGGCCGGCGCGTTCGAGCGCAATGACGGCATCCGCATCGACCATATCCTGCTGAACGCCTATGCGGCGGATCTGCTGCAGCACTGCCAGATCGATACGGCAGAACGCGCGGGCGAGAAACCCTCGGACCATGTGCCGATCTGGGCCGAGCTTGCGCTCTGACCAGCCTCAGAAATTCCGCGTCGCCCCCAGCGTCAGCTTGAGATTGTCATAGGCCTGCATCGGCACATTGCTGCTCTGCGTCTCGTAGCCCATCACCAGAACAGGCGCGAAGCCCCGCAGCGTATAATCCCGATGCATCAGCCGCGCCGTGACCGCCAGCCGCGTACTCCGCTCCGGCCCATACTGGAGCAACAGCGGATTCGCCGCCTCCTGCCGTGTTCGCGTGATCCTTGTTTCCAGCCCGGCCTGAATCCCGCCCCTGAACGCATATTGCCCCCCCAGACTCAGCGAGGCCGTGCTGCGCCGGTTGTGCAGCGCTTCGGTATGGTGATGCGTCACCATCAGCCCGGACTCAAGCATCAGTTGCGGCGACATGATGCGCGACGCCTCAACACTCGCCGTATAGCGCGGCCCGTCCAGCGTGGGCGCTGTCGGATAGCTCAGCCGGTCCGCCGTCACACGAAAGGCCAGCCGGGTCCGGTTCGTCAACCGGCGCTGATACCCGGCATAGACCCCGATGCCGCGCAGGATCTGCCCTTCCTGACCAAAGCCCGCCTGCAGGCTCACGCCGCCGCTGATCTGCTCGGCATGATCCCCCAGCGACAACAGCCCCAACTCGCCGCGCAAATGCCAGCGGTTCAGCGCGCTGTCCTCGAAAAACTGGCCCGTGGCCATCGCATGCAGGCGCAGATGCAGATCCGGCGCAATCCGCGGCAGATAGGTGGCCCCCAAACCGAGTTCCGCCCCCTGCGCGCTCTCGACCTGTGGCAGCGGCAGCAAAAACTGCCCGCCAATATCCACATATTCCTCGCCTGAGCGCTGGAACGGGTTCGATTGCCGCACCACAGCAACACGCGCATGCCCCTGCCAGGGTTTGCGCCGCTCCATCGCGCGCAGATACTCGTTCACCGTGGCGATTTCCGTCAGGCTCAACTCGCCCGCAAGCGCGAATTCGAAATGATGCTTCGCGCGGTCATCTTCCTCGGTCAGATAGAGCGCGCGCGCCAGTTCCAGCCGGAACCGCGCGGTTTCCGGCGAGAGCGTGACCAGCCGTTCCAGATGCGGCAGGGCCGAGCGCGGCGCGCTTTCGCGCATATGGCTCAAGGCGATCAGCCAGCGACGGCGGATCTCGGTCTCACCATCCATGCCATCAGGCTGCTCCGCCGCCTGCCGCGCGGCAGCGGTGTCATCGGCCAGAAACAGCCGTTCCGCCTGCGCCAGTGACGCGTCCTGCGCCGCCAGCGGGGCCGCGCATGTCATCAGCGCGAAAGCAAATGCACTTGCCTGTCGCCACATGGGATACTGCTCATCTATGCGGCATTCTCTGGCCGCTTGGGGAAAACGACTCGCTCCAATCCAGTGAAAAGTCAAGGAAAGAAGGGAATTGCCGCGCGCATTCACCCTTCGTCAACCTATTCCGGGCATGCTGCCCCCAGTGGTGATGCAGGAGAAGGCAGAAATGGCACGGCTCACGGCGCGCGCGCGGCTCCGGGTTGCGGTCGGGATCCTCCGGAATGGCCTGCGCGAAACCGCCTATATCGCAGATGTCTCCGAAGGCGGGCTGAAACTGAATGGCCTGATCAACCCGGTGCTGGGCGAGGTTCTGCGCATCCATGCCAGGGGCGCGGTTTTCGACGCCGAAATCCGCTGGGTGCGGGGCACCGCCTGCGGCCTGCGCTATCTCGACGGGCAGCGCGCGGGCGATCTGCGGCGCTTCCTGTCGATCCTGCCCCGGCTGACCGGCGGCAGGACAAAATCCAGACAGATCTTTCACGAAATCGGCGCTGGCCCGCCGCCGTGACCGGCCGCACCCTCGCGCGCCAGAACCGCCGTCTCCAGCCGCAGCAATTCGCGCCGCAGGGAACGTTTCAACACCTCTGCAAACCGGTTCAACCGGCTGACCCTTCGGTCATCCAGATGCCGGATCAGATAGAAACTGCGCGTCAGGCTGAACCGGTCCGGCAGCACCCGCACCAGATCCGGGTCCGAGGGCAGGGCGAAATCATGCACCACCCCCAGCCCCGCGCCATGCCGGATCAGATTGAACTGCACCGCGACCGAATTCGAGGCCAGCGCCACCCGCTCCAGCCCCAGCTCCGCCAGATAATCCAGCTCGCTGTCAAAGATCATGTCGGGAATATAGCCGATGATCCGATGCGCGCCGAGCGCCTCGGCCTGCGTGATGGGCGGATGCTGCGCCAGATAGCGCGTCGAGGCCGCCAGATGCAGCCGGTAATCGCTGATCTTCTGCACGCTCAGCCGCCCCGATTGCGGGCTGGAGACGCCGATCGCCATATCCGCCTCGCGTCGCGACAGGTTGAACACACGCGGCAATGCGATGATCTGCACATCCAGCGCCGGGTTTTCGGCGCAGATCCCGGCCACAACCTGCGGCAGCAGGTAATTCGCGCAACCATCCGGCGCGCCGATCCGTATCTGGCCACTCAGCCCGGTCTGTTCCGCACCCGCCGCCTTGCCCGCCTCCAGCATGGCGTTTTCGGCGGCAATCGCATGCGGCAACAGGCGCGCGCCCTCATCGGTCAGCGCATAGCCCTGATGCGAGCGCGTGAACAGGCGGCGCCCCAGCCCTTCCTCCAGCCGCGCCACACGCCGCCCGACCGTGGCCGGGTCCAGCTTCAACTGCTGCCCCGCGCGCCCCAGACTCTCCATCCGCGCCAGCGCCAGAAAGACGCGCATATCATCCCAGTCCATCATGCGCCCGACTGTGCCATGGTCTTGCAATTATGCAAGGCTTGTTTGGAATATTCCCCATTCCCACAGCGAAATTGCAAAGCTATCCTTGCGCCAACCCAGCCCTGAGGAGGATGCTATGAAAGAGCTTTCGCATTGGATTGACGGCAAGCATGTCGCCGGAACCTCTGGCCGCTTCGCCGATGTCTTCAACCCCGCCACCGGCGAAGTGCAGGCGCGCGTGCCGCTGGCCTCGAAAGCCGAGCTTGACGCCGCCGTTGCCCGCGCCGCGATTGCACAGGTCAAATGGGGTGCGACCAATCCGCAGAAACGTGCCCGCGTCATGATGGCCGCTGTCGGCCTGATCAACCGCGACATGGACAAGCTTGCGGAAAAGCTCTCGTCGGAACATGGCAAGACCTTTGTCGATGCCAAGGGCGATATCCAGCGCGGCCTTGAAGTGATCGAATATTGCATCGGTGCGCCGCAACTCTTGAAAGGCGAATTCACCGACAGCGCCGGTCCCGGCATCGACATGTATTCCATGCGCCAGCCGCTCGGTGTGGTCGCGGGCATCACGCCCTTCAACTTCCCGGCGATGATCCCGCTGTGGAAAATGGGCCCTGCACTCGCCTGCGGCAATGCCATGATCCTCAAACCGTCAGAGCGCGACCCCTCGGTGCCGCTGATGCTGGCCGAGATCTTCCAGGAAGCCGGTCTGCCCGATGGTGTGTTGCAGGTCATCAATGGCGACAAGGATGCGGTGGACGCGATCCTCGACAATGAGATCATTCAGGCCGTGGGCTTTGTCGGCTCCACCCCGATCGCGCATTACATCTATTCGCGCGGCTGCGCTGCGGGCAAGCGCGTGCAATGCTTCGGCGGCGCCAAGAACCACATGATCATCATGCCCGACGCCGATATGGATCAGGCGGCGGATGCGCTGGTCGGCGCCGGTTACGGCGCGGCAGGCGAACGCTGCATGGCAATCTCGGTCGCGGTCCCGGTGGGCGAAGGCACGGCAGAGGCACTCCGCGAACGCCTGGTGCCCAAGATCGAAGCCCTGAAAGTCGGCCCATGGACCGCAGGCGATGACGTGGATTACGGCCCCGTCGTGACCGCCGCCGCCAAGGAAAACATCCTGCGGCTGGTCGAGAGCGGGGTAGAGCAGGGCGCGGAACTCGTGGTCGATGGCCGCAATTTCAGCCTGCAGGGCTATGAGAACGGCTTTTTCGTCGGCCCGCATCTCTTCGATCATGTCACCACCGACATGGATATCTACCGCAAGGAAATCTTCGGCCCGGTGCTGTCGATGGTGCGCGCCAAGACCTATGAAGAAGCCATCACCATGGCAATGGATCATGAATACGGCAATGGCACCGCGATCTTCACCCGCGACGGCGACGCCGCCCGCGATTTCGCGCATCGCATCAATATCGGCATGGTGGGCATCAATGTGCCAATCCCGGTGCCGCTGGCCTATCACACTTTCGGCGGCTGGAAGAAATCGGGCTTTGGCGACCTCAACCAGCACGGGCCGGATGCGTTCAAATTCTACACCCGCACGAAAACCGTGACCTCGCGCTGGCCCAGCGGCATCAAGGAAGGTGCGGCGCTGAACTTCAAGGCGATGGACTGAGGGCCGGAAGCGAGGGGGCTGCCCGCCCCCTCGCGCGCCGTGCGGCACTTACACCCTTGGCGGCGCAGGGATGACGGGCTGGCCCGGCACTGGACAAATGCGCCCCCTGCCTGCATCATGGTCTGATGTTCCTCTGTCACAAAGGAGCCACCCATGACATCCCTGACCCGCCGCCACCTGCTCTTTGCCGCTGCCGCAAGCCCTGCGCTGATGGCCCTGCCCGGCCATGCCGGTGCCGCCACCCATGATGTCGCGATCTCCGGCATGGCCTTTGCGCCCGCCACGATCACCATCGCCGCGGGCGACACGATCCGCTGGACCAATTCCGACGGCGCGCCGCATACCGCCACTTTCGCGGGGGGTGCCCCCGATACCGGGCGGCTGAACCGCGGCGACAGCGCCGAACTGACCTTCGAGCAGCCCGGCACCTTCGATTATGTCTGCGCCTTCCACTCCGGCATGCGCGGCCGCGTCATCGTCACCGACTGATCCTGCCCCCGTCGCGCGCGGGCAAGCGGCGGGCGAGGGCTGCATGGCGGCCTCAACCAGCACGGCCCGGATGCGTTCAAACGTCACGCATGTACAAAAAACCGTGACCTCGCGCTGGCCAGAGGGTATCAAGGAAGGCGTTGCCTTGAACTTCAAGACGATGGACTGACACAAGGATCAGGATGCCGCTCAGTTTCAGGATCATCCCCGAACATGCCGTCATTGTGGTGCATTATCACGGCGTGGCGGGTCTGGCAGAGACACATGTGATGATCGCGGAATGTGCCGCACATCCTGATTTCCACGCCGCCTTTCGTCATCTGGTCGATCTGCGCGATATCACGGATCACGAACGCGACCTGATGGGCTTTTTCACTCTGCAGGCCAAGGCAATCGAAGCCTTCCCCGTCATCAGCGACGAAGGGCATGGCTTCCAGATGGTGCTGATCGCGCCCCCCGGCCCGCCGCGTGCCATGGCCGAAATGGTGCGCCGCACATGGGACGGGCTCGATCTGGTCCGCGTCTCCATCGTGGAAAACCCCGATAACGCGCTGGATCTGCTCGGAATCGGGGCCGCGCATCGCGACGCGCTTCTGCGCCACATGATCCGGGAAAAAGACTGAACCAGCCTCGCCCGGATCACCCGCCCCGAATGGACACGCGCTTTGCAAAAATGCTGAAACACTTGCCCCTTAGCGAAGGCGCGAGACCATAGAGGAGGAGCGGATGGATTTTGCATTGAGCGAAGAGGCGCAGGCCATTTTCGAGATGGCGCGCGATTTCGGCGCAGCAGAGATCGCCCCCCATGCCCGCAAATGGGAAGCCGAGGGCACGATCCCCAAAGACCTCTGGGCCAAATTCGCCGAACTGGGCTTTGGTGGCCTCTATGTGCGCGAAGATGCAGGCGGCGCAGGTCTGACCCGGCTCGACGCCACGCTGATTTTCGAAGCGCTTTCGATGGCCTGCCCCTCGGTCGCGGCGTTTCTCTCGATCCATAACATGTGCGCCGCGATGATCGACAAGTTCGGCTCCGAGCAGATGCGCGCGGACCTGCTGCCCCGCGTGGTCTCGCTCGACTGTTTCATGTCCTATTGCCTGACCGAACCCGGATCGGGGTCCGACGCCGCCGCCCTGAAAACCCGCGCCACCCGCGACAATGCAGGCTATATCCTGAACGGCACCAAGGCGTTCATCTCGGGCGGCGGCTATTCCGACGGCTATATCGTCATGGCCCGCACCGGCGATGCAGGGCCCAAGGGGATATCCGCGCTGGTGGTGATGGATGGTGCGCCGGGCCTCAGTTTCGGCGGGCTGGAGGACAAGATGGGCTGGCGCTCGCAACCCACCCGGCAGGTGCAACTCGACGATTGCCATGTGGGGGCCGAGGCGCTTCTGGGCGAGGAAGGGCAGGGCTTTCGCTACGCCATGGCCGGGCTCGACGGCGGTCGGTTGAATATCGCGGCCTGCTCCCTTGGCGGCGCGCAGGCGGCCCTTGACGCGACGCTGGTCTATATGGGCGAGCGCAAGGCGTTTGGGCAGACACTCGACCAGTTTCAGGCGCTGCAATTCCGCTTGGCCGAGATGGAAATCGAATTGCAGGCCGCCCGCGTCTTCCTGCGTCAGGCCGCATGGAAGCTGGACCAAGGTGCACCCGATGCCACGAAATTCTGCGCCATGGCCAAGAAATTCGTGACCGAGGCAGGCAGCCGCGTTGCCGATCACTGCCTGCAGCTGCATGGCGGCTATGGCTATCTCGCCGATTACGGCGTGGAAAAACTGGTGCGCGACCTGCGCGTGCATCAGATCCTTGAGGGCACCAATGAAATCATGCGCCTGATCGTTGCGCGGCAGATGCTGGCGGCGCGCTGATGGCAGATGTGCAGATCCGCATCGAGGGGCGCGCAGGCCGCATCACCCTGACCCGCCCCAAGGCGCTGAATGCGCTGACCTATGACATGTGCCTTGCGATTGACGCGGCGCTGACCGGCTGGACGCGCGAAGACCGTGTGGCACTGGTGCTGATCGAGGCCGAAGGCGACAAAGCCTTCTGCGCCGGCGGCGATATTGCCGAGATCTACGCCGCAGGCCGGCGCGGCGATTACAGCTATGGGCGGGGCTTCTGGCGCGACGAATACCGCATGAACGCCCGCATCGCCGCCTATCCCAAACCCGTGGTCAGCTTCCTGCAGGGCTTCACCATGGGCGGCGGCGTCGGTCTGGGCTGCCATGCCAGCCACCGGATCGTGACCGAGACCAGCCAGATCGCCATGCCCGAATGCGGCATCGGTCTGGTGCCCGATGTCGGCGGCACATACCTTCTCGCGCGCGCGCCGGGCCATCTCGGGGCCTATCTGGGCCTGACCGGGGCGCGCATGGGGCCGGGCGACGCACTCCATGCCGGTTTTGCCGATCTGTTCCTGCCGCAATCCGACTGGGACAGCGCGAAAGCGGCGCTGATCGCCTCTGGCGATGTGACCGCGCTGCAAGCCACAACCCCACCAGAGGCCCAGCTTGCCACCGAGGCCACCCGCATCGACCAAGCTTTCGGGCAGGGCAGCGTGAGCGCGATCGCGGACTGTCTCGCCAATGACGACAGCCCCTTCGCGCAAAAGGCGCTGACCGCGCTGCAGCGCAATTCCCCGCTGTCCATGGCCTGCACGCTTGACATGCTGCGCGACCAGGGGCGCGCAGGCACGATCCGGCAGGCGCTGGCGCAGGAATTCCGCTTCACATGGCGCGCGATGGAACATGCCGATTTTCTCGAAGGCATCCGCGCCGCGATCATCGACAAGGACAAATCCCCGCGCTGGCGGCACAAGAGCCCGGACAGTGTGACGCAGGCAGAGATCGACGCGATGCTGGCCTCGCTCGGGGCAGATGAGCTAACATTCGAGGGGCTGGAGGAAAGCACATGAAAATCGGATTCATCGGATTGGGCAATATGGGCGGGCCGATGGCCGCCAATCTGGCCCGCGCGGGCCATCAAATCGCAGGTTTCGATCTGGTGGCACCCTGCCCCGAAGGCGTGACCAAAGCCGCCAGCGCGTCCGAGGCCGCAACCGGGGCAGAAGTCGTGATCACCATGCTGCCCAATGGCGCGATCCTGCGCGCCGTCGCCGCCGAGGCGATCCCTGCCATGGCGGCAGGTGCCGTGCTCTGCGACTGCTCGACCGTCGATGTCGAAAGCGCCCGCGCGGTGGCCGATCAGGCGCAGGCGGCGGGCTTGGGCGCGCTCGATGCGCCCGTTTCGGGCGGGGTCGGCGGCGCCACCGCAGGCACGCTGACCTTCATGGTCGGCGGGTCAGACGCGGCTTTCGCGACCGTTCAGCCGCTCTTCGAGATCATGGGCCAGAAATCCGTCCATTGCGGCGCTGCCGGGGCAGGGCAGGCTGCGAAAATCTGCAACAACATGATCCTTGGCGCGACCATGGCCGTCACCTGCGAAGCCTTCGCGCTCGCCGACAAGCTGGGGCTCGACCGCGCACGGATGTTCGATGTGGTCTCGACCTCTTCGGGCTATAGCTGGTCGATGAATGCCTATTGCCCCGCCCCCGGCATCGGCCCGCAAAGCCCCGCCGACAATGACTACAAGCCCGGTTTTGCTGCCGAACTGATGCTCAAGGATCTGCGCCTGTCGCAACAGGCCGCTGAAGCGGTCAATGCCGACACGCCCATGGGCGCCCGCGCGACCGAGCTTTACGCAAGCTTTGTCGAGGCCGAAGACGGCAAGGGCCGCGATTTCTCGGCGCTGCTGCCCCGTTTCGCCGCGCGCAGCCGCAGCTGATGGGCTGGGCGGCGCAGCTTCTGCCGGGCCTCGCGCCCGCGGATATCGCCCGCCTCGACGCCCTGCCGGAACAGCGCGTCAGCACCGGCCAGATCCTCTTTCGCGCCGGGGATGACGCGCAGGGTTTCGCAGTGGTGCTGGAAGGCCGGATCGAAGTCACCCTGACCGGCGCCTCGGGCCGCGAAATCCTGCTCTATGCGGTAGAGCCGGGCCAAAGCTGCATCCAGACCACCCTCGGCCTGATCGGCGACGCCCCCTATTCCGGCGAGGCGCAGACCGTCACCCCATGCCGTCTGGTGATCCTGCCGCGCACGCTGTTTCGTTCCCTGATGGACCAGTCCGAACCCTTCCGCGCTTTCGTGTTCCGCGCCTTTGCCGCGCGCATGTCGGAACTGACCGGCTTGCTGGAACAGGTGGCCTTCGCCCGCATCGAATCGCGACTGGCCCGCGCGCTGGTCGAATTGGCACAGGCGGGTCAGGTGCAGGCCACCCATGCCGAACTCGCCGCCCGCATCGGATCGGCGCGCGAAGTCGTCTCGCGCCAGCTGGAACGCTGGGCGCAACGCGAGTTGATCGCGACCGAACGCGGAAGGATCATGATTCGCGCCCCGGCCGAGCTGAAACGCCTCGCAATGTGATCTTGTCACCGACAGATTTGCCGCGCTGCAGTAGTCTGCCGCCAACCATCATCACGGAGACAAGACATGTTGGCAAAGAATGTCGGCGGCATTGACCGCATCCTGCGTATCCTCGTGGGGCTGGCCTTGATTCTGGGCTTTT
This sequence comes from Natronohydrobacter thiooxidans, assembly GCF_001884735.1. Classification (GTDB taxonomy): domain Bacteria; phylum Pseudomonadota; class Alphaproteobacteria; order Rhodobacterales; family Rhodobacteraceae; genus Roseinatronobacter; species Roseinatronobacter thiooxidans_A. The sequence continues at coordinate 25,961 of NZ_MJAP01000001.1, read as the reverse complement.
TCCTGAATCCCGAGGCCAGCATGCGCTGGCTCTATCTGATCGGCATCGTGCCCCTGGCCACCGGGCTGATGCAGACCTGCCCGCTCTATTCCCTGATCGGGCTGAACACCTGCCCGACCCGCAAGGGCTGAGCGCCGCGATTGCAGGGCCTGTCCCGTGCGGCAGGCCCGATTCTTGCGATTCCACCGCAAGAATGGGGTTGCAGCTGCCGCAGCCCTTCGCTAAAACCCGCCGCACAGTTGGGGCGTGGCCAAGTGGTAAGGCATCGGTTTTTGGTACCGTGTACCGTAGGTTCGAATCCTACCGCCCCAGCCAATATTCTCGGAAAGTAGCGGTTACGCGACAGGTCTGAAACCCAGACGCAACCCCAGCGCGCGCGCGACTTTGACAATCGTGGCAAAGCTGGGATTGCCGTCCTCGGAAAGCGCTTTGTAAAGCCCCTCGCGACTCATCCCCGTATCGCGCGCGAGTTGGCTCATATTGCGCGCGCGGGCAACCACGCCAAGCGCATGCGCGATATAGGCGGGATCATCACCGCCTTCTTCCATCACGGCGTCAAGATACGTCATGATATCTTCCTCGTTTTCGAGATAATCCGCCGTATCGTAGCGGCTGAAACTCTCGCTCTTGGCGGCAGTCATTTCATGTCTCCTGCCCCTGATAACCCGAGGCGCGGCCTGTCATTTCAATCCTTCCACTGCGCGGCGATTTCTTTGGCCTTGGCAATGTCCGACTGTTGAGAGGATTTGTCGCCGCCCGAAAGCAGGATGGCGACGATGGACCCTCTTTGCATGTAATAGACCCTGTAACCCGGGCCGTAATCGATCCGCATCTCAGAGATCCCGCCACCGACCGCTTTGACATCGCCGGGATTCCCGCTGGCAAGCCGGTCAAGTCTCGCCTGAATGCGCGCGGTAGCCCTCCGGTCACGCAAACCACGCAGCCAGCGGTCGAAAGTGCCACTCTTTACCAGCGTGATCATGTGTTGACTGTAGTTATCATGCTCAAATATGTCAACCATGGTTATCAGATTTGCCTGCGCTCCCCGCCCCCCGCCCAGGCAAGAATCGGCTCGCAACTGCCAGCGCGAAATGCTAGCCTCGCCGCGATGGTGCCCGATCATTCGGGAGAATAGGGAAGCCGGTTCAATTCCGGCGCTGCCCCCGCAACTGTAAGCGGTGCGCCCCCTCATGCCACTGGACCCATGGTCCGGGAAGGCGGGGATGCGCTCTCAGCCGCAAGCCAGGAGACCTGCCATCACCCGTGAAACACGAAACCGGACGGGGTGTCCGGAGGAGGGCTTATGACGATTCCGCACCACGGCTTTGGCCGCTTTCCTGCCCCCAGCAGCAGGAGGGCATGATGCGCCACGAAAGATTTGAACCGATCCATTGTGCAAGCTGCCCGCTGAAATCCGGGCCATGCCTCGCGGGCCTCGAATTTCTGGAAACCCTGTCAGTGCCGCTGGGGCTGGCGCGGCAGATGACCGGCGAAATGCCCGATCTCGAAGGCCGCGTGCAGCTCAATGCCTGTCCCGCGCGTGCGGAATGCGCCTTGCACTGGCGCGCGGTTGATGGGCAGGTAGAATTGCACAGCGGGGAGCAGCGGCTGTGGCAGGGTCAGGTGACGGCGCAGCTTGCGCAATGATCCGGCGCAGATCGCGCAACGGGGGGACGGACAGGTGGAATTTGCCAGCGATCACAGATCTGTCCTGCAGGAGGTGCTGAAATGGCGCCGCGACACCCGCCATTTCAAGCCCGATCCGGTGGAGAGCGATGTTCTCGCCGCGCTGCAGGCGGCGATGGCGCTGGCGCCCTCGGTCGGCAATGCGCGGCCATGGCGGGTGCTGCAGATCGAAACCCCGTCCCTGCGCGCCGCCGTGCGCGCGAATTTCGAGGCCGCGAACCGCGAGGCGGCCTCGCTCTATGAGGGCGAACAGGCAGAGGCTTACGGCGCGCTCAAGCTCGCGGGGCTGGACATGGCCCCGGTGCAACTCGCCATATTCACCGAGATCGCCCCGGTGGAAGGCCACGGGCTGGGCCGCCAGACCATGCCAGAGACCCTGCGCCAGTCCACGGCGATGGCGATTCACACGCTCTGGCTGACGGCGCGGACGCATAATCTGGGGCTGGGAATGGTCTCGATTCTGGACCCGGACGCCATGACCCGGCTCCTGGATGTGCCGCAGTCATGGGAATTCTCGGCCTATCTCTGTCTGGGCTACCCCGAATTTCACGACGACACGCCGCTTCTGCACCGCGCCGGATGGCAGGAAAACACCCCGACTGACTGGCAGCGGCGCTAGCGCGGGCGTTGATCCGCAGTGGCAAGAGCGCCCGCTCACGGCCCGCCCACCCGACCCATGCCATTCGCGGGCGCTGCCCGGCCTTGCCGGGCGGGTGCCCCCTGCAGAGGCGGGTATCACTCCGGCGCTGGCCCGCTACCGCGCCAGCGCCAGCAGCCCTGCCACATCCAGATGCGCCTCCAGATGATCGGCCAGCGCATCCAGCGTGGCCTCGACCCCCGCCGCATAGGCCAGCCCGGACCCGCCCAGCCCCAGCCCCGCCAGAAAGGCCGCGCGGAACGCGTCATTGCCGAACATGCCATGCAGATAGGACCCGGTGATCCGCCCGCAAGCCGAGATCGCCCCCTCATCCACCCCGCCGACACGGCCAAAGGCCCGCGCCCGGTCCGGCCCCTCCGTGCGCCCGATATGGATTTCATAGCCTTCAAAGGGCAGGCCGCTCGCCAGATGCGTCGCGCGCACCCGCTCCAGCCGCTTTTCCGGCGTCATCGTGGTGGTGACATCCAACAGCCCCAGCCCCTCGGTCACGCCCGCAGGCCCTTCCAGCCCGTCCGGGTCGGCAATGCTGCGCCCCAGCATCTGATAGCCGCCGCAAATCCCCAGCACATGCCCAGCCCGCCGGACATGGGCGGCAAGGTCGATATCCCAGCCTTCGGCGCGCAGAAAGGCCAGATCGCCGCGCGTCGATTTGCTGCCGGGCAGGATCACCAGCCGCGCTTCCGCCGGGATCGGCTGGCCGGGCCGCACCATGACCAGATCCACCCCCGGTTCCGCCGCCAGCGGGTCCAGATCATCGAAATTCGCGATCCGCGACAGCGCTAAGGCGGCAATCACCACCCCGCCCTGCGAGGGGCCAGAGCGCAGATCCAGCGCATCCTCGGCGGGCAGCCTGTGCGCATCCGCAAACCAGGGCAGCACTCCGAAACCCCGCCAGCCGCTCTGCGCCGCGATAAACGCATAGCCATCGTCAAACAGCCGCGGATCGCCCCGGAACTTGTTGATCACAAACCCCGCGACCTGCGCGCGGTCGCCCGCCTCCAGCACCGCCTGCGTGCCGATGATCTGCGCGATCACCCCGCCCCGGTCGATATCGCCCACCAGCACCACCGGCACATCGGCGGCCCGCGCGAATCCCATATTCGCAATATCGCCCCGGCGCAGATTGACCTCCGCCGGGCTGCCGGCACCTTCGACGATCACCAGATCATGCGCCGCGCGCAGCCGCGCGAAACTCTCCTGCACCGCCCCCATCAGACGCGGCTTCAGCCCGGCATAATCGGCGGCGCGCGTGGTGGTCAGCCGCTTGCCCTGCACCACCACCTGCGCGCCGGTCTCGCTCTCGGGCTTCAGCAGCACCGGGTTCATATCCACCACCGGCTCCAGCCCCGAGGCCAGCGCCTGCAGCGCCTGCGCCCGCCCGATCTCACCGCCATCGGCGGTCACAGCGGCATTGTTCGACATGTTCTGCGGCTTGAACGGCGCCACGCGCAGCCCGCGCCTGCGCGCCGCGCGGCAGAGCCCCGCCACCAGCATGGATTTGCCGACATTCGAGCCCGTGCCCTGCAGCATCAGCGCCTTCATACCTGCCCCCCCGGTTTCGCGCCCGCCCGCCATACTGCGCGCCTTAGAACTCGACACCTTGCTGCGCCTTCACGCCCTCGCGGAACGGATGCTTGACCAGCGTCATTTCCGTGACCAGATCGGCCAGTTCGATCAATTCGGGCTTGGCGTTGCGCCCGGTCAGGGCGACATGCGTCATCGCAGGCTTCTCATCGCGCAGAAATGTCACCACCTCGTCAATCGGCAGGTAATCATAGCGCAGCGCGATATTGATCTCATCGAGCAGCACAAAGCGGATTTCAGGATCGCGGATCAACTCCTTCGCCTTCTCCCAGCCCGCACGCGCAGCGGCGATATCGCGGTCACGATCCTGCGTGTCCCAGGTGAACCCCTCGCCCGAGACGATGAAGCGGCATTCCTCGGCGAAATGCCGTTGCAGGAATTCGCGCTCGCCCGTGCCCCGGCTGCCCTTGATGAACTGCACCACCGCGCAGGGCATGCCATGGGCGATGCAGCGCATGATCATGCCGAAACCCGACGAGGATTTGCCCTTGCCCGCGCCGGTATGGACAATGACCAACCCTTTCTCGATGGTCTTGGTCTCCATCATCTTCTCGCGCGCGGCCTTGATCTTCTGCTTTTTCGCGCGGTGGCTCGCGGCATCGGCATTCTCGCTCATGGGGTCTGGTCCTTTTGTGAAAACACGGCAGCGCACTGTCCGGGGCAGATGCGCGCGGACTGTGGCAAGGGCGGCAGCGAAGATCAAGCCCGCTCCTGCTGCCAGCAAAACCGGCCCGCTGCCCGATTTCCGGCACCCCCGCCGCGACGGGGCGGTATTTCACCGAAATCCCTTGACGCCCCTCGCTCCGCCCGATCTTCTCCGCCCCATGACAAGGATAGTCACCAAGGCAGGCGCGGCGCGGTTTTCCGCCAATCTGGGGTTTCTCTGGACCGACCTGCCCTTGCCCGCGCGCATCCGCGCTGCGGCAAGCGCAGGCTTCGACGCGGTAGAGTTCCATGACGATGCCCAGACCACCGACCCCGCGCTGCTGCGCGATACCCTCTCCGAAACCGCTCTGCCGGTCTGCAGCCTGAACACGCGCATGGGCGCGAGCGCAGGATGCGCAGCGCTTCCGGGGCAGGAAGATCAGGCGCGGCGCGACATCGACGCCGCGTTGGGCGTGGCCCGCGCCATCGGGGCCGCAGCGGTGCATGTGCTGGCCGGGCGCAGCGACGGCGACAATGCGTCCCGCAGCGCCTATCTGCGCGCGCTGCGCCATGCGCTCGATGCAGGCGAGCAGACGATCCTGATCGAACCCCTCTCGCGCGCCGCCATGCCGGGCTATTACCTGCAGGATCTCGCGCAGGCGCTGGGCATCCTGCAGGAGATCGCCCATCCCCGGCTGAAACTGCTGTTCGACTGCTACCATATCGCGATGGAAGGCCATGATGTCGCGGCCCAATTCGCGCAGCACGCCGCCCGGATCGGCCATGTCCAGATCGCCTCGGTGCCGGGGCGCAACGAGCCGGGCACGGGCGACAGGCTCGACTATGCCCGCCTGCTGCCGCAGATGCGCCGCGCGGGCTATGCCGGGGCTTTCGGTTGCGAATACCGCCCCGTCACCCGCGTCGAGGCCGGTCTCGGCTGGCGCGCCACCCTGCAAGAGGCCCTGCATGACTGACCTGACCCTGACCACCCTGATCCCGCTCATACTGGCCCTGTTTGTGACCGGGGCGATTGCCGGTATCCTGTCGGGGCTCTTGGGCGTGGGCGGCGGGATCGTGGTGGTTCCGGTCCTGTTCTGGGTGTTCAAATTCCTCGGCTACCCGCCCGAGCTTGGCATGCAGGTAGCAGTGGGCAGCTCGCTTCTGACCGTCGCCATCACTGCCCTGACAGCGGCGAAATCGCATCACACGCGCGGTTCGGTCGATCTGGGGATCATCCGCCGCTGGGCGCCCTTCATGGCCCTGGGCGCGCTCTGTGGCGGGGCCGTCGCCGGGCTGGTCAAGGGGCCGTTCCTGATGCTGGTTTTCGGCACGGTCGCACTGCTGGTCGCCTGGAACATGGCGCTGCCGCGCACGCGCATTCTGGCCCCCGCCCTGCCCGAACGCCGGGGCGCGCAGCCCGCGATGGCCGCAGGCGTGGGGCTGGTCTCCTCCATGATGGGGCTTGGCTCGGGCACGCTGGGCGTGCCGCTGATGACGGCGTTTTCCGTGCCGGTGCATCGCGCGGTCGGCACGGCGGCGGCGCTGGGTCTGGTCGTGGGCAGCGCCGGGACGCTCGCCATGCTGGTCACGGGCTTGGGCGTCGCGGGGCGGCCCCCGCTCTCGATCGGCTATATCAACCTGATCGCCGTGGCGTTCGTCCTGCCGCTCTCGGTCCTCTGCGCGCCCTATGGCACGAAGCTCGCCCATGCCCTCGACCCGATCTGGATCAAGCGCGCCTTCGCCCTGTTTCTGGGCGCAACCGCCCTGCGCATGCTGACCGCGGCGTTCTGAGCGGCCTTCCCGATCAGCCTGCCCCCTGCCTTCATCTTGCCGAAAAATACTCCCGCCGGAGGCCACGGGCCGCAAGGCCCGTCCCCCCGTGGGCAGCGCGCGCGCAGCCTGCCCAAGCAGGCAGAAATGCACACCAGTTACAGCCCCAGCGCCGCCTTGACCTGCGCCACGAACGGCGCCGGATCCGCCCCCCGCGTCTCGACATTCAGCCGCAGCAGCGGCTCGGTATTCGACGCCCGCAGATTGAACCGCCATTCCCCCAGATCAAGGCTCAGACCATCGGTATCATCCCGCCCCCGCGCCTGCGGGCCAAAGATCTCTGCCGCAAGCGCCATCGCCCCTGCCGCATCCGCGACCTGAAAATTCATCTCGCCCGAAGAGGGAAACGCCGCCCTGCGCGCCGCCACCAGTCCCGCGAGCGGCCCCTCGCGGCTGACCAGTTCCGCGATCAAGAGCCAGGGAATCATCCCGCTGTCGCAATGAAAGAAATCGCGGAAATAATGATGCGCCGACATTTCGCCGCCATAAAGCGCGCCATGATCGCGCATCGCCTGCTTGATGAAAGCATGCCCGGTGCGCGCCTGAATGGCCTCACCGCCCGCCTGCGCGATCACATCGCGCGAGTTCCAGATCACCCGCGGGTCATGGATGATCCGCGCGCCGGGTTCCTTGGTCAGGAATGACGCCGCCAGCAGCCCGACCACATATTCGCCGTCGATGAAATTGCCCTCATGATCGAACAGGAAACAGCGGTCGAAATCCCCGTCCCAGGCGACAGCGAAATCCGCATCCGCCCTGCGCAGGGCCTCTGCCGTCGCAGGCCGGTTCTCGGGCAGCAGCGGGTTCGGAATCCCTTGCGGAAAACGGCCATCCGGGTCGTGATAAAGCCGCGTGAAGCGCAAGGGGGCGCCGCGCGCCGCCAGCGCCCCGGCCAAAGCATCAAATGTCGGACCCGCCGCGCCATGGCCCGCATTGACCAGAATATGCAAGTCCCGCAGCGCTGACACATCCACGAAGGACAGAACCCGGTCCACATAGCCCGCGCGCGCCGCATCCGCCACATCGCGCCGCAGGCCCCCCTCGCGCGCAGGCCCGAAATCATCCGCCTCGGCCAGCGCGCGGATCTGCGCAAGCCCGCTTGCCGCATCCAGCGGCGCCGCCCCCGCGCGCACCAGCTTCATCCCGTTCCAATCCATCGGATTGTGCGAGGCCGTAACGCATATCCCCCCATCCGCCGCCATCAGTGCGGTCCCGGCATAAACCTCTTCCGTGCCGCACAGGCCCAGATCCAAGACCTCGACCCCTTCGGCCAGCAACCCCTCGGCCACCGCGTCACACAATTCGCCGGAAGAGGCCCGCACATCGCGCCCCAGCACCACGCGCCGCGCCCCCAGCGCGCGCGCAAACCCACGCCCGATGCGCGTTGCAATCCCGCCGTCCAGATCAATCCCCAACCGCCCGCGAATGTCATAGGCTTTGAAGCAGCTCAGGCTCATCCCTTGGCCCCTTGCCCGCGCGCATAAACATCCTCGTAGCGCACGATGTCATCCTCGCCCAGATAAGCCCCGGTCTGCACCTCGATCAGCGTCAGCGGCAGCTTGCCGGGATTCTCCATCCGGTGTTTCGCGCCCAAGGGAATATAGACCGACTGATTCTCGGTCACGAGCTGCACCTCCTCGCCAATCGTCACCCGCGCCGTGCCCTCGACCACGATCCAATGCTCGGCGCGGTGATGATGGCTTTGCAGCGACAGCGCCGCCCCCGGATGCACCACAATCCGCTTGACCTGAAACCGCCCGCCGATGGCAAGGCTCTCATACCAGCCCCAGGGCCGGTAATCGCGCGGCAGGGTCTCGGCCTGCGCCGCGCCCTTCGCTTTCAGCGCCGCCACCGCCAGTTTCACATCCTGCCCTCGCGCCCGGTCGGCCACCAGCACCGCGTCGGGCATGGCCACCACCACCAGATCGCGCAGCCCGATGCCGACAAGCTGCTGATCCGGGTTCTCGGCCCGCAACAGGCTGTTTTCGCAGTCAATCGCCGTCGCCGGGCCATTCACGACCACCCCGTCCGCATCCGGCCCCGCCTCGCGCCAGACCGCCTCCCAGCCGCCCAGATCGGACCATGCACCCGCATAGGGCACCACGCTCAGATTATCGGCCTTCTCCATCACCGCGTAATCAATCGAGATATCCTGCAACCGCGCCCATGGCGCAGGTGCAAGCCGGGTAAAGCCCAGATCGGCCTGCGCCCCCTCGACCGCCGCGCGCACCAGCGCCAGTTCACCCGGCGCATGGCGCTCCAATGCCGCCAGCATGCTGCGCACCGAAAACAGGAAAATCCCGGCATTCCACAGATGCATTCCGCCTGTCAGCAGCGCCTCTGCCGTCGCCAGATCGGGCTTCTCGACAAAAGCCTGCAAGGGCTGCGCCACCCCCTCCTGCGGGGTCTGCGACAGCGCCAGCCAGCCATAGCCGGTTTCCGCCCGGTCCGGGCGGATGCCGAAGGTCACGATCTGCCCCGCCTCGGCCGCAGGGCGCGCGGCCTCGACGCAAGCGCGAAAGGCGGCGGCGTCAGGAATCACATGATCAGACGGCGCCACAAGGATCAGCGCCTCCGGCATCTCAGCCGCAAGCTGCACCACCGCCGCCGCAATCGCAGGCGCGGTATTGCGCGGCGCAGGCTCGATCAGGATCGCGCGCGGCGCCATCTCGATAGCCGCCAGTTGCTCGGTCACCAGAAAGCGGAAATCCGATCCGGTCACGACCACAGGCGCGGCAAATCCCGGCCCCGACAGGCGTCGGCTCGACGACTGGAACAGGCTTTCGCTGCCGGTGATTCGGGCAAATTGCTTGGGATAGCTCTTGCGCGATAACGGCCAGAGCCTCGTGCCCGACCCACCACAGAGCAAGACTGGAACAATAGCAGAACTCATGAAAACCTTTCCGTCACCTCAGGCCCAAAGTTTACCGAATCGATACCATGTTGGCGACTCTGCGCAAGGAAAGCGCCCATTTTATGACCCCGATAGCGGCGGGCGTGGCAATCGCCGCCCCTTGGCCAGCCCGAAAACCCGCGCAGCCGTGACTGCCACCAGCCACAGATCGAATCCCACCGATTGATGGCGCTGATAGATCAGATCCAGCCGCGCCTTGCGCGGCACACAGGCCCGCGCGTAGACCGCATCGGTTTCTTCCGGCGTGGTGCAGCGCGCCAGCAGCAGGGTTTCATGCCCGGCATAGACCAGCGAGGCCAGCCCCGTGACCCCCGGACGCGCGCGCAGAACATGTTCGTAGATCGCCGGAAACCGCTCGACATACTCCCGCAGGGGCGGGCGCGGCCCGACGAAGCTGATATCCCCGCGCAGAATATTCAGCATCTGCGGAACCTCATCCAGTCGCACGCGCCGCAACCGGCGTCCCATCGGTGTGATCCGCCCCGCCTTGTCCCCGCCCGAGACACCACTGTCGCGCGCGGCTCCGGTCATGCTGCGCAGCTTCCACAGCGTGAACCCCTCGGTCACGCTGCGCATCCGCTCTGCGCCGTAGAAAATCGGGCGACCCTGAGCGGCCCAGAGTACCAGGCACAGCAATCCCAGCAGCGGCAACAGAGCCGGGGCCATCAGGGCCAGCAGCACCAGATCCAGCAGGCGCTTTGAGCGCGTCATCCCGCCGCCTCCTGATCCGCACGCCACTCGGCGACCAGCGCTTCCGCGCGCGCCTCCGGCAGCGCGACCAGCGCGCGCAGCCGCGATACATCCAACAGGACCGAGGCCAGCGCCCCTTCCGGAGCCGGCTGCCATGTGACCGCAAACCCCGCAGCGCGGCACAGGTCTTCCATCGCGACCGCACCGGGCTGCGCGATATTCAGGCATCCGGGCAGATCCTGCCCGAGTGCTGCAAACCGCACCAGTTCCGCCAGCACATCCGCCAGCATGCGCGGCCCGATATAGGACCGGCGCGGCCCTTGCCCGTCAGGAAACCTGTCCAGCCGCCGGGTCGTCCCTGCCGGACCCAGCAGCGCATCCGCCCCCGCGACATTGCCGATCCGCAGCACGCTCACATCCAGCCCCAAAGCCGCCGCATGCGCGCCCGCAGCCCGCTCCATCGCGGCCTTGGCTCTCCCATAGTCATTGCCCGGCTGCAGCGGATCCTCCTCGCGCAGGGCCTGCGCGCCCGGTCCATAAACCGCAGCGGAAGAGGCGAGAAACACCCGCCGCGCGCCCGCAGCCGCGCCCAGATCCAGCGCCGCCAGCGCCAGCGCGCTGTTCAGGCCCAGATCACCGCGCCCCGGCACCACGCCCGAGAGCGCCAGCACCACATCCAGCCGCCCGCACCGCGCGGCAAGCGCTGCGCCATCCTGCAACGGATCGCCGATCACACTGTCCGCCGGGGCAGGCGCTCCACGATACTGCCAGAGAGGGCGCATATCCCGCCCATGCCAATGCCGCTGCAGCATCGCCCCGATGCGGCCACTCGCCCCAAGGACCAGAACGCGCGGACCACTCACAAGTTGCTGACAGAGCGCCCGAAGCCGAAGAACCCGCCCATCAGCGCCAGAACCCGTGTCGTGGTGGTCGCAGGCGCTTGGGTGGCCATGACGATATCGTCGCTTTGCAGCGCGAATTCATCGGCATTGAACAGCCCTTCGGCATTGGTCAGATCGAAGCTGAACACGACGCGCGTATGATCAGAGCCATAGGGCTGCCCCCCGGTCAGGCGCGGATAGCTGCGCAACACCAGAATCCCGCGCGGATCGGCGCGCGTGTCGCTCATCCCGCCCATCATCGACAAGGCCCGCAAGGCGCTGACCTTGGGTGCGTCAAACCGGATCACCTCTTCGCGATTCGCAGCGCCCAATGCCTTGAAGGTGCGCTGATCCGCCGAGATCACCACCCGGTCCCCGCCCTGCAGCGGCGGGTCATTGGCCGGGCTGGCCAGCACATGCTCCAGCGACCGGCGATAGACATTCGAGCCGCGCGTCAACTGCACCTGCGGGTTTTCCAGCGACCCGTCCACGCCCCCCGCCGCCGCGATCAGGCTGCTCAGCGGCAGATTGCGCTCGGTCAGCGGATAGGTTCCGGGCGTCGCCACCCCGCCGATCATCTCCACCGAATTGCGTCGGCCTTCCTTGACCTCAAGCTGCACCTGCGCCGAAGGGCTGATCGAGGTCATCTGCTCCTGAATCCGCTCCCGCGCACCATCCAGCGTCAACCCGGACACATGCACCCGGCTCACATAGGGCAGGGTAATATGCCCCGAAGAGGTGACCACGACATTCGCGATATCGGCAAAAGGCGCGCCTGCGCCGGACAGAAGCGAGGATTCCTCCGCATCCCAGACCCGCACGCCCAGCCTGTCCCCCGGCGCAAGCCGCTGATCCGTGGGCGGGACGCCGCCATTCGGCCAGCCGGTGCGCGTCTTCGCCTCGGGATCGCCCCATTCCGGATAGAGCGCGAGCCGTTCCCGCGTGACGAGTTCCAGCATGAAACCCGCCTCCTCGTCCTCGGCCCCCTTGACGACCTCAGAGCGGGTCGGCGCGCCGCGCGGCACTGCACAGCCGCTGAGGACCAGCGCGGAGCCAGTCGCCAGAAACGCCCGTCTCGAAATAGGTGGCTGCAAAGCCTGTCCCCTCAAATTCTATCAGTATCCCCAGGACTGATTAGCCACTGAAACGTGATGAGGTCAATCACAACTGCCTTGGAGTCCCGCAGGCGTGCCATTTTGCGCTGATCAGTGCTACCACCGTCACGGACAGATGCGGGATTGCACAAGCATCGCGCATCGACGCATATCATGGCCCCATGACCCTGCCGATTGACGCCATCCTGCCCGATGTGACCGCCACGCTTGCCCGCGCGGGCCGTCTGGTGCTGCAGGCCCCGCCGGGCGCGGGCAAGACAACCCGCGTGCCGCTTGCCCTGATGGACCAGATCCCGGGCCGCATCACCATGCTGGAGCCCCGCCGCCTTGCCGCCCGCGCCGCCGCCGAACAGATGGCGCGGCTTCTGGGCGAAGAGGTCGGCGCGCGTGTGGGCTACCGGATTCGCGGCGAATCGGTGGTCAGCCCCGCGACCCGGATCGAGGTCGTGACCGAAGGCATCCTGACCCGCATGCTGCAATCCGACCCGGAACTGCCCGGCATCGGTGCGCTGATCTTTGATGAATTTCACGAACGCTCCCTCAATGCCGATCTGGGTCTGGCGCTGGCATGGGAAGTGCGCGAGGCGCTCCGCCCCGATCTCGCGCTGGTGGTCATGTCCGCCACGCTCGACGCCGCACCGGTCGCGGAACTCTTGGACAATGCCCCGATCCTGACCGCCGAAGGCCGCGCCTTCCCGGTCGAAACCCGCTGGCTGGACCGCCCCCGCCCGCGCGAGATGCGGTTTGAAGCCGCCGCCAGCGCGCTGATCGCGCAGGCCGTGTCCGAGACCGAAAGCTCGGTGCTGGTCTTTCTGCCCGGCGAAGGCGAAATCCGCCGCGTGGCAAAGCTGCTCGACGGGCGCGTCGGCAATGCGGAAATCCACCCGCTCTACGGCGCCTTGCCCTTCGCCGCCCAGCGCGCCGCCATTGCCCCCGCCCGCGCGGGCCGCAAGATCGTGCTCGCCACCGCCATCGCCGAAACCTCGCTGACGATCGAGGGCATCGGCGTGGTCGTCGATTGCGGTCTGTCGCGCCGCGCGCGGTTTGACCCCGGCACCGGCATGGCCCGGCTTGTCACCGAACGCGTGACCCGCGCCGAAGCCGAGCAACGCCGCGGCCGGGCCGGGCGCGTCGCTGCTGGCATCTGCTACCGGATGTGGGCGCGCAGCGAGGAAGGCGCGCTCGCCGCCTTCGCCCCGCCCGAGATTGCCCGCGCCGATTTGGCGGGGCTGGCGCTGGAACTCGCGCTCTGGGGCGGGTCCGAGGGCCTGCGCTTCCTCACCCCGCCGCCCGAAGCCGCCCTCTCTGAGGCCCGCGCACTGCTGCGCAGCTTGGAGGCGCTCGACACGTCCGACCGCATCACCGAGCATGGCCGCAACCTCGCCGCCCTGCCGCTGCATCCCCGCCTTGGCCATATGCTGCAACGCGCCGGACGCCCCGGCGCCGAACTCGCGGCCCTCCTGTCCGAGCGCGACCTCATCTCCGGCGCCTCCGTCGATCTGGACCTGCGCCTCGCCGCGCTGCGCGACCCCAAAGCCTTCGCCGCGCGCTATAGCCACAGCCTGCACCGCCCGACGCTCGAACGGTTGCGCGCCGAACTCCCGCGCCTGCGGCGTCTGGCCGGGGCGGTGCAGCAGGATCTGAGCACCGGCCAGATGGCCGCGCTGGCCTATCCCGACCGCATCGGCCTGCGCCGCAAGGGCGAGGCCCCGCGCTATGTGCTCTCTGGCGGCAAGGGCGCGGTCCTGCCCGAAGGCGACCCACTGGCCCAGACCCGCCTGATTGTCGTCACCGACAGCGATGGTGACCCGCGCGAAGCCCGCATCCGGCAGGCGATTGCCCTGCGCGAAGCCGAATTGCGCGCGCTTTACGCGGATCAGATCCACTGGCGCAACATCTGCGACTGGTCCCGCCGCGACCGCCGCGTGATCGCCCGCCAGCAGGAATGTTTCGGCGCGCTGGTCCTGAATGACCGCCACTGGACCGACCCCGCGCCCGAAGCGCTCGCACGGGCCGCCTGCGACGGGCTGCGCGATCTGGGACTGCCGCTCTCGGACGCCGCAAAGCGATTCATCGCCCGCGTGGAACTTCTGCGCGCGCAGGGCGAGGATTTGCCGGATATGTCCGATCCGGCCCTGATCGCGGGATTGGAGCACTGGCTCGCCCCGCATCTCACCGGCCAGCGCAGCGCCGAAGAGTTGCGCGGCCTCGACCTGCTGCCGTCTCTGCGCGCGATGCTCGACTGGGACCAGATGCAACGCCTCGACACACTGGCGCCCGCGCATTTCGTCACCCCCTTGGGCAACCGCGCGCCCATCGACTATTCCGGCGACGCCCCGCAAGTCGAGCTGCGTCTGCAAGAGGTGTTCGGACTGGCCACGCACCCCGTGATCGGCCCCGCCCGACTGCCCCTGCGCATGGTCCTGCTCTCCCCCGCGCGCAGGCCGGTTCAGGTGACGATGGACTTGCCCGGATTCTGGGCCGACAGCTACGCGGATGTGCGCAAGGACATGCGCGGGCAATACCCCAAACACCCCTGGCCCGAGAACCCGCTGGAGGCCGCACCGACCCTGCGCGCGAAGCCGCGCAAAAATTAACGAAACGTTCAGAAACAGGCGTCTTTTTTCACTCGACGAAAACGCATTTCATTTTAGCCGGATATGGCCCGTCAGCGGCCCCTCGCGCGCGATCCGGGCGAGTGCTGTCAAGAATGGCTCGTAAGCCACTGACATCGTGTGCGCATTTGCGTGCAAGATCATATCCGGCGCGCTGACCCATGCGACATGCCCCCGCCAGAACAGCAGATCCCCCCGTTGCGGGGCTTCACTCTCTGGCAAACTCTCGCCAAGTGCTTGTTTTTGTTGATCACTATCGCCGGGGCAGGGCTTGCCGCAGGCATGCAGCGCAAGCTGCACAAGGCCCGAGCAATCCACCCCGAAAGCACTGTTGCCGCCCCACAGATAGGGCGTGCCCAGCAGCGATTCAGCCACCGCAACCGGGTCTGTCGTGTGCTGGCCAATCGGCGTAAGATGTTGTTCTGGCAGCCAAAATCCGTCCCGACAGCGCAGGAAACGCCCTTCCTTGCCGGTGATCTCAACCCGCGCATTCAGCGATAGCGCGCCCTGTTCCGGGCTTTTCAGATCCGGCGCGCTGTAGCGATGCGTGGACCGCGTAACAACTTGATGCGTAACAGAAAAATCCGGCCCAAGCGCATCGGCAGGCACCCAGCCGCAATAGCCATCGGCCTCGGCCTGAACATAGGCAAATGGCCCGTCCCGGTCGATCACACAGACCCGCGCACCATGCAGAATCTGCCGGTCCCGAGGTCCGTCAGGCCCCCGCAGCAGGTCCGTTAAGCCATTGCAAACACGCATATTTTCGCCAGCCGTAAAGGCCGGGGCGTCGATCTTCCCTTGCAGCGAGAGATGCGCGACGCGCCCGCTGAACGGTGTCAGGCGCGGGTCGCTCATAGCCCCAGAACGCCCGGCAAAGCCGCGAACAAAGCCCGCGCCCCCTGACCCACACCCCCCTTGGGCCGCGCAGGCGCAGCGCTCGGTTGGTAACCATAAATGTCGAGATGCGCGAATCGCGGGCAGGTCTCGACAAAACGCTGTAAAAACAACGCCGCCGTGATCGCCCCGGCCATCCCGCCCGAGGGCGCATTGTCCAGATCCGCGATGCCCGGTTCGATCTGCGGCTCATAGGCCGGGTGCAGGGGCAACTGCCAGAGCGGGTCGCGCACCTGCGCGCTGGCCTCCATCAGCGCGCGCGCAAGTTCTTGATCTTGCGTGAAAAACGGTGGCACATCCGGCCCGAGCGCCACCCGCGCAGCCCCGGTGAGCGTCGCCATGCAGATCATCAGATCGGGCGCGTCCTCATCCGCTAAGGCCAGCGCATCGGCCAGCACCAGCCGCCCCTCGGCATCGGTATTGTTGACCTCGACACTTAACCCCTTGCGCGACATCAGAATATCGCCGGGGCGCATGGCATTGCCAGAGACCGCATTCTCCACCGCAGGCACCAGAACGCGCAATTGCACCGGCCAGCCCTGCGCCATGATCATATGCGCCAGCCCCATCACGGTTGCAGCCCCGCCCATATCCTTCTTCATCAGCCCCATCGAGGCGCCGGGCTTCAGGTTCAGCCCGCCCGTGTCGAAACAGACCCCCTTGCCGACCAATGTCAGCCGCGGCCCCGTCTCGCCCCAGCGCAGGTCCAAAAGGCGCGGGCTGCGCTCTGACGCACGCCCGACCGCATGGATCAGCGGCAGATTTTGATAAATAAGATCATCACCATAGATGACGGAAGCCGTCGCGCCATGCTCATGCGCCAGCGCCAGAAACGCCGCTTCCAGCTCTTCCGGTCCCATATGCGAGGCAGGCGTGTTGATCAGGTCGCGGGTCAGGAACTCGCCGGTCACAATGGCGCTGAGCTGCGCGAGATCGACCCCTTCCGGCGCGGTCATCCGGGCGATGTCGGGCGCGTCGCCCTGCCGGAACTGGCGAAACGCATAGCCGCCCAGACACCAGCCAAGGGTTTCCTCGGCCAGCGCGTCGGAGTCGAGCGCGTGATGCAGCCGGTAGGTCTGCGCGGGCAGCCGCCCGCGCGCCCCGCCCAGACAGAACCGCGTGCGGGCCCGGTCGCGGGCGGTGCCGCGCCCGACGGCAGCAAAGTTTAACACACCGTCCGCATCGGGAACCAAGGCGATCTGGCCCGAGCGCGCGGTAAAACCGACGCTTTCAAGGAAGGCCCGCACCCGTTTCGGCTGCATGTCGGTCCAGTCGGACAGATCTTCGGCATCGACCAGATGCAGATCCACCGCGCTGCTGGTTTCTGCCGCGAAAGGGGTAATCCTGAAACTCAGCTGCGCGCTCATGCCTGTGATCCAATTGTTGTTTTTCCAGTGGAGCCTAGACCAATCCTCTGGCCAAGGACAACGCG
This sequence comes from Natronohydrobacter thiooxidans, assembly GCF_001884735.1. Taxonomy (GTDB): domain Bacteria; phylum Pseudomonadota; class Alphaproteobacteria; order Rhodobacterales; family Rhodobacteraceae; genus Roseinatronobacter; species Roseinatronobacter thiooxidans_A. Next base: position 9,017 of record NZ_MJAP01000001.1, on the reverse strand, counting down.
ATATGTGACGTAAGGAGCATGCGGCCAGCCCCTGAATTGACCTTGCGGCGCTGCAGGTCTATAGGACGCCATAAATATACAAGGAATTGAATATGATTGCGCGCGGAACGCCCAGCCTGTCGGATGAGTTCCTGCCCGAGAGCTTCTCGATCCTCAAGCGGGGATACGGGTTGCGGGAATGGCGTGCGGATGCGCTGGCCGGATTGACTGTCGCTATCGTCGCACTGCCCCTGTCGATGGCGATTGCCATTGCCTCGGGGGTGGGGCCGGAGCGCGGGCTTTACACGGCGATCATTGGCGGGTTTCTGGTCTCGCTGATGGGCGGGTCGCGCTTCCAGATTGGTGGCCCGGCGGGCGCCTTCATCGTGCTGGTTTCGGCGGCGGTCATGCAGATCGGGCTGACGGGGCTTATTCTGGCGACATTCATTTCCGGGTTCTTCCTGATCGCGATTGGTGCGCTAAGGCTAGGAAATTACATCAAATTCATTCCGTTTCCGGTGACTGTTGGGTTCACGGCCGGGATCGCGGTGATCATTATCGCCAGCCAGATCAAGGATTTCTTCGGGCTGCAGATGGTGGCGGCAGAGCCTGCTGAAATCTTGCCGAAATTGCAGGCGCTATGGGATGCGCGCCTGACCGTCAGCCTGCCTGCAACGCTGGTGGCGCTGGGCACGATGGGGGTGATCCTGGGGCTACGGAAGCTCCGGCCCGGCTGGCCCGGTATGCTGATCGCGGTCGCGCTGGCGGGCGGCCTGGCCGCACTTGGCCTGCCGGTCGAGACCATCAGCGACCGTTTCGGGGAATTGCCGCGCAGCCTGCCTGCGCCGTCGCTGCCGGTGTTCAGCCCCGATCTGATCTGGGCGTCATTGCCCTTTGCCGTGGCTTTCGCGCTGCTGGGGGCAATCGAGTCGCTTCTTTCAGCGGTGGTTGCTGATGGCATGACCGGGCTGCGCCACAAATCCAATGCCGAACTTGTGGGGCAGGGGGTTGCGAATATCGGCTCGGCCATTTTCGGCGGGTTCTGTGTGACCGGGACGATTGCGCGCACGGCGACCAATGTGCGCGCGGGCAGCCATGGTCCGGTCTCGGGCATGCTGCACGCGGTGTTCCTGCTGGTCTTTCTGCTGATCGCCGCGCCGCTGGCAGGATACATTCCGCTGGCCGCACTGGCCGGGCTGCTGATGGTCGTGGCCTGGAACATGATCGAGAAAGAGGAGTTCCTGTCGCTCTTGCGCGTGACGCGCGCGGATGCGGCGGTGCTGCTGATCACCTTCCTGCTGGTGGTGTTCCGCGATCTGACCGAAGGGATCATCGCGGGCACGGCGCTGGGCGGCGCAGTGTTCATCCGGCGCATGTCGGAAGCGGCACGGATCGAGGCGGTGACGCCGGACGCGCCCTATGACCCGGCCTCGCAACAGGCGGGGGTGGTGGTGTACCGGTTGCGCGGGGCCTATTTCTTTGGCGCGGCGGCAACACTTGCGCGCACGCTGGACCGGGTATCGGACCTGCCGCACACGCTGATCGTGGATTTCTCGAAAGTCCCCTTTGTCGATACCAGCGGCGCGCATTCCTTCGCGACCCTGGCCGACAAGCTGGCGCGCAATGACTGCAAGCTGGTGATCACCGGCGCGCAGCCCGAGATTCGCAAGGTGCTGCGCTCACAGCTGCGGCACCACAAGAATGTTGCATGGCGGCCCAGTGTCGAGGCGGCGCGGGGCGATTTCGCCCTGGCCAGCGCACCGGTGGCGTGATCTAGTCGTCGGGCATCATCGAGGAGTGATGCTCGATGATCTTCCAGTCGTCATCTTCCTTGCGATAGACGAAGGTGAAGCGCCCGATCATATGGTGTTTCACGCCCTCGATCATCGTCTCGAACGTATAGACACCGGAATTGATCGCAATCGGGTCATAGAGGCTGACATTCTGGTGGATGATCGCGCCTTTGGGCTGCAGTTTCAGGAAATCCTCGAAATAATCCTCGATGGCTTCCGGGGTCTGGCGCACTTCCTTTGACAAGGTGGGCAGCAAGGTTGCATCATGCGCGTAGAGGGCCGCGACCTGCTTGGGATCGCCCGTTTTCAGGGCATCATTCCAGACGTGAAACAACTGTGCGATTTCCCGGCGAGTTGCTTCCTTCTGGGGCATATGTCTGTTCCTCTGGTGACGGAGCGGCGCAAGACGTGTCGGGGATTCCCTACAAGCCTCACGAAGTCTTGACCAGTCCTTTTCAGTAATGTGCCATGCCTGCTGACTGCGACAATCTGCCGGTCTGCCCGCTTTGTGCGCGACCGATCCCCCCTGATGCGCCGCAGAGCCTGCACCATCTGGTCCCGAAACTGCGCGGCGGAAAGGGTGGGCCGGTGGTGCTGCTGCATCATATCTGCCATCGCGAGATCCACGCCACGCTGACAGAATCGGAGCTGGCGCGCGACTATGCCAGCATCGCGGCCCTGCGCGCGCATCCACGGCTGGCGAAATTCATTGCATGGGTTGTGCGCCGTCCGCCGGAGTTTGATTCAAAGGTGCCGGGGCGGCGTCGGAAAGGGCGGCGTTAGCGAGTCTTTAAGCTCCGGGTGGCAGAATCCGTGGCGAAGGGATGGGATATGCCATGCAGGATCATCAGTTTGACGGCCAGACCGGTCATATGGAGATGCGCAGGACGCGGCTTGCCGAGCGGCAGGCGCGTGTCGGGATCATTGCCAATTCAACGGTGATTCCCTTGCCCGACCATCCGCCGCGCGAGGTCTGGACGAGATGGCCGAAATTGCGCTCCGGGCGGCGTGCGGGGAAGTGGAAAACGGTCCATCAGAGCCGGTTGCCGCAGCATGACGCGGTGCTATCCGGCGATATGCTGCAGGAATTGCGGCGCGATTTGTGCGAAGCGGATGCGCGCGATCCGCCGGTGGTGGATATGGGGGATGCCCCCTCGCCTGATCCACCTGTCGCGCCAGTGCAATCGCGGGCGCAGCCGGTGATCATTCTGGCAGGCAGCGTTCTTGCGGGGGCACTTGGTCTGATCGCATTGTCACTCCTGCTGGACTGACAGGGGCGCGACGCAGGTCGGAATGGGGCCATCGGTTGCGGCGGAAGGGGGACGGGCCTCGCGGCCCGTTGCCTCCGGCGGGAGTATTTCGGGCAAGATGACGTCGGGGGCGTGAAAGCGGGTTGTGGCGCAGGCTGATCGGGAAGGGCGCTGGTTGCGGCTGTGCATCCGCGAACAGGGGCGGTTCATGGCTGTCAGTTGATTTATCCGCAGCAAGGGACGATCTTCCGGGCAGATGCTTCTCCAGAATGAAAGCGGCCATCATGTCCCTTCGTCCCACGCTCGAATCCCGCAAGGCGCAACCCACGCTCGAAGGCGCAGGTGTCCATCTGCACCGCGCTTTCGGGTTTCAAGACCCGTCGGAGCTGGACCCGTTCCTGCTGTTCGACGATTTCCGCAATGACATTCCCGAGCATTACCTGCGCGGCTTTCCCTGGCATCCGCATCGCGGGATCGAGACCATCACCTATGTTCTGGCCGGTGAGGTCGATCATGGCGACAGTCTGGGCAATACCGGCACGCTTGGCGCGGGGGATGTGCAATGGATGACGGCGGGTTCCGGCATCCTGCATCAGGAAATGCCGCGCGGGAATGCGAAGGGCCAGATGCATGGTTTCCAGCTTTGGGCCAATCTGCCGGGCGCGCTTAAAATGACCGCGCCGCGCTATCAGGATGTGAAAGGCAAGGATATTCCCGAGGTCATCGACGATGACGGGACCAAGGTGCGCGTCGTTGTCGGCGAATTCTGGGGCAAGCGCGGTCCCGTGGACGGAATCGCCGCCGATCCGCAATATCTGGATATTTCCGTGCCGCCCGGTGTGCGCAAGAGTTTCAAGGTCGATACCTATCGCCGCGCCTTTGCCTATGTCTTTGCCGGGTCGGGGGCATTTGCCGATGCCTCGCAGCCGACCGGGGTGCTGCTGGAAAAAGAGGTCATGGGCGAGGAAGTGAATATCCGCGACATGTCCGGCGACCGCACGCTGATCCGGTTTGGAACCGGCGATGAGGTCACGGTTCAGGCCGGGGAGGAAGGGGTGCGTTTCCTGCTGATCTCGGGCGCGCCGTTGCAGGAGCCGGTCGCGTGGCACGGCCCGATCGTGATGAATACGCAGGCCGAAATCCAGCAGGCGATGCGTGATCTGCGCAATGGCACATTCATCAGGCCCGCGCATTAAGCTGGCCTGCGCCCCTGTTCGACAGGGGCGCGACGGGTTATCTAGCGGGCTGAAACTGGAACGGGGGAAAGATGCAGCGCGCAATTCTCAGAGTCGCAGGGCCGGATGCCTTGGCATTTCTGCAGGGTCTGGTGACGAATGATCTGCGCGCCTTGCGGCAGACGGGGATCCTTTATGCGGCCTTGCTGTCGCCGCAGGGGAAGTATCTGGCGGATTTCTTTCTGGTCGCTGATGGTGATGACATTCTGGTCGATGTCGCGGAAGAGCTTGCGGATGCCCTGTTGCGGCGGCTGAGTCTCTACAAGCTGCGCTCGGCCGTGACAGTGACGCGCGAGGCGCTGCCGGTCAGCCGGGGAACTGGCCCGGCGCCGGAAGGCGCGCTGGCGGATCCGCGACATGCCGCGCTGGGCTGGCGGCTATATGGGCAGGACTTGCCCGAGGATGGCACGGATTGGGCGGCGCTGCGTGTCGCGCATTGCATCCCCGAGACCGGGATCGAGTTGGTACCCGAAGAGACCTTTATTCTGGAAGCGGGACTTCACCGGCTGAGCGGCGTTGATTTCCGCAAGGGCTGTTATGTCGGGCAGGAAGTGACGGCGCGCATGCATCACAAGACCGAATTGCGCAAAGGGTTCGTTACCGTCGAGATCTCCGGCCCGGCCGAGAGGGGCGCCGATATTCTGGCAGGCGAGAAGGTCGCCGGGCAGATTTTCACCCGCTCCGGGGATCGCGCCATTGCCTATCTGCGCTTTGACAGGGCTGGCGATCAGATGCAGGCGGGTGGCGCGAAAGTTATCTGGCACGGGCCGCGCGAAGCGGGTTGATTGCCGCTGTCAGGCCATGTTAGCCCTACCAGAAAAATAGGGCACGGCATGGCGTCGATGAAGGATATCACACAGTCGAGTCTGGCCGGGCCGCTGCTGGCACTGGCCGCGTTTGCCCTGTTCTCTGCGCATGATGTGATCGTCAAGTTTCTGGGCGAGAGCTACAGCCCGGTGCAGATCGTGTTTTTCAGCGTGCTTCTGGGGTTGCCCTGGGCGATGCTGATGCTGATGCGCGATCCGACCGATGGCAATCTGCTGCCACGCCGCCCCGGCTGGACCGCCTTGCGCACCGGGGCTGCGGCGATCACGGCGCTGAGCGTGTTCTATGCTTTCTCGGTCCTGCCGATGGCGCAGACCTATGCGATTCTTTTTGCCACCCCTTTGCTGATCACCATCCTGTCGGTGCCGATCCTTGGCGAGCGCGTGGGACCAAGGCGTGCGGCCGCGGTCGTGGTCGGGCTGGTGGGGGTTCTGATTGTGTTGCGCCCCGGTGAGGGCGATGGTCTGGGGCTGGGCCATCTGGCGGCGCTGATCGGGGCTGCCTGCAGTTCGCTGGCCTCGATCATCGTGCGCAAGATCGGGCAGGAAGAGCGCAATGTCGTGTTGCTGCTCTATCCGATGATGGCCAATCTGGTGCTGATGGGGCTGGCGCTGCCCTTCGTCTATCAGCCCATGCCGCTGGCGCATTTTGGCGGGCTTGCCCTGATGGCGGCGCTGGCCATTGTCGCCAGCATGTTTGTCATTGCGGCCTATAAACGTTCGGCGGCCTATAAGATCGCGCCGATGCAGTATTCGCAGATCATCTGGGCGGTGATCTTTGGCGCGCTGTTCTTTGGCGAGGGGGTCGATCTCTTCACGATCCTCGGGGCGGTGGTGATCATCGCCAGCGGCATCTATATCGTAATGCGCGAGGAAAAGGCGAATGTGTCGGAGAACCGCCCCGTCCTTGCCACCCGCACCCGCAACGAGACCGGCACCTACCCGCGCGCCAGTCAGTTGGGCAGGCTCGACGATCCTGATCAGGACAAGTCCTGAGTTCTGGCGCTGAGTCGTTGCCCCGAGCGCGGCGCAGCCGCAACGCCCTTGCATTGACGCGGAAAAATCTGCCTCGCATGCTGGTCACATCGCAGGACTGGCGCTAAAGACTGGCGCAGATTGTGGCAATGGGGCAAGCGATGCACAAGCATATCCGCCCGCAAGCCGGGATCATGGAGATCGCGCTCTATCAGGGCGGCACCTCCAGGATCGCGGGGCGCGATGATGTGGTGAAACTCTCGTCGAACGAAAACCCGTTCGGCGCCGGCGATCTGGCGCGGCAGGCTTATATCCGCGCGGGCCATGACCTGCATCGTTACCCCTCGACCGATCATGCGGGCCTGCGCGCGGCACTGGGCGAGCGTTTCGGGCTGGACCCCGCGCGCATCATCTGCGGTGCCGGGTCGGATGAGATCATCACCTTTCTGTGCCAGGCCTATGCCGGGCCGGGGGATGAGGTGCTGTATTCGCAGCACGGCTTCCTGATGTATCGCATCTCGGCGCTTGCAGCGGGGGCGACACCGGTTGTCGCGCCGGAGCATGATCGCGTGACCGATGTCGATGCGATTCTGGCCGCAGTGACGAAGCGCACAAGGCTGGTGTTTATCGCCAATCCGAACAACCCCACCGGCACCATGATCCCGGTCGAGGAAATCGCGCGACTGGCCGAGAACCTGCCGCCGCAGACGCTGCTGGTGCTGGACGGGGCCTATGCCGAATTTGCCGAAGGCTATGATGGTGGTGCCGCGCTGGTCGATACGCGCGAGAATGTGGTGATGACGCGCACCTTCTCGAAGCTCTATGGGCTGGGCGGTTTGCGCGTGGGCTGGGGCTATGGCCCGCAGCATGTGATTGATGTGCTGAACCGGGTGCGCGGGCCGTTCAACCTGTCGAATGTCCAGCTGGACGTGGCCGAGGCGGCGCTGGGCGATGCTGCACATATCGCGCGCTCGCTGAGCGAGAATGCACGGCTGCGCGACTGGCTGGCCGACAAGCTGAATGAAACCGGCGTGGCCACGGATCGCAGCCATGCGAATTTCGTGCTGGCGCGGTTTCGCGACGCGGAACAGGCGGATGCCTGCAACACGGCCCTGCTGGCCGAGGGGCTGATCGTGCGGCAGGTGGCAAGCTATGGGCTGCCCGAATCGCTGCGCATCACTGTGGGCGACGAAGCGGCCTGCCGCCGGGTGGCCCATGTGATCGCCGCTTTCATGGAGACGCAGCGATGAGCGCGCTGTATCAGCGCGTCGCCTTTATCGGTCTGGGGCTGATCGCCTCTTCCATGGCCCATGCGATTCGCCGCGCCGGGCTGGCGGACAACATGACCGGCACAGCGCGCTCGCCCGAGACCCGCGCCGTGGCCGCAGAGATCGCTCTGGTCGATCAGGTCTGTGACACGGCGGCCGAAGCCGTCGCAGGCGCCGATCTGGTCGTGCTCTGCGTGCCGGTGGGCGCGATGGCCGAGGTCGCGCGCGAGATCGCCCCGCATCTGGCCCAAGGGGTGACGATCACCGATGTCGGATCGGTCAAACAGGCGGTGATCGATGCCGTGGCCCCGCATCTGCCGGACCATGCCCATTTCATTCCCGGCCATCCGCTGGCGGGCACCGAGCATTCCGGCCCGCGCTCGGGTTTTGCCGAATTGTTCGACAATCGCTGGTGCATCCTGACGCCGCCTGAGGGGGCGGATCCGGCTGCCCTCGACCGTCTGTCCCGGTTCTGGCGCGGACTGGGCGCGAATGTCGATCTGATGGATGCGCCGCATCATGATCTGGTGCTGGCTGTCACCAGCCACACGCCGCATCTGATCGCCTATACGATGGTGGGCGTCGCCGATGATCTGCGCCGCGTGACCGACAGCGAAGTGATCAAATATTCCGCCGCAGGCTTTCGCGATTTCACCCGGATCGCGGCCTCGGATCCGGTGATGTGGCGCGATGTGTTCCTCAACAACAAGGATGCCACGCTGGAGATCCTCGGACGGTTCACAGAAGAGCTTTTTGCGCTGCAGCGGGCGATACGGCAGGGCGATGGCGATTTGCTGCATGCCTATTTCACGCGGACAAGAGCGATTCGGCGTGGTATCATCGAGGCCGGGCAAGATACGGACGCCCCGGATTTCGGGCGCGCAAAGACAAAAAAAACGAGCTGACGGAGGCACGGGCATGAGGAAAGGCGCAGCAATCGCCTGCGGGCTGGCATTGGCGGTCCTGGTGGGGTGCAGTTCCGAACGCCGTGTTGACCGCGCCGCGCAGCCCGCAGCGGGATTGAGCACCTCGCAGACCGGTGGCCTGCTGAGCCGGATGAACCCGCTGCGCAATATCTCCTTTCGGGGCCAGCCCTCGCGTGCGGTTACCGGGCCACGGCCCTCTGGCAGGCTTTGCGGCGTGCCGGGGCTCGCAGGCGAGGTCATTCCGCCGATCACCTCGCAGGTGGCGGGCTGCGGGGTCGATGCGCCGGTGCGGGTCACCCATGTCGACGGGGTGCAGCTCTCGCAGGCGGCGATCCTGGATTGCGAAACCGCCGCCGCCCTGCACCGCTGGGTCAAGACCGGCGTCAAGCCTGCCATCCGGCGCAAGGGCGGCGGGGTGAGCGAGTTGCGCGTTGCCGCGCATTATGTGTGCCGCCCGCGCAATCACCGGTCCGGGGCGCGCGTTTCCGAACATGGTCGCGGCCGGGCCATCGATATCAGCGCGATCATTCTGGCGGATGGATCCGAGATGAATGTGCTGCGTGACTGGCGCGGGTCGCGCCATTCCCGGACATTGCAGCAGATCCACCGCGCCGCCTGCGGGACATTCGGCACCACGCTCGGGCCGGGCTCGGACGGGATGCATGAAGATCATTTCCATTATGACACGGCGCGGCACCGTAGCGGGCCCTACTGCCGTTAAGCCTTTTGGTATCCGGGGTTTTCGTCCCCTGCGTGATTTTTTTCCT
>NZ_MJAP01000039.1 GCF_001884735.1 Natronohydrobacter thiooxidans | reverse complement strand
GCCGTTCTCGTCGCGCAGGACACGACCTTCCGAGAGGCGGGGGCGGGAGGTGGCGAGGCTGAAATTGGTGATGTTCGTGCCGCCTTGCGTGATGCGGGCTTCGGGGGTCTGGCCAAGTGGGCCTGCGAGGATGACGATGTGTCTCGCATGTCTAGCTTCCTTATGTGTCCTGTCTTCGGGACCGTCCCGAAGGCAACCCCTGAAAAAGCCCGTCGGGTGATGCGTGCACGGTGGACAGCATGGACACCGGACACCCCCAGAGGACCGGGGTGGCGCGGGCAGCCCCGAAGGGGCAACACGGCCCGGTCTGACGCGGGGTTGCGCGTGAGAGACCGAACGGGATTAGGGGATTGTCAGTCGAAGGGATGGGCGAGAAGCCAAAGTGACACGGGAAAGCCCATGCCAGACCCTGTCATCCGGCCAACATGGCCTTTCAGAACCCAAGCCCGGCACGGTCTTGGCGGCACAGACACCAGATCACTGATTTCCGCCACCCCTGCCCTCGCCCGCCGGGAGTTGCGAGGCCATGCCGATACGGGCTACTTTGCAGGATCATTCAGGACACGGAAAACATCACATGGCTGATTTCGATCTCGAGGCGCTGTCGCTCAGCGAACTGCGCAAATTGCAGAAGGACATCGCCAAGGCGATCACCACCTATGAGGACCGGCAGAAGGCAGAGGCCCGCGCCAAGGTGGAAGCATTCGCCAGGGAGCTCGGCTATTCGCTGGCCGAACTCGTCGACAGTGATGCCAAACCCACACGCGCACCCGTCGCGCCGAAATACCGCCACCCTGAGAACCCGGCACTCACCTGGTCCGGCCGGGGGCGCAAACCGCAGTGGTTTGTGGAGGCGTTGGAAGCGGGCAAAACCGCAGAGGACATGGCTATCGATCTATGAGCCATGGCAACCAGGCGCATTGCGAGGCTTCACCGAAGCGGCCGTTCGCATGGTCTGTAGCGCGCCACGTTTGACTTGCTCAACGGCGGCAGGTCTCGCGAAGTATGTTCAGCACAAGACCGACGTAGAGGGCGGGAAGCGGCCAGACGGCGTTGCGGCATGGCAGTCGCGGTGACATTGGGAAAGCGGTCGCTCATTCTATACGCGGCAAACGGGGGGCTTGACAGCGCGGTGGGCGAAAAGCTGAACGATGCAGTTGCGTCAGCGCGCTCGCGGCAACTTGCCGAAGCTGCGAGTTGAGAATGATGGTCCGGACAGACAGCATCAGCAGCCACCGTGTCCAAAGGAGCACAGCGTTAACCGTTTATGCCGCCGACGCAGCCCAGGGAATGTTGGGGGCACCACTCTGACACGGCGCTGCTCCACAGTGACCCAGCAGAACTGGAAGAAATCGCTAGCTTGGGCGCTGCCCAGGGTCGACGCCGTCGCGTGCCGCCCAGGCCAGAGGCACTCTGCAAAGTGGTGGTGCTTCAAGGAACTCGTGTTCCTCTCGCCTGCGCAAATGCACCTGTGAAGGCCAGATCCTGATCGAAAAACAGCAAACTCTCGGCAAGCGGCCGAAGGACTGTTGATTTCCGCTGGGAAGTTGCCCGGGAAGCGAGATGATTGCCTTCGAGATCGGACCGATTCGATCCTTCCCCGGCGATGCGCGAAGGGGGACATCGGAGTGATCCACATTGGACTATTGAACATCATCCGGAAGCTGTGCCTTCGTGAAAGCCTGTTGATCCGTGAGATCGCGCGCCGTGCGCGAGCGTCGTCCTCGACTGTAAACTGCCCTGAAGCCGACATCTCGCCGGGCGTGACGAGCCTAACGACCGTTGACAGATTTCCCCGGCACCAAAGTCAGCGGCAGGTAGGTTACCCGGTAGTCACTGTCAGGCTGCGCCCAGCGGCGCCGGATGGTCTGTTCCAACGCCTCGGCTTGGGCCTCGGTCGTCGATCCTGCGACGGTGAAGAACTCGGCATGTTCATTCACCAGATCGGTCCTGCCAAGCAGGACGATCGACAGATCGGCCGGCACATCGATCCCCCTGCGCGCAAGCTGAGATACGAAATCGGCGCCGTCCTCTATTCCCCAGACAATCAGCGCCGTGAAAGGCAAATCACCTGCCGACTGCCGCAGCCCGGCAACTGCCTCTGCGGCCTTGGCCACGAAATCCTCGTGCGGCCAGGCGGGAATCCGGATAGGCTCAGACAGGTTATCATTTGTCTGCCTGCGGGAGTCGAAGCGGATGCGGCCCAGTTCCGCGGCCAGAACGAAATGTGTGCTCAGCAGCAGCCCGACCCGATTGTGACCGGCGGCGGCCAGATGATCGAGCGCCAGATCGACCGCGCTGGCCCATTCGAAACCGACCGAGTCGACCTCGGTTCCGGCCAGAACCGCGCCATCGATGACGATTGACGGGGCCAGGCGATGCGCCGCGGCCAGCATGTCGATCGCGATCGTCTCGAAGGTCGATTGCAGGACGCAGGTGTCGAAACGCGGCATGTTGCGCAGGATGTCGAGCGCATCGCGGCTGTCGGTATAGGCGACCTCGACGACCCGGCAGCCCATGTCCTGAAGCTGGATATGAAGGCGTTCAAGCACACGGCGACCGCGCTGAAGCCGGATGGAGCGCCGCAGGAACAGCACCGAACGCTGATCGGGCACCTCGGGGGCCTCACGCGGTTCGGCATGGGCGGCGTGCTCGGCCTCGCCGCCGGAGAAGAACGTACCGCGTCCGACTTCGGCCGAGATACGCCCCTGCAACTTGAGTCGCTCCGTGGCGCGCATGACCACAGCTTGCGACACGCCAAACTGCGCCATCAGGTGGCGGACCGGCGGCACACGGTCGCCGGGCCGCGCGTTGAGCGCGAGGGATTCGATATAGGATTCAAGGCGTTGGGATGCGGACATAGCCTGACGATACAATGTCTGCGGCAGTAGATGCAATACAATGCGCATGGCATTGACAGATTGTGCCAAAGGTGGGATAAGCAATACATACATTACTTACATCATACGCTTTGTATGGACTGTAACCGCAGGGAGGGAAACATGCGTCTTACCGTCTCCATAGCCGCGCTTTGCGCAGGACTTGCAGCGCCAGTTCTTGCGCAGAGCCGCGCCGAAGTCATTCACTGGTGGACGTCCGAGGGCGAGTCGCTGGCGGTGCGCGCGCTCGGCGATTCCTTTGCGGCGGCCGGGGGCGAGTGGCTGGACAACGCCATCGCCGGTGCTTCGGGCGCGCGACAGGCCGCGGTGACCCGAATCCTGGCGGGCGATCCGCCCGCCGCCAGCCAGTTCAACACCGGGCGGGAATACGAGGATCTTGTCGCGCAGGGTCTGCTGGTCGATATCAGCGACATTGCCGCCGACTGGGGTCAGACCATGCCCGCCTCGCTGCTGGCCGCGTCGCAACTGGATGACCGGGTCTACGCGATGCCGATGAACATCCATGGCCGCAACTGGATCTGGTACAACACCGCGGTGCTGGCCGAGGCCGGGGCCACCCCGCCGACCGGCTGGGGCGAGGACATGTTCGCAGCCCTCGACCTGATTGCCGCCAGCGGACGGGTGCCGCTGGCACTGTCAGGCACGCCCTCCTACATCCTGTCGCTGTTCGAGTCGGTGCTGCTGGACCGGGGCGGGCCGGGCATGTGGAACGGGCTTTACGGTGATCGGTCCGACGCGGCCTTTGCTGACCCGCGGCTGCGCGATGCGCTGGAGACCTTTGCCCGGCTGCGTGATTATGTCGATGCTGGCTCGTCCGGGCGCGCCTGGAATGCGACCATCGCCATGATCATCAACGGCACGGCCGGGATTTCGTCGCAGGGCGACTGGGCCAAGGCCGAGTTTGCGGCCGCCGGTCTGGAGCCGGGCACGAATTACGGCTGCGTGCTGCCCGGCGGCGTTCTGATGATCGGCGGCGATGTGTTCGTCTTTCCCGCGCAGCGCAACGCCGAGCGCGCCCAGGCCCAACGCCTGCTGATCGAGACACTGGCGGATGCGGCGACGCTGCGGCGCTTCAACCAGATCAAGGGATCGATCCCGCCGCGCAATGATGTGGACATGAGCGGAACCGACATCTGCGCCGAAACCGGAAGCGCCGCGCTGCGCTCGCAGGATACCTCTGTCCCGCGGCTGTCAATGCTGGTCAGCGGCACCATCGCCGGCGAAGTGCAGGATCTGATCGTCGAATTCTGGTCGGACCCGCGCATGTCGGTCGATGCCGTGATCGCGCGTTATCGCGACATCGTGCAGAACGGCTGATCCGCAGACCGTCAGTCGGCGCGGTTCGGGTCGCGCCGGCCAGATACCACCGAGGAGGGATGCCATGAAACTCTCGCAGGCGCGGCTTGCGCTGTTGCCGATGTTCGTGATCGTGGTCGTGGTCTATGTCGGCGCCATCGTCTGGACGGTGGGGATATCCTTCACTCCGTCGCGGATGCTGCCGGTCTATGAATTTGCCGGGCTCGACCAGTATCGCGCACTGTTCCGTTCGTCGCGCTGGATCATCTCGATGACCAACATGGCAATCTTTGCCGTCGGCTACATCGGCGGCTGTCTGGTGCTGGGCTATCTGATGGCGATTTTCATCGATCAGAAGGTCAGGGCCGAGAACACGCTGCGCACGATCTTCCTCTATCCGCATGCGATGTCATTTATCGTGACCGGGCTGGTGTGGAACTGGATGCTTAGCCCGACCGAGGGAATCCAGGATTTCGTCCGGGGCCTGGGCTGGCAGAGCTTTACCTTCGACTGGATCGTGCAGCCGAGAATGGCAATCTATACCATCGTTATCGCCGGGGTCTGGCATGGCGCGGGCTTCGTCATGGCGCTGCTGCTGGCGGGGCTGCGCGGTGTGGACGAGGAGATCTGGAAGGCCGGCCGGATCGACGCGATCCCGCGCTGGCGGATGTACCTGCATGTCGTCACGCCGATCCTGGCTCCGGTCTTTGCCACCTCGGCGGTGCTGCTGACCACCCATGCCATCAAGTCCTATGACATCGTCGTGGCGATGACCCAGGGCGGCCCGGGCATATCGACCGAAGTTCCGGCGAAATACGTCATGGACTACCTGTTCGAGCGGGGCAGCATCGGCCAGGCCGCAGCGGCCGCCACGGTCATGCTGATGATGGTCGCCGCTGTCGCCGCGCCGGTGCTCTATGCCCGCAGTTTTGCCAAGTCGCGTCGCGGTTAAGGAGGAAGCATCATGACCAATCCCGCATCCCGCCGCCCCGCCAAGGCCCGCTTCAGCCCCGGTCGGATCGGCATCTACAGCTTCCTGTTCTTCTCGGCGCTGTTCTTCGCATTGCCGCTGTTCGTCATGCTGATCACCTCGTTCAAGACGATGGAGGAAATCCGCACCGGCTCGATCTTCAGCCTGCCGCGGGCGCCGGAACTGAGCGCCTGGATCAAGGCCTGGTCCAGCGCCTGCACCGGCATGACCTGTGACGGCATCCAGGTCGGCTTCTGGAATTCGGTCCGCATCCTGATCCCGGCAACGGTGATCTCGATCTTCGTCGGCGCGCTCAACGGCTATGCGCTGGCAATGTGGAAGGTCCGCTGGGCCGGCTTGGCCTTCCTGCTGCTGATGACCGGCGCCTTCATCCCCTATCAGGTTTATGTCTTTCCGCTGGTGCAGCTTTTCGCCCTCAGCGGAACCTTCGGCAGCCTGTTCGCCATCGTCACCGTGCACATAATCTTCGGGATGCCGGTGATGACACTGATCTTTCGTAACTATTTCTCCTCGATCCCCGAAGAGGTCTTCAAGGCGGCACGGATGGACGGTGCCGGGTTCTGGTGGATCTTCTTTGCCATCATGTTGCCGATGGCCACGCCCGTTCTGATCGTCGCGGTGATCTGGCAGGTCACCGGCATCTGGAACGACTTCCTGCTGGGGTTGATCTTTGCCGGGCGCGACAACCTGCCAATGACGGTCCAGCTGAACAACATCGTCAATTCGCAGTTCGGCGAGCGCGAATACAACGTCGACATGGCCGCAACCATGCTGACCGCGCTGGTGCCGCTGGTTCTCTACTTCGTCTCGGGCCGCTGGTTCGTTCGCGGCATCGCCGCGGGTTCGGTGAAAGGATAAGCCATGTCTGCCATCTCGATCGACAACCTTGTGGTGAAATTCGGCGAGGTCGCCGTGTTGCGCGACCTCAACCTGGCCGTCGATCCCGGCGAGTTCCTAGTGCTGCTGGGCTCGTCGGGTTGCGGGAAATCCACGCTTCTGAACGTGATCGCCGGGCTTCTGGAACCGGCCGACGGGTCGATCACAATCGGCGGGCGGGACGTGACCTGGATCGAGCCGGACCGGCGCGGTATCGCCATGGTGTTCCAGTCCTACGCGCTTTATCCGAAGATGAGTGTTCGCGACAACCTGGGCTTTGCACTGCGCGTGGCGCGGGTGGCCAAAGCCGAACGCGCAGCCCGGGTCGCGAAGGTCGCGGACTTCCTGCAACTCACCCCGCTGCTGGACCGCCGCCCGGCCCAGCTTTCGGGCGGGCAGCGCCAGCGGGTGGCGATCGGCCGGGCACTGGTGCGCGAGGCCGATGTGTTCCTGTTCGACGAGCCGCTGTCGAACCTCGACGCCAAGCTGCGCGCTGAGCTCAGGATCGAGATCAAGCGGCTGCATCGAACCACCCGCAAGACCATGGTCTATGTCACCCATGACCAGATCGAAGCACTGACGCTCGCCGACCGTGTCGCTGTCATGAAGGACGGGATCATCCAACAACTGGCCAGCCCGGAAGAGCTGTATGACCGCCCGAGCAATCGCTATGTCGCCGGTTTCATCGGCTCGCCGGGTATGAACTTCCTGCCCGGCGTTCTGACCGCCGGACCCGCGCCGCGACTGACCTCGGCAGTGGGCTCGTTCAATCTGCACGACTATCCCTTCGCCGCCAGCCCAAGGACGGGCGATGCGCGAGTCGAGCTGGGGGTGCGCCCCGAGGCGCTGTTTCCGGTCGATCCGAAGGGGCCCGATGCGATGCTGCGCGGCACGGTCGATCTGACCGAGATGCTGGGCGCGGAATCGATCCTGTGGTGCGACATCGCCGGACAACAGGTGGCGGTGCTGGCGCAGGGCAAGCCACCGGTCGCTGCCGGCGCGCCCATCGGGCTTCGCTTCGATCTGCACCGCGCGTCGCTGTTCGACACCGCAACCGGTCAAAGGCTCTGAGGCGCGATCATGGCAGTCGGCATGTTCGATTCCTTCATCACCCGCGGCTGGTTCGACCCCGAGGCGGCAGCGCTCTGGAACGAGACCGCAACCTTGCAGGCCTGGCTCGATGTCGAGGCGGCATTGGCAGCCGCCGAGGCCGAACTGGGGCTCGTGCCGCAGGACTGTGCCGAGATCATCGCCACCAAGGCGCGCACCGAGCTGTTCGATCTTGCCGATCTGGAGAAGCGAATTGCCACGGCACAACATCCGTTTGTGCCGGTCCTGGCCCAGTTCGCGGCCCTCTGCGGCGAGCCGGCGGCCGGGTTCCTGCATCTGGGCGCCACCACCCAGAACATCTTCGACACCGCGGCCTCGCTTCAGATGAGATCCACCGTGAAGCTTGTTCTTGACCATCTGGACGAGACGCTGGACGCCCTTTGCGCCCTTGCCGGGCGCCACGCCGACACTGTTCAGGCCGGTCGCACGCACGGCCAGCACGCGCTGCCGATGACCTTCGGCTTCAAGCTTGCAGGCTGGATCGACGAACTCGGGCGCCACCGGGCGCGACTTGCCGAACGATTTTCCGAATCCTTCGTCGCCAGTCTGGGCGGGGCCATCGGAACCCACGCCGCGCTAGCGAAGGATGGTGCCGAGGTTGAGCGACGGATGGCGGCACGGCTCGGGTTGCAGCCGGCCGGACTTGCGATCAGGTCAAGCTATGACCGTGTGGCCGACTATCTGAGCTCGCTCTGCCTGATCGCCGGGACGCTGGAAAAGATCGCCGGCGACATCGTCTTCATGCAGCGCACCGAGATCGGTGAGGTCTCGGAATCATTCCACCTGGGCAAGGTTGGCAGCTCGACCATGCCCCAGAAGCGCAATCCGTCAACCGCACTCAAGCTGGTCAGCCTGTGCCGGTTGCTGCGGGGCCGCCTGCCGCTGATCGCCGAGGCGATGCTGCGCATGGACGAAGGCGACAGTTCGGCCACGAATGTAACCGATGTCACCGTGCCGGAGATCGCACTGTTTGCAGCCTCGGCCACGGCGATGCTGCGCGATCTGGTTCTGGGGCTGAACGTCCACCCCGACGCCATGGCCCGAAATCTCGACCTGACCGGAGGACTGATCGTTTCGGAAGCCATCATGATGACCCTCTCGGCCGAGATCGGCCGCCACGCCGCGCATCGTCTGCTTTACGATGTGGCGCAAGCCGTGCAGTCTGAGAACATGCCTTTTGCCAAGGCGCTGCGAGACCGGCCGGAACTGCACAGGTTGTCGGCCGAAACGCTGGACGCTCTGCTTGATCCGCAGGGCTACACTGGCGCATCCGGCACGGTTGCCCGGTCAATCGGCTGGCGAGGCGAAGTCCAAGGTGGCTCTGACCCTGATCTTGCAGGCTGATGCTATGTTGTTCCACTGCCAGCTTCACGCGGCATTGGTCTCGTCCTGTTGTGCGTGTTCGGCTTGCCAAGCTTGCGCTGCACGCGCCTGATCGCCGGCGGCAGTTCGCCGTTGCAACGCGCCAGCGTTACCGATGTGCCCGTCCGCGTATTGAGGCTCTTGCGAGTGGTGATCACGGAACCCTGAGACACCAGAATCAAGGCAAGCATGTCCTTCACTGTCGACTTTCCCACGGTCCCGGTGACAGCTATCACCCTACCGGTCATGCGCCGACGCGCCTCATCCGCCATCCGGTGCAGGACGGCACAGGAATCCTTCAAGACAAGCTGCGAGAAATTGTCCGGCAGTTAGGGAACGGGGCGTTGGACAATGGTGCCACGGCATAGCCTATGGGCTAGCTTCAATGCCTCGTGCGTATCCGACCAGCCTGCATAGACGCCGGAGTCGCCCGATCCACTATGCCAGGTCCCCTCGTCGATGGCGACGAAAAGGCAATTGTCGTTCTGCAAATCAGAAGGATTGGCTGAAAGCGCCAAGTCCTTAGCACGCCATCCTTCACCCGAATGAACGTTCCAGTCTCCTTCGAGAAGTGAACGCAGTTCCTCGTGCTTCCAGCGGGGCGCCTCGAAGGCATCACCATTCCCATCAAGAGATGCCCCAGCGGAATTTCCTGCATTTCTCTTCACTTTCCGCCCCTCCACTCGAGTTGACTTAAACAAATGCCCGATCCCGCCAGTCCGATGGACTTGCATCAGCGGCATTGGCCGGTCGGGTTCGCTGCGGCAAGCACGACTATCCGGTCAGCGGAAGTCGCACAGCAGCATGCTGCCGCTGCCGACCGGCTGCTCTGGGCCGACCGGCGCAAGGAGCGCCGGTCGGGGAGATTGGTCAAAGGTCGATCCCCTCCGAGAGTGACAAGGCGTCCTCGATGTCGACACCGAGGTAGCGCACCGTGCTGTCCATCTTCGTATGCCCCAGCAGCAGCTGGACCGCGCGCAGGTTGCCGGTCTTCTTGTAGATCTGCGCGACCTTGGTCCGTCGCATGGAATGCGTGCCGTACGCGCTCGGCTCCAGGCCCAGCGACATCACCCAGCCCCGGACGATCCGCGCATATTGTCGCGTGGAAAGGTGAAGGCTGCCATGGATCCGGCTGGGCCACAAGAACTCTAGGCCGATCATCTCGGGGTCTTGGGTCCAACGCTCGAGGGATAACCGGGTGGTCTCGGTGATCTCGAACCGGACCGGCTTGCCGGTCTTGCTCTGGATCATCGAAGTCCGCTCCTTGACGCGCCCGGCGGCGAAGACATCGCGGACCCGGAGGGCGACGAGGTCGCAGCCGCGAAGCTTGCTATCGACCGCCATGTTGAACAGCGCGAGGTCGCGTGCGTTGCCTGCCATTTCGAGGCGGACGCGGATGGACCAGACATGCCTCGGCATAAGCGGGCGCTTCTGGCCGATGATGCGGCCCTTATTCCAAGGCACTCGGTCAGGGCGGAGGACGGGAAGAAGATTGACGGACATGGGACTACCTCCTGTCCACCGTGCCCACCTTTCTTCGGTCTTGCCGACCAGCGCAGGATATCTGAGGTGCCCCTAGATTTGTAGACGCTTTGCTCCCTAACTGTGAGGCAAGGTGCGGGTTTCGCAGATTCCCGGACAGTGATTACGGAAATTCCCGGACACTCATTTCGGTAAATCCCGGACAGGGATTTCAGTAATTCCCGGACAGCCCCGGGAAGGGTGAGAGTTGGTCCTTGCCTGCGAGGTCGCGGCTACTGTGCCGGTCTTGGAAGAGACCGGAGGGCAGCATGCCGCGACGCAAGCAAGCGAGGCGAATGACCGTGCAAGACATACGAAGCATTTTGCGACTGACACATCAGCAGGGGCTGTCGATCCGCGAGGTCGGGTTGCGTCTGAAGCTGAGCAAGACGACAGTGGCGACCTATCTTTATCGGGCGCGTGAGGCTGGCTTGAATTGCTGGCCTCTGCCCCCGGGGCGCGACGATGATGCCACGCTCGAGCGTGCGTTATTCCAGCAGGTCGGCCGGCCGCCGCGCGCGCATGAGGAACCGGACTGGGCCAAGGTATCGACCGAGTTTAAACGCAAGGGCGTGACCTTGGTCCTGTTATGGCAGGAATACCGCGCGGTGTATCCTGACGGATATGGCTACACCTGGTTCTGCGAACAATTCCGGGCCTTCGAGAACCGCACCAGCCCGAGCTTTCGCAATCGACATGAGGC
The DNA here is from genome assembly GCF_001884735.1 of Natronohydrobacter thiooxidans. Taxonomy (GTDB): domain Bacteria; phylum Pseudomonadota; class Alphaproteobacteria; order Rhodobacterales; family Rhodobacteraceae; genus Roseinatronobacter; species Roseinatronobacter thiooxidans_A. The sequence continues at coordinate 23,957 of NZ_MJAP01000039.1, read as the reverse complement.
AGGCGCGGTCATGCAGACTGATTATGCTGGCCACACGATCCCGGTCACCGATCCTGTCACAGGCGCCGTGCGGCAGGCCCAGATCTTCGTCGCTGTGCTGGGGGCGTCCAGCTATACCTTCGCCTGGGCCAGCCTGACCCAGTCGCTGCCCGACTGGATCGAGGGCCAGGTCCGGGCGCTGAAATTCTTCCGTGGCGTGCCCAAGGCGATCGTGTGCGACAGTGAGGCATCGAACGCGATCCGTCCGAGAGAGATGCCGAACAAGGCGGCGGTAGCCAAGCCGCTATGGTTTGAGCCCTCAATCACCCAAACCTTCGCCGATATGGCCGCGCATTACGACACGACTGTGCTGCCTACACGCCCGCGCAAACCGCGTGATAAGGGAAAGGTCGAGGGAGCCGTGCTGATCGTCGAGCGCTGGATCCTCGCGCGGTTGCGCAACATGCAGTTCTTCTCGATCGAGGCGCTGAATGCAAACATCGCCGAGCTGCTGACCGATCTGAATGACCGCCCCATGCGCAGGATAGGTCGCTCCCGCCGCGATCTGTTCGAGGAGATTGAGCGGCCAGCCTTGCGCGATCTGCCCCCGGAGCCTTTCGAGTATGCCGAATGGAAGAATGCCAAAGTGCATGCCGATTACCATGTCGACGTGCTCCACAGTTTCTATTCCGTGCCGCACCGCCTGATTGGCCAGAAGGTCGATATCCGGCTGACAAATCGGATGGTCGAAATCTTCCACAATCACGAACGCATCGCCGTCCATACCCGCCGCGGCACGCGGGGCGGTCATTCCACCGTGAAAGAACACATGCCCAAGGCGCATCAGCGCCATGGTGGCATGACCCCGGAATACCTGATCATGCGCGCTGGCCGTGTGGGCTATCATGTCGCGGTCCTTGTCGAGCGGCTGATGCGCGACAGACCTCACCCCGAACAGGGCTACCGATCATCTCTCGGGATCCTGAGCCTTGAGCGTAGATTTGGCCGCGAAAGGCTGGAGGTCGCCTGCGACCGGGCGCTGACCCACAACACTGTCAGCTATGCCTCGGTGAAGTCGATCCTGGTCACTGGCCTCGACAAATCTGTCACCGAACCAGCTCCCATCCCGCCCACACCGCGTCACGACAACATTCGTGGCGCCGCCTACTACCAGTAACAGCAAAAAAGGACCAAAGATGCTGACTCATCCCACCCTTGAGCAAATGGCCAGCCTTGACCTGAACGGCATGGCTGCCGCTTGGCACACTCTCGCCGAACAGGATCCCGGCGAGGCGCTGGATCGCAATGAATGGCTGGGCATGATGCTCGATCGCGAGGTCGCACATCGCGCTGACAAGCGCTTTGCCAACAGACTGAGAAACGCCAAAATGCGATTTCCAAATGCTTGCATAGAAGACATCAACTTCTCCGCCACCCGTGGCCTTGATCGCCGACAGATCCTCTCACTGGGTCAGGGCGGGTGGCTCAAAGCGCATGAACAGATCATTCTTACGGGCCAAACAGGCACGGGAAAGACATGGCTGGCCTGTGCATTCGCCCATCAAGCCGCGCGCATGGATTATTCCGTGGCCTATGCCCGCATGCCGCGGCTCTTTGAAGACCTGGCCACAGCCCGCCTCGACGGGCGGTTTCCCAAGCTGATCGACAAGCTCGCCCGCGTGCAACTCCTCGTGCTCGATGACTGGGGCACCCATAGCCTGACAGATCAGCAACGCCTCGATCTGCTCGAACTCTTCGAGGAACGCTATCAACGCCGATCGACCATCATCACCGCGCAGCTGCCCGTCTCAGGCTGGCATCAGATGATCGGCGAGCCCACCATCGCAGACGCCATTCTCGACCGCATCATCCACAATGCCCACCGTATTGAACTGAAAGGTGACAGCATGCGCCGGAAAAGCACAAAGCCAGAATTGACAACGACTGAAAACGCCGAAATCATCTCTCACGATCAATGAACGCAGCGCAAGGATCAGCTACCACCCCGCTGTCCGGGAATTACTGAAACGGCTGTCCGGGATTTAGTGAAATCCCTGTCCGGTATTTCTGAAATCCGCACTTGCCCTGACGTCCCGATAGCCCACAGTGGTTTCGGCCCGGATGACGCCTTTTCCCGACATGCTATTGTCCCCAGCCGGTTTCCCGGTCGCAGCCATTTCTGGCCAAGGTAAGTCGGGTGGGCATCAGGCTATTCTTGGTTTCCTGAGAAGTCTCCTTCACTCAATTGATCGCGCCGACACGGCGCACCCAGAGGTTGCGGTTCTGGCACACGGCCCGCAGGTAGAAGCTCGCCATGCCGAGGGTTTTCGCGCCCACCTCGGAGTTCCAGCAGTAGAAGCCCCGGAAGTAGAGATCGGGGGAGCCGTCCGGCAACTTGCCCGCCTCGATCGGGTTGCGATCATCGACCAGGAAAAGAAAGACGTCGCGGTCCGAGGCGTAGAGCGTGGTCGTGTCACGGCTGATCTCGACATCGGGGTTGTAGACCCCGGTCGACCAGTCGAGCACGCCCGGCACCTTCCAGCGCGTATCGCCCGTGCCATTGCCCGCGATGCGCTGCACCGCCTCGACCAGCTCAAAGTCATGAATGCGGCCATAATCGGGGCCGGTCACCGCGCGCAGTTCGGTGCGGCCGTCTTCCGTCTCGAAGGTCTTCACCTGTTCGGCGCGGTGGTTGGTCAGGCCGTATTGCAGGTTGATCCCCGCCAGCGGCGCAGGCAGCTGCCGCAGGTAGGAGGCCGGCGCGCCAACGATGCTGGCAAGCTGGCCAAAGGCCCAGTGCGTGGGCGCAACAGGTTCATGCGCTTTCGGCAGCATCAGGTGTAGCCGCTCGGGGTTGTCGCGCGCGGCCTCGACCCGGATATCCGCCGTTTGCACGACCCGGCTCCGGCTGCGCTCAGAGCGGCCCTTCACATTGGCCCAAAGATCATCGAGCGACAGATACCGCTCATCATCCGGCCGGTTAAACCATTCGGACGACACCCGCCCGTTCCGCTCACCCCGGCTCACATCCACTTTCCAGCCACCTGCCCGCGCCGGTGCAACCGGATCCAGAACTTCCACAACGCCCATCGGTATTCCTCCGTGACAGGCACCGGGAGCCACTCTCCCAGCCTTCAACCTGTCGCGAAAGCAACCAACCCTTCTCTATCTCTCAAATATCAGGCAGGACATTCACGGAGTGGAGTCGGCTATTCGCAACTCCTTCTCAGGCAAGCGCCGTCGCTTCTATCTCGAAGAGCAGTCCGGGGATCGCGAGACGCGTCACACCCAGAAGAGTCATCGGTGGGGCCACCTGATGCGGGCCAAATCGCACCCCCAGTAGATCAAAGTTCTTAAGCGCCTCATCGACATCGGTTGCATAAACGCCAAGCCTCACGACATTGCTCAGGTCCATGCCAGCTTCCTTGAGGACAGCTTCGAGATTATCGATGGCAAGACCAACCTGAGCCCGCATATCGCCGGGATGCTGCGGGGCACCTTCACTGTCGACACTGGTCTGGCCCGCACAGATCACCTGGCGACTGGCGCCAGTGATGATCTCAGCCTGATTGTAGCCCAGCTTTATCGACCAATCCCAAGGATTCACGGCTTTACGCTCCATCTCGCAAGTCTCCTGTTTTGCGTTGATAAAACACGCGTAGAACAGAACGGTGCCAAAAACCGTCACCTTTTGTGCTAAGGTGAGCTCATGAAAAGTCGCATCAGACAAGACGCCATCATCCGCATGCTCCGACGCAACGGGACATCCACAATCCAGGCGCTGGCCGAAGAGGTCGGCACCTCGCGCCGCACCATATTGCGTGACCTCAGCTCTCTCAGGGATGAGGGCTATGTCATCCATTCCGATGTCGGTCGCGGCGGCGGGCTGCAGCTTGATCCGCAATCGATACGGACTACCATCAGTCTCTCTGTTCCCGAGGTCTTTGCCCTGCTGATCAGCGTCGCAGCGATGCGAGCCGCTGGAAACCTGCCATTCTCAGAGCTTGCGGATACCGGATTGGCCAAGATCGAGAAGTCGTTGCCTGCCGACAGGGTCAAGGACCTCCGCGCACTTCTCGAACGGTTGCATATTGGTCAGCTTTCTCCGCTTCAGAACCTGTCAGACATGGGCAAGATTGACCGCGGCCTGCTTCCAACATTCGAGACGGCATTTCTTCAGCGCGAATTTATCCGCTTTGCCTATCGCGATGCGAAAGGTCAGCGCACCCAGCGCGAGGTCGAACCGCAGGCCATGCTGATCCTGCCACCGCTTTGGTATCTTGTCGGCTGGGACCCAGAGCGCGAGGGCTTTCGCCATTTCCGGATGGACCGGATCAGCAATTCAGAAACCGTTGCCGGAACGAGGTTTCGCCGCCGTCACGTCCCGTTCGAGGAGGATGTCTGCCCCTATAGCGAAGTGCTGAAGCGTACCGGATAATTTGCCAGGTGCCGCGCTGCCATTCACCGAATGGGCTGCTGCAGCGAACCCGGCGGGTTTCCCCGCCGGGCCCGAGGGGGAGACCCCGTTCCTCAGAACGGGATCTCGTCGTCGCGGTCGACCAGTTCGGGGTTTTCACTCTCGGCCGATTTCGGGCGGCTCAGGAAGTCGACCTTCTCGGCGATGATCTCGCAGCCGTAGCGGTCGTTGCCTGCCGCATCGGTCCATTTCGTGTAGTGGATGCGGCCATGGACGAGCACCTTCATGCCCTTTTCGCAATGCTCCGCGACCGTCTTGCCCAGACCGTTGAAGCAGGTGATGCGGTGCCATTCGGTGTCCATGACCCGGTAGCCGTTCTCATCGCGCAGCACGCGACCTTCCGAGAGGCGGGGGCGGGAGGTGGCGAGGCTGAAATTAGTGATCTTGGTGCCGCCCTGGGTGGTGCGGGCTTCGGGTTTCTGGCCAATGTTGCCGGCGAGGATGACGATGTTCTGCATGGTAAGCTTCCTTCTGTGTCCTGTCTTCGGGACCGTCCCGAAGGCAACCCCTGAAAAAGCCCGTCGGGTGATGCGTGCACGGTGGACAGCATGGACACCGGAAACCCCCAAAGGACCGGGGTGGAGCGGGCAGGACGCCACAGGCGGCCAACACGGCCCGGTCTGACGCGGGGTTGCGCGTGAGAGCCCGAACGGGATTAGGGGATTGTCAGTCGAAGGGATGGCCCAGGAGACAGAGATGCGCGGGGAGCCCATGCCAGACCCTGTCATCTTGCCAACATGGCCTGTCAGGACCCAAGCCCGGCACGGTCTTGGCAGCAGAGCCAGCAGATCACAGATTTCCGCCACCCCTGCCCTCGCCCGCCGGGAGTTGCGGGGCCATGCCGATACAGGCTACCTTGCAGGATCATTCAGGACACGGAAAGCACCGCATGGCTGATTTCGATCTCGAGGCGCTGTCGCTCACGGAGCTGCGCAATTTGCACAAGGACATCGCCAAGGCGATCACCACCTATGAGGACCGGCAGAAGGCAGAGGCCCGCGCCAAGGTGGAAGCATTCGCCAGGGAGCTCGGCTATTCGCTGGCCGAACTGGTCGACAGTGATGCCAAACCCAAACGCGCACCCGTCGCGCCGAAATACCGCCACCCTGAGAACCCGGCACTCACCTGGTCCGGCCGGGGGCGCAAACCGCAGTGGTTCGTGGAGGCGTTGGAAGCGGGCAAAACCGCAGAGGACATGGCCATCGGCTGAAAGCCGTGGCAACCAGGCGCATTGCCACATTTCACCGAAGCGGCCGCTCGCATGGTCTGTAGCGCGCCACGTTTGACTTGTTCAACGGCGGCAGGTCTCGCGAAGTGTGTTCAGCCTAGGACCGACGTAGAGGGCGGAGAGCCGCCTGTGATTTTGCAGCATTGCATGCGCAGCATCCTGGGCAAAGAAGACGGTCACCGATCTTGCTTTGCGATATTTGGAACAGTTGTAGGTTTGGCTGTGGATGGTCATTGATATAGACAGAGAGTTGCCATGAGAACCCATCTCATCCATCGTGCATCCCGTTTGCGCCGCGTAGCGCTACTTCGTTGATGCGAGGCTGTTGACTTCGTGAAGCGATGACGTTACCGACAACTCGCTGCGAATGTCGCGGCCATTTTCATGTATCAACCAGAGAGACCCATGGACAGTTGCTCTAGTAGCGGTCTGGCCTCTGTGTTTTGCGAAATGCTGCGCAGCCGCCAGACCTTCCGGACAAATTCAGACCACCCGGCCTGTCTGCGGCTTTGGGGCCTGCGTATGTAAAGCAGCCCCTGTGCTTCCAGAACGGCGCGGCTGGACGGAGGCACGACAATGACCTTTCACTTCGCCCATATGGCCCCACCCGGCGCATCCGCGCGCCGCACCCCTGTTGCCTGCTGGCTGCGTGATGCGCGCACAGGCCGACTGGTGCAGCATTGGCTGACCGCCACGCCCACACAGCCCGACGCATTGGATACCCCCCTTTGCGCACTTCTCGCCCAGCAAGCCCGGCTGCGCGCGGGCTGAGGCCTGCACGCGCCTGCGTCGGGAGTGTATCTTATGCGTCTGATCATCGCCGGAGGGCGGCATCTCGATGATGTCACCCTGATCCGCCGCGCGCTTTCGCGTGCCCATACGCTGCGCCCTGTCACTGTGCTGATCCACGGGGGCAATGGCGCGCTTGGCATAACTGCCGAGGACTGGGCGCGCGAAATGCGGCTGCATGTCCTGCGCTACCCTGCGAATTGGCGGGAACTTGGCAAGCGCGCCGAAGCAATCCGCAATGCCTTCATGCTGGAGGATTCGCGCCCCGATATGCTGCTGGCGCTACCCGGTGGCAATGACACGGCCGATCTGGTTGCGAATGCAACCCGAGTGGGTCTGCCCGTCATTGATGCAGAGGGCCAATCCATCACGACCGAAGCCAAGGCAGGGCCGCGCGGGCGCGCGACCCTGCACTCTCTCTCCCCGAAAACACCCTGAGACAGAGGATATGGCCATGAAGATGCAAGCAATTGACCCACGTTTCGGCCGCCCGGCAGATATTTTCGGGCATCTCGAGCTGCTGATGACCCAACTCGACGCCCCGCCTACCGAGCGCACTGCAAAACTGAAAGCCGCCTCGACCGCCAAGAAGGCCCGCAAGCTGGTGGAAGAAGCCACCGAAGTCGCGCTGGACGCCGTGGCCGACAACCCCGAAGGGCTGATCGCTGAAAGCGTCGATCTGCTCTACCATCTGGCGGTTCTCTGGCATGACCGCGGTATCACGCCCGGCGACGTGCGCGCGGAAATGGCGCGGCGCATTGCAGTGCTGGGGATTGCCGAAAAGCTGCCCAAGAAAGGCCCGGCAAAGAAGCTGCTCAAGCACAAGACACCCCCCGCCACGCCCTGCGCGCTCTATCGCAAGGGCGACCGGATCGGGCCGGTGTCCTTGTCAACGGCCTTTGGCTGAACGCACAGGAAAGGGGCAGGCCATGACCGTTCTCATGTCGCAAGACGCATTGCGCGCGCATCTCGCGCAGGGAGATTTGCTGACCCTGCGCGAGGCGCTTGCCGAGTTGCACCCGGCGGATCTGGCCAATGAGGTCGGCGGCCTGCCCCCATCCGAGGCCGCAAAACTGATGCGTGCGCTCACGCCGGCGCAGCAAAGCAAGGTTTTCGGTTATTTCGGCCCGCGCTTCCAGATCGCGATTGCGCGCCATATCGCGCGCCCCGATTTCGCGCGGATCGTGACCGATATGAGCCATGACGAGCGTGCTGATCTGTGGAAAGCGCTGTCAGCGGACCAGCGCGCAACGTTGCTGCCCGCGTTGGCGCAGGCCGAGCGCGAGGATATTCGCCGTCTTGCCGCGTATCCCGAAGGCACCGCAGGGGCCGCGATGACGTCAGATTACGCGACGCTCGCGCCCGAGATGACCGTCGCGCAGGCGATTGCCCATCTGCGCGCCGAGGCCCCTGATACAGAAACGATCTACACCGCCTATGTCGTCGATGCCGAGCGCAAGCTGCAGGGCGTGGTCACGCTGCGCGATCTGATCCTCGCCGATGAGCGGCGCTCGATTTCCGATCTGATGATGGTCAACGCGCCCTCTGGCCGGGTGGATGAGCCCTTGCGCGATATTGCCGAACGCATCGCCGCCTATGACGTCTTTGCCCTGCCGATCCTGACGACAGGCAAGCGGCTGGTCGGCATCGTCACCATTGACGATGCGCTGGATATCGGGCGCGCAGCCTCTGCGGCCACGCTTGCGCGCTTCGGTGCGACGGGCGCCTTCGCGGGCGATGATCTGGACATGCGCGGCTCCAGCCTCGGGCGGATTTTCCGCGTGCGGCTGGTGTGGCTGTCGATCCTGAGCGTCTTTGGCGTGGTGACGGCGGGCTATATCGCGGGGCAAGAGGCGCTTCTGGCGGAAATGCTGATCCTTGCAGCATTTGTGGCCCCGATCATTGATATGGGCGGCAATACCGGCAGCCAGTCCGCGACGCTGGTCCTGCGCGCCATGGCACTGGGCCAGCTGGATCTGCGCGCGCGGGACATATGGTTTGTGCTCCGGCGGGAACTTCCGGTGCTTGCCGGGCTGGGGCTGGTGGTTGCCAGTCTGATGGCGGTGCTTGCGACATTGGGCCAGACAATCGCGCCGCAAGTGCTCTGGGTGATCTGGCTGACGATGGTTTGCGTCACCATCATGGGCGGCGTACTGGGCGCGCTCGCCCCATTTGTGGCGCGCAGGCTTGGTACCGACCCGGCGGCGATGTCCGCACCGCTCATCACCTCGATCATGGATCTGGTGGGGGTGGTGATCTATTTCGCCATCGCCTGGGCGCTGCTCGGGCCCCTAGCGGGGGGCGCATGATGGCTGGCCCCTATCTGTCACCCGCGCGTCATATGCCGCTGCGATCCTGTCGCAACGCGGGCGCCACTGCGCGCGGCTGGGATCCGCCACAGCCCGACTGACCCCCTTCACCTCTTTCTCAAACGACCCAAAAGCCAATGGAGAAATCACATGGCAAGCACAACTTTTGAAACGCTCGGCGCAACGGGCGCAACCACCAAGGCCAGCCCCGGCCCCATCTCGGCGCGCATCCGCGATGCCTTTGTCTATGTCGCCGACAGCGCATCGGTCAGCAACGCGCTCGACGCCGTGCGCCGCACGCGCGTGCCGGCCGGTCAGGCCGCCGTGGTCTTTGTCGTCGATGGGCAAGGCTGCTACAAGGGCTTCGCGCGCCTCTCAGCCCTGCTGCGCGCAGAGCCGGAGAGCGCCATCATGCCTTTGGTTGAAGGCGCAGATATCGCCGTCAGCCATGCCATGGACCAGGAAACCGCCGCACGGCGGCTGCAGCTGAAAGACGTGCCGCTGCTGCCGGTCGTCAACTCGAAGCGCGAGATGATCGGCGTTCTGACCTTCGACGATGCGATGGATATTCTCGAAGTCGAGACCTCGGACGATATCTATTTCAAGGCCGGTGTCGGCGATGTGTTTCACACCGAAGACCATGTGCGCTCGGAAAAGCTGACCCAGGGTCCGATCTGGTACACCGTGCGTGTGCGCATCCTGTTCCTGATGGTCACGCTGGCCGGTGGGCTTGTCGTCGGCGGTCTCATTGACCAGTTCGAGGATGTGCTGGGCGCTGTGCTGGCGCTGGCCATTTTCATCCCGCTGGTGATGGATATGGGCGGCAATGTCGGCACGCAATCCTCCACGATCTTCGCGCGCGGATATGCGCTGGGTCATGTCACCATGAAAGACTTCTGGCGCAAGAATTTCGTGCGCGAGGCGCTGGTAGGTCTGACCATGGCAGTGGGCATTGCGCTGGTCGCGGGAACCGTCGCCTATTTCTGGCAAGGTGTCCCGAACGAGATTCCGCAGCTTGGAATTGTCGTCGGTGTGGCGCTCTTCACCTCGGTCTTTCTGGCGTCCTGCCTCGGCTTCCTGCTGCCCTATATCATGATCAGGATCGGTGTGGATCACGCGCCCGGCGCGGACCCGTTCATCACCACGATCAAGGATTTCTCGGGCCTGCTGGTCTATTTCTCGATGGCCTCTTGGCTGATCGGGGTGGATTTCTGATCGTTCGAAACCCTTGTCGGGCGGTATCCCGCATGCCGCCCGACAGCCCGAACAGGACCCCGCAAATCATGCCCGACCCCCGATTATTCAATCTCAACCTCCCCCTCATGTGATGCGCCGCCCTCTGCACCGGGCGCGCCTGTGCAGAGGGTCACACCAAAAGGACACATCCCATGAGCTACCTGCCACAAACCACATCACCGACGCGCACCTTGACCAGCGCCCATTTGCGCGCCTTCATCTACGGCGACAGTATGAAACCGGGCCGGCCGGCGATCTTGCGTCATTCTGCCGAAGAAATCGCCCAAGCGATGATCCGACTGCCCGCAGAAGACGCCGCGCGCGGTCTGGCGCTTTTGCCCGCGGGTGTGCAAATCCCGGTCGTCGCGCGACTGAACGCGTCTACGCGCGCGCGCGCCTCGAGCAGAATTGCGCGGACTGGGCCGGGGCCGTTCCCATCTTGCGGGCGTATCACGACTCTGTTGCAAAGCACTGCCTCGCAGGGCAGATGACCCCTATTGGCCGTATCTGAAAGAATTTTGAGATGACCCAGTCCGACATCAGTTCCGAAAGCGCTGCCCTGCGCGACAAGCGCCGCGCGGCCTGGGCGGGGGTGTTTCTGAATGCGCCGTTGGCAGGCGCAAAGATCATTGTCGGGCTGGTGACACAAAGTCAGGCGCTGGTGGCGGATGGTGTGCATTCGCTGTCGGATCTGATGTCCGACGCCGCTGTGATCTGGGCGCTTGGCCATTCGCACCGCCCACCTGATGCGGATCATCCGTTCGGTCATGGCCGCTTTGAAACGCTGGCCACGCTGGCTATTGCCGCGATGCTGGCGCTTGCAGCAGCGAGCATCCTGATCGACGCGGGTGCGCGGCTCCTCTCCCCGCCCGATGGCGCGCCGGGCCTGCTCGCGCTTTGCGTCGCGGGCCTCTCCATCGCTCTGAAAGAAGCGCTTTATCATTACACCAAAGCCGTGGCGCGGCGCACGGGCTCGGCGATGATGGCCGCAAATGCCTGGCATCACCGCTCGGACGCGGCCACCTCCGTCGTGGCGCTGGCCGGGATCGGCGCGGCCATGCTGGGCGCGCTATGGGCCGATGCGCTGGGGGCTGCGATCATCGCGCTGATGCTCGGGCGCGTGGCCTGGGTCTATGGGCGTCCTGCGATTCATGAACTGGTCGATACCGCGCCCTCCGAGGAGGTCGCGACCCGGATCACCGGGGCGCTGATGGCCACCCCCGGCCTGCGCGACGCCCATGACCTGAGATTGCGCCATATGAGCGGGTCCATTCAGGCGGATGTCCATATCGCGCTTGATCCTGCGATGACCCTTTCCGAAGCCCATCGCCTGAGTGAGGCCGCGCGCGCCAATGTGCTCGCTGCCCTGCCTGAAGTGAACGAGATCATCATCCATCCCGAACCTGACGGCCATGCGGATGGCCCTGCGGCGCATAAGGCCGCCCTGCGCCCGGAGCTTGCGCAAGTGGTGCGCGACTGTCTGGACGGGATCGTGCCCGCTGGGGCAATCCGTCACCTGAGGCTTGATTACCGCGACGAGGGCGTCATTGCCGTGGTCGAACTGCGCGAAACCCCGGTCAGCGGCGCACAGATGCGCATCGCCTTTCGATTGCAGCAGGCCAAGAGCGATCTGTCCGAAATCCGCCTACTCTGGGCGCCTGCGTCGTAAACCTGTCACACTGGCCTGCCATGACGCATCGCATTGCGAAGGATACCCCATGCCCGACCTGATCCTCTTCCAGCCGATCCTGAACCTCTCTGCGGCGCTGCTGTTCGGCGCGATCATCGGCATGGAACGGCAATGGCGGCAACGTCTGGCGGGGCTGCGCACCAATACGCTCGTGGCTCTGGGCGCAGCCAGTTTCGTGCTCTTCTCCGCCGCGTTCCCAGACGAGATCAGCCCGACCCGTGTTTCAGCGCAGATTGTATCGGGCATCGGGTTTCTGGGTGCAGGCATCATCTTCCGCGAAGGGTTCAACGTGCGCGGGCTTAACACGGCAGCGACGCTCTGGTGTGCCGCCGCCATCGGAATGCTTGCGGGCGCGGGCGAGTTCATGCTCGCGGCTTCCGTCACAGGTGCGGTGGTCTTCGTCAATCTGGGCCTGCGCCCGCTCGCCCGCATACTTGACCGCCAGCCGATCCAGACCACGGAACTGACGCGCTACTATGCGGTCGAGATTATCTGCAAAAGCGCGCAGGAAGCCCATGTCCGCGCCCTGATGCTGCAAGGCTTCACCGAAAACGGGCTGCATCTGACCGGGCTGGAGTCCGAGAATATCGAAGATAGTGACCGCGTCGAAGTCACTGCCGAAGTGAATGCCGATAGCACCTCTGACTCCGCGCTTGAACAGATCGTTGGCCGCCTGAGCCTGGAGCCCGCTGTCACTGCCGCCCGCTGGAGCATCCGCGAAACTGGTTTCTCCTGACATATCCCTTCCCAATTTTTGCCCGATTTCACCGCTATTCAACTGTGACAAGTTGGAGGCCGAATGACTGATTTCAGCGCAAATTCAGGATTGCCGCGGGGCTTGGGCACTTGGCTGGGCATGGGAAACCGGGCCTACAAGCTAATGGTGGCCATCGGCTCGCTGATCACAACCATCGTGCTGACACTGGGCAAGCTGATCATCGGCCTGCTGTCGGGCTCGCTCGCGCTGGTCGCGGATGCGATGCAAGGGCTGATCGACATCGTCGTGACCGGCGTCACCGTGGTCGTCGTCAGCCTGTCGGATCGCGGGTCAGACCCTGCCTGGACCTGCGGGCGTGAAAAACTCGAAGCCTTTGCCGCGCTGGCCGAAGCCGTGCTGCTGGGCATCATTGCCGTGTTCATCTGGCATCTGGCGGGGCTGAAACTGGTCCACGGCACGCCGCCGATGCAGATCGAGGCGTGGTATCTGGCCGCAGCCGCCTTCGCAGCCGCTGCCGATTTCATCCGTCACCAGATCGTCAAACGCGCCGCGCGCGCAACGGGCAGCATGGCGCTGGAGGCCAATGCCGCGCATTTCCTGACAGACTCGCTTGGCACTGTTCTGGTTACGCTCGGGTTGATCGGCGCATGGTATGGCCTGCCCGTGGCCGATACACTCGCGGCCTTTGGTGTGGCGGGCTTGCTCAGCTACACATCCTTCACTGTGGGCCGCCGCGCGCTGGGGATGCTGCTCGACCGGATCGATCCGACGGTTTCACTGGCGGTTCTTGACAGCCTGAACAGCATCCCGGAGGTCCGGGACGTCAAGACACTGCGCATCCGGCGCCTGCCAGAACATCATGTCGTCGACCTGGTTGCAGAAGTCGAGGTAGACAGCCTGCGCGACCTGACCAGACTCGACGCTGAAATCGATCACAAGGTATCGGCTCTGCTCGGACAGGTCGAGATATGTGCAGCCCTTCGACCCTTGTCTTTTGTCGAGGGCACCGCCAGGCAGGCGTGATCGCCATGAAACGCTTGCGTTATGCATCGTCTTTGGGGTTCTAAACAACGCGACTGCAGCGTTACAATTCCGCCAGGCCGCAGGTGTTAGAACATCACTGCGTGAGTTTCCGTACCTGTCGAGGACGTAATAGGTTGCTCGGTTTAACCGCGTGTCCGCTTTGAAAAGCATCGCGCCACGGGCTGTCGGTCAACTTTAAGTCCAAAATTGTCGATACTCGAGTTTGAAGGGTTAACCCGCCGCATTGTGACTGGGCACCGATTGGATAGATGAGGAGATACCGTAGCAAGCTCGGCTCGCTCGCAGGTTCCACAGCCAGATTGATCCAAGCGCTGGAGAATGAGCTTGTCAGTCCTGTGCTTGTGGAGAAAGCGCCTCGAGAATGGTGCAATCGCTGACTTTGCCAGTGCGGCATTGCCCGATGATGGCGTCGAGTTCATCGCGCAGTGCCAACAGATCGGCAAGCTTTTCCTCTACAGTGGCCCGATGCTGCCGCGCGATTTCGTCGATGCGATCGCAGGGGGCGTCTTTGTCATCGGCGAGTTGCAGAAACTGGCGGACCTGCTCAAGCGAGAATCCGAGGGCGCGGGCACGTCGGATGAAGCTGAGCCGCGCCAGATGGGAAGGCGCATAGGCCCTGTAATTGGCCGATGTCCGCAGCGGAGGGTCAATCAATCCGATGCGTTCATAGTAACGGATGGTTTCGACCTTGGTCGCGGTCGTGCGGCTCAATTCGCCAATGCGAAGATAGTCAGACATGGTCCTTGACCCTGTAGTTGCTACAGGGGCTATCAATGTCCAAACTTCAGCGAATCACAAGGTCCTGCGCATGAATTTTCGTGAGACAATCCTGGAACTCGCCCTCGATATCGCGCCATGGCTGCTCATGGGGCTTGTCATCGCTGGGTTGATCAAGGCCTTCCTGCCGCAAGATGTCTTGCAGCGCTGGATTGGCGGCGCGGGCTTTGGGGCCATCACTCGTGCCGCGCTTATCGGGGCGCCCCTGCCGCTCTGCTCCTGCGGGGCGATTCCTACGGGCCTTGCACTCCATCGTGCGGGCGCAGGAAAAGGGCCAGTTGCCGCCTTCATGATCTCGACCCCGGGGATCGGAGTGAATTCGATTGCGCTCAGCTATGCGCTGCTTGGGCCTATCATGATGCTGGCGCGCATACTTGGGGCGATTTTCGCGGCAATGGCGACAGGCCTTGTGGTTGCGGGGCAGCGTAGAACTGCTGTGGCACCGACCGAGCCTTCGGCATGCTGCAAAAGCAAATCCTGCGCGGGCGGCGGCGATGCGGTCGCGCCCGACCTGCCGGTTTCCGCACGGCTTCGCGCGGGGATGCGATATGCCTTCGTCGATATGCTCGACGATATTGGTCCGTGGATGCTGGGCGGCCTGGTTGTCGCTGCCCTCATTCTCTCCAGCCTGCCGCCCGAAGTGCTGGCGGGCCTTCTGACAGGTCTGCCGCTGATGCTGCTCATGGCCGTGATTGGCATCCCGATTTACATCTGCGCGTCGGCCGCCACACCCATTGCGGCGGCCATGCTGCTTGCGGGTGTCTCGCCAGGGGCAGTGCTGGTTTTTCTGTTAGCGGGACCCATTACCAGCCTCGCAACCCTGACGATTATCTGGCGCGAGATGGGAAAAGCGACACTCATGCGCTATGGTGCAGGGGTGATCGGGAGCGCGCTTACAGCAGGCCTCGTTCTCGAACAGTTCGTGAGCCTCAGCGGGATCAACATCGCCGCGACTCTGGAGACGTCGCACAGTGTCGTGCCAGCGTGGCTGTCTTGGGCGGCGCTTGGATTTCTGCTCATGGTTGCAGCGCGACCACTACGCCGTGC
Source organism: Natronohydrobacter thiooxidans (assembly GCF_001884735.1). Taxonomy (GTDB): domain Bacteria; phylum Pseudomonadota; class Alphaproteobacteria; order Rhodobacterales; family Rhodobacteraceae; genus Roseinatronobacter; species Roseinatronobacter thiooxidans_A. The sequence continues at coordinate 8,663 of NZ_MJAP01000039.1, read as the reverse complement.
TGTCTTGCGCCCAGCCTGAACATGTGTCGACGTAGAGTGAGGATGCGTGAGTGGTATTGGCAAGAAACAAGTTGCGGCCGGTTTGCGGCCTCCACGACGGCAATGCTGCATTAACGAAGGCTCATCGGCTGGGTGATGTTAACAGCAGCTTGGCCAGCACCCACAATACTTGATAGCTTCAACACTGCGCAATGTACGATTGGCTGCTTTGGGAACGCCGCGCCGCGCGCATAGTGGTCGTCCAGACCGGCAGCAATGGGCCGATCGCGATGCTAACCTGATCGCTCGGGGCTGGGACGACGCTGCTGTGCCGCAGCTCGACGCGAGGAACCCAAACGCGACAATATCGTTCGGCGGAGGACGAAACGTATTCTGCACGCGCAGCACCGGGCCTTCAGTCATCCGAAATGCTCCCATCTCTGTTGCTACATGAAACCATATCTATCGCCGCCCACCGCGCTCGGCTCGATGCGGCGATGGTTCGTCCGAAAAATGAATCAACCAACTCACTCTTCCCCGCCCTAAGAGCAGGCGCAGGGCGGCGTGGGACCAGGATGAGGAATGCAGCCTCTGGCCATCCTGCTGCGGCGCCAGGCTGGCGATGCTGCGCACACCTTCGACAAGCTCCCGGCCGCGAAGCGACAGCCCCGTCAACTGCGCCGGATTTCAAACTGAGACATTACCCGATCCTCGATCGGATCAAAGCACATCTCTTGCCCGCGACGATTGGAGGTTCTGGGGGCCATGCATAGCGGCAAGCTACCGGGGGTGGCGAAAGCGATGCGGGTCTACTTTGCGGTGTATTCATGTACGGACGCGCCAGCATGTTGCGCAATGTCTTTACCACAACCGGCTGAAGTCAGGTCAGAAAAACGAGATCCGTGTGCCGGTCGGGCCACAAGTGACCGATGCGTCCACAGCGAAGACCTCGCCGATGAGGGATGCGTTCAGCACCTGCGCCGGTGCGCCCTGCGCGATCAGCCGGCCTTCGTGCATTACTGCGATCTCGCTACAGAAGGCGGCGGCCTGGTTGAGGTCGTGCAGCGCCACGACGACGCGCGTGCCCAGCCTTGGCAAGAGCCGCATCAGATCAAGCTGGTGGCGGATGTCGAGATGATTGGTCGGCTCGTCCAGCAGAAGCTCGCGCGGCTCCTGCGCCAGCGCCCTTGCGATCTGGATACGCTGCCGCTCGCCCCCCGACAGGGTTGACCATTGCTGCGCCGCGCGATGCATCATCCCGGTGCGCTCCAGCGCCGAAGCCACCGCCGCCTCGTCGCGTTCGGTCCAAGCGCTCCAGGCTGCGCGTTGTGGCGCGCGCCCCAGCGCCACCACCTCGCGCGCGCTCAGAGCAACCTCGGTCGTCGCCTGTTGCTCGACGACGGCAAGGCGCCTTGCGATCTCGGCACGGCGGATGCGGGTGATCGGTTGCCCGTCCACATAGACCGCCCCGCCGGTGCCACGGCGCAACCCGGCAAGAAGCCGCAGCAGGCTGGACTTTCCCGATCCGTTGGGGCCGACCAGCCCCAGAACCCCTTTCTCGGGCAGAGCAAGCGTGACGTCGCGCACGATCGGGGCACCCCCGGCCGTCCATGAGACATTCTCGGCGCTCAGGGTCATTTGGCCCCCCGCGAACGCCACAAGATGACCCCGAACACGGGTGCGCCGAACAGCGCCGTGATCACCCCGACCGGCAAGACCTGCCCCGGCAGCACAAGGCGCGACAGAACATCGGCCAGCGCCATGAAGACACCGCCTGCCAGCGCAGAGGCCAGTATCAGCCGCCCGTGCGAGGGCCCCACCAGAAACCGCATCGCATGCGGGATGACCAGCCCGACGAAACCGACCGCACCGATGATGCTGACCACCGTCGCGGTCAACATGGCGGTCAGCGCGAACAACTCGATCCGCACGCGCGTCACATCCACCCCGAGCGAGGCCGCCGCATCCTCGCCGAAGGCGAAAGCATCCAGCGCCCTCGCCCGGTAAAGGCAATAGGCCAGCGCAAGCAGCACGACCGGAAAGGCGAGGCCCGCATCAGGCCAGCGGACCCCCCCAAGGCTGCCCAGAAGCCAGAACATGATGCCGCGTGTCTGCTCTGCCGTGGCCGATGAGGTAACGATGAAAGAAGTCGCGGCATTGAACAGTTGCGACCCTGCGATGCCCGCAAGGATGATCCGGTCTGTGCCGCCGCCGGACCCGAAGGCCAGGATGGCGACAAAGGCGAAGGCCAGCGCCGCCCCGGCAAAGGCCCCGGCCGAGACGGTCAGCGCGCCGGCCCCGAGCGACAGCACAATCACCGTCACCGCCCCCGTCGAGGCACCCGCCGAGATGCCCAGCAGATAGGGCTCCGCCAGCGGATTGCGCAGCAGCGCCTGCAACACCACGCCGCAGATGGCCAGCGACGCCCCCGCACAGACCGCAACCGCCGCCCGGCTCAGGCGGTAATGCCAGATGATCCCCTCGCGGATCGGATCCACCGGCAGGTCAAAGCCGAGCAGCCGGTTGGCAAGGGTATTGGCGACCTCATGCGGGGTGACGGCGATTTCGCCGAACATGATCCCGCAGGTGACGGCCGCCAGCAGCGCGGCCGTTCCGATCAACAGAAAGCCGCCCAACCCCAACACGGGGCGCGAGCCCCGTGCCGAGAGCGTCCCGGCAATCACCGGGTCAGCCCCAGTTCACGCAGCCCTTCCACGAGCGTTTCAACACCGTCCACGGCGCGCAGCGTGGGGTTCATCGAATGCGCTGGCATCTCGATCAGGTGACCATTGCGCACAGCATTCAGCTGGCTGGCCACCGGATCGCTTTCGAGAAACGCACGTTTGGCGGCGATATCATCCGCTGGCAGCCTGCGACGGTCCATCGCGCCCAGCACGATCACATCGGGGTTCAGCCCGGCAATGGTTTCCCAGCCGACCAGCGGCCATTCCTGATCCGAAGTGATGACGTTGCGTATGCCCACCACATCCGAAATCCAGGCGGGGGCCCCATAGCGCCCGGCGACATAGGCCTCGCCGTCAATCTGGGGCGACGAGAACCAGTAAAGCACCGTGACATCCTGCGCCTGTAGCTCTTGCGCATGGATCGACGCAGCTTCGACCCGGGCGGAGTTCTGCGCAATCAGGGCGTCGCCTGCGGGCTGGACATCGAAAATCGCGGCCAGTTCCGAAATCTCCTGATTCAGCAGGTCCACGCTCCAGGCCTGCGAACGGGCACCATCGCCGCTGCCGGCACTGAAGTCGCTCTTGGCGCATTCGGCGGGTGACACATAGCTGGCGATCCCGAAATCATCGAATTGCGCGAATGTCCCCACGCGCGCCTGTTCAGGGGCAATATCGTTGACCCATTGCGCCGCCACGAAATCGGGCCGGGTGTTCAGCACCGCCTCGAAGCCCGGCGAATTGTCGGCGAGTCGCGGCAGGGACCGACCCGCCTCTTCCAGCGCCTCTGGCAGGGGGTCCAGCCAGATCGCGGTGCCGACGATGCGATCAGCAATGCCGAGCGAGAGCATGATCTCGGTCGTGCCCTGGCCGATGGAAACGGCTCTTTCCGGCGCGCTCCGGAAGCTGAGCGACCTTTGGCAGTTCGTGATTTCGAGCGGGTATTCCGTCGCCTGCGCGCGGGCATCAGAGACAGTCATGGCCAGCAGGCAGGCCGCGACCACACGACTGCTTTGGCGGAGACCGCAAGACAAGTGAGACATTCAAGCTCCTTTCCCGGACACCCCGTCCGGCGGATATGAGGGTGTCGGCTGCGCCTCATCGCGAAGCCGGAACGGCAGGTCTCCTGACTTGCGACCGTGGTCCCGATACCGCCTTCCCGCATCACCTGATGCAGTGGCTTCGCCCATGACGGCGAACGGATCGGAACGGTCGCTTACAGTTGCGGGGGCAGTCCCGGAATTCGCACCTTGCGGCCACGGCACCGGGTTCCCTTTTCATCCCCAGAGGGGAACCGTTCGCGAGGTCTGTCTCCTATGTGCGGCAGATTGTCAATCTCAAGTTATGACAGGGAAACCCCGAAGATGCTTCGAACCGCGCGATGTGGTGCAGGAGACCCCGAAGCCTTCGTCGATGCTTGGCGCCGTAAGCTGCTGGAACCTGATCGCCCGCCTGAACGCCATTCTGACACCCGCAGCGAAAGACGGCTTCGAACGCTTCACCTTTTTTTTGCAAGTTTTCGCTGCGGTCCGCACGTATGGCTGCTCTGACGGGGCTGCGCCGTGGCATCTCATCAGAGCCGAACGGCAGGAGTGGGCCGAGTCTTTCTCGACCTTGACCCATCCTCCGCATCTGATTTCAACCTCGCAACCAGGTGTTCTCGAACTCGATCCCATCGACATCAGCAAAATGTCTGAGCCTGTCCAGCTCTGCGGCAAGGCCCGCAATGCGCGCTTTGCTCATTTTCACGCCCGCCTCTGGCCAGAAGGCCCGCACGGCCAGTGTCTTGCCGTCGCGCTTGGCGTCGAGCCGCCCGATCAGGCGATCTCCTTGCAGCACTGGAAATACATAGTATCCATATTTCCGTTTCGCTTCGGGCACGAAAATCTCGATCCGGTAGTGAAACCCGAACAGCCGCTCGGCGCGGGCCCGGTCGCGCAAGGCGGGGTCAAATGGCGACAGGATGCGGACCCGTGAGGAAGGGTTGGGCAGGGATATGGCATGATCCAGCGCTTCAGAGATGGTGAAACTGCGCCGCAGAGTACCATCTGCCATGGTGATATCTGCCTCGATGATGCGCCCGCTTGCCAATGCCTCCTTGCACCAGGCTTTTGCCTCATCGCGCGTGGCGATCTCGAAAAACGCCGCCAACTCGCCACTGGTGCCAAATCCGAGCCTGTCCAGCGCCCCGGACATTGCCTGATCGACGATTTCCGCATCCGTCAGGTGCGTGGCCCGATAGTCGCGCGGGATCACCCGCTCGCTCAGATCATAGAATTTGCGGAACCCCTGCCGATGGCTGATTGCAAGCTGGCCCGAGCGCCACAGGAATTCCAGCGCAGTCTTGGAGGGGTGCCAGTCCCACCAGCCCGACGATCCTTTCTGCTCATCTGTGCCGACATCGCGCGAGGATGTTGGCCCGTTATCGGCGACATGTCTGAGCACAGTCTCGATCTCGCCGTCCCAGCCTTCGCGCCGCCATGCTGGCCAGCGCGCGCGCATCCGGGCCTCGTCGCGGGCGAATTTCAGCCGCCAGATCGGGTAAAACGCCATCGGGATGATGGCAGCATCATGGGTCCAATGCTCGAACCCCGTCCGGGTTTGAGCGACAAGATCCATCAGTGCGCGGGGGCGAAACCGCGTCTGGCGCGACCACAGGATCAGATCATGCGCGCGCGCCAGCGTGTTCACGCTGTCAACCTGCACGAAACCCAGTTTGTGCAGCAGTTGTTCAAGGTCGCGCCCCTTGCCTGTCCCGGCTTGCGGGCGCAGCAGAAGGTGCCTGTCGAGAAACAGCCTGCGGGCCGTGCAATTGTCTATAACGGGGACTGCCATCCGGACAGGTTATGCTGCCGGTCTGTCAGGGGCAACATGGCACGATCCGGTCCCGGCAAGTTCCGCGACACGCTGAGCCACAGTTTCGCGGTCAAACTTTGCGGGCAGCTCGATCAGTGCAATCCCCGCCTCGCGCAGGGCCTGCCGCTTGACGGCATCGCTCTTCTCGGCGCGGGCGCGGCTGTCGCGGGAATTCCCGTAATGGCCGCCGCCCTGATATGCGACCACGGCAGCAACATTCAGGTCGGCGTCCAGCACCACGAAATCCGCGCGCTTGGAATTGATGCTCATATAGCGCTTGAAGCTTTTGTTGCGCAGGAAGGCGCCGTAGGAAACCTGACACATCACGCTCCAGCCTGCAGGCAACTCGCCGCGCAGTGTATTGAAGAGCCGCAGTTCCGTCTGGTTCATGAGCGGACGGCGCTCAAACGGCGGCGCGAAGTTGCCTTTGCGCGAGAGCCATGCGGCGATGATCACGAGGAGGAATGAGCCGAGCGCGATCCCCCCAAAGCTCACCGGCGTCATTTCCATATTCATCTCCCTGCCAACCGTGCTGATCGCGCCATGCGCGCATTGGCCCCTGCCGCGGCACTACCACCGCCTGCAGGCGCGGGGCCACGCGTTGCGCCACCTGCACCGGGGCCTGCGGGCGGTACTGGCCCGTGCCGTCCCATAAGTCCAGCCATGCGCGCGGCAGAGAGGGTGCCGAGCGCTGCCATGGGCCCGCTCATGGCCGAGGTCAGCTGAATATTGCCTGTGATCTGGCGCATGATCACGGGGATCAGGAAGATCGCAAAAAAGGCCATGATGATCATCGCGAAAAAAGGGATCGCCTGACCCAGTGTCGCCAGATCGCCGGAATTCACATTGCTGGCCATCTGATCGCTCATCGAGATGATGACCGAGAAGACGGCGGCGATCACGATGGGGTAGAAGGCATAGCTGATGATCCCGCTCAGCCAGTTCTGGAAATAGTCCTTGGTGGCGTTCAGGAGCGACATGGTGATCATGATCGGCGCGATACTGACATAGAAGGTGATCATCAGCTTGGCGAAGACGATCATCAGACCGGCTGCCGCGCCCATGGCGGCGAGGATGATGAAGGCGATTGTCGTGAAGAACGCTCCGCCAACCCAGTTCATCGCGCTGCCGATGTTGTTGGCGGTACGCACTAATTCGGCGATGATCATATCAAATTGTTGCGCGAAGTGGCCCGCTGACCCATCTCCTATACCGCCCGCTGCGCCGACAATCACGCCGGCCAAATGTTCCGACCCGCCGACAATGGCATTGGTCACAGAGTTGAACTCCGCCCAATTGCGCGCAAAAATCCCCACGAGCGCCAGCTTGACCCCCAGCATGACAGCTGTCCGCAGATCGATGGATTTGACCTGCAGCATTGCATTGAGAGCGACGAACACGACGGCCAGGGTTGCCATCGCCATACCAATCGTGCCGACAGAGCCAAGCAAGGCTCCGAAGGCTGTCTCACCTGCAGTGGTAAGGTAGCCTTCGACCGACCCGACGATCCAGGAGACGATCCCCATGCTCAGCGGCTTTGGTCGCGGCAGATGGTGTCAGCTTGGGATACTATCCGGTGATATGCCGCACGGTACGACATCTGCGCGTCGAACATCTCCTGCCTGCCCATCCCGGCATAGCTGCCTTTGAACTCTTCAATGACCTCTCCCCAATCAGGATAGCGCAGTGCGCAGGCGCAATCCTCATGGGCCACGACCGCTTCGGACCAGCGCAAATTATAGATCGCATGCACCATGGCCCGTTCTGCTGTCGTCGCTGGATTCATCTCGACCAGCCAGTCGGGTCGTCCTGGGACGATGCAGCCATTGACCTCGCGGTCGGGCTCGGCGGCGGTGTAGAGCTCGGGCAGGGTCAAGTCGTGTGCCGCGCTGTCCGCAGGTGCGGGCGGCAACTTGTTCGGATCGAGATCACCAAGATCCGGTACGGTCTGCGCGAGGGCGGGCATGGCAAAGGTCAGCGCAAGGCCAAGGAAGGCGTGTTTCATATCCGGGGGTCCTGTTCATCGGGAAGAGCGGGGAAATAGAATTGGGTGATGCCGCGCGCGCCGTCCTTGCGCCCTGCCTGCACGATCACATCGATCGAGCGGGCGATATAGGCGCACATATTGTCATATGTGAGCGGCAGGTTGGATTTGAGCGCGGCGATGGCGAGGCGCGAGATGGCAAGCTGCGGGGTCTCGGCATGGAGCGTGGTGATCGAGCCGCCATGGCCGGTATTGATGGCTTCCAGAAATGTCATGGCCTCGGCCCCGCGCACCTCGCCCACGATCAGCCGGTCAGGGCGCATGCGCAGCGAGGAGGTGAGCAGCGCATCGGTCGAGCGCAGGGGGTTTTCTCGTTCGGAGAGGAGGGTGACAGTGTTGGGCTGGGTGGGCAGAAGCTCGGCGGCTTCCTCGATGGTGATGATCCGCTCATGCGCGGGCACAAAGGAAATCAGCTTGCGCGCAAGTACCGTCTTGCCGGTCGACGTGCCGCCCGCAACGATGAGATTGAGCTTATGCGCGATGCAAAACCGCGCCGCAGCCTCGAGATCACCTGTCGCAACCAGCGCTTTCAACTCCCGCCCCAATGCCGCGCGCTGCGCGCCGAGCGAGATTTCCTTGCCATGGAGGAATTTGAGCTCAATCGCCTCCAGCGGAATGCTCGAGAAAAACCGCATCGAGATGGAATGCCCATGCTCCACCACAGGGGGAGCCACGACCTGATAGCGCACCGCGCGCCCGGCAAACACGACCGATCCCGAAATCACCGGACGACTGCGCCCAAGCGTGCTGTTGCCCGTGGAGGCGATATTGCTTGCCAGATCCCCCATTTCGGTCTGCGAGAGGATCTGGTCAGTTGCGCGCATCATGGCATCGCCTTGCAGCTCAACCCAGACGCGGCCGTCAGGATTGACGCAAAGCTCGACCAGCGCAGGGTCCCTCACAATCGGCCCCAGCCGCTCCATTTCCTGCGCGAAGTAACTGTTGTGCCCGCCATTCGCGCGCGGCGCGATCAGCCCGTCCATCAGAATATCTCCAGATCGCGGTCGACCATCACGGTGACGCGCGCGCCCTGATTGATGGTGATGATGGGCGGCAGGCTCAGATAATCGCTCAGGACCGAGCCCGTGGCATCGCGCAGATCG